>NZ_JBLZUS010000002.1:3357500-3540859 GCF_048565505.1 Sphingomonas sp. TX0543
AAACCGACGCCCTGCCCAACCCCTTTTCCTCGGGGCGGCCATAGCGCCTGATTTCCGGTGACCAACAAAGCAAACCAAATGGCCACCCCGTCGGTGAAACCCCTCTAGGCCCCACCACACCAACTCGTCAAACACTTTTTGCAATTTTGTTGCGGTCGACAGAGAAAAGTACGGTTTTCTGCCATTTTCCGTTCTCGCGGGCCGCCGACGGCCGCTCCCGGGCCGGCGAATCATCCACGCTCCGGTCCCCTTCCGGCGTAAGTTTCGTCAGCGGTCAGCCGATGCGGCGCAGCCAGTTGTGCGGGTCGGGCGAGCGACCGCGCTGGATGGCGGTGAGCTGCTCGAGAAAGCGCTGGGTCTTCTGCCCCATGCCACCGGCGCCGATCTGAAACGAATAGTCCGGCCCGGATACCTGCCCGATGGGCGTGACCACCGCAGCCGTCCCGCAGGCGAAACTCTCGACCAGCTTCCCGCTCTCCGCATCCGCGCGCCACTGATCGATGCCGTAGAGTTCTTCGCGCACCGCCAGCCCCTGATCGCGAGCGAGCGCGATGATCGAATCGCGGGTGATGCCCGGCAGGATCGTGCCGGTCAGCGGCGGCGTCACGATCGAGCCGTCCTCGAACACGAAGAAGATGTTCATGCCACCGAGTTCCTCGATCCAGCGCCGCTCCGCCGCGTCGAGGAACACCACCTGATCGCAACCGCGCCGAATCGCTTCGGCTTGGGCGACCAGGCTGGTCGCGTAATTGCCGCCGCACTTCGCCTCGCCGGTGCCGCCCGGGGCGGCTCGGCTGTAATCATGGCTGACCCACAGCGAAATCGGCTTCACCCCGCCCTTCCAGTACGAGCCGACCGACGATGCCAGCACCATGTAAAGATATTCGGACGACGGCTTCACCCCGAGAAACGCCTCACTGGCGATCATGAACGGGCGCAGGTAGAGCGAACCACCCTCGCTCGCCGGAATCCAGTCCCGATCGGCGCGCACCAGCGCCTCCACCGAACCGAGGAACAGATCGTCGGGAAGCTCCGGCATCGCCAGACGACGCGCCGAATTCCGGAACCGCTGGGCGTTCGCGTCCGGGCGGAACAGCGCAGCCGCGCCGTCTTCCATCCGATATGCCTTGAGGCCTTCGAAAATTTCCTGCGCGTAATGCAGCACGGCGGTGGCGGGATCGATCGTCAGCGTCGTCCGCGCAGTCACCTTCGCGTCATGCCAGCCCTTGTCATCCGACCAGCGCACGATCGCCATATGGTCTGTGTGAACGCGCCCGAATACCGGATCGACAAGACGCGTGGCACGCTCATTCACTGGCACCGGATTGGGGCTCGGCTCGAACGCGAATTGCAGGGTGACCTCCTGTCGATCTGGCGCGCATGAAGGGCGCGGTTGACGGTTGCGATCGGGTAGGGCCGATGGCAATGCCGGTCAACATGGCCGCCTCAACCCAACCCGCCTCCCCGCTTTTCCTGCGCGAACCCGAAATCCGTCGCGGTCTGGAGCTGCTCTATTTCGGCAACAGCCACGTCACGCGATCGATCGATCAGGGGCTGGCGCAGCAGGGATTGGGGCGCGCGCATCACCGCGCGCTGTATTTCATCGCGCGCCGCCCGAACATGGCCGTAAGCGACCTGCTCGCGCTGCTGGCAATCACCAAACAGTCGCTGGGGCGGGTGCTGAACGACCTGACGGAACGCGGTCTGGTGGAAAGCCGCCCCGGCGAGCGGGACCGGCGGCAACGTCTGCTGCGCCTGACCGAACCGGGGCGTGATCTGGAAAGCGGGCTGTACGAGGCGCTGCGCGAGAAAATGTCCGCCGCCTATTCGAATGCCGGGCAGGAAGCGGTGACCGGCTTCTGGGCGGTGCTTGAGGGATTGATTCCAGAGGAAGAACGCGAACGGGTCGAGGCGCTGCGCCGGTAAGGCGTGGCTCAGCCGCGCGCCGAGGCGGCCATCTCCTCGCCACGCGCCGCTGCGGCACGGAGCGTCTCGCGCACCAGCCGGTTGAGCGCTTCCCCCGCGTCCAGCACGTCGAGCCCGGCGCGTGTCATCCCGCCGGGGCTGGCGACGGCATCCGCCAGCGCGGCAGGTGCCCGCCCATCCGCACTGGCCAGCGCCGCCGCGCCGCGCACGGTGGCCAGCGCAAGCCGCGCGGCTTCTGCCTCGGGAAGGCCCATCGCCACTCCGGCCTGCCCCAGCGCGTCGATGAAGCGAAAGAGATAGGCCGGCCCGCAGCCGGACAAGGCTGCGGCGGCGGCATAAACCGCGCCTTCGGCCCAGATCACCTCGCCAAGCGGCGCGAGCAATGCGTCGACGACCGCGCGGGTGGCGCCGGATGCGGACGGCGCGTTCACCACGCACACGCCCTGCCCGAGGGCGACGGGAAGGTTCGGCATCACCGGCACGGGCACCGGGCCGGGAAAAGCCCGCGCCAGCACGGCCTCATCCACCCCGGCGAGCATGGACAGCAGGATCGGTGCCTGACGGACCTGCGAAGCATAGTGTCTGGCGGCGTCGGCCAATTGCTGCGGTTTCACGCCCAATACGACGATATCCGGGGCTTCTTCCGCGGGCAGCTCGCGCGACTGGTGCACGCCAGCCGGCAAAGCCCGATCGCGGCGGTTGACCACGTGCACATCGGCCGCGCGCACGGCGCCGCTTTCGATCCAGCGCGTGAGCATCGCTCCCGCCATGTTGCCGCAACCGACCATCCAGAGCCGCATCACGCCTCGCCCTGGGTCTCGATCAGCGCGGCGGCGATCGCCTCGCGCGGGGTCTTGCCGCCCCACAGCACGAACTGGAACACGGGATAGAAACGCTCGCACTCGTCGATCGCGGTTTCGACCAGCAATTCCGTCGCGCCGAGCGACATCACCTGTTCGCCGTCCTCGTCACCATCCACCACCATCGCATGGCGATAGAGCAGAATGCCGCTGGACGACCATAATTCGAAATGCCCGACCCACAATTGCTCGTTCACGAGCGTCAGCGCCTCGTAGATCGCGGCGCGGCGCTCCTCGGCCACCTTCACGTCCGGGAAGCACAGAAACTGGAGGACGCTGTCCTCCTCCCGCCAGAGGCCGCGCACTTCATATTCCGTCCAGCTGCCTTTTACGGTCGCGCTGATCTCGTCGTCGTGCCGCTCGTTGGTCCAGCCATGCGCGGCGAAATAGCGCTCGAGCATATCAAGCGGCGCGGAGGCCTCGTGGTCGTCTTCGGCTTCATCAAGCATCATCTGGCCCTTATCGCACGAAGGCCGACGCGGACGCAAAGCCCGCGACGGCCCGATCATGCGAAATCTGTGAATGTCGCTCTGGCAAAAGCGCCTTATGTGCCCGCTTTCGCCTGCGCGGCTTCCAGCTTGTCGAGCCGCGCCCGCAGTTCGTCCGCCTCGTCACGCGCGGCGATCGCCATGGCCTTCACCGCCTCGAATTCCTCGCGGCTGACGAAATCCAGCCCGCCGATCCATTCGCGCGCGCGATCCCGCGCGCCGGCCTGCGCCTCCCGCCCGACACCCGCGAACGTCCCTGCGGCACCGTTCACGAACTTCACGAAATCGTCGAATATCCGATTTTCGGATTGCATCAATGTCACCTTCCGGCTGGAACTCAGCCGATTACCTGGGATGTATGCGCGGCCGGCACAAGTGTTTCCGCTCCCGGGTTGAGTTGCCCGATCCGCCACGTGAGCACGCCGGCGAAGCTTACCCATATAAGATAGGGCAGCATCAGCCACGCAGCGATGGTGCGAATCCGGCCGAACAGCACGGTCGCGGCGATCGCGATCACCAGCAACGCGACCAGATCGGCAAGCGCGAGCCAGACTTGGTGGGCGCCGAAGAACAACGGCGTCCAGACGAGGTTGAGCGCCAGCTGTACCACGAACAGCGTGATCGCCAGCCCGCGCCCCCTGGCGCCGCGTGCGTGCAGGATCATGGCCAGCGCCACGCCGATCAGCACGTAGAGGGTCGTCCAGGCGACGGGGCAGAGCCAGTTGGGCGGGGTGACCTCGGGCTTTACAAGCGCCGCATACCAGGGGCTTTCCGAACCGACCGGCACACTCCGCCCGGAAAGAAAGCCAAGCAGCAGTATCAACGGGACGGTGACGACCGCCCAGCGCAAGAATGACAGGCGCAACTGCGCCCTTGACGCTAATCCTCCCACACCGCCTCCCTGTTTGTGGCGCGCCGAACCTGCCCTGCACCTTGGCCCGCGTAAACCACTTATCGCTTGCGGCAGTGCGTCAATCCCGGACAGCGGCGATCAGGAATTCAACATTTCCCTCCGGCCCGGTGATCGGGCTGCGCTCCGTGCCCAGCACGCGCCAGCCCCGCCCGGCAAGCCACGCGGCGACTTCATCGCAGACGCGCGCGTGGATCGCGGGATCGCGGACCACCCCGCCCTTCCCCACCTCGTCGCGACCCGCCTCGAACTGCGGCTTTATCAGCGCGAGCAGTCGCGCGCCCGGCGCGGTGAGCGTCAGCGGCACATCAAGCACCTTGGCAAGCGAGATGAAGCTCGCATCGCACACCACCAGATCCACCGGCGTCGGAACGTGTTCGCTCGTCAGGATCCGCGCGCTGGTCTGCTCATGTACGATCACGCGCGGATCCTGCCGCAGCTTCCACGCAAGCTGATTGGTGCCGCTGTCCACGGCATAGACCCGCACGGCGCCCCTCGTCAGCAGCACGTCGGTGAATCCGCCGGTCGAAGAGCCCACGTCGATTGCCGTCGCGCCCGCCACATCCCAGCCGAAATGATCCAGCCCATGTGCCAGCTTGATCCCGCCGCGCGACACCCAGGGATGATCGCGTCCCCGCACATCAAGCGCTGTGTCCGTATTGAGCTGCTGACCCGGCTTGTCGACCTTCCGATCGGCGATGAACACCAGGCCGGCCATGATGAGCGCCTGCGCCCGCGTACGCGATTCGGCGAGCCCGCGATCGACAAGCAATTGATCCGCACGCGCCTTTGCCATGCCTCGCTATCGCCTGCCGATCAGTTCGTCGCAAGCCGCCTTCGATCGGGCGCGCAGTATGGAACGACCTATTGCCTATTGGATTGGTCGGAATATCTTCAACCCGAGGTCGTGGGCTGGCTGCACCCTAGAGCGGCGGTTCACGGCCTCGCCCTGACGACGAGGAGTGGCCGTCATGAGTCCGTTCTCATCCGATCTTTCGCGCCGTCCCACGATCCTGACCGTTCCGGGCCTCAACGGGTCCGGCCCTGCGCATTGGCAGACGCTTTGGGAACAGTCGCGACCGGATACGTCGCGGATCGAACTTGGGATGTGGAACACGCCGCATCGCAACGCCTGGGTCACCAAGATCGATCAGGCGGTGTCGTCCGCGCGCGCGCCGGTGATCCTGGTCGGTCACAGTCTTGGCTGTATCGCAATCTCCTGGTGGGCGACGCTCAGTCCGCAGCCTTATGGCTGGCCCGTCGCCGGCGCGCTGCTGGTGGCGCCGGCGGATGTGGACCGCGCGGAGACGCCGTCCGAAATCGCCGGCTTCGCCCCCGTGCCGCGCACGTCGCTCCCCTTCCCGTCGATCGTCGCGGCGAGCACCGATGATCCGTGGGTCTCGATCGAGCGGGCCCACAGCTTGGCCGCGGACTGGGGCAGCCATTTTGTCGATCTCGGCGCGCACGGCCATGTCAATGCGGCGAGCGGGCTGGGATGGTGGCCGGAGGGTCAGGAGTTGCTCGAACGCGTGATGGACGCGTCCGGCGGTCCGCGGGGTGAAGCCCGGTCTCCGGGAGACGCGCGCGCGATTCTCGCCCGGGAGGCGCGGCTCACCGCTGACAATCATCTCCCGGCCTCGTGAGGTTCAGCGATGATCGTCCGTCGATGAAACGCCGGGCGTCTCGCGCATGCGGGCGGCCCGCAAGCGCCGCCAAAGCGAAAGGTTGAAACAGGCCAGTGCGATGGTCATCAGTGCGGTGGCGAGGATGACCTTTGACCAGCCGGTCACGCTGTGGCGCCGACGGTGTCGGCCTCGTTCCATCGGAGTGCGGTGAGGACGGTCTTGACGATATGGTCGGCGTCGAGGCCGGCCTGGGCATATTGCGCTTCGGGTTTGTCGTGATCCTGGAAGATGTCGGGCAGGCGCATGGTGCGCAGCCTGAGCCCGGCGTCGATCAGCCCGGCGTCGGAGGCGAACGTCAGCACATGTGCGCCCAGCCCGCCGATCGCGCCTTCCTCGATCGTCACCGCCACCTCGTGCGTGGTCAGCAGCCGCCGGATCAGTTCCTCGTCCAGCGGCTTGGCGAACCGCAGGTCCGCCACCGTCGTCGACAGGCCCTTCGCCTCCAGCGCATCGGCCGCCTTCAGCGCCTCCGCCAGCCGCGTGCCCAGCGACAGGATCGCCACCGTCTTGCCCTCGCGCACCACCCGGCCCTTGCCGATCGCCAGCCGCTCCGGCACCGCCGGCAACGCCGCGCCCGTGCCGTTGCCGCGCGGATAGCGCACCGCGATCGGCCCTGCATCATGCTCCACACAGGTGTGGACCATATGCACCAGTTCCGCCTCGTCCGCCGCCGCCATCACCACGAAGTTCGGCAGCGAGGCCAGATAGGTCACGTCGAAGCTGCCCGCGTGCGTCGCCCCGTCCGCGCCGACCAGCCCCGCCCGGTCGATCGCGAAGCGCACCGGCAGGTTCTGGATCGCCACGTCATGCACCACCTGGTCATAGGCGCGCTGCAGGAACGTCGAATAAATCGCGCAGAACGGCCGCATCCCCTGCGCCGCAAGCCCCGCCGCGAACGTCACGCCATGCTGCTCGGCGATCCCCACGTCGAACGCGCGCGCCGGGTGCCGCTTCGCGAACCGGTCCACCCCGGTGCCCGACGGCATCGCCGCCGTGATCACGCACACCCGCGGATCGCGATCCGCCGCGTCCGCCAGCGCATCGCCGAACACGTTCTGATAGGCCGGCGGGCCCGGCGGCGCCTTCGCCTGCGCGCCCGTTATCACGTCGAACTTCTGCACCCCGTGATATTTGTCCGCCGCCGCCTCCGCCGGGGCATAGCCCTTGCCCTTCTTCGTCACCACATGGACGAGGATCGGCCCCTCCTCGGCATCGCGGACATTCTCCAGCACCGGGATCAGATGATCCAGATTGTGCCCGTCGATCGGCCCGACATAGTAAAAGCCCAGCTCCTCGAACAACGTGCCGCCCATCGTCATCCCGCGCGCGAACTCGTCGGTCTTGCGCGCGGCATTGTGGAACGGGCGCGGCAGCCGCCGCGCGATCCGCTTCATCACCTCGCGCAGCGACAGGAACTCGCGGCTCGACACGATCCGCGACAGATACGCCGACAGCCCCCCCACCGGCGGCGCGATCGACATGTCGTTGTCGTTCAGGATCACCACCAGCCGGTTGCCCGCGCTCTCCGCGTTGTTCATCGCCTCATAGGCCATGCCCGCCGACATCGCCCCGTCGCCGATCACCGCGATCGCCTTGCCCGGCGCTCCCGACAGCCTGTTCGCGATCGCAAACCCCAGCGCCGCCGAAATCGACGTCGACGAATGCGCCGCGCCGAACGGATCATACTCGCTCTCGCTGCGCTTCGTGAAACCCGAAAGACCCCCGCCCTGCCTCAGCGTGCGGATCCGCGCGCGCCGACCCGTCAGGATCTTGTGCGGATAACATTGATGCCCGACATCCCAGATCAGGCGATCCCGCGGCGTATCGAACACGTAATGAAGCGCCGTCGTCAGCTCCACAACCCCAAGGCCAGACCCCAGATGACCACCCGTCTGGCCCACCGCCGAAATCACCTCCAGCCGCAGCTCATCCGCCACCTGACGAAGATCAGACGCCGAAAGCAAACGCAAATCCGCCGGCTCTGCTATCCTGTCCAGCAACGGCGTCTCAAATATTCCAGTCATCCGCCGCTATTACTCCACGCAAAAACCAGTGTCGATTGCGACAATTCGAAGATCAGCTGGCTACGCGCGCGCAATCTGCGCAGATGCCGCGCACTTCGATCACCGGTCGCTCCGGCGAAAACCCGGCGGCTTCGGCGGCCTGCCTTACCGCCCGGGTAAGCTTGTCGTCATCGAGATGCGTCGTCTGCCCACATGAATCACACACCAGGAATATGCAGTCGTGTCGACAATCAGGATGCGTGTTGGCGACATAGGCATTGGCGCTTTCCACCCTACGCGCGAGATTGGCACCGACGAAGAGATCGAGGATGCGATAGATGCTGTTTGCCGCGATCCGCCTCCCCTCTCGCTTCGATACCGCATCGGCAATGTCATAAGCGGAAGCTGGCTTGTCGAATCCGGCAAGAGCATCAAACACGCTGGCGCGCATCATGGTCCATTGCTCGCCGGAGCGTTCGAGCGTCTTTTGCGCGGCGCGGGTCAGGTCCTCGCCGCGCGATTCGTGGTGCTGGTGGGCATGGCCGGGCATTGTCGGGAAATAGGCCGGAGCAGGCGACGCTACAACCCGCGGCGCTTATCAGTTCTCCGCCCGGCGGTTCAGATCGTGGCCGAAGGCGAGAATGCCGACGCCCACCACGGTCCATAGCGATTCGGCATGCCCGCCATCGTGCGGGAGCGACAGCGCCCCCATCATGATGCCCAATCCTAGCGAGCCCATCGCGAGCGGCATCAGATACCCGTGATGGATCACCCCACGGATCAGCGCGATCGCGCCCAGCCCGATGGCGACTGTCAATCCCACCTCGTGAAAGATCGGGTTGCCGAGCATTCCCCCGACGGTCGAAAGCATCGCGAGCAATACCGCACTCGCCAGGCAATGCACGACGCACAATCCTGACAGCATGATCGCCAGCCGATCTAGCGTCCCAAATCGACCGAGGCGAGTCGCGTTTCCCATTCGGCAGTCGATGTAGAACAGCAGGAGAGATGTTACAATATCACATCGGTAAAATCGTGTCGTGCCGGCTCGGCTTGGCAGGGTTGCCGGGCTCCGCTAGTGCGGAGCCATGTTGCAGCCTACACCGGGATACGTCTCCACCGCGCGCCCGGCGGCGCTTGCCCGCTGGCTATGGTGTGTCGCGGCCCTTATTGTTGCCATGGTAGTTGTTGGCGGCATCACCCGGCTGACCGAATCCGGCCTGTCAATCACGCAGTGGAAGCCGATCAGCGGCATCATTCCGCCACTGAACGACGCACAATGGCAGGCCGAGTTCTCAAACTACCAGAAAATCCCCGAATATCAGCAGCTAAACAAGGGGATGACGATCGCCGGCTTCAAGGCGATCTTCTTCTGGGAATATATCCATCGCGTGCTCGGCCGTGTAATCGGACTTGCATTCGCGCTGCCGCTGATCTGGTTCGCGTTCAGACGGCAGATACCACGCGGCTATGGCTGGCGATTGAGCGCGATCCTCGCGCTGGGCGGCCTGCAGGGAGCGATCGGCTGGTGGATGGTCAGCTCCGGCCTGTCGGTTCGCACGGATGTCAGCCATATTCGCCTTGCGGTGCATCTGCTGACCGCGCTGTTCATCCTGGCCGGCATCGTCTGGACAGCGCTCGATCTTCGGGAACAGACGCATGATCCGCTCGCGCGGCCTGCCCGTCTGAGCCCCCCCGTCGCGTTAGTGCTGCTGCTGCTTGGCGCTCAGATCATGTATGGCGCTTTCACCGCCGGGCTAGACGCGGGCTACGCCTTTTCAAGCTGGCCGCTCATGGGCGACGAGCTATTCCCCTCGAACGTGCAGATGCTGACACCGGCGTTGAGCAATGCCATCGACAACCCCATCGTCGTTCAGTTCATTCACCGCTGGCTCGCATTTCTGGCCGCGGGCGGGCTGTTCTGGCTAGCGCTGCGCGCCGGGCGGCCGGCCGGGAACGCTGTAGTGCTGCTTGTCGTGCTCCAGATATCGCTCGGCATTGCGACACTGCTGAGCGGGGTTCAGATCGGCATTGCGGTAGCGCATCAGGCAAATGCCGCGCTGCTTCTGATCGCATCGGTATCGGCATCTCACGCGATCGGCGCTCGGCGACGGTAGCTGCGAGAAGAGGCGGCCATCACACCGAAAAGCGCCATTCAAATTTAACGGGTAAAATAATACCTGTCGCGGATCGCCCGGAAATCTTGACTTCCCGATACTGCTGACGCATTGACCGGCGGTCGGCGCTGCGCCCGTGGGCGCGGCGTCCTTTTGTTTTGATGAGGTCAAACAGCCATGAAGGCGCTGATGAAGACCACCAAGTCGGCCAAGCCGCACGAGGTGGAGAAGAAATGGCATATCGTCGATGCCAGCGGCCTGGTGGTCGGTCGCGCGGCGGTGGTTATCGCAAATGTCCTGCGCGGCAAGCACAAGACGAGCTTCACCCCCCACGTTGATTGTGGTGACAATGTCATTGTCATCAACGCCGACAAGATTCGTTTCACCGGCAAGAAGCTGGCTGACAAGATCTATTACAAGCACACCGGCTATGCCGGCGGCATCAAGGGAATCACCGCGGGCAAGGTGCTGGAAGGCCGCTTCCCCGAGCGCGTGCTCGAAAAGGCCGTTGAGCGCATGATCCCGCGTGGGCCGCTCGGTCGCCAGCAGATGCGCAACCTGCGCATCTTCGCGGGCAGCGAGCATCCGCACGAAGCGCAGAACCCGGAGCCGCTCGATATCGCCGGCATGAACCGCAAGAACAAGGTGGGCGCATAATGTCCGACAATCGCCAGTCCCTCGCCGATCTCGGCGCCGCCCTCGCGCATCAGCACGACGCAGCCGTCGCAGCGTCCGATGAAAAGGCCGAGGCCTATCTCGACGGCAAGATCGACGAGCCGGTTCAGCGCGGCCCGCTGCGCGCGCAGGAAATCGACAAGCAGGGTCGTGCCTATGCCACCGGGCGCCGCAAGGACGCCGTCGCGCGCGTCTGGCTGAAGCCGGGCTCGGGCAAGATCACGATCAACGGTCGCGATCAGGAAATCTATTTCGCGCGCCCGACGCTGCGCCTCGTCATCAACCAGGTGTTCGGCATCACCGAGCGTGAGGGCCAGTATGACGTGGTCTGCACCGTCAAGGGCGGCGGACTGTCGGGCCAGGCAGGCGCGGTGAAGCATGGCATCAGCCAGGCGCTCACCAAGTATGAACCGGCACTGCGTTCGCCAGTGAAGGCCGCCGGCTTCCTCACCCGTGACAGCCGCACGGTGGAACGTAAGAAGTACGGCCGCGCGAAGGCGCGCCGCAGCTTCCAGTTCTCGAAGCGCTGAGCGAACTGCTCCGGCAGCGCCGGGGTTATTGCAATCGCAACCGATCGAGGCGGTCCGGCAACGGGCCGCCTTTTTCGTATCCGGTCATCCTGCGTACAGCGACGTGCAGCTAGCGCCGCTGCATGCCCGCCAGCCTAGATCTCGCCCAGCATCTGCCGGTCGCCGCGCTGCTGATCGCCGTGCTGCTGCTGGCCGCTTTTCTTCGGCGAATTCCGATCGTCGGCCGTCTTTTCGATCTGTCGCTGCTGCTGGGGCTGGCGTTCATCCTGGCGACGCTCGTCGATCAACGCGGGCGCACGAATCCCTATGTCGCCAGCATCATGCGCGCACTCAATCTCGCCCCGACTGCCGAGCAGGTGACGGGCAAAGAAACACGCGTTCGCATGTCGCCGGACGGACACTTTTGGGTAACCGTCCGGTTCGGCGATACGACGCGACGAATGCTGGTGGACAGCGGCGCGACAGTGACTGCTTTGTCGGCTGACAGCGCCAGCGATGCCGGGCTGGATGTTCAGCAACCGGCGTTGCCGATACTGATACGTACCGCAAACGGCACGATTCACGCGCAAACATCCACCATCGATGAAATGCGATTGGGCAATGTCGTGGCGCGCGCGCTGCCGGTAGTTGTCTCCCCGGCGTTCGGCGATGTCGACGTGCTGGGAATGAATTTCCTGTCCCGGCTGCAATCATGGCGCGTCGAGGGTAACACGCTGATCCTCGTTCCGCATCACCCGCAAGAACGGCCGGCCGCAGCGTAATCCCGGCAGGATTACATCCGCACGATGACGTCGGCGAGCCGCTCGGCTTCAGCTTCGTCGTGCGTCACCAGCAGCAGCGGCACGGCAGTGTCATCGCGGACCCGCTCGATCAATCGCATCGCCTCTTCCCGCCGCGCGCGGTCAAGCGACGAGAGGGGCTCGTCTAACAGCAGGAACTGCGGCCCGGAGAGGAGCACGCGACCGATCGCCACCCGCCGTGCCTCGCCACCGGATAGCGCACGCGGCCAGCGATCGAGCAGGTGTGCGACGTCGAGAGACTCGGCGATCGACAGCAGCCGCCCCGTGCCGGTCGCGCCGTAAAGAAGGTTCCGGCGGACATCGAGGTGCGGAAACAATCGCGCGTCCTGAAACACATAGCCGGCCCGCCGACGATGCACAGGCACATCCACCCGAGTCGCACGATCGGAAAGCAGCCGGCCATCGATCCGCACATGGCCATGATCCGGGCGCAACAGCCCCGCGATCATATCCAATACGCTTGTTTTCCCTATCCCCGACGGACCTACCAGCGCCACCGCGCGCGCATCGGTGGCGAATGCGGTGGCGATCAGCGCATCCCCACGGCGCAGCGTCAGGTCGATGTCAAAGGACATTCACGCCCCGTCCCGCCCGCCGAGCGAGCCATTCAGACGTCAACAGCGCAATCAGACTGATGGCGACGGAAATAGCGGCGAGGCGCCACACGGCGCCCTCCCCGCCCGGTCGCTGCAATGCTGAATAGATCGCGAGCGGCAGCGTCTCCGTTTCGCCCGGCACGTTCGAGACGAAGGTGATCGTTGCGCCGAACTCCCCGAGCGCACGGGCGAACGCCAGCATTGCTGCGGCCAGCACCCCTGGCCAGCACAACGGCAGGGTGACGGTGCGAAAAGTGCGCCAGCGCCCCGCCCCGAGCGTCCGCGCGGCATCCTCGAGGCGCCGGTCGACCGCCTCGAGTGAAAGGCGGATCGCACGCACCGCGAGCGGCAGAGCCATAACCCCCGCAGCGATCGCCGCGCCCGTCCAGCGAAACAGCAACGTCACGCCAAACCAGTTCAGCAACGGCCCGCCGAGCGGCCCCGTCGGGGCGAACGCGAGCAACAAAAGCCAGCCAGTCACCACCGGCGGCACGACCAGCGGCAGATGGATCACCGCATCGAGCAGGGTTCGCCCAGGAAACTTTCGCCGCGCCAGGAGATAGGCGAGCGCGAACGCGACCGGCAGGACGGATAGCGTTCCCACGCCGCCAACGAGCAACGACAGCCTGACGATCGGCCAGATGCCCTCCGCCATCAGGGGCGCAGGAAGCCGAAGCGAGCGAAGGTAGCGCGGCCCTGCGTGCTGATGAGAAAATGCCTAAAAGCTTCGGCGGCAGGATTGCGAGAGTTTACCAGGCGCGCGATCGGGTAGCGAATTGGCGGGTGGCTTGAGGCCGGGAAGATGCCGGCGATCCGCACCTTGGGCGAGGCGCGCGCATCCGTTTCGTAGACGATTCCGAACGGCGCCGCGCCGCGCTCCACCAGGGCCAGCGCCGCGCGGACATTTTCGGCGCGCACGATATGCGGCGCAACTGCAGACCACGCCCCGAGCTTTTCCAGCGCCGCCTGCCCGTATTTCCCGGCCGGGACGGCGGCCGGATCGGCCATCGCCACGGCGCCTTGTGCCAGCACCGCGCCGAGCGTCCGTAGGGTTATGCGCGTTCGGGCATGGGCCGGTTCAATCACCACCAGCCGATTGCCGACAAGATCGACCCGCGTGCCGCGCGCGAGCAGCCCTTTTGCCGCCAGAGCATCCATCCATTCTTCGTCGGCCGAAACAAACAAGTCCGCCGGCGCGCCCGCGATCAGCTGCCGCGCGAGCGCGGATGAGGCGGCAAAGGAAATCACAGGCCGCGCATGCCCGGCGCGCGCCCATGCATCCGCCGCGGCGTTCATCGATTCCTGCAGCGATGCGGCGGCGAGCACCAAAGGTGCACGCTCCTGCGCGGCAACCGGCAGGGCTAACAGCGCGAGCACCATCGCGACAAAGGCGGCCAGGCGCCGCGTCATGCTCCCGCTCATGTGATTGCGGAAGCGCGGCCTCATCCCTCGTCACCCATGCGCAGCGCGGCGATAAACGCCTCCTGAGGGATCTGCACCGAGCCGTATTCGCGCATCCGCTTCTTGCCTTCCTTCTGCTTGTCCAGCAGCTTGCGCTTGCGGCTGATATCGCCGCCATAGCATTTCGCAGTCACGTCCTTGCGCATCGCGGCGATCGTTTCGCGCGCGATCACCTTGCCGCCGATCGCCGCCTGGATCGGAATCTTGAACAGGTGCCGCGGGATCAGATCCTTCAGCCGCTCGCACATCCCGCGCCCGCGCGTCTCCGCCGTCCCGCGATGGACGATCATGCTGAGCGCATCGACCGGCTCGTTGTTGACGAGGATGCTCATCTTCACGAGATCACCATCGCGATAACCGATCTGGTGATAGTCGAAACTGGCATAGCCGCGGCTGATCGATTTCAGGCGATCATAGAAATCGAACACCACCTCATTGAGCGGCAGCTCATAGGTAACCTGCGCGCGGCCGGCGACATAGGTAAGGTTCTTCTGGATACCGCGCCGATCCTGGCACAGCTTCAGGATCGAGCCGAGATATTCGTCAGGGCAATAGATGGTGGCTTCGATCCATGGCTCGGCAATGCTCTGGATCTTGTTGGGATCGGGCATGTCCGCCGGATTGTGCAGTTCGATATGGCCTGCGCCATGCGTCAGCTCGATCTGATAGACCACGCTCGGCGCGGTGGTGATGAGATCGAGGTCATATTCGCGCGTCAGCCGTTCCTGAATGATTTCGAGGTGCAGCAGGCCCAGGAAACCACAGCGGAAACCGAAGCCAAGCGCCGCGGAGGTTTCCATTTCGAAGCTGAAAGAGGCGTCGTTGAGCCGCAGCTTGCTGATCGATTCGCGCAGCTTCTCGAAATCGTTCGCGTCGACCGGAAACAGGCCGCAGAAGACGACCGGCTGCACTTCCTTGAAGCCAGGCAGCGCCTGCGTCGCCGGGCGTTTCGCATCGGTGAGCGTATCGCCGACGCGAGCCTGCGCGACATCCTTGATCTGCGCGGTGATGAACCCGATCTCGCCGGGGCCGAGATCGGACAATTGTTCTATTTTGGGACGGAAGCAGCCGACGCGGTCGACGAGATGCTGGGTGCCGGCCTGCATGAACGTAACCTGCTGGCCCTTGCGCAGCACACCGTCGATCACGCGGACGAGGATGACGACGCCGAGGTAAGGATCGTACCAGCTATCGACGAGCATCGCCTTCAGCGGCGCGGACGCATCGCCCTTCGGCGCCGGAATGCGCTCCACCACCGCATCGAGAATCTCGTCGATGCCGATGCCGGACTTGGCCGAGGCGAGAATCGCATTTGATGCATCCAGCCCGATGACATCCTCGATCTCAGTCCGCACCTTCTCCGGCTCGGCGGCGGGCAGATCGATCTTGTTGATGACGGGCACGATCTCGTGATCGTGTTCGATTGACTGATAGACGTTGGCAAGCGTCTGTGCCTCCACGCCCTGCGCGGCATCCACCACCAGCAACGCGCCCTCGCAGGCAGCCAGGCTGCGCGACACCTCATAAGCGAAATCGACATGCCCCGGCGTGTCCATGAGGTTGAGAACATGGCCCTTCCATTCAAGCCGCACCGTCTGCGCCTTGATGGTGATGCCTCGTTCCTTCTCAATCTCCATGTTGTCGAGCACTTGCGCGGACATTTCGCGATCGGAGAGCCCGCCGGTGCGCTGGATCAACCGATCTGCAAGCGTGGACTTGCCATGATCGATGTGGGCGATGATCGAAAAATTGCGAATGCGGTCGAGCGGCGTTGTCATGATGATAGCGCCTCTAGGCGGCGGCGCGACACGCGTCAAAGCCCCCGCTGGCCACTCGCTACGGCTGATGTTAAGCCGATGGGAACAAAGATGTGAACATCAGGGGCCGCATCGTTCTGTCTTGCGCCGCATGTGACGGCGTTACTCGGGGAGTGAGAAAATGTTGAGGAACTTCGCGTTGATCGCCGCAGGGTCGGCGATCGCACTGGTTGCGACGCCGGCCGGCGCCCAGAAGCTTGCCAAGCCTTCCGCCGGCCAGCGGCTCCAGGAGCAGACCGCGAATGACGTGCCGCGGTGCTTCCGCAAGCTCGGCACGCTCTCGATCGTAGATGGTGACGACCCTCGCCCGTGGACGCAATACAGCCTGGCTGCGCCCTCGAAGTTGCTGAAGGTGCTCGTGCAGCGTTCGGGCTGCTTCAATCTGGTCGATCGCGGCAGCGGGCTGCAGGCCGCGCAGCGCGAGCGAGATATCGGTGCGGACCTTGGGCTGCAGCGTCGCTCAAACGTCGGTCAGGGCCAGATCAAGGCTGCCGATTACGTTCTGGTCGCCGAAATCCAGGGCGCGAACTCCAATGTTTCAGGCGGCGGCGCGGCTGCGGGGATCGGCGGGCTGGTGGGCGGCCGCTTCGGCGGGCTGCTCGGCGGGATCGGCAGCAAGAAGATGGAGGCGAACACCGTCCTTTCGATCACCAACGTCCGCACCACCGAAACGCTTGCAACCACCGATGGCTATGCCGCGAAGAACAATCTGACGTTCGGCGCCGGCGGCGGCGTGGGCTTCTTCGGCGGCGGTGCGGCGGCCGTCGGCGGCGGCTATGACAACACCGATATCGGCCGGATCGTCACCCTGTCTTTCATCCAGGCCTATTCGAAGCTGGTGAACGAGCTCGGCCTGGTCCAGCCCGGGCAGCAGGGCACGGCCGAAGCGGCACCGACCAAGAGCTTTACCGCGCAAGGCCCGGTCGCGCTCCATGCCACCGCACTCGCCACGTCCAAGACGATCCGCACGCTGCCGCCGGGCACGATCGTCTATCCGACCGGCAACAAGAACGGTCTGTGGTGGGAAGTCGCCGACGAGAATGACAATGTCGGCTGGGTGCTCAATTCGCGGCTCGCGCCATCACGTTGACCGGACGACCGCTCAGGCCCGGCGCGCGATGCGCTCCGGGTCTGGTGCCGCGCCGGCCCGGGCGATGGCATCGAGCACATGCTCGTAACGTGCTTCCCCGGATCCGCTGATCGTCTCCCAGCGTACGCCGCGACGATCCAGTTCAGCCTTCGAAAGATCGAAGAATCGCTGGCGCTCACCCGCGCTGCCGAATATCCGCGTGCCGTCTTCGATCCACGGCAAATCGATATCGAACAGCAGATAGAGATCGGCGGTATTGTCCCACCGCGCAAACCATGGATCGCGGCGGCCGAACAGCATGTCCGCCCACACCGCACTCATCAGGGCGTCGGTATCCACGATCACGGGAAACTGGCCGGCATCGCATGCGGCACGCACCTGCAAGTCCTGCGTGTGCGCGATCATCACCAGATCGGACATGGTGAGATCGACGCCGTAACGCTCGCAATAGGTGCGCCCGAATTCCGCCACCACTGGCGTGCCGAATTCCCGCGCCAATCGGATGGTCGTGGTGGATTTGCCAGTACTTTCCGGGCCGTGCAGGCAGACAGTCCGCGGCATCATGCGGGCAATGGCCCGCCAGCTACGCGATGCTCGGCGCGCCGCCAGTCGAACAATCCCCAACAGGCCAGCGCCAGATAGATCACGTAAAGCCCCGCAAACAGATACAAGCCCTTGGTCAGATACAGTGGGACCGAGGCAAGGTCCACGGCGATCCAGATCAGCCAGTTCTCGATCCGTCGCTGCGCCATCAGCAACTGTGCCGAGACGCTGGCGATCGCGATTCCGGCGTCCCACCAGGGATAGGACGCATTGGTGAAGCGATGCATCAGCGCGCCCCAGGCGATTGCGGCGGCAAGACCGCCGATCATCCATCCGCCGCGTTGCGCGGCGCTCATCCGCTCGACCGAGACCTCGCCAGAACGCGCGCGGGAGCGCCACCAGTTAAACCAGCCATAGATGTTCGCGATCACGAAAAAGCCCTGGAGCAGCGCATCGCTGTATAGTCGGGTTTCGAACACCACGACACCGATCAGCACGACCGATCCGATCGCGATAGGGAACGTCCACACGCTGCGTCTCGCCGCCAATGCGACGCACGCCACCCCCAGGACCGTCGCGACCGATTCGAGCATCGACATTGCCATGGCGATAAGCAGCTTGCCCTCCCTCGCCAAGCGGTTAGCATCCCGCGGGACAAGGAGAGACGCAATATGCGCCACGTCGCCGTGATCGGGTCAGGCCCCGCAGGCTATTACACTGCGGAAGCCTGTCAAAAGACGTTCGGCGACGATGTCCGCGTCGACATCATCGATCGCCTGCCAGTGCCCTATGGCTTGATCCGCACCGGGGTCGCGCCGGATCACCAGTCGATCAAGGCGGTTTCCAGGCGGTACGAAGCGACCGCGCTCAGCGACAATGTCCGCTTCGTCGGCAATGTCGCGGTGGGGCGGGACGTCTCGATCCCGGAATTGCGCGACCTTTATGATGCGGTCGTGCTGGCGACCGGGGCGCCGCATGATCGCCCGCTCGGCATACCCGGCGACGATCTGCCCGGCGTGATCGGGTCCGCCGCGTTCGTCGGCTGGTATAACGGTCACCCCGATTTCGCCGACCTCGCGCCGCCGCTGGAGGGCCCGGGCGCGGTTATCGTCGGCGCGGGCAATGTCGCGCTGGATGTGGCGCGTATCCTTGCCAAGACAAGCGACGAATTTGCGGGATCCGATATCGTCAAGCACGCGCTCGAAGCGCTCGGGCCGCACGCGATCACCGATGTCACGATCCTTGCGCGGCGCGGGCCGCACGAGATCGCGATGACGCCCAAGGAACTTGGTGAGCTTGGCCATCTCAGCAGAGCGACGCCGCTCGTCGACAGCGCGGACCTGCCGTCGATCGACACGGATGCCGCGCTGGAGCCGGGGTTGCGCAAGTCGGTGAGCCACTTGCGCGCCTTCGCCGGGAACCGCCCTGCCTCGCCCGTTTCGATCACGTTCGATTTCTTCGCCATGCCGCTCGCGATCAAGGGCAACGGCAAGGCCGAGCGCGTGGTCGTCGAGCGGACCCGCGTGGATGAAGATGGCCGCGCGGTGGGCACCGGGGAGACCTATGAAATTCCGGCCAGACTGGTTGTCAGTTGCATCGGATATCGCACGCCGCCGATCGAGGGCGTGCCGTATGACGCGAGGCTCGGGCGCTTCGCCAATGACGAAGGGCATATCGCGCCGGGGCTTTACGCCGTCGGCTGGGCGCGGCGCGGGCCAACCGGCACGATCGGCACCAACCGGCCCGACGGGTTCATGATCGCCGACAGGATCGCATCGGAAACCCCCGGCGACAGCGGAAAAGCCGGTCGCGTGGGGCTGGATGCGCTACTCGCCGAACGTGCGGTGGATGTCGTCACGTTTCGCGACTGGCAGGAGATCGAGCGCTCCGAAATAGCCAACGCCCGGGATGGCGCCCCGCGCGAGAAGTTCACCACCCTGGACGCGATGCTTGCAGCCCGCGCGCCAATATGAATACGCAGCTTGCGCAGCCCAAATCCGCTGGCTATAGGCGCGCCTCCAGCGACCGGTAGGCCCCCGAAAGGCCGATGACCGATACTCCGTCGGGGAGTAGCTCAGCCTGGTAGAGCACTGCCTTCGGGAGGCAGGGGCCGGAGGTTCGAATCCTCTCTCCCCGACCATCATTCATTCGGCGATGCGCCTGACCTCAACCCCTGCGCGAGCAAGCAGGTGGTGGTTCAGCCGGCGGCCGCGATCACCTCGTCCAGGGAAGCGGAACGCACGCCACGTCGATCGAGTTCGTCAAGAACGTGATCCCACCAGCGCCAGAACCGCGCCAGATCCGTCCTGTCGCGAACATACGGCGTATTCCCCGGCACCAGCGAGGGGGAATGAAAAGCGAAATTCAGCACGCGCGCGCCTTCCCCGATCGCAATCGCGATCGCCTCGAGCGCGTCGTTCAACGGCACGCCCTCAGGAGTCAGCGGCACGCGCGCGAGCAGACCGGCGCGGGAGAACAGGCCGCGCCCGCGCGGAACGGCGCCGAGCCGCGCATGAAGCCTCGCGCCGTGTCTCCGCAGCGCGCCTGTAAAGACGGTCGATAGCGGCAACTCGATCATTTCCGACACCCGCCAGGCGTCACCGCGGGCATGCGTGAAATCCGGGCCGCCTTCAGCGCGATAGTCGAAACCGGGGCGAACCGAACTATCCAGTTGGTAGCCGTGCCGCGCCAGCATCCCGAACATCTCCGGCGAGAGCCCGTATCGACCGGCACGAAAGGCGCGCGGCGCGCGCTCGAACGCACCGGCGATCGCTCCTGTCAGCCGCACAAGCTTTTCCTCAAGCATTCGCCCGGGAAGATTGCCCGCGAAGGACGCAACCGAGGACAGCGGCTCGTCGAACGGCGGATTGACCCACGGATGCAGTTGCGCGCCAATCGCAGCGCGAGGATTGTCCGAAAGAATGCTCCGCAATAAATCCGCCCCGCCGGGATCGGATGCCACCGGGTAATCGATGAAATACGCAGGCGCCGCTCCCGCGTCCGACAGGCGCCGGTGCGCCTCCGGCAACGCCGCGAGTGCGGTAACCGTCCCTGCGTCACGCGAGAAAGGAGCAGCCCAGTCGAACTCCTCCTCGGTATCGATGAACACGGTGTAGCGGACGCCGAAATCGATCGGCCAACGCACCAGCGTTTCCGCTTCCGGGGGCGGCACACGCCAGCGCCGCGGGACGATCGCGGGCGATGCCACCGTCGTCAGTTTGTCGAGGCCTGCCCCATGTCGCCGATCAATCCTGTCGGGAGCAGCAGAGTCAAGCGCTCCGCCTCGATCATCAGCGAACCGCGCAATTCCGTCGCGAGGTTGCGCGCCAGCCGGATCGAGAATCCGGTGCCGAGCAAGGGGGCGCCTGGCATCTCCACCTCGCGCTCGGCATCCAGCGTCAGCAGGGTCGCATCCGGCACGGCGGCAAGCGCGCGCGGACGGGTAATCTGGATGGCGACGTGGGTGTCCTCGTCGCGCACGTCAATCGTCAGCCGCTCGCCGTGAGCGGCGCTGGCCACCAGCGCGGCGATCAATCGCCCGATCAGGCGCTCGGCAATCCGCTCGTCACAGGCCAGCGTTATGCCCGCGGGCCCCGGCGCAAGATCGACCACGCAATCGCGCAATCTGACCAATGGCGCGAGATCATTCAGTGTGCGGGAGAGCAGCGGCGCCAGCATCACCGTCTCGTCCCGCAGATTCAGTGCATTCCCCTCGAGCCGCGCGGCAAGTTCGAGATCCTCGATCGCCGCCACCAGATCGCTCGCATGCGCACGGATGGTCGCTGCGCGTTCGCGATAGACCTCGGGAACGGGTCCGAGCATCGCGGTCTCAATCAATTCGGAGAAGCCAGCGATTGCATTGCTGGGTGTGCGCAGTTCGTGGACCAGTCGCCGCAAGCCCTCGATGCCGCTTGCGTCGGTGCGCCGGCCAATCGCGCCTTCGTCGATCCGCGGACGGCGCGCGGCACCCCGAAAGCCGACAAAGCGGCCAGTGGCCGGATCGAACATCGGCACGCCGGATATGCGCCAGTCCCCCGCGAGCGCCGATCGTCCACCAATATTGAGGCGCGCGTCGCTGAATGCGGTACGGTGGCGGAACGCGCCGCTGGCCACGCCATCGACCTGCGGCTGGCCATCGGCGCCAGGCAAGAGGAAGCCGACTCCGATCACCGCCGCGCGTGGCGCAGCGTCGATCCAGCGAATCACGCCGGCCGAATCGGTCTCGAAGCTGAATCGATCGACCGCGTCCGCTTCATCGCCGGAACCTGCAGGAAGTGGCTGTTGATCGCGATGCAGCTCGCGAAAGGCAGCAATGCGGTCAACCAGCGCCGCGATCTCGAAGCCACCGCCAGCCGCCACTGCCGGCTCGAGATCGAGCACGTCGGCGGGAGGGGCAGACGGTTGGGTAACGGCTTCGGCGGGAAGCGATTCGATGGCGGCGGCGCACGCCGGCAACATCGCGGCCTCTTCGCCATCATACCCCAGCGCAAAATCAGCGGGTCCAAAGCTGTCCAGCGCGCGCGCAACGTCATCCGACAGATCGGCGCGGTGACGGAGCACGGCGCGTCCCGTAGGGCCAAGCGTCGGCAGCAGCGCACGCCACGCCGCATCGTCAAGGCGTGCGGCGCGCAGCACTGGCGCAGCAACCGCATGCTCGTCTTCGGCAAACACCGCGACCAGCCCGGCCGAGGGCGCCGCGAGCGCGAGCGAGCGACCGGCAGCGGCACGCACCGACAGCGGCACCCGCTCCCGCAAAACGCGCAAATGATCGAGCACCTCGGCGCTCTCTACGATCCGCCCGCGTGCCAGAAGATCGGCAACCTGCCTGAACGCCGCCTGCGCGCCGAAGGGCGTGGAGGCGTCCGCAGCGAGAACGGTCTTCAGGCTGTCGTCGAATCGCACCGATATCATCCTTTCCGGCAGGCGACCGTTTCGCCGCCGGGGATCGCCTGAGTAATCTGCATCAGACGATCGTGGAACAGCAGATTTCGGCACGTCGCAATGTGGGACAATTGCGTTTAGGCGCAATTTTCCTATGGATACGTGAACGAAATCGCCATGAAGCTGCTTGGCGACAGCCGGAGAATGAAGTGCTCGACCGTATCGACAGGCAAATCCTGGCGTTTCTGCAAGACGACGGGCGGATGACCAACGTCGAACTGGCAGACCGCGTCGGGCTGACGGCCCCACCGTGCCTGCGGCGTGTCCGCGCGCTGGAGCAGGCGGGCGTGATTCGCGGCTACCATGCGGATTGCGATGCCGCGCAACTGGGTTTTCCGATCACCGTTTTCGCGATGGTGAGCCTCAGAAGCCAGGCAGAGGCGGACTTGTCCGCCTTTGAGGAGCATGTCGCCGCGCTACCGGAGGTGCGCGAGTGCCACATGCTGAATGGCGAGATAGATTTCGTGCTCAAGATCGTCGCGACCGATCTGGAGAGTTTTCAACGTTTCCTGACGACGCATCTGACGCCCGCGCCCAATGTCGCCAGCGTCAAGTCGTCGCTCACGATCCGCAGCGCCAAATCCGCTTCGGGTGTGCCGATTCTCGAGTAAAAGGATTTTCGGATCGCGGAAGAAAAAGGGCGGCCCGGAAGCCGCCCTTTTCTTATCGATATCGCGTGCGCCTCAGGCGGCCGGCGTGTTAAGCGCGGTCAGCCAGAACGATGCGATATCGGCGCGCGGTGCGCCCTTCACCGCTTCAAAGGCAGCCTTGGCACCAGCCGTGTCGCCGGACTGCGCCAACGCGATGCCGAGGTGCGTGTTGACCGCATCCGCGTCCACGCCGCCCTTCTGCAGGGCGACCTTGTACAGCTCAATCGCCTTCGCATAATTCCCCGAGCCGAGATGCGCGTCGGCGGTGCCCGCGGCGAGCTTGCCGTTGGCCGCCGCCTTCGCCTTGGCATCGAGCGGATCAAGCGACCCCTCGTTGGCGATCGACTGCTTGGCGACGCGATACAGATCGCTGGCGGTTGCCGAGTCGGCCGGCAGCTTGCCCGCTGCGCGCCCCTCGTCGATCACCGACTTGCCCTCGTTCGGCAGCCCGAGATCGATCGCATATTGCGCGTAGATCTCATAATCAAACTGGTCGGCCAGGGCCTTTTCCTTGCGTAGCAGCCGGAACAGATCCACCTTCTGCGCCTTGTCGAGCGTGACGGCGCTGCCCTGCTGAATGCCGTACACGAATGCGATGTCGCGCCAGTTCTTGGCGGTCGGATAAGCGGCCACGTAGCGCTTCATCCAGCCGATCGTATCGGGGATCATCCGCTTTTGCAGCGTCTTCGCCATGGCGTAGCGATAGAGCGACTCATCGGGCTTCTGGCCGGCGGCGATCTGCGCATCCATCGCCTTCTGGAGATCGGCGGAGCCGCCGGCGATATCGCCGCCCTCCATCTTGATCTTGACCATCTGCAGCGGAAGGTTGGGATCGGTGTAGCCGAGCTGCTGCGCGCGCTGGAAGAAGGTGATCGCTTCCTGGGGCTGCTTGGCATTGGCGGCGATGATGCCGCGCTGGTAATTGAAACGCGCCTGATCGGCAGCCGGCGTGCGGGGATTGGCGATCAGCGCGTCGAGCGGGCCCTTGATCTTGTTGTCATCGATCTGGCCGCCTTGCATCTGGCCGACGGCGAGCTGAAGCTCGAACACCGAGGCGATATACTTGTCGTCGTCGCTCTTGGCGCCGGCGGAAACCTGCTGGATCAGCGGCGCGGCCGTGGCATAGTCCTTCGCCTGGAGCGCGGCCTGCGCCTTCGCGGCGAGCGGCTGGACGTCCTTGCTGAGCTTCAGCGGCGGCGCTTTGCTGCCGGCCTCTTCCTTCTTTTCCTTGGCGGACGCCGGCGCGACGAAAGCGACGCTGCCGACCCCGGAAAGAAGGGCGGCGGCGATCGCGGCCCGGTACATGCTCTTCATCGCTTCATTCTCTCCATCGTGGAAGGCGCGCTGGCGCCCCGGCGCCGCTCTACTCCGCTGCCCCTGTTGGTTCAAGAAACCCGACGTCCCTGACGTCACTGCGCTGAACATGGATTGAACGCATCCGGTTCCCCCGATAGGCGCAGGCACCATGATCGCCGTCATTTCACCCGCCAAGACGCTGGACTATCAGACCCCGCTTCCGCCGATGCAGGCGTCCGCCCCGCGGTTCGCGGCGGAGGCGGCAACGCTGGCGGGCGCAGCGGCGAAGATGTCGCGCAAACGGCTGGGTGAGCTGATGCACATCTCTGACAAGCTCGCGCAGCTCAATATCGAGCGGTTCCGCGGATTCGACGCGCTGCCCGAACGGCCTGCGATCCGTGCCTTCGCCGGCGACGTCTATACCGGACTGGACGCGGCGACGCTTGACGAGCCCGCGATAGCCTTCGCGCAGGATCATTTGCGCATGCTTTCCGGCCTGTACGGCCTGCTGCGCCCGCTGGATCTGATGCGCCCATACCGGCTCGAGATGGGCACGCGCTGGGCGCCGCGTCGCAAGAAGCTGACCGACTGGTGGGGCAAGCGTATCGCCGACGCGCTGGCGCAGGATCTGCTGGCCGAAGGATCGAATGTGGTGCTGAACCTCGCCAGTCAGGAATATTGGGCGGCGGTGGATGGATTGCTGCCGCGCGACGTTCGCATAATCACCGTCGATTTCCGCGAGGCCGACGGGCGGTTCATCAGCTTCCACGCGAAGAAGGCGCGCGGGATGATGGCGCGCTGGCTGGTGGAGCATCGCATAACGGATTTCGATGCGATGCGCGGCTTCGACAGCGATGGCTATGTATTTGACGGTGCGGAGAGCGAGGGCGACCATTGGTCGTTCCGTCGCCAGTGAGCGCGGTCGTCATCGGTGCGTCGGGCGGCATCGGCGCGGCGCTGGCCGAAGCGCTGGAGGAAGAGGGCGAGACCGTCCTGCGCTTCGCTCGACCCGAACTCGATCTGACGGACGAGACGACGATTGCCCGCGCCGCCGCACGCGCCGGATCGCCGGAGCTGGTTATCGTCGCGACCGGCCTGCTGCATGAGGCCGGGCGCGGGCCGGAAAAGGCGATCCGTGATCTCGATCCGGTGTGGCTGGCCAGGCAATATGCAATCAACACGATCGGTCCGGCGCTCGTCGCGAAACATTTCCTGCCGATCATGCCCCGAACGGGCCGCAGCATTTTCGTGGCGCTATCGGCGCGGGTCGGCAGCATTTCCGACAATCGGCTGGGCGGCTGGTATGGCTATCGCGCGTCGAAGGCGGCGCTGAACCAGCTCGTCCGCACGCTGGCGATCGAAGACAAGCGGCGTAACGATCGCGGCATCGTCGCAGCGCTTCATCCGGGCACGGTCGATACCAAATTGTCGCAACCATTTCGCCAGTCAGGCCGCGATATATTCGCACCTGACCGCGCCGCGGTGCAACTGCTCGACGTTATCGATGGCCTCAAGCCCCAGGACAGTGGACGTATTTTCTCCTGGGATGGCGCCGAAATCTCTCCCTGACCGATATTTAATCTTCGCGTCACGACATGGCGATCCCTGCGGGAGCATTACGGCCTTCGACGCCGACAGACGTCGTTCGAAACGGAGTGATGCAATGATGAAGTCCGCGATCCTCGCAGCAATTTCCGCCGCCGCGCTCGCCTCGGGCGGGATGGCGTATGCGCAGGCGCCCGTCGCGAAGGCGACCACGGCGGTCAAAACCACCACCGCCGCCAAGACCACTGCGGCGAAGACGACGGTCGCGGCCAAGACCACCACGGTGACGAAGCCGGCGTTTGGCGCGCCCAAGACCACGGTGGCCGCCAGGAACACCACGATCGTCAAGCCGGCCGCCACGACGGTCGCACGGACGACCACCGTCGCGCGCAAGACTGCTGCCGCCCCCGCCGGCCGCATGGTCACGACCAAGACCTCGACGGGCAAGACGATCACCTACAATTGCTCGAAGGCGGGCAACGCCAACAAGAAGGCGTGCAAGTAACCGCCTGACGAAGCCCATTCTCCCGGGCGCCTTCAGAAAGGCCGCTCGGGCCACCGACACCCCCGCGCGCGCAGGCGCGCGGGGGTGGTCAGCGCTTCCGCACTGGGCTAGGGTTCGTCATCGAAACGACACAACCCGAAAGCGCTGATTCTTGACCGACGAGACTCTCCTCGCCGACCCTTCGGACATTGCACCCATCTCCATCGTCGAGGAGATGAAGACGAGCTATCTCGATTACGCGATGAGCGTGATCGTCGCCCGCGCGCTGCCCGATGTACGCGACGGGCTGAAGCCGGTGCACCGGCGCATCCTGTTCTCGGCGAACGAGAGCGGGTTCGTGTGGAACCGGCCGTATCGCAAGTCGGCCCGCATCGTCGGCGACGTGATCGGTAAATATCACCCGCACGGCGATAGCGCGATCTACGATGCCCTGGCGCGCATGACGCAGGACTGGTCGATGCGCGCGCCCCTGATCGACGGCCAGGGCAATTTCGGCTCGATGGATCCCGATCCGCCGGCCGCGATGCGTTACACCGAGGCCCGGCTCGCCAAGATCGCGGATTTCCTGCTCGACGATCTCGACAAGGACACCGTCGATTTCCAGCCCAATTACGACGGCTCGGAAAGCGAACCACAGGTCCTGCCCGCCCGGTTCCCGAACCTGCTCGTCAACGGCGCGGGCGGCATCGCGGTCGGCATGGCGACCAATATCCCGCCGCACAACCTTGGCGAAGTGATCGACGCGTGTTTCGCCTATATCGACAATGGCGCGATCACCACCGAGGAATTGATGGAGATCGTGCCCGGCCCGGATTTCCCGACCGGGGCGATCATCCTGGGCCGATCCGGCGCGCGCTCTGCGTATGCGACCGGTCGCGGGTCGATCATCGTGCGTTCGCGTCATGTGGTCGAAGAGGGGCGCGGTGATCGCCGCTCGATCGTGCTTACCGAAATTCCCTTCCAGCAGGGCAAGAACGCGCTGGTCGAGAAGATCGCCGAAGCCGCCAAGGACAAGCGGATCGAGGGCGTCAGCGATATCCGCGACGAATCCAATCGCCTCGGCGTGCGCATCGTCATCGATCTGAAGCGAGATGCGACACCCGAGGTGGTGCTCAATCAGCTGTGGCGGCACACCCCGGCACAATCGAGCTTCCCCGCGAACATGCTCGCGATCCGTGGCGGACGGCCCGAAATGCTGGGCCTGCGAGACATCATCCAGTCGTTCATCCAGTTCCGCGAGATCGTCATCACGCGGCGCTCGAAGTTCGAGCTGGCCAAGGCGCGCGACCGTGCGCACATCTTGCTCGGGCTCGTCATCGCAGTCACCAATCTGGACGAGATGGTGCGGATCATCCGTGGCTCGGCCAGCCCGGCCGAGGCGCGCGCCGCGCTGCTCGCACGCGAATGGCCGATCGCGGAGATCGCCCCCTATATCCGGCTGGTCGAGGCGGTTGACGCCGAGGTCACCGGCGACACGTACCGCCTGAGCGAAACTCAGGTTCGCGCGATTCTCGACCTGCGCTTGCACCGACTTACCGCGCTGGGCCGGGACGAGATCGGCAACGAGCTTGAGCAACTGGCCGCCTCGATCGCGGAACTGCTCGAAATCCTCGCCAATCGCGTCAAACTCTATCAGGTGATGCGCGACGAGCTGACTGAGGTGCGCGCGCTGTTCGCGAATCCGCGCCGCACCGAGATCGCCGCCGCCGCCGACGGGATCGAGGACGAAGACCTGATCGAGCGCGAGGACATGGTCGTCACCGTGACCATGCAGGGCTATATCAAGCGCACCCCGCTGGAGGCGTTCCGCGCCCAGGCACGCGGCGGCAAGGGTCGCAGCGGCATGGCGACGAAGGATGAGGATGTCGTCACCGAATTGTTCGTCACATTGACGCACACGCCGGTGCTGTTCTTCTCCACGCTCGGCAAGGTCTATCGCATGAAGGTGTGGAAGCTGCCCGAGGGAGGGCCGGCCACACGCGGGCGTCCGATGGTCAATCTGTTGCCGCTGGCGGAGGGGGAGACGATCTCCACCGTTCTACCGTTGCCGGAGGATGAGGCGGAATGGAGCAAGCTCCACGTCATGTTTGCCACCGCCAGGGGCAACGTCCGTCGCAACAGCATGGACGCCTTCACCAACGTGCCCTCGAACGGCAAGATTGCGATGAAGTTCGAGGGCGAGGACGAGGATGATCGCCTCATCGGCGTCGCGCTGCTGGACGAGGAGGACGACGTGCTGCTCGCCACCCGGCAGGGCAAGGCGATCCGCTTCGCCGGCAACGAGGTGCGCGAGTTCCAGAGCCGCAACTCCACCGGCGTGCGCGGCATGCGGCTCGCCGCGGGCGACGAAGTGATCTCGCTGTCGATCCTGCACAAGATCGGCATGCGCGATCAGGACGAGCGCGACGATTATCTGCGCCACGCGCCGTGGAAGGGCGAAGACCCGGAGCGCAGCCCGCGCGCAATGAACGACGAACGCTTCGCGCATCTCGCCGAGCAGGAGGAATTCATCCTGACGCTGTGCGCCAACGGTTATGGCAAATTATCGTCGGCATATGAGTATCGCCGCACCGGGCGCGGCGGCCAGGGCATCACCAATATCGACAATATCGCGCGCAACGGCCTCGTCGTCGCGAGCTTCCGCGCCACCAAGGCGCAGCAACTGATGCTCGTTACCGATCAGGCCAAGATGATCCGCATCCCGCTCGCGGACCTGAGGGTGATCGGGCGTGGCTCGGCCGGCGTGCGCTTGTTCAACGTGGCGAACGACGAACATGTCGTCTCCGCTGCGCGGATCGAGGAAAGTGAAGAGGACGAGACGGTCGCGATTGCCGAAACTGCGTCACCGGACGCGACCGCGACAGGCGACGCGGAATGACCGATCGGCCAACCGTCGCCTACAAGGTGCTGACCGCCGATCAGATGGCGGCATTCGAGCGCGACGGCAGCTTCGCCGGCGCACCGGTGGACCTGGCCGACGGCTATATCCACCTGTCGACTGCTGCACAGCTGACCGAGACGGTGGAAAAGCATTTCTCCGGCCAGCAGCATCTGCATGTCGTGGCGGTCGATCTCGGGTCGTTCGGCGCGACGCTGAAGTGGGAGCCATCACGCGGCGGGCAGATGTTCCCGCATCTGTATGAGCCGCTGCTGCTTGAGACGGCGATCGCTTATGGCCCGCTTGAGCGCGATCACGAAGGGGCGGTGAAGCTTCCCGTCGCAGGCTGATCCGGCCCGGTGCGCTCGGCCAACGCACCGCGAAGCGCAGCGATGAAGGCGGCGGGATCGTCGAGGCGGTGCGCGATCCGGCGCGCCGCGCGACGTCCCGGAAGCGGCTCGTGCAGATCAACGATCACATTGGGATGCGCGACCAGCGCCAGATTGAGTGCGCTGCGATCGCGCGTGTTGCCTGCGGCATCCACGCCAGCGATCGCGTCCAGCGGCACGGTAATGCTCTTGATCCCGCCGGCACGCATCGTGAGGGCGCGCGCGCCAATCTCCACCGGCAGTCGCTTCATCGCGGCGATTGCGCGGATCAGCCACACCAGCCCCGCGAGGCTGGCGAGCGAAAGCGCCAGCGCGATACGCGGGTACCAGAATGACACCAGCAGATGCACCACCACCAGCTCGGTCGTCGCCAGTCCAACCAGCACCCAAAGCATGGGCGCGACCGCGCGATGATAGGGGAAAGCGCTCACCGCGTGGCCGCGTCAACGATCGCCAGCAGGAATCCGTCCCATTTCTTGCCGCCCACCGTCTGGATCGCGGTGGCGGTGAGCCGCGGCTCTGCCGCTACGTAATCGAACAGGGCGCGGGTGCCGATGATGCGCGGATCGGCGCTGTTCTCATCAAGCACCCCGCCCTCGCGGATCACATTATCCACGACGATCACCGTTCCCGGTCGCGACAGCCGGATCGCCGCCTGAACATATGCGACGTTGCTCTCCTTGTCCGCATCGATGAACACAAGGTCGAACGGTCCGGCGAGCGCCGCCAGCGTATCGAGCGCCGCCCCCGTGACCACCTCCACGCGATCGCCCACGCCAGCCTTTGCGAGGTTTATCCGCGCGACATCCGCGTGTTTCGGATCGATCTCCAGACTCGTGACCCGGCCATCCGCGCCCACGCCGCGCGCCAGCCAGATCGTCGAATAGCCGCCGAGCGTTCCAACCTCCAGCACGCGGCGGCTTGCGCTCGCCAGTGCGATCAGATGAAGCAGTTTCCCCTGCGGTGGTGAAACGTCTATGTCCGGCAGACCACCCGCCGCATTGGCGGCAAGGGCGGCGGCCAGGACGGGGTCAGCCCTCAGCAGCTTCTCGCCAATGTAATCGTCAACCGCGGACCAGCGCTCGTCCAATGGATCGAGCCGCTCGACCATCTCAGTGAGCGCCCAGCCCCGTGCCGCCGATCGGCCGGGTCTCCGCGATGGTTTCGAATCCGGCGATCAGCGGCCTTGCCTTCGCGATCGCCGCCTGCACGGCCGGAAGCTTCAGCGAGGCGGCGTGGCTCTCCTTGCTGTCCCACGCCTCGGAAACCAGCAACGCGTCCGGGTTCGCCATATCCTCGGCGACGACATAGCTGAGGCAGCCGGGCATGTCGCCGCTGCCGGCAATCAGCAGCTCCGCCAGCATCGCGCGCTGGCCAGGAATTGCAGTGATTCTGCCGATCATGCCATGCATTGCGCGCCTCCCACCGGCAGCAGCGATCGCAGCGCCGCCAAGCATCGTCGCCAGCGGAAGGCCGACGACGATGCTGCGGCGATCCACTTATTCTTCGCCCGTGTAGATGCGAACCAGCTTGTCGAGCATCGCCAGCGCTTCGCCGCGCTCGCGCTGGAAGGTGTTGCGGCCGATGATCGATCCGTTGCCGCCGCCGTCGCGGATGTCACGCGCATCCTGATATACTGCGTCGGCACCCTTGGCGGCGCCGCCGGAGAACACCACGATGCGGCGGCCCGCGAAGCTCGATTGCACGACATGCGCGACACGCTTCGCCTGGGTCGACCAGTCGCCACCCTCGTAGGCCTTCTTCGCGTCCGCCTGCTCGATATGGGCGGTCGGCAGCTTCACCTTGATGATGTGCGCGCCCAGCAGCGCCGCCATATGCGCGGCATATGCGCCGACATCCAGCGCCAGTTCACCGTCCTTGGAGAGGTTGCCGCCGCGCGGATAGGACCAGATGACGGTGGCGATGCCAACGGATTTCGCCTGCGCGGAAAGCTCGCGGATTTCCTCCATCTGCTCGAACACATGGTCGGAACCGGGATAGATGGTGAAGCCGATCGCGGCGCAGCCGAGGCGAAGCGCATCGTCCACGCTCGCCGTCACCGCCTGATCGACGCTGGTCGCCCAGCTGTTCGAGCTGTTGCACTTCAGGATCGTCGGCACCTGCCCGGCGAAAGTCTCCGCGCCCGCTTCCAGCATGCCCAGCGGCGCTGCATAGGCGGAAAGCCCGGCATCGATCGCGAGCTGATAATGGTAATGCGGGTCATAGGCCGGCGGGTTGATGGCGAAGCTGCGCGCCGGGCCATGCTCAAACCCCTGATCGACCGGCAGGATGATGAGCTTGCCCGTGCCGCCCAGCCGTCCGTGCATCAGGATGCGCGCAAGGTTCGCCTTTGTGGCCGGCGAATCGGATTCATATTTGTCCAGAATGGCCTTGACCGTCGGCGTCATCGCTTTCCCCTAATCGCAAATGGAATGGTTTCCGCGCCTGTTAGCGAGGGGTGCGACGGGGCGCCAGAGGGGATTGACGACGACTGTCCCACACCCTTTGTTGCCACGGTATCCGGGGGGAGAAATGCGATGCTACGCGCGATGATGGCTTTGGCCGGGTTTGCCGGGGCGGTGCTGGTGGGGCCGGCGGCGTCGGCCGGTGCGGAGCGGAGCACGCTCATCGGCGAGCGCGCACCGGATTTCGAACTGACGCTGTTCACGGGTGAGAAAGTGCGGCTGTCCGAGTTGCGCGGCACCGTCGTGGTGATCAATTTCTGGGCGACCTGGTGCGTGCCGTGTCGCACCGAACTGCCCACGCTCGATAGCTATTATCGCATCACGCAGAAGCATGGCCTGCGGGTGTTCGCGGTGACCACCGAGGATTCGGTGCCGGCCTACAGGCTCAAGCCGCTTTTCGCCAAGCTCGCGATTCCCGCCGTGCGGCGCTTGAAGGGGCCTTATGCGGTGCTGGGTGGAGTACCGACCAACTATGTCATCGATCGCGCCGGCGTGGTGCGTTACGCAAAGGCCGGCGCGCTCGATCTGGATACGCTCAACGCGGTGTTGATCCCGCTGCTGAACGAACACCCGTCCTGATCAGCGCGTCAGCGCCTTCACGCCGGGCAGTTCCTTGCCCTCCATCCATTCAAGGAATGCGCCCCCCGCAGTCGAGACGAAAGTGAATTCGTCAGCGACGCCCGCGTGATTGAGCGCGGCCACCGTGTCGCCGCCGCCCGCCACCGAAACGAGGCTGCCATCCTGCGTCAGTGCAGCCGCCGTGCGCGCAAGCGCAACCGTCGCCGAGTCGAACGGCGGTGTCTCGAATGCACCGAGCGGACCGTTCCACACCAGCGTCCGGCAAGTCTTGAGCACATCGGCCAGCGCCTCTACCGCCGCCGGGCCGACATCGAGAATCATCTCGTCGGCGGCGACCTCGTGCACGTTTACGGTGCGCGTCGGTGGGTTGGCGCGAAATTCCTTCGCCACCACCACGTCGTAGGGCAGATGGACGGTACAGCCGGCACGGTCGGCGGCATCGAGGATTTCGTCGGCGGTGCCGGTAAGATCATGTTCGCACAGGCTCTTGCCGACATTCACACCGCGCGCGGCAAGGAAGGTGTTGGCCATGCCGCCGCCGATGATAAGATGATCCACTTTCGCGACGAGATGCTTGAGCACGTCGAGCTTGGTCGAGACCTTCGCGCCACCGACGACTGCCGCGACGGGATGCTCGGGATTGCCGAGCGCCTTCTCCAGTGCGTCTAGTTCGGCCTCCATCGCGCGACCGGCATAAGCGGGCAGCGCGTGCGCCAAACCCTCCGTGGAGGCATGGGCACGATGCGCGGCGGAGAAGGCATCGTTGACGTACAGGTCGCCGAGAGCGGCGAAGCGCTCGATCACTTCGGGTGCGTTCTTCTCCTCGCCGGAGAAGAAGCGCGTATTTTCCAGCACCGCGATGTCGCCGGGCGCGAGCGCGGCGACCGCCTGCTCGTCGCCCTCCCAGTCGATGTAACGCACCGGGCGCCCGAGCACGGCGGCATAGGGATCGACGATCCGCGCCAGCGACATTTCCGCGTTGGGCTGTCCCTTCGGGCGGCCGAAGTGGGCGAGGACGAGAACGATCGCGCCTTTGTCGGCAAGCTCGGCCACGGTCGCGACGGTGGCGCGCAACCGCGTGTCGTCGCTGACCCGCCCATCGGCGAGCGGCACGTTGAGATCCTCACGGACAAGCACGCGCCTGCCGTGAATTTGTCCGATATCGTCCAGCGTCTTGAAAGGCTTGGGCATCGTTCCTCGCAATATAAGCCGTCACCGGCGACGGCGCGTCGCCGGTGACTATCCGGCGTCAGCCCAGCTTCGCCATCGCGGTCGCGGTATCGACCATGCGGTTCGAGAAGCCCCATTCATTGTCATACCAGCTCACGACGCGCACAAGCTTGCCATCGATCACCGCGGTTTCGAGGCTGTCCACGGTCGAGGAGGCAGGCGTATGCTGCAGGTCGATCGAGACGAGCGGCTCGTCGGTATAGTCCAGGATGCCCTTCAGCGCGCCGCTTTCGGACGCTGCCTTCAGGATCTGGTTTACCTCGTCCTTCGTGGTGTCGCGCTTGGGCGTGAAGGTCAGGTCGACGAGGCTGACGTCGGGGGTCGGCACGCGAATTGCCGAACCGTCGAGCTTGCCCTTAAGCTCGGGCAGCACCTCGCCCACCGCGCGCGCGGCCCCGGTGGTCGTGGGAATCATCGACATCGCCGCCGCACGCGCGCGCCGGAGGTCCGGATGGATCTGATCGAGGATCTTCTGGTCGTTGGTATAGGCGTGAACGGTGGTAATCAGGCCGCGCTCGATCCCGATCGCATCGTTAAGCACCTTGGCGACCGGCGCGAGGCAGTTGGTGGTGCAGGACGCGTTCGAAACGATCGTGTGCGATGCCTCGAGCTTGTCGTGGTTGACGCCGAACACGACCGTGAGGTCCACGTCCTTGCCCGGCGCGGAGATCAGCACCTTCTTCGCGCCCGCCGCGATATGCTTTTCGCATGCGGCGCGATCGGTGAAGAAGCCGGTGCATTCCAGCACCAGCTCGACGCCCAGTTCCTTGTGCGGCAGGTTCGCCGGATCGCGCTCCGCCGTGACCCGGATGTGCTTGCCGTCGATGACGAGATCATTGCCCTCGGCAGTCACCGTGCCGGGCCAGCGGCCGTGCACGCTGTCCCGCGCGAAAAGCCACGCATTGGACTTGGCATCGGCGAGATCGTTGATCGCGACCAGTTCGAGGTCTCCGCCCCGCTCCAGCATGGCCCGCGCCACCAGGCGGCCGATGCGCCCGAAACCGTTGATCGCAACCTTGGTCATAAAACCCTCATAGCCTCCCGATAGCGTCGGTCGGGGCGGCGTCAGCCCGCCCCATCGCTCGCGCGTGCCTTTGCGCGAGGGATGCGTCGCACGTCAACCGCGCAACGGGCCGCCGATAGCGGGCTTGTCCCGAAACCGGCTGGTTTCTATCGTGCGCGAATGACAGACTCCTCCCCGTTGCTTCGGATCGAGGCGGCCGTCGCGCGGATCGATGCCGCCGTCGCCGCCCAGCGCCAGGAAAGCGATTCGCTCGCCCGCCGCCATGCGAAACTGCGCGATGCGATGGAAAAAGCCGTTAGCGCGCTGGACGAGATTATCGCGCAGGAGGATAAATAGTGGCGACGATCACGCTGGAGATCGGCGAGAACCGCTGGCCGGTCGCCTGCCGGGACGGTGAGGAAGCGCGACTCGAGCAACTCGGATCGATGATCGCGGATCGCTGGGCCGACGCGCAGCGCGCGTCCGGCAACACCGGCACGGTACAGACGCTGCTGCTCGCCGCGCTGATGCTGGCCGATGATCTCGCCGACGCGAAGGCCAGCGCCCGCGCGCCGGGCGAGACAGATGCGCTTACCGCCATGGCCGAGCGGCTCGAAGAACTCGCGACACGCCTTGAGAAAAGCACCGCGAGCGCCTAGATTGGCGTTGGCGGGTTCTGCCCGGTACGAGCCTTGATTTATCCCTGAGGCTATTCATCATCCAAGGGGGCTGTCCCTGCGCAGATCCTGGTCTGCAGTATATGGTCCCCACCTGACGTTTTGGGCGTCGGCGGATACTCCGGCAAACGGCCATGGCGGTCCCGCCACCCTTCATGACTGACCGGACATGAGCGATCCCAGCGACAAGAGAGCGATCCGCACCGCAGCCCGCGCCGCGCGCGCCCGCTTCGTCGCCGCCGACGGCGCTGCGGTTCCCTGCCCCGCGCCGTTCCGCGCCCTGCTGTCCCCGGGCCTGACCGTCGCCAGTTACATGCCGCTCGGCAGCGAGGCCGATCCCGCGCAGCTCGCTCGCACGGCGGTGGAGGCGGGATGCGTGATCGCGCTGCCGCATGTCGTTGATCGCGCGCACCCGCTGCGCTTCCTCGCCTGGGATACCGAGGCCGCGCTGGCCGCCGGGCCGTTCGGACTGTCCCAGCCGCATGGTGACTGGGCCGAGCTGGCGCCGGATATCATCCTCACGCCGCTCGTCGCGTTCACCCGCGCGCTCGACCGGCTCGGGCAAGGCGCCGGGCATTACGATCGCGCCTTCGTGCAATTTCCCGATGCCCGGCGGATTGGGGTTGCGCTTTCGGCGCAGGAGGTGAAGGCGCTGCCGCTCGACGCGTGGGACATGCCGCTCCATGCGATCGCGACCGAGAAGGAATGGATCACGCCATGACGCCGAGCTGGCGCAAACCAGTGGGGATGTTCATCATTCTCGCGCTCATCGCAATGTGGTGCATCGCCGTGGTGAGTCTTTCCGGCATCGTCGGGCGATGGCATTGGGCGCTGCAGCTGCCCTTCTATCTCGTCACCGGCATCATCTGGATCGCGCCGTTGAAGCCGCTGCTGCGCTGGATGGAAATCGGCCGCTGGCGTTGATGCTCATATTTTATCCTGATGCGCCGAGGCGACGGAACAGCCCCGGCGCAAATCCCGCGCGATACGCAGTGCTACGCGAAACGACGAAAGCCGCCGACTAACCTGCCGCAGACGCAGGCTGACGGAGACTGGCTCGGCGATCATCCCCCGCGCCTTCGATCGCTCGATCAACCCCTATCGCGGCTGCGAGCGTGCACACACGGTTGTGTAGTAGTGGAATGTCCGGATTTGGGTGGAGAGTGGACGCCCAAGTATCAGGAGTAAAACGAGAAAAGCTGTCATAGCCGCGGATGCCAAATGATGGTTTGGCTCCTCAGCTTCGATCAGCCGTGTCTCAAATGAACCTTGAAGAATTCCGGATCGAACTCGACCCTCTTGATGGGAACGGGAATCTTGCGTTGGGCTACAAGAGATTCGAGGTTTTCGACAAAATCAGGCTTTGCGGCGGCTCCCAAGATGACCGTGGTCAACGCCGCAGCCGGGAACGGCATCTTGCCGGGGCCCTCCTTAATCTGGATACAGCGCCATTCCTGCTCGTATTCCCAAAAATCTGCCTTGCGAAGGAGGATGCGTTCCATAAGGTCAGTTCGATCTCTGTCTAACGGCCGGAACACCGGCCTTTTCGCATCATAGACGACCTTACCTGCGCCATTGAATGGGACGTGAGCGGTGGCAAATTCGAGGCAGACGCCCGAGTGATCGCGGGCGTAATGGCTCCACATAAGGATGTTTTGGCAGGACTCCGCGAACGACACGACGCCGAAACCTGCGATCGATTCCTTCCAAAGTTCGGCCGTGCTCTTCTCGCTGATCGCTGCGACGCCATCCTTGGCGATCTTCCGAGCGAAGGCGCGGCGGTTGTTGCGACCCACTTGTGCGGCACCGCGTTCTTGTCGAACGTTGATCCAGTTTTTCGCCTCACCGTATGTTCCGCGTTTATCGATGAAGGGAAAACAGTCGAACGGATCGTTGAAGTCGGTCGGATTGGAGGCCCATAGCTCGTCACCGATCAAGATGTGCCGGAGCTTGTCCATGTCTGGCGCACGATACTTATAAAGTAACTTTGGAACCTCGGGTGTGGTCTCCAAGTCAGACATTCATCCGAGCCTCAAAATCGTCCGCACGCGACCGCAGTTCTCGTACCCGTAGTCAACCCGACGAGCACGACCGCTCCATTCAGCCGGTCCGCAATCCGCTGATCCCATGCGGGTCGATTGTCATCCATAGCTCTATGATAGGCGGAAGATGCCGCTGGTCGCAACGGCGCTTACGGGATCACAGCGAAACAGTAGGAAAGGCAACAACTGGGCGAATGCCGCCGTCGCCGGTTTGACGCGCTTGAGCATTTGTTCTTTTTATGTTCTACTCCCGCTATGTTCAAGATCGCTGGCAGAGGCGCAACCGGGAATACAACGAGCAGGCGCTTCAACCTGCCCGATCGCGAGGCTGATGGCGATTGGCTCGACGCGCAACACGGAGTCGACGGTGAGCCATCCCGGCTTAGGACGACAGTCACGATTGCAAAGCCCAAGACGATCATCAGCTACAACAAGTCGCCCGATGTACCTTTCGATCGTTCCATTAACCCATTCAATGGCTGCGAGCATGGCTGCATCTACTGCTTCGCGCGGCCGAGCCATGCCTTTCACGATCTGTCCCCCGGCCTCGATTTCGAGACGAAACTGTTCGCCAAGCCCGATGCCGCGCCATTGCTGCGCGAGGAGCTGGGGAAGAAAAGCTACGTCTGCCAGCCGATCGCGATGGGAACGAACACCGATCCCTATCAGCCGATCGAGCGCGAGTGGCGGATCACGCGGCAGGTGATCGAGGTGCTGGCGGCATGTGATCATCCGCTCGTCATCACCACCAAGTCCGATCGCGTGGTGCGCGACATCGATCTGCTGGCGCCGATGGCGGCGAAGGGGCTGGTGGCGGTGGCCGTATCGATCACCTCGCTCGTGCCGCGCATCGCGATGACGATCGAGCCGCGCGCGCCGCATCCCGAGCGCCGGCTCACGGCGGTGCGACGGCTCGCGGACGCCGGTATCCCGACATATGTGAACATGGCGCCGGTGATCCCGGCGATCACGGATGACGAGGTGGAGGCGATCGTGGCGCGGGCGGCGGAGGCCGGCGCGCGCGGCGTGTCCTTCATCCCGGTCAGGCTGCCGTGGGAGGTCGCCCCGCTGTTTCGCGCGTGGCTGGACGAGCATTTCCCGGAGCGCGCGGGCAAGGTGATGTCGATCATCCAGTCGATGCGCGGAGGCGGAAGGGATAATGACCCGGGGTTCTTTACGCGGATGCGCGGGCAAGGCCCGTGGGGCGATCTGCTGCGGGCGCGATTCCTGATCGCGCGGCGGCGCCACGGGATCGAGCGCAACGGCGAAAAGATGCAATTGCGCACCGACCTGTTCCGCCCGCCGGCGGGGCCGCAAGGCGAATTGTTCTAGCTGGACCGACCCGGTGCGTGAGGCTTAGGATCGACCGCAAAGGAGCATCCCCATGACCTCGACCATCGACCGCCGCACCGACTGGACCGCGATCGGCGCCGGAGAACTGGCGGACGTCATCGCGCTGCGCCGCGCGATCCATGCCGAGCCGGAAATCGGCAACGATTGCCCGCGCACCACCAGCAAGCTGAAAGCCGCGCTCGCCGGCCTGCCGCTGGAAATCCACGACAGCAGCTCGACCACCGGCTTCGTCGCGATCCTGCGCGGCGGGCGCGCCGGCGAGGGGAGCAACACCCGCACTGTCCTGCTGCGCGGTGATATGGATGCGCTGCCGATGACCGAGGAGACCGGGCTGGATTTCGCCTCCACCATCCCCGGCGCGATGCACGCCTGCGGCCATGACGCGCACAGCGCGATGCTGGTGGGAGCGACCAGAGCCTTGTGCGCGCGCAGGGACGAACTGGCGGGAACGATCGTCTTCATGTTCCAGCCCGGCGAGGAAGGGCATCACGGGGCGCGGCACATGATCGAGGATGGCCTGCTCGACATCGCGCGGCCCGATGCCGCTTTCGCGCTCCACATCTCGCCCAACGCGCCGGCGGGCGTATTTGTGGGGCGCGACGGGCCGCTGCTCGCCTCGACGGACACAGTCCACGCGGTGGTGCGCGGCAAGGGCGGGCATGCCGCGATGCCGCATGATTGCATCGATCCGATCCCGGTGGCGTGCGAGATCGTCTCGGCGCTCCAGATGTTCATCGCCAGGCGCGTGCCGGTGAGCGATCCGGCGGTGTTGACGATCACCCAGATCCATGCCGGCTCGTCGCACAACATCATTCCCGACGAGGTGAAGCTGATGGGCACGCTGCGCACGCTGTCGGAAACGACGCGCGAGAATGCGCGCGCCGCCTTCCGCCGCATCGCGACCGACGTGGCGGCGGCGCACGGCTGTACCGCCGAGATCCGGATCGACGCGGGCTATCCGGTCACGATGTGCGATCCACGCGCGACCGGGCTGATGCGCAGCCTCGCGGGCGAGATTTCCGGCGAGCGTGGCTGGTCCGAAATGCCTGCCCCGATGATGGGCGGCGAGGATTTCTCCTATGTGCTGCGCGAAGTGCCCGGCGCGATGGCGTTCATCGGCGTCGCGCCGGAGGGCAGCGATCCGCGCACCAATCCGCCGCTACACAATACGAAGATGACGATCGAGGAATCGGTGATGGCGAAGGGCATCGCGATGCATTGCGCGGCGGCCGAACGCTATCTTGCCAGCGGTTTCGATTGAACGGGCGCGGGCATCAGCCCGCAACCGCTGCCGCGATCGCAAGCGTGCGGCGGGCATCGTCGCGGTGGAGCAGCTCCACCATCTTGCCGCCGACGCGAATCGCGCCCTTGCCGGCATTCGCTGGATCATCGAACGCATCCACGATCGCCCGCGCCCAGGCGATCTCATCCTCGCCGGGCGAGAAAACGGCGTTGGCGGGCGCGATCTGCGACGGGTGGATAAGCGTCTTGCCGTCGAAGCCCCACGCCAGCCCCTGGCGGCATTCCGCTTCTACGCGCGCGGGATCATCGATCGCGTTGCATACGCCATCGAGCGCGGCGATCCCCGCCATGCGCGCGCACAGCACCAGCTGGCTCATCGCCGGGAGCAACGGCGCGCGATCGATACCGGGGCGGCAGCGCATCTCCTTGGCCAGATCGTTCGGCCCCAGCACCAGCGCGGCAAGCCCCGTTTCAGCCGCCGCCGCGACGATCCCGGCCAGATCGACGATGCCCCGGCACGTCTCGATCATCGCCCACAACGCCGGCCCCGCCCCCAGCGGCGCGCGCGCCGCGCGCAGCGTGTCTTCGGACGAGACCTTGGGGAGCAGCACCGCATCGGGCGCCGCCCCGGCCAGCGCCGCAAGGTCATCCGCGCCCCAGCCGCTATCCGGGCCATTGACCCGCACCACCAGTTCGCGCCGGCCGAACCCGCCCTCGCGCACCGCCGCCACCGCCTGCTCGCGCGCCGCCACCTTCTGGTCGGGCGAAACGGCATCTTCCAGATCGAGGATCACGACATCGCAATCCAGCCCGCGCGCCTTCTCGATCGCCCGCGCGTTGGACGCGGGCATGAACAGCGCGCTGCGCCTCGGCCTGGTCAAAGCCTGGCCTCCACCGCGTCGTGAAACTGGCGGATGCCCGCTTCCATCGCGCCGAGCGTTATCCGGTCGACAGTGCCGGATTGCAGCCCCTCCTGCCCCAGCGCCGCGGCGCGGAAATCCTCACTGCCGAACACCCCGCCATCGAGCAGCGCCCAGCTTTTCTCCCAGTGTTTCAGCGCCTTTTCGGTTGCCGGCGGCTCCGGGATCAGCATGAAATCTTCCACCAGCACGCGATTGTGCGCCTGCGGCATCATCACCATCAGATTCACGTAATCGGGGCTGACGATCAGGACGGTGCCGGGAAAAAGCTGATAGGTGTAGGTTATCGCGGAGCGCAACGTGGGCCAGTCGCCCGCGCGCACCGCCGCCTCCTCCACATCGCGCCCCACCGCCGATCGTTGATGCGGCCCGATCGCATCGGCGGTGGAAACGCCATCCTTGAAGAACGGCCCGATCGTGTTCGCATGGAGGCGGAGCACATGATAGCTTTCCAGAAACGCATCCATGATGAGTTTCCAGTTGGCCGGCACGTCATGCGTCCGGCGCTTGAACAGATGGAGCCCGGCCAGCCCGAAGGCATCGAAATCGTGCCCCAGCGCGTCCGCCTCGGAGAAGTCGGCATGCTCGTCGAACGAAAACCAGATCAGCCCGCCCGCCTCGCGCGTCGGCAGGCGCTTCAGGCCATAGTCGGCCTTGTCGAGCCCCGGAAAGGTTTCGGCGCGCGGCAGCCCGGTGAGCTTTCCGTCCAGCGCGTAGCTCCACGCATGATAGGGGCACACCAGCCGGGGAGCGCAGACGATTTCCCTCCCTTCGACCAGACGGGTGGCGCGATGCCGGCACACGTTCAGGAACACATGCGCCGCCCCGGCCCTGTCGCGCGTGATGAGCAGCGGCTTGCCGAAGCCATCGTGCGGCACCGCCATATTCGGCTCCGGCAGCAGCGCGGATGGCGCGATGACGAGCGGCACGCGCGTGAAAATCCGCTCCTGTTCGGCCAGGTGCCGCGCGGGATCGGTATAGGCGGCCGCATCGACATAGCTGATGCGCGGCGCGCGCGGGGTGCCGCCATCGGCCAGTCTGGCGGCCAGGGCGAGTTGTCCGGCCGTTGGCTGGAGGCGGCCAGCGGGTGCGTTCATGGCTGTCCTCTCACTCTTTTCCCGCTAAGTGTCGCGGAACGTGACGCGGGGGGCAAGGGGCCAGATGAACGCACAGGCTGAACGGACGTGGGGCGACGGTTTGCGCCCCTATCTGGAAAAGGCGCCGCTCGCCGCGCTGGCGCTGGGCGTCTCATCCGGCTTTCCCTACGCGATGATCGGCGCCACGCTCACCACGCGGCTGGCGCAGAGCGGGATCGACAAGAAGACGGTGACGGCATTCAGCCTCGCCTTCCTCGTCTATAACCTGAAATTCCTGTGGGCATGGATCGTGGACGGGGTGCGGCTGCCGGGGATCGGCCGGCTTGGCCAGCGCGTATCGTGGCTGCTGATCGCGGGCGTGCTGGTGATCGCGGCCGTCACCCATCTGGCGCTGATCGATCCGCAGGCGGATATCGCGGCGACGGCGCTGGCCGCGATCCTCGTCGGCGCGGCGGGTGCGACGTTCGACATCGTCATCGACGCCTATCGAATCGAGATACTGGAGCCGCGCCAGCTGGGCGTCGGCGCCGGCATGAGCCAATATGGCTGGCGCATCGGATCCGCCGGTGCGGGCGCGCTGGCGCTGGTTATCGCCGCCCGCAGCGGATGGAGCCTGGCCTATCTCGCCTGCGCATCCTTCGCGCTGCCGGCGATGATCGCCGCGCTCGTCGTGGGCGAGCCGGAGCGACGCCATGTCGTCGCGGAGCGCAAGGGTCTGCCGGCGTTGCTGGAAGCGATCTGGCGCCCGTTCGTGCAATTCTTCGCGCGGCCCGGCGCGCTGGTGATCCTTGCATTCATCCTGATCCACAAGATCGGCGACACGCTCGCCAATCTCACCTTCCGATTGCTGTTCGACGATCTCAAATTCAGCAATGACGAGATCGCCTTCTACGATGTCGGCCTTGGCTTCTGGGCCTATCTGATCGGCATCTTCGCTGGCGGGATCCTCTATGCGCGCATGGGGCTGAAGCGATCGGTGCTGCTGGCGCTGGTGCTGATGGCAGTATCGAACCTGAGCTTCGCCGGTCTGGCCGCCGCCGGGCATTCCAACGTCGGCATGGCGGGCGCGATCGGGTTCGAGAATTTCGCCAGCGGTTTCGGCGGGGTCGCGGTGGTCGCCTATTTCTCGGCGCTCTGTGATCTGCGCTTCACCGCCGCGCAATATGCGCTGATCTCGGCGGCGGCGAGCATCCTCGGCCGGATCGTCACCGGCACGACGGCGGGCGCACTGATCGAATGGATGGGCTATGTGAACTTCTACCTGTTCACCACCGTGATCGCGCTTCCGGGCGTGCTGCTGTTCTGGTGGATGAGCCACACCGGCATGATCGATCGCTCGATCGGCAGCGCCGGCACCGCGGGGGACGGAGACGTGCGGCAGGAAGGTAGCATCTGACCCCGGCTATTCCAGCGCGAAATCCAGCGTGAAGACGGCGCCGCCCGCATCGCCATCACGCGCGCCGATCGTCATCCGCATCACTTCGGCGAAGCTGCGCGCGATCGCCAGCCCCAGCCCGCTTCCCCCGCGACTGTCCGATCCGGTGCCGCGCGCGAACGCCTCGAACAACGCCTCTGCGCCCCCGGATGGCAATCCCGGCCCCTGATCGGCGATCGACAGCCGCACGCCCTGCGGCAGCCGCTCGCCCGCGATGGTGACGCGCCCGGCGCCGTGCGTAGCGGCATTCGTCAGCAGGTTCAGCAGGATGTGATGCAGCAAGCGCGGGTCTGCGGGGACGAGCGGCAGATCGGGCGGCACACGAAAATCCAGCTTCGCATCCGGCAACAGATCGCGCAGGTCATGCACCGCCCCGGCTACCGCGTCGGTAAGGTCGACCGGCTCGATCGCGGCGGCGAGCGTACCGCTGTCGATCCGCACCATCTCGATCAGGTTGGCGAGGAACCGCCGCAGCCGCGCCAGCTCCGCGCGGGCGATCGGCAGCGCCGGCTCGGCCGGATGATTCGCCCCGATCGCATCGAGCGCCGTGCCGACCGCGGTGAGCGGCGTGCGCAGATCATGCCCGATCGACGATAGCAGCGCGGATCGCAGCCGATCGCGCTCCTCGATCACCTTCACCTCGCGAAGCTGATCCTCCAGCCGCAGCCGTTCGTGCGCGAGCGCCGCCTGCCCGAGCAGTGTCGACAGCAACGTCGCGCGCGTCGCCGGCACCGGCGCGCCGCCATCGCCGCGCGCCAGCGCCACCACCGCCAGCGTGCCCAGCGTCGTGCGCAGCGGGTGAAACTGCCAGTCGGCCGCATTGAGCGTGCCGGTGTCATAGCCGGTGACCTCGCCCCGGCTCCACGCCCATTCCGCCGCCGCGCGGTCGACCGGGCTCAGCTCGGGCGGCGTATCGGGGGGGCAGGCGGAGATCACCGTCAACGCCCCGCTCGGCGCGGCCAGCAGGAGAACCGACACGTCCAGCGTCCGCGCCAGCTCGGTGCACACCGTATCGCTGGTCGTCTGCCAATCCGAGCTGCGCGCCAGCGCCTGTCCGAACGCGGCAACCGCCGCATTCTCGACAGCACTGCGCGCGCCGATCGACGCGCGCACGCGCAGGCGATCGGCGAGGCTTGCGACAAACACGGCGATGCCCAGCAACACGATCACCGTCAGAACGCTCTGCGGGTCGGCGATCGTGAAGGTGTAGATCGGCGGCAGGAAAAAGAAATTATACGCCAGCCCCGCCAGCCCACCCGTAACGATCCCCGGCCAGCGCCCGAACAGCAGCGAGATGAGGATCACCGGCAGCAGATAGATAAGATCGATCGCGCCCGTCCCGATCACCGGCTCGACGATCGTGGCGAGCGCGGTGGTGGCCGCGATCGCGATCCCGCCGGCGGCCATGCCGCGCCAGTCCACCTTGCGCGCCGAACGCTCGGCGCGCGGCGCCGGCGCCGCCTGTTCCGAGGGGATGACATGCACCGCCAGCCCCTCGCTCTGCCGCAGCAGCCGCTCGACCACGGAGCCATGCCGCAGCTCGAACCACCAGCTCCGCCGCGACCGGCCGAGCACGAGCTGCGTCGCACGCATCCCCGCGATATGCGTGGTCAGCCCGTCGATCACGGTTTCCGCCGGCACGCTGGCGATCGTCGCGCCTAGGCTGGCGGCGAGTTGCAGCGCGTCCGCCACGCGCCGGCGCTCGTCCGGCCCGAAACCGGCGGTGCGCGGGGTTTCGATATGGATCGCCTGCCACGGCGCGCGCAGCGCATCCGCCAGGCGCTTGCCCGCGCGGACGAGCGCGTCCCCACCGGCCAGTTCGCTCACCGCCACCAGCACGCGCTCGCCGCCGGCATAGGTGCCCGACACGGCATGGGCATCCAGGAAATCAACGAGGCTGCGATCGACGCTCTGCGCGGCACGGCGCAGCGCCATCTCGCGCAGCGCGGAAAGATTTTCCTTGGAGAAGAAATGCCCCAGCGCCCGGGTCGCCTCGGCGGGAACATAGACCTTGCCCTCCTTGAGCCGGTCGATCAATTCGTCCGGCGGCAGATCGACCACTTCGATCTCCGCGCCCTCCAGCACATGATCCGGCACGGTTTCGCGCACCCTGACGCGCGTGAAGCTCGCGACCACGTCGTTGAGGCTTTCGACATGCTGGACGTTCAGCGTGGTGTGAACGTCGATCCCCGCGTCGAGCAGTTCCTCCACATCCTGCCAGCGCTTCGCATGGCGGCAGCCCTCGGCATTGGTGTGCGCCAGTTCATCCACCAGCGCGAGGCGCGGCGCACGGGCGAGCACCGCATCGAGGTCCATCTCCTCCAGCACGTGGCCGCGATGCTCGATCCGCCGGCGCGCGATGACGGGCAACGGCGCCACGAGGCGCTCGGTATCCTGTCGCCCGTGCGTTTCGACCACGGCGATGGCGACATCGACCCCGGCGGCCATCCGCTCCGCCCCCTCACGCAGCATCTCGAACGTCTTCCCGACGCCGGGCGCGGCACCGAGGAAGATCTTCAGCCGTCCGCGCTTCTCGCGCGCGGCGGCACGCAACAGGGCCTCGGGTGATGGGCGACGATCGGTCAACACGCACTCCTCATGCCGCGAGCATATGGCAAATCCGGCCGAAAGCACGCCCCGCGCCGCGATCTTTACGCGATCCTTATGCGAAACGCCCGCTTTCGCCCGCGCATCCTTATGCCCTGACCTCCTAACTGAGCCTCCGAGGCCGCATCCCGCGGTTTGCGAGGCATTTCCATGTCCGATCTGTTGTGGCTTGCCGTGCTCGGCGGCCTTTTCCTGCTCACCGTGGCGTTCATCCGCCTGTGCGACGCGGCCTGACGCGATGACGCTGCACCTGTGGCTCGCCGGCCTGACGGCGCTCGCGCTCCTTGGCTATCTCGTGGCCGTTCTCGTGCGGCCGGAGCGGTTCTGACATGACGGCTCAGGGCTGGGCGCTCATCGCCCTCTTCATCGCCATTCTTGGCCTGGCCGCGAAACCGGCCGGGCTGTGGCTCTTCGCGCTTTACGAGGGGCGGCGCACGCCGCTCCATGCGGTGCTCGGCCCGGTGGAGCGCGGCTTCTACCGCGTCGCCGGCGTGAACCCCGCGAAGGAGCAGGGCTGGCGCGCCTATGCGCTGCACATGCTGCTGTTCCAGCTCGCGACAGCGCTGCTCACCTATTTCGTGCTGCGCGCGCAGGCGGTGCTGCCGCTCAATCCCGGCAAGCTGCCCGGCGTCGGTGCGGACGGCGCGATGAACACGGCGATCTCGTTCGTCACCAATACCAACTGGCAATGGTATTCGGGCGAAAGCACGCTTTCGAACCTCAGCCAGATGCTCGCGCTGACGATCCACAATTTCCTGTCGGCCGCGACCGGCATCGCGATCGCCTTTGCGCTGTTCCGCGGCTTCGCGCGGCGCGAATGCGCCACCGTCGGGAACTTCTGGGCCGACATGACGCGCGTGACGCTCTACATCCTCGTGCCGATCAGCGTGATCTACGCGCTGTATCTCGTCTGGGCGGGCGTGCCGCAGACTTTCGTCGCCGGGATCGACACGCATACGCTGGAAGGCGCGAAGCAGACGCTCGCGCTCGGCCCGGTCGCCTCGCAGGAAGCGATCAAGATGCTCGGCACCAACGGCGGCGGATTCTTCAACGCCAATTCCGCGCATCCGTTCGAAAACCCGAGCGCGATGACGAACCTCGTCCAGATGCTCTCGATCTTCGTCCTCGGCGTGGGGCTGACCTATACCTTCGGCAAGGCCGTGGGCGATACGCGCCAGGGCTGGGCGATCCTCGCGGCGATGACGATCCTGTTCGTTGCCGGTGTCGCCGTGTCTTATGGCATGGAGGCGCATTCCACGCCGCTGATGCACCAGCTCGGTCTTGCCGGCGGCAATATGGAGGGCAAGGAAGTCCGCTTCGGCATCGTCGGCTCCGCGCTGTTCGCGGTGGTGACCACGGCGGCATCGTGCGGCGCGGTCAATGCCATGCACGACAGCTTCACCGCGCTCGGCGGGCTGATCCCGATGTTCAACATGGAACTGGGCGAAGTGGTGATCGGCGGCGTCGGCGCCGGCATCTACGGTTTCCTGCTGTTCGCGATCCTCTCGGTATTCGTTGCGGGTCTGATGGTGGGGCGCACGCCGGAATATGTCGGCAAGAAGATCGAATCGCGCGAGGTGAAGCTCGCCGTGCTGGCCATCGCGGTGCTGCCGCTGATGATCCTGGGCGGCAGCGCGATCGCCACGGTGGCGCAGGCCGGCCTCGCCGGGCCGCTCAACAAGGGGCCACACGGCTTCTCCGAGATCCTCTACGCCTTTTCCTCCGCTACCGCGAACAACGGCTCCGCCTTCGCCGGGCTCACCGCCGGCACGCCCTTCTACAACGGCTTGCTCGGCATCGCGATGTGGGTGGGGCGGTTCTTCATGATCGTGCCGGTGCTGGCGATCGCCGGCAGCCTGGCGGGCAAGAAGCACACGCCCGCCAGCGCTGGCTCCTTCCCCACCACCGGGGCGCTGTGGGTGGGTCTGCTCGTCGGGATCATCGTGATCGTCGGCGGCCTCACCTTCCTGCCGGGCCTCGCGCTCGGGCCGATCGCCGATCATTTCACCGCCGTCTCCGGCCAGCTTTTCTGAGGGCTATCCCATCATGGCCAACGCAACCTCCATGTTCTCGCCCACGTTAGTGGTGCCCGCGATCGGCGATGCCTTTCGCAAGCTCGATCCGCGCGCGCTGGTGAAGAACCCGATCCTGTTCGTCACCGCCTGCGTCGCCCTGCTGCTTACCCTGTTCCTCGCCATCGGCGGCGAGCAGGTGTCGACCGGGTTCCTCGCGCAGCTTATCGTGTGGCTGTGGCTGACGGTGCTGTTCGGCACCTTCGCCGAGGCGCTGGCCGAAGGGCGCGGGCGCGCCCAGGCCGCCTCGCTGCGCGCCACCAAGTCCGAGCTGCGCGCGAAGCTCCTCTCCGGCATCGGGGAAACCTGGGAGCTGGTTCCCGCCACGCAGCTTCAGAAGGGCGAGCTGGTGCTGGTGGAAACCGGCGATCTCGTTCCCGCCGACGGCGAGGTGGTGGAAGGCGTCGCCAGCATCAACGAGGCGGCGATCACCGGCGAGAGCGCCCCGGTGATCCGCGAGGCGGGCGGCGATCGTTCCGCCGTCACCGCGGGCACGCGCGTCATCTCCGATCAGATCAAGGTGCGCATCACCGCGGAGCCGGGCCACGGCTTCCTCGATCGCATGATCGCGCTGGTCGAGGGCGCGGAGCGGCAGAAGACACCGAACGAGGTGGCGCTGACGATCCTGCTGGTCGGCCTGACGATCATCTTCCTGATCGCCGTGGGCACGATCCCGAGCTTCGCGAGCTATGCCGGCGGCAGCGTTCCGGTCGCGATTCTCGCGGCGTTGCTCATCACGCTGATCCCCACCACGATCGCCGCCCTGCTCTCCGCGATCGGCATCGCGGGCATGGACCGGCTGGTGCGCTTCAACGTGCTCGCCAAATCGGGCCGCGCCGTGGAAGCCGCTGGCGACTGCGACGTGCTGCTGCTCGACAAGACCGGCACGATCACGATCGGCGATCGCCAGGCCAGCGCGTTCAGCCCCGTCACCGGGGTGGACGAGCGCACGCTGGCGGAAGCGGCGCTGTTCGCCAGCCTCGCCGATGAAACGCCCGAGGGCCGCTCGATCGTCGTGCTCGCCCGCGACAGGTTCGGCCTGACGCAGACGCTGCCGGCGGGTGCGGAGGTGATCCCCTTCACCGCCCAGACCCGGCTTTCCGGGCTCAGCTTCGACGGCGGCCTTGTTCAGAAGGGTGCGGTCAATTCGATCCTGCGCGCCTACCCCGATCTCGCCGCCAGCGTCGCCGCCGCCGAGCTGCGCCGCGCGACCGACGAGATCGCGCGCGCCGGCCAGACCCCGCTCGCCGTGGTCCGCGATGGGCGGCTGATGGGCGCGGTCGCGCTGAAGGACGTGGTGAAGGCGGGCGTCCGGGAACGGTTCGCCGAGCTGCGCCGCATGGGCATCCGCACGGTGATGATTACCGGCGACAACCCCCTCACCGCCGCCGCCATCGCCGCCGAGGCCGGCGTGGACGATTTCCTCGCCGAAGCGACGCCGGAGGACAAGCTGGCGCTGATCCGCAAGGAGCAGCAGGGCGGCAAGCTCGTCGCGATGTGCGGCGATGGCACCAACGATGCCCCCGCCCTCGCCCAGGCGGATGTGGGGGTCGCCATGAACACCGGCACGCAGGCCGCGCGTGAGGCCGGCAACATGGTGGATCTGGATAGCGATCCCACGAAGCTGATCGAGATCGTCGGGCTCGGCAAGCAATTGCTGATGACGCGCGGCGCGCTCACCACCTTCTCCGTCGCCAATGATGTCGCGAAATATTTCGCGATCATCCCGGCGATGTTCGTGGCGCTCTATCCCGGCCTTGGCGTGCTCAACGTGATGCACCTTTCAAGCCCGCAGAGCGCGATCCTCTCCGCGATCATCTTCAACGCGCTCATCATTCCGGCGCTGGTGCCGCTCGCGCTGCGGGGCGTGACGTACAAGCCGATGGGCGCCGGCCCGCTGCTGGCGCGCAATCTTGCCATCTACGGCGTCGGCGGCCTGCTCGCGCCATTCGCCGGCATCAAGCTGATCGATCTCGCGGTCAGCGCGCTCCATCTCGCCTGAGGGACAGTCCCATGCTCAACGACATCAAATCCGGCCTGCGCCCCGCGCTCGTGCTCACCGTGCTGTTCGCCGCGCTGCTCGGGCTCGCCTATCCGGCGCTCATCACCGGCATCGCGCAGCTCGCCTTTCCGTGGCAGGCGAACGGCAGCATCGTGACGGACACGAAGGGCCAGGCGATCGGCTCCGCGATCCTGGGGCAGCAATTCGCACAGCCCGGTTATTTCCACGGCCGCCCGTCCGCTGCCGGCAAGGGATATGATGCGCTGGCTTCCTCCGGCTCGAACTTCGGCCCTGCCGCAAAGCCGCTCGCCGATCGCCTGAAGGCCGACATCTCCAGCAATCGCCATTCACCGGACGTATTGGCTCCTCCTGCCGATCTGGTGACAGCCTCCGCCTCGGGTCTCGATCCCGATATCAGCCCCGAGGCGGCTTTTTATCAGGCGCCGCGCGTGGCGGCCGCGCGCGGCATCGGCTTTGCCACCGTCCGCGCGCTGGTGGAGCGGCACGTGCGACAACCGCTGCTCGGCTTCATCGGCGAGCCGCGCGTCAACGTGCTGGCGCTCAACCGCGCGCTCGACGCGGCCGCGCCGCGCCCCTAACACGGTGGCGATGATCAATGCCGCCCGCGTCCTGCTGATCGAGGATGATGCCGCGATCCGCCGCCTGCTTCATGCGGCGCTGACGCGGGCGGGCTATCGCGCCAGCCAGGCCGCGACGGCGCGCGAGGCGATGAGCCTCGTCGATATCGAGCGGCCCGATGCGGTGCTGCTCGATCTGGGCCTGCCCGATCGGGACGGGCTTGAGCTGGTGCAGCTCATCAAGGCGCGCGGGGATATGGTGCTGCTGGTCGTCTCCGCCCGCAACGAGACGGAGGAGAAGGTCGCCGCGCTCGATCTGGGCGCCGACGATTATATCACCAAGCCGTTCGATACCGAGGAGCTGCTCGCCCGCATCCGCACCGCGCTGCGCCATCGTCGCGCGGGCACGGCGGCGAACGACGAACTGGAGGCGGGGCCGGTATCGATCGACCTCGCCCGCCGCCGCGTCCGGCGCGACGGCATCGACGTTCATCTGACGCCGAAGGAATTCGGGGTGCTGGCCGAACTGGCGCGCCATCCCGATCGCGTCATCAGCCATGCGCAATTGCTGCGCACCGTATGGGGGCCGGCGCAGGAGGATCATGTGGAATATCTGCGCATCGTGATCCGCGCGCTGCGCGCCAAACTGGAAAGCGATCCCGCCCAGCCGCGCCTGATCGTCAACGAACTGGGTATCGGATACCGGCTGGCGACCGGTTAGGCCGTCTTGCTCGCTCGCTCACGTTTGTCCGGCGGCGTCGATCCGCCAGGGGTGACCGAGATTTGCTTCGATAAAGCGATCCCGCACAGCCGCACGTCATCATAACGGATTGGGTTGGCGGTCGTCAGGCGCTGGCACTCAGTCAGCTTATCGAGCGGCACGGCCCGGCTGGGGGCGACTTGTATCCGCCATAAAAGGCGATCAGGCGCGGTCGCGGTTCAGCGTGAACGAACCGGGCAGCGAATATCTGCCGAGGCCGGTCGGCGGTTTCGCTCAGTCCACGGTATCCAGTGGCGCCGGGCCGGTGGTGACGACCGGGATCTGCTTTACGCTGCTGTCCTGCGCGGTGAGCAGATAATCGGCGGTGGTGAGGAACGGCACCGGGTTCACCGCGTGTCCGTCGATGCGCACCTCATAATGAAGGTGCGGCCCGGTGGAGCGACCCGTCGAGCCCATCAGCGCGATCAATTGCCCGCGCTTCACGCGCATGTTGTCGCCGACCAGGATCTTGGAAAGGTGGCCATAACGGGTCGCGATGCCCTTGCCGTGGTTGATCTCGACCATGTTGCCATAGCCGCCAAGCCGCTCGGCATGGCTCACCACGCCATCGGCGGTGGCATAGATCGGCGTGCCGACCGGGCCGGGGATATCGACGCCGGCATGCATCGCGGCGGTGCCACGGAACGGGTCGCTGCGCACGCCGAAATTGCTGGAGAAATTGAGGTGCGCGACCGGCTGGACGGAGGGGATGGCGATCGCGCCCTGCCCCTGCTCCATCGTGTCCATCTTCTTCCACGTCATGAAGAGCGAGCGGAACTGCGCCTCGCCGCTCATTTCGCTCGAGGCTTCCACGCTGCTGGCGGCAAGAAGCGGGCCGCCTACGGCAGGCTTCTGGGCCGCTTCGGGCGCCGCGCTGGCATGACCGGCCAGCGACAGGGAGGCGATTGCGGTCAGGATAGCCCGACCAAGGCCCCGGGTAAGCTGCGTTGAAGAAAATTGCGACATCAGACCCCGACGAGCGACAGTTGATCGACCACCGCCGAGGCGACCCGGCGCTATTATCTCTTGTCTGGATCGCACCCCCGCGCCCCGGACGACGCTTTCTGGCTCGGACCGGTAAAGATACGCAATAGATCACGCCCTTGGTCGCGTCGGGGCGGGTCGAACGCACGTCGAGTCGTTATAACATGCGTTCAAATGCCTGAGTTTGGCTGTTTGAACCGGGGATGAATCGGCTTACACCATTGCCATCAGGCTCGCATTACCCCCTGCCGCCGTCGTGTTGATCGAGGTGGACACCTCCTCCACCAGCCAGTCGAGCCGATAGCTTCCGGCCTGCGGAAGCACGATCGGACCGGGCAGTTCGGCCAGGGTGGATAGCACGCCACGGAGCCTTTCGGTGTCGCCCTCGATCAGGGCGCCCGCGAAGGGCCCTGCCTTCGCCCAATCCGCAACCCACTCCACGCGACGCGACACCGATTGCGGCAGACCGGAGAGCCGTCCGGCCTCGCCAGCGGCCACCACTTGATTGCCGCCGGCAAGCGCGGCACCAAGTTGCGCGACGAACCCGTCGCGCGTTTCCGGCACCAGCAGAATCCGGCCGCGCGGGTGAAGCGCGTACAGATTGCGCTCACCGACCGGGCCGGGAAGTTCCACTTCAACGCCGAGCAATGACGCGCGGATCGCGTCGCGCACATGGCCTGCCGCCACGGCGTCGCCCATCTCCTCAAGCCACAGCGCCAGATCGCGCGCGGCCGGATCGCCGTTGTTCGACGAAAGCTGCGGCGGCACAGGGATACGCGTCACCAGCCGCCCGAGATAGAGCGGGCCTCCCGCCTTCGGCCCCGTTCCTGAAAGGCCGCGTCCACCGAATGGCTGCAATCCCACCACCGCGCCAATCACGTTGCGGTTGATATAGAGATTGCCTGCCCGCACCCGTTGGGTCACATGCGCGATCGTTTCGTCAAGCCGCGTATGCAGACCGAACGTGAGGCCGTAACCGGTGGCGTTGATCGCATCGATCAGCCGATCCAGCCCGTTGCGCCGATAGCGCACGACATGCAGCACCGGGCCGAACACCTCGCGCTGCAGATCGGCGATATCGTCAAGCTCGATGATCGTCGGTGGCACAAACGTGCCGTGCGCGGTCTCGCCTGCGAGCGCGATCTGCTCCACCTGCCGGCCGAGCTTGCGCATCCGCTCGATATGTCGCTCGATAGTCGCCTGCGCCTCAGCGGTGATGACCGGGCCGATATCGACCGCCAGCCGATCGGTCCGCCCTATCGACAACTCGTGCAGCGCGCCCTTGATCATCGCCAGCGTGCGATCGGCCACATCCTCCTGAAGACACAGGATGCGCAGCGCCGAACAGCGCTGGCCAGCACTGTCGAAGGCGGACGCGATCACATCTGCCACCACCTGTTCGGCAAGCGCGGAGGAATCGACGATCATCGCATTCTGCCCGCCTGTCTCGGCGATCAACGGAATCGGATGGCCATCTTGTGAAAGTCGGCCGGCCAGTTCGCGCTGGATCAGTCGCGCTACCTCAGTCGATCCAGTAAACATTACCCCCGCTGTTTCGGGTGCCGCGACCAGCGCCGCACCGATCTCGCCATCGCCGGGCAGGAGTTGCAGCGCGTCCGCGGGTACGCCCGCCTCGTGCAGGATCGCGACGCCCTGTGCGGCGATCAGCGGCGTTTCCTCTGCCGGCTTGGCGAGCACCGGATTGCCTGCGACGAGTGCGGCGGCAATTTGCCCGGTGAAGATTGCTAGCGGGAAGTTCCACGGGCTGATGCACGCGACCGGCCCGAGCGCACCATGCACCGGCCCCAGCGTGCGCCGTGCCTGTTCGGCATAATAGCGAAGGAAATCGATTGCCTCGCGCACCTCGGCGATGGCGTTGGGCAGAGACTTGCCCGCCTCGCGCACTATCAGACCAAGCAGGGTGGGCATGCGATCCTGCATGATATCCGCCGCGCGATCGAGACAGCCAGCGCGGTCCCCCGGCGATACTGCCGCCCATGCCTTTGCGGCCCCCACTGCCCGCGCCGCAGCTTCGCGCGCCTGTTCCACGGAGACCTCGATCACCGTTCCCACAACATCGCGATGATCGGCCGGATTTAGTATCTTGCGCGGCGCGCCCACGCCGTCCGCCGCCGCCGCGCGCCAGGCGTAGGTCGCGCTGGCCCGCATCGTTTCACCAAGTTCCGCGAGTACGCCTTCGTCGCTAAGATCGAGCCCCGCTGAATTGAGCCGCGCACCATACAACTCACGCGGCAACGCGATCTGCGGATGCTTTTGCCCCGGCACTGGCATCGCGCGCACCGCCGCCACCGGATCGGCGACCAGTTCCGCAATAGACACTTCCGGGTCTGCGATTCGATTCACGAACGAGGAGTTCGCGCCATTCTCCAGCAGCCGGCGGACGAGATAAGCGAGAAGCGTCTCATGCGTCCCCACCGGTGCATAAATGCGGCACGGTCGATCGAGCTTATCCTTTCCGACAACCTCGTCATAGAGCGGCTCGCCCATGCCGTGGAGGCACTGAAACTCGTAGCGGCCGATCGAGAAATCCGGCCCGGCCATCTGGTATATCGTCGCCAGCGTTTGCGCATTGTGCGTCGCGAACTGCGGGAAGACGTGGTCCGTCGCGGCCAGCAATTTGCGCGCACAGGCGATATAGGCAACGTCTGTGTGGATCTTGCGGGTATAAACCGGGAAGTCTGAAAGGCCGTCCACCTGGGCGCGCTTGATCTCCGCGTCCCAATAAGCTCCCTTCACGAGCCGAACCATGATCCGCCGCCCGCTCCGCCGCGCCAGATCGACAAGCCAGTCGATCACGAACGGACAGCGCTTGCCATAGCCCTGCACCACAAATCCGAGTCCATTCCAGCCAGCGAGTTCGGGATCGAGGGCAAGGCTTTCGAGCAGGTCGAGCGAGAGCTCCAGCCGGTCGGCCTCTTCCGCGTCGATGTTGAAGCCGATGTCATGGCCTTTCGCCATGGCAGCCAGCGCTTTCACGCGCGGCAGCAACTCGCCCATTACCCGTGCCGCCTGGGCGCGCGAATAGCGCGGGTGCAGCGCGGATAGCTTGATCGAGATGCCCGGCCCGCCATAGACGCCGCGCCCGCCCGAAGCATTGCCGATCGCGTCGATCGCCTTTTCGTAATCGCGGTAGTAGCGGTCCGCATCCGCAGCCGTCGTGGCTGCTTCGCCCAGCATGTCGTAACTGTACTGGAAGCCTCGCGCCTCCAGTGCTTTCGCCCGCTTCACCGCCTGTTCGATCGTCTCCCCGGTGACGAACTGTTCGCCCATCATCCGCATCGCCATGTCCACCCCGCGCCGGATCACCGGCTCTCCGGCGCGCGCGATCAGCCGGGTCAGCGCAGCGCCAAGACCGCTGTCGTTGACACTGCTGGTCAGCTTGCCGGTGACGACAAGGCCCCATGTCGCCGCATTGACGAACAGCGAGCGTCCGTCCCCCACATGCGCGCGCCAGTCCCCGCCGGCGATCTTGTCACGGATCAGCGCGTCACGCGTCGCATCATCGGGGATGCGCAGTAACGCTTCGGCAAGGCACATCAGCGCCACGCCCTCCTGGCTCGACAGCGCATATTCCTGAACGAGGCCCTCGACCCCGTCGCCCTTGCGCTTGGCGCGCAGCGTCGTGATGAGCGCGGTCGCAGTGCGTTCTGCCTCGACCACCATCCACGGGGCCAATGTCGCATCTTCCATCAGCGCTCGCACGCATTCCACCTCGGGCCGGCGATAGGCGGCGGTGATCGCTTCGCGCAGCGCAGACTGTGCACGAACGGACGGGGCGAAATCTGCGAACAGCGGCGAGGTAGCGTTTGTCATGCCGTCCGGTAGCAGATTATTCGATAGCAATCCGCCTGATGATCGATCAAATCAGGACCATCTGAACTAATTGAAGCTGATGCTTTGAGTTAAACAGGCTAGATAGCATTGAAAGATAGTCCGATCGACCCATTCGACCAGCGCATCATCGAAGCGTTACGCGACGACGGACGGATGTCCGTGACCGAGCTCGCCGGAAGAGTCGGCCTGTCGAAAACCCCGTGCCAGATCCGGCTTCGGCGATTGATCCATGATGGCTATATCCGCGGCTTCCGCGCGGTGATCGATGCGACCAAGCTTGGGCTGGATCACATCGCCTTTGCCGAAGTCAAACTGTCGGACACGCGCGAAGCCGCGCTGGAGGAGTTCCGCCGCGCGGTCCTGAAGATCCCCGAGGTGGAGGAATGCCATATGATCGCGAGCAGCTTCGATTATCTGCTCAAGGTCCGCACGGCGGACATCCGGCGCTATCGCGTCGTGCTGGGTGAGCGTATCTCCAGCCTGCCGCATGTGGCCAGCACATCGACATTCGTTGCGATGGAAACGATTCGCGAAGCCTCGATGTGATCTCTTGCAAACGAAACACGGGATGGTCGGAGACAGATTCCTGACCTAATTTTTCCACGCGCTAAGGCATTGATGTTACGTCGCCACACAGCTCGTCTGTCAGCGAGTGGTAAAATACGGGGTACAGGTAGACAAGTGCTTGAGCGCCACGCAGCGGAACGCCGAAGGCGGTGCAAGACCCAAATGCGGTCATTCGGCGCAGCATTAACACTTCCCGATTCTTGCTGTTCGTTCAGCTTGAAAAAGGCGCCTCTTCCACCGCCAAATCGAATGACCGAACGTCTGGCACTGGGGGGGCGGAACGACCGCTTACGGGAACGCCGATAGCGGTAGCCGACATGCCGGGGTACCGCCTTTTCCCCGAACACGATGGTGTAGTGGGAAAGCCCTATCCGGTCAGTGACGGGTGAACGGTGGGATGAGGCGCAGGAAAGAAATATTGCCGGGTTTGCTTGTTTCGGCAGATCAGGCCGGATCCCCACCCAAGATTGCACGCTGTCTCGTCAAAAAGGATACAAGATCGTTCGCGGGCCGCCCGCTCAACCGCTCGACCTCGTCGGTCGTCCGATCCTCGACGCCATGCGCAATGGCATCGTCCATGGCGGCAAGCTTCGATGCGTAATCGCGCGGGATGCCAAAGCTGGCGTAGCGATCCGTCAGTTCGTCCGTCGAGAGGCGGTGATGACCCACGGGACGACCGCTCGCCGCGGTGATCGCGTGCGCCACCTCGTCATAGGTGAGCGCTCGCGGCCCGGTCAGCACGTGCTCGCCGGAGCCAAGCGCCGGGTCGGTCAGCGCCCGGACCGCCACGGCGGCGATGTCCGTCGCATCGATGAACGGCACGCGGCCGTCCTGCGTTGCGGAATAGATGCGGCCTTCATCGAGTATCGACGACAGATGCTGAGTCGTGAAGTTCTGCATGAACCAGCTCGGGCGCAGCACCGTCCAGCGCGGCGCATGGGCGTGGACCCAGGCATGCACCTCGCCCATCATCGGCCCACCCTCGGCCAGGGACGAAGCACTCAGCAGCACCAATCGCCCCGTCGCCTGCGCCACCGCCTGCTCCAGAAACGGGAGCATGACTGGCAGATGCTCCGTCCGGTCGGTGGGCGCGACGAGATAGACCGAGCTTACGCCATCGAGCGCCGGACCATAAGTCGTCGTATCCTCCCAATCGAACCGGACCTGATCGGGCGCTGACGGACGCCGGGTCGCTATGCGCGCCTCCGCCCCGCCGGCCACCAGCTGCTCCGCAACCGATCGGCCCGTCGTGCCGGTGCCGCCTGTAACCAGGATCCGATCACGCATGATCGGCCTTTCCGGCAACGAGCGCATCGATCAGCGCTGCACCCTTCGTTGCCCGCAGCGCGACGAGCGGATTCCAGTAATCGCGATAGTGGACGATGCGCCCGCCCGACGTGCGGATCACCGAGATGTAGCTTTGGTCATATGGCTCACCGGTCGTCACGCCGCGCCCGAAGCCTTCGAACTCCAGAACCACGATATCGGGATCGGTCGATGGATGAACGACAGGCTCCCCCATGCGATCGAAGGCGATCATCTTGCCCGCCTCCTCAAGATGGCCGGCAATGGCGGCGCGGCCCTCCAGGCGGGTGGCCAGCCCTGCTGGCGCATAAGGAAATTCCATCACTCCGTCGTCAGCCATCATCTCAACGAAGGTTGTGGCATCAGCGTCGATCCTGTCGCCCAGCGCCTGACGGAGCATGGATGAGAAGCTTTGAATATTTTCGGTCATGCATTATCTCCAAGCCGATGGAACGCCACCGTTCCGTCGTTACATAGGCAGGACACGATGGAACGCAAACGTTCCGACGAAGAAAATTCGCAAGCGCGCGCGCCAAGTGGTGCGGCTGTCATGCGCGTCGAGGTGACCGAGGCGCTGACACGCGCCTTTTTCCAGGAGTGGGCGCGCACAGGCTATTCGGGCCTGAGCCTTGAGCGCGTCGCGCGATCGGCCGGTGTCGGAAAGGCCGCGCTCTATCGGCGGTGGCCTGAAAAAGCTGCAATGGCGAGTTATCTCCTGTCGCGCGTTGGGCTGACGATCACCGATGTCGATGCGCAGGGATCGCTGGAAGACGATCTGAAAGCGACGCTGTTCGCTATTCGACGAGTGCTTCGACACCGCGCGGTGAAGCGCATCCTCATGGATCTTCACGCAGAGATCGAACGGACCCCGGCGCTGGAGCGAGCCATACGACCGTTCCAGCGCGCGCGGCGAGAAAGGATTGACGCATTGATCGACCGCGCGATCGCGCGGGGGGAGTTAGCCCCATCGATCGATCGTGGAACCGCAGCCGATCTCATTGCGGCCCCGCTATACTGGCGATTGGCGGTTCTGGGCGGGCGATCAGACCGGGCGCATATAGAGCGGCTTGCCCGGATGATCACTGCTGCGCTGCGCGGTCAGGGATGATCATCCGTCATCTCGAAAACGAACCCGTAGCGGGAAGGTGACGCTGCCGATCGCATTTCCATGATGATGCTCCTCGAAGATTGGAAAGGGGCGGGCGCGGGTCAGGCAGGCACCGGCAGCTTGCCGGCGCGCATCGCCGCGATCACGCCGCCATCGATCAGCAGGTCGCTGCCGGTGATGAACCCGGCCGTTGGGCCTAGCAGGAACGCCGCGGCCTCCGCGATCTTCTCGGGCGGGGCCATTCGCTTTGCCGGCGACGCTTCCATCACCGCGCCGCAGCCAGCTAGGGGAACAGATGAGGCATTCATCGCGCAAGCGGCCATTGAACGATTCCACGAAGCCGTTCTGCTGCGGCTTGCCGGGCGCGATGTAATGCCACTCGACGCCTGTGTTTCGACACCAGGCGGGCACGGCATGCCTGGTCAGTTCGGTGCCGTCGTCGCTGAGCAAGCGAGATCGGTCATGTGGCAGCCAGCCGCTCGGCGATTGTGGAGACCCAAATGCAATCGTCCCGAGAACACCAGCTTACTCCCGCCTTCGGCCACTGGTTCATCCGCTCGGCGACGTTTTCAAATTGGGAGCGACTCCCTCGCGCGGGAGTTTGTCGGGGATGACATCACTGCTTTTACGCTCGACGTTCCGCCTGTGTCCCGTCAAACCGCTGTTCTATGATGTGGGGAAATGGTGTCGAGCAGTCGGGCTATCTACCCTGACCGCGCTAATCAGCGCGTGCGCCTCGATCGGCCCATCGACGAAGCTTGCCGCCCCCGCCCCTGTATTTGCGCCGTTAGCCTTCTTCACCGGACATACCGTCGGCGAGGGCATTCTGCGTGTGACCCTATCACACGCACGCCGGGTCCATGTCGTCAGCGATGGCCGGGTCGAACCCGACGGTACGCTAGTTCTCATTCAACGCGTAGAGGAAGGGAGCAAGCCGCCGCGCGAGCGCACCTGGCATATGCGCGACCTCGGCGGTGGCCTGTTCGCGGTGTCGCTTAGCGACGCGATCGGTCCGGTTGAGGCCGACGTGGCCGGCAACCGATTGCATCTGCGCTTCCGAGCGAAGGGCGGGCTCGGAATTGAGCAATGGATCTACCGCCAGCCTGGCGGCGATACCGCGTTGAACCGCATGGTGGTGCGAAAGTTCGGCCTGCCCGTCGCCTCGCTGCACGAGACGATTCGGCAGGTTCGTTGATGCGATCGCGGCCCATTGTGTCGCCAGCGTCACTCGTATTGGCGCCAGGGCTCAGCCCCGGTCGCGCTTTGTCCACGCGGGAACGCCCAAATTCGCGTCTGAATGACGATCGCGCAGACCCAGAGCTGGTCGTTCACGCGACGTGATAGGTCTCCCGGAAGCAGACATCCGTTCATGTACGTCTGATGGCGTCTGACGCACATAAGGATAGACAGATGGCCGTTCGTTTGACGCGCGATGGCGCGGTTAAGGATCAGAGACTCGCGGCAACATGGAACGTCGGTGTCGTGGTCAACCTCTCGATCCGTTCGGGGTCCGGTTTAAGCAGGCCGCGGGATTGCGGAAGCGTCTGCCAAGGCCACCGCTCACGCTGGGGGCTTTTCGTAGGCCATGGCGGGTCGCGCTCCCACGTTTAGCGTAGTAGGTCTTGGGCAAGCACATTGCGATGAAGAGCAGGACTACGGTTGTCGACGTATATCGAGCAATTCGACTGGGCTTCCACCCCTCTCGGGCCCAAAGAGTCGTGGCCCCCTGCGCTCCGCACGACCTACGACATCCTGATGTCGAGCGGCTTCGGCATGTGCGCCGTCTGGGGGCCTGAGCGCACCTTTTTCTATAATGAAGCCTATATTCCGTTCCTGGCCGAACGTCATCCGCAGGCGCTGGGTCGGCCGATCGATCAGGTCTGGGTCGACGTCTGGAATGACATCGAGCCGCTGGTCGATCGGGCGATGGCGGGCGAGACCGTGCATCTCGAGAACCTGCGCCTCGTCATGACCCGCAAGGGCTATGAGGAAGATACCTATTGGACCTTCTCGTACAGCCCGCTGCGTGACGGCGACCGGATCATCGGCTTTCTCGATGTCGCCGTTGAGACGACCGAGCTGGTCGCCGCGCAGGAGCGCGACCGGGTGAACGCCGAACGCGTCCAGCTCGCGCTAGGCGCAGGCGCAATCATCGGAACATGGTTCTGGGACCTTCCGACGGACAGCTTCACTGTCGATGCGGCATTCGCCCACAGCTTCGGCATGGATCCCGCGCTGGGGCGAACGGGCATTCCGCTCGAGCAGGTCATCGCGACGGTTCATCCCGACGATCGCGATGGCCTGCTCGCGGCAATTGGTGACGTCATCGCCCGGAGCGGTGCCTACGCACACCAATATCGGGTTCGCAGGAATGACGGACGCTATTATTGGATCGAGGCCAATGGGCGTGTCCATCATGATCCCGACGGCACCCCCCGCAGCTTCCCCGGCGTATTGATCGACGTCGAGGACAGACGCGCCGTCGCGGCGGAGCGTGATCGGGCCATTGAGACGCTCAGGCATCTCAACGAAGAGCTAGAGCACCGCGTCGAAGAACGAACGCGGGAGCTGCGCGACTCGATGGATTTCGCTCGACTGGCCCTTTCCGCCGTGGGCGGCGTCGGTGTCTGGACGTTCGACGTCGCGAAGGACTGCTTCACCTGCGACGCCAACGTCGCCGAGCTCTACGACATCGATCCGATCCAAGGCGCCAAGGGCATTCCTCGAGCCGATTTCCTGGCCAACGTGCACGAGGACGACCGGGCGAAGCTGCGCACCACGATGGCGGGCGGTCTGATCGAGCCAGGCGACTTAGAGCTCGAATACCGTATCGTTCACCGCGACGGGTCAACGCGCTGGGTGCTCTCGCGTGGTCACACCTATTTCGACGACGCGGGACGGCCCGTTCGCCGGACGGGGGTGGGTGTCGACATGACGTCGCAACGGCTGGTCGAGGATCAGTTGCGGCAGGCGCAGAAGATGGAGGCCGTTGGCCAGCTCACCGGCGGGATCGCGCACGACTTCAATAACCTTCTCCAGGGTATTACCGGCAGTCTGGAGATTATTGGCCGCCGCATCGCCGAGGGCCGAACCAACGACGTTGGCCGTTTCATCACAGGCGCGACGACGGCTGCGAACCGGGCTGCCGCGCTGACCCACAGGCTCCTGGCCTTTTCCCGACGCCAGCCGCTCGATCCCAAGCCCGTCCGCGCCAACACGCTGCTCGCTTCTATGGAGGATCTCCTTCGCCGGACGATCGGCGAGACGATCGCGATGGAGTTGGCCCTGGCCGATGACTTGTGGATGACCCGATGCGATCCGAACCAGCTCGAGAACGCCGTGCTCAACCTGGTCATCAACGCCCGCGACGCCATGCCGGATGGAGGATGGCTGACAATACGGACGGCGAACGCCCATCTCGAAATGCCCCTTGAGGCCAAACAGCGCGGTGTCATGCCCGGCCAGTATGTGTGCATTAGCGTGACCGACACCGGGATCGGCATGAGCGCCGACACGATCGCGAAAGCCTTTGAACCGTTCTTCACGACCAAGCCGATTGGACAAGGCACCGGGCTCGGCCTGTCGATGATTTACGGTTTCGCGCATCAATCGGAAGGACACGCCAAGATCAGCAGTGAGGTCGGCGAAGGCACAACCTTCACCATGTATCTGCCGCGCTATTTCGGGGCTGATCTGGAGGACGAGGGCGTCGCGGCCAACGAACAAGCACGCTCCAGCGAGGCTGGCGGAGTTGTTCTCGTCGTGGAGGACGAACGGGTCGTGCGCGGACTGATCGTGGAGGAGCTCGGCGAGTTGGGCTACGCAACGCTCGAGGCCGCCAATGGGCCTGAGGGGCTGTCAATACTTCAGTCCCGCCGCCATATCGACTTGCTTGTCACCGATATCGGCCTGCCGGGTCTGAACGGGCGGCAGCTGGCAGATGCCGCGAGAGCGTTTCGTCCTGGCCTAAAAATCCTGTTCATGACCGGCTACGCAGAGAATGCGGCTCTGGCGTCGGGTTTTTTGGAACCCGGCATGGCAATGATAACCAAGCCATTCGCAATGAAAACGCTTGCCAGCCGCGTGACCGAGTTGATCGAGAGTTGAGTTTGTCGCTTCACGTCGAGGGCGCAGAGTAGAGATTCTCATCGTTTCCGTTAGTGCAGCTTGAAAAAGGCGCCTCTGCCACCGCCAAATCGAATAACCGAACCTCTGGTCGTCCGGGAAGGACGCCCGCGGCTCTCGTTCCCCGCGAGGGACGGGCTGGCAGACCCGGCTAAACCGTCTTGCCGGCGAGCCGCTCGACGAGGAAGTCGACGAACACGCGCACCCGCGCAGGGATAACGAAGCCACCGACGAAGACCGCGTGGATCAGTTCGACGTCGCCTGGATTGTAATCTTCCAGCAGTGGGACGAGCCGCCCGTCCGCGATCTCGGCTGCGACGCTGAAGCGGCCGACGCGGGTGATGCCGACCCCGGCGGCAGCGAGCTGGCCCAGCGTCTCGCCATTGTTAGCGATGATACCGCCCTCAACGCTCAGCGTGAAATCTCCGCCGCCGCGCCGGAACGGCCAGGTCGGCTCGGCCCGGCGGAAATTGAAGTTGAGGCAGTTGTGAGCGTGCAGGTCCTCCGGCAGCTGCGGGGTGCCGGCACGCGCGAGATAGCCGGGCGAGGCGACGATCACCCGGCCGGACTCGCCCAGCTTGCGCGCGGTCAGCCCGCTGTCGGCAAGCGGGCCGAAGCGGATCGCGACATCCGCCTGTCCTGCCGCGACGTCGACCAGCGTGTCGGTCAGCGCCACGTCGATCAGGATGTGCGGATAGGCGTGCGCGAAGTCGCCAAGCAGCGGTACGACGCACATCCGGCCATGCGCCAGCGCCGCACTGATCCGCAGCCGTCCGCGCGGCGCGCCATGGTCGGCGATCTGCTGCTCGGCATCGTCGAGATCGGCGAGGATCCGCCGTGCCGCGAGCAGATAGGCCTGCCCCTCGGCAGTCAGCGTCAACGCCCGTGTAGACCGTAGCAGCAGCCGCACGCCAAGCCGTGCCTCGATCCGGCCGATGGCCCGCGCCACCGCCGATGGCGTCAGCCCGAGCGTACGGCCGGCGGCGGAGAAGCTGCCTTCCTCCACCACGCTCGCGAACAAGGCAAGCGATCGGGCACGATCGTCGCTGCCGGCTGTTTTTGCGTCCAAGGCATAGATCCTTTGCATCGGCGGCCGGTTCCACCGCGCTGTTTCACCGTCCATCTATGCGCGTGACGATGAAATTCGCAAAGGATCGGTAATGGAATATCGGCAACTGGGATCGTCCGGCCTGCGCGTGCCAGCGCTGTCGTTCGGCGCGGGCACGTTCGGCGGTAAGGGCCCGCTGTTCAGCGCCTGGGGCACAAGTGATGCCGCCGAGGCGCGGCGGCTGGTCGACATCTGCCTAGACGCAGGGATCACGCTGTTCGACACCGCGGACGTTTATTCAGATGGCGCGTCGGAACAGGTTCTCGGGGAAGCGATCAAAGGGCGGCGCGGTGCCGTCCTGATTTCGACCAAAACCGCCCTGCCGATAGGAGACGGCCCGCAGAATTGGGGCGCGTCGCGGGCGCGGCTGATCGGCGCCGTCGAGGCGGCGCTGCGACGATTGGGCACCGACCATATCGACCTGCTGCAGCTTCACGCCTTCGACGCCTCCACCCGGGCCGATGAGGTGATGGGCACGCTCGACCGGCTGATCGCCGCGGGCAAGGTCCGCTATGCCGGCGTCTCCAATTATCCCGGCTGGCAGATCATGAAGGCGCAAGGTCTTGCCGATCGCCATGGCTGGCCCCGTCTGGTCGCGCATCAGGTCTATTATTCGCTGATCGGCCGGGCCTATGAATGGGATTTGATGCCGCTGGCGGCCGACCAGGGCGTCGGTGCTCTGGTATGGAGCCCGCTCGGCTGGGGCCGGTTGACCGGCAAGATCGGACGCGGACGACCGATCCCGGCGGGCAGTCGCCTGCACGACACCGCGAAATTCGCGCCCCCGGTCGAGGACGAACACCTCTACCGCGTCGTCGATGCGCTGGAGACGGTGGCGGGCGCGACGGGCAAGACCGTCCCCCAGGTCGCGATCAACTGGCTGCTGCGGCGGCCGACCGTGTCGTCGGTCATCATCGGCGCCCGCAACGAGGCGCAGTTGCGCGAAAATCTGGGGGCGGTCGGCTGGGCGCTGACGCCCGAGCAGATCGCCACGCTTGATGCAGCGAGCGACGTACTGCCGCCCTATCCGCACACCCCCTATCGGCAGCAGGAGGGTTTCGCCCGCCTTGCGCCGCCGATGGTCTGAGGGAGCCAGGATCATGAAGTTCAATCTCGGGCTAATCTCGCTGGCGGTCGGCGCCTTCGGCATCGGCGTGACCGAGTTCGCGCCGATGGGCATGTTGCCGGTGATCGCCGGCGACCTGCGGGTGTCGATCCCCGCCGCCGGGCTGCTGGTTAGCGCCTATGCGATGGGCGTGCTGATCGGCGCGCCGCTGATGGCCCTCGCTACCGGGCGTATCGACCGGCGGACCCTCTTGATCGCGCTGATGGGCATTTTCACGCTCGGCAATGCCCTGTCGGCGGTGGCGGGCGGATATTGGATGCTGATGGCGGCGCGGGTCGTCACCTCGTTCAATCATGGCGCATTCTTCGGCGTCGGATCGGTGGTCGCCGCCAGCCTGGTGCCGCCGGACAAGCGCGCGGGCGCGGTCGCGGCGATGTTCACCGGGCTGACCGTCGCCACCATCGGCGGCGTGCCGGCGGCGACCTGGGTCAGCGAGGCGATCGGCTGGCGGACCGCCTTTGCCGGGATCGCAGGCGTCGGCGCGATCGCGATGCTGTCGCTTCGCCTCGCGCTGCCCCCGCTCCCCGCGACCGAGGGCGGTGACATGCGCACCGAACTGCGCGTGCTGACACGTGGGCCGGTGGTGATGGCGCTGACGCTGACCACGATCGGCTTTGGCGGCGTCTTTACCGTCTTCACCTATATCGTGCCGATCCTCCGCGATGTGACGCACGGCTCGAGCGGTTATGTCACCGCGATGCTGATGCTGTTCGGCGTCGGCGCGACGATCGGCAATGCGCTCGGAGGCAAGCTCGCCGACCATTCGGTCGACCGGGCGCTGATGACCATGCTCGCGGTCATGGCGCTGACGCTGCTGGCCTTTACGGTGCTGATGCAATGGCCGGTGACCGCCGCCGTCGCGATCCTGATCTGGGGCATCGCCAGCTTCGCGATCGTCCCGCCCCTGCAGATGCGGGTGATGGATACCGCATCGGAGGCGCCGAACCTCGCCTCGGCGATGAACATCGGCGCGTTCAACCTCGGCAACGCGATCGGCGCGGCTCTGGGCGGGGCCGTGATCGGGGCTGGGCTTGGATTACCTGCTGTGGCGCTGGCGGGTGCCGTAATGACGGCGGTGGCGCTGGCGATGCTGCTCGCATTCCGGCGTCAGCCCCGTGCAAGGGCCTGTCCATTCTAATTGGTTGTGTCGATGCGGACGAACTCGGCCAAACAGGGAGGATGTTGATCGCCGCGATCCGGTTAACGCGAATATCGGGAAACTTGCAACGAGGATTGGGCTACTTGATCAGGACGTTTCCACGCACTTCTGCCCTCACGGCGGCAAACACATCGACTCCGCGTTGGGCGCAGCAATAGTCGCAAGGGGCGATCAGCACGACGGCCCGAACGCTATGCAAGACGCGGTTCGCTACGCTTTGCCCGCCTTCGTTCGTCCCAAACGGCTCGGTATTCGACCCCCGAACTTTAGGCGGTTCGCGGGGCGGATACGGATCGGCAGGACCGGCGGGATATGTTCGGTCAGCGGCGTCAGATGTTTGAGCGCCTCCAGCTTGATCGACAGGTCCGCCTCGTCGTCAAAGGTGCGGGCCTTCTCGGTTTCGCCTTCATGCCCGAAGATGTTGCAGCGAACGCTGTCCGGCACGACGCCCTTTAGCATCGAGGTGGCGGTACGGCGGAAGCTGTAGACGTCCTTGTCCTTCCAGGCGCCGCCCACCTGATGCTGCTTTGAGAGAAAGGTCCACGCCTCGGCGTAGGGAGAGTTGAGGGAGGCATGGTCGACGGCGGCGGTGCTGCTGGCGAACTGATCCTCAAGGATTCGCTGCAATTGCCAGCGCAGCGCGTCGCTGAATACCTTCTTGAGCTGGTCGGGGCTCACACCCGACGACGGACCGTAACCCATGCGCAAAGCTTCCTCCGCAGAACCGAGACGCAAGGCAGTAACCCGCGCGTCTGTGAAGTTCATTGCGCCCAACGGTAACCCCAGCGGTAACCGTACGCCGCCAACCGTCATTTTCTTGCGCCACCAATAGCGGCTGCCGCGCAAACACACGTTCGATAAGCCCATTCCGCCACCCCAGTGGGTACAGCAAGGGGTACAGTCGGGGGTACAACCGTCTCTTATCGCCGTCGTTAAGACGCGAAATCAAGGACTTGCGAGCGGATGGTCGGGGAGACAGGATTCGAACCTGCGACATCCTGCTCCCAAAGCAGGCGCGCTACCAGACTGCGCCACTCCCCGACGCGCGGATGCCCTTAGCTTTTCCGCCGATCACAGCGCAACAGGTTTGTCCGACACCGGCAAAACCGGGCGGAACACGGCAGGAACCAGCGACGATAGTCCCGGAACAGTCCCGGGCCTTGCCGCTGATAAACTCGGACGCTCGTAAACTCGGACGCTCGCACAGGGCATGCCCGTCGGACGATCGCGATAGTCACCAACAATCTCCCTGGCAAGTTTCCAGGTCGGGGGTTACGCAAGCATTTCAAGCCAACGTTGAGAGCAGAACGAACCGAAATGACGCTCGCGCGCACTGACGAGCAACGGATGCTCGCTGAAACCCTTGACGCCACCCTTGCACGCGGCGGCAACAATTGGGTGACCGCGATTGAGGAAACCGGGCTCGATACGCTCGGCGTCGCGGAGGAAGATGGTGGGCTAGGACAGAACCTTAGGGACGCAGCCGTAGTTGCAGCAGCATTGGGCCGCGCCAATGCCGAGTTCCCCTGGGCGGAGCATTGGGCCGCCAAGCGCGCCGCTGCTACTGACGCGACAGCGGAAATGCTCACCGTGTTGCATTGTGCCGAGATCGTCGGACTATGCCGTACAATGCTGCGCGACGCGGCGCTGTTCTCTCGCGAGCGGCGCCAGTTCGGCGTTTCGATCGCGAGCTTTCAGGTGCTGCGGCATCGCATGGCCGATATGGCGATGATCCTCGAACAGGCCGATGCGATCACCAGTGCGGCGATCGACGCACTGGACTCGGCCGATCCACATTCAGCCCGCTTTGTCAGCGCGGCACGCGTGGTGTGTGACGATGCAGCGCGGATCGTCGGCGAGGGCGCGGTACAGATTCATGGCGCGATGGGGCTAACGGCGGAATTGAACGTCGGCGGATATTTTCGCCGCGCCCGTGCCCTGATGCAGGGCGACGGTGGCGCCCGCACTCACCTCTCCCGCTACGCTGCCTGATCTACCACCGCGCGCGCGATCAGATCGCGCTGGATCTCGTTTGATCCGGCATAGATGCTGCCAGCACGATTGTTGAGATAACGCGGCATCGCTACGGCGATCGCATCTGGCGCGTCCTCAATGGCGCCATCCCACAATGCCGCCATTTCCAGCGCGAGATGATCGAGCCGCTGCGACGTTTCAGTTCCCAGAACTTTGAGCATCGAAGGCCGGATTGCGTCGGACGGCCCATCGCCCTCCAGCGCCGCAAACTCGATCGCGCGCAAGGCATCGATCGCGATCGCCTCACGCGCCAGCCGCTCGCGATTGCCCTCATGATCCAGCCAGCCCGTTCGCGCCGCCGCATCACGGATCGTGTCGAGATGCGCTGCAAGGCTGGGCGCATATCGGCCACCCCGTTCAAACGTCAGCAGATGCTTGGCGACCGTCCAGCCGTCATTTTCGGCACCTAGCCGACCGACGACCGGCACGCGGGCATCGTCGAAGAACACCTGATTGAACTCATGCTCGCCGGCGAGCGTCAGGATCGGCGTCACGGTGATCCCCGGCGTGGCCATTTCGAGCAGTAGGAAGGTTATGCCGGACTGCGGCCGCCCTTCGGTGCTGGTCCGGACGAGGCAAAACATACGGTTCGCGAAATGCGCATGGGTCGTCCAGATCTTCGATCCGTTGAGTACATAGTCGTCGCCATCGCGCACCGCGCGCATGCGGAGCGCAGCCAGGTCCGATCCGGCGCCCGGCTCCGAATAGCCCTGGCACCAGTAATCCTGTCCCGACAGGATGCGCGGCAGCAGCGCCGCCTTCTGCTCGTCCGTGCCGTAGTGCATGATTACGGGTGCGACCATCTTCAGCCCCTGCGGCGGCAGCGAGGGCGCATGGGCGCGGGCGCATTCCTCGGCAAAGATATAGCGGCGGATGCCATCCCATCCCGGCCCACCATACTCCACCGGCCAGTCTGGAGCGACCCAGCCTTGCGCGTGCAATATGCTCTGCCAGGCCAGGGTGATATCGGGATGAAGGAATACGCTCGTCGCGCGTCGCGCCGCACGCGACAAATCGGGCGGAAGCTTCTCGCGCAGAAAGGTGCGCACCTCGTCCCGGAAAGCGCGCGTTTCAGAGGTCAGCAGGTGATCCATTCGCGCATCATGCGCGGAATGCAGCGCGTGTCCACCGAACAATAACGCGCCATTGCGGTATCGGCCAACCAATCGCTCCGCTATATCAGAAGAAGCCCCCGCCAAGCGCGAGGCGCACGATCGCGATAAGCAACACGAGCAGGTTGAAGTTGCGGCCCGAATCGCTCGACGAGATCATGCCGAACAGCGCGCCCACCGCCGCGATCGGCAATGCCGCCCAGTTGAGCCAGCCGAACAACGGCAGCACGCCGGGAATCGCAAACAGCAAAGCGACGAGGCCGATCAGGATCGAGAAGATATTGAACATGGGCGGCAACATGGGTCGCGCCGCAGTGTAGTGCAAGTGCAATACGGCACGCGTGTCAACGCTTCGGCAAGCAAGATAGGGCAAGTATCTTCGCCATGATCGAGCCGCGCCACCTCGCCAAGTTCCTCGCCCCGCTGCTGGCGATCACGCTAGCCGCGTGTGGCGACTCCCGCAGCGATACCGGCAACGCGGACGAACTCGACAATATGCTCGCCGCCACGAACGAGGCGAGTGCGGCCAACGATCCCGCGCTCCGAACTGCGCTGCGCGATCCGATCATGGTCGATCCCGCGCTGGTGCAGCAGGCAAATGCAGATGTAGTCAGGCCACCGGCACAACCGGCCAGCGGCGCTTTGCCGCCAGACGATATCGCGGCGCGCGGCGGCCCCGCCGAAAGGGATAGGTTGCGGCCGGCACCGGCGCCCGGCCCGTGCCCGCAATGCGCCGCCGCGCGGCGCGCATTGACGCTGGGCGCGCTCGCGGAAGGGCAGCACGCCACCGGGGATTGTGTCGCCAAGGTAAGGTATTCGGCCGTCTGGGCGAACCGATTGCCACCCGCAACGCCACTTTATCCGGATGCACGGGTGATCGAAGCAGCTGGTGCGGACGGCAATGGCTGCGCGCTTCGCATCGTGAATTTCGCCAGCGGAGCGTCGCTGCAGCGCCTGCTGGCCTGGTATTACACCAAGGCCGGCGATGCCGGTCTTTCGGCACAGCATGGCATGGATGGAGCGGATCATGTCCTCGCCGCCTCGACACCCGGCAAAGGCGCGCTGTTCGTGATGTTCCGGCCCCGGGCGGGCGGCGGCACCGAGGTCGATCTTATCGCCGACCGCGGCAACTGATCCCCTTCCCTTCCGCCGCCGCGCCTTTCACGCTAGGGCGGCGCGATGCAGAACCTACTCATTGTCATGCTTGGGGGCGCCTTCGGATCGGGCGCGCGGCATCTGACCGGCCGGCTGATGCTTGCGCTGCTCGGGCCAAACTGGCCATGGGGAACGCTGACGGTGAATATCGTCGGCGGACTGCTGATGGGCCTGCTCGTCGGCACACTGGCGCGCTTCCCCACGGTGAGCGGCGAAGGCTGGCGGCTGCTGCTCGGCGTTGGTGTACTCGGCGGATATACAACCTTCTCCTCATTCTCGCTGGACGTGGTGGCGATGATCGAGCGCGGGGCCTGGGCGGGGGCGCTCGCCTATGTCCTGGCGTCACTGTTCGGCGCGGTTCTGGCAGTGTTCACGGGTCTGTTCATCATGCGCGCGGTGACGGCATGAACGATGCCGTCCGCCAGTTCACGGTCGCGCCCGATGACGATGGCATCCGCGTCGATCGCTGGTTCAAGCGCCATCTGCCCGATACGAGCTTCACCATCGTCGCCAAATGGGCGCGGACCGGGCAACTGCGGTTGGATGGCGCGCGCGTGGGGCCGGGCGATCGCGTCACCGTCGGTCAGGTGCTGCGCGTGCCGCCGGCCGAGCCGTTACGCGCCACGACACGCCCGGTGCGCCAGCGGGCGCCGCTGTCTGATGACGAGATCGCGTTTGCGCGCGAGATGGTGATCCACCAGGATGCCGCCGCATTCGTGCTCAACAAGCCCCCTGGCCTGGCCACGCAGGGCGGCACCAAGACCACGGCGCATGTCGACGGCCTGCTCGACGCGCTTCAGTTCGAGGCGGAGGGGCGACCCAAACTCGTCCACCGGCTTGACAAGGATACCTCGGGCGCGCTGCTGGTAGCGCGGACCGCGCGCGCCGCGGCGTTCTTTTCAAAGGCATTCTCGGGGCGTTCGGCCAAGAAGGTTTACTGGGCCCTGGTGGTCGGGGTGCCGTCGATCGAGGATGGCACGGTCGATCTGCCGATCGCCAAGCAGCCCGGAACTGGCGGCGAGAAAATGCACGTCGACGAGGCGGAAGGGCAGCCTTCCCGCAGCCGTTATCGGGTGATCGAGCGCGCGGGCAATCATGCGGCCTGGGTTGAATTGCAGCCATTCACGGGGCGTACCCACCAGCTTCGCGTGCATATGGCGGCGATCGGGCACCCGATCGTTGGCGATGGCAAATATGGCGGCGCGGCGGCGTTCCTCACCGGTGGGATCAGCCGGAAGATGCATCTGCACGCGCGGCGCATCCGCGTCGATCACCCGGACGGCGACAAGATCGACGTGACCGCCGCACTTCCGACCCATTTTGCCGAAAGCCTGAAGAGCCTGGGCTTCGACGAGGCGCTCGGCGACAACATGCCGGCTGACACACGCCCCCCGCCCAGCCGTGAGGAGAAAAAGGCGAAGGCGCGCGCCCATGCGAAAACGGTGCGCAAGGCCCGGCGCGGCGAACGGCGCGGACGTGGCACCGAGCGCGACTGATGTATTCCGACACCCTATCCGCGCAACTGTAGCGGCGTCGCATCTCGTCACGGGGGAAATGCGACCGGCGCGGACGGGCCGGCGGTGGAGCATGCGCCGGTGACGATCGACACGGCGGGCAATTTCACCTTTCATCCGTCGTGCATCAACCGGGCCATGCCGATTTCGGGCATCACGCGGGCAATCGCCAATTCTGGCGGATCAGATGGCGACATGCAGCTACGTCGTCGTCGAGGTAGGGTAGTGCTTCCGCTTTCGCTGCGCCCGCAAGGATCAGATGAGCGGCGCGCCGAAAAAGCCGAGCGCGGCGATCGCGAAGAGCATCGCAGAGAGCGCGCCGGTCAATCCGCACAACACATAACCGGTATATTGCACCACCGGCGGGTTCGGACGCCGCATTTTCGCGTTGCGCGACGCGCCAGACAACACGAAGCTCATCAACAAACCATAAGTGAATACCATCGGGCCGACCATCTGCCAGCGTCTCCATATCCAAATGTTGAAAGCCGGCGTGCCCCCCCGGCCCGTTCAGCCCATTGCTTAACCATAGCAGGAGGTACTTACCAAGCCGTTCACGCTACACCCGGCGTCCGCGCGATACGGTTCGTCGCGATGGCTGGCGCGCGCGTCGTCGATCGGTCATAGGCCTGCTATGGCCGCCCCCAATCAAGATCCCGCCAAGGTCCGCTGGTTTTACATCACGCTCTCCCGCCTGGCCGCCTCGGGCGGAGCGGTGCTCGGCGTGATCCTCCTCGCAGAAGGCGACACTGTCTGGCGGAGGGTACTTGGCGGCGCGATCGTGCTTTCGGCGATGGCAATGATGGCAATCGTGCCGCGCAGCCTTGCGAAGCGCTGGCGGACACCGCCGGAATGAAGCGCTTCTGGAACGAGGTGTCGCTGGACGAGGGCGGCGGCGTGCTGCTTGACGGTCGGACGGCGCGCACGCCGGGCCGCGCGCGGCTCGCGCTACCCACAGCGGCCTTGGCGGAGGTGATAGCCGAAGAATGGCGCGGAGTTGCCGAAACCCTCGATCCGCGCTTGATGCCTCTGACCGGGCTCGCCAACGCAGCGATCGATCGGATCGCACCGGATCCCGCTCCATTCGTCAAAGATATCGCGCGATATGCAGAGAGCGACCTCACCTGCTATCGAGCGGAGACGCCAGCCGAGCTGGTGGCGCGCCAGAAGGCGGCATGGAATCCGCTGCTCGACTGGGCGCGGCGTCGCTACGACGTGCATTTTGAGACAACCGCTGGCGTGATGCACGTCGATCAGCCCGAGGCGACGCTCGCACGGATCTCCGACGCTGTCGCGACGTATGATCCGTTTGCGCTTGCGGCCTTGCAAACGATCGTTGGAGCGACCGGCACGATCGTAGGCACGCTGGCGCTGGCGGAAGGTGTGATCGATCCCGATGCGTTGTGGCGCGCCGCGCAGATTGACGAAGACTGGCAGATCGAGAAATGGGGTGACGACGAACTCGCCACCCGCGCTCGCGAGGCGAAACGTGCGGACTTTGATGCGGCGACAAGGTTTCTCGCTGCGCTCACGCGGCGCTAGCTGGCGCGGCGCAACTTGCGAATGAAGCCGATCAGCCCGGTCTGTCGCGATCGCTTCAGGCGCTCCGCCGCCAGGATCGTGCGGACATGCTGGAAGCATTGCTCGACATCGTCATTGACCAAAACATAGTCATAGCCGTCCCAATGGCTGACCTCATTCGCGGCCCGCGACATGCGCCTGTCGATGATCTCGGTCGAGTCGGTCGCGCGCTTCAGCAGGCGCTGATGCAATTCCTCCATCGATGGTGGCAGGATGAATACCCGCACCACATCGCCGCCTGCGATCTGATAAAGCTGCTGCGCTCCCTGCCAGTCTATATCGAAGAGCACATCCTTGCCGGCCGCCAGCATCTTCTCCACCGGCGCCTTGGGTGTGCCATACCGTTCATCGAAAACATGCGCCCACTCCAGGAACTCGTGGGAGTTCGCCATTTCCCGAAAGCGATCTAGCGAAACGAAATGATAATCCGTCCCATCAACCTCGCCGGGGCGCATCGCGCGTGTGGTAGCGGAAACCGACATACAAAGATCGGCATCGTCCGCGAGCAATTTGCGCGCGATAGTGGACTTGCCCGCGCCCGATGGCGAGGACAGCACAAACAACACGCCGCGGCGCTTGAAACCGTGCGGATCGGGATGTGGGGAAGCGGCCATGCGCGCTACTGCCGCGCGCGCAGGGCATGCGTCAAGACGACATGGCGCGGCGCGGCGCGTTTAGGCGACGGTCGAGGCACTCCCAGTCTGCCGCGCCTTGTGCCGGTCGTAAGCCTTTTTCGCGACATAGGCCCCACCAACCGCCAGCCCAAGCGGACCCATACGCGTGACCGCGCGAGTCATAAACGCGCCGAGAATTGCACCTTTGACGCCACTTCCGCCTTCGCGGCGCTGTAGCTCGCTACCAACTAGTGCGCCAATAATAGAGCGAATCATTCGAATAACCCCTTAGAACTGCCTTGGAGCGAACAAGCGCTTCAGGCGCGTTCAGGTTCCGAGCATTGCCTCGGGCCGGACAAGGCGATCGAAAGTCGCGGCGTCGACCAGCCCGAGCGCCGTCGCTGCCTCGCGCAGGGTCAGTCCCTCCGCATGAGCATGCTTGGCGATCCTGGCGGCATTGTCATAGCCTATTTCTGGCGCGAGCGCGGTCACCAGCATCAGCGATCGATCAACCAGCTCAGCGATGCGCCGCTGGTTCGCCTCCAGCCCCTCGACGCAGCGTTCGGCAAAAGACGCCATGCCAACCGCAAGCAAGTCAATCGACCGCAACACTGCCGCACCAATTACGGGCTTGAACACGTTCAGTTCCAGATGCCCCTGCGCGCCGCCCACGGTGATCGCGACATGATTGCCCATCACCTGCGCGGCGACCATTGTAAGCATTTCGCATTGCGTGGGATTTACCTTGCCCGGCATGATCGAACTGCCCGGCTCGTTCGCCGGCAGATCAAGTTCGCCGATGCCGCAGCGCGGGCCGGAGCCAAGCAGGCGGATGTCGCTGGCAATCTTGGTGAGCGCAACCGCCAGTGTATTGAGCGTGCCTGATAGGTGAACAAGCGGATCGTTCGAGCCGAGCGCCTCGAAAAAATTCTCCGCCGGAATAAAAGCTTCGCCGGTAATGTCGCGCAGCGCGGCGCAGAAATCCTCCGCGAAACCCGCGGGTGCGTTCAGTCCGGTACCAACCGCCGTGCCTCCCTGAGCCAGCCGCAGCGTGCCATGTTCGATTGCCGGCTCTATCCGGCGACGACAACGATAAAGCTGGTTCGCATAGCCGGAAAACTCCTGCCCGAGCGTGAGAGGTGTGGCATCCTGAAGATGGGTGCGCCCGATCTTCACGATATGCACCCAGGCATGCGCCTTGATATCAAGTGCGTCGTGGAGCCGGTTTAGCGCCGGGAACAGGCGCTCGCGCACGCCAAGCGTCGCCGCGATGTGGAGCGCGGTGGGGAAACTGTCATTCGAGGATTGCCCGCGGTTCACATCATCATTGGGATGCACCGGCGACTTGCCACCGCGCTGGCCGGTCAGAATCTCGTTGGCGCGGCCCGCGATCACCTCATTGACGTTCATGTTCGATTGTGTGCCGCTGCCGGTCTGCCAGATTACCAGCGGGAACTGATCGTCATGGTCGCCGGAAGCGACTTCGGCCGCCGCCTGCTCGATCGCATCGGCCTTGTCCGCGGAGAGGCCGTGGTTGCGATTTACCCGGGCGGCCGCCTGCTTTACCAGCGCGAGTGCTCGGGGGATGGCGATCGGCATCCTTTCGCGGTCGCCGAATGGGAAGTTCTCGATCGATCGCTGCGTCTGCGCGCCCCAATAGGCCTGGGCCGGCACCGCGATCGCGCCGATCGAATCGGTTTCGGTGCGGCTGTCGGTCATCCGTGCTCCACGATGCACGGCCGCATGGCGCAGGTCTGTCCCGCCGCGGCCGGTCTATTTCTTGCGCTTGAAATCGACCGCCACGACGTTCGATCCATCCTCGACCGGCGTTGCGGTCGGGCCGTCGTTCTCCGCCGGATCGTGGCCCCCCGGACCGTCCTCCGGTCCTTCGGCCGCCTGGAAGCGCAATTCGAAATTCACCGCCGGATCGTGAAAGCCGGTGACCGCCGAATACGGGATCAGCAGCTTCGACGGCACCTGGTTGAAGCTTAGGCCGACCGAGAATTTCGTGTCGTCGACGGTCAGATCCCAAAAGCGGTTCTGCATGACGATCGTCATCTCGTCAGGGAAGCGCTCGATCAGACGCTTCGGGATATCGACGCCCGGCGCCTGTGTCTTGAACGTGATGTAGAAATGATGCTCGCCCGGCAGCGTGCCGCCGTTCTCCGCGACCGAGCCGAGCACGCGGCCGACCACAGCGCGAAGGGCTTCCTGCACGATCTCGTCGTAAGGTATCAGGCTATCAGGCGCGGAATCATCCATATGGCGGCTATGGGTAGCGCGGTCGCGGGCGTGGTCAAGCAAAGCTTTCCTTCCCAAATGCCGCACGCGCGCTATGGAGCGCGGCCATGCGCACAGCGACCATAACCCGTGCCACCAGCGAGACGGACATCGCCGTCACCGTCAATCTCGACGGCAGCGGCCAGTATGACGTGGAAACCGGCATCGGCTTTTTCGATCATATGCTGGAGCAGCTCGCTCGCCATTCGCTGATCGATCTTTCCGTACGCACGAAGGGCGATCTGCACATCGACCAGCACCATACGGTCGAGGACACCGGCATCGCGATCGGCCAAGCCATTGCTCAGGCGCTCGGCGACAAGCGCGGCATCCGCCGATACGGCGATGCTTTGTCGCCGATGGACGAGACGCTGACGCGCGTCGCGCTCGACATTTCCGGGCGACCGTGGCTGGTGTGGAATACGGAGTTCACCCAGAAGCGCCTGGGCGAAATGGATACCGAGATGTTCAAACACTGGTTCCATTCCTTCGCACAGGCCGCCGGGATCACGCTCCACGTCGAGACCCTGCATGGCGAGAACAATCACCATATCGCCGAAAGCGCTTTCAAGGGCCTCGCCCGCGCGTTGCGTCAGGCGGTGGAGATCGACCCGCGCAAGGCGGATACCATCCCCTCGACGAAAGGCATGTTGTGATGCCGGCCGGAAAATATCGCGCGGAGGGGCACCTGAGCCTGATCCTGCTCGATTACGTAAAGCCGCTCGAAGATGTCGATGCGCAGATGGAGGCGCATGTCGCCTTTCTCGAACAGGGCTTCGAGCAAGGCGTTTTCGTCGTGGCTGGTCGTCGTGAACCGCGTACTGGCGGGGTGATCCTGTGCCGCGGCGTTGCAGAGGATATCGAGGCGCTCGCGCAGACCGATCCGTTCGTCGTCAGCGGCGTCGCGACCGCCGAAGTGGTTGAGTTCAAGGCTAGCTTCGCGGTCGATGCGGTCGCCCGCCTCGCACGATGACGCTGGCGTTGGTCGATATCGAGTCGGGCAACCTCCGCTCGGTGGAGAACGCGCTACGGACGGCCGGTGCACGGGACGTGGTGATCACCGCCGACCCGGACGTTATTGTGCGCGCGGAACGCATCGTCCTGCCCGGAGTCGGCGCATTTGGCGCGTGCGCGGCGAATTTACGCAAGGTCGATAGTCTGCAGGCGGCGCTGACGCAGCGCGTGCTGAACGACGGCGCGCCGTTCCTCGGCATCTGCGTCGGTATGCAACTGATGGCGGAGACCGGCGAGGAAATGGGCACGCACCAAGGCCTCGGATGGATCGCGGGCCAGGTCCGCCGGCTCGCCCCAGAAGACCCGGCCGCGAAAGTGCCGCACATGGGGTGGAACGATGTAACCCCGCTCGCCTCGACGGGGTTACTGGAGGCAGGCGAAGCGTATTTTCTGCACAGCTACGCGTTCGAGGGCGAGAATGTCCTCGCGCGCACCGATCACGGCGGGCCGGTGACGGCGGCGATCGGCCGGGACAACATGCTCGGCGTGCAATTTCATCCCGAAAAGAGCCAGCGCTACGGCATCGCGCTGCTCGAACGATTCCTAGCGTGGCGCCCATGACCCTGATCGTTTTTCCTGCCATCGACCTCAAGGCTGGTCAGGTCGTTCGCCTCGCCGAAGGCGATATGGATCGCGCCACCGTCTACGGCGACGACCCTGCTGCGCAGGCGATGCAGTTTGCGGACGCCGGCGCACAACATCTCCATGTCGTCGATCTCGACGGCGCTTTCGCGGGAGAATCCGTGAATGGCGCGGCGGTGCGCACGATCGTCGAACGCTTCCCCGGTCACGTCCAGCTCGGCGGCGGCATCCGTACACCCGGCGCGGTGGAGGCGTGGTTCGATCTCGGCGTGGCGCGGGTGGTGATCGGGACGGCGGCGCTGGAGAAGCCACAATTCGTCCGCGACATGGCCAAAGCCTTTCCCGGTGGGATCGTGGTCGCGGTCGACGCGCGCGACGGCATGGTCGCAACGAAGGGCTGGGCCGAGGTTTCCGATGTCCGCGCCACCGATATGGCGCGCCGCTTCGAGGATGCCGGGGTGGCCGCGCTCCTGTTTACCGATGTGGGGCGCGACGGGCTGCTCAAGGGGTGCAACGTCGAGGCCACCGTCGATCTCGCACGATCGGTCAACATTCCGGTGATCGCCAGCGGCGGTGTGAAAGGCATCGGCGACATTCACATCCTTGCGCTTCATGCGCGCGATGGTGTGGAAGGCGTCATCACCGGCCGTGCGCTCTATGACGGAAGGCTCGATCTCTCGGCCGCGCTGTCTGTTGCGAGCGCTGCCGGATGACCGTTCGTGCCCGTGTCATCCCGTGTCTCGATGTGGCGAACGGCCGTGTGGTGAAGGGCGTGAACTTCGTCGATCTGAAGGACGCAGGCGATCCGGTGGAGCAGGCGCGCGCCTATGATAGTGCGGGCGCGGACGAGCTCTGCTTCCTGGATATAACGGCCAGCCACGAGGGGCGCGACACGATCCTGGACGTGGTACGGCGCACGGCGGCGGTGTGTTTCATGCCGCTCACCGTCGGCGGCGGGGTGCGGACAGCGGAAGATGCGCGCGCCTTGCTGCTGGCGGGCGCGGATAAGGTGGCGGTCAACTCCGCTGCGGTAACACGGCCGGAAGTGGTGTCCGACATTGCGAACCGATTTGGAAGCCAATGCTGCGTGGCAAGCGTGGACGCGCGCCGAAGCGGCGATCGCTGGGAAGTGTTCACGCATGGCGGCCGCCGTGCGACCGGGATAGATGCGGTGGAGCACGCATTGCGCCTCGCCGGTCTGGGCGCGGGCGAACTGCTTATCACGTCGATGGACCGCGATGGCACCCGCGACGGCTACGAGCTGGCGCTGATCCGCACGATCGCGGACCGGACGAAAGTGCCCGTCGTGGCCTCGGGCGGCGTTGGCAGCCTGAAGGATCTCGTCGCCGGCGTGACGGAGGGGCACGCCTCCGCCGTGCTGGCCGCATCGATCTTCCACTTCGGCGACGCTACGATCGCGCAGGCACATGCTGCGCTGGCGGCGGCTGGCGTGCCGGTGCGGACATATGCGGGCTGATTGACCCCCACTCCTGGCCGAGAGGGGCGTCCCAGCCGCTGTCCGCAGGCTGACGAAGCTTGAAACGACCTGATCCAGTTTATCAGCGCATTTGTCGCCCGTCCTACGAACGCGCAAAGCGCCCTAGCTGCGCTGAGGAAGAGGCGCTTGGATAATCTCCCCACTCACTGTGCATGATCGTGCTGAGCCAATGTCGCACATGCGCTCCGCTACCATGTAAAACGCAGAAGCCGGCAAGGCGAACAACACGAACGGCGCCGAGCCGAAGACGTGCCCCGGCCAGCGGTTAGGTCGTGACGGGTTATCCACGCACATGTGGTCGGGCCGCATTAGCTGTCCACAACTGTGGCGACGCCCGTCACCGTCGCCCAAACAGCTTCTCGATATCGCCATGCGCCAGCTTCACCCAGGTCGGTCGCCCGTGATTGCATTGCCCGGAGTGCGGCGTGACTTCCATCTCACGGAGCAGCGCGTTCATCTCCGCGACCGAAAGCACCCGCCCCGCCCGAACCGAGCCGTGGCATGCCATCGTACCGGCGACAGCATCGAGACGTTCGCGCAATGACAGCGCCTCGTCGAATGCGGCGAGTTCGTCGGCAAGGTCGCCGACCAGTCCCGACGGATCGCCGGCGCCCAACAACGCGGGCATCGCGCGCACCAGGATCGCGCGCGGCCCGAAGCGCTCGAGCTCCAACCCCAGTTCGGCAAGTTCCGTCACCCGCGCCTCCAGCCTGTCGCACGCCGGCTCGTCCAGTTCGATGACCTCGGGGATGAGGAGCGCCTGCGATGCGACCCGCCCGTCCGCGAGCGCGCGGCGCATCCGCTCCAGCACCAGCCGCTCGTGCGCCGCATGCTGATCGACGATGACGAGGCCGTCCTCCGCCTCCGCGACAATGTAAGTTTTGGCGACCTGCCCACGCGCCACGCCCAACGGATGATCCTCGCGCTCCGGCGGCGGTGCCCACGCCGGCTCGGCACGCGCCTGTGGCGGCGGCGCGGCGAAGCTCGTGCGCCGATCCGCGACCGACATCCCCGCGGGTTGGGGCGGCGGAGCCCAGATCGTTTGCTGATACTCTGCCGGGCGCGCGATCGGCTCGCTCCGCCACATCGCCAGCGCATCCTCCGCCGCGCGGTTCGACACGCGATGCCCCGCGCCATCGAGCGCACGGCGAATGCCGCTGACGATCATGCCCCGAATCATTGCGGGATCACGGAAGCGCACTTCTGTCTTGGCGGGATGTACGTTCACGTCGACCTGATCGGGCGGCACCTCGAGAAACAGCGCCACCACCGCATGGCGGTCCCGCGGCATCATTTCTGCGTAAGCGCCGCGAATCGCGCCGATCAGCAGCCGGTCCTTCACCGGACGCCCGTTGACGAACAGATATTGGTGGTCGGCGACACCGCGATGGAAGGTTGGCAGCCCTGCGACGCCACCCAGCACGACACCCTCGCGCTCCAGATCGACCGCGACCGAATTCTCCGCCAGCGCGCGATCGGTCAGCAGAGCGACACGGCCGGGGCGGCCCTCCGCCTGCAATGCGGCGAGCGCGCGGCGGCCATCGTGCTCCAACGTAAAGGCGATATCCGGCCGCGCCATCGCCAGCCGCCGCACCACATCGAGGCAGGCGGCATATTCGCTCCGGGTCGAGCGCAGGAACTTTCGTCGCGCCGGCACCCGCGCGAACAGGCCGTCCACCACGATCCGCGTGCCGAGTGGCAGGGCGGCTGGCCCTTCGCGCACCAGATCGCCATTATCGATCGTGCGCGCCCAGCCGTCGCTGCCGCGCGGGCGACTCTCCAGCGTCAACCGCGCGACGCTGGCGATAGAGGGCAGCGCCTCTCCGCGAAAACCGAGCGTTGAAACCGCATCGATATCGTCGTCGGGCAGCTTGGACGTCGCATGGCGTTCGCAGGCCAGCGCCATTTCCCCAGGCGTCATCCCGCAACCATCATCGGCTACCTCGATCCGCTCCGTCCCGCCGGCGGCGAGCGCAACACTCACGCGCGTCGCACCGGCGTCGATCGCGTTCTCCACCAGTTCCTTCAACGCGCTGGCCGGTCTTTCCACCACTTCACCGGCAGCGATGCGGTTGACCAGGTGCTCGGGTAAACGTCGTATTGACACGACAACTCCCCTAGCCCAAGCGGCGGCATCCCGCGACCCCGTGAGACGTAGATATATGCGTATCAATTACGCCTTGCGACGGCAGGCGTGGGATGCTTGGCATATCGTGCCGCGATTCTGACGCGGCGACTCGGGGACGGAATTTACCGAAACATGGCCTTTTCGCGATTTTTCAAGTTCATGTCGCACGATATGGCGATCGATCTCGGCACGGCGAATACGGTCGTCTACCTGCGCGGTCGTGGGATCGTGCTTAACGAGCCATCTGTCGTGGCGGTCGAGACGATCAACGGAATCAAGAAAGTGAAGGCCGTTGGCGACGACGCCAAGATGATGATGGGCAAGACGCCCGGCAACATCGAGGCGATCCGCCCGTTGCGCGATGGCGTGATCGCCGACATCGACGTCGCCGAACAGATGATAAAGCACTTCATCCACAAGGTGCACGGCGGCAAACAGCGGCCATGGCGCTTCCCCGAGATCGTGATCTGCGTTCCCTCTGGCTCAACCAAGGTGGAACGACGCGCGATCAGAGACGCCGCGTCTAACGCTGGTGCCAGCCAGGTGTGGCTGATCGAGGAGCCGATGGCCGCCGCGATCGGCGCCGACATGCCGGTGACCGAGCCGATCGGCAGCATGGTGGTCGATATCGGGGGCGGCACCACCGAGGTGGCCGTGCTCTCGCTGCGCGGCCTTGCCTATACCACCAGCGTGCGCGTCGGCGGCGACAAGATGGACGAGGCAATCGTCAGCTATGTCCGCCGCAACCACAATCTGCTGATCGGCGAAGCGACAGCCGAGCGGATAAAGCAGGAAGTCGGGATCGCCAAGCCGCCGTCCGACGGCATCGGACTGACGATCCACATCAAGGGCCGCGACCTGGTGAACGGCGTGCCGAAGGAAATCCAGATCAACCAAGGGCAGATCGCCGAGGCGTTATCAGAGCCGGTCGCCACGATCGTCGAGGGCGTGCGCGTCGCGCTCGAAAATACCGCGCCGGAACTGGCCGCCGACATCGTCGATCAGGGCATCGTGCTTACCGGTGGCGGCGCATTGCTTCAGGGGCTGGACGAGGTGCTGCGCGACGAGACGGGCCTCCCTGTCACCGTCGCTGAGGATCCGCTAACCTGCGTGGCGCTCGGCACCGGGCGGGCGCTTGAAGATCCGATGTATCGCGGCGTGCTGACAAACGGTTGAACAGAGGCGGTTTTCTCAAGAGGAATAGGTGATGGCGCCGACGCGGGATCGGCGCCCGGGTTTCTCGCGTCGGGCGCAATATTCTCTTTTCCTCACCTACATTCTGGCGATCGCGGGCGCGATGGTCGGCGCGGTGCTGCTCGCCCTTTCCGCGATCGATCCCACCGCATTCGCGTCACTGCGCGCGACGGTGCGCGAAGTGACGACGCCGGTATCGTCCGGCGTCTCCGCCGTGTTCGGTACGATCGCGGACGTACCGCAAACGATCGGCACCTATTTCCGCGTCCATGGCGAAAATGAGGAACTGCGCGCCGAGGTGAAGCGCAGCCGCGCGGCGTTGATACAGGCGCAGATCATCGTGCATGACAATCGCCGGCTGCGCGGTCTTCTCAAGTTGCGCGACGGTGCATTCAACCCAATCATAACCGCACGCATCGTCAGTTCCACCGCATCGAGCACGCGGCGCTTCGGGGTGCTCAACGCCGGTAGCTGGCAGGGCGTTCGCGACGGGCAACCGGTGCGCGGGCCGGACGGACTACTTGGTCGTGTCACGGAAACCGGGCCGAACACCGCCCGCGTGCTATTGCTCACCGATCCCAGCAGCATTGTGCCGGTCCGCCGCATCGGGGACGGACTGCCCGCCCTCGCCGCCGGACGCGGCGACGGAATGGTCGATATCCGCTCTGTCGAAACCGCCGACGCGAAACTGCGCCCGGGCGATCGCTTCGTCACGTCAGGCACCGGCGGCATATACACGCCGGGCGTGCTCGTTGCCCGTGTGGTGCGCCCGGGCAGCGATACTGCGCCCGCCCAACCGTTTGCCCGCCCCGACACGTTCGATTTCGCGCTCGTGAGCGAGGTATTCGTCCCGCCGCCCCCGCCGCCGCGTCCGCTATCCGCCAAGGGTAGGAAATGAGCCAGGCTCCGCGCAAACCGTTCGTTTCGGCGTTGCCGGCGGCCCGTGCACGCGCGATTCCATGGATGACGGTGATGACGGGCTCGCTCGTGACCGTGGCGCCGTTCGGGGCGACACTGGGGCTCTTGCCGCCTTGCGGGCTATTGATGATGCTGGCGTGGCGCCTGCTCGCTCCGCTCGCGCTGCGCCGCTGGTCCCCGCCGCTGCTGGGCCTCTTCGACGATCTGTCGAGTGGCCAGCCGCTCGGCAGCGCGATGATATTATGGACGCTCGCCTTCTTTCTGATCGACCTCTTTGACCAGCGCACGATGTTTCGCGCATTCTTTCAGGACTGGCTGATCGCCGCCGCCGCGATCGCCTTTTGCCTCGCCGGCGGCAGGATCGTCGCGTCGCCGCTTAGCGCGCACGTCGATGAGGTGCTAGTGATACAGATCGTCGTGTCGATTCTGCTCTTCCCCCTTGCTGCGCGCATCGTCGCCTGGATCGATCGAAAGCGGGCGATCGAATGAGCCGCGCGCCCCGGATCGCAACCGAGGCGCAGCAGGGCTACACCTTCTCGCGCCGCGCCTGGCTGCTCGGCTCCGCGCAGATCGGGGTCGGCGCGCTGCTCGCAGGCCGCATGGGCTGGCTGGCGATCGCCGAGAACGAGCGCTACAGTTCGCTGTCGGAAAGCAACCGCGTCAACAACACGATGATTCCCCCGCGCCGCGGCTGGATCGTCGATCGCGGCGGCCATCCGATCGCCGACAATCGCACCGATTTCCGCATCGACATAATCCCCGACCGTGTCGAGGATCTCGATCGCACGCTGGCACTGCTCCAGAAATTGCTTGATCTCACGCCCGAGGATCTTCTGCGCGTACGCGCGGACCTGAAGCGCGCGGCCGGATTCCAGCCCGTGCAGGTTATCGACGGCATTTCATGGGAGCGCTTCGCCGCGGTTCAGGTCCGCCAGCCCGAACTTCCGGGCGTTTCGCCTACCCGTGGTTTCGCGCGCAACTATCCGGCTGGCGCGGCCGTTGCGCATCTTACGGGCTATGTCGGCACGGCGACGGCCGAACAGTTCAAGGCGACGAAGGAACAGCTCCTCGTCACCCCTGGCTTCAAGCTTGGCAAGGACGGGCTCGAAAAGACACTGGAGAAAGAACTTCGCGGCACGCCCGGCGCAAAGCGGGTTGAGGTGACGGCGCGCGGCAAGCTCGTCGCTGAGCTGGCCACGCGACCTGATATCCCCGGCAAGACGCAGAAGCTGACGATCGACGCAGGGCTGCAGGAATATGCGGCACGCCGCCTCGGCACCAATTCAGGTTCGGCGGTGGTGTTCGATTGCATCACTGGCGAGATGCTCGCGATGGTATCGGTGCCAGCCTATGATCCCAACAGCTTTTCCGCCGGCATCAGCCATCTTGAATGGGAAATGCTGAGCGCCAACGATCACGTGCCCCTGATGAACAAGGTGACGCAGGGCCTGTATCCACCCGGCTCGACCGTCAAGCCAATGAATGGTCTGGCGCTGTTGGAGGCGGGCGTGGGCGCGGATGAGCGCATATCATGTTCCGGCTCGCTGCGCGTGGGGACCGGCGTGTTCCACTGCCACAAGCGCGGTGGCCACGGCCCGCTCGATCTGCGCGGCGCGATCGCGCAAAGCTGTGACATCTATTTCTACGAGATGGTGCGTCGGCTCGGCTACGATCATGTCGCGCCGATCGCCCGGATGGTCGGCCTGGGGCAGAAATATGATCTGCCCCTTGCCACGCAGCGTTACGGCACCGTCCCGGATAGCGCGTGGAAGCGCCGCAAGTACAAAAGCGACTGGACGGTCGCGGACTCGCTAAACGCCTCGATCGGCCAGGGCTATGTGCTGGCGAACCCGCTTCAGCTTGCGGTGATGGCCGCGCGAATCGCCTCTGGGCGGATGCTGCGGCCGAGCCTGCTGATGAGCCACGTGCATCGTGAGGCCGCGGCGCTTCCGGTAAACCCCGACCACCTGCGCATTGTCCGCGAGGGGATGTGGAAAGTTGTCAACGGCGGGGGCACCGGGGGCGCGTCGCGCATGTATGTCCCAGGCGTGGAGCTTGCCGCCAAGACCGGCACTGCGCAGGTTCGCCGTATCACCATGGCAGAACGAAGCTCGGGCGTGCTCAAGAATGCGAGCCTGCCGTTCAAGCTTCGCGACCACGCCCTGTTCGTCTGCTTTGCGCCTGCCGACAATCCGCGTTATGCCGCTGCGATCGTGCTCGAACACGGCGGCCATACCGTGCGCAATCTCGATACGCCTATGATGGGGCGCGATATCATGACCTATCTCTTCGATCGCGATCGAGCGTTGAAATCGCTGGCCGAGATCGAGCCGACTTGGGGCGGCGACATACGGACCCGCATGGCCGCGGAGGCTGCAGCCTATCGCAGCGCAACCAGCGCGGCGGCGAATGAGGAGGGTTTGGCGACCGAGACGGACGCCCCCGCTCCTACCGACGCGCCCGCCGTTGAAGCGGCGACAAGAGCAAGCAACGCCAATGCCGACGCAATCCCGGGTGACATCGCCAATACAGGTGGCGTCGCCGGAACGACCGGGTCTCCCGATCCGGGAACGCCGGATTGATGGCGCGCGCGTCGATCATTCCCGCCCCGCTCACGCGGCTCCCTTGGCGCATTCTGCTGACCGTCACGGCGATCGGGTGTTTCGGACTTGTCGTCCTGTTCTCCGCCGCCGGCGGCAGTATCCGGCCCTGGGCGCTCCCGCAGGGCGTGCGGTTCTTCGTTTTTCTTGCCGCTGCGATTGGCGTGAGCGGAGTGCGTGAGGATGTATGGCGTCGTGCCGCGATCCCGGCCTATGTCATATTGGTAGTGCTGCTGTTCGCGGTCGAATTGCTTGGCGCGGTGCGCGGCGGCAGCCAGCGGTGGCTGGATCTCGGCTTTATCCGGCTCCAACCGTCAGAGTTGATGAAACCGGGCATCGTGCTTGCCTGCGCACGCTTTTACGAGATGCTCCCGCCTTCGGAGACACGGCGGTTCGGCGCGATCTGGCCGCCGTGCGTTCTGATCGGCGTGCCTGCCGCGCTTGTGATGTTGCAGCCGGATCTTGGTACCGCGCTGATGATCTGTGCCGGTGGCATCACGGTGATGTTCCTCGCCGGAATCCCGTTGCGGCTGTTCGTCGGCGGCGCGCTGGCACTTGCGATCGCCGCCCCGCTCGCCTTTCATTTCGTGCTGCACGATTATCAGCGCAATCGTGTGCTGATCTTCCTTGACCCGGAGAGCGATCCGCTTCGAACCGGCTATCACATCACCCAGTCCAAAATCGCGATCGGCTCTGGCGGAATCCTCGGCAAGGGTTTCCTCAACGGCACACAGAGCCACCTTGACTATCTGCCGGAGGGGCAGACCGATTTCGTCTTCGCCACCATGGCGGAGGAATGGGGTCTCGCCGGCGGGCTGTTCATCATAGCCGCCTATCTATGGGTGATCCGATGGGGCGTGAATGTCGGGGTGCGGGCGAAATCGCGCTTCGCCAAGCTCACCGCAGCCGGACTTTCGACGACGATCTTTTTCTATGTCGCGATCAATCTGATGATGGTGATGGGCCTTGCGCCGGTTGTCGGAATCCCGCTGCCGCTGGTCAGCTTCGGTGGTTCGGCGCAGATGACCGTTTTGCTGTGCCTGGGCATCCTTATGTCGATTGATCGCGAAAGCCGAAGAAAAACGGGCTGGTAGACAAAAAGGTGTTTGCAAACCGGAATGCGCCTGCTAACCGCGCGCTTCCGATCGCGAGGGCGACCACGAAGTCGCCTCATACGCCGGAATGGACGCATAGCTCAGTTGGTAGAGCAGCTGACTCTTAATCAGCGGGTCCTAGGTTCGAGCCCTAGTGCGTCCACCACTTTCTCCTAACCTTTCAATTGGATACGAAGCGCTTCCGAGCGAGCGGCCGCGAGCGTTTTTGTGCTAGGTAGCTCTCTAGGTAGCAGTGCGCTTGTTTGGCGCTGCGGCTGCTCAGCCTCCACACATCAGCGTCCACGGTAAAAGATTCATGGCCTGCGCATTGTTGGACTGCACTTGAGCGAGTCTTCGTTTCACCTCCCAATCCGCGCGACTGCTAACCCATCTTGCTCCGCACCAGCATCACCGGCTAGGAAGGCCGTTAACAGCCTCGAGCATCACGGCGAAATAAGACAGCTAAGCCACCCGAGCTCCAATCCAAATCACAGACACGAAGTCCAGCGACCAGCGCTGGTTGCGGCCCTACGGGATGGCCATGGGTGCTCGAGTGCCCAGCGCCCGTTTGCGGCCGCCGCGGCGCCGCACCTGCAGACGCTCCTCGCGGTACACCCGCGGGAACTTCTTGTGGTTGATCCAAACACCCTCGCGCCCGAGAAGCCAGTGCAGACGGCGGTAGCCGAACCGGCGCCGCTCCGCTGCGAGGCCCCGCATCCGCTCCGGATCGCACCGTCATCACCGCGCCGGCTTCGATACCGCACCATCGTCCGGTCCACGCCCATCACATCACACGCCCGCCACTGGCTCACCTCGAACACCCGCTCAAGGTGAGCGACCGCTTCGCGCTTGGCAGCGGGCGCTTCCATTTACGGTATGACCCGCCCTGTCCTTCCACTCGAAGTCGGGTGATCAAGAAGGAGGATGCAATGAGCATACGCAACAAACCGAGAGATGCAGCCGTGTTAGGCATCGACATGGGCAAGACGGTCTTTCACGTCGTCGGCCTCGATGCAGCTCACGCCCCGATCCAGAAGGCCACTTTCAGACGGGAGACGTTGCTGCAGTTCTTTGAGCGGGCATCGACGGTGCTGATCAGGATGGAGGCGTGTCCCGGATCGCAGTGGCTGGCGCGCAAACTTCAGGCGATGGGCCACACTGTGCGGATCGTGCCGGCACAGTTCGTGAAGCCGTTTGGGAAGTCGAACAAGAACGACATCATCGCCGCCGAGGCAATCGCAGAAGCGGTGACCACGCCGACGATGCGCTTTGTGGAGATCGGGTCTCCGGAACAGATTGACCTACAGGCTCTGCAACGCGTCCGTGACAGGATTGTCAAAGGGCCCCGAACTTTCCGCAGATGTGGGCGCTTAAAATTCCCTATGCTGGCGGTTTGAGCTATGCGGTGATCAGCCGTATTCGGGATCGGGTTTTCCTTTCGTTGGCGGGCGGCCGCGACGCTTTGGCGGTGGATTGAACGTGACGCCGGCGCGGACGTTTTCGGGCACCAGCGCGGCGTGCTCGCGCATCCTGTAGCTGGAGCCCTCGATCTGGATGACGACGGCGTGGTGCAGCAGCCTGTCGAGCAGCGCCGTCGCCACGACGGCATCGCCGAAGACCTCGCCCCATTCGGCGAAGCCGCGGTTAGAGGTGAGGATCATGGCGCCCTTTTCGTAGCGGGCGTTGACCAGCTGGAAGAACAGGTTCGCGCCGCCGGGTGTGACCGGCAGGTAACCGATCTCGTCGACGACGAGCAGCGACGCTCTGGTGAGGAAGCGGATCTTCTCGCGAAGCGTGCCCTCGCGCTCGGCCTTGGCGAGCTGGGCGATCAGATCAGCCAGCGGGATGAAGTAGACCGCCTTGCCGGCGCGCACGGCCTCGACCGCCAGCGCGGTCGCGATGTGGCTTTTCCCGGTGCCGGGCGGGCCCAGCAGATGGACGACCTCGGCGCGCTCGATGAAGTCGAGGCCGGCGAGCGCCAGGATGCGGTTGCGGTCGAGCGAGGGCTGGAACGAGAAGTCGTAGCCGGCGAGCGTCTTGACGACGGGCAGCCGCGCCATGCGCAGGGCCGCCTTGATTCGGCGGTTCTCGCGCAGAGACAGCTCCTCGCCGAGCAGATCGTCGAGCGCCTCGATGCCGTCGATCTGGCCCTGCTCGATGCGTCGCAAGGTCGCGTCGAGGATCTCAAGCGCCCGCGGCATCTTGAGGCTGACCAGGCTGCGGCGGATCGAGTCGACGCGCGAGGATGGTGCCGCGCCGTTCATGGCCGTCCTTCCATCGCCAGGCTCGCGCCAATGGCTTCATAAACCGCCAGCGAGCGCAGCGGCACATGGTCACCGAGCCGGCCGATCATCGTCGTGCGCCGTTCCTGTGGCCGTGATTGAGGCCTTCCGGTGCGATGACGCCGGTCGATGCGATACTGGAGGCGTCCTTCGAGCACAGGGTGCTCAGCAACCACAACGCCGCGATCGATTACCCGGACTACGTCCGGTAGCTGCTCGACCTCGACGATGCGGCGCGTGCGGTCAGGCACGCTGTAGAAGTTGCCGCCGACCGCCACAAAGCCGTCATGGGTAACCCGCCGCTCGAGCTTCAGCACGGCGTTGAAGCGGTGTTCGGGCAGCCGCTGCAGTTCTCCCTGCTCCTCGGCGAAGGCCTCGGCCACCACGCGCTGCGTCGTGCCGTGCACCCGGACATTGGCCACCGTGTCGAGCCACTCGACGAGCTGGGCGTTGAGGTCCTCCATGTTGCGGAAGGATCGGCCCAGGAAGAAGTCCTCGCGGATGTAGCGGAACGGCCGCTCAACTTTCCCCTTCGTCTTGGCGCGATAGGGCCGGCACGCCCGGGGCTGGAACCGGTAGTGCTTCGCCAGCGCCAGCAGCGAGGTGTTGTAGACGATGTGGCCCTGGTCGTCCTCGCCGGTGACCGCGGTCTTCATCCGGTCATAGAGGATCTCGATCGGCACGCCATCGATCGCCTCGAACGCCTGCATGTGACAGCGCAGCAGCGTCTGCAGGTCCTGATGCAGCACATAGCGGGCGAACACGAGGCGCGAGTAGCCCAGCACCAGGCTGAACAGCCAGACGATGCGCACCACGCCCGGCTCGTCGGTGAACTCGACGACGAACCGGGCGAAGTCGACCTGGGCCTGCACGCCGGCCTTGGTCTCGAAGCGAACCTCGTAAGGCTTGGGATCATGGTCGGGCCGGATTGCTGCCAGGTAGCGCTTCACCGCGGTGTACGCGCCGGCATAGCCCATCTCCCTGATCTCGCGCGTGAGGCGCGAGGCCGTCAGCTCGGGGAACGCCGTCACGCGCTCGCGCAGGAACTCCATGTAGGGCGCGATCTTGCTCGGCCGCCCGGCCTTGCGGGGGCCGTAAACCGGCACCTCGACGCCGCGCTCGATGTATTTGCGAACGGTCTTGGGATCACGGCCCGTCCGGCGGGCGATCGCCGTCACCGACAGCCCCTGCCGGTGCAACTCCAGTATCATCATGGCTTCTCCAAGTCGGATCATCAGCGCCGCCTCCCGCAGGAGGTCATCGCGCCGATTTTGGCGTTGCCCAATGAGCCGGGGTTAACCCCGGCTCATTGGGCAACCAGGCCCAACAATCAGGGAATTTTCAAAGCCCACATCCGCGGAGAATTACACGCCCACTGACAGACTGAGGTATTCGGCGAATTTGGCGATCTCGAACAGCGCATCGCCGCCAAGAATTGAGAGGTAGAAGGCATCGCCGCGCGTAGCGATTTGATCTCCTTGAGCATCGCATCGTCTAGCATGGCTTCGGCCAGCAGCTTCTTCAGTTGCTGTTCTCGTCCTCGAGCTGCCGCCGGCGTTTGACCTCGGACACCTTCAGGCCGCCGAACTCGGCCTTCCACTTGTAGAAGGTCGCACTGCTGAGGCCGTGCCGGCGACAGACATCCGCCGTCGCCATCTCGGCCTCCTGCTACTTCAAAATCGCCATGATCTGTTCCTCGCTGAACCTGCTCCGCTTCATTCCGTCCGACCCCCTAAGTGGGCCGGACTCTACTCAAATCTGGCGGAAATTGCGGGGCTCAGACCACAACGTTCACTATCAGTCGTCCCTTTTATTTATCCGATGGGCTAGGCCTGTCGACGTTTTTATTTGAGGCCGAGTGTTTGGAACCCAACACCGGGTAACGGGGTTTTGCTGAGCATGCGCGGTCCGCACGGACCCCCGCGCGCTGCTTACCGACCTTAAAGCATCGTAGAAGCCGGATGGAATTCATGAACCCTAGCAGTGATGTGCTCGGAATTGGGAGAGCGAGATGGTCGAGCTTACCTCGCCGCTCGAGTGCGTTGTCCTCCGGCGCAAGCCGCTCCGGCCAGACCGAAATGCTTACCCGGTCCCTCCATGCACATATCTCAGACCACGCATTCCCTTGTGTGGGTGCCAAAGCCGCACTGAAAAGAGGAACACTCGACGTACTCGCCGCTCGCGATATGACAAGCGCGTGGAATGACTTGCCCATTCATGATGCGCTTCTGGCTTTCGCGGAGCGCTTCCGGAAAAGCCCATCATTGTTTCGCAGTTTCGCAGTGGTATTCGAAGGGCCACACAACTTAACGGAATCCGAATTCGAGCAGCACCTATGGCAGCGAATACAATCGCTATCCGATAAGGATACGTGGCGCGGCCAACCCTATGACGCCAGAGTGAGCCCTGATCCCGAAGACCCGCATTTTTCCCTGTCTTTCGGCGGCGAGGGATACTTTGTGGTTGGTTTGCATCCGAACGCGGCTCGCCCGGCCCGACGCTTTTCGCATCCAACAATGGTGTTCAACCTTCATGCTCAGTTCGAGCTGCTACGTGCCCAAGGCAAATATGACGGCATGCGCGAAAAGATCATGATCCGCGATGAAGCCGTCGCCGGGTCCCGCAATCCCATGCTCGCTGAGCACGGGACCATCAGCGAAGCACGGCAATATTCGGGGCGGATAGTCGGCGACGACTGGCGTTGCCCCTTTCGGTATAAAGGACGGCCATGAGCGAGCTGCGGATCATACCCGAGCGCAGCGGAACGGCATTCCGGCTGGCCAAGGGCGAGCGTCTGGTGGTGATCGATCCTTGCGGCGAGCAGGTTGCCGACCTTCTCGCGTTTGATGCGGGCGACACGCGAGAGGTGCTATCCTCGGGCCGCACACTCGATTATGCTGAACGCATTTATCTGACGACCGGCGACAGGTTATATTCAAATCGCTCACGGGTTCTTCTAGAAATCGTGGAAGACACCGTTGGCCGACACGATTTTTTACTGACGCCCTGCTCTACTGATACATTCCACCATTTCTATCCTGATTTGCCGCCCCATCGCGGATGTTTCGGGAATCTTGCTGAAGCGTTGGCGCCATTCGGAGTCGTACCGGACGATATCCCGGTGGCCTTCAACTGCTTTATGAATGTGCCGATCGACGCTGCAACCGGCAAGCTGCAGGTGTTGCCGCCGATTAGCCGGGCTGGAGATCATGTCGATTTCATTGCGGCACGCGATCTTGTCATTGGTTTAACGGCGTGCTCGGCGCCCGACTCCAACGGCGGCACATTCAAGCCAATCCATTACCGGATCGAGCCGGCGGCGGCCGCATTGTCCACATGACGCGGACAATCTTGTCTCCCGTTGCTGCTTTATTGAAGGGCTGAAGATTTGGAACACGCTTCGATCGACCGCTTCCGCGACCTCTGTGAAGGCGAAGAACAGGTAGAGCTGGCGGCTGACCAGCCGACCGGGATTATTGTTCTCGAGCGCTCGATTTACCGAGGCCCCAATATCTACAGCCGCCGGACGATGGTCCGCATTCGGATCAATCTGGGCCCTCTCGAAGCGCGCCCCACAAATACTTTACCCGGCTTCTCCGACCATTTGCTGGCTATTCTACCCGGCCTTGGGCGCCACCATTGCAGTCTTGGCCGCGTTGGCGGGCTGGTCGATCGTATGGCCGAAGGCACGTGGCTTGGACATGTTTGCGAGCATGTCGCCCTGGAGCTGCAATGCCTTGCCGGCGCGGCCGTCACGCGCGGCAAGACCCGGTCGGTGGCGGGAAAACGCGGCGTTTATGACATCCTGTTTGAATATCGGGACGAGCAGGCTGCGCTTGTCGCAGGCCTCCATGCCTTGCGGCTCGTATCCAGCCTGTTGCCTGCTGAATTTTCGAAGCTGACGGGTGATACGATACTGCCGGCGAGCGGGGTGCTGAGCTACGAAAGCCTAGACGCAGCACTGTCAGAAATTCGCAGCGCGCTGCGTAAGACTGCGCTCGGCCCCAGTACGCAGGCGATCGTCGATGCGGCGCGGCGTCGCGGCATACCCGTAATGCGTCTCGACAATCGCAGCCTCATTCAGCTTGGCTTTGGAAAGCGTCAGCACCGGATCAGGGCAACCGTCACCGGCCAGACGTCCCACATTGCAGTTGAACTCGCCGGCGACAAACAGGTGACTCGCGACATGTTACGTTCTGCCGGTCTGCCCGCGCCGCAGGGCGGCATGGTTCGCACAGTGGACGAAGCGCGCACATTGGCCGGCAGGCTCGGCTGGCCGGTCGTCGTCAAGCCGGTTGATGCCAATCACGGGCGCGGTGTGAGCCTTGGTATCGGATGTGATGCGGAACTTGAGACTGCATTTGCGGCTGCTCAAAAGCATTCATCCCGGGTGATCGTCGAACAGCAAATGCGAGGCTCAGATTACCGGTTCCTCGTCGTCGGCGGGAAGGTCGTCGCCGTTGCAAAGCGCCTTCCCGCCGCGGTTGCTGGTGACGGCCACAGCACCATCGCAATGCTGGTGGACCAGGAGAACAGAGACCCGCGCCGAGGCCCAGGACATGAAAATGTCCTGACGCAGCTCGCGCTCGATTCAACAGCTGAGCGCGTTATCGCCAGTCAGGGCTTGCAACCGGGCAGCATTCCCCCGGCAGGGCAGATCGTCTTTCTGCGCGAGACTGCCAATCTGTCGACGGGTGGTACTGCCGAAGACTGCACCGACGAGGTCCATCCTGAGAACCGATTCATTGCCGAACAGGCGGCTGCACTGATCGGACTGGACGTTGCCGGCATTGATTTCCTGTTACCGGACGCCGCCCGACCTGTCAGCGAAACCGGCGGGGGGATTGTCGAAATCAACGCGGCGCCTGGTTTGCGGATGCACCTAGCTCCCTCGTCCGGAGCACCGCAGGATGTGGGCGCGCCTGTTGTAAGTCAACTGTTTCCCAAGCCCGGCACGAGCAGGATCCCGATCCTCGCCATCACCGGCACCAATGGCAAGTCCACGACGGCGCGGATGGCGGCGCGCATCCTTGGCGAGGCTGGCATGACGGTCGGTCTCACCACAACGAGCGGAGTGTATGTCGGTGACCGTCTGATCCGGGCCGCCGATGCCAGCGGTCCGAAAAGCGCGCGGATGGTGCTGGCCAATCCTACGGTTGACGCAGCCGTGCTCGAGACTGCGCGCGGCGGGATTCTGCGCGAAGTCTTGGTTTCGATTGGTGCGACGTAGGCTGCGTGCTCAACGTCACCGAGGACCACCTCGGCATCAAGGGGATCAATACCGTCGAGGACCTGGCAAAGGTCAAGTCTGTCGTGGTGGAGGCCGTTAGCCGCCGCGGCCACAGCGTGCTCAACGCCCATGACCCCCTGACCCGCGCTATGGCGCGCCGCGCGCGGGGGAAGATTTGTTGGTTTTCGGCGGCAGGCCTCGATCCTTTTCTTGCTGACCATATCGCTGGCGGGGGTCTTGCAGCCGTGCGCGAACCGGTGGATGGCACCGATTGGCTGGTACTCTATGATAAGGGGCAACACTGGCCGATAATCGCCGTGGCCGACATTCCTGCCACGCTTGGGGGCGCGGCGGATTTCAACACAGAAAATGCGCTGGCGGCGGCTGCAATGACGAGCGCCCTCGGAATTGCTCCAGACACCATCGCTGCTGCGCTTTGCAGCTTTTCCACCACGTTTGAAGAAAGTCCCGGCAGGCTCAACATAGTCGATCGCGGCGGGGTCACGGTCATTGTGGATTATGCCCACAATCCCGCGGCGGTCACTGCGCTTGGCCGTTACCTCGCGACGCTGCGGCGACCCGGGCGCAGGTTTATCGGCACATTCAGCGTGCCCGGCGACCGGCGTGATGAGGATCTGATCGGAATGGGAACGCTTGCAGCATCGATCTTTGACAAACTTGTCTGCCGCGAAACGCCCCACGGCCGGGGCCGACCACGCGGCGAAATCAACGCTTTGATGTCGCGAGGCGCGATCGACGGCGGCCTTGCTCCCGAGCACGTGCACAGGATCGTGGAAGAGGCAGAAGCCACGGTGTTCAGCCTCAATCTTGCCAGGCCCGGAGACGTGGTCGTGTTAAGCCCGAGTCAGGTCAACATGGTCTGGGACCTCGTTTCCCGTTTTGAGCCAACGACTGCGCATCTGCTCCAGACCGAAAGTATCGCCTATGTCTGATGGTGCTTGGTCGCTGATCGTGCACGGCGGTGCCAGAACCATACCGCCAGATATCCAAGCGGCCAATCGCAGGGGATGTCTTGCCGCCGCCGAGCGCGGCGCAGCAATCCTGCGTAGAGGTGGCACAGCACTCGAAGCGGCCGAACAGGCCGTGCGCGAGCTTGAAGACGATCCAACCTTCAATGCGGGTAGCGGTTCGGTGCCGACGTCATCGGGGCAGATCGAGATGGATGCGGCGATCATGGATGGCCGCAGCCTGGAGATCGGTGCGGTCGCCGCCCTGCGCGGCATATCGAACCCCGTTGCGGTGGCGAGGCTCTTGCTGAAGGAGAAGACGGTGCTCTTGGTTGGCGAAGGGGCCCAGACATTTGCTGCCGAACAAGGCATTGCCTCTTCTTCTCCTGCGTCATGTTCGACGGCGGAGCCGCAATGCGACACGGTCGGCTGCGTTGCTCGCGACGTTCATGGCAACATCGCAGTCGCAACCTCGACAGGCGGACTGACCGGACAGCGTCCGGGGCGGGTCGGAGACGCGCCCATACCCGGGTGCGGTTTCTACGCTGACAATCAAGTGGGCGGCGTCGCAATTTCGGGGGACGGCGAGAGTATCCTACGTGTATCTCTTGCTGCGCGGGTCATCTTGCAGATGCAAGGGAAGCCGCCAACGGAAAGCGCCAGGACTGCCCTTGCCGCGCTTGATCGCATCGGCGGCGAAGCCGGGATCATCGCGGTTGGCCGGGACGGCCGTTTCGGGTTTGCGCACAACAGCGATCATTTCGCGATGGCGATTGCCGCGAGCTGGTTGGACTACCCGCAAGCCGGTATCCACTGGACTGACCTTGAAGGATACGCTCATGACGCATGACGCCCCAGGCCCGTTGATCGTGATCGGTGGCCACGAAGACAAACAGGGCGATCGTCTGATCTTGAAGGAAATCGCACAGTACCTCAACGGCGGTAAACTGGTGATCGCAACAGTCGCCAGTCACGAACCCGAAGGATACTTTGACGCCTATAAAGCGGCTTTTAGCGATCTTGGTGTAACAAATCTTGTTGAACTTTATGTCAACGAACGTGAAGAGACGCGGTCTGACAGCGTGCGCGCGCTGCTGTCAGATGCACAAGGTGTCTTTTTCACCGGCGGCGATCAGCTGCGAATCTCGAGCCAGATCGGCGACACGCCGGTCGAGGACATGGTGCGGGTCATTCATCAGCGCGGCGGCGTGATCGCGGGGACGTCTGCGGGCGCTTCGGTCATGAGCGAAACGATGTTGGTGCGCGGTGCGAGCGGAGAATCACACCGGATCGGCAACCTTAACATGGCGCCGGGATTGGGCTTGATTCGCGACGTTATCATCGATCAGCATTTTGCAGAGCGCGGCCGTATCGGGCGTCTGCTGGGCGCGGTCGCGCAAAATCCACGGGTCCTGGGCATTGGCATCGACGAAGATACGGCGATCATCCTCAACAACAACATCTTCAAAGTGATCGGCGCTGGCGCCGTCTACATTGTCGACGGTACCGACGTTACGCACTCGAATGTCGCTGAAGCGCGGGACGACCAGCCCCTCTCCATATTCGGTGTCAAACTGCACGTCGTGGCCGGCGGTGATGGCTTCGACTTGCATAAGCGAATCCCTCGGGTCGCAGCTTAAGGGTTGCTCCCGGACTGGGCCAGGCTTGTACTTGGCAATTTCGCCTAGTTCGCGTTGGGGTTGTGCTCGGCTCTGACGTTACAGGACCGTCTCGGCTCCGTAACGGAAGAACAGCGGCGTGTGGCACCGCCGGGTCTGGCGCGGATGTCAGGCGATAGGCCGTCAGCACCGCGGGAACAGCCAAACTGCCATGGCGTTTTATGCTCATGACCGCAATTTCCAACCCAAGTAGTCCGCGCTGCCAGTCGCAGTTCCTGAATGATGATTTTCAGCAAGGTCTTGCCCGTTGGAATCGTGATCGTCTGGCGCCCTCCCTTCCGCCCGACGATTGGCGCGAAATCGAACGCCGCGACATTCAGATGGCGCGCCTCGAAATCGGTTTTGTCGAGTATCTTCGCGGCGAGGTTCGACAGCGGGCCATGAGTGTCCCTACCGATCCTGATGGATTCGTGACTTGGTTTGAAGACCTGAAATCATCCGGTCCAGGTCAGGGAGATCCGTTGTTCCCTTGGTTGGCCGAAGAAGCTTCGCGCGACGAGCTGCGCTGGTTTTTCGGCCAGGAGGCGGCCGGAGAAGCGGGTTTCGACGATCTTGTGGCCTACACTCAGGTCAAACTGCCAAGTCCCGCCAAGCTCGAACTCGCCAGAAACTACTGGGATGAGATGGGGCGCGGAAATGCAAACGGGATGCATGGCCCAATGCTTGCGCGTCTTGTCGGCGTACTGGGCGTTGACCCTTCCATTGAAGCGACCGTCTGGGAAAGCCTCGCCTTGGCGAACGCCATGACCGCCATGGCTACAAATCGCCATTACGCTTGGCACTCGGTCGGCGCCCTGGGCGTGATTGAGCTGACTGCTCCCGGCCGCTCAGCCATGGTGGCCAAAGGACTTCGGCGTATCGGCCTCAGCGAGAGCCAGCGGCGCTACTTCGAACTTCACGCGGTGCTGGATGTGAAGCACAGTGCCGACTGGAACCGCGAAGCGCTGCGTCCAATCGTTGCAGCCGACCCCACTTTGGCGGTCGCGATTGCTGAAGGCGCCTTGATACGCCTCACCTGCGGCGCGCGGTGCTTCGAACGATATCGCCAGTACCTGTGGAGATGACGCGCTCCCCGTCCAGCTTGCTAACGCCCCAACTCGCGGCCTGTTTTCGGGTGTCGTTTGACTCGCACAGTGAGTGTCCATTGCAATTGCCTGTGACCGTGCCGCATGAGGCGTTGACGTGTCGCTGACGGCCAAGCTCTATGACGCGCACGGCCACGACCGAACAGTGCCGATTCACGCTGATCTGCTGGGCGATCTGGCCGAAGACCAACTGCTCTGGGTTGACGCCGAAGCGATTGATCAGGCCGACCGGCAGGCTCTATGCGCTCTTCTCGCCATAACGCAGCCGATGCTCGACAGGGTGATCGATCGCAACCGGGCTCCTTATCTGGACAACTATCCTTCATGCTATTCGTTTGCGGTTGATGCGCCCGATTTGCGCCGGGAAGATGGCACCACGGCGCCCGGCGCGCAACTCGGGTTCATTGTCGGCGCCCGTTGGTTGCTGACAATCCATGACACCCCGATCCGGTATCTCCAGGGATTTACCGCACAAGACAAAGGCGAAACAGCAATTGGGCGGCTAAGCCCCGGAGAGCTCGCTGCATCCCTGCTTGACTGGCACCTGACCGAATACCTGAGCGAAGTTGCTGCCATCGAAGCTGATGTGGACAAGCTTGATCTCGAAATCCTGAACGAGGGCACGCACAAACAGATCCTACGACGTATCGTCAGCGTTCGCACGCGCGTGTCGCGCTTGCGCGCCTTGCTCGCGGCCCAGCGGCCTATCTTTTACGGATTTACCCGGCCAGACTTTGTGCTCAATCTGCCAGACGTCGCCGTCCAGTGCTATGCGCGTCTGGCGGACCGTTTTGATCGTGCGATCGACGAAGTGGAACGCACTAGAGACGTGGTCGTTGGCAGCTTCGATCTGTTTACGTCGATGACAACCGAGCAGACCAATGCTTTGGTCAAGGCCTTGACGCTGCTGACAGCCATTATCGGCTTCTGTGGACTGGTCGCCGGCTTACTCGGAATGAACTTCGAACTGCCATTCTTCAAGTCCGGCACGACAGGGTTCTTCGAGGTGATCTCTCTCCTGGCCTTCCTGTCACTGCTGACATTGGTTTTGGCCCGTTGGCGCAAGTGGCTGTAGCGGCCGATTGGGCCAACGGGATGCATTCCTCAAACTTGCCCTGAAGCCATCAGTTCGGCCTTTCGCGACGCCAGTTGTTCGCCGAGCACCTTCAAATCCATATCGCTGGCACGGCACTCCGGAAACAGTTCGCTTTCTTCTTCCTCGACGTGGTGGTTGATGTATTCGCCCAGCACCGTCACCTTAGCGTCGAACAAAGGCTCCCCGGCCTTGCTAGCCTCGATCTGCGCAATGAGCGCCTTGGCGCTGGCGTGTTCGACCTCGGCCTCGTCGAGGAGATCATCGCCGTCGTCATCCAGCGCATCATAGGCGGCCGGGTAGAAAATTTCCTCTTCAATCTGGGCATGGACCGTCAGCGCGCGGCAGATGCGGTCTGCAAGCTCCTGCTTGGTCGCATCGTCTTCGGCCTTGTCGAATTGCTCGAACCAGCCCTTCACTTCCTTGTGATCGGCTTTCAGCAAGGCAATTGCATCGCTGGGTCGCTTGGTTCCGATTGACGCCTTGCGGGTGGCGCGCGCGCCCTTTTTCGGCTTTGCGCGTGATTTGGTCTGTGCTGCCATTTTCAGTCTCCATTCTACAAGGATTAGTTGCTCATTTCACTTTGGCTCCGGGAGATCATGAGGATTCCGGCGCCGGTCCCGCCCGCCTTGATCCGGGGGAAACTGTATCGCTCTTCATCGCCATGATCTCTCCGCTGCCACCGCGGGATTTTCGGGGGTTCTGGTCGCTGCAGGGAGCATAGCGGGCCAGTCTTCGGGTTCTATCGTCGGTAACTCGGCGAGATCCGCCCCCGACAACGTCGTGGTCACACCATCATGCGAAAAGGCCAGAAGATTTGGGTCAATAGCATGCAGCTGTTCGCCGAGCCCCCCCAAGCCGCCCACGGACACGACGACATAGCTCAGCTTGGCATCGTGACACCCCGCCATTGCGTCGACGATCGTGCCGATTGCCTCCCCATGAGGTCCAATGATCCTTGTACCGGGCAGGGCCCCCAGTGCGAACAGGGTTGGCACACGGGCACGCGCGCTACGGTGCGCGGCCCGGGCACTGCCATCATCATATTTTGCCTGCCGTCCGAGCCACCGCCACACACCGAAAAGGTTGACCAGGGTCAGGAAAGCGTTGGTGAGTACAAGGTTGGTCTGACCTGTCGCAATCCCGACTACAGACCATGCTACCGACCCGGCAACGAACACCGCGAACCCCCAGCCGGTTACGCGCGAGCCGATATTTGCCGCGGTCATCATGGCAGCGATCATAGTCGCGGCAGGCGCCGCCCAGCTGGCGACCTCGGCGATCATTGTGGCGTTTCCGACAAACCTTCGCCGTCGCCCTCACGCAGCCAGTTATGGGCTTTTGTTGCTGCGATTGCGCCATGTGCGATGGCCACGCTGATCTGGTCCAGACCGTCAACGACATCTCCTGCTGAATAAAGTCCTGGCACCGCCGTTTCGAACGGTGTGTCGGCAGGCAAACAGCCGTTTGTCTCAAAGTTGATGCCAAGACATTTGGCAAGCCGCGTACGCGGACGGCTGCCTAAAGCTGGATAAACGACATCGAAAGACATGACGGTCCCGTCTTCGAGCGTCACCGACATCGCATCCTCGGCCAGTGAATAGTCACAGGCCGCAGAAGCAATGACCTTGATCCCGTCGCGATCGAGGTCGCCTCGTTCCGAGGGCGACAGTTCGGCGTGAGACTTCGGGATCAGCGTGATGTCATCTGAATACCGCCGCAGAAACAGGGCTTCGGCCGCGCCCTGTGTGTCGCTGCCGACAACGCCGATGCGGGCCCCAATGTGTTCATATCCGTCGCAGATGGGACAATAGCGCAGAACGCCAGCTTCAATTGCCGCTTGATGCGTTGCCGCATCGAGCGGGATCTGGTTCAGATGAAGTCCGGTTGCCAGGATAAGCGTGCGAGCCCTCCACGTGTCGCCTGCCTGCGAGCTCAGCACGAAGGTGCCGCGTTCGCGGCGCGCGGCCACGATCCGCGCCTCATCGATAACCGCGCCGTAACGGACGGCATGGTCAGTCATCCGCTCGACCAGGTCTGGACCGGTTATGCCCGACCCGAATCCTGGCGCGTTGTGGGTTAGGGGAATACGTAGTGCGCGTGCGGTCCCGTCGTGGAGCACGAGAACGGTGCGGCGGAACCGGCCAAGGTAAAGCGCGGCGGTCAGTCCTGCTGGCCCTGCCCCCACGACGATAGTCTCCCAAGCTTGAGGCATCGGCCGGTTACTTGGCTTTGCGGGGTGATTTGGGGGGCTTCGCGTCAATGTCCACCGCCAGCTCCCGCGGCCAGAAGCGCAGCTGGCCCAGCATATCTACGAAGCTGTCGACGCTGCCCTTGCCGTCGAGTGAAATGAATCCCTCGTCCCGCTCGGTCGGAAGGCGCGCCGCTGCGAACAAGGAACTGGCCGCCGCGCTATGGCCGATAAACTTGCAGTGAGCATAGGCATCAGACACGAAATCCTTGGATGGGGCATCGGTCGACAGCATCGTGGCCCCATCGTTCGAAGGGAGCAGCGCCACGGCGTCAAACAGCACGGATGGGCCGCCATCTATCTTGTGACGTGCTGCGACAGTCGTGCCGTCATCAAGGGTCACGCCGCCGATCTTCGGCGCCACGACCTCCCACACTGCGCCCACCCTGTCGATTGCGGCGGTCAGCGCCTTGAAGAGTGCCGCATCCGAGTCATCGGTTAAAAGGATGCCGAGTTTGCGTCCCTTGAACGTGTTCGGTCCGTTGGCAATGATGCTCAGGGCCGCCGAGGCGGCAAGATCAAGCGTCGGCTTTGCAGCAACGGCAGCCTCTGGCAGCTCCATACCAAGACCATCGGCGACCATTGCCGCCATCTGCGCGTCAATATTGACGAGATGCGACACGGCGCGCGCCCGAATGTCGACCCTCTCGCACTTGCTTAGCTCGAATATGAGAGCGTCGCGCAGATGCTTCTGTTCGATCGGTGTCTGGCTGATATAAAACTGGCGCGCCTGGCTGTAATGGTCCGAAAACGTTTCCGAACGAATGCGCTGCTTGCTGCCATCCGCTTGCGCCGCAAAGGATCGGAAGCCGCGGGCCGGATCTTCGCGGGGACCGGCCTGCTTGCCCCAACTGTTCGGCTCGTAATTTGCCCGGCCCTTAGGATTGACCATTGCCATGTGGCCATCCTGCTGGAAATGCATGACGGGGCATCGCGGCGCATTGATCGGCAGGTGCGTGAAGTTCGGGCTTCCGAGGCGCTTGAGCTGCGTGTCGAGATAGGAAAAATTTCGGCCGTGAAGCAGAGGGTCGTCGCTGAAGTCGATGCCGGGCACGATGTTCTGCGTGCAGAACGCGACCTGCTCGGTCTCTGCAAAGAAGTTGTCCACGGTCCGGTTGAGCGTCATTGTCCCGATGATCCGGACCGGAACCACCTCCTCGGGAATCAGTTTGGTCGCATCGAGATGATCGAACTCGAACGTTTCAGCCTGTTCTTCGGTAAATAGCTGCACGCCCAAATCCCACTGGGGATAATCTCCGCTTTCGATCGCGTCCCACAAGTCTCGCCGATGGAAATCGGGATCTGCCCCATTGATCTTGACCGCTTCGTTCCAGAGCACCGATTGCAGACCTTGGCGCGGCTTCCAGTGAAATTTGACGAAGGTGGATTCGCCCGACGCGTTGACAAGCCGGAAGCTGTGAACACCGAACCCTTCCATGGTGCGAAACGACCGTGGAATGGTTCGGTCCGACATCTGCCACATGATCATATGCCAGGCCTCAGGCATGAGACTGGCGAAATCCCAGAAGTTGTCATGCGCTGACTGAGCCTGGGGAAAGCCGCGATCGGGCTCTTCCTTTACGGCATGGACCAGATCGGGAAACTTGATCGCGTCCTGAATGAAAAAGACCGGGATATTGTTGCCGACGATATCCCAGTTCCCTTGTGGGGTGTAGAGCTTGACGGCGAACCCGCGCACGTCTCTGGCCAGATCCATCGAGCCCGCCCGCCCTGCGACAGTCGAGAAGCGCACGAAGACCTCGGTCTGCTGTCCGACGTTGGCCAGCACCTCGGCTGTGGTGAACTCTGCGAGACTTTCCGTCAGCTCGAACACCCCGTGCGCTCCGAAGCCGCGGGCGTGAACCACGCGCTCGGGAATACGTTCGTGGTCAAAATGGAAGATTTTTTCGCGCAGGATGAAATCTTCCAGCAGGGTAGGCCCGCGCGGCCCCGCGCGAAGGCTGTTCTGATCATCAGCGACGGGCATGCCTTGCTGAGTGGTCATGGTTTGGCCCGCGCTTTGCGCCTGCTGGTGCGTTTCGCCGCCGTTGCCGACGGGCTCCTCAAACGTCGCGGGCAGCAGGGCCCCCTTGGGCAGCGCTGGCTCCTTGACCGCCGACTGCCCTGCAATCTTGCCATCTTCACGCCGTGAAGTCTTCGGTGCCATCGATCCGCCCTTTTGCTGAATTGGTGCATTTCTGTCATTCAGGCACACCAAACCAACCGCGAGCCGGTGTGCTGTTCGTCCGCCGTTTCATAACCCGCAACTTGCAGCACTGTTCCGCGAGCCCCTTAAAAGTTGCCGCAGACGCCGCTGATGTGACGGATATTGATAGCGGGAAGCCAGGGGGCAGCCGCAGCACCGGCGACGCCGTGTTGGCTTCAGTCGGGTTCGTCTCGGAGGGCCGATGTGTGCAATAACACACCAATCCGGCCCGATAGGGCTGTACGGTCTGATTTTGTCGATGATGGCCGCGGAAGGTCAGATCGGGCATGCGATCGTGCGATAATGTTCGCTGACAGGCAGCTACCGCACTTGTCATTGAATCGCCGCTTTACGGTATGCACAGAGTGTCAACTGCGTTAGGGACAATACTTATAATTACGCCCAATGCATTTCAATGCATTCAAATTATGCACATCGGAATTGCCTATTAGTAAGGTGCCGACATGCTGCGCTGGTTCCGGGAAGATCTTTCTATCCGCCACAAATTTCGCGTGATGATGGTCGTCCATTGCATGCTGGCATCGATGGGCCTTGTCTGTACGGCGCTGGCAACACACTCATACTGGCTTATTGCTGCAGCGTCGGCCCCGCTCCTGGCCGCGGCTTTGCTCGGCCTGCTGTTCAGCCACCTGATATGCAAGCCCTACGTCGACACGGTGGTTCGCATGGAAGCTCTGGCCAATGGCGATGTCAGCAGCCCCGTACACCACACCCAACATCTGGATTGCGTAGGCCGTATGACCCGGGCGATGGCTGTTTTCAGCCGGAACATCGTCGCCGTTCGCGACAACGAGATTGCCCTGGAGGCGATTGTCGCCGCGGTACGCGAGGGACTTCACCGCCTGTCGCAAAAAGACCTCGAGTACGTCATCACCGATCTATTCCCCGCAGAATACGACCAGCTGCGCAAGGACTTCAATGCGGCGACGGCGGCCCTGCGAGAGACGATCGCCGCGGTTCGCACAACGGCTCACGATATCCACACCAGCGTCGCGGAATTACGCGAAGCATCCGATGACCTATCAGCCCGTACAGAACAGAATGCAGCGGCGATCGAGGGCACAACGCGCGCGATGGGCGAAGTGAGCGGCGGGGTCCAATCCAACGCGGCGTTGGCTGCCGCTGTCAATGCGGCGGTTAGCCAAGTGCATGCCGAAGCCAGCGAAGGCGGCCTGGTCGTGTCCCGGGCGGTGGCCGCGATGCAGGCCATACACGCCTCGGCACAGGAAATATCGAGCATTGTCGGGGTCATCGACGGTATCGCTTTTCAGACGAACCTGCTCGCCCTCAATGCGGGCGTCGAGGCCGCACGGGCGGGCGATGCGGGAAAGGGGTTTGCCGTGGTCGCCACCGAGGTTCGCGCTCTTGCACAGCGTTCGGCCGACGCCGCCCGCGAGATAAGGAACCTGATCGGCAAATCCAACGCCCAGGTCGACGAGGGCGTCGAGCTTGTGGGCGAAACCGGCAGCGCCCTCACCCAGATCGTCGACCGCATCGGTGAGGTTGGCATGAGTGTAGAAACAATCGCGGCGACAGCTGCATGCCAGGCGGGCAACCTTGCGCAGGTCAACATGGCCATCGGCGAAATGGACCGCATGACCCAACAGAATGCGGCCATGGCGGAGCAAAGTACGGCGGCTGCACGCAGCCTCGCCGAGCGCGCTGACGCAATGATCCGCCTTGTCGATCAGTTTCGTGGCAGCCGGAACAGCACCGCGCGGCACATCGTCGCGGCAGCCTCGCCTGCACCGCGGCGGGGCGCGGACAGGGTCATGGATTCAAGAATCGCGTCTCCCAGACACACCATGACGCCCGTACTGACAGGCGCGTCCTCGCGCAGGCTCGCTATCGTCCCCAACGACGACTGGTCCTCGTTCTAGACAAAGATAGGCACCGCGGTACGCGCCATGCTTCTCGCGCAAATCCGGTTTTTTCGGTTCATCACGGCCATCGCTGCGCCAAGATTTGCACCTTCCTTGCAGGATATTGCCTTCGCCCAGCGCCGGTGATGCCGGGGCGACCGCGTTACCTTTGCCGAAAGATCCGATCGCAAGGTCGGCAGCAGTCTGCCGGCAGGGGCGGCGCCAATGGGCTCGCCTCGTTCATGGACCAGGGCCGATCCAGCAAGCGGTCGGCTTTCGTGATCAGGTCCTCACGGATGTACCGATCATGTACGACCATGGCACAGGCTTTGGTTTTGGTGGCAGCCTCAAGACACAATGCGACACTTTTCATGCAAATTGCTCCCTGCGCCCCGCCCTTCGATCGTAAACGCACGGTCAAGGCTCCGTTCCCGCCGGTTCAGCTCTCTGTCCAGTAGCAATAGCTCTAGCGAATAGCAGCCAGCGCTCCTGCAGCTGAGCGGTTGTTTTGGCTCTCGAGCCCGCCGCATCTTCTGCCAAGACACTCCCGATATCGCAGGGCCGTGGCGGGCTGACAGGATTCTGCGCCCGCCACGGCGCCGCATCGTATCTGCCATCAACCGCACTGCCTTCTGGGGCGGCTGCTTTTGCGCCTTTTCTGTGCTGGGCTGCGCTGGTATCAATCCGGCGACCTACCCGGGCCCTACTAGAGAGGCGTAAAACCTTGAGCGATGTGACTGATGTTGGCGACCCGGGTCCCATGTACTGGCATAATGCCACTAGCGCGGAAGGCATCTCCAGCGATCCGCACGACGATCCAAGTGACGCAGAATTTCGCCTGTTCGCCGAGAACCTGCCGATCTTGTGCTGGATCGCGAGGGGCGATGGCTACATCTACTGGTATAATCGCTGCTGGCACGAGTATTGCGGCACGACCCCCACGGAAATGGAAGGCTGGGGCTGGCGTGCCGTGCATGACCCGGCTCTCTTGCCGGACGTCGAAAAGCGATGGATTGACGCGATCGCGACCGGACAGCCATTCGAAATGACCTTCCCCTTGCGCGGCGCTGATGGCGTTTACCGCCCTTTCAAGACCCGCGCCGCCCCCGTTCGGGACGGCAGGGGCGAGGTGCGACGCTGGTTCGGCGTCAACAGCGAGGTGTCCGATCTGGTCGCGACCGAACGCGAGGCCCGCAGCGCGGAGGCAAGGCTCCGCCGCGTGCTGGACGGCATGGGCGAAGGCTTTGCGCTTCTTGATCACGATTACCGCATAATCGATGTAAATGCTGAAGCCTTGCGGCTCGAACAGCGGCCGCGCGATGAGCTAGTGGGCAAGACTCATTGGGCTGCGTACCCCGGCAGTGAAGGGACTGAACTTGGCTGCGCGTACAAGCAGGCAATGACCGAGCGTGTGCCGGTCGCTCTCGATCACCAGTACCAATGGGAAGACGGGCGGCGCGCCTGGCTGGAAATGCGCGCGTTTCCGGTCGAGGAAGGCCTGGCGATCTTCTATCGCGACGTGACGCAGCGCCACGATGCCGAGCAGGCGTTGAAGCGGGAAGCAGAACGGGTCCAGCTCGCCCTCGAAGCCGGCGCGATCATCGGGACCTGGGATTGGGACGTCAAGCGCGACAGCTTTGCCGTCGATGAACGGTTTGCAATTGCATTCGGGCTGGATCCCAAGCTTGGGCGAGCGGGCCTCAGCCTTGAGCAAGTCATTTCGACCGTCCATCCTGATGACCGTGCAGCCCTCAAATTGGCCATTGAGGAGGTTATCAGCCGCGGAGGCCGCTATGCGCATCAGTACCGGGTCCGCCGCGCCGATGGGCAATATTACTGGATCGAAGCCAACGGCAGGGTCGACCGGGGGGACGACGGAGAATTCGTGAGGTTTCCCGGCGTGCTCCTCGATGTCGAAAACCGACGCGCGGTCGAGCAGGAGCGTGATCAGGCGCTTGCGCTCCTGCGCACCTTTACCGAAGCGGTGCCGGGCGTCGTCTATGCAAAGGACAGAAGCGGCCGGATGCTGGTCGCCAACCGAGGCACGGCCGAACTGATCGGCAAGCCAATCGAGAGTTTCCTGGGCAAGACCGATGCCGAGTTCCTCGAGGACAAGGAACAGGCCGCCGCCGTCATGGCCAACGACGCACGTGTCATGGCGCAGGGGCAGGTGCAGCAGCTCGAAGAAGCCGTGAGTTTCCCGGATGGGCGCCGGGCCATATGGTTGTCGACCAAGGCTCCGCTCCGCGCACCATCCGGTGAAGTGATCGGTTTAGTCGGAACTTCGGTTGATGTCTCCCAGCGCGTAGAGGCCGAACAGGCCTTGCGCGAGACAACACGGCAACTTGAAGAAAGCGAAGCGCGGTTTCGCTTTGCGCTCGATGCGGCAGGCGGCATCGGCACCTGGGACTGGGACATGCGCGAAGACCGGGTTTACGGCGGTCAGCATTTTGCGCAGATGTTTGGCATCGATCCCGACCGTGCTGCGGCCGGACTGCCGCTTAGCGACTATGTGTCGTCCATCCATCCCGAGGATCGGGCCCGCGTCGCGGCATCGATCGACGCCGCGATCCGCTCAGGTGGGGAATACCGTGAGGAGTACCGGATTGCACACTCCGGCGACGATGTACGCTGGGTCACGGCGCGCGGCCGATGTGTTACCGACGCGGACGGCACTCCCCTCCGTTTCCCGGGAGCGGCGTTCGATATAACCGACCGAAAAGCCTCTGAAGCGACTTTGCGCGAAGTTGAAGAGCGTCTTCGCCTCGCAACAGAAGCAGCGGAAGTTGGTTTCTGGGATGTCGACGTGGTGAATGACGTCTTGATCTGGCCCCCCATTGTGAAAGCGATGTTCGGAATTTCCGCAGATCAGCCGGTCAGCATGGCCGATTTCTATCAGGGCCTGCACCCGGATGACCGAGCGCGCACTACGCACGCGTTCGCCGCGGCCACCGACCCGGACACGCGCGCCCTATACGATGTCGAGTACCGCACTGTTGGCAAGGAAGATCAGCGGGTCCGCTGGGTGGCAGCGAAGGGCCGCGGTGTGTTCGACCGTGACGGACGCTGCATCAGGGTTATCGGGACGGCGATTGATGTGACACGGCGCAAAAAGGACGAGGCGGCGCTTCGCGAGCTCACCGAGACCTTGGAGCGCCGTGTCGCTGAAGCGCTGGCGGAGCGGGAAGAAGCCCAGGATGCCCTGCGCCAGAGCCAGAAAATGGAGGCTGTGGGGCAGCTCACTGGCGGCATCGCCCACGATTTCAACAATCTCCTTACGATTGTCACTGGCAACATCGACATGGCCGGGCGGGCCCTCGACGCAGCCGGAGTGAGCGATCCGCGCTGCCAGCGGGCACTCGGCGCTGCCATGAAAGGCGCAGAACGCGCCGCCGCGCTCACGCAGCGGCTTCTCGCTTTCTCGCGCAAACAGCCGTTGGCGCCCAAGCCCATCGATATCGACAAGCTCGTGGCCGGAATGTCGGACATGCTCAATCGCACGCTTGGCGAGACGATCAGGGTCGAAATCGTCACCTCACCGGGCTTGTGGCGGGTCGAGGCCGATCCCAACCAGCTGGAGGCAGCGCTGCTCAACCTTGCGGTCAATGCACGCGACGCCATGCCTGATGGCGGCACTCTGACGATCGAGACGGCCAATGCGCGGCTCGACGATGCCTATGCTGCCAATCATGCCGAGGTGGCACCGGGGAACTATACGGTAATTTCCGTGACCGACACCGGAAAGGGTATGGACCGCGACACGCTGAGCCGCGTGTTCGAGCCCTTTTTTACCACAAAGGATATCGGCAAGGGGACCGGACTGGGACTGTCGCAGGTCTATGGTTTCACCAAGCAATCCGGTGGCCATGTCAAGCTTTATTCCGAAGAGGGTCACGGCACGACCGTCAAGATCTACCTGCCCCGCCTCATGTCCGATCTCCAGGTAGACACCGGGCAGGAGACTCTGGCAGGCGGCCTCGAGGTCAGCCGGCAACAGGAAACCGTCCTGGCCGTCGAAGATGATGACGATGTACGCGCCTATACGGTCGAGTGCCTGAGGGAGCTCGGCTACCGCGTTCTTGAGGCCCATGACGGGCCGTCCGCCGTCCGCCTGATGGACCGACAGGGTGAGCCGATCGACCTGCTTTTCACCGATGTCGTCATGCCTGACATGTCCGGACGGGAACTCGCGGATGAGCTGCGCAAGCGGCAGCCTGACCTCAAGGTGCTTTACACGTCAGGATACACTAAAAACGCCATCGTTCATGGCGGCCGGCTTGACGAGGGCGTTGAGATGCTCCCGAAACCTTTCACCTTCCAGGCTCTCGCCATGAAAGTGCGCGACATGCTCGAAAGCGGACGCACGCAGCGCGTACTCCTCGTCGAGGCCGAGCCCACGGTACGGGCTTTTGTTGCCGAAGCGGTTGTCGGGTTTGGCTATGCGGCGGATGAAGCCGCCACGTCTGCTGAGGCGCTTATGAAGGTGCGCGCCGCGCAAGGCCGCTACGATGTAATCGTGCTCGACGCTGATCTTTCGGACAAGAGAGGCGATGCCTTGATGGCTGAGCTGCGCGCGCTCTATTCTGACATGCCGATGCTGATTGCTTGCGCCGACGGGGTTGCTGAAATGTCCCGCAAGTTTGCAGCAGACCGGTGCACGGGCGTCCTGCCTAAGCCCTACACCGCAGCAAAGCTGGCCCAGGCCTTGCGCGATCTTGGTCTGCGCTGTGCGGCGGCAAGCAGAACCGGCTAGGCCCTTCTCATGGTTCGACCCGCGAGCGTGCCGAACCGCAATCGGGCTTGTTCGCCGGTCCGCGCAACTCTTGCAACACCCGGCCAACATCGCTGTGAACAAAGGGCTTTTGCAGCGTCGGACGCCCTCTCCAGGCTGCGGGCAGATCCTCTGCGGCAGATCCGGTCGCGAACACAAAGGGTATTGCATGGCCCTGCAGAATGTCCGCTGCTGGAAAGCTTTTTTCGGAGCCCAGGTGAACGTCGAGGATAGCGACATCGAAATCCAGCGTTTCCTGTCCAAGCGTGTCCATGGCCTCATCGAGGCGGCTGCAGACACTCACAACAATGCAGCCGTAATCCGCCAGAATATCCTCTATCAACATGGCGATAAGCGCATCATCTTCGGCGACAAAGACTTTCAAGCCATTCAGATCGATGTTGTTTTCTCCTTGCATCGACAAACCCCGTGTTTGGCCAACAAAACGGCGCGATAGCACAACATAAAAACGTCGCAGCCCGCGGTTGCCGCCACTTTGCCTGGCTTCCTTTCGAGCAGGCGGCTTGCCGCTCGAAGTCCTGTACATGATCTTGCTGGTGTGATCCAGCGGCAGCGCTGCCCGGCCGCGATGAGTTACAAGACAACGCCCGAATGGCCTGCTAAGACTGCTTGCCGTTGCATTGCAGACATTTGATGGAGGAAAGCCTGGTGCAACTGGACGGCTCAGAGGTAAAAGTCACCCGCCCGTTGGCGGACTTCGGCGCGCTGTTCGACGCCGCACCTACGCCCTTGCTGGTTGTATCACCTCCGGACTGGGTCATTGTTGCCGCAAATCAGGCCAGACTGGCCGTTACCGGGACGACGCGTGATGCGCTGATCGGGAAAAAGCTCTTCGAGGCTTTCCCGGATGATCCGGGCGATCCTCACGCTGACGGTACGCGCAACCTGGCTGCATCCCTCGCCAAGGTGCTTCGAACCAAGATGGCCGACACCATGGCTTTGCAGCGATATCCGCTACGCGTTGCCGGCGGAGAGTTCGAGGAGCGCTGGTGGCATCCCATCAACGCGCCCGTTCTGGGGCCTGAAGGCGAAGTCGCTTGGATAATACACAGCGTAGAAGATGTTACGGAACAAGTGCTTGCGCGTCAGGCGGCGGACGCGACCCGGAAAAAATTGCAGCAAGGTGAAACGGTCATCGAGACGATGCAAATCGCCGAGACCGAGTTGTTGGCTACGGCGGCCAGCGCGCGCTCGCAGGCGGCGGAACTCGAACAGCTCTACGATCGCTCGCCCATGGGACTCGCACTGCTTGACCGCGAGCTGAAATTTGTCCGGATCAACGAAGCTCTGGCCGAAATGAACGGACTGCCGGTCGAAGCCCATATCGGCAGGACGGCTTGGGACATAGTTCCGGAATTGCGACCCTCTGCCGAGCCTGCTCTGACAAAGGTCCTCACAAGCGGCGAGCCTGCTCTTGACGTTGTGGTGACAGGAGCGACGGCGGCGAAGCCCGGCGTGGTGCGGGAATGGCGGGAGCAGTTCTATCCATTGAAAAATACGTCTGGCGAGGTGATCGGGGTCGGGATCGTTTGTGACGAAGTCACCGAACGCCGCGCCCTGGAGCGGCGACTTCGCGAAAGCGAAGCGCATCTGCGCCGCGTCATCGACCAGTTGTTTGCATTCGTGGGCACGCTCACGCCCGATGGCGTGCTCACGGAAGCCAACCAGGCACCCATCGAGGCCGGCGGGATCTCGCGAGAGGATGTCATCGGCAAACCCTTCGCCGATGCGCCGTGGTGGTCTTATGATGCACAGGTGCAAGCCCGACTGCGCGAGGACATCGCCGCCGCCGCTGCCGGCGCCACCATTCGCTACGATGTCCCCGTCGCCATGGCTGCCGACAGCCGGGTCACGATCGACTTCCAGCTCGCGCCGCTCCGCGACGATGGCGGTAATATCACCCACCTCATCGCCTCCGGCGTGGTCATCGACGACCGCATTGCAGCCGAGGCGGAGCTGAGAGCGCTCAACGAAACCCTCGAGAGCCGCGTGCGAGAAGAGGCATCGCGCCGGGAAGCCGCGCAGCAGGCGCTGCTTCAGGCGCAGAAACTCGAAGCTCTCGGACAACTCACCTCGGGCATTGCGCACGATTTTAACAATGTGATCCAGGCGATCTCTGCTGGATTTGCGTTGATAATGAAGCGGACCAGCGATCCTCAGATCATCCACATCGCAGAACACAGCGTCAGGGCAGCGGAGCGCGGAAGCTCGATTGTCAAACAGCTCCTGTCTTTTGCTCGGCAACGTCCTCTTGAGATATCGCGCATCGACCTGTGTGCGTTGCTGAACGAGGCAAAGCCATTGCTCGAACGCTCCGCTGGCGCGAAGGCCAAATTCACCCTCGATTGCCCGGATGATATCGGCACAGTCGAGACCGATCCGGGTCTCCTGGAAGCGGCGCTCATCAATCTTGTGGTCAATGCGCGCGATGCAATCTGCGACCACGGTTGCATATCGGTGCGTGTGTCGCGCGCGGTGTCAGATACGGGCGCCAGCCATGTCACCATCGCGGTCGAGGACAATGGGTCGGGCATGTCGCCGGAGGTTGTCGCACGGGCGCGCGATCCTTTTTTTACGACCAAGGCGCAAGGCCATGGCACCGGGCTTGGCCTTGCCATGGTTCATGGCTTTGCGAAGCAGTGTCACGGCACTTTACGGATCGAAAGCGAAGTGGGAAAGGGGACGGTGATATCGATCGACCTGCCCCAGGCGAAACAGACCAACTGCCTCGCGCCAGAACCAGAAGACATCGGTGGCCGCAAGACGATCCTGTTGGTCGATGACGACAGCAGCGTCCGTTCGCTGGTTGCCTATCAGCTGCAGGACATTGGTTTTCACGTGGTAGAGGCAGAAGACGGGTCGCAGGCGCTCGATCTGTTCGACCGCCAGCGTGCCAGAGGACTACCGATCGATGCCATCCTGACGGATGTAAGGATGCCGCGGATGGATGGTCCATCGTTCGTCAGACAGGTCCACAGCCGCGAGCCCGTGCCGGCGCTTTTCATGACCGGGTATGCCGAAGCCGCAGAAATCAACGATGCTAAAGTGCTCAGCAAGCCGTTCGAGGAACAGGCCTTGGCTGCCGCCCTGAGATCGCTGTTTTCAGATAGGTGACCGCGTGTTCAACATCTACGTGGTGGGGCATCCGTCCGGATGCATGAACTGGTGGGGCTCCCCCGGGTCGCAAAGAGGGAGCCCCGCCGAGCTAGGCTATGGGTGCGGGAACACCAGCCGTATCGAGTAGGTAGCACAAAATACGTTAATGAGAAGTGTCATGGAACAAACCCGTCGCATGCCACCCGCAAAGTAGCGGCGCTGTGAGAGCCGCAAACGGGATGATCTGTAGAATCGGTCAATATTACCGAACTTCACCCGGGTCTCGGGGATGCGTCCCTGCTCGTTGCGGAGCAACGAGGATGAGCAGGATCACCGCGCCCGCAAGGACAGCTGTGGCCAAAGGTCGACTGAAGTCGAGACCACCCTTCGCCACCGGCTTGTCGAGGAAGTCGCCAACAGTGGCTCCCAGGGGGCGGGTAAAGATGAACGCCGCCCAGAACAGCAACACGCGGGAGAGCGTGGTGAACCAGTAAAGTGTGGCGAGAACAGCAAGCGTTGCACCAAAGAGCAAGGCAGCGCCAGAATAGCCAAGCGCGCTGTCCGCTACCCAATCACCGAGTGCCGTGCCCAAGGTCTGACTGAATGTAATTGTGATCCAGTAGAATGTCTCGGCCCGCGCAGTTTCGATCCTGTTCACATCCACGGTGCCGAGGGCTCGATGCCAACTGAACAAGGACATCAGCACCAGGCTAAATAGAAGCAGCGATCCGCCGGGGTAGCCTAGGCCGATTGAGCGCGTGGCAAACATCGGCGAGTGTGGTCCCGGCGGTCGTCGACGCGATGATGGTCGCCCAGTATAACCACGGACTGAAGCGTCGCGCGCGAATTTGCGGCCAAACCAATCCGAGCAGCAGCAGGCCAAAGATGACCGTGCCGACAAGATACCCGTTGAGGCCGCTGGCTCCGGCGCCCGGGGTGGTTTCCCCTAGCCAGCTCATGCTTACCGCGTCACCACCCGTCTCACCCAGGGTTGTCGCCAGGATCTTGATCATCCAAAACGTAAGCGTCACGGCCGGAACCTTGCTCACGGCATCGTCCACGCGATCCCTCATGTCACCCGCTCCTGATTCACTCAGGTTCAGGGCAATGGCAGGTCAAGCAAGGGGTTGCAATTGCGCGATTGCTGCCTTTTCGATCGCAGCTTCACAATCGCGTCTGGATATGCAGACGTTTAAAAAACGGACACCACGCCTGCGGCGAGCACCAGTTCCCGGGCAGCCCGCCGGGGAGCTTGCTGAGCGGGCGGTCAGCGATCCGAGACAGCACAGCGGCGAGCAACGCATCCGGACCGACGTCAATCAGGCACTCCGTCTGAATCATTGGGTGAAGCACTGCTGCTCCGTGATCACCACGTTCTGAGATGCAGAACAAGCACGCCTTACGCCCAGCGGCATACAGCGGCGCGCGCTCGAAATGGTTTTGGGTAACCATAGCCTGTACTCATCGAGGAAACAGGTGAAGGCATTCCAGCGCCGCAACATGCAGTAGATAACCTTTCCCTGATCATGATTGCGACAGCCGGGCGAGCTGGCTGATGAGCGAGGCTTGAAGCTCAGCCAGAACCTGCGCGCTGAGTTCATTGCGGACGGCAAGGCGCTCGCCCGACCAGCTTGCCAGGCAAAGCGCGCCCACGACGCCGGTCTGACCATAGACTCCCGCGGCAGTATATCGGGGAATGGCTTGCGTGAGGGCCCTTGGTGTAAAGCCACATCACGATGGGTCATGCAAATGATCTTCACAACGATCCGGCACGGCCGCGGAAGACGAACGGGTCGTCGCCATACCGGTCACGCTTCAAGCCCTGTTCCACCATCTGTGTAAGGCCGCGCATGCCTTTCCTCAGCTGGGCGTGACCTATCGCGATCCACACCTGCGCGCCGGCGGGGATCACTGCAGCGTCTTCAGTGCGGCCAATGCGTGGGCCGGCGACGGCGATGGTCTACACTCACAGGCTTGCCCCGGGCCAGGTCGATGACCACTGCCGGAGCCGCCACGCCGCGCCTCTCCGCTTCCTCGTCGACGACCAGCGGCGACGGCAAATGCAGGCACGTTCCCGGCTCGCTGGGCTCTGCTTCGGCACGGGCTTGCGCCGCTTGCTGCGCCTGTGAAGATCAGCGAGGTCGCATCATAGCGCTGGTAGCCATCGGCCAGGCGGGCCTTCGGCGCGAACGCGTCGGTCACCCGCAGCCGTTCCTCCTCGCTCCACCTTCAGCGCCGTTCTGGTTGCGAGAACACCGTGATCCGGCTCATTAGCCATTCCCACGAGCACGCACAAATGCGCCTACCAGTGCTCACTCATTGGCCCGACAAGGCAGAGCCTGCCGGACACGTACCTCGCAGCCCGTTCTAGCCGACAGCTGAAAGCCGGTTATGGCTCACGGACCTGCCTCGATTTTCGTAGGCGCTTGCGTTTTGGTAGCGGCCGTGTGGCGTTCGAGTTCAGAATTGAGCTCTGCTCCGAGCATCAGCACATAGGATGAGAGATATAGCCACGTCAGCAGGACGATTACGGCGGCAAGCGAGCCGTAAGTGGCGCCGTAGTCCGTGAAATTTGCGACATAGATCCCAAAGCCAAGTGTCATCGCCAGCCACAGTATGCCGGCCACAACCGAGCCAGGGGTCAGCCATACCCACTTTGCCGTGTGCCGCGACGGCGCAAACCGATAAAGGGTCGCCGCGCCGCCAGCACCAGCAAAAACGAGAACGACAAAGGACAGGAGCTTACCCATGAAGAGCGCGGGACCCGGCAGCCAAGGCAGCAGATCCTCGAGGTGACCGAGGCCGGCGATCGCGATCACGGCGAGGATACCGATCGCGACCGCGCCGACGGTGATGAGCAGCGCAAGCACGTTGACCCAAATGAAGCCTCGCTGCTCCTCTTCCCCATAGGCAATGTTGAGCGCGGTGATAATGCTCGCCGCACCGTTACGCGCGCCGAACAAGGCGAGGGTAAGCGCGACAAGCAGCCCGACGCCCTTTTTCTCGCCTGAGGTTTGCTCGATGTTGATCAACTGATCCCCGATCAGAGAAGCGGCCTCCCGGGGAAGGATCTCACTCAGGCTGGTCACATGGCGACTGATGTCCTGCGGATCGGCAATGAACCCGTAGGACAAAATCGTGGCACCCATCAGCGGCACCAGCGCCAGGAAACCATAGAATGCGACGCCAGCGGCGACGAGGCTCATGTTGTCCTCGCTCGTCTCCCTCCACGTCCTGACGAACACCTCTTTCCAAGCAGTCCGCGGCAGTCGCCAGGGCGACCTAACGTCCGATGGCGTCTCATCCACGGGTTTGGGTGCATCACCCCCCATGAAACCTTGGTTAATCAGGCTTTCCCCCTTCACATCGTATTCCCGCCACGCTCCTGGATCAAATCGGCTGTAGAACACCGGGTGTTCACCGCTATCGATGGTGCAGCAACGCGGCCCAAGGGCCGGTGTTCCGAACCCACAATTTGCCTTGGTCCTGTGGAAATCTCGTCGCTCCGGCACCAATTGCGGCGCTTGGCGTTCCTCGGGTCTCACTTATTGGAAGTTGGCTGCTTGGAAGACCTTGCAAGTTGGATGGCCCCCACCGCCAAGATGATCGCTGCAACGATGACCGCGGCCGATCTCGGCGCGCAGGTGACAGGCTCGGGCTTGGTCATCTTTGCTTTTTGGTCAATGGCATGGTCGGTCATCAGACTGTCGTCCGGTCAGATCAATCTCATCGTCACCAACGGCTTTCTGCTGTCAGTTAACCTGATCGGGGTTGGGCGTTGGCCGGCCAAGCAGCGTGCGTATGACAGGCCTGCTAACCCGGCGGAGATGATCCGGAGCCAGCGTCGATGAACGCCTCACACGGTCTCGGGGCAACCGCTCTCGTGCTCGCCGAATTCCTTCGCGCGGGAGACCTCCTCTATCTTGCCGACGACGAGCAGGAGGCCGAGGCAGTGGCTGGAGCACTCGCTGCCCTCGTCCCTGCCGCTCACGTCGTCTTCCTTCCTTCGAGCGACACCCTGCCCGGCGACCGTGCTCCCGCTTCTCCCGCCAATATCGGGCGACGGGTCGCTGCCTTGCGGGCCCTGCGGCGACTTGCAACGAGCGACAAACGCGAACGCCTGGCAACGATCATGAGCGGCGAGGCGTCCGCCCGGCTCTATGCGGATGCTGCGGCCTTCGAAACCGCTCCTCCGAGCCTGAGGTCAGGAGACGCAATCGACATGACCCGTTTCGCTGCGCAAATGGAAGCGCTCGGCTACATTGCGGACGACCGTGTCGACGAACCTGGCGAAGTCGCCGTGCGCGGCGATGTCGTCGACATCTTTCCTGCCGACGCCGGCCTCCCGGCGCGGATCGATGTCGCGGAAGGTCGGATCGCCGGGATCCGCCGCTATGATCCCGTGACGCAGCTCACCGAAGAGCCATGCGAGGTCCTCGAAATCGGCCGCGCTGCCGAACCCGAGTCGGACTCCAGGGTGTCTATCTTGGCCCATTTGCCGCCGGGCCATATCTACATGTCGCCCAAGGCCGACCAGCGGCGACAACGGTTCGTTCGCCTTGCCGCCTCTGCAGCCGACAAGGCGGGCGCGGTGATCGATGCAGTATCCGAAGAAGCATGGACACAGGCATTAGCCTCCTGGGCTCGCGGCGAGCCTCAGACCGAACCGTCGCCCGTGCCGCGCTTTGCCGAGCAAAAAGCGCCCTTGGCCGCGCTGAGGCAGTTTGCTTCGCCGCTGCTACAGGCTGGGCAACGCCTTCTGCTGGTCGGCAGCGAGCGCGACATTCGCTTCCTGAGACCAAGGCTTGCCAAGATCTTCAAAGTCGAGGTTGAAACGCTCACAACCCTTTTTGATCTGGCGCGTCTGCCCGCCGGCGGTGTGGCGACGCTTGTCGCGCCAATCGACCGGGGTGCCCGTGCCAAAGACTTCGTGATGGTCGCTGCGGCCGATCTTCTTGGCAGCCGCGCGATCGTGGGCCAGGTCCAGCCGAGCGCGTCCGGGATGCAGCTGTCCACCGGCGACATTCGCTCCGGCGATCTCGTCATCCACGAGGATCATGGCGTCGGGCGAGTTGTCGGCCTCGAGGCTGCACCGGGCGATAGAGGCGAAGAACTGATCGCGCTCGAATATGCCGGCGGCAACCGGCGTCTCGTTGCCGTCCACGATGCGGGGCGACTGTGGCGTTACGGTTCTGACGGCGACGCGGTGACGCTCGACAAGCTCGACGGCTCGAGTTGGGAGAAGCGGCGCGGGCCGATCGACGAAGCCGTCGCCGAGAGCGCCCGCGAACTGCTGCTTTTGGCAGAAGAGCGAAGCCGGCTCGAAGCGCCGGTCATCGAGCCCGACTCAGCCAAATATGAGCAATTCGTCGCGGCTTTTCCCTTCAACGAAACCGCCGATCAGATGCGCGCTATCCAGTCCGTGCGCGATGATCTCGCCTCGGGCCGGCCGATGGACCGCCTGATCATCGGCGACGTTGGCTACGGCAAGACCGAGGTCGCGCTGCGCGCGGCAGCCCTGGCCGCCATCGCCGGATACCAGGTCATCCTGGCGGCGCCGACTACGGTGCTGGTTCGCCAACACCTGCAGACATTCGAGCGCCGCTTTGCGGGTACGGGTGTGCAGATCGCCAGCCTTTCGCGACTGTCAAGCAAAGCCGAGAAGAAGACGGTAAAAGCAGGTCTTTCGGATGGATCGGTCGGGATCGTCGTCGGTACGGCCGCGGTCCTGGCAAAGGATGTCAGTTACGCGCGGCTCGGGCTCGTCGTCATCGACGAGGAACAGCGCTTTGGAACGGCTGACAAGGCCAAGCTGCGGGACCGGGCCGCAGCTCACTTGCTGGCGATGAGCGCGACGCCGATTCCGCGCACGCTCCACCGCGCGATGATTGGTCTCCAGGAGGTCTCGATCATAGCGACCCCCCCGGCCCGGCGCCAGCCGATCCGCACCAGTCTCGCCCATCCCGACGATGCGATGATCCGAACTGCACTTCTGCGCGAGCGCTCGCGGGGCGGACAAAGCTTTGTCGTCGTGCCCCGGATCGAGGATATCGCGCCGCTAGCGGGTCGGTTAGCCCGTATCGTGCCGGACCTCACACTCATCGAAGCGCACGGCAAGATGCCGGCTGCCGACATCGACAAGGCCATGGTCCGCTTCGGCGATGGCGAAGGCGATGTCCTCCTGGCTACCAATATCATCGAGGCGGGGCTCGATGTGCCGCGCGCCAACACGATGGTCGTCTGGCGCGCCGATCGCTTCGGGCTCGCTCAGCTTCACCAGCTCCGGGGGCGGGTCGGTCGAGGCAACCGCCGCGGACAGGTCATCCTCCTGACCGAGGATGGCGAGATCGCCGAGCGCACCCTCAAACGGTTGCGCACGCTAGCCACCTTTGACCGGCTCGGCGCAGGGTTCGCGATCAGTGCTGCCGATCTCGACCAGCGCGGCGCCGGCGACCCGCTCGCCGATACGCAGGCGGGTCACATGAAGCTCGTCGGCGTCGACCTCTATCAGCACCTGTTCGAAGCCGCGCTACGGCAAGCGCGAGGACAGGACCCGGGTTTGTGGGTGCCGGACGTCAACCTCGGTGATGCCGGCGGCCTGCCAGCAGAATGGATTCCCGACCCCGATATCCGCCTTGGCCTTTACGTGCGACTAGCACGGCTGTGCGACGAGGCCGAGCTTGACGCGTTCGACGCAGAACTCGCCGATAGGTTTGGCCCGCAACCAGGCGCGGCCCAGCGGCTCCTGGCGGCAGCGCGCATCGGCATCCTAGCACGCGCCGCGGGAATCGAGCGCGTGGACGCCGGTCCCGCCGCGATCGCGCTGACCCCGCGCGATCGTTCTTTGCAGGTTCCCCAAGGGATCGAACTCGCCGAGAAGGAGGGACGATGGCTGCTGAAAGAGCAAACCGCTGAAGCTGAACGACTGGCTCGCGTAGCGGACCTTCTCGAGACCCTGGTGGCAATGGGAGGCTGATGCATGTCGGATGCGCAAGCCAGCCCAATTGTCTCATCGTCGGGCCGCGCCAAGCGCTCCTCCCTGCGGAAATCTATCTCGCGCGCTTCCGCCATGGCGCCGAGCTCGTCGAGGTTGGCGAGAGCCGGGCCACTCTCATTCCGCGCACCCACAACCATGCCGGCTATCCCGGCAGCATTCCCGGAAAGGAATTGCTCGCCCTTATGCGCCGGCAGGCATGGCAGTTCGGGGCGACCGCCCGTTCTGGACTGCTCGAAAACGCTCGAACGCGGTAACGATCTCTTCGTCGTACGCGTTACTGATGAGGCAAAGTGCGCCAGCAGTGTCCTCCTCTCGACGAATGTTGTGAATGGCGGATCGCTGCGCTTTGGTGCCGACAGTGACAAAACGTATTGTTCGTCGCCGTCGGAAAGGTGCTTCAGCGCGCCGGTTACGCGCGCTGAAGCTGGTAGGAAATTACTGCCGCAGACTGTCTGGAACGACGCCGCCGTTCTCCGCAAGCTTGTCCATCACAGCGCGGTGCAGAGCGATATTCTGCTCGGCCGAGCCGTCTTCGCCGGCGTGCACCCCCAGCTCCTGGCCCAGCTCCTTGCGCGCTGATACACTGGACTCGAGATCAAGCAGCTTCAAAAGGTCCACGATCGAGCTTTTGTAGTTACCGCCATGGTCGTCCTTCATCGATGCCATGGCCTCGAGCACCTGTCCGACATCGACTTTGGGCGATTGCGGAGCGGTTGCGGGCGCGGGCGTGGCCTCGGGAGCAGACTGCGCAGCCGGGGCGGACGCCTGCGACGCGGCGACAGGGGCGGAGGAGGGAAACGGCGCTGCCGCCGCGCTGTCGTGATGGAAGATTTTGCCCAGGATGCTTCCGAAAATACTCATTGCTCTCTCCTGCCGTTGAATCGGACGTCGGCGTACATAACGAATTTTGGCCGTCAGGAACGCGTTGCGGGTTCGAGCAGTTAATCAGCCTGGATTCGCATTGGTTCCCCCCGGGAGTTGCTACAATGAAACATTCCGTTCTGTTCGCCATTTCGATTGCCGCGCTGAGTCTTGCCGGTTGCCATAAGAAAGCGGCGACGCCGGCCGCCGACAGCTCGGCCGCCGCCAGCGATATGAGCCACTCTCCGTCCGTCGCGACCACGTCGGCCAGTGCTGGCCAGGCATTTGCAGATACGGCAGCGGCGAGCGACAAATTCGAGATCGAGACCTCAAAGCTTGCCGTGACGCAAGCGCAGTCTGCCAAGGTCAAGCATTTTGCTGAAGAGATGATAAAGGCGCACACCGATTCCACCGCCAAGTTGCAGACAGCCGCTGCGGCAGCTACCCCGGCCATCACCCCCGCCGCGGCTCTCACGCCAAGCCAGCAGCAAACTCTCGACACACTGGCGACAAAATCCGGAGCGGATTTCGATCGCGCCTATGTCGATGCCCAGCGCAGCGCCCACCAGGCAACGCTCGATGCGCTGAAAAGCTACGCATCAACCGGCGACGTGCCCTCACTCAAAGATTTCGCGGCGCAATTGGTGCCGGTTGTGACGGCGCACCTCAATATGGCCAAGGGCCTCTGACGACGGAGATGAGGCCAAGTCCGTCTGCACAGGGTCGGGAGACGGCTACGTGTATCGTCTATATCGGCTGTCGTGCAGCGAGGGCGCACCCCACCGGAGGGCAGCCCTCATCGGCAGCTGGGTTCATGCTGCGTTTGCCAGTGGCAGATTGTCGAAATGGCCTGCACCGGTGTCTTGCGCCAAGACGGTAACAAGGCTTCTGAACTTGCATAAGGCCGAGGTCCATCTACGCGAACCTGTGCCTCGCTGGCTGCGGCGCAGGTCTGGAGGTAGATCTCCTCGTACGTCGCCGAGCATCACAGCCGCTCTATGACGACATTATCTCGCCATCCGCTGTGTTCACGGTCATCCGTGCTGATTGCGACTTCAACTTAGCGCAGCAAGCTCGTCGATGCCAGAGACCCGAGCTGCGGTCCTGATCGGCATTGAGCGCTCTGGGCATTCATACCACGCCAACGCTTTCGCACCCGATTCGACGCAATAGCTGGCCTCAATCGTGAAATCGGGGCGGCAATCCGGACGCCCCTTGCATTTCCCTATTGCCGGAACCTTGCGAGGAGTCGGCAATTATTTGTGCGAAACATGGGATGCCTTGGCAATGACCGATAGCGATGCAAACACACGAGACGATGCGCCGCCCACAGCCTCCAAGACGGCGAAGCCAGATCGCGCGCTCGTCAGCGAGGCAGTCACGATCGCCCGGCCAGCCTCCGAACTGTACGCATTCTGGCGCAATCCCGCGAATCTTGTCCAATTCATGGACAACGTCATTTTGATCGAAGCGCTCGACGATTTGCGTTCGCGTTGGACCGTCAAGGCTCCGATGGGCAAGGCAGTCAGCTGGGAATCCGTGGTCACCCATGAGGTACCGGGACGTTCGATTACGTGGCAATCCGCTGACGGGGCAGATGTGGACAACAGCGGCAAGATCGAATTCGCCGATGCCGGTCGCCGTGGAACGGTTGTGCGCGCGACCATCGCCTATGAGCCCCCTGCCGGTTTTATTGGCCAGATGCTCGCCAAGCTGTTTGGCCGCGAACCCAGAGTGCAAGCGCGCCGTGACCTCCATCGTTTCAAGCAACTGATGGAAACTGGCGAGGTCGCCACAAGCGCCCGGAATCACAAGATCCATGAACAGCGCTACGGGCCTAATGGTCCCGCCGCAGGAGTGTCCCTATGAAAGCGATCGCCTGGCACGGGAAGCACGATGTCCGCTGCGACACGGTCGATGATCCGGAAATCATCAATCCACGCGACGCCATCATCAAAGTTACATCCACAGCGATTTGCGGCTCGGACCTTCATCTGTACGACGGCTTCATTCCGAGCATGCAGACAGGCGACATTCTCGGCCATGAATTCATGGGCGAGGTTGTCGAAACGGGCGCAAAAAGCACTCTGAAAAAGGGCCAACGCGTCGTCGTCCCGTTCACCATCAGCTGCGGTGCCTGCTATCAATGTGCAAAACAGCAGTATTCAGGCTGTGAGAACAGCAATCCGGCCGACACCCAGGACATCGGCCGCGAAATGATGGGTCAGCCAATGAGTGGGGTGTTTGGATACAGTCACCTCACTGGCGGCTACTCAGGCGGCCAGGCCGAATACGTTCGCGTACCGTTCTCGGACATCGGTCCGCTGGTGATCCCGGACGATAGTATCGCCGATGAAAAAGTCCTGTTCTTGACCGATATCCTGCCAACAGGATGGATGGCTGCGGAAAATGCGGGCATTGAACCGGGCGACACGGTTGCGGTTTGGGGATGCGGACCAGTAGGCCTCTTCGCGGTGCAGTCGGCCTTCCTCATGGGCGCAGAGCGCGTCATTGCCATCGACCATTTCCCGAATCGCCTGGAGCTGGCAAAACAATTCGGTGCAGAGACTGTCAACTTCGAGCAAAGCAAGGTCTACGAGGCCTTGCAGGACATGACGGGTGGAATCGGGCCGGACGCCTGCATCGATTGCGTCGGGTTGGAAGCGCACGGAGCATTCGCCGACAACATCTGGGACCAGATCAAAGCCTCTAGCTTCATGGGCACGGACCGGGCCCATGTCATCCGCCAGGTAATCCTGGCGGCGCGTCGCGGAGGACGTGTTTCGATGCCAGGCGTTTACGGCGGTTTCGTCGACAAGTTTCCGCTTGGTCAGTTCATGGAAAAAGGCCTGACGCTCAAAACTGGCCAGACGCATGTCCAGAAGTATCTGCGCCCGCTCTACACTGCCATTGCTGAGGACAAGCTGGACACGACCTTTCTGATCAGCCACACAATGGCGCTCGAGGAGGGGCCAACCGGGTACAGGAAGTTCCACGACGATCAGGACAATTATACCAAGATCGTGCTCAAACCGGGGCGAGAGGTTGCCAGCACGCGATAAGGGCCAGTTGCTCGCCCCATTAGGTTCCTGCCATCGGATACGAATGATCAGACTGTCTGCGCAAGACGACAATGTTTTCGGGTGCGTCGCAGCCGCAAAGCAATGGACCAGCTCCTCCGGCGTCGTCGCAGCCCGCCGGGACGAATTGCTGCTGCGCCCGTCAGTCAGGGCTCGGCGAGCCGGCAGAACCAGGTTCGGCCAACTTGCGGTGCTGGTCTGCAAGGAACGATTGCGGAACGAGTCCGGCGGCCAGGACTTGCGCTTTGTTGAGCACCCCGCTGACGACGTGGCTCTTGCCTGCCATCAACGCCTCCCAACCGTCACGCGCAACTTTCGCAGGGTCCGCCTTTTTGGCGGCGCCCACCCGTGTGTCGAGCATGCCCGCACGCGCAAAAAATTCGGTGTCGGTAGCGCCGGGCATCAGCGTCGTCAGGGTAACGCCCGCCTGCTCATTCAATTCATTGCGAAGTGCTTCGCTGAAGTTGTCGATAAATGCTTTTGTTGCGTTGTAGACAGCATTGAAGGCACCTGGAACGTAGCCGGCAATGGAGCCGGTGATAAGGACCTTGCCGCCGCCGCGCGCGGTCATTTGCATCAGCACCAGCTGCAGGAGATAGAGCGTTCCGGTGACATTGGTGTCGATCGTGCGGCGCCAGTCGGCTGTCGTCTGGTCTAGAAATGCGCCTCCGTGGCCGCGCCCGGCATTTGCAAAAAGCAGATCGACAGGACGGTCCGCTGCAGCCGCCAGCGCCTCGTCAACGCCCTCAAGCTGAGACAGATCTGCTTGCACGGCTTCAACCGCTCCGCCGTATCTGCGAAAGTCCTCTGCCGCCGCCTGAATGGCTGGCTCGTCGGCGACCACGACAAGATCATACCCCTGCTTTGCGGCAAGGCGCGCGAGCTCGTATCCAATTCCGGTTGATGCGCCCGTCACGAGGGCGAGTGGTCGGGTCATAGCAGGATCCTGTAGCAGGCTTCGATGGGTGTGAGCGTGCTTGGCCGCTTCCTTGTCATCATGCGTAATGCAGCGGTCCAGCAAACTGTTCCCAGGCGCTGTGCACTGACCTGCCGCTCTTCGCACAAGGCACGATATGGCAGGTCGAAGACGGCGTTTTGGCTGCGGAACTGTTGCCCCTCAGACGTGTTCAACAAGCAGCGCCGCAAGGGCGAGGGTCGGCCTGCCTGCAAGACATGGAGATGAAAGTGTCTATTCTCGACAAGATCATAGCCGCTGTAACGCCGCCGGAATCCGAAGCCGACCGCGCCCAGGCACGCAGCCGCGCGCTCGAATACACCGACCGCGCCCCTTGGCTGGGCATGGTGATTGATCATCACCGCCAGATCGACGATGCGTTTGCTGCCGTAAAAGCGGCGGCGGACCCCGCTAATCGCAAGGCTCGATTGAAAACACTGGCCGGTTTGCTGACCGCGCACGCCGTCGCCGAGGAGGGCGTGATCTATCCCGCTTTGTCCGACACCGGGGACACGGGTCATGCCACCATGGCGTACACAGAACAGTCCGCTGCAAAGATGCAGCTAGGCCTGCTGGACAGGCTCGATCTGATGAGCGCCGATTTCGAGGACAAGCTGGGTCATCTCGAAGGCGCGGTGAAACACCATGTCTACCAGGAAGAAGGGACCTGGTTTATCGATCTTGCCGAGGGCGCTGTCGATTCCGATCACGAGACGATCGCGCGGCGCTACGCGGAAGAGTTTGACCGATATCTGTCTGGGCCTGGCGGTCAGAGCAGTCCGGCCGCTTCAGTCACGGCCGCTTCAAATGCCACGAACACCGGGTCTCAAGCGCTGCATGGCTCGGTCATCGACCAATCTGACCCACCTGCCTGACGCGAGCGGTAACGACCTACAAAGTCTTTCGACCCGGCCTGGGCAATGCGCGGCGGCTCGCCGCGACCAATTTTTCTCGAGCGGTGCGCGACGAGGCGCAGCGATTGGGCGCCATTCCCGTAATTGTCTGCCGAGATGGATTGTCCTGCGGTTCGCTGCATGAGGGCCGGCGCCCTGCTGGCACGGTAAGCACAAACTGTCCGGGGCCGGGCTCGCTGCGGCCTTGCCTGGCACATTGCTGTTCCGAAGCGCGCCCACAACATTAGGGCAAAGGTGGTCGTGCCTCCGCCGTGGCAACCACCGGTCTCGGTAGCGGCGCATACGGCCCTGAGGAACGGGCACGAATAGTGCAATCGTCGGGCTCTTCCCTTTCGTTTTAAATGTACCATACCATTCGGTCCCACTCGGTTTTTGGGCGAACGCGACCTGCGTGCGTGTCCTGCAGGACCCCTTGTCACGGATGATACTCAGTAGTCCCAGCTCAAAATGTATCGCCCACTTGCTGGGACACTAAAATCAATCCGCTGGCGGCCCTGCTTTCGGCCTCGGACAGTACTTCCGCTCGCACTGACAAGTCTGCACGCCGGCAGACCTTCTTTGCCGCACCGCACGATGCTGAGCGCCGCGTGGCACGTTTCACCCCCGTCCAGGGTGACACTGATCGCGCGTTCTCCGGTTCGTTCGCTCGCCATGATGAAATGGTCGCAAAACAGACGAAACGGCGCCTCACTCACCTGATGGAACGTCCGGCTGGCAAACACGAAAGCCGCGCCTGCACCATAAATTTCCTGGCCAACCTGGCCGGCCGGCTGCCCATCGACGTAAAGATCCTCGAGTGGGAAGGACAGCGCACGATCGATGTGCCCATTGCGAACCTCGGTCGCGAGGAGTTCTGGCGGGAGCGCGTCGGGATAGTAAAACCATGCGCGGTCAAGCGCATATTTACAGTATTCGCTGATGAGCATCCTGGCGGCAGGTTCGAGTTCCGGGCCGCTGTCCCGCAGGTAACATTCAAAGGCCGAAAAGCTGTCAAAACACTCGTAAATGGCCATGTAGGGCGCATCCTGCAGGCACGTGACCCCAAAGAAGTTCCGGTATTGTGCCGCACCGCCGATCTCTGACTCCCATATGGCGCAGTTGTGAAAGAAACTGGCGAGGTAAACGTAACTCTGCTCCAGATAGCGCCTGACGTTGGTGACCCGCCATAGCCGCAGACAAGCCGCCGCGCCCCATGCGGTAAGGTTTGCCTGATAGTTGAGGTTGAACCTCATCCCGCAAGCCGCGTCGATTGCTGCCTCGGCTTCGCGGAGAAACCGCTCTTTGCGGGTAAGCTCGTAGGCTTGCAGCATGACCCACGCATAGAGGCCGCCGACATCTGTCTGACCGCGCCCGTCTGCGCCTGCTACTGCAGTAATGACGGAAAAGTCGGTGACCTTGTATTGTATCGGCCACTTATACTGGAAATGATGAGCCGCTTTAATGCCATAATCGACGGACCGGAGGAACAGATCTCGCGCCTTTTCGTCCCCGGCAATAGCGAGTCGGGCAAGATTGAGCAACGGATGATAAAGATACCACGAGTCGACGGCGTCCGCATCCTTGTCACTTCCTACGTTAGGAAGATACCGGCGAATTGTCTGAAGTTCAGAGTCAAAGAATTTTTTCAGGCGGTCGGAGAACTCTTTTTCCAACTCGCCGGGCCTGCCCCGCCAGGCGGCATAATCCCGCATCGAGGCAAGAAGAGACAACTGGACCATGCTGTCGGGATATTCGCTAGCGGTATAGGGATGAGCATAGCGCTTGCCATAATGCCGGATAGTTGCCTTGGGCGATTGGGACAGATCTCGCAAGGTCTGTTCTGCGCGATCCACCCAGTCGCGAAAGTCACGTTCGGGCAGCTCCAGCGCCGTGTAAACGGCACCGAGCATTTGCACAAAGAGACGGGCACTTTCACACTCGTTCTGCGCGGGCGCGTCCCGGAAGACGATGATGGCGTCGGACAGGGTCACTTTGCGGCCGGCGGGCAGGGGATTGATCGGCGGTGTCCCGCTCTGGATCGAAGTGGGAAGGAAATACCCGATTTCGGGCCACTCGCCGCCCACCACACCATCGGGTTTGGTTCCGGTGAGGGTGAAGTAGTCATTAAGCGCGGTGAGGTTCTGGAAATAGAGCACGCTTCCGAACGCAGGCTTGTCTATGCTGAAATAGAGCAGCCCGCTGTTGAGACCCCGCTGGCCGGCTTCTATAGTGCCTGAGGCGCCCAGCGGGTCATCATTTTCATCGAGCGGATAAAGATCTCTCGGCACGAAAGGGAGGAGCAGTTCAGCCGATGGGACCAGTGTAATGGTCAGGCGCAACCGGTGCAAATCGGTGCCGTCAAGGCGGGCCGCGATCGCATATGTACCGAGCGCGGTCTCGGCCGTGAGCGAAAACCCTCGTTTGCTCCTTTTCAAGGAGCCATACTTGAGTTCCATGCCTGGTGCGTAGGCCAGACGGATCGCGAGACCGCCGCGTCGCGGACGGCGCACAATCGCCCATAAGGAATCACCCCCGCAGCATATATCTGCTGTGAGATCGCCGAGCGGCATTACGCCAATTGAATGCAATCCACCTTTCAGCTCTTTACGCAGTGTCATCAGGTAAGGACTTGCCGGTTGTTCGATAACGGCAGCGCGATGCGGCATTCTGATCTCCGTTTCAAACCGCAGACTTTGCTCGCTTACTCAAACGGAGTTCGATGGATCAGGTTTCAAGAACCTGTGGTGTTATTTCTGTGCGCAGATCAATGCGAGTGGGAGACCGGCGCCGCGAGGATGATCATTCCATCCCGTCAGGGCGGCGGGAGCGGCCTTCCCCTTAGTGCCCACGCCTCTGCCTCCTCCCATGCTACTTGCGCGGTTCATCCGCCTTGCCGGTCCCTCTTACCGCCAACAACGCTTGCAGACTGGCAACAAAGCTCCCGTCACGCAGGGATTGTGGCGAGGCCACGATGCGACCGGACAAGTTCTTATCCAGCTGCGCGCAGTACGTGTCGCCTTGCACCGCCTGCATGCTGATCCGACCGCCGTCCGGGAATGTCACGCTTACATCGATCACAGCAAGAACCACCCCGTTCTCCATTGTGCGATCAATCGTGCATCGGCATCCATGATCGTCGCGCCTGTCCTGCAGAGCAAGAAGCACCGGCAGAATATCCCGTTCGAAGTCGGTCGCGACTCGAAGGAGACGGCGAAGGTCGAGCACGGGGTAGACGTAGGCACCGTACGCTTCCAGTCTGGTGGCGGGCGTCGAACTTCACCAAGGCCGAAAAAAAATGCCTGAATGAGACCGCGTTCGCCTTCCGGCGCGGAGCTGCTGGCCGATGCCTCGACATCACCGGCATAGGCCGCTTAAAATCCAATCCAGAGAAGGACGAGGCGGACATCATGGTCTTCATCCTCAGCTTCGGCTTGTCGAAGCCAAGATAGCGCACGGTGCACGCGAAGCCCCAAAGGCTTCTGGAAGCCGTCCCGCGGCGAACGCTGCTTCTCCTTCAGAGCTTCGGGATGAGGAGTATTGCCCAGCGGATATCGATAAACCATGCGCGCAGCCTAGCGCGAGGAATTCTGACGGAATAGACCACGGCGTGATCAGTTTGGAATTCGCGATACGGCGCGGATCCACTCATCAATTTCCGCTTCAACCCAAACTGCGCATTTGGGCCCCAGCGATCGTGACTTGGGGAAACGCCCTTCGCTCATCCGCTGATAGATGGCCGAACGACGCAGCCCGACGCGGGCCATCACTTCCGGCAGTCGAAGAAGTCGGGCCGGCGACACAGTTTCCGCCGACGGCAGGCAGGGCGTTTCATCTTGAGCTGAATGCGACATTGCTGATCTCGATTGTAAAGTTCGGTCCCCTCCGAACTCCTAGGCCTACCGTGAGAGCGACATGGCGATGTCGCGATTGGCGAAATCATCGATGTGCTTGGCAAGCATTCGCGCCACCAGCTGCGCCGTTCCGCGCGCCCACCGAGGCCGCAGATCCTCAATCCGACGTCCCAGAGTCCGCTGCAGATGGACAGGCAGGCTGGTGAAGAACTCTTCGAGAAATTCGCCCATCTCGCCATGCATCCACTCGCAAGCGAGATCTTCCTGCCCGGCAAGAGCGAGGATCATGCTGGCTCGCGGGTGAGCTCCACAGGCGGCAAGCACACGAGCTGCCTCGTCGAGCCCGATGGGCCGCTCACCACGCGCAACGCGAAGCAGGGTCTCGCGATGCATCCCGCTTTCATTGGCAATCCTGTGGCGTGGTTTGCCGGCAGCATCGATCGCATGGGCAAGTACGCGAGCCAGGCTTTCATTGGCGGGTCTGGCGGCGGCGGTTGGATGGTGCATGGTTGTCTCCTCGTTTCTTCAATGGTGCGACTCGCAGGCATATCGCGAAGCATCCCATGTAGGAAAATGAAAAGAACATAGGTGGAACATCTCGTTTAGAGGCGAATCGGTTCCTCTATCCGAGTCGTCGCCGAATCGCGGCTAGCGTGACGGTAGTCACCGACACATAAAGACTGATTTAGCGCCATTATCGTCGGTTTTGATCGTCGGGCAGGAAAAGATGTGTCCGCATCTGTCCGCCTCCAGCGGAGATCAGATCACAACTCTTTCCTACAAACATTTCCTAGATGCATGTGGAACACACAGCGAACGCAAGGACGCTGTGACCACCCCTCCAACCGGAGCTTCACATGCAGTCACTCACCCTCCCCCGGCGCGTCGGCGTCACGGGTCTCGGCCCAAAGCACCTTGGCAATGCCCTCAACATTGCCATCCCGTTCGCAGTCGCGGCGCTTGCGGCAAGCGCCGCCTATGCCGGCGCTGACACGACCTTCACCCCTGCCCTCACCAAGTTCACCGACTTTCTCGAAGGTTCGGGCGGCAAGATCATCACGGTTCTCAGCCTCGCTGGCGGCCTGATCGGTCTGGCATCCGGGCGCTTTTCGCTCGGCCAGGTCGCCGTTCCGGTGGGCGTCGGCATCGGTGTCGGCACCGGTGTTCCGATCGTCACCTCGGTCGTGACAGCGGTCATCTGAACGGTCGGACGAGAAGGCGGCGTCGCCATGGCAGACCCTTACATCATTCCCCGGCGCCTCGATGACCCGGAGCTTATCGGCTTCTGGACCATCGACGAGTTCGCGGGAATGCTGGCCCCCTTCACCTGGGGGATCCTCACCCAGCATATCTTTATCGGTATCATAGTCGCCTTCGGCGCCTGGTTCGCATTGCGAAAGGCAAAAGCAGGACGCGCCAGCTCCTGGGTAGCCCATGCCGCATATTGGTATCTGCCTGCAGGATTTCTGGGCCTCAAGGCAACGCCGCCTTCTCACTGCCGACTGCTTGCCGGTTGAGGGGAAGCCCATGTTTTCCGACATATCACACGAACGTCAGCAATCGCTGCTGCGCCAGCGGAACCTGTTCGCGCTTACCAGTGCCGGTCTCGGCCTCGCACTGGTCGTAGCAGGGAGCCTTGCCGCCACCCGCGACCGCGAGGTCGTGCTGGTGCCGACTGTTTCCAAAGGGCTCACGGTGAGCAGCGCCGGGGTCGAGGCCGACTATCTCGAGCTTGTCACTCGTGATGCCGCCCTTGTCCTCCTCAATCGCAGTCCGGAAGGCCTCGATTACTGGATGAACGAGATCCTGAAGCTGGCAGATCCCGCAAGCTATGGGCAGCTCAAAGCTGAGCTCGTGCGGATTGTCGAGGAACAGCGCGGTTCGGACGTTACCCAGGCATTCGTGATCCGGTCGATGAGCGTCGATCCCAAGGGTCTGACCTCGGATGTGACCGGCACTCTCAAGACATTCGTCGGCGCGCAGGTGATTGCGAGCGACGAGCGCCGCTTCCGCTTCAGCTGGACCTACCGCGGCCTGCGCCTGGCGCTGGCAGGGTTCGCGCAGCTCCCCCCACAGGACAAATCGAAGGAGGCCCAGTGATGGCTTACCGAAAAGATGCCCACGCTCGGGTCCGATTTCTGAGTGCGGCAGCACTGCTCACAGCAGTAGCATCCCCCGCTCATGCCGCCGACCAGTTCAAGCAAGCGGCCGATGGTGCCGGGATCGAGTGCAGCGTTTCGGCGCGGGAACTGACCCGCTTTGCGCTGGTCGACGACCAGTTCGCCAGCGTCTCGAAGATCTCGACCGGGACGCCCTACAACGACTTTGCGGTGACCAACGAGCCGGTGCGCGGGGATATCTACGTGTCCGTGCCGGAAACCTACGCCGCCCGGGCAATCAGCTTCTTCGCCACCACGAAAAAGGGCTTCGTCTACAAGGTCGCGTGCCGGGTTGAGCAAATTCCGGCGACCCAGGTCTTCGTCACAAACCCCGCGATCGCGAAGAACCAAGCGGCGGACTGGGAAAGCCAGACCCCGATCGAGACCAGCGCCGTCAGGCTCATTCAGGCCATGGCCAACGACCGGACTGTCGATGGCTTCGAGGTCCGCCAGTCGACCGCTATGCCTGCCCGGGTCGGCGATCTCGAAGTCCAGCTCATCGCTGATTATCGCGGCACCAGTCTCACCGGAAAGGTGGTCCGCATCCACAATCGCGGATCGAAGCCCGTGACGCTGGCCGAGCGCGATCTCGCACCGCGCGACACGCTCGCTGTCTCGATTGCCGAGCCAAAGCTCGAACCCGGGGCCAGCACCACGGCCTTTGTTGTCGGCGCAAGCGGGGAGACCGGCCATGACTGATGCAGTCAATGCGAACGGCACGGCCCCTCTTCAGGCCGAAACCGCTTCACCGAGTGAACTTGCCGGGCTTAACGCCCGCACCGCGCGCCGTCAGAAGCTGCTGCTGGGCTCGCTGGGAGCACTCGCGCTGCTCGGCGGGAGCTGGTTCATCCTTGGCGGTGACGACAAGGCCAAGACCGGCGATCCCAATGCGGCGCAGACGATCGACACGGCAGGTCTCGTCAACCGCGATCTGTCGCAGCGCGAATTCGTGGCGACCTATGGCAATCGGCTCGATGCGGTCACGCGCGAACAGAAGGCGCTGAAGGATGGGAGCATCCCGCGGACGGAGATCGAGGCGCAGCTCGCGGCTCTCAAGGCCGAAAACCAGGCCATGCGGGTCGATGGGCAGGCTGCAATCGATGCCATCTCCGCAGAGAATGCCGAGCTCAAGACACGGCTAGCCGCACAGCCGGCGACGACGGCACCCGCTGTACCGCCACCGGCCTATGGGCCGCAGGCGGGCGGATATGACGCGCGGGGACGTTCGCCCCAGCCCAGTTCTGTGTCCGCAGGCGGTGATCCTCAGGGCGGCATGATCCCGTCGCCTGGCGAGGTGAAGCTGATGAGCTTCAGCTCTGACAAGGCAGGGAGCAGCGGTCTCCGGGTGGGCCGCCCCGATGCGCCGCCGGTCGTCGTCGAGGACTCGCCTGATTACCTGCCGCCCAATTCCTATGCGCCGGCCAGGGTTATCGTTGGCGTCGATGCTTCGGCGGGCGTCGCCAGCCAGACCGATCCGTTGCCCGTGGTGCTGAGGATCACGGGGCCTGCCCGATCGGTGATGCAGAACGGGAAGGTTCTGACCACCCGGATCCAGGGCTGCGTTGTGAACGGCGCGGCTCGCGGGGATCTCAGCAGCGAGAAGGTCTATGTGAAGCTTGCCCGCATGACCTGCGATCAGCCTGGTGGCCGGGTCGCAGTGAGCGAGGTCAAGGGCTTCATCAGCTTCGCTGGCAAGTCCGGGGTCCGGGGTCGCGTCGTGAGCCGCGAAGGCAGTCTGGTCAGCCAGGCATTGCTCGCCGGGATCGTCGGCGGCTTCGGGCGCGGCTTCTCCGCAAACGCCAACAGCGTGTTCTCCGGCGTCACGACCAACCCCGATGGCAGTCGCTCCAAGCTGTCTGCGGGCGACATCCTCGGTGGCGGGCTTGGCCAAGGCGCCGCCGATGCCGCCGACACGGTCAGCAAATACCTGATCGAGCGCGCCGAACAGTACCAACCCGTCGTCGAGATGCCGACCGGCATCGATGTCGAGATCGTGTTCCTCGACGGCGTCTACGTGAGGAACTCCCAATGACCGAAAACTTGTCTCTAGAGCGGGATAACCGTCGGCGCCGCTGGTTGCGTGCCAGCGCAGGACTGGCAGCAATCATCGCCTTGTCGGCCGCAACAGGATGGGCGGTGGCAAGCCTTGCAGCCCCCACTGCCGCTCCGGACATGGCGAAGGTGCGTGAGGCACTGAAGCTGCGCCTGCCCAAGACGCCGATCGACGCGATCAACTGCAAAGGCCTTGGCGGTTTGTGCGAGGTCGCATCCAAGTCGACGCTCTTCTACGTTGACCGGGCTGCGAAGTATCTGGTGATCGGCCGGGTCTATGACATGGAAGCCCGTCAGGATCTGACGGCTGCACGGCTGCTCGCTCTCAATCCGGACCTGCTGGCGGCAGGGGCAGCACGGCGCAGCAATCCCGAAGCGCAAGCGGATGGGAGCCCAAACCCATCAGCAGCTTCAGCCCGGAACGCTGAACCGCGGCATGTGCAGCTTGGCAAGCTTCCATCAAATGGCGCGATCACCTGGGGCCCTGCCAATGGTCCACGTGTCGTTGTCTTCTCGGACTTCCACTGCGGCTACTGCAAGAAGCTTGAGGCAGAACTGAAGGCGATCGGGGCGCGGGTCGAAGAACGGCCGATCTCGATTTTCGGCGCAGAGAGCCGCCGCGACGCCGAGCGGGTTCTGTGCTCACCTCGGCCCGAGCTGGCGCTGCACATGGCATATTCGGGTCTGGCGCTCGCCAATCCCAAACCCTGCGACACGAGCGGCCTCGATGCCAACGAGGCCTTCGCCCGGGCTCACGGCTTTGGCGGCACGCCGGTGATCGTGCGCCCCGCCGATGGCGCCGTTCTCGAGGGTTTCCGGCCTGCTGCAGTGCTCCGGGAATTCCTGCGCCCAACCTCCACCCGGGCCCCCACCCCAGCTCCGAAAGGATAAACCCATGCGGTTTCCGACACGTCTCCTCGCCTGCGCCTGTCTGGCCGGCTTCGCCAGTGGCTGCGCCACGTTCGGCACCAATGTCGAAGGCGACTTCACCTGCCGGGCGCCCAAGGGCGACTGCGCACCGGCCCACGTCATCGATGCCAAGGCGACGAACACTCTGTCCTCGGGCACGGCGCCTCATGCCGAGACACGCCCCCGGTCGGGCGTCGTGGATGCTGACACCACGCGTACGGCGGAGCGGACCCTGCGGGTCGTCTTTCCAGCGCATGTCGATGAGGCCGGAACGCTCCATGATGAAGCGGTCGCCTGGACGGTCGTCGATAACCCGCGCTGGGCAACCGAACTGCGCCGCAAAGCGGGTGAGGACAAGAGCGGGGCCGTCATGCGCCAGGTCCGCCGGCAGTTGAAGGCCGCTCAAGCTGCGTCGGCACACGAAGCCGCAAACAGTCACTCGGATGCTACCGTCGATCTTGCGGCGCCCTTTTCATCCGCGCCCACGAACGGGACCAGCACCCTGGAGACCCCGGGCGCTGATGCTCCCAGTTCCGAAAATGCAGTTTCAGATGCCTCGCCGCTGGTCCTCCCCTCCACGGCGCGCGAGGCCGTTGCCGGTGCCAAAGCACCGGCGGTCGAGGGGTTCGACACGTCGCCTCCCCCGCGTGATCGAGCCCCTCGGCCAGAGGCGGGGCACAGCGCCCCGGCGTTCCCGAGCGCGGCGGCGATTGAAGCCGCGAAAGCCGCAATCCGCCCGGCAATCCGGACCGGCGCTCAGCCGACCGACACCACCTCGCAGTCCGAGGAACCCAAGTGATGGCCGAGCAACTCAAGTCCGTCGTTGATCGGTTGCTCAGCGGATTGCTGGGGGATGCCGAGCACGTCGAAAAGCCCCGTCCCCAGCTGATGGTCGACATGCTGTCCGACTGGCTGCCCTACAGGGTCTATGATCCGGCAACGCGCCTGTACTTCAACGCACGCTCGAAGGGCTTTGTCCTCTCGGTCACGCCGCTGATCGGCGCGGACGAGCGCACAGGGGAAATCCTCGGGCAATTCTTCTCGGAAGGCTTACCAGCGGGCGCCTGCCTGCAGGTGCTCCACCTTGCGAGCCCGCGCATCAGCAGAATCATCGCCCCGTGGTTTGCGCCACGGTACATGCAGGGCGGCGTGTACGAGGCGATTGCCCGTCACCGCGCGCGGCGGCTCTATTCGCTCGTCTGGGAATCAGGCTCGCCGGACGCCCCCTTTCATGCGCGGCACCACCAGGTCATCGTCTCGGTCGGCGTGCCAACATCGAAGGCGGTCAGCAACGAGGATCTCAAACAGACCCGCGAGGGGTTGGTGGCGATGCTCAAGTCACTGAACCTTGGCGTGGTCGAAGTCGGGCCGGAAGCGCTCATCGCCGTCATTGATGATCTGACCTCGCCCACCACCGCGCCGCAGGACGACGCCGTGCCCTACAATCCGAACGATCCGATCGCCTCGCAGGCGATCCGCCACGATATCGAACTGGTCGTGGCTGAAGATCGCATGCGGCTCGTGACCGAGCGCTTCCGTCCTACCGGCAAGGTCAATGACGGCGTGCCCGAGATCGGGACCGTCTATCCTGATGCTTTCGATGTTCGCCATTTTGCCGTTCGAAACATGCCATCGCGGTGGGCCCCGTGGGAATGCGCGCGGCTAATCGGCGACCTGTTCACCGACAAGCTGCGCTTCCCCTGCCCGGCCGCCACCATGCTGTGTCTCGTCTATCCGGACCAGGAGGCGGCATCGGCGAAGGCCGGCTTCAAGTTCATGCGGACAACCAGCCTCGCCGGTACCCGCAGTGCCAGGTTCCTGCCGCGGATCGGGGAACAGGCCGCCGAGTGGCAACATGTTCAGGCAGAGCTGCAGGAAGGCCGCCGTCTGGTACGCGTGTTCTACGGCGTGACGACCTATTCGCCGCTTGGGTCCGGCGACCGCCACGAGCGCGCGATCAAGTCGATCTACAAGGCGGCAGGCTGGGACCTCACCGACGAGCGCTATCTGCAGATCCAGGGGCTTCTTGCGGCGATGCCGCTGACGCTAGCCGACGGGCTCGGTGCCGACATGGAGCGGCTGAAGCGGTTCAAGACCGTCCTGTCGACCACGGCAGCCAATATCGCGCCCATGCAGGGTGAGTATCTCGGAAGCGCCCACCCTCACCTGCTGTTCGTCGGTCGGCGCGGCCAGCCCTTCTTCTGGTCGCCGTTCGAGAACGAGGCGGGCAACCACAACGTCGCGATCTGCGGCAAGTCGGGATCGGGCAAGTCGGTGCTGCTCCAGGAGATGTGCGCCGCGCTGCGCGGCGCCGGCGCGCAGGTGGTCGTGATCGACGACGGTCGCAGCTTCGAGCATTCGGTCAAACTGCAAGGCGGCCGTTTTGTCGAGTTCACAATGAAAGCGGGCTTCTGCCTCAACCCCTTCTCGATGATCGACGCAGCCCGCGCCGCCGAGGACGAGGATTATCGCCTCGACTGCTTCGGAATGATCAAGGCGATCGTCGGGCAAATGGCCCGACACAGCGCAAAGCTGACCGATACAGAGCGCGGGCTGATCGACCGGGCGGTCAACATGGTCTGGGCTGAACACGGCGCGGCGGCCACGGTCACGACCGTCGGCGAAATGATGGCCGGTCTTGGCCATGACACGGCCGCAGACATTGCGACTGCACTTGCCCCCTACATGGCTGGCGGAACCTACGGTGCCTTCTTCGAGGGCCAGGCCAGTCTCGACCTCGATGCGGATTTCACTGTATTCGAGATGTCCGACCTCGCGAGCCGGGAAGACCTGCGCAGCGTGGTCCTCTCCGCGATCATGTTCATGACCAGCCAGGCGATGACGCGCAGCCCAAGGTCGCTGCGCAAGCTGCTGCTGATCGATGAAGCATGGTCGATGCTGAAGGGCGGCTCGATGGGTGAGTTCGTCGAAACCTATGCCCGCACCTGCCGGAAATATGGCGGCGCGCTGGCGACCGCCACACAGTCGCTCAACGACTACTACAAGTCCGACGGGGCGACGGCAGCGCTGGAGAACAGCGACTGGATGCTGATCCTTCAGCAGAAGCCGGAGACGATCGCCGATTTCAAGGCGAGCAAACGCCTCGATATGGACGATCGCACCGAGACGCTGATCCGCAGCCTCAAGCGCTCCGGGAGCGACTATTCCGAGGTGTTCATCAAGGGGCCGGAGACCGAGGCGATCGGACGGCTCGTGCTCGACGACTATTCGGCAACGCTCTTCTCGAGTTCGCCCCAGACCTTCGCCGCCATCGATGCCGAGATCGCCCGCGGCCACCAGCTCGCCGATGCCATCGAGCGCATCGCTCATCTCAACCGCTGACACCTCTTCACCAAAGGATTCCGAAACTCATGCCTCTCCACCTCGTCACCCCGTTCGACCGGACGGATGCGCCCGAAGACGAACAGCCCCTATTCCCGCCGGTGCCGACCTGGCGCTCGCGCATCGCCGATGGCTGCTACATCGTGTTGCGCGGTAGTCTGTTTCTGGGCTCGTCCTATCTGATGGCCCTGGGCCTGCCGCTGCTCTTCTTCCTGCTTCTATCGGGTGGCAATCCCGATGCCTTCTTCGCCCATGTCGCCAATCTCGGTGATCGCTTCCTGGCGGCGGATTTCACACGGCGAGTCACATTCCTCGATCAGTGCAAGTTCGTCCTGATCGGTCTCGCCACACTCGTCGTCGTGTGGCGCATGCCGCGCTTCATCCGTGATCTCGACCGCGAACTCTCGGGAGAAATGCTGTGAAGAACATTCTGGCAACATTAAACCTTCGCAGGCGGCTGGCATCGATCAATCTCACCGCTGTCGTGCTCGGCGTCGGCATGATCGGCCAGGTCCTGTGGGGCGTCTGGACGACCGACAAGCTGGTCACCCTGGAGAAGCGTGAGGTCGTCACGGTCCAGCTGAGCCGGATCATGGGCGACTTCATCGAGGGCGAAGCACGAGCTGGTCGTCCGCCGGAAGAAATGAAGATGCGCGTCCAGGCCTACCTCAAGGCTGTGGAAGCCTCGGTGCAGCAGCTTGGTCGCGAGGGCCGGACGGTCCTCGTTGCCGAAGCCGTGGTGGCCGGGAGCACGCCGGACCTGACGCAATCTGTACGCGCCGATGTTGTGCGCCGGATGGGAGCCATTCCCGATGCTGCCCGCTGATCGCCTGATCCGCTCTGCGTCCGCGCGCCGTCTCGTGCTTTGGGGCGGGCTTGGCGCCGGGGCGCTGGCACTCTCCTCGCTCGCCGCCTTCGCTCAGGGCCACGCGCTCATGATCAACGTGAGCCCCAGCCTGCCCTACTGGGCCCTCTGGGTGACGCGCGGGGCAGCCGTGCACCGCGGGGATATCATCCTTTTCGATCCGCCTGCTTCGTCGTTGCTGGTGAAGCATTTCGGAGCGGCGCCGAAACCGTTCGGTAAGCGGGTGAGCGGCGTGCCGGGCGACATCGTCACCGAGCAAAACCGCACCTACTTCGTCAACGGGCAGGCTGTCGCCAAGGCCAAGCTCACGAGCCGCCTTGGTGAACCCCTCGCGCTCGGCCCGACGGGCCGCGTTCCGCAAGGCTGCTATTTCGTCACAAGCGAACACAAGGACGGTTTCGACAGCCGCTACGCCGCAATCGGTTGGATTTGCGGCCCACGCATTCTCGGCGTCGGGAGGCCGATCCTGTGAGGCTCCTTACCTTCCCCATATGCGCCACTGCGCTGGCGCTGGCCATAGCGCCAGAGGCAATGGCTCGCGATTACGGTCAGCACGGCACGGTCTGGCCAGTCATCGAACCGGACCTGCTGCAGCAGATCCATGCCAGGCTTACGCAGCTCGAGAAGACCGGCGAGACCGCCCGCCTCAATGAGGAGCTGAAGCGGCGAACGATCGCCCGGGTCAACCGGCCTGAGCATGTCGCAGGTCTCTCCCTCGCTCCGGCAACACGCAGCTGGCGTTTCGATCCGACGATCACAGTCGAGCGCGATATCGCCGACGATAAGGGCCGCGTCATCATTGCCGCAGGCACTCGGGTCAATCCGCTCGATACCGTGCCGCTGCGGGCTCCCCTCGTCTTCCTCGACGGCGACGACCCGGCACAGCTCGCCTGGGCCACCCGTCGCTATGCCAGCACAAAGGCCAAGCTCATCCTCGTGGCCGGCGCGCCGCTCGAACTCATGAAAGCCCGCCAGCGGCGCTTCTACTTCGACCAAGGCGGCACGCTGGTGAAGCACTTCGGCATTCGCGCAGTACCGGCAACCGTCGAGCAGCAGGGTCGCGCGCTCCTCATCACCGAACAGCCGGTCACTCCCAACGAGCGGGCGCCATCATGAGCAGGAAACATCGCCTTCTGTCATGGCTTTGCGGAGCACTTCTGCTCGCCAGTCTGAGCATCTTCTCCAGCACCCCGGCCCAGGCTGCGGCCGGTCCCGGCCGCTGCACCGGCAAGTTCGTCAATCCGATCACGGACATCTGCTGGTCGTGCCTTTTCCCGATTTCTATCGGAGGCTTGAAAATCTGGCCGTCAAGTCGGCCCGACACCAGCAACCCAGCTCTCCCCGTTTGCCTCTGCGGTTTGCGGCCCGGTATCGCCATGGGGTTCTGGGAGCCGGTCCGGCTTGCCGACGTCAGCATGAAGCCTTGGTGCTTCGTCAATCTGGGCGGGATGAAGCTCGATCCTGGGTTCGACATCGGCTTCAAGTCGATGGCGGGGCCATCTGCAGTTGGCGGCAATACCCAGTACAACTCGCAGTGGCATGTCCACTGGTATGCCTATCCGCTGATCTACTGGATGGAGATCGTTGCCGACTTCCTGTGCCTCGAGTCCGGCTCGATCGACATCCTCTACATCACCGAGATCGATCCGCTCTGGCAGGACAGCGAACTCACCGCGATCATCAACCCCGAGGCGGTCCTGTTCGCCAATCCGCTGGCGCTTGCGGCCTGCGCGGCCGACTGCGTGGCGGCAACGGCCAAGCTGCCGACCGATGAACTGTTCTGGTGCGCGGGCTGTCAGGGCACGATGTATCCGCTTAACGGCAATGTCTCGGCGACCATTGGCCATGTCCAAGCCTCGCGGCTCGCGCTCGCCCGCTTCTCCTACAAGCTCCACCGCGAACTCGTCGCCTGGGGGACGATGGGCAGCAAGGGGCTTTGCGGCAAGTACCTGATGCCGGTGATGCGCAAGCAGCAATACCGCTTCCAGGCCACCAATCCCAATCCGCAGACCAAGGGCCGCTACGCCTGCGCGCCCATTGGTGCCTCCACCACCTTCATGTCGGCAGGCCAGGTCTATCCCGCCATTGGCGAGGACATGGGCTATCTGGTCTGGCGCAAGCGGAACTGCTGCGCACGATGAAAACCATTCCTCATCTCATTGTGGTCGCCTCGCTTTCGAGCCTTGCCGCTTTGGCTGGCGCGTCGGCGCAGACGGCCGAACCGGACCTTGATGTGGCGGCCATCCGGGCACGCGCCAACGCTGGCGCCAGTGATGCCGACGCGCTCTCTGCCAATGCTCGCGCAAGGGCCGAGGCGCTGGCGCGGGAGGCCAGGACAAGCACCAACGAGGCCGAGGCGCACGCTCGCCGCTACACCCGTGAGGCTGCCGCAAGTGCTAAGCACGATCCGGCCAGCACCTTCGACTTTGACCGGATGGTGGCCGACGCCGGCACCATGACCAGCGAAGGCATGGGCGAGGCGCCAAGGTTCATCGCCTTTGCTTCGCTCTCGATGCCGCCAGCGGCGCTGCGGGCGATGATCGACGACGTGGCCAAGGCCGGCGGCATCGTCGCCTTGCGCGGTCTGCCTCGCAACAGCGCCAAGGCTCTGACGGACGCATTGGCAAAAATCGCAAAGCCCGGCGAGCAGCTGGACGGCGTCGGTATCGACCCGCGGCTCTTCCGTGCTTTCGGGATCGAGACCGTGCCCACCTACGTCGTCACCAGCAGTGACTTCGATCTGTGCGACGGGTTCGATTGTCGGACGCAGATCCCGCCCCACGACCGGATGAGCGGCAATGTCAGCGCAGCCTACGCCCTTGAGACCTTCGCGCGCGGCGGCGGCCCCGGCGCTTTGCTTGCGGCCCAGCACCTCGCCCGTCTTGAAAGGCAGGATCCATGACACGACCAATCCTCTCTCTCACGGGCGTGTGCGCGCTCCTGCTCACCCTTGCCGGACCGCTTCACGCCCAGACAACAACCGATGCTGCCAAGGCGGACGGCAAGGCTTTCGGGCGAGACAAGGCGGCATCCGCGCAAAGTGCGGCAACCACAAACCCGGATGCCAGTCGCATCCCCAATTTTGGCGGCACACCAAGTCAGTCGGGCTATTTCGACGATCCCGACCGGATGAGCCGCGAAGCGGCGAGCCAGGCCACGACCAATACCGGTTACAGGGCCATGCGGGACTCGATGGACCGGCGGGCCCGGTTTGCGCCGCAGGATCTCGATGCGACGATCGCGCGCAGCAATGTGATCAGCAAAGATCCCCTCGCCTATACGAGCGGGATGGCGATTGGCGGCTCGCAGGGACGCTGCGTGCCGTTGCCGCCGGCCAGCGGAACCGCAGCACGCTACATGGCGACCTGCAACGTCGGCTACACCGCCAGCCAAGAAACCCGGACCTGCCCCGTGACATTGACCGCACGGGTCGAGCAACGCCAAGTCTACGGCTACTACTGCGTGGGCGGCAGCGGGGTCGACCCGACTTCGGTCTACAACTGCAACCGCTACCCCGCGCCGCAATGCACGGTCACGCAGTCCTATCCGATCAACCTGTGCGATCCCTACTTCGGGATCTACTGGGGCTGCAACTCTGGCGACCTCAGGGTTGACCTGGTCAGTTGTACCGCGCCGGTCGATGGCGCCACACCCTATACGGTGACGGGCGAGAACGTCGTAACCGCCACGCGCGATGAGAGCCAATGCGCCGGCATCGCGGCCGACAGCTCGTGCCAGCAAGACACCGAGACGTGCACCGACAGCGATCCGGTAACCCGCATTGTCGATGGCATCGCCGTGACGCAGCCTTGCTGGGCATGGAGCCGGAGTTACAGCTGCGCGCAGTTTATTGAGGCTCAGGACTGCCAGACACTTGAAGACACCCCGGGCTGCAAGCTCGTGCGCGAAGACTGTCTCGCTGGCGAGCCCTGCCGCACCTGGGAGCGGGTCTATGATTGCCCGGTTCCGGACCAGCCCGCGAACAGCAATCAGTTCATCTGCGATGGCGACGTCTACTGCATCGATGGCTCGTGCGAGACCATCCAGCGCGAAGCCAATGACGAGTTCAAGGACGCGGTTGTCGCGTTGAACGCGATGAATCAGGCCCGCCGCGAGTTCGATCCTGACAATCTAACCTTGTTCAAGGGGACCCGCGAAAGCTGCTCGTCGAAGGTTTTCGGCATTCTCAACTGCTGCAAGGGCAAGGGCTTTCCGCTCATCCCGGGCATCCAGCTGCTCGTAGCGCTGGGCTGCAGCCGCGAGGAGATGCTGCTGCATCAGAAAGACGCGCAAGGTTTGTGCGCCTACGTCGGCACCTATTGCTCGTCGTCCTTCCTTGGCGTGTGCCTGACCAAGCGGAAGGTCTACTGCTGCTTTGAATCCAAGCTCTCGCGGATCCTGCAGGAGCAAGGCCGCCAGCAGCTGAACAAGCCCTGGGGCAAGCCGAAGACCGAGCAATGCGCCGGGTTCACCATCGACGAGTTCGCCCGGCTTGATCTGAGCCGAATGGACTTCAGCGAAGTCTATGCCGAGTTTACCGACGCCGCCCGCCTGCCTGACGAACTGCAGGCCACCCAGGAAATCCAACAGAAGATCGAGGACTATTATGCCCGTGCACGCCAATAAGGCCGCGTGGCGGCTGCTTGCCGCCTGCGCGATTGCCAATGCCGTTTGCGTCCTTCCGTCCGCAAACGCGCAGACGACCACCACCCAGACCGATGCGCTGCCACGCGCCGAGACGGGCGAGCGGCAGGACAGCTTCTACTGCGCGGAGCGCCGGCTTGGGTACTGGTTCTACTGCGACCGGCCCAAACCGCCGGAACAGAAGGCACTTACGCCAGCGGCAAGCGCCACGAGCCAGCTTGACGCGATCACGGCGACCTTGCGGGAGCTCAAGGCCAAGGCGATCCTCGAGCCCACGCCTGCCAATGTGACGGCGTACATCCGGTTCCAGCGGGCCCAGCTCGACCGGGCTTCACTCTTCAGCGACGTCTGGCAACGGGCGATCTGGCAGGATCCCGAGCTCGACTACACGCTGCAGCGCCCGGTTTCGACGCTCGGCAAGCGCCAGTGGCAGGATTCGCGCAGCGCGGAACGGAACGCGGCAATGGCGCAGCTCTCCGAGCGCTACGGGCTCTTCTACTTCTTCGCCCAGAGCTGCGGCGCCTGCGAGGTCATGTCGCCGATCGTACAGAGTGTTGCCTCTACCTGGCATATCGCTGTCAGAGCGATTTCGACCGACGGCGGCCCATCGCGGCATTTCCCGAATTACACGGTCGAGACCAACCAGCGCAGCCGCATGGGCCTGGAGCCCAAGATTACGCCAGCTGTCGTGCTCTGGGACGCCCTGACCGGCCGCCCCATTCCGATCGGCTACGGCGTGATGAGCGCCGACGAGCTTCAGGACCGGATCTACCTCCTCACATCGAAGGAAGCTGGACGTGACTACTAGGATGAAAAGAGCCGTCGCTGCGATCCTTGCAGCTACCCTTCCCCTCACCAGTGCATCGGCCGACGTCGGCAGTTCGATGGACTCGTTTCTGAACGACGTCGGCGGCGCAGCCAACGTCAACGGGCCGACCGCGTTTCAGGGGCAATCGGCCGGCTATTACAGCCTCGGCAATGTCTGGACGCGCTTCCCGCAAAAGACGACCAACATTGCCAACCTGCAGCTGCCGCGCGCCCGAGCTGGATGCGGCGGTATCGACATTTTCGCGGGGTCCTTCAGCTTCATCAACGCGAGCGAGATCGTGGCGATGCTGAAGGCGGTCGCCAACAATGCCGTCGGCTTCGCCTTCAGCCTGGCGATCGACACGGTCTGCCCGGAATGCTCGAAGATCATGCAGGAGTTCAGCCAGAAGGCTCAGCTCATGAACAACCTCAACATCAATTCCTGCGAGATGGCACAAGGATTGGTAGGCGGGATCTGGCCGAAGGGCGACCTTGCCGACAAGGCGGTCTGCGAAGCTATCGGCAACTCCGAGGGCATTTTCACCGACTATGCCGCAGCCAAGCACGGCTGCGGCACAAGGGGGCAGCGTTCGAGCACGACTGCGCAAGGGTCGGGCAAGTATGACGACGTCAATCCCGGTGTGCCGCGAAACTACACCTGGACGATCCTCAAGAAGTCGGCGTTCTTCTCGCCCGGAGGCCGCTTCGACGAAGAGCTCGCCGAATATGCCATGACGCTGTTGGGCACGATCATCTACGTGCCGCCCAAGGACGATGAACCGGGCAAGTTCGTGCCGATCGTTGGCGAAGCCTCGTCGACGCTTGTGACCTCGTTGCTGGATGGCACCACGAACGGCAACGTCCTCATTTTCGACTGCGACGAGACGGAGAAGTGCCTCAACCCAGGTTTCAAGTCGCTGAGCCTGCCCGCATCGAAAGCGCTGCGGCCGCGCGTCGCGGCGCTCATTGGCGGGATGGTTCAGGCGATCCGCGATGATACGGCGATCACCGAAGAGCAGAAGGAACTGCTGCAGGTCGCATCGATCCCGCTCTACAAGATCCTGACCGTCCAGGCGGCCTATGGCCGCGGCATGCCGACCGACGACCGCGAGACCCTGGCCGAGATCGCCAGTGTCGACCTGCTGTTTGCCGTGCTCGACCGCATTGTCAGCGAGGCTGGCCGCTCAATGTCGAGCTTCATTGGGGCCGACGAAGCGAAGATCGCGATGTGGCAGAGCCAGGTCAATGTCGTGCGTCAGGCGCTGGCTGATCGGCAGGCCAACACGCATCTCAAGGTCAATGCGGTGCTGCAGATCATCGAGAAGACGGCGTTCATCGAGAACGTGCTGGCTGCCTCAATGTCTCCCGGCATGGCCGCATCGCTCGACTGGTCGCGCGGCGTCCAAAGCCGCGCCCTCACCCACTGACCGGGCCAACCACATCCAAGCGGGACAATAGACATGGTCGAGATTTTCACGGTCGGCGGCGGCGACTATCTGGTCAACGTCTTCCAGGCAGTCGCTGCCTGGACCGGCAACGGCGGCTACAAAAGCCTGCTCCAGGTGGTCATGGTGATGGGTCTTGGCCTTTCCGCCTTGACACTGGCATTCAACCAGGACTGGCGGGCGTGGATCAACTGGTTCCTGGGCGCCACGCTCATCTACTCCTGCCTGATGGTGCCGCGGCTCGATGTCCATGTGACCGACCGGCTCAACCCGAGCCTTGCGCCGGCCAATGTCAGCAATGTGCCGCTGGGCCTGGCTCTCATGGCGAGCTTTACCAGCCAGGTCGGCGATTATTTGACGGGCTCGGCCGAGGTGGTGTTCGGCCTGCCTGGCGATCTCAACTATTCAAAGAACGGCATGATCTACGGCGCGCGGCTCTACGATGCGACCCGGTCGTTGCGGATTTCCGATCCCGAGTTCGCCGCCAATCTCGATGAGCATTTCCGGCAGTGCGTGTTCTACGATGTCTTGCTCGGCCGCTACTCGATGAAGGAGCTGGCGGAGACGGGCGACATCTGGGCGACGATAGCCCCGGGCAGCCAGGCTCGCGCGCAACGGTTCCTGACCCGCGATGCGACCACTAGCGAGGTGAGCTCGAACATCGTGACTTGCCGCGAGGCTTACGACACGCTCAATGCGCAGTGGGCCGGACTGGTCGATGCGATGGGTTCGGTATTCGGCCGACAGCTCTACCCCAACCAGACGGCCGCGCTGGCCAAAGCGAAGCTCTTCGCCGATCTGCCGGTCGCCTATCAGTACCTGACCGGGGTCTCGGCCAACGCGACCGAGATCTTCAAGCAGACGCTGACGATCAATGCGATGAGCCAGGCCATGCACTCGATGTCCGGCGGCAGCGGCGCGGGCAATGTCGACGTCTACGCCCAGACCCGAGCCGACATTCAGACCGAGCGGACCTATGGTTCGATTGCGAGCAACGCGATGAAGTGGGTCCCGCTCCTGAACGTCGTGCTGACGGTGCTTTTCTACGCCCTCTTCCCGGTCCTGTTTCCTCTATTCCTGCTCCCCAAGACGGGCCCTGTCGCACTCAAGGGCTATGTGACAGGCTTCTTCTATCTCGCGGCTTGGGGGCCGCTGTTCGTGATCCTCCACATGATGCTGATGTACAAGGGTGCGGCTGACATGAGCGCGGTCACGGGCAGCAACGGTCTCAGCCTTGCGAGCTTTACCGGCATGGCAGACGTGAACAGCGATATCGGTCTGCTAGCAGGCTACCTCATCGCCTCGGTGCCGTTCCTGGCCGGCGGTGTGGCGAAGGGCGCCATGGCAATCTCACACAACGCGACGAGCTACCTCAACCCAAGCCAGAACGCGGCCGAAGAAGCAGCCCGAGAGGCGAGCACCGGCAACGTGTCACTCGGCAACACCAGCTTCGAAAACGCGAGCGTTCTCACCCGTCAGTTCGCCCAAGGCACTATTGCCCCAAGCTTCACCTATGGCGCGCCGCAGACGCGAACCTTCAGCGACACCGGCTCGATGACCACGAGCTTCCCGGATGGCAGCTACGACCAGATCCCGAACTCCAGTTATCCCTTCACCCCGACGCTGGGCCAGGAGTTCACATCGCGGCTTTCGACCATGGCGTCACAAGCCCGCGCCAACAGCGAGACCTATGCCAATGTCGCCACGGAATCGACGACCAGCGCCGTGACGAAGTTCCGTGAGCTCAGGGACCAGTTCAGCCGAGGCGCATCCTTCGAGAGCGCGACCGGCACCTCGAACTCCGACAGCATCCAGACCGCATTCAGCGAGGTCGATCAAGCATCGACCAGTCTGCAGCGGCAATTCGGACTGTCGCGCAGGGCCGCCGATGACATCACCGTTTCCTGGTTTCTGAATGGCGAGGCAGGCGCAAGTGCCGGCATCACGAACGGAGTGGCATCGGCGAACATCGGAGCCAAGGGTGGTCGAAACCAAGCTTGGACCGATAGCGACATCGGGATCGCTTCGGAAGACCGTTCGCGCATCTTCGGGAGCCTGTCCCAGATGGCTAACAGCCGCAATTGGTCGAGCACCCGCGATGGGTTCGTTCGCTCAGTCAGTACCTCATCAAGCTCGTCGATCTCGAGCACCGCGAGCGGCATGAACGCATCTCTGACGGAAGCACAGAGCTTCACAATCGAAGCCCGCCGGGCCGAGGAACTTGCCAACCGCCTTGAGAGCCAAGCGTCGTTCTTCGAGGGAAACAGCGCCGCAGCAAATCTCAATCTGTCCCAATCCTACCGAGAATGGGGTCTCGCCGAGATCGAAAGCAACCGCGATTATTATGGCAACGCTCGGTTCGACGACGTCACTTTCCAGCTTAGTCCGGAAGGCCAGGCATTGCAGGCAAAGTTCATTGAAAGTTATGCCGAGCAGCTTCGCAACGGGAGCAACGATCGCCTGGTACTCGCCCCCGGACAGGCCGTGTCCCGTCCGGCTTTCTCTGGCGCCGGATTGGTACGCGGGCGCGCGCAGACTGGCAGAGGGAACTCTGTCACAGTGCCGCAAGTGGGCGTCGGCAATATCCGTGGTGAGGTTCTGGGAGCTCAGTCTGCCGGTCGCGAGAAGATCAGCGGATCAAGAGGACGCCTGGATGCCATCACCAAGGGAGCACAGGGCGCAAGCGCTGAGGCTGCCGATGATGTCAAAGAGTGGTGAAGCGTCAGCCCTTCAAGACATCCCAATAGAGCACAAAGCCGACGAAGATCGCGAGTAACAGGAGGACTGCAACCGTCAAGGCTTGCGACCACGGATCAGCCCATGACTTCTTGATCCGATATTCCATCAGGCGATTATCGCGGATCGCCTGATCGACTTCAGACAACCCTTCCCACTTGCGAGTTCCCCGCGCCTCGGTGCCTTCAATGTCGAATTTCGTCATGATAGCGTTCATCTCGGATCCCTTTAGAACATAGCATAAACGAGGTCAGGGAACAGGGAAATCTGCCCCGCAGCGGAGAGAGCGCAGCCTCTCCTCAAGGTTCGAATCACGAATGCATTGACACGGAGAACGAAATGGTAACAAAAACCGCTTGTAAAGCGTCTCTTTACAGGGCACGCTGGCATAACCCGGCGCTGATCGAGATTGATGTATGCGAAGTGAAACCAGCCTGCTTATGCCCAGCCATCCCGGCAGCTTCTTGAAGAGTGAGATAGTGGAAGCCAACGGCTTGTCGGTAACAGAGGCAGCCCAAGTGCTTGGAGTGACTCGTCCAGCGCTGTCGGCCTTGCTCAACGGTCGCGCGGATCTAACGCCTCAAATGGCTGTGCGCATAGAAAAGGCGTTTCGCGTGCCTATTGAGCAGTTGATGCACATGCAGACCAGCTATGACATTGCGGAAGTCCGCAAGCGCGCCGACAAAATCCAAGTAGCGCCATTCAAACAAAAAGCAGATGGGGCGCGACCAGGGGGGATCATATGACGAATTCGAGATCAGCCGCACGGCTGAAAAAGCCCACGGCGTCCAGCGTAGCCGCTGCCATCGACTCCAAGCGCGTCGAACTGGCGCGCGCGCGTGTCATGTCACGGGCTTGGGCGGAAACAATCCCGGAGACACGCCGCACCAGCCAAGCAGCCCTTTTCGCGCGGGCTGCGATTGAAGCCTTTGCTGACTGTGTGGCACCTCAATTGACCCTCAGTTCTCCCTTTGTAACGGTGCGTGGGAAGCTCGACGCAACCGCGCGTCAGCTGGCTACATCCATCGGGCGCGAGGCGGCAATGTTGCCGATCCTCGAAGGCAGCCACTTCCTAACCAGTCTCTACACGACCCTATTGCCTGGAAGGGAGCGCAGCGCCCTCGGGGCATTTTATACGCCCCCGGCACTGACCCAGCGCTTGCTAGATCTCGCCACAGAAGGCGGCGTTGACTGGTCAAGTGCGCGCGTGCTCGATCCGGCGAGCGGTGGGGGCGCCTTCCTGTTGGAAGTCGCCGCACGCATGCGCATGGCGCTTGAAGGCAGCGAGCCTGCCTTCATCCTTGCCCATCTCGGCACACGTCTTGCGGGCCTAGAACTTGATCCGCATGCGGCGTCTCTGTCACAGGCCGCACTCGAAATCTTCCTCTCTGATCTCAGCATGGCGTGCGGCCGCGCTTCGCCGGTCTTCGTGAAAGTCTGTGACACGCTCGAAGAAACGCCGTCGGCCAAATATGACTTGGTGATCGGCAATCCGCCTTATGGACGCGTGACCCTCTCGGCCGCGCAACGCACGCGCTTTGCACGGAGCCTCTACGGCCATGCCAACCTATACGGGGTGTTCACAGACGTTGCCCTGCGGTGGACGCGACCAGGCGGTGTTATTGCTTACTTGACGCCCACAAGTGTGCTGGGGGGGCAGTATTATACTGCTTTGCGCCAGCTTCTCGCAGATGAGGCTCCACCAGTCGCGATTGATTTCGTGCATGCGCGTCGTGGTGTCTTCGAGGACGTGCTTCAGGAAACCCTCCTCGCGCTGTACCGCAAGGGCGGAAAGCGCGATCGTTTCCAGGTCCATTATCTTAATGTTGATAATGAGCGCGAGGCGCGCCTGAATAAGAATGGGAAGGTCGGCTTGCCGGGGGACGCTAGCGCGCCGTGGCTAGCGCCGCGCGAACCAGGACACGTCGGGCTCATCAAGGCGGCAGAGGCCATGGCCTCGCGCTTATCAGATTGGGGATATGGAGTTTCAACCGGCCCGCTCGTGTGGAACAGGTTTAAACCGCAGATGCGCGCTCGTGCAGCGCGTGGACTTCTTCCCCTGATCTGGGCCGAGGCGGTGACAGCTGACGGGCGTTTCGTTTTCCGTGCTCAGAAGAAGAACCATGCACCCTACTTCAAGACGGAAACTGGGGATGACTGGCTTATCGTAAATCAGGGGTGCGTGCTCGTTCAGCGTACTACAGCGAAGGAGCAGGCACGACGTCTGATTTCCGCCGAACTGCCGCAAGCCTTCATCGAAGTGCACGGCGGAGTAATTGTCGAAAACCACCTGAACATGGTGCGCGCGATCGGAAAGCCGAAAGTGTCCCCCGCTACCGTCGCCACCGTACTCAACAGCGATGTGGTCGATCAGGTGTTCCGTTGCATCAGCGGGAGCGTCGCCGTGTCGGCGTTTGAATTGGAGGCCATCCCGCTACCGCCTGCCTCGGCCATGGCAGAAATTGAGCGACTTGTCGCAAAGGACGCGCCGCGTGCGAAAATCGAAAAGGCCCTGCGCGGCCTCTATGGCCTTAAAGCATGATGTTTCCGCCGCTCCTACCATGGAAGGAAATCCACGGGCGCTTACCGGAAGTATTCCCCGAAGGTTCGGCGAACCGCGAGCATTCGATCTGGGAAATTGCGGCCAAGACCATTTTTGTGATGCTCTACGTCGGTGCTGTGGAAGGAAACGGAGTTTGGCTCCGGCCCGATCAGGTGACGCGGATGACGGACGCGCAGGCGGCGCTGACCGGTGACGATGACCGCGCAGCTTGGGTGCCCGTGTCGATGAAATCCAGCAAAGGCTTGAACATTCCTGATCGATGGTATGCGGTCAACACGCGGGAATCGATCCGAGACGATACAATCCGCTATGCTCTGCTCCAAAATGGCGCCGTCATCGATCGGCCGGTAGCCACCACATCGTCGGCAGGGCGGTATGCCCTACAAGCCGAGTTCGCGGAGCTATTGTCACCCAATCTCGACGAAGCGACCTTCATAGCCAAGTCGGCCGCTTGGCGCGAAAAGCACCTCAATGCGGGAGCGCTCGCGCGCATCGCGATCGTGCGCAAAGGGGCTGCCGCCGGCGGCACTTACGAGCTGGTCACGTTTCCCAACGGTGAAACCCGCCGCATGGCGACCGGACCGAGCGCCGATATTTCCAAGGCAGTGATTGAGGTCTTTGCACCAAAGTTTCTGCAAAAGCCTGGTGTGATCACGTTAAGCGAAAGCGGCAACAAAGTAGTCGCGCGGGATGACGAGTTGGCCAAGGCAATCGGTCTAACAATACCGGCCGACAAGAGTCTGCCCGATATCGTGCTCGTCGATTTGGGGCCAGTTCATCCTCTGCTTGTGTTCATCGAGGTCGTGCATACTGATGGACCGGTGAATGACGCGCGCAAAACGGCGCTGTTGGAAATCGCACGAGGGGCCGGATTCCCTGCGGAGCATGTTGCCTTCGTCACTGCCTATCTTGATCGCGACACTGCCACATTTCGCAAGACCGTCAGCAGTCTGGCTTGGGGAAGCTATGCTTGGTTTGCATCCGAGCCGGACAACCTAATGGTTTTCAGCGCCAAACCTGTGCAGATCGAGGGCATTTGACAGCGTGGCTAGTACGCACGTTACGGAAAGCAGAAGTGACAAGCCGCAGCGCTTGCCCCGGGCAGGAACTAAGCAGGCGCTGTTGGTCGGCATGCTGATGCGAGCTAGTGGGGCGACAATCCGCGAACTTGTTGAGGAAACCGGCTGGAAAGCAAATACAGTGCATTCGGCCTTGGCGACTCTCCGCAACTCGGGATCAAGTATCGTCGTCGATTTTTCTGAGGACCAAAGACGCTACCATCTCACAGGAAAGTCTGCATAAATCAGCCGTTAAGGCATGACGGCCGGAGGCAAGTATGTCTGGCAAATTTTATTGACGACAGTTCCTTCGCCTATCCCTTGCGGCGGAGATATATACGTCAGCACGCGCAATCGTGTCCCAGTCCTTGGTCGGCGACCGGCCCGCAAATCTTTCACAAAGCGGGGGTCCCCGACCGCCAACCGACCGAAGGTGCTCGGCGACGTCCGGGTTTGCACCAGATATTCCTCAATCTGCTCCAGAAGCTCCATGGCCGTAGACTCGCTTTGCGCTTGCGTTCTTGTTATGTCCTTACTAGGAAGGCCTCCTAGAGTCTAGGATCGATTTTCCTAGGTGCCCGCGATAGGACTGGCAGTCATGGACGACGCACGGAGAGCCCTGGACGAATTGATCCAGCAACGAGGGGCGAATTACTCCTCGGTTTCGCGCCTTCTGGGGCGCAATGCCGCTTACATCCAGCAGTACATTCGGCGCGGCAGCCCGCGGCAGCTGGACGAGCAGGATCGCTCGGTACTCGCGCGATTTTTCGGGGTCGATGAGAAGATTCTCGGCGCCCCGGCCCGTCGTTGTTGCCCGGTCGTCGAACTGGTGCATGTGCCTTTGCTCAATGTCGAGGCATCAGCTGGCCACGGCGCTTTGGCCGAAATGGAAGCCAAATCAGCGCAGTTCGGCTTCGACGAGAAGTGGCTACGCCGGCTTACCGCGAGCAAGGCATCGAGCCTGTCGATCATCGCCGTGCATGGCGACTCCATGGAGCCAACCCTTCATGATGGCGACGAAGTGATGGTCGATCTCGGGGACGGCCAGGCGCGCCTGAGAGACGGGATCTATGTCCTGCGGATGGACGACATGCTGAGCGTCAAGCGGATTGCACTCGAACCGCAGGGCAAGCGCGCCTCAGTTCTGAGCGACAACCCGGCCTATCCGAGCTGGCGCGGTCTCGAGAAGCGGACTCTTAATATCGTCGGGCGGGTTCTCTGGTTCGGACGAGCACTCTAAGGGAGCCATATGATACTCGCCTTGCTTGCCGCCTCCATCGTCGCCTCCGGACAGCCATTCACCTGCACACCGACCCACGTCTGGGATGGTGACGGTCCAGTCTGGTGTGCGGAAGGTCCTCACCTTCGGATCGCCGGCATCGCTGCGCGGGAAATGGACGGCACCTGCCGGACCAATCAGCCCTGCCCCGCTGCCTCGGCGATTGACGCGCGCGATGCGCTGGTACAGCTGATGGGCGGCGCGCGCGGAACGATCTCGACCGGTCATGTGGTGGTAAGGGGGCCGCGACTGACATGCCGCTCCGAGGGGGGCGCAGGCGGAAACAGGACCGCTGCCTGGTGCCGCCTGCCGTCAGGTGCCGATCTGTCATGCGCCATGATCAAGACCGGCACTGTCTTGCGCTGGGATCGCTACTGGAAAGGCCCGGCTTGCCGGTGAACAGCACCACGCATCTGACCGGCATCGTCGAGCGGGCGGCAAACGGACCGGTGCTACGCACCGATGGTGGCGGGACCTGGGAACTCGACAACACCCGCCAGGTACGCAAATTTATCGGCTCTCGCGTCGAAGTGGTCGGGGAGCGTTCGGGGTTCAACGGGTTTACCTGCGAACAGATATGGCTGGCCGGCCAGCCTCGTCCGACAGCATTCAAACTCCGCATCGAATTCCTTCTTGCCGCCGCCTTCGTCGCCTATGGCCTATACGCTACGGTTAGCGCGGTCGTGAACGCGCTAGGCTGATGCTCAGCGACTGGGAACTCTGGGCCTGCGCCAACCATGTCCTGCAAACACACGGTGAAAAGGCGCCCCTTCATGTCGCCGAACAGATTGGCGCGCTTGCTCTCGCGGGTGATGCCGCGGGAATTCAGACCTGGTAGGCTATAGCTGCGCGGATCGTCCAGCTGACTTCAGAAAGTGCTGACCGGCCGCTCCAATAGGCGGCGGCCACCACACTGCCTCACTCACCCGATCGGCGAAAGATCGCCGGGAAAGAGACAGGATTGCGCGCCTGCGCCGCCATGGCTGTCGCTTTCGATGGTGAAGCCGCGCATGCGTTCGACCAGATGACGAGCGAGATCGACCCTGGCGCTGCGCTGGGCGCGCGGATCATCGGCATTGAGACGAACGAGCGTGCGCTCCGGCGCAACGGCCAGCGCGACTTCGAGGTGCGTGAGAAGGATATCGTCGGAGATTCGTGGCATGGGCCAATGAGAACAAATAAAGAACTTCTCGTCAACCGGCAGTGTGCGGACGCATGGGGACAGCAGGTCGCTAGATGCCGATCTCGAATGGCTTGGTGATCGACCGGTCAAGCTCTGGCGGCTTGCGTTCCGGTGCAAGATCGACACGATCTTTGGCCTGCCCTTTTGACGCAGCGTCGCGGAGGAGATCGACCGTTTCCAGCGCAGAGCGCTTCATACCGGCATTGCGCTCGACCGCCGCTTCAAGCTTGCCAGCATTGTCGACGTAGAGGGTGAGGCCGTCGCGCAGCCGTGTGATCGTGACCAGAAACGTCTGCTGGTTGGCCAGATTGCACTCGCGGCTGTCCATGACCGCAATGCCGCAATCGGAGGTCAGCCCCTGCGCCATATGGGCATTGAGCGCATAGGCGAGATCGAGACGGCGGAGCATCGGGTCGCCCTGCTCCAGCCTGTGCTCTGCGCCCAAGGATGTCTTCACCACGACGGCCTCTTTGTCGACTGCGACAATCCGGGCCTGGTCGGCATTGAGCAGGCCGCGCTGGTGATCGGTCTCGGTCCACCGGATCTTGTCACCAGTGTAAATGTCGAGTGCCCGGACTTCGAACAGACGCAGCGGATCCTGTTCACCTTGCGGTCGTATCTGACCGGGACGAAACTCGAACTGCCGGCCACGCTCGTTCTCCAACGTGACCCGCTCGCGAGGTACATCAGTTCCGACCACCCGGTACTCGCCTGCTGCAAGGCCTTGGCTGCGCTGACGCCGCGCGACCTCGACCACCATGCCGGGGTTATAGGTGCTCGCGTATCGCAGCTCCTCGCGGGTGACATTGGCGCGCGACAGGGTCTGGAGCCGCATGGTTTCAGGACCGAGTTCCCCGCTCGCTTTAAGGCCCGTCTGCACCGCATCGTTCACCGCACTGCGCAGGTTGCGGCCTGAAGCATAGATCGCGGTTGCCTCGCGCGCCGCTGACGAGAGCGACAACCAAGCGGCGGCGGCTTCGACAGCAGCATCGTTCCCCGCCTCGATCACCTGGGGTGCGAGATGGTGCATGGCATCCTCAATGCGCCCTTCTTGCGCTGCCTGTTGGGCTTCACGCAGGCCTTCGCTGCGCGCGCGAAGATTGGTGCTCATCACCGCAGTCTCGATCCCGGCCTGCTGCATCACATCGAACGGCTTGCCGGCATCTACGGCACCCAACTGCTTGCGGTCGCCGATGCTGGCAAAGCGGCCGAGTTCGAGCAGGTTGGCGAGGCGCACCAGCTTTTCCTTGTCGACATTGCCGACCATAGATGCTTCGTCGAGCAGCACGACACTGCCGCGCATATCGGCCCGAGCCTCGGCGAGGCGGTCCGCATCGGCCCCTTCGAGAAGATCGCGGTGCCGCGCGAGAAACCGCGACACCGTCATCGAGGGAATACCCGTATCGCGTTCAAGCATCTGGACCAGCGTGTTTTGCACCGCGAGCCCGAGCACGGCCCTGTCCTCCTCCCGCAGAATGTCCGCAACGGGCTTGAGGACCGTGCTCTTGCCTGCCCCGGCAACGCCCTGGATGGCGACGATGCGGTTGTTCGATCCAAGCAGCAGGCGCCCCGCCCCTTCCTGTCCGGCGTTCAAGGTGAGCCCGTACTTGATCTGGGACAGGGCTTGCAGGCGGGGCCCAGCAAGGTCGGGAGAGACAATCGCCGAAGCGGCGCCGCGCCCGCTTTCGACTCCAGCGATGATGCGCTGCTCAAGGCTGACGGCGTCGCGGGTGGTCAGCAGGTCCCGGTCTGCGTCCCTGCCCTTCTCCAGATATCCCTGGCGGAGCAGTTGATCGACGCGATGCTCGACCGCGGCAAGCGTTGTGGGGAGCGCAAAACCAAGTGCCGTGCGGTAGATCTCGGTGCGCGTGAATGCCGCTTCCCGCTCGCCCAGATGCCGGACAGCCGAGGCGACCGCATGAATTGCGGCGACCTGCTCGACACTGCGATTGGTCAACCGGGCAGGTATCAGAGGATCACCTTCCCGCAGGCCCAGACGCTCGGCAAAGGAGGTTGCGAGGGCCTGAGCATGGCGGACAAGCCCGAGCATCGTTGGACCGATGCCGGCCACATTTCCAAGATCCTGTGCACTTCGGCCGTTGGCACTGGCAATGATCGTGACGGGATCAAAACCAAGCCTGGCGGACGTTTCCTGCCACTGCTGCGTAAGCGCATCGCGATCTTCGACCCGCCCCTTGTCGGCCCGGGTCATCAAGGTTGCAGCATCGAACACGCCTGGCCCTGAGAAGTTCATCTGGGCAGCCGCTTCCAGGATTTCAGCTCGCCGGGAACTGAAGGCATCGCGGACCGCCTTGGGCACCCCGACGGCCTCGAAATTCCCGTGCTTTCCGAACTCCCCAACCTCGTAACCGAGCTTCTCCACGCTCAACCGAAACCGGGCCATTGTCATGGCATTGAGCAGGGTGTTGTGCTGCCAGAGCTTGTCGTTGCGCAGCGCCCGCCATTTTCCATCCGGACCTTGGGTCACATTGGCAATGACGGCATGAAAGTGGGCGTTGGGTTCCTGGTTACGGTTGGTGTCGTGCTGGAACAGCGCGATCGCAAGGTTGCCGGTCTGGACGACACGCTCCCGGCCGCGAACCTCCATCCTGGTCTCAGCGAGGTTCTTTTCGGCCCAGCGCAGAGTTTCCCGCACAGCCGCGGCGTAGGCGTCGAGGATCCTTTTGTCGCCGCCCACCAGAGCAAGGACCGACCAGCTTTTCGGCATCGAAAAGGTGAGGTCGGTCCCCGCCCGGTGCGCCCGATTGTCACTGCCAACCCGGCTACCATCCGGCAGCATTCCTTTAAGGACTGCCTCGAACTGCCGCGCATCCACGGCCCCAACCAGCCCCAGGGCGGCAGCGCCTTCACCCAGCCATTCGCCGGAGCGATCAGCGTCTGCGCGCGTGTAGTAGTTGTCGGCAGCAAAGTAATTGGCCGCGCCGCCTGCGGTGCGGACATTGGCTACCGACAGCATCGTTTGTCCCCCGAGGCTGCGGCAATCGGCGGCATGATCACATCTCCATGTCGCCGAGGTCGGGACCCGGGATTGGCGGCGGTTCCTGCTCGCGCAGCCCATCCTCGAGCATCAGCTTGCGCGCTACTGCATCGCTGGGTCGCACGCTCTTAGGGCCATCCTGCTTGCCCTCTTGCAGCGGATTTGCGTCCGTTGTTCCGGCTCTAGCAGTACCCTTGGGAGTAGCCGGCTGCTCCTGCGTCGGGGTGGTCTCGCCGGTAGGCAGGAGCGGGCGGGCGGAGGGTCCAGCCTTTCTCGGCCTTGCATCAGTTCGGGTGTTCGAACCCTCCCGGTTGGCGCTGCCCGCCTTCTCTTTCCCGGATCGGGCTGCTCGTTCCTGTTGCTTCGGCGTCTTGCCCGATGTGCTCTCAACGGCCCGCTGCAAATCCTTTACGGTCGCTTCGGGCTTCTGCCTCAGCTCTGATTGCGGCGCTTTGTCGAGGGCAAGTTCTCCCTGCTTGGGCACGACCGGCTTCCCTGCTCCGTCGTCGTTCGCGGCGGGATGCTCATTGCCCGCCGATGCTGCGGATGGCTCAGACTGCTCCGCCGGCCGCCGGGGCTCAACGACGCGTGCCTTTGGCCCTTCCTTCACTCTTGCGATGAAGGTCTCGGCCCGCTTGGGACGGTCGACGGGAATGAGCTTGACGGGCGCGGCAGGGAAACCATCGGGGAACTTGATGTACCCTGACAGGCGCGGCAGATTCATGAGCTGGTCGGGCAGCAAGAGCGGTTCAATGTGCTTGCGCGGGGTCAGGCTGACCGCATCACGGGCATTGTTATACCCGTAGGTATAGCCCTCCTCCATGTCCCGGACCTGGCGATGTCCTATGAAGTCGGAGCACCAGGTGGCCGTTTCGCGGTCGGCAGTTCCGAGGATCAGTTTCGTCCGGGCCAGCGATGCCAGCGTCATCGCCATGTTCTCGCCGTAGACTTCTTTGAGCTTGGCATAGGCGTGAAGGCCAAGGACAATCGCGCCGCCGAAATTGCGGGCCGTCTGCAAGCCCTTTTCGAGGGCTGGCAGGCGATGCAATGCGCCCAGTTCATCAACGAAGAACCAGCACTTGAGATCGCGCGTGCGTGGGCCAGTCATAAGCGTGTTCATCGCGGTGTCGAGCCAGAGTGTGAGCAGCTGCGCGCAAACACTCATGTCGACATAGCGGGCCGAAATGAACAGGACTGACCCCTGGTTCGGGGCGCTCTCGGCCCCGTCCTCAATCCATTTGCGAACCGAGAAACGAGGTCCGGCAGTCGGCAGCAGCTTGAGCGCCTTGGCGTTGACGTTGAAGACGGCCCGGATCGACTCCGCCATGCGGGCGGCTTCCGGCGCGGTCAGCGGATCGGCGATCGTTCCGCGCATCATGGCATGCACGCGCGACAAGTCCGCGGTCATCAGCTCGCGGGCAAGGGCATCATTGGTTGCCCTGCCCTCCGCCACGAGCTTGAGGCAGAATTCGACGAACAGGGCGCGGGCAGCGATCACCCAGAACTGGGCTTCCCCGCCCCCGTCATGGGGCACGAGGGCATCGGCAGCGGCCCAGAATTCGCCTTCGGTGCGGCATTCGTCGAAGAGACTCCACTGGGGGCAGCGCGCATCGAGCGGGTTCAAAATGATATCGCAATGGGCGGCATGGAAGTGCTCGATGAAGGCACCGGTCAGATCGAAAACCACGCAGCGCTGGCCCTTGGCTCTTGCCTCCGCAATCATGTCCGAGATCGCCACGGTCTTGCCCATGCCGGTCGTGCCAATGAGCATCGCGTGGCTCTGTTCAAGGCGCCAGGGATAGGCCACCGTGGCGATATGCGATGGCCGGTAGGGAAAGACCCGGGCGATCTCTCGCGGCAGGCTGAGTCGCCACTTCCAGCCCATAGCGGAATCGAGCTCACGGGTGCGCTCGCGCCGGTTGTGGTTTGTCAGTTCATCGACGAGCTCGGGAAGCGTGACCAGCATGGCGCCGCGCTCGTGTTTGCGTTCCTTGGAACGACCACCGAACCGCTCGGCGAACCAGTAAAAGACGGCAAAGGCAGGGACCAGCAGGACCCCCGATCGCCACAAGGCACTGGTCAGAAGATCTGTCAGCTTCTCCCACGCATGGACAACCGGTGGGTAGTGGTCGAGCTGGGCAATCGGAAACTGAATGGATGCGCCGAAAGCGGTTTCCAGCGTGATATGCTTGGCGTGATCGAACTCCATGAAACCGTAGATGGCGGCATAAATCCGCATCCAGACAAGGTAGACTTCGTGGTCGGTGAGCCCCGCCGAAATGGTCCACCAGGATGTCCATGAGATCACCAGCGCTGCAACGATCAAGGGGCCCTTGAGACCTGCCGCAAACATGAAGCTGAAGTGTCCGAGCAGCTGGCTGCCGCGCGTGAAATTGACGAGGTTACGCTTCATCGGAACCTCCCTCGCCGGTAGCGGTGGTGAGGCCGAGCTCTTTGCATTTGCGCACGTAAGCCTGGTGTGCCCGACCACGCAAAGCGTGGTCGGGGTGCCCTGCCAGTAGCGCATCCACACCGACCATGAGGAACACCGAGCGGCGGGAAATGCGATCAATTGAAGCGTCGAGCCGGGAGGCAAGATCGTCCTCGGCGCAGGCATTGGCGAGCAAGGCACGAACCCATTCGCTCATGCTGATCCCCTTGGCTTTGGCGGCCTTGCGGATCAGCGAGCTGAGCTCGCTGGAGATGTAAACCTGGAGACAGATTGGCCGTGTCATGCACGGGCTCCTTGTGGTCAGGAGCCCGGTTCACACTGCGAAAGGCAGGATCGACACTAAGTCAGATTCAAGAACATGTCAAGAACATCGAATTCGGCGAAATTCCGCCATTCGCTGCGCTGCTTGGGTCAAATCCACGTAACTCCCTCGCGCACGTCATTTTTGACGGAGAAGCTGCCATTCCAGTATCCTCCGCACAAATATCTGTATCTTCGTGGTTTATTTCCCCATTTTCCTGCGACCCGTCGCGTAGGGTGTGCTCAACCGTCCCCAGCTGCGAGGACAGGAACCAGCTATTGAGCCTGTAACGGATGATGCGGTCTGCGATGTCCGTTCGGCCGGTCGCTCTGCAGGTGGCCGACGCCTCGGATCCTAATAGGCACAGACGGGATCGATGCCTATGATGCGGGCATTACCCCGGGCAACAAGGAAGCACGGCATGGGCCAAGTCACATTGAGTGCGACACCGAAGGGCAACGGCTTCCAGGCGACAGTCACTTACCCGAACGGGGTGTCGATCAGTTCTTCCGAGGCTTTCCCGACGCAGGCAGAGGCAATCGAGGCCGCAGCGTTGAAGGTCCTGGATAAGCCGGAGCGGCTCACCGATCTCGACCGTTCCGATACCCCCGACTGAAGCTTGCGACCCGCCGTCCCGTCCCGGCTGAGAGATGCCGAAACAGTCTGCGAGCAAAAAGAAAGGAGGAAGCCCTGACGGACTTCCTCCCAAACCGGCGGATCAGAATTCATCACTGAGACGGCCCGGAACTGTGTCGATTACCCTGTCCAGCATGGCCTTGGGCAAGGCGCCATAGTCCCCTTCATCGACCGCGATGTATCCGGCCTCGTCATCGGTCAGGACATACTGCGTGTAGTAGCTGTGAAAGGACCGGGCATGGGCCTGATCCAGTGCGGCAACGAAGGCGGCCTGATCTGCCTTGAGACCGGCATCGGCAATGTTCAGCGAAGCGTACATGATCTTTCCTCCTGATGTTCGATGCGTCGCATCAGGGATTGCGAAAGATGTGGGTGACGGGCTGGGTCAGGGACCGCGTCAGCGGCCGCGAAGCGGCGATGGGGGCAACGATTTTTGCCGGGCTTGCCCGGTAAAAATGGTGGGGCCCCGTCGTCCTTGACGCAGCCCCAAAGCCCGCATCAGACTTGGTCCTTCTGCGAGAGAGACCTCTCCAACGTCAGTGGGGAAGCGCACCAATCGCCACACAAACCATTTTCCTACATGCGTCCGGAATGCCAATATCGTCAGCGGAGGGGACCAACGGCCAGCAAGAAGGAAACTCTATGGCCAGGTCCAAACCCACTGCGCGCGATGCGCTGAAGAAGCTGCGTGAACAGCGTGCGAGGCTCGAAAGCGAAGAAGCTCGTCTTCGCGAAGAAGCAGCGACCGAACTCGGCAGGCTGCTGATCGAGTGCGGCGCCGAGACGATCGAACCGGCACAACTGCGCCAGATCGTGCGTGCTTCTATGGCACTCGGGATCGAGGAAACGCTGAAGCGGATCGCTACCGCTTAAGGCCAACCCAGCGGCGGCAAGGGGTTCGATGCCCCGCGCCGCCGCATCGCCCGAGAGCAAAAGAAAAGGCCCCGATGGCATCTGCCACCGGGGCCTTGTCGTGGGGTAAGGACGTTCAGTCCTCGTCGATATCGGGAGCGCCCTCGTTGCCACCCGAACGGCCCTTGGTGAGGAAGTCGACCTTGTCAGCGACGATCTCGCAGCCGTAGCGCTTGGTGCCGCTCTGATCCTCCCACTGGGTGTAGTGGATGCGCCCCTCGACCGTAACGAGCTGGCCCTTGGTGCAGTACTTGGCGACGTTCTGGCCAAGGCCGTTGAAGCAGGTGATCCGGTGAAATTCGCTGTCCTTGGCAGTGTAGCCGTTTTCGTCTTTGTAGGTCTTGCCATCCTTGCGGGCGGGACGGTCAGTCACAACCGAGATCGAGGTGATGCTGGTTCCACCTACCGTGGTGCGGGTTTCGGGGTCGCGAGCGATGCGGCCAACGAGGATAACGAGATTGGTCATGGGCTTTCTCCTGATCGAGCATTCCGGGTCCATCCCGGCTGCAAACCCGAGCAGAAGCGCCCCGCGGCGAAGCGCACCGAAGGGGAACCCGGAACTGGTTCGGGTGGTGCGGGCAGCCGGGCATAGCCCGGCAACTCGGCCGGACCAGATCCGGGTTGCGCGTCTCGACGGGGGTGATTCAGGGACAGGTTTGTATCGAAGCCGGGTGGAGCCGGATGCCTTGAACAGGTTTGCCCTGCCTCGTTTCCCTCCGGTCTTGGTCGGATCATTCCCCCGCCAGCCCTCCACCGGAGAACACCTTCCTAGATCACGGTACGGACCGCGCCTCCAGCAGATGGGACGCTCCTGGACCTAGCTGCTTCGCCGGGGGCAGGCATATCGATCGTCACCCCTTGAGCGCCGTCCAGACGGTTGCCTCGCAGCATCCAGGCCTGCAGCGTTATCAGGCGCGCCCAATCAGCAAAGGAGGGGATCCAGTCCAGGTCTTCGCGCACGTGCTGCTCGCCGATCAAACGCACCGGAACCGTCCGGCCATCGGCATTGACGAGGGTCTCGCCGAATATCGCCTCCAGCATGAATATCCCCTCGGCATGGTGCCGCAGCGCGCGGTGCCGAGGGTCTGCCAGGATTGCCTTGGACTCGTCGAACCACTGATGCAGCGGGAGATAGTCATCGACGGTGCCGCCCCATTTCCGGACTGACGAAAGGGCGTGGTAGTAGCAGTGGGCCATGCCATGTCTCCTAGAGCTCGGTCGAATGATCATCGGTTGCGGTGAAGCGCAGGCTGCAGTCGAGCAGGAAGGTCGCTTCAGGCACATCGATCACGAGTTCGCCGCAGGCGCCGTCGTTGATCTCCCAGCCAGGGTGGTGACGTTCGAGCGCCAGATAGGTCAACTGCTCGAGCGCTTGCCCTAGTGACTGCAGCTCCTTGGAACCGGCACCATCCGCCGTATGTGCTCCGGCTTCCTGCAGCGTAACATCAGGGCACGCGATCGACGCACCGGCTGCATCGAGGCAAATACATTCCTCGACCGCACCGCTGTCGCCGCAACCGTCAAAGCGGATCTCGACGCGGACGATGCCGGCTTCCTGCAAGCGCGGGAGAATGACGGGCTTGAGCTGCTGAATCTCTTCGACCACCTGGGTCTGCCGCTCGGCCTGGCGAACGGCAAAGTCGGCCATCACGGCTTCGATATCGATCATGGAATGCCTCCTGTGGAACGGAGCCAACGACCATTCGCTGGCTCCCAACGACAGGCGCGCGCCTTTCCTCTGATGGACGACGCCAGCGCCGATCGGGCGCTGGCGCGAAGACCGAAAGGGTCTCAGTCGGTCCTGGCCGAAGTGTTCTTCGGATTAGTGCCGAGGGGCCCGCGGCGATCGACAACGGTGATCCGCCGAGCCTTGGCCTCGATCACCAGGCGTTCGAGCACGCCATTGCCCGGGAACGCGATGACGTAGCGCGGGTCGAGCGAGAGCATCCGCTCGTTGCGCTTGAATCCGGCACGGGCGCCCAGCCGCATATCGAGCGAGAACGTCACCTGTGGAATGCCTCGACGTTCAGCCCAGCTCGATGCCAGACGGTCGACGCCCTTGGTGTCGCCGCCGTGGATGAGCACCATGTCCGGCACGCGGTCGCGGACCTTGTCGAGCGTAGCCCAGACATTGTTGCCGAAGGTCAGCGCATCGTCTTCGGTAGCATGACGGGTGCGCCCGCCAGCGAACACGACCGGGGTTCCTTCGGGCACGGCCGCACGGCGCTTGGCTTCGGCGCGGGCGCGCAGGAAATCCCGCCCTTCGACGAGCGCGGACGTCAGCATTGCGCTGTGGTTGAAGCGCGAGCTGGAGACTGGTTTCCAGGAGGAACCGAACTCGTTGAGGTAGAGCGCGGCGGCAACTTCGCGCATCTCTTCGAGCGCCAGCATCGCGCTTTCGGCGCATTGCGCCCGCTCGACCTGGGTCTCGAGTTCATGGGTGTGGACCTCGGATCCATCGGCCGTAGCAAGAAGCGCGCGGACCTCGTCGGTCGCCCGGTCGAGGGCTGTCGACTTGCGCTCGGCGGAGCGGTGAAAGATGTTGACGAAGGCCCAGCCGAGATCCTCGGCGTCGGCTTCAAGAGCGGTCCCTGACACCATGGCGAAGAGATCGGACCAGACCGCTTCGAGGGTTTGGGCGACAGCCTCCCGGACCGGGAAATCGCTTGTCGATACGGGAGCGGGTCCAATCGAGAAGCCGGCAAGATCGAGCCCGGCGAGTTGGTCGGCGAATGACGTGTGCATGGGATGTCCTCCTGACTGACGTGAGGCCGACGCACCCGTTCATGGCTGCGCCAGCGAGAGCCCGTCAGGGCCAGCATTCAGGCAGGGTTGCGCACCCGTCAGGGGGAACCCGCGCGGGCGGGCTGGCGCGGGCAGGCCTTGAGCCCGAAGGGCAAAGGCCAACACGGGCCCGACCACGCCGGGTTGCGCAAGACTGGCGGCTGGCCCAGGGCCTCTCTCGCATGGCGCCAGGCCATGGGCGGTCGGAACAGCCATTGGCAGGGGCACGCCCTATGCCTCATGCATGTACCGCCCCGGCTTAAGCCGCTCGCTTGGTGTAGACACCCTCTCCGTTCGACATATGCCCGAGACAGTCATAGTCGCCGAACACGGCATCGAAGCGGGATGCGATCTGGGACAGCCAGCGCTGTGCCCGCGGTGAACGAGCCGTACGCCAATCGGCGTCCCAATAGGCGCCGTCATCGCGTTCGACGATCCAGACGGCCACTAGCCCGCCGTAGACCGATGCGCCGAAATCCGCATAGGCATTGCGCATAAGGATCCGGTCCTCCCGGCCGCGCCAACCGTCATGCGGGATCAGCGACGGGAAAGCTCGGCCGGCTCGCTCGCGCAGTTCGTCAAGCAGCCAATCGTATTCGAATTCCCAGTCGTCCTCGGCTTCGACCTCGAGAACCGTGAATGCGACGATTGCGCTGCTGGGATAGCTGACTGATCGGCCCATGATACCCTCCCTCAGGCCGCGAGCGCAGCGTCGTCTGACGCGTCGTCAAACTGTTCGGGCATGACCCTTCCGCCAAGCTTCAGCAGCAGGGTCGACGCCTCCTCGGCCTTGGCCGCAGCCGTCAGGATGGCGCGGTCGTCATCCTTCAGCAGCTTGAGCCAATGCTCGATGTAGCTTGCGTGGCTGTCGAGGTGCGTGACGGGCAGCCCCAGCTCAGCGCCCAGCATGGCGCTAGAGAGTTCGGCGACGAGCTCCTCAGCGGCGTAGGCCGCTGTGCCGAAGCGGTTCTTGAGATCACGCCCCAGGCGGCTGGCATGGCCTGTCCAGTGCGACAGCTCGTGGGCGAGCGTGGCATAGTAGTGGTCGAAGCCGGAAAACAGGCTGGTCGGCGGCATCGTGACGCGATCTGCAGTGGGTTCGTAATAGGCTTCAGAACCCTGGTGGCGCAGATTGACGGGGATGGCGGCGAAGAAGGCGTCGAGCTCGGCCTCGCGCCCTTCAGGCTCGACCAACTCCAGCGTTGCAGCCGGATGGAAGCGCTCGGGCAGACGTAGGGTAGGCCGGGTGGCGTCTCGTTGAGAACGTCCCTCGGCCCCCCTCCGAACCGGACTTGCACCTTTCAGCGCATCCGGCTCTCCACCTACGTCAGAGTTGCAATTGTCGCCTATCTGGTAGCCTGCCCGCATGGAGGTCCACGTGGCAGGGTTTGCACAGCACGATACGCTTGCGCGTCCGTGCCGAGATCATTTTCCGACCCAAAGGCGCGACCTTCATATCAGCCATCTTGTGGACGTGATGCACCTCACATGCCTTATCCTCGGCACCGCACAGCTCGCACTGATTGGCGTTGAGACGTTCGACAAACTCGGTACGGTTGAGGCTCCACATTGCTGTGGCGGGAACGATGTCGATCGTTCCGTAGCGGATTTCTCCAACCGTCAACTCGGTCGACTTCCACAATTTGGCCGTCTTGGTCTCTCCCCTGACCATGTAGCTGACCTGATAATCGGTTCCACACCGAAGCCTATTGAAGACCTGCATCACCGAACACTTATGCTTGTTGGCTAGCGTCCGCCCCAAACTAGCCCGCCATATGTGGGTCAGCTTGTTGAGCTTCTTCTTGACGTCCCATGCTAGTGCGTAGTAATTAGCAAATCCTCGTAGCTCCGCATTATAGGCCATCACGATTTCGACGTCACTGCAATGAAGAAGCCGTGGGCGGTGCTGGCTGACAAAAGCCGACCAGTTGCCATACTCCTTCGTGGCGCAAAACTGTGCGACCTTGTCCCAAGGTACGCTTAATTGCATGATATCGGAGGGCATACGCGGCCTGAATACACGGCCATCCCTCACAACTTTCCCGGTTCGACGCTGGGTATGTGTATGAACGTCGTAGCCGAGAAACCTCACCCCATCCGACGCTTTCGCAATCCGACTCTTTTCCTCCGAGGCTTCGAGACACAGTTTATTGGACAGGAAAGCCCTGACCGTCGCCATGACCTCACGCGCTTCGTCCTTTGAACCGATGACCCCAATAAGAAAATCATCAGCGTAGCGGACGAAACGCAGCCTGCGAAAATTCAAGTCGAACGGATCACGCGCACGAAGCGATGCTCGCCTCTCCCCGATCTGCTCGATCTCGCGGAGTGCTTGATCAACAGCGGGATCATCAGCCTTGCCTTCAGCGCGCAGCCGACGAATTTTCTTCCAACGGTACTGCATGTTCGCGCTGAGCCGCCAGTATTCCGCCGGGACGGACCGTTGACCGCCCTTGTCGAACCGTTGCCTATATTCCTCCATGAACTCATCGAGTTCGTGAAGATAGACATTGGCCAGCAAGGGAGAGACGATACCGCCCTGTGGCGTGCCACTGAAAGATTCACGCACCTGCCAGTCTTCGAGATAGCCCGCCTTTAGCATGCCACGAACGAGGCCGATGAATCTTTCATCATCGATCCGTTTTGCGAGCAGCTTGAGCAGCACGTCATGGTCGATATTGTCGAAGAACCCGACCACATCGACCTCAACCAACCATTTGACGCCGGTCCAGACGCCGCGAACGGCGTCCAGTGCGGTGTGACAGGAACGCCCCGGTCTAAATCCATGGCTGTGTTCGGAAAACACAGGCTCATAAATCCTTTCAAGGATGCTTCTGACCACCTCCTGCACCAACCGGTCGTTGACCGTTGGGATACCAAGAGGACGCAATTTACCGTTGACCTTGGGAATATAGACCCGGCGCACGGGTAACGGGCGGTAGGAGCCGCTAAACACTTGCGACATCAGCCGGTGAAGTCTCTCAGGCGAAAAGCCGTCGAAAGTCTCACCATCGACGCCGGACGTCAGCGAACCCTGATTACGGGCGATCCGCTCATATGCTTGCTCCCAAAGGAGATCGCACTTCATGAGGTTGAACAGCCCGTTGACCCGCTTCCCCGCGATAGACAACTTTGGCAACTGCTCCATCCGCTTCAGGACGGTATGTGACAGCATCAGCTAGTCCCTTCCTTCGTTGGTGGAGCGACGTAAGCTGCCGGACTTCCCCCGGCCGGTTGGGCTTTCGGGCGAGTCACCTCGACCCTTATACCGCCGGTCGTGCGCTCCCGAAGGTGCGCCTGTCCCGGGCGTTACCCCGGGCGTTTGAGTACTACTCCGGCTCCGTGGCCATACAGGACGGACCAAAGTCCGCCTGCTACAGGCCATCCTGTGATGACGTGTGTAGGGAGTTCCGACTTGGTTAGGCCCCCAGTTCATCCCTTTGTCCCCATACAGGGCTGCGCCGAGTAGGCTGGATGCGCCGGTCCTCGAAGGAAAGACCAGCGCCTTTAAGCACTCGGAACCACGCCTCAACCATTGCTGCGTGGCTGGCACCAGATATACCGCTCGGGATTTGGGTTCAGGCAGTGTAGCTTTGACCATACAAGTCTTGCCTTGACCGTCCGCCGCTACAATGGTTTCGCGACTTCCGGCCTTTTCCAGCCATGCTATGTTTCCCTGCCCCTTTCGAGGATCAAGCCCTTGCAGGCCAGAGTAAGACTGGTAGGCATAGGACATTTCCAGCTATCCTAATCTCATTCGAGATACTCCATTACTCACGCTTTCACAGCGCACCTTCGACCTGATCGGCATTGAAGACCGGGTAGGCCTTGAGCACCCGGCGGGCCTCGTCGGTCTTTTCGCCGGTATCGGGGGCTTCCACCTCTTTGGTGTAGCTCTTGTAGAAGATCGCGATGGTCGACTTTTCGCCCTTGCGGACCTGGGCGCCGAGCGACTTGGCCTGATTGTACGTCATCCAGAACGGCGAGGCGTAGCCGCACATGTCAGCGACCATCCACAGCCAGAACACATTCATGCCCCGGTACGGAATCCCGCAGGCCCGCAGGGGCCGCGAAACGGGCACGCCGCGCCACGGCTTGATCCAAGGCTTCGTGCCGGCTTCCAGACGCGCGATGATTTCTTGGGTGATGCGGGTGGCGGGCGACAAGCCGCCGCTCTGCCCCTTGCGATAGGCCATGATGGGTCTCCTGATTGAGGCATCTGGACAGTCGGCGACGGGTTCGCCGGTCAGTGCCACAGGTTCCCGAGCCCCCTCTGCTCTTCTCCAAAAAAGGAAGCGGCCCTCCGGCGTGAGCCGAAGGACCGCTTCTCGAGGTACGAGTGGCCTTGCCTGTCAGGAGGAGGTCAGGCGGCCAGCTCGCGGGGGGACTGATCTTCGGTGTCTACACCGCGCTCAGCGTCAGTGGCGTCAATCTCGGGCTCGCCAGCATCCGGCGCAGCGGGAGCGAAGCGCATGACCTCAGGCACCCATGACAGAGCCTTCTCGCGCACTTCGACTTCTGTGATGTAGGTGCCTGCGAAGACGCGCTCGGCACTCATCGCGAGATCGCTCTTCTTGACCGAGGCAAAGCGCGAGGAAAGCTCGAGGCCGCCGACGTCGGTCAGCGCGTCGAGGATCACCTGCTTTGACACCCGGTCGAAGTAATTGGCCGCAGTCGGTCGCCACCACTGCGCCATGTCGATGCCGATCAGGCGGCCGAGATGATCCTGGAACGGCAGCTGACGCTCGCCCGCCATGTTGAGGCTCGCCTCGAGCGACCGGGCAACGACATAGCCAAGCCAAGCGGCGCGGCTGTCATCGGACAGCGCGCGGAACAGGTCGAAGCGGCAAGTCGCATCTTCGCCAGCGCGCCAGCTTTCGTCGAGACTGGACCTGAGCTCGGCAAGCGCGCTGCTGGCCGGAGCATCCTTGGCTTCGAAGCCGATGATCGGCCCTGCCGGAAGAGGCGCACGCAGTGTGGTTGCGGCCCGTGCCCGCCAGTCATGCGTATCGGCATCAGCCAGCGTGAAGACCATGACGTCGAGCGCAAGCCCCGGATCAGAGGCAACATGCAGCGCAAGGACGTCGCGGCGCTGCATGGCGAGCTCGTCGACCAGGCGCTTGGACAAGGTCGTCCGGCGCTTGTCCGAACCTTCTTCGCCAGCAACGACTTCGATCCCGCTGTCGACTTCAGCGGGTTAAGCCTGCCTTTCACCATAGAAAACCGGCTGGAGTACCGGAGTGCCATCGCGCGAGAGGACCAGGATCATGCCCGCTTCGGCCTTGATTTCGGCCGCGATGACCGGCGGGCGTGCGCGGATTTCCTGGCATTCGCGCTCGATGGCCTCGATAGCCGCTTCGGCCGCCGTCACAGCTTCCTCGGCGCTATCCTCATCTTCGAGGATCGCTGCATGCTCGTCATAGGAAGCATCGAGTTCGTCGAGCCTCGCCAGTTCCGTTTCGGTGAGCGGCGCCGGTTCGGCAGGAAGCCGGACCAGCCCTTCGATCAGATCGTGGCTGGCATAGGGATCGAGCGTCGGCTTGACCCAGGCGAGACCCTGCTCGGCGGCCACGGCTCTCGCCTGCTCTTCCATCTTCGCCGCCGCAAGGCGCTCGAGCAAGGCGATATCCACCCAGGATTCGCTGTCGTCGTCATCGAACAGTTCGCGCTCGATCCGACCCCCGCCAGCGATGTAGGCATCGCGGCCGACGAGCCGGGCACGGGGATCGCTGCCCCGGACGGTCCCGGAAAGGACCATGCGCCGGACGCTGTCGGGATTGGGCGCATAGTAGCCGGAGGACACCTGCTCGAAGACGCGCGTCTGGATGTCCTGATCCGAGGTGGCGCCGAAGGCCTTGGCGATGTCGAGAGTAATTTGGCCCGAGGCCAGTGCCTCGAACACAACCGGCGCGAGCGTCGCAAGACGCAAGCGCCCCTCGACGAAGCGGACCGTCAGGCCGAAACGGCGGGCAACATCTTCGACCGTCGCACCGCCTTCCACGAGCGCGGCGAAGGCCTGGGCTTCATCGGCCGGGTTCATGGCCAGACGGTGGAAGTTTTCCGCGAGGCTGGTCTCGACCGCCGCTTCAGCACTGTCCTCGAGTACGAGGCAAGTGACTTCGTGATCACGCGCGAGGATCTTTTCGTCCGCAAGCGCAAGCATTGCGCGGCGGCGACGTTCGCCGGCTTCGACCTCGAACTTGCCTTTGGCCGCAGGCCTGACGATGAGGTTCTGTAGCAGACCGTGGGCTGAGATGCTGGCCTTGAGCTCAGTATCTGCTGCCGGGTCACTGTGACGGCGGACATTTCGGGGCGACTGAACGAGCTTATTAAGCGGAATCGACTTGATCATGGGACACACTCCTGATGTGAGCCAAGAGCATCGACCACCGACGCCCAAATGGCTCAATCGGGGCAAAGCCCACTCCCCTCTGGTCCGTTCGAAGCACAGCTCGCTTCATTCGCAAGCCAAGACAAATGATCGAGGTTGACAACGGTCCAGCATCCTCGCGTCGAAATGCAAGATCGCAATAAGCTCCCGCTTTAACCCGTGTTCGATGACGTCAGCCTTCCGCGGTAGATTCTTAGACGACACCTTTTGCTGGTCTCGTCGAATTCGTAAGACTTCTGCGAAATGCTAGGCAGCTTCGTCCAAACGCCGAGGCCCGCAAGCAGCGCAGCTGGCAGACGGCCAAGGCCGGTCGACCGTTTGAATGCTCTCTCCAAGCTCGCCAAAAGCAGCGCGCCAGCCTTTAGTCAGTTGTCCGCCAAGTGCTGCAACACGGCGCCCCGAAGCTACGAATGCGCGACTGAAAGATTGCGCGGGGGGTTCGAGGAGGCAATCCATTGCCGTTTCTGCGATCATCGCGGTGACATAGGCCAGTTCCACCGGACCGTAGGGTTGATAATGTGCGCCGCACGCTGGTTCCTCTAGGGTGGCGTCGCCCCCTTCCGGCCACTCGATCACCGTCACATCCGGCGCCCCGGTCCGTCCGATATGGCATTGCAAGCATCCGTCGCCCGCACCGATCGCGGCTGCATGGCCGGCGCAGGCATGCGCCTCAGTCCACCCGTAAAGAATAGGTCTCGCGCGGCCCTGCGCGACATGCCACCGATTGAGGGCGCTTTCGGCACCCCAATTGCCGGTCGCGGCGACGATCAGGTCGGCCTCCGAGAGCACATTCCCGTCTTGCGCGATGAGCTGATGGAGACCCCACGGACGATGTTCGACGGTGAGGTGCGGATAGTTGGTCCGAAGTTGCTCCGCCAAAGCCTCGGCTTTGTTACGGCCGACATCCGTCGCACCAAGCGGATGACGACCGACATTCGGCCAGCCCAGAAACTCAGGATCGACTAGCACCATCCGTCCAACCCCCGCCTGTGCCAAAGTGCACGCGACGGGCGCACCGACCGAACCACAGCCGACCACGACAACGGTCGTGCCAAGCAGATGATGCGTGCGAGAATCCTGAGCGCGCCCATGTACCCAATCAGCGTCCGCGCGCTGGACCTGGGTCCGCACGATCGGAAGCGCGCCGAAGAAGCGTCCCAGAAGGAGAGGTTGTGGCGTATGGCCCGGTCGGAACCCGACCGACAGCGGCTCGTCCGGCGCGCGTGGCCGGCCCTTGCGTCGCTTCGGATTAAGCGCCTTCACTCCAATCAACGCAGCGCCGCCGCGCCCGACCGCGCCCAACAGTGCTAACAACTCGTCGGGCTCGTTGCTTGCCACCTCTTCAAGAACGGTCCGCGCATCATTGTTGATTCGTTCGGCCATCCGATAGAGATCAGCAGCGGTTTCCGGGTACTCGACCGGCAAGGGCGGCGTTTCCAGCCAGAGGAAGGCCGCCGCTTCAGTCTTGATTGGCGTCTTATCCCCAAAGCGATGACGGACCCAGGCGGCCAAGGATTCTTCGTCTTCTCCAACTACCTCGATGCCTTTTCCGCGCCAAATCCGCACTCGCCGCGAGACCGGGCCTGGCACGATCAAGCTGAACAGCGCTTTGCCTTGTGAATGCGCCTTGTAGCCCCAGTAGGTCACGAATTCCTCGCGGAAATCGCGATCGACTATGCCACCCTCCAGCAGCTCCTCAATCAAAATGATCGAGCGATGAAGGAGGCCCAGGGCGACCGCTGACGGATCGTCCGGATCCCACTCGGCCATATTGGGCAGTAGACAAAGGACGCCGTCGCTTTCGACATGCGGCCAAGTCATCGCCTCGGGGTGGTCAACTAGCGCCGTTCTCACCGGCGTCGTTGGAAAATGCCTTCCCGCCAGCAGGTCGATGCGTCGGGTCACGCCGTCGGAGAAGGCAACTTTGATCCGCCAACCGGCCGCGATCCAATCGCGGGTGGAATAGTCTGCGCCAACCGTCGTGGCGTCGAGTCGCTCTGGCGTCTGACCCGCATGCTCGCGCAAGGCCCCTTCAAGGCGAAGCGCTGCCTGTCGCCAACCGAGTGGTAAGGCATCACTAGGCATGGCGACCGCCGCCGGCGCTGCTGACTGCGCTTGCCGCCGCCGACGTCGCGCCCAACAGCGCAGCCGAACTGATGATCGCCGGAGCAACTAGAGAGGCGCGCTGCTCATCTTCCAAGCGCTCGCTGAAGAATGTCGTTGCGAACACCTTGTCCCAGCATTTGAGGGCCTTCTCGCGTGTGCAGTCGGTGTCAAAGAGCGGTGCCAGCGTGTCGATTGCCTCAGTCAACTTCTCGCGGAAGCAGCGAGCCTTGGCATCGTCACTCCCATTGGTGATGGTGTCCCCTGGTGTTACTGGGTGGGCGACGACAAGGTTCCAGTTCAGCCGATCACGGATGGCAACCATAGTGTCATATAGCGCGCGATCCTCGCGATCGTTCGTGCGAAACTTCTCGGTCGTCAGAATCGTGATGCCAAAGCCGCTAAGGATCGAGCCGCGCCAGCTATAGCGGCTGCGGGCGTATTTCTTCAGGTCGCGATTGATGCGGCGCAGCTGGATGCCGTTGGCTGATGCGGCGCGTTGGTCCTCGTACCAGTCCGACACGTCGCGGGCGTCAGACCGCTTCCAGCCGCTGCTCGCCGCTAGCTCGTAATGCACCTCTTCGCCGAAGACGGTGTTTGTGACGACGCGGCGGTAGACCGGCAGATCGACGTGATAACCCTTCTCATAAAAGACGCGCACGCAGTTCGATCGCACCTCAGGCGCTCGCTTAAACTTGCCGTCGTCGACCGCATCGCGCACCATCCAACGCGCCTGTAGGGACGTCATCTCGGCCCCGCGATCACCGACCAGATCATTCTTGTGGAAATAGACCCCGTCATCGATGTCATAGTCGTTGTCTGGGTCGCGGCACATTGTCTTCATGGCGTAGCTGCCCTGTTTGACGAACTCGATTGGCTTGGGCTTGCCAGCCTTCTCCAGCCCGTTCCGCAGCCGCGTCCGGTTGGAGTTTCGTCGGTCGCGCATTGCATCCTGCTCGCTCTTGGGCAGGGTCACATCCTGGTCGTGGTAAGCACGAACATCTTTGGCGCAGTCGAACATCACCTATCCTTTCTGCATATCGGTGGAAGCGGGACGCCAGACGGCACCGGTGGCCGGCATTGGCGGTAAATCGAGCATGAGTTGGCGAATCATGCGCCCGTCGGCGCTGTTGGAATCATCGCAAGCACTCTTGGTCAGATCGGCGTCGGTGTGCGCCTGACCGACCAGCCGATCCATCGCCTCTGGCCGAGTGTCGTCGAGGGCGAGGTACGGCATCATACTTGCCGGCACCGGCTTGTTGGGAAAGCGCACGCGTCGGATCGAGCGACCGCAGTTGCTGATGGCGTTCGTCAAAAGCCTCGCCATGTGATCGAAAGCAAACTCCTGCGTCGAGATGCTAAGAGGCGCGACGTCAGCGCCGAGCGACCAGTCGAGCATAGAGCGGTGCGCGCTCTCTGCGTCGAGGTGGTCACCCTCGGGGCGCGGACATGTTCCGAGTGAGTAGATCTCGATCGGACGATCGGGCGGTGCCACCGTTAGCGCGTCGACGAGCCCGACCATAATCGGATTATTGGCCCACAGCCCCCCATCGGCGAACACCTGCTTGGGTCCACCCGGCGCGTTCGGGTCATCAATGGCGGCGAGCGAGCGGTAGATTGGCGCGGCGGTCGTGGCCATGCAAACGTCCACCAGCGGATAGTGATCGTCGCGCACCCCGCTCTTGGGAGTTTTCTTGAAGACCCAGGCGCGGTGTTCGCTCATCAGCACGGTCGGGATTGCTAGCGAGATGCCGCGCCTTTCGAACACGTCGATCATAGTGATATCGTCGAGCACGCCGCGCAGCGCCTCACGCAGCGCCTTGTCGCCCGTGCGCACGAAACGGCTGCCCTGGCTCGCTCGGTAGATAGCACTCCGCTTCCCCGCGATCCGATGCGGGAAAATCTTGGGGCCGTGATCGCGATAAAGCGCCACTACTTCCGTCATCGGGCGCCCAACGGCCAGCGCACAGCCGACAATCGCGCCGGTGCTGGTCCCGGTGATCAAGTCGAAGCCGCGTCCCAGATCGAGGGCAGATTCGCCGCGAATGCGTGCGAACTGATCAGTCAGGCGCGCTAGAAACGCGGCCGTATAAATGCCCCGCATCCCTCCGCCGTCCAAGCTGAGCACGCGATATGGTCGCTCAGCGCCGTACTGTCTTTCGCCGTTCCCCATTTACGCAATGCTTCCTTTGAAACGACCTAGTTGCCCTATCCGCGTGCCGGAGCCAGGGTGCCTCCGAGGTGCCCAGTCAGCCCTTCGGCGGGAAGGGGTCGTTGCCGTACGAATTGGCGTCGCGGATGCGACCGTCCGGTCGGTGAATGATGACTTCGCCGCGTTCGCGAACCGCGGTGCCACGCGCCGCCTGTGTTGCATCGGCTTGGGTGCTGTGTGTCGATCCCACGCGGGTGGCACCTTCGCGACGCGTGGCCCACCCCGACCCGTGGGGCACTACGTGAATCCTCTTCGACATCGTTGATCCTCCGACTCATCCGGGGCACCGCGCCCTTACACAGCAAGGTCTCCGAGTCTGAGCGTCATGTCAAGCTATGAGCACGAATACATGTTTGTACTGAGCACACAATGTTTGCGAAGTTGACATTCCTGAGAACGCAGCGCAAACAGGATGCATGGCAAGCGAAGCGCTCTACAAGGCTTTCGGCAGCGCGGTCTCAACGCGCAGGAAAGCGCTTGGCCTTACCCAGGCGGAACTGGCAGGCAAGGTGAAGATGTCGCGTGCGTCGATCGCAAACATCGAGAGCGGCCGACAGAACATCCTCCTGCATCACGTTTACGCGCTCGCCGCCGCACTTGATTTTACCAAGGTGGCAGAACTCCTGCCTCCGACGCCGCAGAAGCCTTTAGGGGATGGACTGAAGATGATGGTTTCCAATCAGCAGACGCTTTCGCAACATGCTGAAGCTCAAGTCGCCGACCTGATCACAACCGCGTTGCAGCCTCGACGCGGCAAGGCTTGATTATGGCTGATGCGGATTTTGATCGGGCGCGTGCATCTGCGCGTTCGATCCTCGAGGAGTTTGGTGTGTCGACGCCACCAGTCCCGATCGAGCGAATAATTAAGTCGCGGAAAATCGTCCTTCAGTATGCACCACTCGACGAGGACCTCTCGGGTATGGCGTACATCAAGGATGGCGTCGGCATCATTGGGGTCAATGCGCTGCATCATCCGAACCGACAGCGGTTCTCGGCTGCTCATGAGCTAGCACATCACATACTCCATGCGCCTGTGATCAGCCAAGCTGTCCATGTCGATAAGGGGATTCGCGTCCTATTCCGTAACGATGTGTCAGCGCTGGGGACTGAGCCGATGGAAATCGAGGCCAACGCGTTCGCGTCAGAGCTTCTGATCCCCGGTTACCTCTTGGCTGCTGCGTTGGAGGGCGGTGGCGTCGATCTAGAGGACGAGGCGGCGATCGAAGGGTTGGCCCGTCGGTTCAGAGTGAGCGCCGCGGCCATGCGTTTTCGGCTAATTCGCTGGTAGCGCGCCTTGAGCTTCGTATTCTTCGATACAGAGACGACGGGGCTCAAGCGCGGGTTTGATCAGATCATCCATTTCGCGGCAGTTCGCACCGACGGAGACCTGAATGAATTAGGGCGCTTCGAAGCGCGCTCGCGCCTCCAGCCCCATGTGCTCCCCCATCCCTCGGCGTTGCGTACGAACAGCTTGCCGATCGATTGGCTGACGGACACCAACCTGCCATCGCACTACGCGATGGTAAGCGACATTCGTCGGAATCTGTTGTCTTGGAGTCCGGCCGTGTTCGTCGGCTTTAACTCGATCCGCTTCGACGAGGAGATGCTGCGCAATGCGCTCTTTCAATGCCTATACCCTGCCTATTTAACAAGCAATCACCGCAACTGCAGGGCCGATGCCCTCAGTCTGGTGATGGCCGCTGATGCGGTCTCGCCAGCTCAGCTTGTTGTGCCAATTAACGATGATGGCCGAAGGACATTTCGTCTGCAGCACTTGGCGGCGGCAAATGGAGTGGCTCATCCTCGAGCGCATGACGCGATGTCCGATGTGCTTGCAACGGTCGAGCTCTGCCGACTAGTACGGCAGCGGTCCCCGGAGCTTTGGCAACGGTTCGTGCGGTTCTCGAACAAGGCAACTGTTTCAGATTTCGTCGACACCGAAGATGGTTTCGTGCTGACGGAGTTCTACGGCGGGCAGGCTTATCATGCGCCGGTCGTATGTATCGGTGTTGACCCTGACCAAGCAAACGGTCGCATTTGCCTCAACCTCAATGAAGACCTCGACCATCTCACTGCGATGGGTGATCTCGAGCTTCAGGCCCATTTGACGCAAAAACCCAGTCCGATCCGTCGCTTCAGGGTCAATGCAGCACCGACTCTGACCGCTCTCTTCGATGCTCCCGAACACATGATGGAAGGTGGCTCGATTGGCCGCATCGAAGAACAGGCCCGGCGCGTGAAGGCTGACTCACATCTACGTGAGAGGGTTTTCGCCGCTTACAACGCTATTCGCGAGCCATTTCCCCTCTCGCCTCATCTGGAGGAGCAAATTTACAATGGCTTCCTTGGGCCGGATGACGAGGTGCGCATGAATAATTTTCACCAAGCCTCCTGGCCTGATCGCCTCCAAATTGTACAAGGCTTGGAAGACGAGCGTCTTCGGTGGTTAGGCTTACGCCTGATATATTCCGAAGCCCGAAGGGTTCTTCCAGCAACGGTAAGAGCCGAAATAGAGCTCCGATTGGCAAATCAATTGGCTGGAGATGGATCCGGCTGCCTCACATACGCGCTTGCTTTGACGGACACGGATAAGTTGATTGGGGAAGGAGCAGATCACGACGGCCTGCTGTCTCGCTACCGTGACTACTTGCAAGATCGTAGCGCACGGGCTGCCACATTGATGACGCAGATCGTGGTTTGAACTTTATTCCTCCCAAAATACTGCCCGTTTGTAGATCATGTAGTGGCCATGGTTGGGTGGGCGCAGTGTTCACATCAATCCTCGTACAACGTCCCGTAATCGATCCTCGACGTCATGGAGTGGCCTGTTGTAGAAGGGCCCAATCGCCACATCTTGCGAGAGCCAGAACCTATGGCAGCTCTCGTTAGGCCGATAAGAAGCAGGGTGGACGGCCTGTAAGAGGGACGCAACCTATTCAGTCATTGCTTGGCAAATCTACGATACGGAAAACAGCTCCCGAACTGGCATCGCGGACAAGGTCAACGCATGCGCCATCCCAGTGGTAGTCGAGGTGCCGCCCTTGAAGGGGATTTGACGCGCAGTCCGGGTAGAAGAGTGCGACGCAATCTCCACCGGGATGCCGGATGCTCGGGTAGGCAATCCCGTTTGATCCCGCGCCCCTGAGCTGCCGCGCGACCGCTTGGGATGCGGCATAGCTGTTGGGATCGAGCGCGGGAACCGGCTCTCCCGCGGTGGATCGCAAATCATGGAGGTCAGCATCGACCGACATTACGATCTCTCGGAACTGTGAGGTCCAGCCAGGTGCTTCTCTGGTTCGCGCCATGAAGTGGGCATGGTGGTGGATCGTCTCGAACAGTGCGGTCTCGAACCGGTCACCAACATAGAGCACGCCGTAGCTGCCATCGGTAAAGCGGCTCGGCCGGTCTATGCTGACGTGGGTGAATGGCGCCATGAGGTAGGAGGCGCCGCTGCCGCCAACGCGGCGTTCGACCGGCACCAGATCGAGATTGCCGATCGTCGCCATGATGCGGGGATTGGTCTTCTGCTCTGCCGAGATCAGCAGCGGCCAGTTGGCTGGATCAGCGATGTCCTCGAACAGGTCGATCGGTGGAAAGGCACTGCGGATGATCCTGACAGCGCCCTTCCACTCAACTCGAGAAACGGGGATATCCGCCGTTTCGTTCACCAGCCACCACGCTCGGCGTCGAGGTAGCGACGCACCCGCATTATGTCGGTGAGTTCGCCCCCGAGCATCACGTCGAGCGCACTGGCTCCACCGAACGCATCATTTGCCGACCTGATCCAGGCATAGCCACGAGTTGCCTCCGAGAAGATGATCCGAAGCGCCTTGTGGATGCCCATGAGGTTGGAGAGGCGCGAACGCCCATCACGCGAGACGCGCCCGGGACCTTCGGCTTTCCAGCGGCGATAGGAGCGCACTGGCATGTCGAGCAGCGTTGCAGCCTGCTCGTCGGTCAGCTCCCACTTGCCAAACAGATTGAGGACTGCCCGGAACATGGCAGCTGCCTCATCCTGGGTAATCGGATCGGGACGGAAAGCGGTAACGGCAGTATCAACGGGTTGCAGAGCCAGCATGGCATTTCTCCATATGGCAGTATATACGCGCTATAATGCCATTTGGCAATGGTCTATGCGGATGATGCCAATCTGGCAATCACGCTCGTCGCGCCCTCGATCGGCACGAACAGCCGCGTCTGGTAGCGGATGATTTCCGTGAAGCAGCCCTGGGCCTTGTACCAGTCGAGGCGAACCGCACTCCATCCGGTCAGTTCAATTCGCTGTGAGCCGTTGACCAGGCTGCGCTTGACCATGAGCTGCTCGCGGCCAGTGAATTCCATGGCTCGGCCGGTCGCCAGGATGGTCTGGACGATGTCTTCGGCGGAAAGCGTTTGCTCGCGTTCCAGACCCAGCGCCCGGCACAGTTCCGGAACACAATGGAGAGGAACCTCCCGGCCAAGGAGCGACCGGCCATCCGCCGCTGAGATGCGGCTGACCTTTACGAAATCGGACGGGAGCTTGTCCCAGACTGGCAGCAGTAGCCCCGTCGCCAGATGGAGGCGCTCGCGCTTGTGGCTCGACCGCGCTTCCTCGACCTCGGCTGCCCAGGCTTTGCGGAATGCGTCGACGGAAATCCCCTCCCAGCTGCTCTCAGCCAGCTGATCCTCGGTGATGTGGCTGCGCTTTAGCGGGCGCAGCAACTCGAACCGGGCCACGCGCGTGCCGTCATCGGCAAGAATGCTGCGGGCGGGCACGAGCAAGCCAACCCGGCCTGAACGCGCGTTCCGCACAGGCCGCTGGCTTTGCCCAGTGAGGCCGTGGAGCTCTTCGAGCCTCTTCAGCGTCAGCGGCTTCAGGGCCCGGGCGATTTCCAGTTCCAGCAGATGGGTGGTCGCGCCCGACGCCGGATCCGTACGCAGCAGCGTGTCCGTCAGGCCCGTGAAGTCCTCGACCGCGATGGTCTCAACGCCGAGATCAAGCGTCCCGGCCTGGCGGGCGGCATCGATACGCGCCTCGACCAGCCCCATGAACTCGTCAAAGATCGCATTCTGCAAGGCAATGGGCAACGCGAGGATCCGATTGAGCCAGCGCTGGATCGACGGCAGGTCATCGACCATCGACCCGTCAGGAGCTTCGATCCTGAGCCCCGTCAGCTCCTGGAAGCGCCCGAGGCTGACCGCTTCGAGCTTACCGGAGAACAACAAGCCGAACCAGCGGTGGAGCGCCTCCCTGGCGTAGATGCTTTCGAGATTGTCGGCCGGATCGAACAGGTTCTGTCCGCCGGTCTGGCGCTGCCCGCGCGTCAGAGCTCCGAGGCTGTCGAGGCGGCGTGCGATCGTCGAGATGAACCGGCTCTCACCGCGCACATCGGTCGTCACTGGTCTGAACAGCGGGGCTGATGCCTGATTGGTACGATTGGTCCGCCCTAACCCCTGGATTGCAGCATCAGCGCGCCAGCCCGGTTCGAGCAGGAAGTGGACGCGGCGGGCCTGGTTCTTGGCGGCCAGATCTGCATGGTAGCTGCGTCCGGTTCCTCCGGCATCGGAAAAGACGAGGATGCGCTTGCTGCCGTCCATGAAAGCCTGCGTTTCAGCGACGTTGGCGCGCGGTGACCGGGATTGGAGTTTCTGACAACCATCGCGGCCGACGATGAGCCGGCGTGTCCGGCCGGTCACTTCCGCCACCTGATCCAGGCCGAAGCGTTCGATGATGGCATCAAGCGCGGTCGCGATGGGCGGTAAAGCGCAAAGCTGCTCGATCAGCCGGTCGCGCGCGGCGAGTGCCGATCGGCAGAGCACCGGCGCGCCGTGTTCGTCGCTCATCGGCTCGGAGCGAGGATTGCCGTTTTCGTCGGTGAACACCGCCATCAGGCGAACAGGAAAGCTCTTTGCGAGATAGTCGAT
>NZ_JBLZUS010000005.1:0-200573 GCF_048565505.1 Sphingomonas sp. TX0543
CGATCGCGTTGGCTTATCGACCGCGCCGTCTCGCTCGCATCGCGGCCACGCCTGCGCGTGTCACGCTCGCTACGCATCGACCGGCGCGGTTCAACCGGCGTCACGCTTGCGGCATCAGCACGGCTCGCTGGCGGGCGCGGCGATGCCGTCGCATCGCCTGCACTGCCGCTGCGCATCGCGCCGTGCCGATCGCACCCATTGATCGGCCACGCCGTCTCGCTCGCATCGCGGCCACGCCTGCGCGTGTCACGCTCGCTACGCATCGACCGTCGCGGCTCAGCCGGCGTCTCGACTGCGGCATGGGCGCGGCTCGCTGGCGGGCGCGGCGATGCCGTCGCATCGCCTGCGCTGCCGCTGCGCATCGCGCCGTGCGGATGCGATCGAGTATGGGCTGACCGGCACGGCTCGCTCGCTTCACGACGATCCCTTCGGATCGCCGGTTCGCTACGCCTCGCTCGTGCCGATCGCACCCGCTTATCGACCGCGCCCGTCTCGCTCGCATCGCGGCCACGCCTGCGCGTGTCGCGCTCGCTACGCATCGACCGGCGCAGTCCGACCAATGCCCGGCTCGCTCGCGGTGCCGCAATGCCTGCGCATTGCGAGCACCAGCTACGCATCGCTCGGGCACCCGGTCCTGCGGACCGACCCATGACCCCGTGAACGGCCATGCCGATCCTGACGGATCGGAAGGGGAGGGGAACCGGAGATGATGGTTCCAATGGGAGACGACCATGTCGATCACCTTCTTCCTCAGCGTCGATCGCAAAGCCGACGCCGCGCCCGCCGTCATCACCGCCCGCCAGCTTGCCGCGTTCCGCGCCTTCGCCCGCGAACGTGGCCAGCTGCTCGAAGACGAGGATGATGACCCGCTCGTGTCGTGCTCGTTCGAAGCTCGCGTCTGCCCCTGGTCGCTCGCGTCGATCTGCGCGATCTTCGATCACGATGTGGGTGTCATCGCCGTGGTCGAGGAAGCCCAGTTCCGTGGCCTCAACGTGCGCTTCTGGCACGATGACGCGACCCGCACGATCACGATGCGCGTCGCCAGCACCCCGGACGGCGCAGCGGAGATCAATCTCGCGAACGGCAACGCCTTCCACGTCCTCGACGCGCTGCGACTTTCGGACGATAATTGCGGCAGCATGCCCATCGGGCAACTACGCGAAACACTCGGCCAGCCCTATGTTCGCCGCGACCTTGGTCGCCTCGATGGTCGTTACCTCGAACGCTTCGACACCCTCGCTGCTCAGGCCGACACCAGTGAAGGGATACGCATGGTCTGGGGATAGCCTCCCTCCAGTCGCCATCGCGTCGGGGAGCATCGGGCTTCGCCTCGATGCTCCCCATTCTTATGCCTGAATGGACCGAAGCTTCGCCAACTCGGCCCAAGCATTGAAAAGGGGAGCGCCTAACGGCAGCTCCCCTTCTATTTGCATGATGGGCTTGAGCCCGCTTTCGCGCTGACCCGCTTACGCGGTCAGGCGCTTCACGGTCTCGGCGATCCCGAGTTTCTTGATCGCTCCAATGATCGCGCTGAACTCGGCAGGATCGGCCTTCATCAACCCCGACCGTTCCACCTCCTTCAGCAGCTCCGAACGCTCACGATCGGCCAGTTGTCTGCGGCGTTCGTTGAGCCGCTGTTCGTCCGCCTCAAGCTGTGCCCGTTCCTGCTCGATACTCCGTGCCATATGACCTGCCTTTTCTGATCGTGGATCGGCCTCCATTTCCCACGATGCCAGCACCGCTCCACCGGCACAATAGCGACACTCATAATCGCTCGCTGGTCCGGCTTTACCGGACCAGCATAAGGGCGACGGACACTGACCTTCGGCCAGGTCCGTCGTCAGGCGCAGATTGCTCCGCCCAATACCCTTCGGTCCAGTCCGGTGGTCGCCTGCCTGCGGCGCTTACTCTGCCGGAACCCAGTCCAATGATCGGACATCCAGCCATGATGCCACCACCACCGCGACAGTCCCCCAAGGATTTGCACACCGTACGCGGCACGCCGCAGGTTAGGTGTCTGTAATTGCCGGCGTTTGCAGGGGCAAACATGTTTGCCCCTGCAAACGCCTTGGGTGGTTCTCCCCTAAGCGCTTGAGAACGCGCGAAAATCCCTGTTTGCAGGGTGAATGCGTTTTCACTCTATACCTCGGGACCAGGCTGTAGTATTTTCCACTCTCCGAAAACCCCACCAGCCACTTTCAAGTGGGTGGTGAATGTCTAACTCGACGATAGCTTTCAGACTTTCGTCTGAAGAGATTGCGGCACTTGATCGTGTAGCCGCGAAACGGTCGTGCTCCCGGTCTGAGGCCGCGCGCACTGCGCTTATGTTCGGTATCCGTTTCGCTGAGGCCGAGCATACTTTCAACATCACCCGTGCGGTCCTCGTTCTCGAGTACATGCAGGCGGCGATCGACGTGATTATCACACGCGATCACGGCGACGTCGTACCCCAGCTTCGCGAAGCCGCGAAGGAGCGCCTGGCGACGTTCCATGCGTAGCGGCGACATCCGGTTCAACGGTCAGGCGGCGACCGTAAAGCACCATTCCGCGCGGGGGCGGATCACCCGCAACTCGGGCAATTTCACCCGCGGTTCGCAGCTTCTCGCCAGTCAGTACAAGATGACCTGGGCGGGCCTCCAGGTGCCCATCTGGATATGGCTGGGGACGTTCATCGTCCTGTTCAATATCTTCGTCTGGCTGGGCCTCGCCGAGCATGAATTCCAGCTCGACCTGATGAAGCTCTATTCCGCCATCTGGACGTGGGTCGGCGGGGACAAATTCCACCTCATCAACCTGACCTTGCCAAACGGCATCGTGACCAAGGTTCCGATCGGCTACGTCCCCTACGAACCCCATGTCGTTCATGCCTGGGCGAAGACGGTCAAGATCTTCCTGACGACACTCGTCATGTCGGCCTTCATCGCAGCACCGATCATCATGTGGTTCATCATGTGGGCAAACAAGCGCGGCAGCGACATGCTCCAGGAACGCCACAACCGCGGCGCCCTGTTGGTCGAGCGTGACGTGCTCGTCAAAACTGTCAGCGGCCACAACCGACGCAAGTTCCGCACCGAGTGCGCCGAACACGATCCGCCGTACGTCCCCGAACTCGTCGCCAAGGCTCCGATCCTCGATCGGATCGACCGGGGCATCCACGTTCCATACACGATCGCCGGCATCCCCTATCCGTGGCGGCTCGAACAGAGCCATACCATGCTCATCGGCACCACCGGCACCGGCAAGACGACCCAGCTGCGCAGCCACGTCTCGCAGCTTCGCGCGCGCGGTCATCGCGCGGTCATCTTTGACCTGACCGGCGTGTTCGTGGAGACGTTCTACAACCCAGAAACCGACGTCATTCTCAACCCTATGGACGAGCGTTGCGCGCCGTGGACGCTGTTCGACGAATGCCGCAACTATGCCGACTTCGTTTCGGCCGCATCGGCCCTCATTCCCTCGCATCCCGACGACAAGGAACCGTTCTGGCAGAACGCCGCGCGGATGCTCTTCATCGAGATGTGCCTGAAGCTTCAAGAGATGGGTGAGGCGAACAACGCCGCGATCGCGCACCACCTGATGCAGGCCGATCTGAAGTCGATCAACGCCAAGCTCGATGACACCATCGCCGCCCCGCTGACGACCGAGAAAGCCGCCCGCATGGCGGAATCGATCCGCTCGGTTCTGAACGTCAACGGACAGGCGCTACGCTTCATGCCGGACCCTGTCCCGGGCGGCCCGCCCGCCTTCTCGATCCGCGACTGGATCGCGACCGACAATCGCGACGGCTCGATCATGTTCATCACCGGCTCGTACAACGACCTCGAGATGACCCGCGGTCTGTTCACGCTGTGGATCGATCTGGCCGTCAACAACCTCATGCGCCTGCCCAAGACCCGTGACCTGCGGACCTGGTATCTGTTTGACGAAGTCCATGCGCTTCACGCGCTTCCTGGTATCGAGCATGGCCTCCAGTCGGCCCGCAACTTCGGCGGTGCGTTCGTCCTTGGGATCCACTCGTTCGACAAGCTGGTCGCGACCTATGGCTTGCAGAACGCGACCGCGCTCACCGGACTTGCGCGCACCAAGCTGATCCTCGCCACCGCCGATCGAACCACAGCCGAAAAGTGCTCCGAGTTCATCGGCAGCCGCGAGGTCCGCCAGATGGATGAGGCCTACAGCTACGGCTACAACAACACCCGCGACGCCTCGACCCTCACGCCTCGCACGGCGATCGAGCCGCTGGTCATCCCCGACGACATCAACAACCTGCCGTCGCTCCACGGCTTCGTGAAGTTTCCCGATGGATTTCCCGCTGCGCGGATCGAACTCAAATACCGCTCCTATGCCGAGGTCGCGCCGGGGGCGGTGCCCCGCAAGAACTTCAAGCCTACCGAATACGTCTCGCCGGAAGACCGGCGTCGTCAGAACACCCGGAACAATGGCGCGGATGAGGGGGGTGAGGGTGGCCGCGAGCATACCCCCACACGGCCTGTGGGGGGCGTGGAGGCGAAGGAAAGGCAAGAGCCGGACCTGACCGCCTCGCAGCCCGAGAAGCCGCGTAGCGAGGCTGAAAAGGCGGCTGCGGCGATGGAGGTCACCGGGTCGCTGCCGGTGGTGATCGATCAGATAACCGGCAAGGGCGTCGCCAGCAGCCCGACCGGCGTCGATGCCGTCCGCGCGTCGGATGCCGCAACGAGGGTCGGGGGCGAACCTTCCAAGCCTGTGACGGGAGGTTCATCCAGTCTGGATGCCCAACTCGGCGGCATGGGCATGTCCCTGATCGAGAACCGTGCGGGTCCGCAGAGCGGGGTGGATCCGACGCGCGGCGAGGCGTCACGCCATGCCCCGGAAAGCCGGTCCGATCGCGGTGATGCCGATCGCCACGAGGACCAGGCGACCCGCGAATTGCGCGATGGGTTTGCGACGCAGCGCGACCCCGATCACCACCATCGTCATCACGGCCCGGATCATTCGCCGGAGATCGATGACGACATGGACATGGGGATGTAGCCGATGCTGTCGGTCGCTTCCGTCAAGTCCGCCTCCGGCGCGGCGCAGTATTTCGCCAAGGACGATTACTACACCGCCGAGCATTCGTCCGAGGCGACCGCCTGGGGCGGGGTGGGCGCGGCCGACCTTGGCCTCAAGGGCGAGGTGACCAAGGAAGACTTCGAGAAGATCCTCAACGGCGAGATGCCCGATGGCGAAAAGGTCGGGCAGGTCGAGGGTCGCAGGCTCGGTGTCGACCTGACCTTCTCGATGCCGAAGTCCGCCAGCGTAATGGCCTATGTCGCTTGCGACACCCGTGTCCTCACCGCGCATATGAACGCCGTAAAGGCGACGATGGGATGGGTCGAGAAGACCTTCGCCGAAGGCCGCACCTACGATCAGTCCAGGTCAGGGGATGCGGTGCGAACCGGCAACCTCGTCTATGCGCTGTTCCAGCACGACACGAGCCGCGCTCTCGATCCGCAGGGCCACATCCACGTCCTTATCGCCAACATGACCAAGATGGCGAACGGGGCATGGCAGGCGCTCCACAACCAGCAGCTCTGGAAGAACAACACCACGATCGGCGCGGCCTATCACGCCCAGTTTCGCGCCGAGCTGGCAAAGATCGGCTACGAAACAAGCGTCACCGGCAAGCACGGCCAGTTCGAGATCGCCGGCGTGCCTAAGGAGGTGATCGACACCTTCAGCCAGCGGCGCGCCGATATCCTGGCGAAAGCCGGCGAGCTCGGTGTCACCTCCGCCGAGGCGTTGCGCAAGGTGACCAACAATACCCGCGACGCCAAGCTGAACGTCGAGGATCGCGATGCCCTGCGCCAGGAATGGCGTGACCGGGCGGCCGCGCTCGGATTCGACGGCAAGGCACTGGTCGATGCCGCGCGCGAGCGTGCTGGCGCCAGCGGCCTCGATGCCCAGCCACGACCGATGGAGCGCCTCGGTGACGTCCTGGCCAATCTCCGCGAAAGCCTGGGCGAGTTATTCCGACCCGCCGATCCGCTCGTCGCCAGCGGCCTCGACCGGCTGCGCATCGCGCCGGTGGATCTGCGCGCCCAGCACGCCGTCGCCTCCGCGATCCGCATCCATGCCCAACGCGAAGCCGCGTTCGCGGTGCCGGACATCACCAGGACCGCGCTCGACCTCGGGCTGAAGGGTGTCACCGCCGCGCATGTCGACGCGCGCGTCTCCGAGCTCATCCGCAACGAGAAGCTGATTCCGGGCAAGGATGACCGGATCGACAGCGTCGTCACCCATGTCACGACGCCCGAGGCGCTCGCGACGGAGCGCGGCATCCTTGCAGAGATCGAGCGCGGCAAGGGGGAGGGGCGGGTGATCGTCTCCGCCGACACCGTTATCGAGCGGATCAACGCCGCATCGGGCGACAAGGAACTCAATGCAGGGCAGATGGCGGCCGCGACGATGGCGCTCACTTCCGCCGATCGCATCGTCGCGGTCCAGGGCGTCTCGGGCGCCGGCAAGTCGACCATGCTGGCGAGCGTCGCGCGCAATGTCGAGCAGGAAGGCGGCAAGGTGGTCGGTCTCGCGCTCATGAAGGCGACCGCCGATCGTCTCGGCGCCGAAGCCGGCATCGAGAGCCGCACCGTGTCCTCGTTCGTCCACAGCTATGCCCGCCACGCGCTCGCTGGGAAGGGCGCGGGCTATGACGGCGCGCGAGACGCGCTCGCCGGCACCACGCTCATCCTCGACGAAGCCTCGATGGTCGGCTCGGAGCAGATGAAGCACCTGGTCGGCATCGCCAATGCGCTCGGCGTCGATCGCTTCCTGATGATCGGCGATCGCCAGCAGATCACCGCGGTCGACGCCGGCAAGGCGTTCGCGCTCGCGCAGGCCGGCGGGATCACGCTGGCGCGGATGGACGAGAATCTGCGCCAGCGCACCGAGCAGCTGCGCACCGTCGCCGCGCTGACCAACCGCGGCGAGGTGCGCGAGGCGATGGCGATGCTCGGCGACAAGGTCACCGCCAACCCCGAGCATGTGAAGGCCGCGGCCGAACACTGGCTGGGCCTAACCCCCGAACAGCGCGAGACCACCGCGATGTTCTCGTCGGGCCGCGTCGCGCGCGCAGAGCTCAACGTGCGCATCCAGGACGGCCTCGCCGCGGAGGGCACGTTGAAAGGGGACGGCGTCGTCACCCCGGTCCTCGACAAGGTCAACGTCACGCGCGAGGAACTCCGCTACGCGCATACCTATAAGCCCGGCCAGGTGATCGACCTGCGCCATGCCATGCGCGAGCTCGGCCTCAGCCCCGGCACCTATGACGTGCTCGGCGTCGACGCGAAGGGGCGCGTTCAGGTCCAGATCGGCAACCGGGTACGGACCTTCGATCCGCAGAAGATATCGCCGGTCGACAAGACCGACGCGATGCAGCTCGCCCAGCGCGAGCAGATCAAGCTGCATGAGGGCGACAAGATCCGCTGGACCCAGAACGACAAGGACCGCGGCCTCAACAACAACGATATCGCCCGCGTCGTCTCGGCCGACCCGTCGGGGATCAAGGTGGAGGCGAGCGACGGCACCCTCCACGAGCTGAAGGCGGGCGATCCGATGATGGAGCGGATCAGCCTCGCCTACGCGCTCAACATGCACGCGGCGCAGGGCATCACCACCGACACCGCGATCGCGGTGATGAGCCACAGGGAATCGAACCTCTCCAACCAGCGGCTGTTCAACGTCACCGTCACGCGCGTCCGCGACGACATCCAGCTGTTCACCGACGACCGCGAGAAGCTGACCGCCGCGATCGAGCGCAACGAGGGCAACAAGACCTCGGCGCTCGAGACCACCGGCGCGCTGTCGATCGACCCCGATCGCGGCGCTGCCGGCGCAGCCACGAAAGCCGGCGCGGGCGAGACGTTCAACCCTTCGCTGCCGCCCGACCTCGATCGCGGACCGGAGAAAGTCGGAGGCGAGCCGAGCGCAGATACAGCCCGCCCCTCGACCGGCGGCAAGATCGACATCCGTACCGATCCCTCGCTCGACCTCTCCCGGTTCAGCGTCCCGGTCGAGCCCAAAGGGCCTGAACTTCCCTACCCCGAAAAGGACATCGGACTGGAGCTATGAGCATGACCACATCACCACCGACCTGGGACCAGGTGATCGCCACCAAGCACTGGCACGCCTGCGACCTCGACACTCATACGCTCACGCAATGCAGCCAGCTCGCGCGGCGCGACGATGCGCTCGACTGGGGCGGCGAAACGCTTGCGATGGCCGCGATTTTCGGCCTGACCTACGTCTTACTCCTGCCGCTCACCCGCGCGCTGCGTGCCCTCCGGGTCCGGTCCGAGCCAGCACGATGAGCCTCGCCGACCGCGACTATATGCACGGGCCTCCCCGCATCGGTCGGACCTCGCGGCTCGACACGCCGCCCTGCGACGCGATCGAGGGAACGGCCGAGTATGGCCATCAGGCCCGCAGGAAGCCCGTGGAGCCACGGTCAACCGCACCACGCATGATCGTCCCGCTGACGCGCCGGTTGCGTCAGGCGGGACTCCTGGCGGCCGCGGTGGCGGCTTTCACCTTCGCCTGGGCGGTCGGATGCGGAATCGTCAGCGCGTCGCTTCACACCGATGGTGGAATTTTCGTTCCGCCCGCAACCCAAGGTACGCCCGGTGGACGGTAGTTTCCCTTTTCGCTTCCGGCGCCAACCCGAGCCGACGCACGCGACCCTCACGATCGCCGAAACCGCGGATCTGACGGAAGCGGCGCTTGAAGCGGTCCGCGCCGGTGACGGGGGCCGGCTCGCGGTATTCGGCGATGGCGACGCGATCGCCGAACTCGCCGACCAGGTCCGCGACCAGCTGATCGACCCCGCGCGCGGCAACTGGGACTTCTTCGCAGACCATCCGAGCGACTATGCACGCTCGTCCGCGATCGAAGCGTTCCTTCCCGACGATCCTGACGTTTGCTCGGGCTACACCTGCGCTTCGCGCTATGTGCTGCTCCGCGCGATCCAGCATGCCGGCGATGAACCTGGTGCGACCCTTTCGGCCGTCCGCGATCTGATACGGGATCTCCCGCCGGAAGCCGTCGCAGAGGCGGCGGGACACGATTCTGGAAACGGTCACGCCCTGCGTTGGGGAATGACCGTGCTGGCCGGCGTGCGACGAGCGACCCACGCTTTCGCCGACCACGACCGGCTGATGCCCAGGATCTCCATCGCGCGCTGGCTGGCAGGATCGGCGTCGACCATCCTGTTCGTACGACGCGAACCTGGACTGACTTCGAGCGAGGTTGTCGCCGTCGAGGCCTCGCTGCGCGATCACGCGATGCTGTCCAGAATGGACGTGTTTCCCCTGGCTCTCCCCTCGCAGTCGATGGAGGTGGTCGATGGGCATCGATGATCGCGACTATATGCGCGATCGCTACCGCAAGCGGCAGGGGCTCGATCCCGGTGCGACGCAATGGAACGATCGCAAGGCACGGGTCGAGCTGAACCGCTTCGGGTTCAGGAAATCGGTGCCGCTGGGGAGCGCGAGCTGGATATCTGGCGGATCGAAAGGGTCGTGGTTCGAAGCCAGGAACAGGGGCCACGATTATCAGCGCGGTCGATGGCGGCCCCGCCCGCGCTTCACGCCGGCCCCTTACTGGCAGGCGCTGGGCGTCGGTGTTGCCATCGCACTGGTCCTTGCGGCCTGGGCCGGGCAGGGCCAGATCAAGCGCGCAACCTCCAGCCTGTTCGCGTCAATCGTGGGGACGAACACCGGTTTTCCGGAATCGGGAACGGTCGCCGTCTCCTCCAGCGTCGACCTGCGAACCGTCAGAAGCCACCTGACCATTCAGGGTGCGGCAGACAATAGCATCGTCCAGCTGCTCGATCCGGCGACGGCGAAGAACCGGCTGTCGGTCTATGTCCGCGCCTTCGAGCGTGTCACCGTGCCAGCCCCGCTCGGCCAATATCGCGTCCGCTTCATCCACGGCCGCGAATGGGCAGATTCTCGGACCTTCTTCGGCAAGGGCACGCTGCACGACGAGGTTGCCGGCGTGATGCTGTTCACGCGACGGGTCGGGCACACGCTCGATCTTCGTCTGGGGGCCGACAGCAATCTCGTGGTCCGGCGCATCGCCGCCAAACCGGCCTCGATCCAGTGACACTGTCCTTCATCCACGCGCGGGGATTTCGCATCGCACCGCCAGGACCGGCCCCCGCGCGCCGGCACGGCGATCAACCGGGACAGGAGACATGAGCAACTGGGATTTCGAGGAAATGGGCGAGTTCGGCTCGGATGCCGACGCAGACCGCTGGGCGAAGCGCAACAACATCGCCCCGCAGGATGTCCGCATTCGCCGCAAGGGGGACGGGGTTGAGCTGGAGGTCCGGCGCTCGGCGCTGGGCGACAGCAGCGCCCGCCACGATGACCGTCGCGACGGCCGACGCAACGGTTTCTTCTGAAAACGGCCAGGGAAGGAGTACACACGATGAAACTGAAGATGATCGCCGCGCTGGGGCTTGCCGCCCTCTCCGTGGCCTTGCCGTCGGCCGCCAGCGCGCAGTCGTCGGCGCCGGTCCTGCTCGCGATGGCGAGCTTCGCCGGAAGTCATGCCGGCACCGATGCCGCGCGCGAGGTCGAGGCGAAGAAGGCGCGCTATCGCGCGCACGCGCTTCACAACGGCAAATGCAAGGACTGCGCGGACTGTCCCGACTGCAAGGACTGTGACGAAGCCGCGAAGAAAGTTGCGGCGGACGAGGAGCGTGCCGGGATCTGCGATCCCGCAGCGCATGCGAAGAAGGCGGGCGCCGGTGCTTGATCGCACCCGCATGCTCGTCGTGACGGCCGCGCTCGCGGCCGTCACACCTTCAATGGCCCACGCCCAGAAGCTGGGGCAGGGCGGCACCGGCGTCGACGAGACGACCGCCGTGCCGCAATGCCAGGTGCCGCTCGGCGTTGCCGCGCTGGTTGAGGAGAAGGCCGCCAACCCGGCCGATGGCCTGTCGCCGCAACTGCAGGCGCTCATGCGCATGGCGGAGATGCAGAACGGCGGTTCGACCGCGCGCGTCGACGCGCTGCCACTGGTCAAGCTGATGATCGCGCGATCCAATTGCTTCCGCGTCGCCGATCGCGGCGAGGCGTTCAGCGCGCTCGAACGCGAACGCGCGATCAATGGCGGGACTGCCACAACCCGGCCTGTCACCAAGGCGGATTATCTGATCGAGGTGAAGGTGGTCTATTCCGACGCCAAGTCGCGTGAGAGCGGGGGCGGGGTCGGCGGTGTGTTCGGCGGGGCGGTCGGGCTCAAGTCGAAGACACTCGAAAGCCAGGTGCTGATGACGCTGGTCGACGTGAACACCGGCATCCAGGAAGCGGTCGCCAGCGGGTCGGCGCGCAAGAAGGATATCGGCGTCGTGGGCGGTGGGCTGTTGCTCGGCCTTGGCGTGGGTGCGCTCGGTGGAAGCTACGCCTCGACCGACATCGGCAAGATCACCACGCTGGCGACGCTCGATGCGTTCCGCAAGCTGATCGAGGATGCACGGCCACGGCTCGAGGCGAGGCTGGTGCCGGCCAAGCCGCCCGCAATGGTGCCTCCCGCCTCCGCGCCGCTACCGGCGCAGGCGGTTCAACCGCTGCCGCAGCCAAATCCGGGAACGCCGAAACGATGATCCGCAAGAAATCGACCCGCGCGGCCGAGATCGCATTTGCCGACGAAGTGATGGCGTCCGACGAGTTCGCGGCTCTCCCCGAGCGCGTGCGATCGACGGTGCGGAACCATCGCCAGGGGATGCGGGGCGAGCGCGAGACCGCCTATATGCTCGATCACCAATTCGGGCCTGACAACGACCGCAACCTGCTTATCCACGATCTGCGCCTGCCGGACGGGCAGGGCGGGTTCGCGCAGTTCGATCATATCCTGCTGTCGCGGGCGTCGCGCACCGCCTCGATCTTCGAATCCAAGAACTACTCTGGCCGGATCTCGAAGAACGAGCATGGCGAATGGATGGTCTGGTATCGCTCGCAACGTCAGCCGCAGAACATCCCCAATCCGGTCGAACAGGCCAAACGACAACGCAAGGTGCTGCAGGCGTGGCTGAAGCGAAAAGGGCATGACAGGGCGTTCGCGGAGGTCGGCGTATTCGTGTCCGTTCCGCCCACCGCGATGATCGACCGTTCCAAAATCGGCAGCGACGAGCCGATCTACAAATGCGACAACCTTTACAAAGCCTGGGTGCCGTTCGGCGGGTCATCGCCCCTGGGACGAATGTTTTCGACCGGCGTCACCGCCGCGCAGATGGTCGAGATCGCCGACCAGCTCATCGCCGACCATGTCCAGGAGGGCGATATCTATACCCGCCTCGGCATCGTTCCTGACAGCACGGACGCCGCCGATACGTCTCATACCGGCGACCCGTCTGGGCCGATCAACATGCCCATCGTCCAGGCCGCGTCTGTGCCGGAATTGCCGCCGTACGTCGAGGCAGAGCCTGTCACTGTTCATCCGGCGCAAAGTCCCTCCACATCGGTAGCGGTTGAATGCACCGTTTTGGAGGTATCGCCCCCTGCCAAGGCGGTTCCCGTCAAGGCGGGCGCACCTATCGAGGTATGCGCCGGGATCGTCGAGCGGACACTGCCAGATGGCCGCATCGCATTCAGGGCCGCGCGCGACGATGAGATCGGCAGGGAGGTTCTTTCCGCGTTGTGCAAGGGCAAGGCGATCTGGAACCCGAGATTCTCCAACTGGATCTGCGTGCCCGACGTCGCCGACGTGATCCGGGCTGCACTTCCCGATGCGATCAGGGTCGGCCACGTCGCATGAATATGATCAGCCTGCCCCGGCCCGAATGCCCGTATTGCCATGAGGCGATGCGCCGCTGGCCGCTGGGGCAGCACATGCTGGTCTGCGACACCTGCCGCCGTCCGATCGTGCGCTACCTCGCTGCGCCCTCGCGTCGGATCTTTCGGCTGCGCCCGCTCTACAGCGTCATCAACGCCATCGCGCTGTTCATTCTGGTCGCGACCTTTCTCGCCATCGTGATCGCCCGCGCCGACATCCGGCATATCATGCTGGCCGTCGCGATCCCCATCGCGATGTTCGGCGCGAGCGATATCGGCGATGGCTGGCTGTCCTGGCGTACCTCGCTCGATCGAGGGTGGAACCACCTTCGCAAGGGTCGCAAGGCGCGGCTGATCGGGCTGGCACGCGCAGCGTTCGGCATCGCCGGCTGTGCTGTCGCCATCTTCGGGCTACTTGCCTACGGCGACATGACCACTCCACGAAAACCGCTTGCCCATCAGGCTGGTCGGCCATGATTCCCTTCTGCCTGATCCTGGGCGACAGCACCGCGGTCGGCACGGCGCAGGCATTGGCAGCACAGGGCATACGCTGCGAGGTTCATGCGCGCGTGGGTGCCGGTTCGGCCGAGATCGAGCGGCGGGTGAGGGGCGCTTCGGCCGCCACCGTCGCCCTCATCGCACTCGGGTCGAACGATGCCGCCAGTCCGGCGCTCCCAACCAACCTTCTTGCGCTCAGGCGGCGAACCACCGCCGTCAAGGTGGCCTGGCTTGCCCCCTACGACCTGCGCGCGTCATCCATTGTCACGTCGATCGCGGCACGTTTCGGCGACACCGTCATCCCGCTGCGGGCGCAACCGAGCCGGGATGGCATCCATCCGGTCAGCTATCGCCCCGTCGCCAAGTCGCTGCGGTGGGGGGCGGTCGCCCCCTTCAGAGCCGGCGTAGCGCCGGCGCCGATCGCGCGCGCGACCGTGCTGGTGATGAGCAGCCCACTCGGGTCGTGATCGCCATCTTCATGCCGCGAGCATCGGTCGCCGGAACCGAACGGCTCGACTCAATCCCGCTGGAACAAATCCGGCCCATATGACAGGCTGAACGTCATGGACCATCGCATCACCCACACCTGCGGCCATGAGCAAACCCATTTCATTGCCGGGTTCGCGTCGCAGCAGGAGCGCAAGGCCACCTGGCTGCGCACGACGGTCTGCGGCGCGTGCTACCGCAAGCAGCGCCAGGAAGAGAACGAGCGCGACGCCGCGGCCTCGCAACAAGCCGTTGCCCATCTGTCGCTGGCGCCGCTCAACGGCTCGGAACGACAGGTCAGCTGGGCAACGACCATTCGCGCGAAACGGATCGCCTTGCTGCGCAAGGATCAACCTCTCGATAGCGTCGAAACCGGCGCGGCGCTGCTCGGCATCGCGGACGCCAAATGGTGGATCGACAACCGCGACGCGACCGACGCGCAGTTGCTCGCCTCGGCAGGGGTGGCTCAGGCTCCCGGCTGAACCGGCGTCGTCACCGCATTCTTCAGCGGCGCGGGCTTCTTGCCGTCAGGCAGCGTCCTGCGGAGGTGCTCGTGGACGATCGCAGCCGAGAAGGGCTTCGGGATGAACGTCGCCTTCTCGGGCATGTCACCCGGATTGGGACGGATATTGCCGCTGGCGATCACGATCTCGATCCAGGGCCAGTGCTGTGCGACATGACGCGCCAGCGCAAAGCCGTTGATCGATCCCGGCATCTCGACATCGGAGAACAGCAGGATGGTGTTGTCGGCCTGCTCCTCCAGCAGCACGATCGCGGTATCGCCGTCCATCGCCTCATGACAGCGAAAGCCGGCGTCCTCCAGGATCAGCGTCATGTCCATCAGGATGATCGGGACGTCATCGACCGCGAGCGCGAAAGGTACGGTCGAAGTGTTCATCACCTCTACAACCGCCTGTATCTGTAGGCGCTTGCAATCGTAACTGGCGCAGTAGATGTCGATCATCGCGGACATCATCCTGGCCAACTCGCGTGTGGTCGGCGCATTTTCCCACCGGCTCATCGTTGGTTGGCTGGCCAGCCCCGCGCCCGATCCCGGCAGCTTGCCCAGCGCCAGGCGGAAGCCCGGATCGTCACGCAGAGCGTCGAGATCATCGGCGTCCTCGTAGCCGCACGCGATCGCGAACACGCGGGCACGCAGTATGTCATCAAGGCGATGGATCACCCGCGCAGGATCGCGCGGATCGGCAATGCAAGCCGCAAGCCGCCGGCAAAGCCCCATCGCGCGCTCGGCCTGTGCCAGCAGCAGAACACCGCCATCCGAGGTGAGCCGACCTCCGTCGAACGCGGCTGTGATCTTCTTGCGCCCGATCGCTGGAAACGAAAATCCCGGCGCGCTATCATCGCTCCCGGCGGGTGTGGTCCGTGGCATAAATTGCCTCGCTGCAGGAATGGCCTAGACACCCATTTTCCTACATCAAAGCAATCGCTTAAACCACTCCCGCCAACCCTTCTGACCGAACCCGATGAATAAGCCGGGCTAGAGGCGGCCGAGTGATGAAACGGCATCGCTCCACCTTTCGCCGTCAATGGTCGTGGCCGATCGCCCTCGCGGCGCTGACCCTGTTCGGCTTGCTCTCGGCGCTGTTCGGCGAAGGCGGCATCTGGTGGTGCCTGTCGTGGGCGGCGCTGGCGATCCCGCTGCTGGTGATCGCGCGCCACGTCCTGCGACCGACAGGGAGGCCGCAACATGCTCGCCACCATGCGCCCTGACGGCGACGACGCGCGCCAGGCGCGCGACGATGCCGAAACGCTGCCGATCGTGCTGCCGCTCCCGGTCGAGCGGCATCCCTATGCCCCGCCGCCCGAACACAAGATATTCGGCTTTCTCGGCACATGCCTGGTCTTTGCCGTGGCCTTCGCCGGCCTGCTCCTGACGTTCGAGCATCATTTCAACCCGCCGCCGCCCTCGGCGCCGCTGGTGGTGAGCCTGCTTCCGCTCGCCTCGCCGCCCGAGACGCCGCCCAAACCGAAAGAGGCGCCCAAGCCGGTCGAGAAGCACCAGCGCCAGCCCACGCCGCAAAAGGTCGTGCCGGTCGAGCGTCCGATCATCCCGGTCCCGACGATCGCGCCGCCCCCACCCGCGCCAGCGGTGAAGCCCGTCGATCCGACGCCCCCGCAACCGGAAACCGCCGCGCCCAAGACGGCGCCGGCGCCCCCCGCGCCGCAGGTATCGAGCAACGCGCCCGATACGTGGGAGGGCCGCGTTCTCGCCCGCTTGCAGAAATACCAGCGCTATCCCGGCGCGGCGAAGAGCGCCCGCCAGCAAGGCGTCGCCTATATCCGGTTCCGGATGAACCGCGACGGCCATGTGCTATCCTCGTCGCTGGTGCGGAGTTCCGGCTTCCCGGCGCTCGATCAGGCCGCGCTCGACACGCTGCGCCGCGCTGATCCGCTCCCCAAGATTCCGCCCGAACGGCCCGACGAAATCGAGCTGGTAGTGCCTGTGGAGTTCCTATTACGTTGAGCGCGCCCTTCTCCCCGATCGCGCTGCGTCGCCGCCCCGCGCTCGAACGCCGCGCCCTCGCCATGCTGCGCGGCGACGAACAGCATTTCCATGCCGATGAAGATGCCCGCGCCTCGGAGCCGTCGCGCCAGGCCGCGAAGTCGCAAGCGCTGTTCTTCGCCGAGCTGCGCCGCGTGGCGGCCCGCCACGGCATCACCGTGCTGCCGCCCGGTTCCCGCCTCGTCGGCGAGGGCGAAATGCTGCTGCTGACGTGGCTCGCGCAGGAACAGCGTATCACCAGCCACGGCCGCGCCATCCCGGCCGATCCGCTGCTGATCGCGGCCGTCGCCCGCTGCGCAGGCCTGCTCGATGCGCTCGGCATCCATCTCGGCCCGAATACCCTCTATGGGGCGCGGCTGCGCGGAAATCACGCGAGCGGGGCCGGGTCCGCCCTATAGCGGCCGATAGGCGACGCCGATCCGGTTCTCGGCCGAGTTGCGCCGGCGCAAGGTCGCGGCGATATGGCGCTCGGCCGCCTCGCGATCGGCGAAGGCGTGGGAACGGGCCTGACCGCGCGCGCCGATCCGGCCCCAGCGGGTTTCCACCAAGATCATGCCGAACAGGTCGAGGCTCGCGGTGATGCTGTAGCCGCGCCGGACGTTGCGGGCCGGGTCAAGCGCCACCAGCTCGATCGGATCACAAAGCGGGAGAGCTGCGCCATTCATGGCGCAAAGCCTACAAAATCAGGCCCGCGAAGTCCGGCGACATTCCTGAATCAGTGCGGGGGCGGTGATTCACAAAAGCGATCAGCGCGCCCGTGGTGCAGATTTCGATACACCGTGTTCAGCCGTTGAACACCGCCCGATCGGCTTGCCCATGACCGAGATGGCGAAGCCTGCTAGAAGATCGATGAAGCTGCGCGAACGGAGGGCGGCACATGGTTCAGGGCATCGTCATCGTCGCCATCCTGGCCGGCGCCGTTTGGTTCCTGATCCGGCATTTCAAGCGCGGCTGCTGCGACTGAGGTTCGGCCTCGCTATTGGGCGGCCTTCAGCTCCGTCGTACAATACACCGGATTCTTGGCCTTGGCCGCCCTCCATTCGTCATCAGCGCAACTGGCTGTCCTTGCTGCCCCGGCGATTGATGCCGGTGAAGGTGGGGCGCTTATCGCGTTCGCTTTGACAGGCGACACAGGTTCTTACGCCGGGTATGGCCGTGCGGCGTTTCGCGGGGATTTCGTCGCCGCACACCTCGCAGTCGGTGCTACCCTCGCCGGAAGGCAGACGCGATCGGGCGGCGAAAACCGCGTCCATGATCGTTGCATCAATCTGGTCCTGCACCGCACTATCGGGTGCCCATCCATTTGCCATCGCCGCAAGCTCCTCGATTTTGACCTTGGGGGTCAGATAGTCGGGGGCGCATGGGCCAAGCACGCGACTATCCAGCACAGCACCCGAATATAGGGTACTCCCTGCCAGTATCAAGGAGTGCGCAAATTTAGCTCAGGACGGATTTATGGGGTTCCAGTGGAGCGGGTAGATCTTCTTCGCCAAGCAGCGACAACATATCCCGCTCGATTGTCCGCTTCATCGCATAAAGCGGCAGACAGTTGGGCTCGACGCCGAACGGGTCTTCCAGCTCGTGTCCCAGCGCGTCGAGGCCGAAAAAGGTATAGGCGGTAAGGAGCACCGGCAGGAGCGTCCACCAGTCGAGTGATCCTGCGAGCGCGAAGGGAAGCATCACGCAAAAGATAATTGCGGTGCGATGAAGCAGCAGAGAATATGCGAACGGCACGGGCGTCGTGGATATCCGCTCGCAAGCGCCCTGAACCTTGCCGAAGGATCGCATGTCTTCTGCCACGACGGCATAGTGAATCGGCGTAATGACGCCAGTCTGCTTCAGGTGGAGCAGCCTACGCCCCATACGATCGAGCACGAGGTTGGTGACGTTCGGGCTCTTTGTCGCCGGGCCGATTTCGACCCACGGCGCAATAGCGGCGATTTCGTCCTCGCCGCGAAGGCGTGCGGTGAGGCCGCAGGCAAAGCCACATATGCTGTGGAGCAACGCTCGCCGATCCTCGTCAGGGAGAAGCGATGTCTCGCGCGCGAACGAACGGGCCGAGATAATCAGCTCGCCCCATAGCTGCCGCCCCTCCCACCATCGCGCATAGCAGGCATTGTTGCGAAAGCTCATGAAGATCGAGAGCGCGATGCCGATCAGGGTGAAAGGGATCGTCGAGATACGCGCGAAAATGCCGGGATGGGCTTGGGCGGCCAGGATGGCGATCACACTGACGATCGCTATCGCCGCCAGCCTCCGCGCGATGCGCGGCAAGATCGAGCCATGCACGGTGAAAATGATATCTTGGAAGCTCGGTTGCGATCGAACGATCATGGTCCGTGGAATGTCCTTCGCCTGTTTGCCGGCATTTCCCTCGGCAGCTCGTCGAAACGAGCTGCCGTCAGGGTTTGAGGATGAGGCGAATGACCTGCGCGACAGCCCCCAGCGCCAAAACGCTGGCCGCCCAGATTAAGACCATCCAGGCGAGCCGTCGACCGAGCGGTTTTTGCTCATCCATCAGTGATAGCCGTGGGCGCCGACCTTACCGCGGAACACCCAATAGGCCCACGCGGTATAGCCGAGAATGATCGGAATGATGATGGCCGCACCCGCCAGCATGAAGAGCTGGCTTTGCGGGGGAGCGGCTGCATCCCAGATCGTGACGGCGCGGGGAACGACATAGGGATAGATGCTGATCCCCAGCCCAACGAAACCGAGAAAGAACAGGCCAAGCGCCATAATGAAGGGCAGACGCTCCGCGCCGCGCTTCAGACTCCAGAAGAAGGTTGCAGCGCAGATTGCCACCAGCAGAGGAACCTGCGCGGTGAGAAGCACGCCGGGCATCGCAAACCAGCGTCGCCAATAGTCATAGGTCAGGAACGGCGTCGCCGCACTGACGGCGAAAAGCGCGAGTAGCGTCGCACCGCCGAGCCAAAATGCCAGTCGACGGGCGCGTTCCTGGCCCGGCCCTTCGGTTTTCCAGACCAGCCAGGCCGCGCCGAGAAGCGCATATCCGATTACGACTGCCGCGCCGGTCAAGAGGCTGAACGCGCTCAGCCAATCCAGCCATCCCCCGGCATAGGCATCGGCCTCGACCCGCACGCCTTGCAGGATCGCGCCCAGCGTGATCCCCTGCGAGAACGCCGCGAGAACGGACCCAAAGCTGAAGGCGACATCCCAGAAGGGACGATGGCGTGGATCTCGCCAACGAAACTCGAATGCCACCCCGCGGAACACGAGACCGAGCAACATCGCGATGATGAGCGGGTAGGTCGCGGGAAGGATGATGGCGTAGGCAAGGGGAAAGGCCGCGAAGAGACCGCCTCCGCCCAGCACCAGCCATGTTTCGTTGCCATCCCAGACCGGCGCGATCGAGTTCATCGCCTGATCGCGCTCCCCTCCGACCGAAAGGCTCGGGAAGAGGATGCCGATCCCCAGATCGAACCCGTCCATCACGACATAGGCGAAGACAGCAAAACCGATGATACCGGCCCAGATTATGGTGAGATCGAGGTGCTCCATGTTCATGCCTCCCGTCCGGTCGATGCCACGACGCCGCTCGCCGGCGTAATGCCCGCCGCGCGTTGCGGCACCTTGGACGGTTCCGGCTCACCGGCTGCGGGCGGCTTTGCCATCATCCGGAGCAGATAATAGGTGCCGGCCCCGAAGGCGCCGAAATAGACGAGGATGAAAGCGACGAGGGACGCCGCGACGGCGGGTGCGGCCAAGGGGGAATGGGACTCTGCGGTTCGCAGCAGGCCGTAAACGGTGAAGGGCTGTCGCCCAACCTCCGTCGTGACCCATCCTGCTATGACCGCGACGAAACCTGACGGACCAAGCGCGACAGCGGCGCGGTGAAGCCAGTGCCAGTCATAGAGCTTGCCGCGCCAGCGGGCGAGCAGGCTCCAAAGTCCCAGCCCCAGCATGGCGAGGCCCATCGCCACCATGATCCGAAACGACCAGAAGACGATCGGCGTGGGCGGCCAGCGATCGCGCGGGAAGTCGTTGAGGCCGGGGAGGGGCGCTTTGGGATCGTGCTTGAGGATAAGCGATCCCAGATAGGGGATTTCGACCTTGCCGTGGACCACCGCATCCTTGTTGCTCGGGAGGCCGAAAAGGATGAGCGAAGCGCCGTCGGGGCTGGCCTCATAATGACCTTCCATCGCGAGAACCTTCGCCGGCTGATGCTCCAGCGTGTTGAGGCCGTGCTGATCGCCCGCGAGAATCTGGATCGGAGCGACGAGCGCCGCCATCCACATCGCCATCGAGAACATCTTGCGCGCGCCGGGATTCGCGCGGTCGCGCAGAAGGTGCCATCCCCCGACCGCACCGACGACCATCGCCGTCGTCAGATAGGCCCCGATGACCGTGTGAACGAGGCGGTATGGAAAGCTCGCGTTGAAGATGATCGGAAGCCACGAACCTGCGGGCACGAACTGGCCCTTGGCATTGATCGCATAGCCTGCCGGCGTCTGCATCCAGCTATTCACGGAAATGATCCAGGTCGCCGAGATGAGCGTCCCGACGGCGACCATGCAGGTCGCGAAAAAGTGCGGCCCTTTGCCCACCTTGTTGATTCCGAACAGCATGACACCGAGGAAGCCCGCCTCAAGGAAGAACGCGGTGAGAACCTCATAGGCCATCAACGGGCCGATGACGGGGCCGGCTTTGGCCGAGAAGACCGACCAGTTCGTCCCAAACTGATAGGACATGACCACGCCCGAGACCACGCCCATGCCGAAGGCTACGGCGAAGATCTTGAGCCAATAGCGGTAGAGGTTGGCGTAAACGCCGCTCCCCGTTTTCAGCCACAACCCTTCAAGCACCATCAGGTAGCTTGCCGTGCCGATGGAGAAGGCCGGAAAAATGAAGTGGAAGGAGACCGTGAACGCGAATTGCGCGCGCGCCAGGATTACCGGATCGAGATTCGCAAGCACCAGATTTTCTCCCTGACTTTCGGCCTCCTCAACTGCGACCAGCGTTGTGGTGCTGCGGCGCGTGCTCGGCGAAAGGTGGAACAGCCTTGCGCACTTTAATACCATACTCCCCACCAGTATCAAGGGGGCAGGGAACCATAGATCAGCTCCTGATGTTTGGAGGGGGAAAGCGGGCCGTTGCAGCTATGAATCGGCAGAGGCCGTCGACGAGCCGCGACCCTTAATTCACAAGCGGCTTGAAACTCCCCCCCTGTATAGTATGTAGTGGTGATCTTTCAGGAAAGCGCGATGCCACATTCACCAGAGGACAAGAAGCGGGCCATCACACGCCTTCGCCGTATCAAAGGGCAGGCGGAAGCGCTGGAAAGGGCGATCGAGGCAGGTACGGACTGCGCACCCCTGCTCCAACAGATCGTGGCAATGCGGGGAGCGACCAACGGATTGATGGCGGAGGTGATGGAGAGCCATCTTAAAGAGACGTTCGGACCCTCAAGCAAGGCGATTGGGGGGCAGGACGGTGACTCTTACGATAATGACATGGAGGGGGTCATGAAGATATTGAGAACATATCTCAAATGAGCGCGGCCAAGATCATCCCGTATAGGTAATTATCTGGATATCTGATGCGTATGTATCGGTAATGTGGTGGTAATAATGAAGATACGACCAATCTTCGCTTGGTACGATTTGTGGGTTGGCGTTTTCATAGATCGTCCGAAGAGGCGGATATATATTTTTCCGGTTCCGTGTCTTGGATTGATGATTCAGCTTCAACACGCCGCCGCATCCTGACCGATCTATCTTCCAAGGGTCTCAGTGCAGGATTGCCGCCGCCATGCCCGAGCGAGTCGAGCGCAATTGCGAATTGTCGCTGCGCCGGATGCCGCAGGCAGATGGGATAGCATATGATCGTCAAGAATTTCGAATATCTCATAGCGCTCGATCGCGAGGGTCACTTCGGGCGGGCCGCCAAGAGCTGCAACGTGTCGCAGCCGACGCTTTCGGCGGGGATCAAGCAGCTAGAGGAAGATCTGGGCGTCGAGATCGTGCGGCATGGCCGGCGATATGACGGTCTCACATTGGAAGGCGGGACAGTGCTCGCCTGGGCCAAGAAGATCGAACGGGACTGTGACGGGCTGGAGAGTGACCTGTCGGCCCTCAAGCGAGGGCTGGAGGGCCTGTTCCGCTTGGGCATGGTATCAGGCACTTCGGCTGTCGGCGCGATCGTCAGCGCCGCTCTTGCGGATCAAATCCCCTTGCTGGGGCAAACCGTGACGGCGAGTGGCACTGCTTCGCTGTTGAGATCCTTGCTGGATCACGAAATGGACATGGCGCTGACCTATCTCGGCGAGGTTCCGAAGGACGAGTTCGAGACCCATCATCTCTACCGGGAACATACGACCCTGTTCCAGATGAGCAAAGAGCCGCAGCCCAAGCGAGTCGCGTGGGATCATGTCGTGAGCCTGCCGCTTTGCATTCTGGCAGGCGCGCTCCCCAGCGAGGCACAGTTGCAGCTCGCGCACTGCTCGGCCGCGACGATCAACACGGACACGATCGACATTCTGGCGGCGCATCTGGCCACAGGGCGTTACGCGGCAGTCTTGCCCCAATCGCTTGCGACCCGCCTCGCCCACATTCCAAACCTTCAGGCTTCAGCACTGACGGGTGCGGGCGCGCACGCAGATGTTGGATTCGTCAGCGTCAAGGGGGAGGCAAAGTCGCCGCCCTCGGCAGCCCTTCTTGAGCTGGTCCACACTCCCAAAGTCGTGTCTCCTTTGCAGGAAATCCTTGCATTGCATCGCCAATTTCAGCCTCGAAAGGGCTGAACCGGCAATGTTGCGGTGCGAAAAACGCTCATAGGAATTTCCTATCTCAAGATAGAAACTTCGAGTTTGCTGTCACATGCAGCCAAAGCCATTCTGCATGGACGATAATGAAGAGGTCTGGATCGCCAAAGGCGTATTGTGTTGATTTAATTCAGCGCAGCTCCTTTGGCGCGTCCGGTAGAAACTTCAACATTATTGAGGGGTGGCGGACGAGAGCTAGGAGATAATTCGATGGCTACCGGAAACAGGATCGTCACATTCGAGAAGCCGATGGAGATGAAGGTCAACACCTTCAAATTCCCGGAGCTGATTACGCCGCAGGGCAAGAAAGCCCCCCACGGCGCCATTCTCAAGATCGTCACCACCAACATCTGCGGCAGCGACCTTCACATCTACCGCGGTTCGTTCGAAGTCCCCAAGGGGATGACGATGGGCCACGAGATGACCGGCGAGGTGATCGAGGTCGGCTCCGACGTCGAATATATCAAGGTCGGCGATATCGTGTCCGTTCCCTTCAACGTCGGCTGCGGACGCTGCTACAACTGCAAGCACATGCGCTCGGACGTGTGCGAGCACACCAACCCCGAAGTCGATTGCGGCGCCTACGGCTTCAACCTGGGCGGATGGACCGGCGGTCAGGGGGATTACCTGTTCGTGCCCTATGCAGACTTCAATCTGCTGGCCTTCCCCGACAAGGACGCGGCCATGGCGAAGATCCGTGATCTGACGCTGCTTTCGGACGTGCTGCCGACCGCGTTCCACGGGTTCGCCGCGCCCGACTGGCCGGCGCAGCCTGCGTATATCGTCGGCGAGAACGTGCTGATCTTCGGCGCGGGGCCTGTCGGTCGCGCGGGCGCAGCCTGCGCGAAGCTCCTCGGTGCCGGCGCCATCATCGTCGCCGACTTCATTCAGGAGCGGCTCGATCTGCTCAAGCCGCACGGCGTCGAGACCATCAACCTGTCGGACGGCATTCCGATCGAGGATCATCTGGAACGGATCACCGGCAAGCGCGAGGCCGATCGCGTCATCGACTATGTGGGCCTCGACTGTCGCGGGTTCGGGGCGGAGTCCGACCAGATCGTCGAGAACGCCGTCACCAACGCGCTGCTGAAATATGTCCGCTTCGGTGGGATGACCAGCACGGTCGGCGTTTACTGCCCCAATCCGATCTCCAAGAATAGGGACAACAAGAAGGGCAGCATGGAAGTCGATTGGGCCAGTGGCTGGATCAAGTCGCCGCGGATGTCGGCAGGCCAGTCGCCGACGGCGAATTACAACCACGCCCTCATGCGGGCGATCCTGAACGATCGGATGCCCTATCTGACCCCGATGATGAACACGAAGATCATCAAGCTGGAGGATGCGCCGGCGGCCTACAAGGAGTTCGATGACGGATCGGCGTTCAAGTACGTCATCGATCCGCACGGCTCCGTAGCGGCCTGATCTTCTTCTAACCCGGAATATCCCCCGGTCATGACCGGGGGATATTCTGAGTCGTAGGGGGCGGACTGCTTTCCGCACGAACACCCCCTTCCGGCTTGTCGATCTAACTCCCCCCCGGATCGGCAAGCCGCCCCTTTCCGGAAACGCAGCATCAACGATCGCGCTGCGCTTTCCCAAGCCATGACGTCCTGTCAGGCGCCTCCATCCCTCAGTCGATATCCCTCTTGCATACTGGCTAGGAGTATATTAGACATACTCCCGCCAGTATGTGTTTGTCCGAGAGTCGCGCTTCGCCGGGCTTCACAACCGGCGGTCCGATTCAACCAACGAGGGAAATCAAAATGAAATCTCGCGCCGCCGTAGCCTTCGAGGCAGGCAAGCCGCTCGAAATCGTCGAGATCGATGTCGCACCGCCCCAGAAAGGCGAAGTGCTCATCAAGGTCACGCATACCGGGGTATGCCACACCGACGCTTTCACGCTGTCCGGCAACGATCCGGAGGGCATTTTCCCGGTCGTTCTCGGTCACGAGGGCGCGGGCATCGTCGTCGAGGTCGGCGAGGGCGTCACCAGCGTCAAGCCGGGCGATCACGTCATTCCGCTCTACACCGCCGAGTGCGGCAAGTGCGAGTTCTGTCTGTCCGGCAAGACCAACCTGTGCGTCGCGGTCCGCGAAACGCAGGGCAAGGGCCTGATGCCTGATGGCACCACGCGCTTCTCCTACAACGGCCAGCCCCTCTATCACTACATGGGCTGCTCGACGTTCAGCGAATACACCGTCGTCGCCGAAGTCTCGCTCGCCAAGATCAACCCGGAAGCGAACCCCGAGCATGTCTGCCTTCTGGGCTGCGGCGTCACCACCGGCATCGGCGCGGTCCACAACACCGCCAAGGTGCAGCCGGGTGACTCGGTTGCCGTGTTCGGTCTGGGCGGCATCGGTCTCGCCGCGATCCAGGGCGCGCGTCAGGCCAAGGCAGGCCGCATCATCGCGATCGACACCAACCCGACGAAGTTCGAGCTGGCACGTCAGTTCGGCGCGACCGACTGCATCAACCCCAAGGACTATGACAAGCCGATCCAGCAAGTGCTGATCGAGATGACCGGATGGGGCATCGACCACACGTTCGAGTGCATCGGCAACGTCCATGTCATGCGGGCCGCGCTGGAATCCGCGCATCGTGGCTGGGGCCAGTCGATCGTCATCGGCGTTGCCGGCGCGGGCCAGGAAATCTCCACCCGTCCGTTCCAGCTCGTCACGGGCCGCGTCTGGAAGGGGTCGGCCTTTGGCGGCGTCAAGGGGCGCACCCAGCTTCCCGGCATGGTCGAGGACGCCATGAAGGGCGAGATCGATCTGGCGCCCTTCGTCACCCACACCATGGGTCTCGATGAGATCAACGAGGCGTTCGACCTGATGCACGAAGGCAAGTCGATCCGCACCGTGATCCACTACTGATCCGACAGATTACGCCGTTTAGTTTCAAACACTAACCTCAAGGAAGAATATCATGGCTGACCCCGTTATCTCCGGCAACGGCGTGTTCTCGCACGTCTTCATCGGCGCTGCCGACGTCGAGCAGTCGTCGGCGTTCTATGACGCCGCTCTGGGCGCCCTGGGCGTCAAGAACCTCGGCCCCTTCGGCAATGGCTGGGTGCTGTACGGTCGCGACAAGCCCGCCTTCATCATTGCCCGTCCCGGCAATGGCGAAGCGCCCTCCAGCAACGGCGTGACGGTTGGCTTTGCCGCCGCGACGCCCGCCGAAGTGGACGCTTTCCACGCGGCCGGCCTCGCGGCCGGTGGCACCGACGAGGGCCAGCCCGGCCCGCGTGGCCATCTGCCGGGTGCCTATGCGGCCTATCTGCGTGATCCGGCGGGCAACAAGGTCTGCTCGTACACCTTCATCTGAAGCCGGAAGGTGAGGGCGATACCCGCAACCCTATGACTGGCTGTCGCCGGCGCTGAAACAGGCGCCGGCGCTTCCCCCCGCACAACAGCCAGCAAAAGGGCTCCTATCGCCACACCGTCCACCAACCGTCGAAGCAAGGAAACAAAAATGGAACGTGTCGAACATCACGCCAGCTTCGGCGGTTGGCAGGACGTCTATCAGCATGACTCGATCAGCCTCGGTTGTCCGATGAAGGTCGGCGTCTATCTGCCTCCCCAGGTGAAGGACGGTCGCGTGCCGGTGCTGTATTGGCTGTCCGGCCTGACCTGCACCGAGCAGAATTTCATCACCAAGGCTGTCGCGCAGCGTTTCGCGGCCGAGCACGGGATCATCCTCGTCGTGCCGGACACCAGCCCGCGAGGCGAAGGCGTGGCCGACGATCCCGGCTATGATCTGGGGCAGGGCGCCGGCTTCTACGTCAACGCGACGCAGGAACCTTGGGCCGCACACTACCGCATGTACGATTATGTCGTCGAGGAATTGCCGGCGCTGATCGAAGCCACATTCCCGGCCGATGATCGCCGGGCTATCGCGGGCCATTCCATGGGCGGGCATGGCGCCCTTGTTGCCGCCCTGCGCAACCCCGGACGCTATCGCAGCGTATCGGCCTTCTCGCCGATCGTAGCGCCGAGCCAGGTGCCTTGGGGCGAGCGTGCCTTCACGGCCTATCTGGGTGACGATCGCGAGGCGTGGAAGCAATATGACGCCATCGAACTTATCAAGGCCGCCCGCGAGCGTCTGCCGTTGCTCGTCCATCAGGGTCTGGATGACGAGTTTGTCGAGCGCGAGCTGCGCCCCGACTTGCTGGAGGCGGCGTGCAAGGCTGCCGAGCACCCGCTGACGCTCCATCGGCTGCCTGGATACGACCACAGCTATTATTTCATCGCGAGTTTCATCGGCGAACATATCGCCCACCATGCCGCGGCGTTGTCCCAATGACCGGGCCGTCACCTTCAACCATGCGCGAAATCGCGCCCAGCCATGAGCCGGCTCACGGCCGCCATCGCGTGGTGGTCGTGGGGGCGGGCTTCGGCGGCCTTGAAACCGTGCAGCGGCTCGCCGGGAGCGGCGTGGACATCACGCTCGTCGATCGCCGCAACCACCATCTCTTTCAGCCGCTGCTCTATCAGGTGGCGGGCGCCTCGCTGTCGCCATCGGAGATCGCATGGCCGATCCGTTCGCTCTTCGCCAAGCGGAAGGACGTGCGGACCCTGCTCGGCGAGGTTGAAGGTGTCGATACAGGCGGTCGGCGCGTCATTCTGGAGGACGGCTCGACGGTTGCCTATGACACGCTCGTCATCGCGACGGGCGCGCGGCACTCCTATTTCGGCCACGATCAATGGGAACCGTTTGCTCCCGGCCTGAAATCGCTGGAGGATGCAACCACCATTCGCCGGCGCCTTCTGGTCGCCTTCGAGGAAGCCGAGCGTGAGACGGACCCCGCGCGCCGTGCCGCTTTGCAGACCTTCGTCATCATCGGTGGTGGCCCGACCGGCGTGGAGCTGGCCGGCACGATCGCGGAGCTTGCCCGCCTGACGCTGGTGCGGGATTTCCGGTCGATCGACCCGCGTGCGACCCGCGTCGTGCTGATCGAAGCCGGGCAACGGCTCTTGCAGGCTTTCCCGGAAGACCTCTCCGCCTATACCCGGCAGGCGCTCGAAAAGCTCGGCGTCGAAATCAAGCTCGGCACGCCGGTCACGGAATGCTCCGCCGATGGCGTCGTCGTGGATGGGAAGCAGATTCCCGCCGAAACGATCCTGTGGGCAGCAGGCGTCCAGGCATCGCCCGCCGCGCATTGGCTGAACGCTGAAGCCGATCGCGCTGGCCGCGTGATTGTCGGACCGGACCTGACGGTGCCGGGTCATCGCGACATTTTCGTGATCGGCGACACCGCGGCCTCGAACGGGTTCGATGGCAAGCCTGTCCCCGGTCTTGCGCCGGCTGCGAAGCAGGCGGGTCAATATGTCGCCCGGCTTATCCGCCAGCGCCTGAAGGGGCAGAACGAGGTCGCGCCCTTCCATTACCGGCATCAGGGCAATTTGGCGACTATAGGCCGCAGCCTTGCCGTCGTCGACATGGGTCGGTTTAAGTTGCGCGGGGCCCTGGCGTGGTGGATGTGGAAGCTCATCCACATTTATTTCCTGATCGGGGCGCAGAACCGGCTTAGTGTGGCACTAAGCTGGCTGTGGACCCATGGCATAGGATATCGTGGCTCTCGGCTGATTACTTATGGCGATCTAGATCATCGCGACGTGGGGGAGAAGGATGACAAGGGGGGAAAGCCGATTGAGTGAAGCGGGCAGCGCTCCGAATGGCGGTTCGACTGTCTATGGTATGCCGACCTATGAAAATAGGCGGGTTGCCATCGACGAGGTACATGCGCGCCCATATCTCCTGATCGAGTCACCGCGCGCCCTGGTGCAGCTCGCCTTCATGAATGAAGGCAATCTGGCCAAGGATAAGGCGACGCTCGCGGAAATATCGAGCCGAATGGGCGCGTCGCTGCCCGATCAGAACTCCCCCCTTCATGGCCTGACCTGGGATCAGGGCAAATTGCATTGTGAGAAGCATACGGAGTTTTCAACCTACCTGTGGAGCGCGCCTGTTGATCCCGACACCGGGGATCTGGCGGGCGAAGACCCGTTCAAGCACGGCTTCACCCCGCCTGGGCCGGTCATTTGCGGCATCCGGTTGGACGTGGTGGCGTGGACGGAAGAGACCGCGACCTACATTGACCGCTTCGATCCGATCAGCCGCTGCCATTCGCTCGTCGAGGACGGCATGGCGGATATCGTTACCGATTTCCGTCAGGATGCAGATGGGCTGACCCGCATCCTCATCCTCGATCGCGGCCTGACGCCGATCCGGCTTGGCGCGCTGGCGCAGCGGCTCCTTGAAATCGAGACCTATCGGACGTTGGCCCTGCTCGGTATTCCCCTGACCCAATCGCTGGGTCCGCATCTACGCAATATAGAAAAGCGCCTCGCCGCGATCACGGATGAGATGCGCAAGTCGGCTCGGCGCAACAGCGAGGCGCTGCTTTCCAGATTGACGGATCTCTCGGCCGAGCTGGAGGCGGACACGGCGTCCAGCCTCTACCGCTTCGGCGCGAGCCGCGCTTATTACGAGATCGTCGAGGAACGGCTTGCCGCACTCGGCGAAACCTTCGTCCCCGGCTGCTATCGCTGGCGCAGCTTCCTGCATCGCAGGATCGCCCCCGCCATGCGGACCTGTCGCGTGATCGAGGAGCGGCAGGCCAATCTCTCGGACAAGCTGGCGCGCGCGACCACCTTGCTGCGATCCTGGATCGATGTGCAGCTCGAACGCCAGAATAGCGACCTGCTCGCCTCGATGAACAACCGGGCGAAGCTGCAATTGCAGCTTCAGCAGACGGTGGAGGGCCTGTCTGTCGCCGCAATCTCCTATTATGTGATCGGCCTGCTCTCCTATTTCATCAAGGGCATACCGGGCATTCACGACGCAGTGGCGCCTGAGCTGGTGATCGCAGCTTTGGTTCCCCTTGTCCTCCTTGGTGTCTGGTGGACCGTTCGGCGGATCAGGCACGCACACAAGGACCATGGACAGCCGCCCGCGAAGGGGCAGATGTGACCCGACAATCGTTTTTGGGCACGCTTGAGGCGTTCATGGCCTGGCCCTGGCAGGAGGATATCTGATGTCGACTGGCATATTCATTTTGCACTCCGACTATACCCCGGCGGGCGATCAGCCCGAAGCGATCGCGCGGCTCATATCCGGCATCGAGGAGGGGGCGCACCATCAGACCCTCAAGGGCATCACGGGGTCGGGCAAGACGTTCACGATGGCCAACGTGATCCATCGCCTGAAGCGTCCCACGCTGATCCTGGCCCCCAACAAGACGCTAACGTCGCAGCTCTATGACGAAATGCGGCGATTTTTCCCTGAAAACGCCGTGGAGTATTTCGTCTCCTACTACGACTATTTCCAGCCAGAGGTGTATTTGCCGGGCCGCGATGAGTTCATTCCGAAAGATTCCTCGATCAACGAGCATCTGGAACGGTTGCGCCTTTCGACGACAAAATCCCTGATTGAGCGCCGCGATACGATCGTCGTTGCCTCGGTATCGTCGATCTATGGCATGGGCGATCCCGACAATTATCGCGCGCTCCAGGTTCCGCTGACCGAGGGCGCGCGGTTGGGACAGGAAGAGCTTCTTCGCGGCCTGGCGCGTCTGCAATATGATCGGGCCGAGCACAAGCTGAAGCGCGGCACCTATCGCGCTGATGGCGACGCTGTTGAGGTTTACCCGGCGGATTCGGAATATAAGGCCCTGCGGGTCGGATTGGCGAACGGCCTGATCGCGTCCCTCCAGTGGTTCGATGCGGCGACCGGAAGGCAGCTAGAGAGCACCGATCACTATCTCGTATCGCCCAAGACCGTTCTGGCGGCGACCGCCGATCAGGCCCGCAAGGCCGCAACGGCGATCCTCGCAGAGATGGAGACGCAGGTCGAGCGGCTGACCAGCGAAAATCGCCTGACGGAAGCGGCGCGCCTCTATGATCGCATCACCAACGATGCCGAGATGTTGCGCGAGGTCGGATATTGCTCGGGCATGGAAAATTACGCCTGCTATCTGAGCGGCCGTGACCCAGCGCTCCCGCCCATAACCCTGCTCGACTATCTGCCCAAGGATGGGCTGCTGTTCGTCGACGAATCGCATGTGATGATCCCGCAGATCTCGGCGATGTTCCGGGGCGACCAGGCCCGCAAGGATACGCTGATCGATTATGGCTTCCGCCTGCCATCCTCGAAGGACAGCCACCCCTTGAGCTTCCACGAGTTCGAACAGGTCAAGCCGCAGACGATCTTCGTGTCCGCCACCCCCGGCGCCTATGAGGTAAGGGCCTCGCAAGGCAGGGTGGTCGAACAGATCGTTCGGCCGACCGGCCTGCTCGATCCGAAAGTGGAAATCCGCCCGTCCCAAGGCGCGCGGGATGATTTGCTACGCGAGATCGCGCAGCGCACGAAGCGCGATGAGCGCGTGCTGGTCACGACGCTGACCAAGGTCGCGACCGAGGAGCTGCACGCATTCCTCGAAAGCCAGGGCGTGCGCGCGCGCTACATGCACTCTGACGTCAAGGTCGAGGATCGGGTCGCGATCATCGAGGGCCTGCGCGCGGGCGAGTTCGACGTGCTGATCGGTATCAGCCTGCTACGCGAAGGGCTCGATATCCCCGAAGCGTCGCTGATCGCGATCTTCGATGCGGACCGCGCGGGCTTCCTGCGCTCGGCCCAGGCGCTGATCCAGATGATCGGCCGCGTCGCGCGCAACGTGAACGGCACCGCAGTTCTCTACGCCGATACCGTGACGCCGGCGATGAGGGCCGCGATCGACGAGACCGAGAGTCGGCGACAGCGCCAGATCGCCTTCAACGAAGAGAACGATGTCACCCCGCTCTCGTCGGTTCGCGGCCTGGCGTCGGCGCAGCCCGACCGGGAAGAGCCGTCGGTCCATTCGGAGGCTTTCTGCGAAAATCTGTACGAGCTGTGCGACCGGATCACCGCGAAGGAACAGGCGCTGCTGACGGCAGTAGATAACGATGACGAGGATCGGGCGGAGACGATCCGGGGCGAGTTGGACGGCCTGTACCGTCAGTTCATCTATCTGTGATGCGCCGAGTGAAAGTGACCGTATGAGCAAGGATCAGGAGCCTCAAACCACCCCCGGCAAGGAACGCGCGCCGCGCTCCGGCTTCGTTCAGGTACGCGGCGCGCGGCAGAACAATCTCAAGAATGTCGACGTGGACGTGCCGCGCGACGCCTTCGTGGTGTTCACCGGCATATCCGGATCGGGCAAATCGAGCCTCGCTTTCGGCACCCTCTATGCCGAGGCACAGCGCCGCTATCTGGAATCGGTCGCGCCCTACGCCCGCCGCCTGATCGATCAGGCCGGTGTGCCGGAGGTTGACGCTATCGACGGGTTGCCTCCCGCAGTCGCGTTGCAGCAGCAGCGCGGCTCGGCCAATGCGCGGTCCTCGGTTGGGAGCGTGACGACGCTCTCCAGCCTGGTACGGATGCTCTACTCGCGCGTCGGCGAATATCCGCGCAATCAGCCCATGCTCTATGCGGAGGACTTCTCGCCAAACACAGTCGCGGGCGCCTGCCCGACCTGCCACGGCATCGGGCGCGTCTATGACGCGACCGAAGAGACGATGGTGCCCGACGACACGCTGACGATCCGGGAACGCGCCATCGCCGCATGGCCGCCCGCGTGGCACGGCCAGAACCTGCGCGATATCCTCGTCTCGCTCGGCTATGATGTCGACACCCCATGGCGGGATCTTCCGAAGAAGGATCGCGACTGGATACTCTTCACCGACGAGACGCCGACGGTGCCGGTCTATGCGGGTCTGACGCCCGAGCAGACGCGCGTCGCCCTCAAGCGCCGCATGGAGCCGAGCTATCAGGGCACCTTCACCGGCGCCCGTCGCTATGTGCTGGAGACGTTCGCCAACACCAAAAGCGCGCTGATGAAGAAGCGCGTCTCGCAATATATCATAGGCCGCGATTGCCCGACCTGCGACGGCAAGCGGCTGAAGCGCGAGGCTCTGTCGGTGAAGTTCGCGGGCCTCGACATCGCCGAGTTTGGCGACCTGACGGTGCTGAAGCTCCGGGACTTGCTCACGCCTGTCGCGCATGGCGAGTATGGGGGCGCCGCGGCGGCCCCGAAGGGCCATGTTCTTGGCAAGGCGGCCCGCGATGCGGCAGTTGAACGCAGGGTCGCGGCGGGAGGCTCGGCGCACAAGGCAGCGCCCGACGTGCGCCGCACGCCCAACCTCTCCGATGAGAAGCGGGTCGCCGCGCAGCGTCTCGCATCCGAGCTGCTCGAACGGCTCGGCCCGCTGATCGATCTTGGCCTTGGCTACATCTCGCTCGACCGAAGCACGCCGACGCTTTCCTCCGGCGAGCTGCAACGCCTGCGCCTTGCCACTCAATTGTCCTCGCAGCTTTTCGGCGTGGTCTATGTGCTGGACGAGCCCTCGGCGGGGCTGCACCCGGCAGACGGCGAAGCTTTGCTCACCATCCTTGAGCGGCTGAAAGCGGCGGGCAACTCGCTGTTCGTCGTCGAGCATGATCTTGACGTGATCCGCCATGCCGAATGGCTGGTCGATGTAGGGCCAGGAGCAGGCGAAAAGGGCGGTGAAGTGCTCTACAGCGGGCCGATCGCGGGACTGGCCGACGTCGAGGCGTCGATCACGCGCCGCTATCTGTTCGCAGAGCCCGTCGCCCATGACCGGACCCCGCGCGAAGCAAAGGCTTGGCTCCGTCTAGAGGGGGTGACGCGCAACAACCTGCGCGGCCTCGACGTCGAGCTTCCGATCGGTTGCTTCACCGCTGTCACCGGGGTTTCGGGATCGGGCAAGTCCAGTCTGGTCAGCCAGGCGCTGCCGGAGCTTGTCGCGGAACAGCTCGGCGGCTCGCCGGCTGCCGAGGAAGAGGATGCCGATCCGCTGCTTGATGTTGCGCAGGAAGAGACCGAAGGCCGCATCGTTGCGGGCATGGAGCATGTGCGCAGACTGGTGCGGGTCGATCAGAAGCCGATCGGCCGCACCCCACGCTCGAACCTCTCCACCTACAGCGGCCTGTTCGATCATGTGCGCAAGATCTTTGCCGGCACTCCGTTGGCCAAGAAGCGCCGTTACAGCCCCGGCCGCTTCTCGTTCAACGTCGCCGAAGGCCGCTGCCCGGTATGTGAGGGCGAGGGGTTCGTGATGGTGGAGCTGCTGTTCCTGCCAAGCGTCTATGCGCCGTGCTCGACCTGCCACGGCAGCCGCTACAACCCGCAAACGCTCGAAGTCGAATGGAACGGCCGCAACATCGCCCAGGTGCTGGAGCTGACGGTGGACGAGGCGTGCGACTTCTTCGCGGGTGAGGCGTCCGTCATGCGCTCGCTGGATGTGCTGCGGGAGATCGGCCTTGGATATCTGAGGCTCGGGCAGCCGGCGACGGAACTGTCGGGCGGCGAGGCGCAGCGCATCAAGCTTGCGACCGAGCTGCAACGCGCCCAGCGCGGCAACACCATCTACATCCTCGACGAGCCTACTTCGGGGCTTCACCCGTCCGACGCGGACCGGCTGATGCGGCACCTGCAGGGCCTTGTCGACGTGGGCAATACGGTTGTTGTCGTCGAGCATGACATGCGCGCCATCGCACAGGTGGATTGGGTCATCGATCTCGGACCGGGAGCCGGGGAGGAAGGTGGCCTAATCATCGCCAGCGGCGTCCCTAGCGACGTTGCAGAGGCGGAAGGCAGTCTGACCGCGCCCTATCTCAAGGCGGCGCTTTAGCCGCCTCTTGGGTGTGTGCCATAACGATGGGCCGGGTCCGGCCATAGGAGACGAGCTTGCCTTCCACTGTCGCTCAGGATGTTACCGCACGTTCCCAGGCCGTCGATGCCCGGCTCACTCGTGCAGCCATCTTCCTCGTGGTGTCGATGGGCGCGGGTGCAAAGCCCGAGATGGCGGTGCGAAATCTCTGCGCAATCCTTTCCTCGCTGGTGCGTGGCGTCGGCTTTAGGGCAGCGGATGGAGGGCTTTCCTGCATCATGGGGATCGGCTCCGATGCCTGGGACCGACTGTTCGGGGCACCGCGGCCGAAGGAGCTGCATCCGTTCCGGGAAATTCATGGCGTCCATCATGCGCCTTCGACACCCGGCGACCTGCTGTTCCACATTCGCGCCGCACGGCAGGACCTGTGCTTCGAGATGGCCGCGCAGATCGTGAAGCGCCTCGCCGGCGTCGCCTCGGTCACGGACGAGGTGCATGGCTTCCGCTACTTCGATGATCGCGACTTACTGGGCTTCGTCGATGGGACGGAAAACCCCGTCGAGCAGGGGGCGAGAGATGCCACGGTGATCGGGGCGGCGGACGATCCGGTCTTCGCTGGCGGCAGCTATGTGATCGTCCAGAAATACCTCCATGACCTCGACAAGTGGAACGCGATTCCCGTCGAGCAACAGGAGAAGATCGTCGGGCGCGAGAAACTGTCGGACATCGAGCTGGACGAGGCAGCGAAGCCGAGCTTCGCGCACAACGTCCTCACCAACATCGAGGAGGACGGCGAGCAACTCCAGATCCTGCGCGACAACATGCCGTTCGGCGATGTCGGCAAGGGGGAGTTCGGCACCTATTTCATCGGTTACGCCCGCTCACCCACGCGGATCGAGCGGATGCTCGACAATATGTTCATCGGCCTGCCGCCCGGCAACTACGATCGCCTGCTCGATGTCAGCCGGGCCGTGACCGGCTCGCTCTATTTCGTGCCGTCGGCCGACTTTCTGGACGCCGTGACGCCGGGGCCGCCTGCGGCCGATGGCGACGATAGCAATGGCGATGAAGCGGTGGCTGCGCCGGCACCCACGGCTCCGACCCCGGAGGCTCCAACGGCATTGGACGGATCGCTCCGCATTGGATCACTCAAAGACGAGGCCGGACATGAATAACCTCCATCGCGAACTCGCCCCGATCTCAGACGCCGCCTGGGCACAGATCGAACAAGAGGCGACCCGAACCCTCAAGCGCTATCTGGCCGCGCGCCGCGTCGTGGACGTGCCGGACCCGAAGGGGGCTACGCTCGCGGCCGTGGGCACGGGCCACACCAAGCCGATCGATGCGCCGAGCGATGGCGTCCAGGCCGTGCGGCGTGCGGCGTGCGGCCAATGCCGTAGTCGAACTGCGCGTGCCCTTCACGCTGACCCGCGCTGCGATCGACGATGTGGAGCGTGGCTCCGAAGATTCCGACTGGCAGCCGCTCAAGGAAGCTGCCCGCACGATCGCCTTTGCCGAAAATCGTGCGATCTTTGATGGCTATGCCGCTGCCGATATCGGCGGCATCCGTCCCGGCGCGAGCAACGAGCCGGTGCCGCTGCCCACGGCCGTCGCCGGATATCCCGCCATCGTCGCCCAAGCCGTCGACCGGTTGCGCCTTGCCGGGGTCGAGGGGCCTTATCGACTGGTGCTGGGCGATGATCCGTTCACCGCGATCAGCGGCGGCAGCGAGGAGGGCTATCCGGTGCTCCAGCACATCAATCGTCTGGTGGATGGCGATATCATCTGGGCGCCGGGCATCACGGGCGGCGTCGTCCTGACAACACGGGGCGGCGATTTCGAACTCGATCTCGGACAGGACTTGTCGATTGGCTATCTCAGCCACACCGCCGAGGTGGTTGAGCTGTACCTGCAAGAGAGCTTCACCTTCCGGCTGCTGACGAGCGAGGCGGCTGTTTCGCTCCCGACAGCGGAAGCGTCGGCGCAGCCGGCGTGAAGGCGTTGCCGGTTGCGCCGCCCCCACGCGGGCCGCAGCGAGGGGTGGGACGATGATAAGTCTCGTCGGTTGGCTCGCCACGATCGCGACGATGATCGCGGCGATGATGACGGCTTCCAACCTGGGCGCGCGCGTGACGGGCTGGGGCTTCGTGGTGTTCAGCATCAGCTCGGTTTGCTGGACCACATTGGGCTACGCCACAGGACAGACAGCCTTGGTTGCCACCAATGGATTCCTGATGCTGACGAACCTCGTCGGTATCTGGCGATGGTTGGGGCAGCAGACCAAATATGAGGATGGCGGCCGATCGGCCGAAACAGCCAGCCAAAGATCCGATACGCCGAACCTGTTCACCGCGACCGGCCTGATCGGCATGGCGGTTGATGACAAGAGCGGGATGAATCTGGGCCGGGTTGTCGAGGCCCTGATCGAATGTTCGACCGGCAGGATAAACTATGTGGTGATCTCGGACGAGCGATATGCCGGTCTTGAAGAGACATTGCGAGCGGTGCCGCTCGAATCCCTCAGGATCGGCTACACGCGCATGACGCTGTTGCTGGACGGCCCGAGCTTCCTGTCACAGCCCGGCCTCAAAAGTCGTGACTGGCCCGCCTTCGCTCCGATCAATCCCTAGCAAGCGATCGCTCAAACCAATTGGAGCGCGCGATCATGATCTTGACCGGGGCCAAGAAAGCGCAGGATCAGGATACGGTGGGCTTCTGGCCGGTAGAGGATGCCATAGCGGCGATAGGAACGGCGACGGATACCGTAGCGCTCATAGCGAGGCACCAGAGGATAGCCCTGGGGCAGATCGGCAAGGCGACGGGCCGCCTCACGCAATTCCTCGACAAAGCTGATGGCTCTCGCGGGATTGTCCTTTTCGATATGTTCGGCGATGTGATCGAGGTCGGCCAGCGCATCCGGCGTCAGGATGACTTTCATTGCGGCTGAGCGCTTGCCCGTGTCCGAATCCTGTCGATGATAGCATCGCAGGCGTCGTCGAGGTCGTGGGTGCGCCCCGCCTCCGCATCGGCAAGGCCGCGTTCGATCGAGGCGTCAAGATCATGCAGCCACCGTTCGACATCCTGCGTCTCACCCTGATCGCGCCGAATGAGATCGCGAACATAATCACTCACGCTGGCATAATGCCCGCTGTCGATGCGGCGCTGGACGTAATCCCGCATGGGGTCTGGAAGGGAGACGTTCATCGAAGCCATAAATCACCTCACTACCATTATGGCAAAAACTGCCATTGGTTTCAAGGCGCCTGCCTCTCTTGTGCAGCCGTTCCCCCTTCGGGTCATCCCACCGGCGAGGGCAAGATCACATAACGCTAAGCGACCTTTGCCTCGCCCACCATAACAATATGTTGGAAAAGCTTGCTGGTGCGTTCCCCGGCAGGGGCGGCCATGGCGGCGGCGATCGCGGCTTGGTTCAAGCGGTGGTGGGTCGGGGCCGTGCCGCCGCCTCCGGATTGCGGCCCAGGACCATGAGCAGGCGGGGCCGAGCCAGGGGCGCCATTATCATCCGCCTCGGCCGCGGCGATCACCCGCAGGCTGTTTATCGGTGCGGTGGGCTCGGGTCGAATGTTCGGCATTTGCGGTGCGGGGATCTTGGTCAGTGCGACCATGGCCTTCTCCGTATAATAGCGGATTTTCTTGCCATAGACGGGCGGGATGCCGAGGCGCAGGACGATCATGTCCTTGAGCTGCCCCCTTCTGAGTGGTCCATCGACTATGACAGTCTGGACCAAGGAAGGGACGACGAATGCCTGCGAAGAAGCACAAGCCCGAAGAGATCATCGGGAAGCTGCGTGAGGTTGAGATCATGCTGGGTCAGGGCGGCACGACCGCTGAGGCTTGCCGGCGGATCGCAGTCAGCGAGCAGACCTACTATCGCTGGCGCAAGGAATATGGGGGCCTGAAGACGGATCAGGCTCGGCGAATGAAGGATCTTGAGAAGGAGAATGCCCGGTTGCGGCGCGCGATCTCGGACCTGACGCTGGACAAGCTCATCTTGCAGGAGGCGGCAAAGGGAAACTTCTGAGCCCCGCACGGCGCCGACGCTGCGTCGATCAGGTGCGGGCTGTGCTGGATGTGTCCGAGCGGCGTGTGTGCCGCGTGCTCGGCCAGCACCGGTCTACGCAGCGCAAGGAACCGTGCGGGGCAGATGACGAGCAATTGCTGACCGAGGATATCATTGCCTTGGCCAGACAGTACGGGCGCTACGGCTATCGGCGGGTGACCGCGCTGCTGCATGCGGCGGGTTGGTCAGTGAACCACATGGCGTAATCAGGAGCGGTGCTCGTTGGGATAGCCTGTCGTCCCCTGAAGAGGAGGACGGAAGATGACCTGCTATGTTGGCCTAGATGTGTCGATGAAGGAGACCGCGATCTGCGTCGTGGACGAAACGGGCGATCGCATATGGGACGGTAAGTCGCGAACGGACCCGGACGCTATTGCGGCCGTGCTGGCGCGGAGGGCCGCAGGAGCCGTGAGGATCGGTATCGAGACGGGCCCGATGACCGTGTGGTTGTGGCACGCATTGACCGAGCGAGAGCTGCCGGTGGTGTGTCTTCATGCCAGGCATGCTGCGGCAGCGCTGAAGCTGCAGATGAACAAGACGGACCGCAACGACGCGTTTGGGTTGGCACGGCTGGTCCGCTCGGGCTGGTACCGGCCGGTCGCTGTTCGCTCGATGGATACGCACCGGTTGCGTGCGCTCCTGATCACGCGAGACCAGCTGGTCGGCATGAGCACCGCGCTCATCAACAAGATACGCGGCCTGGCGAAGACTTTCGGCATTCTGGTCGGACCCGGGAAGGGTGGCACCTTCGAACGTCAGGTCCGGGCAACGCTGCCGGACGATCCGGTGGTCGCCGCACTGTTCGAGAGCCTACTGGCGATGCTGAGCACATTGCGGGAGCAACAGCTTGCCATTGCCAAGCAGCTCGCCCGGGTTGCCCGGCAAAGCGGCGCCTGCCGCTTGATGATGACGATGCCCGGCGTCGGACCGCTGACGGCCGTCAGCTTCATGACCACCATCGAGGATCCTCACCGGTTCCGACGCTCGCAGGATGTCGGCGCCTATCTCGGTCTCACTCCGCGTCGCTACCAGTCGGGCGAGGTCGACATCAACGGCCGCATCTCCAAGTGCGGAGATCGTCTCACCCGCAAGCTGCTGTTCGAAGCGGCCAATGTCATGCTGTCGCGGACCTCGCAGGCGTCGGCGCTGAAGGACTGGGCTGCCGCCATCGGCCGGAGATCGGGCTTCTGGAAGGCGCGCGTTGCGCTGGCCCGCAAGCTGGCGGTGATCCTCCACCGGATGTGGATCGACGGGCGAGGCTTTGACCCAAAGGTGACTGCCATGGCCTGATATCTGCTTTCCGAGCTGCCGCCCCGCCAGGGTGCGGCCACGGCCATCTCGTGACCCGCTTCGTGACCATCTGGAACACGGGAACCACATCGAGAGGCCGGCGATCTGGCGCCATGCTGAGGCTGGACCCGTCCTGACCTCGAAGACGACAACGATGCGCAAAAGAAGATCGACTACGAGCACCTTGGCAAACGGCTTGACCGATTAGACGACAAGCGGGTGGAACGTATCTGGCGACGCGAAGGGCTGAAAGTCCCGCAGAAACAACCCAAGCGCGGGCGGCTGTGGCTGAACGACGGTTCGTGCATCCGGCTGCGACCACAATATCCAGGGCATGTCTGGGCCTATGATTTCGTCGAAGGGCGCACCCATGATGGGCGCAAGTTCCGCATTCTGACCATCATCGACGAGGCCAGCAGGGAATGTCTGGCGCTGGTGGTCGCGCGTCGGCTCAACCATGAGGATGTGCTGGCGGCACTCGCCGAGCTGTTCATCGAGCGCGGTCCACCAGCCCATATCAGGTCCGATAACGGCAGCGAGTTCATCGCGACTGCGGTCCAGAAATGGCTCGGGAAGATCGGCGTGACGACGCTCTACATCGCACCGGGTTCGCCTTGGGAGAACGGCTATAACGAGAGCTTCAACGGCTCGCTGCGCGACGAACTGCTCAATGGCGAAATCTTCTACAGCCTTGCCGAGGCCAAGGTGCTGATCGAGGCATGGCGGCGCCACTACAACACCGTCCGGCCACACAGCAGCCTGGGCTACCGCCCGCCAGCCCCGGAAGCGGCCGCACCGCCATTGCCGATCTCCGGTTCCGCTTCGCTCCACCTCCGACCGGCAATGGCGGTAGAGACGACGATGCACTAACTATCAACCCGGACCACCCGGTGGGGGCTGCTCAGAGCACCGCCCGTTCGGCTGCCCATGCCTGGGCGACCGTCAGTTCCTTCCGCTCGGGATGCCGGTGCATGTCGGCCCAGCGCCGACACTCGGCCTCCAGCCAACCGTTCAGCTCCTCGAGGCTGGTAAATCGCAGGCGTGGCTGGAAGAAGCGGCCGCGCGCGGTCTGTACCTGGTTCTCGACCTGACCCTTCTCCCAGCCCGACGCCGGTGAGCAGGCGGTCGGCTCGACCATGTAATGGTTGGCCATGACCAGGAAGCGCCGGTTGAAGACCCGCTCCTTGCCCGTGAACACGCTCGTCACCGCCGTCTTCATGTTGTCGTAGATGCCGCGCGTCGGCACGCCTCCGAAGAAGGCGGCGTGAACACGCTCTACATCACGCCAGGCTCGCCATGGGAGAACGGCTACAACGAGAGCTTCAATGGCTCGCTGCGTGACGAGCTGCTTAACGGAGAGATCTTCTACAGCCTCGCCGAGGCCAGAGTGCTGATCGAGGCGTGGCGGCGCCACTACAACACCATCCGGCCACATAGCAGCCTGGGCTATCGCCCACCCGCACCAGAAGCGGCGACGCCGCCATTGCCGGCCTCCGGTTCCGCTTCGCTCCACCTGCGCCCGGCAATGGCGGCGGAGACGACAATGCACTAACTATCTACCCGGACCACCCGGTGGGGGCTGCTCACGAAGGCTATTGCGACGCACTCTCAAATCACCTATTGCGTTGGTGAGAGAGATTCGCAAAAGGGTCAACGGTGAGAAATCTTGGTATTGGAACTGCACTCGGCTTCGGGCTGCTCACCGTCCCGGCAATGGCTCAAGACCAGTTCCTGCCGGGCCCCGGCAGCACCTCGCAAACGATCATCGTGACCGGCGTCCGCGACGGCTATCAGATCGATGCGACCAGCACCGCCACGCGCACACCGACCGAGCTCAACGATGTCCCCCAAGCGGTATCGATCATCACGGAAACGCAGATCGACGACCAGGCGATGCGCTCTATTGCCGATGTACTACGCTATGTCCCCGGCGCCGTAATCTCTCAAGGTGAGGGACACCGCGATCAGATCATCCTGCGCGGGAACAGCAGCACCGCGGACTTCTTCGTCGATGGCTTGCGTGACGACGTGCAATATTATCGCGGCCTCTACAATGCAGAGAGGATCGAGGTTTTGAAAGGTCCCAACGCGATGATCTTCGGGCGCGGCGGCGGCGGGGGCGTGATCAACCGCGTCACCAAGCGCCCTGTCGCCAACGCCTTCATCAGCGGCAGCGGTTCGGCGGACACATATGGCGCATGGTATGTCGACGCCGACATCAGTCAGCCACTCAGCGAGTCCGTCTCCACCCGGATGAACGCCGTTTACGAGGAGTTCCGAAACAATCGCGACTTCTATGACGGGCGCCGGGTTGCGATCAACCCGACCGTCGCGCTCTCGCTCGGCGGTGCGACTCGGATCGATCTGGGCTTCGAATATAACAGCGACAAGCGAACGATCGACCGAGGCGTCCCCTCGGCCGTCCAGGGCTCGCTCACGAGCCCATCACGTCCGCTTACCGGCGTCCGCGACACCTTCTTCGGTGTGCCGGGGTTCAACGTCAGCGATTTCGAGGCCAAGGTCCTAAATGGCCGCGTTGAGCACCGCTTCAGCGACAATCTGACCCTGACCAGCCGGATCCTGTACGGTGATTATGACAAGCTCTATCGGAACGCCTTTGCGGTAACCCCGGTCACGCCGCGCGGCGGCGTCCGCAGCGTCGGCCTCGAAGCGTATAGCGATCCCACGACGCGCACGAACCTGCTCAACCAGAACGACCTTGTGTGGACCGTCACCACCGGCCCCGTTCGCCACGTGCTGCTCGCCGGCTTCGAAGTTAGCGACCAGCGCACGCGCAACCAGCGGATCAACGGCTTTTTCGGGGGTGGCGATATCGTCAATGGGGGGCGGCGCGTCTTTGTCGGGTTGGCCGACCCGATCACGGTGCCGCCGGTTACGCTGCGCACCGCCGCCAACACCGGCTACCGGTCGGTCCGCACGAACGCCGACGTCACTGCCTTCTACGTGCAGGACCAGATCTCGATCGGCGACCATGTCGATGTCATCGGCGGCGTTCGCCGCGACCGCTTCACGCTCAACGTCGACGACCTGGTTGCCGCACAGAGCTATAGCCGCACGGACACCCTGTGGTCTCCCCGAGTGGGCGTGGTGCTCAAGCCGGTGCAACCTGTCTCGATATACGCCAGCTATAGCCGGTCCTTCCTGCCGCAGTCGGGGGATCAATTCTCATCACTCGATATCACTAGCGCCGCGCTGGAACCGGAAAGGTTCGACAACTACGAGCTTGGCCTCAAGTGGGATATCCTGCCCACGCTGAACCTGACGGCCGCCATCTACCAGCTCGACCGCACCAACACCCGCGCGGCCGACCCCAACGACGCCGCGCGGACGGTGCTGACGGGTGCTCAGCGCAGTAAGGGGTTCGAACTCGGCCTTAGCGGTGCGATCACAGCACAGTGGCAGATCAGCGCGGGCTATGCGCTGCAGGACGCGACAATTCGCAAAACGACGAGTGTCGCCCCGGCCGGGCGCGAGGTTCCGCTGGTTCCCAAACAGCAGGCTTCGCTGTGGACCCGCTACGACCTCACCCCTCGCCTTGGGGCCGGGGTCGGGGTCTATCACCAGTCGAAGAGCTTCACCTCCATCAGCAATACCGCCATCCTACCCGCCTTCACGCGCGTCGATGCCGCAGCATTCTTCAAGCTCACCCCCCAGATCGAGGCGCAAATCAACGTCGAGAATCTGCTTAACAGCGATTATTTCTCGTCCGCCTACAACGACAACAACATCATGCCCGGCGCGCCGACGACGGTGCGCGCGACGGTTAGAATGAGGTTATAACGGCCAACTTGGTCGGTTGCGAGCATATGAACCTTGCAAAAGTCGGTGAGACGCCGCTGGCCGGTTTAGAAACCAGTCTTCGCCGATGGATCACAGGACTGGCGCATGAACTCCAGGGCATCACCGACGCGGCGCACCGCGTCGTTGTCCCCGACGAATATATCGAGACCCTCGTAGGGCTGCGCGCCCCCTTTGATCTCCACCGACGCCTGGGGCGCGTTGGCCGAGTAAAGCGGTCGGATCGCAACCACCTGATCGAGTTTCACGCTGAGGGCGCTTTTGTCGGCGAGCGTGAGCGTAACGAGGCAACCACCTTTCACTCCTACGCTCGTGATCCTGCTGCTCCGCACGAAACCCGGCCAAGGCTTTGCGACGGCTGTGCCGCGGGTCAGCATGTCCTGGATGAATTTCGAAGCACCCGCCACGGTTCGTGGCGCGGCAGGCACCGCTTGCTGAGCCGCCACGGGCGCGGCGCTGCCGAGCGAAAGTGCGCAGATCAATAGGTGAGGACGAAGGAGCATCAGTGAACTGTAGCCGACCCTAGTCTTGCGTGGCGATAGGGAAAGGCGGTGCGGGCGCCCGATGCCGGGCAGGAAACAACGGCACGCCACCCCTGTGATGGCCGTAGCCGTAATCACCTACGTCGAGCTGAAGAAGGCAATTCGCATAGCTCTCCGTTCCAGGCTGGAAGCCATAACTCGCACACGCCGCCCGATGGCGAGCGGCCATTTCTCGCGGACTGACACAGCCAGAAAGCACGAGCGACGTCGAGATGGCGAGAAGCTTGAAAGCGTCACGCACCATTGTCCTGGTCCAAACACGGGCGGAACCCAAAGGGAAGAGCGCCGCCCTAGGCGCAGAATGAACCAGTCCGCAACAAAAGCCAAATGCCATTGTGGCCGGGACTCGCGATGGGAAAGCGGTCGACAACAACGTCACATTAACCTTCTTCCTTCACGGTGGAAGCCGGACCAACCCCGACGCGAGCATAGATGTCGCTTTTCCTCGATCAGACGTTTGCGAGCACCGGGTTAGCTGCGATCCTATTCGGCATCGTCGGCCTCGGCTGCGTGGTGAGCTGGCCGCTCCTACCCTCGCGCCGGGGAGCGCTCATGGTGCAAGGCACCGGCGCGTGCGCCTTCGCGCTGCACTTCGCGCTGATCGGCGCGCCTACCGCTTCGGCCGCATGCGTTCTTTCCCTGATGCAGCTCACCGTCGCGCTGGTGGTTCGTGACCGGGTTGCCAAGCTCGCGCTCGACGGCGCGACGTTGCTCGCGCTGCTATTGCTTACCGTGGCGACCTGGCATGGGCTCCTATCCGGCCTTGCCGCTTGCGGCGGGGCTGCTTCCTTCATGGCACGGACCCAGCGATCAACGACGCGGATGAAGATGGTCTTTCTCGTGGCCGCCCCCTTCTGGCTGGCCCACAATCTTCTCATTGGCGCACCGTTCGCCTTGGCCGTTGATCTTGTATCTGTCGCAGGCAATCTGCTTGGGCTTTTTGCCTTTTGGAAGCGGAAACAGCGTGGAGCGGACGGGCCACGCAGCCTAAGCTGTCCGACGCAGCTTTCCCCACGTCACGCTTTCCGCTCTGGTCACCTATCCCTCGGCAAACTCGCGATTCCAAAGCGCGCGCGCGCGTTACAGGGAGCCCAAGTCTTCACATGACACAGGCGATATACGCGCCCCCACTCCCGCCGGCGCGTTCGATAGCTCAAGTAGGCGGAAAGCGGAGTTGGAGCGAGCCACGCCCGGCGAACCTTGCCGACGCTAAAGCTTTGGTACGCTTGAAGATCGCCCTCGCTCGCGAAGCGGAACATATGATCTTCGATGTCCGAGATCGAGGGGAACTCCTGCGCCGCACAACTGTGGAGCTGAGCGCCGCCGTAGCCGGCGAACGAGGCATCTTCGTCCTGCAACGCATAGGCGACCTCGTCGGCTACATAGATGTGCGGAGCGTGTGCATCGAAGGCGCTGCCGAATTTGCCTCGTTTAATCTGGCTATCCGGACACGGTGGCAGGGACGTGGGCTCGGAACAAGTCTGGTGAAATCCGCCGAGGAATGGGTACGTCGCCGCAGGATACCTTTCCTGATCTTCCACGTTGCTGTTCGCAACGACCGGGCGTTCGCACTCTACCAACGGCTTGGCTATACCGTGTGCGGAGATGTGGTGGCGGCCAACAAAGAATCGGGCGCTACACGTAGCGGCGTGTGCTCGCAAACAGCCTGATTTCCTGCTCACGCTTTCTGCCACTGGCGGGGAGCGTCCTGCTCGAATTATCTGCCAGTGTGCTCGCCATCACCGGCGCTGCTTGCAAACGGGGCGTTGTGCTCACGCTCCGTGCCAATGGGCTCTCCAAACCCGTAGCCGGCAAGCGCTTTTGCGAAGCAGGTTTCCAGAACAGTTCTGACAAGCGGCGGGCCGCAGAAATGCGTTGTCGTCATGGCCCGCCCGCGAGGTCGTCAGAAAGGAAGGTTTTCGCGAACAGGGCCAGCGCATAATAGGCGATGACACCACGCAAGCGGAAAGGGTGCGATGACCAAAACCGAAATGCTGGAGACGATGAAACGCCTCGACGCCCATGCGAATGCCCTGCTGCTGATCGGTGCTTCCGATATCGATCTGCTCGGCGGCATGTTCGACGTGATGCCGGACTTCAAGGCGCTGCTCGATGCCGGATACGGCGAAGAGATCGAGAGAAACGCCGGTCGCTTCCCCGGCCTGCACCGCTACGCCGTCATGCTCTCAAATATCGCCGAAGGGATCGCGGACGGCTCCATCCGGGTGCCACGCTGACGCCACTCCCGCTGGCAGATAATGTGAGCAGGCGACCATGACTGCGAGCAGCGCCGGATGATGGCGAGCACATTGGCAATTAGCGTGAGCAGACTGCTCCGCCCATTGTCAGATAATCCGAGCAGAAAATCGCTCCGTTTGCGAGCACACGCCGCTACGATTGCAAGCGCCTACATGCATCCATAATCGCTCCCGCGACCGGCACGATGCTGCCGCCAAATCGTTGATGGCCTGACGGAAATTCGAGGGAGAACATCGAATGCGTAGCCTGGTTGCTGTGTTCACGGTCGGGATATTCGCGATCGCGACCCCTGCCGGCGCGCAGGACATGCCCGGCGCAGTCGATCTGGGCGCGCAAGCGCGCACCCAGGTTCAGTCAGCGACTGCTCGTGGCTATGCCGAACGGGGCGGGGCGGCGACCGCGCGAGGTCCGAACGGGGTGCCACTGTCCGCTCGCGCGAAAAGCTATTGCGACAGCTATTCCGCACGGTTGCGCCAGTACGGCGCGAAGGATGGGCGAGTGATGAAGCTGGCAGCGGCCTGCCGGCAGGCAGGCTATCGCTATTGATCTCACCGCGCGATCGGCACCTGATCGATCCGCGTGGTCCAGGACGGGCTCTTGAAAGCACGCTTGGTGTCGTAGCTCTTCTGGCCAAAGCCCTCGGAGGCAAGCCGCATCGTGTTGCGGCCGAACCGCCCGTTGAGCCCGTCGATCGCGGCGAGCAGGGCAGGGGATCGCGGATCGGGCACCGCGAACAGGTCGGCCTGGTGCGCGGTCATCGGCTCCAGCCCCTCGAGCATGACGCCGCACTTGGTGTAGACGCCGCCAGTTTCGTACATGACATCCGCCATGCGGCCCGCCATACCGCCGATCACGCGCGGATCATTGGTCGCCGGCGACAGCCGCGCTATGCGCGAGGCGGACGGCGCGTTGGGCTTGAACCGGCTTCCGTGGGCAAAGGCGATCAGGCGGGTGGCAGCGAGATCCTGCGCGCGGATCTTCTCGGCCGCGCGGACCGCGCGGCGCACCATCGCCTCGCGCAGCGCCGCGACCTCGCGCACCGGCTCACCGAAGCAGCGGGTCACCGCGGTCGCCTTGGACGGGGGCGGCTCCGGCTCGAAATCGGTGCATTCGACGCCGTTCAGCTCGCGCACGAGCCGCTCCAGCACCACCGTCCCCACGTCGCGCGCGACCTCCGGGGGGAGGGCGGCAAGATCGGCCGTCGTCCTGACGCCGAGCGGTCGCAGCCGCTCGGTCATCGCTCGCGCGATGCCCCAGACCTCCTCGACCGGCCATTGCGCGAACAGGCGCCGCCGCAGCTCGATGTCGTGCAGGTCGACCACGCCCTTCCAGACCTTCTCCGACGCCTTGGCGAGGGCGTTGGCAACCTTGCTCAGCGTCCGGGTCGGGCCAAGCCCGATGCGGATCGGCAGGCCCGTCGCACGCTTGACGGCCGCGATCACGCGGTGCGCGGCAGCCACGTCGCCCAGGCCGTTCGGGAGCACCGGCAGGCGAAAGAACGATTCGTCGATCGAGTACACCTCGACCGTGCAACTGTGCTCGGCGAGGACCTGATTGAAGCGACGATTCATGTCGGCATACAATTCGTAGGAACTGCTGCGGTATTGGATGCCATGCTCGCGGACGATATCACGAATCTTGAACATCGGCGCACCCATCTTGATGTGCAGCGCCTTGGCCTCCTCGGAGCGCGCGATGGCGCAGCCGTCCCCGTTACTCAGCACGATGAGCGGTTTATCGCGCAGCGACGGGTCGAATACCCTCTCCGACGAGCAATAGAAGTTGGAGACGTCAGCGATCGCCCACATGGCGGTCAGCCCTGCAGGTTGCGCACGGAGGCGCGGACGACGCCCCACACTTCGACACTCTCATCCGCGATCACCGCGTCGTAGCGCATCCGCGCGTTGCGGGCCTCGAGGACCGGCTTGCCGTCGCGCCAGACCAACTGGCGGATCACGAAGCCCCCGTCGACCACGGCGATGACGATGCGGCCGCTAACCGGCGTGGCGTCGCGATCGACCACCACCACGTCGTCATCATAGATTCCAGCGTCGATCATGGACTGTCCGCTGACCCGGAACACGAAGCTGGCGGCGCGGTCGAGGCGCAGCAGCGCCACGAGATCGATCGCGGTTTCCTCCCAGTCCTGGGCAGGCGAGGGGAAGCCAGCGCCGGCCGCGCTCACCACCCTCAGGCGAAACGCTGGCGGCAGATCGGCGATCGGCATCGGTTGGGACAGGGGAATCACACACGCGGACATGCGCGCATGATATGCTGGATAAGAACATGAAGGGAACGAGATTTTCCTTTTGTTCTCATTTCGCATGACTCATAGAGTCATGGATGCCGATCCGCCCCGAAAACCGCTGGCTGTACCCGATCGACTGGCCGCTGCTGTCGGACCAGATCCGGTTCGTGCGGGCAGGAGGGCGCTGCGAACGCTGCCGGCGACCGCATCTTCGGCACGTCGCGCATCTGGGCGATGGGCGCTGGTGGGATAGCGAAGCGCGATGCTGGCGATCGGGAGAGGGGCGGCGGGTGAACGTCGGCGACCTGTTCGCGCTAGACGTCGTGCGGATCACCTATGTCGTGCTCGCCTGTGCTCACCTCGATCATGATCCGAGCAATAGCGCGCCGCGGAACCTCGCCGCGCTATGCCAGCGATGTCACATGATCCACGATGCCGAGGAGCATCGCTGGCAACGCTGGTGGAACGCGTTTCGGCTGCGCGCGCTGCAGGATCTTTACGAAGATCCGCGACACGCTCGCGCGCGGGATCGACGGCGCGGCTAATTCGCGACTGACTGGCCAAGCCTTAGCTGCGGAAAAGCCACGTCAGTCTCTGCAAGACCGATGCCGGAAATAAGCTAAGTCTTTGATTTAACATAAGATATCTTATCGAACAAAACAGGAACGTGGCTTGTGCCGGCTTGGCAACAGCGGCTTAACCAGCGGCCGAACTCTTAACTTGGCTCAATAGTCGAGGTTGCGTTTTTCCATCTGTGCGGCCGCGAGGTCCGCGACCGGACCAGCGCCTTCGGCCAGCTCGTAGATCGCTATCACAGCCCTGTCGTCGAGACGCTCGACCATTGCCTGGACCGCTGACCAGTTAGCCACGTCGAGCGCGACCGTCGTGCTTTCGTTACCGGACACGGCGATCGGCCGCATCAGCCATCTTCGACCAGCGATCGGCCGAATGCAGCATACGGTCCCTAGCATGGGGCAGAACGAGCTGCTGGGCCTCGGCAAGGTCGGCCGCTGCCCTCGCGCGGTAGTCGGCTGCGGTATCGGCCATGAAGTCCCCTCAGTTTAGGCCAGCGTTCTAAAACCCTGGCCCGTTTATCACTTGCCGTTCATCCGATCGCGGACCGCCTTCGCCGGCGCGAACGTCAGCTTGCGTGACGCCGCGATCGTGATCGCCTCGCCCGTCGACGGGTTGCGCCCCTGGCGCTCTGGGGTGTCCTTCAGCTTGAACTTGCCGAACCCGTTGAGGCTGACTTCCTCGCCGGTCGCGACAGCCGCGGTGATGTTCGCAAGGATCGCATCGATGACCTTCCTGGCGTCCGCCTTTGCGAGGCCATGGGTATTGGAGAGCTGTTCGGCCAGATCGGATGTCGTCGTCATGAACACGTCCCGGTGGTGAATGATTGGACCGGCCTTAGCCCGGTTCACGTCGCGCCGCCATCGGGAGTTGCCTCCTGCGCGCTCATCTCGCCCTCGTAGGGGCGGACGAGCTTCAGGGCGTCTTCATAGCTGCCGTCGAGCCATGCCGTAGATCGCGAGGGTGAAGGATCGCCGGCATTGCCTTGGGATGCCAGGGATCGACGGTGGGGTTGGGAGAGGTGGTGCAGAAGGCATAGGCATCGCCGCGCTCGGTCGGCCGCCACAGACCGGCGAAGAAGGCGATGGGCTGGTCGGGCAGCGAAAACCACATCTGGCGGGGTTTGCCATCGTCGCCCGTCCCGCCGTCGGGATGCGGCTCGGCGAAGTGCGTGAACGGGACCAGGCAGCGCCGATCGGGATTCGCGATCGACGGCTTCCACATCGACGATGCGAGATTCCGCGCATTGGTGACGAACTTGTCCAGCTTGACCGCCGGGTCGCGCTTGCTCGCTACCTTGGTCGGGAAGCCCCATTCCATCGCGACCGGTTCGAGCGGACGGTTACCCTCCCCTGCCCGCCTGACGACCAGTCCGTAGCGCGCTGTCTTCTTGCCCGTCGGGAAGATCTCGCGCGGCACCGGGTAGGTGTAGGCGCTTGCAATCGTAGCGGCGTCTGCTCGCAAACAGCCGGTTTTTCTGCTCACGCTCTCTGCCACTGGCGGGTAGCATCCTGCTCAAATTAGCTGCCAGCGTGCTCGCCATCATCCGGGGCTGCTCGCAATCGGACATGGCTGCTCACATTATCCGCTCCGGGCGGATGTCAAAGGCGGGTTCATTTCACGGGCCGGATCGTCCCATTTCTCCGTCTCCAACTGGCCATTTCGGGAATGAGCAATCGGGAACATATTTTGGGAAAACGGCTATTTCCCTGCCGTCCGGCGCGCCTTGCGACCGTCAGCCGTCTCCCTGAACCTTCCCAATCGGGAACGCTGTTCAAGGGAGTCACCTATCGCGCCCACGGAGATTATTTGGGCGCACTGTCGATCTCACGGATCAGGCGACGAGCCTCGTCCCCTTCAGGAATGGAGCGGCCACTGTCACGCCACTCGATCGCCGACTTGAAGCCGTGAGCTTGTGCGTGTCGACGGAACCATAGACCCTCGGGATTGTGACGGGTTATTCCATCGAAGACGGTCGCCATCATCTGTGACTGTTCCAGCCCCATGTTGAGCATGACCTGATTGACCACCAGCTTGTGCATGGCGAGGTGGCTCGCAGGCACGCCCGCGATCCTGGTCGCGAGTTTCAATGCCGCATCGTCCAGTTCCCCGGCGGGCACGGCGAGGTTTGCCAATCCCCAGTCCGCGGCCTGCCGCCCCGAAATCAGGTCGCCGGTGAACATCATCTGCTTGGCGCGCGCAGGGCCGAGGCGGTAGGTCCACATGGCTGTCGTCGGACAGCCCCACACGCGGGTAGGCATGTAGCCGATGCGGGCATCCTCGGCCATGATGAGGAGGTCGCAGCATAGCGCGATGTCACTGCCGCCAGCGGCAGCGGCTCCATGCACCTTGGCGATCGTCGGCTTGCTTGAGCGCCAGAGCGCCATGAAGTTTGCGGTATTCCGCTTCATGTGCGCGTAATCGACCATCGGGTCCCAAGGATCGCGCTCCTGCTGGCAGGGATGATCGTCCTCACTCTCGGCATAGCCGACCAGATCGTAGCCGCCGCAGAACCCCTTCCCCGCGCCCTCGACGATAATCGCGTGAACGGTGTCGTCCGCTTCCGCCCATTCGACCGCGGCGCGTATCTCGCCGGGCATATCGTCGTTGATCGCATTCAGCCGTTCGGGACGATTGAGCAACAGCCGCGCGACCCGCCGATTGGACGGATCGTGATCCACGCGCAGCGTCGAGAACTCGGGCATCGCATCTCTCCTTGGTCAGACCTGACTATCAGCGTTCATCATTGACAGTCAACGCTGACTATCAGATTGTCCGGCCATGGAGAGCAAATCCGCCGTCCAGGGGCCGGTGCGTCGGTCCACGCGCCGCGAACAGCGCGAGGCGACGCGCGATCACATCCTTCTCTCCGCAGTCGCTGTGCTGATAGAGTGCGGTGTCGCCGGCACGACGACGCTGGAGGTGCAGAAGCGATCAGGGGTCGGGCGCGGTACGCTCCTGCATCATTTTCCGACCCATGCCGAGCTGCTCTCGGCGACCGTGGCCGAACTGGTCCGTCGCAACGAGGTCACAGTGCTGCGCGAGCATCGCTCCGCCGCACCGGGCGTCGATCCCCTAGCACACGCGATTGTGTCGCTGGCTTCTGCGGCTGAAAGCCCGTCCTACCTCGCCGAACTGGAACTATGGGCCGTAGCCCGGGCAGACCGCCAGCTTCATGCCGCGCTGCGCGGACCCGAGCGCGCTGCCCGCGCCGAGCGCGACCGCGTCGTCGCTGCCCTGTTCGCACCGATTGCCCACCTGCCCGGCTGCGCGACGGTCATCGCCCTGACCCTCGAACTGGTTCGCGGCATAGCCGTATCGGGGGTCCTTCGGTCAGACACAGACCATCGTCACCGGTTGCTGCGGCATTGGATCGACGCAGCGCGGCTGCTCTTGCATCAACCACCCTCGGAACCCGCTCCATGACCTCGGGACTGACTTCATCCTATCGTGCCGCCGATACCTCCCGACCCGTGTGGGAGATGACTGCGGGCGACGCCTTGCGACGAGCGGCGGAGCTGGCAAGGGATCGTGCCGCACTGGTGGAAGCCGCGCCGAAGGGGCTTGCATCCGTGTCCGGCGCGGCCACGACCGATCGCCGGTGGACCTATGTCGAGTTGCTGGTTGATGCGGAGGCGTGCGCCCGCTGGCTGCTCGCACGGTTCGCTCCTGGCGATCATATCTGCCTGTGGGCGCCGAACGTGCCCGAGTGGGTGATCGTCCAATATGGCGCGGCGCTGGCAGGGCTGGTCCTCGTCACCGCCAATCCGTCGCTCCGTGCCGAGGAACTTCGGCATGTCCTCGACCGATCGAAGGCGAAGGCGCTGATCCACGTCGAGGCGTTCCGCGGGTCGGACATGACGGCTATCGCCCGCATCGCGGCGCCATCGCTCGATCACATCCTGATCGGTGAAGTCGCCGCCGCCATCCCCCGGCATCGCCACGGTTCCCCGCTGCCGGCCGTGTCGCCGCTCGCTCCGGCGCAGATGCAGTTCACGTCCGGCACTACCGGCAGGCCCAAGGGGGCGCTGCTCACGCACCGCGCGCTCGTGACCAACGCATCGCTCGTCGCAACCCGCATCGGACAAGGGGGTGATACGGTGGTGACGCCGATGCCGCTCTTTCATACGGCGGGATCGGTGCTGGGCGTGCTTGGTGCGGTCACCAGCCTGTCGACATTGGTCCTGCCGGTCCTGTTCGATCCGGTGCTGATGCTGGACACGATCCAGCGCGAACGCGGAACAGTGACCAGCGGCGTTCCGACCATGCTGGCCGCCATGATGGCGGAGCTTGATCGCGCCGATTATGACCTCTCCAGCCTCCGCATCCTGTTTTCCGGTGGGGCTCCCGTCGCGCCCGAGTTGCTGGCCCGGGTCGAACAGCGGTTCGGTTGCCGAATGATGTCGGTTTACGGTCAGACCGAACTTAGCCCTATCATCTGTGCAACAGACTACAACGACACGCAGGCCGATCGCGCCGGCACCGCAGGCCGACCGCTGCCGCAGGTCGAGGTCAGGATCGTCCAGCCCGGAACGCACGATCCGCTGCCGCTCGGTGATCAAGGCGAGATACAGGCCCGCGGATATCAGACTATGATCGGCTACTACGGTCAACCGGACGAGACCGACCTCACCCTTCTCGCCGATGGCTGGCTTCGTACCGGCGATCTGGGCCTGATGGATGATCGGGGATACGTCCAGGTCACGGGGCGCCTAAGCGACATGATTATCCGCGGAGGCGAGAATATCTATCCGGCGGAGATCGAAGCCGTCCTGCTGAGGCATCCGGCGATCGCCGAGGTGGCGGTGTTCGGCATTCCACACCCGACATGGGGGGAGACAGTCGCAGCATCCGTCAGATTGCGTGAAGGCTTGGCGACCGTCGATCATCAGCAACTCAAGGACCATTGCCGATCTCTGCTGTCCCCCCAGAAGACGCCTTCCAGTTGGTTTGTCGCCAGCGAGTTTCCGCTAACGGCATCTGGTAAGATTCAGAAGTTCGCACTTAGTCAGCAGGCGGCAGAAGGCAGTCTCCATTCACTTTAGGAAAACGCAAGGGTTCTCGAAACCTGTCTATCTAGGATTCGAGAATACCGCCAATTTCCCGCTACACCATCCCATGCGAGACGGGATCGCTATGCTTTGGGGTGTCATTCCGCCCCCAACCGGACCCGGCTACCAGCGGCACATTTTTCAACAGCCCCGACCGATTGTTGAACAGGCTGAGCCGAGTGTCTTGCCACGATCAAGGCGAAGTAGCTGAGAGCTTTAGGGGAGCCTGTTAGCGGTTCACTTGCCCCGGACACGGCCAAGCCGAACTCAAGGCCTGTTCGGCCCCCGCGACCATGTGGACACTCTGAAAATAGCTGTCCCGTTCCGCCCAGCGCAGATAGGCCGCACGCAAGGCCGCACGATCATCGCGCGGCGCGCCGCACTCGGCCTTTCGCGCGACGATCATCATGTCCAGCACGCCTTGGAGATATGCTCCACACCTCTGCTCCGCGGCGCGGCAGCTCGCGAGAAGCGCGGCACCTTGCATGTCCGACTGTTTGGTTTGCGCCAGCGCCGGAGCATGAGGAGCGACCGCCCCCATCAGCGCCAAGATCATGGTTGCACGTTTCACCGTTTTCGTCCTTTCCGAACCCGGCTGGGCCGGGTGAAGGGGCTCGTCCGAGCTTAAGGTGCTGACACGCCTCAATCGCATTTTCATTCCTCGCTACCGAGCACCTGGCCTTCGGGCGTCACGAACAGCTCGACTGTCTTGCCAGCGCTGTTCCAGTTGCCCATCGGGCCGTGGTCGGGGTCGGGCGGCGATGACGGCCCGAAAAGCCGATCGCCTGATCGTCAGCTTCGTTGCAGGTTCATTTTGTCAAGGGCAGCGCGCAGGCCGCGGGCGAGCTTGGCTGCATCCTGGTTCGCCCAAAAGTGCATGAAGAACAGGCGCGGCTCGTCGTTCAGCATGTGATTGTGCAGTGCCGTAACTTCGATCCCGCTGGCGCGCAGCGCGCGCATGACCGGATCGACCTCGCTCGCTACCAGCACGAAATCGCCGGTGATCGCGGCCTTGCCGCCCCCGGTCGGCTGGAAGTTGATCGCGGTCGCGGTTCCCATCGTGGGCGGCGTGACCATACCGGCATCCATCAACCTTTCCGCGCGCGGGAAGCTGTATTGGAGGACGCCGCCATTCGGCTTGCCCTTGGCCCCCATCACGCCGTCAAGTGCGGCCGTGTTGAGATCGACGGGCGGCGAGCTGCCGGCCCCGGCTGAGGGCGGTTGCGAGTCCCTGGACGGCGCGGCGAGCGGGGTGCGGCTTTCCGCCAGCGCGGCGCGCAACGCGGTCGCGAGCTTCACCGGGTCGCCATGCCCGGCGATGTGCAGGTACATGGTGGCGGGCGCGGAGCGCAGCAGGTGATTGTGGAGCGCGGTGATCGTGAAGCCGCCGGCCAAGAGGCGGCTTATCACCGGGTTCACCTCCTCGTGCGTCAGCACCAGGTCGCCCATCACCATAGTGTCGTCACCCATCGGCTGGAACGCCGCCCAGGAGCCGAGCGCCAGTGCTGGCTTGATCGCCACGCCGTCGAGAGTGACGTGCAGGTCGGAGCGCGGGAAGCCGTAGCGATGGACACCGCCCGCCTGTTCGGTGCCCGGTCGGCCGAGCGCAGCATCGACCTTGTTCCAGTCGGGCGCGGCCCAGGCCGGGGCGGCGAGCGCGGCGAGAACGCCGGCCAGAAGGGGTTTCATCATCCAATCTCTCCTATCATCAGCGCCGGCACGGATAGGCTTCGCGCAACGCGACGGTCTCCCCGCGCTGCGCGTGCGCCGCGGTAGGAGCGATCCCGCCCGAGACGAGCAGCGCCAGCATGGTCCCGGTCAGACGTGACATCGCCCTCTCCTCGCGCGTTCGCCAACCCAAGCATGTCTATGGTTGCATGAACGATGATGCAACCGTTACACTCCAAAATCCGGATGATACAGTTATGACGAACGCCGAACCCAGCCCTTGGTTGCTGTTGATCCCGCAGCTTCCCGCCAAGCCCGCCTATTTGCGGGTGAAGGTGTGGCGGCGTTTGCAGGCGATCGGGGCCGCGCCGCTCAAGAACGCGGTCCACGCGCTCCCCAACCGCGCCGACACTCGCGCGCTGTTCGAGGATTTGCACCGCGAGATTGCCGACAATGGCGGCGAGGCGCTGATCCTAGAGGCGCGGCTGGTAGGTGGCATCGGTGACCCCGAGCTTCGCGGAACTTTCGACGCGGCGCGCGATGCCGATTACGAGGAGCTGGCGCGCGAGGCGCGGACCTTGGCGGAAGGCGAGTATGTTCCCCCCGGCGAGGTTCGCCGGTTGCGCCGCCGGCTGGACGAGATCGCCGCGATCGACTTCTTCGGCGCGCACGGGCGGCAAACGGCCGAGGCGGCGCTTGCCCCGGCGGAAGCCCGGGCGGGCCAGCACCCCGACGTGACCGGGCCGGGCGCGCCCGAGCTGGCCCAGGCCGAGCTTCGCGGGCGCACCTGGGTCACGCGCGTCCACATCCACGTCGACCGCATCGCGTCAGCGTGGTTGATCCGGCGCTTCATCGACCCGGACGCGACCTTCAAGTTCGTGGAGGGCAAGGGTTACGCCCCCGAGCCCGGCGAGCTGCGCTTCGACATGGCGGACGCCGAGTTCACGCACGAAGGCGACCGCTGCACCTTCGAGACGCTGGTGTTCCGCCGAGGGCTCGACGGCGACCCGGCGCTCGTCGCGCTGTCGGAGATCATCCACGACCTCGACATCGCCGACGACAAGTTCGGCCGGCCGGAGACGGCCGGCGTCAGCGCGCTGATCGAGGGGATATGCGCCGCCACGCCCGACGACCCCGACCGGCTCGCGCGAGGCGCGGGCGCGCTCGACGGCTTCTACGCCCACTTCACCAGGCGACGAGGAGAATGACGATGGAGGCGACCGCGACCGCGCCGATCGCAGGCCCGAGCCCGCGGGATCACGGCATCCCCTTCGGCGAAGCGCTGCGGGTCTGGGCCAAGGTTGCCGCCTTAAGCTTCGGCGGCCCGGCCGGCCAGATCGCGATGATGCACCGCGTGCTGGTCGAGGAGCGGCGATGGATCGGCGAGGAGCGGTTCCTTCACGCGCTCAACTATTGCATGTTGCTGCCCGGCCCCGAGGCGCAGCAGCTCGCCATCTACATCGGCTGGCTGCTCCACAAGACCAAGGGCGGGCTTGTCGCTGGCGCGCTGTTCGTGCTCCCCGGCCTGGTCGCGATCATGGCGCTGAGCTGGGTCTATGCGCTGTTCGGCAACGTCCCCTTTGTTGAGGCGCTGTTCTTCGGCTTGAAGGCCGCCGTGCTCGCGATCGTGCTTCAGGCCGTCGTGCGCATCGGCTCGCGCGCGCTGAAGAACAACGTCATGCGCGGGATCGCGGCGGCATCGTTCGTGGCGATCTTCTTCCTTGGCGTTCCTTTCCCGATCATCATTCTTGCGGCCGCCATCGCCGGCTTCCTTGGCGGGCGCGCACGCCACCCCGCCTTCATGGGCGGGGGCAGCCACGGTGCATCGGGCGGCAAGATCGTCCGCGATGCCGAAACCGCGCTTGGCGAGCACGTCCCCGACCACGCCCGCCCCAGCCTCGCATGGTCGCTCCGGATCAGCGGTGCGCTCCTCGCGCTGTGGCTCGCGCCGATTGCGGCGCTGCTCGCGTCAGTCGGACCGGGCAATGTGTTCACGCAGATCGCGCTGTTCTTCTCCAAGATGGCGGTGGTGACGTTCGGGGGCGCTTACGCCGTGCTCGCCTATGTCGCTCAGCAGGCCGTCGAAAACTACGGCTGGCTTCGTCCCGGCGAGATGCTGGACGGACTTGGCATGGCGGAGACGACGCCGGGGCCGCTGATCATCGTGACGCAGTTCGTCGGCTTCATGGGCGCGTTCCGGCAAGCGACCGGCTTGCCCCCGCTGCTCGCCGCCACCTTGGGGGGCTTGCTCACGACCTGGGTGACGTTCGTGCCTTGCTTCCTCTGGATCTTCCTGGGCGCGCCGTTCATCGAGAAGCTGCGCGGTAACAAGGCGCTGTCGGCCGCGCTCGCCGCCATCACCGCAGCCGTGGTCGGCGTGGTGCTCAATCTGGCGGTGTGGTTCGCGCTCCACACCCTGTTTCACCAAGTCCGCGCCCTGCCGATCGCCGGCAGGACGCTGGACGTGCCGGTGTTGTCCACCCTCGACCCGGCCGCGCTAGCGTTGACCGTCGCGGCCCTGGTCGCGATGTTCCGGTTCAAGTCGGGCGTGATCCCGACCTTAGGCGCGTGCGCTGCGGCGGGCGTCGCGCTTCGCTTGTCCGGGCTCGCTTAGAGCTGGAGCCCGAAGCGCGGCCCCACCCACGTCATCGCGAGGTAGAGCGCAACCGTGAGGAGACACCCCGAGGCGAGCGCCAGCCAGAACGGCGCGCCGCGGTTGAGCATCGCCGCAATGAGTAGGAACATCGGCAAGGACGGCAGCACGTACCAGAAGGTCGCGCCGGCATGGGCCGCCATGCGCGCCCGATCGTGCGTGTCGCGCCAGAGCCAGATCATGCCCAGCACCGAGACGAGCGGGAGCGAGGCGATCAGCGCGCCGAAACCGGGGCTGCGCTTGGCGATCTCCGACACGGCGACGATGATGACGGCCGATATGCCGGCCTTGAGAAGCAGGTAGAGCATCAGCGCACCTCGACCGTGAGGTGCGCCAGCTCGTGAACCGGCGCGAGCCGCTGGCGGACCAGCTCGCCATTCCGAACGCCGGCGACGCTGACGATCGCCGCGTGCGCTTCCGGTCCGACCTTCCAGACGTGCAGGTCGGTCACTCGGGCGTCGCCGGGAGCTTCGACCAGCTCGCGCACCTCGTCGGCGACATGCGCGTCGGTGCGATCGAGCAGGACGGCGGCCGTGTCGCGCATCAGGCTCCATGACCAGCGGGCGATGACGACCGCGCCGACGATCCCCATGACCGGGTCCATCCAGACCCAGCCGAGATACCGGCCGGCGAGCAGCGCCGCGATGGCGAGGACCGAGGTGAGCGCGTCGGCGAGGACATGAACATAGGCCGAGCGGAGGTTGTTGTCGCCGCCGTGAGAGCCGTGGGCGTGCGCATGATCGTGCCCGTGGTGATGATCGTGCCCGGGCCCGTGCCCGTGATGGTGGTGACCGCTCGAGAGCAGAAAGGCGCTGGCGATGTTCACACCTAGGCCGACGACGGCAATGATCGTGGCCTCCCCGAATGCGACCGTGATGGGCTGAAACAGGCGCAGCACCGATTCCACCCCGATCCCGAGCGCGATCAGGCCGAGCACCATGGCCGAGGCGAAACCGGCGAGGTCGCCAACCTTGCCGGTGCCGAAGCTATAGGCCGGGTTGCGCGCGTGACGCTTGGCATACGCATAAGCCGCCGCAGCGACCGAGAGCGCGCCGGCGTGCGTCGCCATGTGGAACCCGTCCGCGAGCAGCGCCATCGAGCCGGTCAGGTATCCGGCGATGATTTCGCCGACCATCATCACGGCTGTGAGTGCGACCACCCACAGGGTTCGGCGGGCGTTCTCGTCGTGCGAGCTGCCCAGGAAAACGTGATCGTGGGCAAAGCGGTCGATTTCGGAAGCGGTAGGCATCGAGCACAATCCTACTTGGCGTAACGGCGGATCACCGCCAGCAGCTCGTCGGCTCCGTGGGCGCGCTCCTCGTCCGTCAGCCCCGACCGAGCAACGTGCGCTTCCAGGTGTTCGGCGATAATTTCGTCCATCAGCCCGTTCACCGCGCCGCGGACGGCCGCGACCAAGTGCAGAACCGTCGCGCAGGAGTCGCCTGACGTGAGGCCGCGTTCGACGGCCCCGACTTGGCCGGCGATACGACGCACGCGTGCGATCAGGTCGGCGTTGGAACCGGAGAGATGAGCCATATACCCCCCTCCCCTATGCCGGGCAGATCGCAAGAACAACCCGGCGCATTACCGCTGTTCAGAAAACGGCCCGAGACTGTTGAAAAACGGCTGCTTGCGCGGGGTTCGGAGGCGTGATTCACCCCTGAGAGGGGTCGGAGGATCACGAAGATGATGGGTCGGCAGGTGGCACAAGGCGCACTGTTTTACGGCTTCCGGCTGGATGAGCATGTGCCCGCCGACCACCTGCTCCGACGTATCGACGGGCTGCTCGACTTCGGCTTCGTGCGCGAGGCGCTGGCGTCGAGCTACAGCGCGAGCGGGCGACCGTCGATCGACCCGGAGTTAATGCTCAGGATGCTGCTGGTTGGCTACCTGTTCGGCATCCGCTCGGAACGCCGCCTGTGCGAGGAGGTGCACCTCAACCTCGCCTATCGTTGGTTCTGCCGGCTCGATCTGGCCGACCGGGTGCCCGACCATTCCACCTTCTCCAAGAACCGGCACGGCCGCTTCCGCACCTGCGACCTGCATCGTCTGCTGTTCGAGCAGGTAGTCGCGCGGTGCGCCGCGGCCGGGCTGGTAACGGGGCGCGACTTGGCGGTGGACGGCAGCACGATCATGGCCGACGCCAGCCGTGAGAAGAAGCTGAAGGGGGCCGATGCTGCGGACGAGCTTCGTGCCAGGGAAAGCATATCGCGACCCGTCGCCGAATATCTGGCGGCGCTCGATGCCGCCTTGCCGCCGGACCCCGACGAACCGGCGCCCGTCGATTCGACCAGCATCTCGCCGACCGATCCGCAGGCGGCGCTCACCTGCAAGCACGGACCGGCGCGCTACGCATACGCCATCAACCCCCTGCTTGACCTCGACACCGACTGCATCCTCGACGTGGAGGCCACGCCCGCCCGCTTCGCAGCCGAGGTGGCGGCGACCCGGACTCTGGTGTCGCGCGCCGGCACCAGGCTGGGCATCGAACCCGCCAGTCTCTCGGCCGACAAGGCGTATGGTAGCGGTCCGCTGCTTGGCTGGTTGATCGACCGGAACATCACGCCATACATCTCGGTCATCGACCGGACCCGCCAGCGGGACGCCTTCTTCACCCGGGATGCCTTCCGCTACGACCGGGAAGCGGATGCCTACCGCTGTCCGGCGGACAAGCTGCTCGGCTATTGCGGCACCAGACGCGCCAGCCAGGTTCGCGTATACCGAAGCCATGTCGCCGATTGTGCTGGCTGCGAACTGAAGCCCCGATGCACCGTCAGCCGTAAACGCAGCGTCACCCGCCTCGTCAGCGAGGATGCCCGCGATACCGTCCGCGCCCTTGCTGGCACCGACGCCTATGTGCACGCGCGGCGTCGAAGACAGCGGATTGAGCGCGTGTTCGGCCACCTGAAACGCAACCTGGGGCTGCGAACGCTCAAGCTGCGAGGCCTGTCAGGAGCCGCCGAGGAGTTCACCATGGCCGCCGCGGCATACAACCTTCAGCTGCTCGCCCGGCAGGCCGCGCCGGCCTGACACGCGGCGTATCCTACCGTGCCGGCGTCACCAGCCATCCGCCACGCCGATTTCGCGCAGGCCTTTTTCAACGGCCTCGGACGGTTGTGACACTGGCCGAGTTACGGACTGGAATGATAAAACAGGAAGTAGTTCGGTACGATCAGTCAGGGATCAGCGCCCAACCACGTATCTGCAACGTCGCCATTGTGGTGAGAGCCGAGACGTCGACTTCGACAGCCTTATCGACCGTAACCGGAGCGATCCCATTCCCGACTAAAGCCTGGCTGCACACCCGAACGGACACGCCTGCTCGTTTCAGCGCCGCTATCAGGGCAAGATTGGGATTCTTCGCAGCACCGGTTTTTGTCGCATATTCCCCATCTTCGGAAATAATCGGCGTCGCCGGGCCGTGGACGATCACGACCACATCTCCCTGTGCTGGCCGCACGCCGTCCGCCCCGAGCAGGTTCAGGAAGCGTGCGACCTTCTCCAGCGAAGGATTGACCTTGTCGGGAGATGACGCCGCCTTCGTCACGCTGAACAGTACGCGATAGCGCAGGGAGCGATCCGGCCGCTCCAAGGCGCCTTCGATCGGCGTGATCTTGCCATATCCGGCAATCACGGGTTGCTGAGCGGCGACGCCTGCTGACCCGGCACTGCTCATGACGGCAAGGCATCCGGCAACTGCGATAATGGGAAACCGCATCTCATTTTCCTTCCACAACCGGAATGATTATCCGACCCTTGCAAACATGGCCGCGCCCATGTTTTGCGGCCGCGCTGTAACCGACGCCCCGCGCGCTCGCGCCGGACGGGGAGCGGGCGCTGCTTCCTCCACGGCTGTATCGTCGGCGCCGAACATCGCTTCCAGCGTGCGCACGCACAGTGCAGCGGCCTCATCGGCAAGACGGTAGTAGACCTGCTTGGCTTCACGTCTCGTCTTCACCAGCTCGGCGCGGCGCAGCTCGGCAAGCTGCTGGCTGAGGGCCGGTTGGGTCACGCCGGTAGCAGCCTCTATGTCCGCAACCTGACGCTCACCGCCGAGCAGATAGGACAGGATCATGAGACGCTGGGGCTGAGCGAACACCCGCAGCTTCTCAACCGCCGTGTCCGCGATCGCGCGGGATTGATGGATCGCCGTCATCGATCGGCCTTCAACTGATGAAACCAGTCTGCACCGGCGTTGCCCGGCAGGGCAGGCGGCAGCAGAACATCGTCACCCGGCTGCCAATCGGCCGGCATGTAGGCTTGCCCATCGGCCGATCGCTGCAGCGCCCTCACCGTGCGGAGCATCTCGTCGACCGATCGCCCGACGTTCATGGGATACCAGTTGAGCGCACGGATAATGCCCTCGGGATCGATGAAGTAGGTCGCACGCACGGCTGAAGCATCGCCGGCCTGTTCGTCGAGCATGCCATAGGCGTAACCCACGGCCATCGACGGATCTTCCACGACCGGAAACGGCACCTCTACGCCGAAGACATCCTTGATCGCACGCAACCAGGCGACATGCGAATACAGGCTGTCGACCGACAGCCCGAGCAAGGCGCAGTCCAGCTCCTCGAATTGCGGTGCGGCCTTGGTCAGGGCTACAAACTCGCTGGTGCAGACCGGCGTAAAATCAGCCGGGTGCGAGAAGAACACGACCCAGCGACCACGATACTGATCGAGCGTCATTTCGCCCTGCGTCGTGCGGGCGGTAAAATTCGGGGCAACGTCCCCGATACGCAACGAGCGCGGTGCGTCTGCATCCATCGTTTCCATGTTTTTCAGATGGCACGGGGCGCCCGTTGACGCAAGTGGGTTACACGACTACATAAACCGTGAAATCGATAAACGGAGGCAATTGTGGAATCGGCGTTGAGCGAGGCAGTTGCGCAGATTGAACGTGCGAAGGCGGCAGGAGCGCCGGTCGTTCATTCCTTCTTTGATGAGCCGACCAACACCGCGACCTACGTCGTCTGGGACCCTGCCACGCGGAAGGCCGCGGTCGTCGACAGTGTGCTGGATTTTGACGCTGCGGCCGGTCGCACCAAGACGGCGTCGGCGGATGTGGTAATCGCTTATGTGCGGGAGCACGGCCTTTCGGTCGACTGGCTGCTTGAGACCCATGCTCATGCCGATCACCTGTCTGCGGCGCCCTATCTGCAGAAGGCGCTGGGTGGTCAGCTCGCGATCGGCCGCGAGATCATTCGCGTACAGAACGTCTTCGGCAAGATTTTCAACGCCGGCACCGACTTCGAACGCGACGGCTCCGAGTTCGACCGCCTGTTCGACGATGGCGATCGTTTCGCGATCGGCGACATCGAGGCCATCGCGCTGCATGTGCCGGGGCACACCCCCGCCGACATGGCCTATGTCATCGGCGACGCGGTCTTCACCGGCGATACCCTTTTCATGCCGGATTACGGCACAGCACGCGCGGACTTCCCCGGTGGTGATGCGCGCCAGCTATTCCGCTCGATCCGCCGACTGATGCAGTTGCCTGACGAGACGCGGCTGTTCCTGTGTCACGACTACAAGGCTGCGGGTCGCGACCAGTATGTCTGGGAGACGACCGTGGGCGCGCAGCGCGTCGGCAACGTCCATGTCCACGAAGGCGTGGACGAAGACGACTTCGTCGCGATGCGCACCCGTCGCGATGCCACCCTGTCGATGCCCAAGCTCATCCTGCCCTCAGTTCAGGTGAATATGCGCGGCGGCCATCTGCCGGAGCCGGAAGCCAACGGCACCCGCTACCTCAAGATCCCACTGGATGCGCTGTGATGCCCGGATTTCCCCATGCCATGCCGCTCGCCGGCTTTATCGGTGGGCTGATGATCGGTGTCGCTGCGGCGATCATGTTACTGGGCAACGGCCGCATCGCCGGGGTCAGTGGCATGTTCGCCCGTGTCCTCGGCCTTTCCCAAGGAGGCGCGCCCTGGATGATGGCACTCCTGTTTACAGTGGGGCTGCCCCTGGGTGCAGCCCTTGTTGCGGCCAATCGGGATGTGGAAGCCCGCTTCCCGACGTCGCTCGGGCTGATCGCCGTCGCCGGGCTGATCGTCGGGATTGGTACGCGGCTCGGCGCAGGGTGCACCAGCGGTCACGGCGTCTGCGGCCTGTCGCGCCTGTCGCCGCGGTCTATCGTCGCGACGGGTACGTTCATGGCGACCGGTATCGCCACCGTGACCCTCATGCGCCTGGCGGGAGTGGTAGCGTGATGCGGCAAGGCATCCTTTCGCTTGTCAGCGGCACGCTGTTCGGCGCTGGCCTCGCCGTTTCCGGCATGATCGATCCTGCCCGGGTACGTGCGTTTCTCGACGTCACCGGAGCCTGGGATCCGACCCTCGCCTTCGTCATGGCGGGAGCGATCCTGCCGATGGCGATAGCCTGGCTCGTCGTGCGTGGGCGCTCCACGCCGATCGTCGCGGAGCAGTTCTATACGCCCGCCACGTCGCCGATCGACGCGCACCTCATCGCTGGCGCCGCCTTGTTCGGCATAGGGTGGGGCCTTGTCGGCTTGTGCCCAGGCCCCGCCATCGCCGCACTCGCGATCCAGCCTGCCCCCGCGCTGCTCTTCATCGCTGCGATGGCGCTCGGCGCAGCCATCCACCGCTTCGCACTCATCCCACGCCGTTCGGCATGACCGGACAGGAGACGTCACATGGCCTTCAAGAAGATCACACCGTCCTTCTCGGCTGCTCCCCAGCTCACCCGGGATGATGTCGCTGCCGCCGCACAGGCGGGGTTTCGCTCGATCGTTTCGAGCCGGCTCGATGGCGAGGAGCAGGGACAGCCGAGCGCACACGAGATGGCCCGGATCGCCGAAGAACACGGCCTTGCGTTCGCCCATGTCCCGATCGTGCCGGGCAAGGCGACCGATGCCGATGCGGACCGGATGAAGGAAGCGCTGACTGCGCTGCCGGGACCGACGCTCGGCTTCTGCCGAAGCGGCATGCGGGCGGCTACCCTTTGGGCATTGGCGGAGGCGGATCATGCCGATCCAGAAACGATCATCGGTCAGGCCAAGGCAGCCGGGTACGATCTCGCCGATCTGAAGCCGGCGCTGGCCCGTCGTTCCGAAGGGGCCGGCAAATGACCTACGACATCGTCATCATCGGAGGCGGAGCCGCGGGCATCGCAACAGCCGCCAGCATCCTGAAGCGCAACGCCAAGGTGTCAATCGCTGTCGTCGATGCGGCCCGGGACCATTATTATCAGCCGGGTTGGACGATGGTCGGGGCGGGCGTCTTCACGTCCGAGCAGACCCGCAAGGCCGAAGCCGATGTCATGCCCAAGGGCGTTGAATGGATCCGGCTGCCTGCGATCACCATCGACCCCGAGCGTCAGGCGATCACCCTGGGAGACGGGGATACGATCGCCTACCGTGTCCTGATCGTCGCTCCCGGCCTGCGTTTGGCGTGGGATAAGATCGCGGGGCTTCCCGAGGCGTTGGGCCGCAACGGCGTCACGTCCAATTACCGCTACGATCTGGCACCTTACACCTACCGGCTTGTCCAGGAATTGCAGCGGGGACGCGCGCTGTTCTCGCAACCGCCGATGCCGATCAAGTGCGCCGGCGCGCCTCAAAAGGCGATGTACCTGTCCTGCGACATCTGGCGCGATCACGGTGTGCTCCCCGCGATCGACGTCGAATTTCACAACGCCGGTGCGGCGCTATTCGGCGTCGCGACCTACGTCCCTGCGCTGATGGAATATGTCGAGAAGTATGGGATCGACCTTAGGCTCGAATCCAACCTCGTCGCGGTCGACGCCGATCGGCGTATTGCCACCTTCGAGCGCAAGCGGGACGGCGTCAGCGAGCGGGTCGAACGCGAGTTCGACATGCTCCATGTCGTGCCGCCTCAGGTTTCGCATGATGTCGTCGCCAAAAGTCCGCTCGCGGCGGCAAACGGCTTCGTTGAGGTCGATGAAGCGACGCTGCGCCATAAGCGGTACGACAATGTTTTCGGCCTGGGTGATGCCGCTGGCACCAGTAATGCGAAGACGGCTGCGGCAGCCCGCAAGCAGGCACCCGTGGTGGCGGTCAACGCGCTCGCCGCACTCGATGGCAAGCCACCTATTGTCGACTATGACGGCTATGGATCGTGCCCGCTCACGGTCGAGCGTGGCAAGATCGTCCTCGCCGAGTTCGGCTATGGTGGGAAACTGCTACCCAGCTTTCCGTCGTGGCTCCTGAACGGCACGCGCCCGACGCGAGCTGCCTGGTTCCTGAAGGAGCGGATGCTGCCCCCGATCTATTGGCAGGCCATGCTGAAAGGCCATGAGTGGATGGCGGCCCCGCATGAGATCGGCAAAGCGGCATGACCCTCGAACCGCTCCAGTATCTGTTGGGCGCGCTGTCCGGAAGCCTGGTGGGCTTTACCCTCGGGCTTGTCGGCGGGGGCGGCTCGATCCTCGCCGTGCCGCTCATGGTCTATCTGGTGCGCGTGCCCAACGCCCACCTCGCCATCGGCACGAGCGCGTTCGCGGTGGCCGCTAACGCTGCAACCGGCCTGATCGGTCATGCCAAGGCGCATAACGTCAAATGGCGCTGTGGCGGCATGTATGCGACCGCCGGCGTCATCGGCGCCCTGTTCGGCTCCACCGCGGGCAAGGCCGTCGATGGCGGCAAGCTCCTGTTCCTGTTCGCGCTGGTCATGGTCGTCGTCGGCGTCCTGATGCTGCGCGGGCGCGGTGACACGGGCAGCCCGGGGGCGGAGTGCAACCGGGAAAAGGCGCCGAAGGTGCTGGGCTACGGCCTTGGCACCGGTCTGTTCTCGGGCTTCTTCGGCATCGGCGGGGGCTTTCTGATCGTCCCCGGCCTGATCGGGTCGACGGGCATGCCGATTTTGAACGCTGTCGGCACGTCCTTGATCGCCGTCACCGCGTTCGGGCTGACGACGGCCGCCAACTACGCGTTTTCCGGTCTGGTAGACTGGCCGCTCGCTTTCGTGTTCATCGCCGGTGGGGTTGTCGGCGGCCTGATCGGCACGCGCATCGCGAAGCGCCTCGGCTCGGGCGGCACGCTCACCACGGTCTTCGCCGTCCTGATCTTCGTGGTGGCGACCTACATGCTCTGGAAAAGCGCGGCCGCGTTTCTTTGATGGGGGGTGCGATTACCATCGGGCCGCTGATGCTGGCCGTCGATCGCGGGCTTGCCGTGCTGTGTATCGTCGTGTTCCTTGGTCTAACGACGCTGGCCGGTCGGCTTCACATCCCTCGCGTGTCGACGGTCTCCACCAGCGCCATCGTCGCTGGACTGGTTACGGCGCGGATCGGTTACGTTGCAGCGCATTGGTCGAGCTACGTCGACGCTCCGCTGTCCATCCTTGCCATGTGGCAGGGCGGCTTTTCCCCCCTTGCAGGGCTTCTCGGCGCAGCGGCGATGCTGGCGATCCGGCTTGGTCGCTCAAGCGCGCTGGCGGCAGGCTGGGGAGCGTTGGCTGTTGCGGGTGGCCTCTGGTTCTTGCTTCAGGCGCTGATCCCTCCCGTGACCTACGGCCCGTTCCCCTATCATCTCAACCTGACGACCCTGTCCGGCGCGCCGCTTCCACTCGATCGTTTCCGTGGCCAGCCGTTCGTAGTCAACCTGTGGGCGACATGGTGCGGCCCGTGCCGGCGTGAGCTGCCGATGCTCGATGCGGTTGCATCGCGCCCTGGCGAGGTCCCGATCCTTCTTGCCGATCAGGGCGAGGCGCAAGCGATCGTCAGCGGTTTTCTCGGCCGTGAAAATATCGGAGCGCGCCATGTCGCGCTCGACACCGATCGTGGCCTTTCCCAAGCCCTGAAGGTGGCGGGGTATCCCGCAACGGCCTTCGTCGCGGGCGACGGCACAATCGTACAGCTCCAGCTCGGTGAATTGTCACGCGCCGCCCTCGTCGATGGAATCGAATTAGCAAGGAAACACCGATGAACCGTCGCAACCTGTTGTCGGGGGGCCTCCTGGCTGCGCTTGCCTTCGCCGCGCCGATCTCCCCGGTTATCGCGCAGCAGCCCGATCTGTCGCGCAAGGCCGTCGTCGACGATCCCGTGGCACCCAAGCGCGCCGGCAAGACCTATGACGTCACGGTGGTCGAGTTCTTCGACTACAACTGCCCCTATTGCCGTCGCATGGAGCCGGTGCTGAACGCCCTGCTTCGCTCTGACCCGAGGGTACGGGTCGTGTACCGGGATTGGCCGATCTTCGGACCTGCTTCACGTGAGGCGTCGCGCGCAGCCGTCGCGAGCCAATGGCAGGGCAGGCATGCCGCCTTTCACGAGGCGCTGATGACCTCGCCGGCGCGGCTCGACAGCGCGGGCGTCAAGGCAGCGGCTGCCAAAGCCAGGGTCGACTGGCCCCGTCTGCAACGGGATCTGAAATCGCGCGGCGCCGAAATCGACGCGCTGCTCACGCGCACCGATGGCATCGCCCAAGCGATCGGTTTCAACGGGACGCCGGCGCTGATCGTCGGCTCGCAGGTCGTCGCCGGTGCTGTCGATCTCCCGACGTTGCGTCGTCTCGTCGCCGAAGCGCGCAAAAAATCTGCGGCGCGCTGATCATGCCTGGGCCGCTCAATCGGAGACAGCTTGCCGGCTTGGGCGCGGTGGTCGTGGGTGGTTGGGCAGTCGGACAGGTGCTGCGGCATACCGCCCCGATCGGGCGCGACGTCGGGCCGACCGCTGACCTGATCCTTGCCGGTAACGGCTCGCCCGAGGACGGACCTGCCGATGCTACGCTTCGGCTTGCCGTGTTCACCGACTATCGTTGCCCAGCCTGCCGTCATGGATTTCCCGCCTTGGAAGAGGCTGTACAACGCGACGGCAAGGTGCAGATCATCTACAAGGACTGGCCCATCTTCGGTCCGCCATCCGAACGTGCCGCAAGCGTGGCGCTCGCGTGCGCCGAACAGGGAGTTTACCCGGCCGTCCACCGTGCGTTGATGACGGACAGCCGCACGATCGACGACGACATGCTACGGGACGTCGTGATGCGCGCTGGCGGCGATTGGCTGCGCACGACGACCTGGCTTGCCGCCCACGCGGACGCTGTCGCGGCACGCCTGCGGGCGAACGGACAGGAAGCCTATTCGATCGGACTGGCCGGCACCCCGGGTTATCTTGCCGGACGCATGCTGGTGATGGGCGCGATCGATACCAGCGACTTTGAACGGCTGTTCGCGCGTGCCCGGGAAGAAAGCTGACGATGCGAGAGGATACGAAACATGATCGAGTATAATCACAAAGGCATGACGATTGCGTCGCTCCATGACGAGCGCACCGGCAGCTTCCAGTATGTCGTGGTCGACGAAGCCACGAAGGCCGCCGCGATCATCGATCCAGTCCTCGACTTCGATCCCCGTGCCGGTGCGACCGCAACCGACAATGCCGATATGATCCTCGAATATGTCCGCGCGAAGCGTCTTACAGTGGAATGGGTACTCGATACCCATCCCCACGCCGATCACTTCTCCGCTGCTCCGTACCTTGCTGAAAAGACGGGTGGCAAAACCGCGATCGGCGCCAAGGTCGTGGAAGTGCAGAAGCTCTGGCAGGATATCTACTGCCTGCCCGACCTGCCCGTCGATGGCAGCCAGTGGGATCGGCTGTTCGCCGATGGCGAACGGTTCAGGATTGGTTCGCTCGACGCGCACGTCATGCCGTCGCCCGGCCACACGCTCGCCTCGATTACCTATGTCGTGGGTGACGCGGCGTTTGTTCACGATACGCTGATGGTGCCCGACAGTGGCACGAGCCGGGCGGATTTCCCCGGCGGTGACGCGCATGAACTTTGGCGTTCGATCCGCGCAATCCTCGACCTCTCACCCGAAACCGCGACCTATGTCGGGCATGACTATGGCAAGGACGGTCGCGACGTAATCGGCCGCTCGACCGTCGCCGATCAGCGGCGTGACAACATCCATGTGCGCGATGGCATCGACGAGGCGGAGTTCGTGGCGACCCGCGAGAAGCGCGACGCTTCGCTGCCGCTTCCCGACCTGATGCTTGCCGCACTTCAGGTCAACATCCGGGGAGGCCGGTTGCCCGACGCGGAGGCTTGCGGCACGGCGTTTCTCAAGGTGCCTCTAAATCGGTTTGGGCCTGCCATCCCATAGCTCTATCCGCACCGAAGCCGGTAATGTTTTAAGTGTCACAACCGAACGGTTCTGACACCTAGGCTTGAGGGCTTCACTTTCTCACTTCTGCAATAGAGACGGATTTTGGGAAGCGTCCGGCATTCCCGAAACTCGATCCCAAACGGGACGATCGAGGCCAGCGCAGTTCGACTGGTTCGGTCATAAACGTATATCTGTGCGCGTTCTATGCGTCGTCCGCTGTTCGCGAAAACCTTCCTTTCTGACGACCTTGCCGGCGGGCCATGACCGCAACGCATTTCTGCGGCCTGCTGCTTGTCAAAACTGTTCTGAAAACCTTCTTCGCAAAAGCGGCTGCCGGCGACGGGTTTAGAGAACCCATTGGCAGGAAGCGTGAGCACGACGCCCCGTTTGCAAGCAGCGCCGGATGATGGCGAGCACATTGGCAGATAATTCGAGCAGGATGCCACCTGCCAGTGGCAGAGAGCGTGAGCAGAAAAACCGGCTGTTTGCGAGCAGACGCCGCTACGATTGCAAGCGCCTACAGGTAGGTCTCGTCCTCGGGATAAGGCGGCTCGAATCCGACCGCCCGCATCACCGCGGCCTGTTTGGCGCTCAGGCGATATCGGTTGCAGATCGATCGGCTCCTTCATCGTGCCCAGGTTAGAAGAACTCCCGGCCACCACGATACTCGCGCCAGGCATTATCCCATTTCGTGCCGACGTCGCCACTAACCGGCCGCGCGCCGACGTCGAATCCGGCCATCACGTCGTCGATATGCGGTGCCGGCGCCGGCGTGTTGAACGGCGCGATCCCGCGCGCCTTCAGGTGCCAGACATAGGCGCACTCGTGATCGGTTACCGGCGGGGCCTTGCCCCACGCCACGTCCTGAAACTGGCGCTGCGCCGCGCTCCTCGGCCGGCGCTCGCGCAGACGCAGCGCATCGTAGAACAGCAGATGATCGCGCAGCAGCGCCTCGTAGCGTTCGACCGTGCGCGGGTTCGCGCCGCTCTGCTCCGTCATGCTTCACTCCGTCAGTGCGGGTGAAAATCCTCGTCAGACTCAATCCGATATGCTAGGCTTTGCAAGCCTAATTCTGACCAGCTCGGTCAGCTACGGATTAAGGAAGGAGCGGCCATGTTGAACCACGAAACTGGCCAAATGGACTGGGATCGGTATCCGATCGGTGGGTCCCCTCCCTCGCCTTCGTCCTATTACATCAATCCGCAGAACATGTATGATATGTCCACTCCTTACGGCCGAGAGCTGATGGATGAGGCTTATCCGTCAAACTCGGCTGTGGTTGAGGGTCACGGGAATTCGAAGTGGACCGCGATGGCAATTATTGCCGTAATCCTCATCGTTTTCTTTTTTCCTTTCCATTAGTTTCTCAACTGCCACCGCCTCGGATCGACCGGAGCGCCATCCCTCCATAATTCATAATGAAGGTGCGACCCGGTCGATTTCCCTGTGCTGCCAACGCGGCCAATCACAGCCCCGGCCTCGACCGTACTTCCTACCTGGAAGCCAGACCGGTCCTGCATATGGAAGTATTTGCTCTGTGAGCCGTCGCCGTGTTGCAGGACCACATAATTCCCGGCACCGTTGGCTTGGAAGTCGTTCCGAATGACCTGACCCGATGCAGGCGCGCGGATCTCCGTCCCGGCTGGCGCTGCAATATCCACCCCTCGGTGATGCCGTCCAGGCTCGCCCGTGACCGGATCGATCCGACCACCCATTCCCGAACTCAGCCGCCCCGAAATCGGCAGCATCGTTCGCTCACCGCGAGGGACTTCGTAAACATGGCTGGTGCCAGCACCTATGCCCAGATTGTCACGGACCCAGTTGCGCGCGCCCTCAACACCCGGAAGTGTCGTCGTGATCCACGCGTCATTGCGCTCTTGGACATGGTCAACTAGCTGACCCGCCGTCCCTCTCGCCTCGTCGACACCATTGCCGACCTCGAATGCGCCACGCGTGATGCGCGCTGACGCGTTCGGAATCGCGTCAGCGACGTTGCCGGCCAGGTCAAGGTCGCGCGAACTCTCGCGGATCGAAACATCTGGCCCTTGCGCCCTGACACCCGCTGCCCGCTGATTGCCCCATTGTTGTACCGCACCCGGCGTCGCCGATGCAGGGCCATGCAATTGCCCGGAAAGGCGCTCAGGCACGCTTACACCCAGTTCGTCGCGAACCAAAGCGACGCGGCGCTCCATGAACTCGCCCAGCAGGATATCGCGCACCTGTTCCTGTTGCGGCGTGCGCGGCATGACCATGCCCGGCGTCCACCCGAACTGCGACAGCGTGTCGTCGCCGAGAAGCCGCTCCTGGGCATACACGACAAACTCCTGGCTCTCGTTCCGGTTGAGGGACCAGCCCCGCGCCGAGGACTCCCTCACATCATTGCTGACCCGCTGGAACGTCTCTTCGGCTCGAGTTGCTTCCAACGACGCCGACCGCGACTCCCCGACGCTGACGCCGAGCTTCTGCGACAGCGACCGAACCTCGCTATCTCCGCTCGTGCTCGATTCACGCATGAATTCGTCGCGTGCTGCCCGGGCCTGCGTCGAATTCGTCTCCTTAGTAAGATAATCCGAGAGCTCAGAATACGCCTGTTCGCCCGAAATGCGTCTGTCCGTATTCTCGCTGGCGATTGATGCGATCTTGGCTGCCAAGCCTGCTTTTGTATCGACCTTCCACAACTTCGCCGCAATCGAAAGGCCTGCATCCGCACTTCCCGTCATTTGGGTCGCTCGTGCTATACTCTGACTGTCGGACTCACTAAGCCCAAAGCGACTGGTCAGCCCGGTGGAAAGGCTCCGAGATGCCTCCGTCATTCTGGTGATGCTGTTATTGAACCCCGACCCCGTCTCGGTCGAACTCCCCCGCCGATGCTCAGCGGCCGTCAACAGATCCGTCGCCGTCGTCGCCGTAGCGTTCCAGGATTGCGATGCCGCCCTGCGGAGCGACTGGGTGTGCGTCTGCCCGTCCGAGAGCGCGCGGCTCATGCTGCTGTCGAACCCGGCGGTCCGCGTCGGCGTGAACGCGAGGTTCGAGATGCCCTGGCGCGTATCGAACGCGTTGGTCCCGTCCGCGAAGCCGTATGTCACCCCGCCATCGGCGTTCGTGAACGTGCCGACCGAATAGCCCGAATTGAACTTGGGCTGATCGTCGAACTTGTTCGCCTGGGTCATGCCCGACGTCAGGTTCTGGAACGAGGTGTTGCCGTACGAATAGTTGCCGGTCGTGCGCTCGGTCGCCGCCTGCTCGGCCGCGCTGTGCGCCGGTTGCAGCATCGAGGTCGCATGGCCCGCGATCGCCATCGCGCCGCGCGCCATCCCGCCCGCGATGAACGGCACGCTCATCATCAGGAAGCCGGCGAGCGTCGAGATCGATTCATTGACGCTCGCCATGCCGTCGGAGACCAGCAGCGTCGGCCCGATCGGCGATGCCGCATGGTAAAGGCTCGCCGCCCTGCTCATCACGAACATGTGCAGGATGACGTAGAGCGGCCCCCAGGAGGCGAGATAGAAGAACCCGGTCGCATAGCCCTTGAGCGTCTGCAGGCCGGTCCTGGGGAACAGGAACAGCGGGAAAAGCACCGGGAACATCGCGTAGAACACGACCGTCAGGACGATGCCGAGGAGCGGCACCCAGGTCATCGCCTGCGTCGCGATCGAGGTGTAGGTGTTCTTGGCCTGGGCATCCGCGCGCTGCGAGGCGTAGGCGTCCCACCCGGCGTCGGAGAAGCTCTCCCGCGCGGCCAGGAACGCGTCGATCATCGAGATCTGCTTGAGGTACGAATAGGCATCGGTCGAACTGCCGTGCATCTGCGCCGCGACGATCGGCAGGTCATCGCGGATGCGCTGGGCCGCGACCGTGTCGGCGATGCCGGGATAGGCGCTCTTCGCGAACGGCAGCAGATCCTTGTCGTAGGCAGCCCGCCACTGCGCATCCATGCGAGAATATGCCTCGTTGCACGGAATGATGGAATTCTCGGTCGTGCCGGGGCCGGTGGAAGTAATCCAGCGCTGGCTGCGCGCCGGCGACCCCGGCCCGATCGACGCCCACAGGTCATTGGTCTTGGTCAGGTCGTCCATCGCCTTGAAGCCGAGCAGTACGTCATAGAAGGTGCATTGCTTCAGGTGCTCGTCGAGGTTGGCGCGGAAAACGCTGTCGGTGATCTGGAAGGTGCGCGCCTTGTCCATCAGCCGCGCGCCGTAGATCATGCCGTTGTTGGTCAGCGCGAGCGCGTTGGGCATGACGAACACGGTCTCGGCCGACCGCGTCATCCAGTCGCCGACCTGGCTGGTGAACGAGGCCATCACCCCAAGCCCCAGCGGCACATTGTCGACCACGGCCGGCGCGAGCGCGGGGTTGATCCGGTCGGTCACCTTCACCGTGACGGTCGGGACCATCAGCATCATGTAGATAAGCGTCGACTGGAGGAACCAGTTGAACCACGCCCGCCAGTCGAGCGAGAAGGCGACGACGAACAGCGAGTAGATGAAGCCCATCACCATCACGACCTGGAGCATCGAGCGATAGCCCCCGCCCCCGGTCCATGCCGCGACCGCATTGAAGACGTTGACGATGTATTCGCCCCCGCCGATCGTGAAGACTTCGAGCCCGCCCATCGCCGTCGCTCCCTTGCCGCCGTTTACCGCAAGCCCTGCGCGCTGAGGCCGCGTCCGAACCGGAGCGAAGCCGACAACTGCGGGCTCATGGTGTTCTTGAGGGTGGATTCCATGAACTGGGTGTACTGGATCACCCGGTAGGTATTGGAGATCTGCCCGGCCATCTTCTCGCTGCGCCGCGACAGCTCGGTCTTCACGCTGTCGACCTGGGCGCGCCACGCCTTGAACTCGTCGGTCGAGACGAACTTTGCGCCCGCCTGCGCCTGCGAGATCGTGTCCAGCATCCGGTCGAGCATCGACATCAACATGTCGATCGCGACCATCTCGGCGAGGGTCGCGCGATCGCCGCCCGACAGGCCCATGTGCGCCGCCTCGTTGACGACGAGGATCTTGTAGAGCGGGATCGAGGTCATCCCGAGCAGCGCGATCTCGTCACCCGACAGCGCGGCGTTGGAGCGGATCTTGCCCGACATGCTGTCCATCGCCTTGAGGACGCGCGTACGCAGCGCCTCGTTGGTCGAGATGCTTAGCTTGGTGGGCGTGGGCTTCAGACACCCCTTGTCGTCGGTCGTGTCGCACTGCCACACGTCGGTCGGCGCCGAGGCGGTGCCGTCGAGCAGCGCCTGATAGGTGTCCCAGCTGGCCGGCGCGATGAACTGGAACGCGCCCATGCTGTCTTTCGCCTTCGTCGCGTCATAAATGATCGTGCCGACCATCGTCATGAGGAACTCGGCATATTCCCGGGACGGTTTGGTTGCGCTCTTGGCGTTCAGTGCATACCAGGTGTAATTCTTCGACTGGACCAGCTCGGCGTCGTCGCCGGCACGCGCGATCGTATCCTCACGCTCGCCCTTGTTGGTGCAGCCGTGGCGCGCCGCGGCCGCGTCGGAGAAGAAGCCCTTCGCCCCGCCGACCTGCTGGCAGATCGTCGAGGACGCCCCGTCCATCGCCGGCCACAGCGAGCCGACCGCCTGCTGCGCCGCCTCGCAGGAGGACATGTTGAACGCGTTCAGCTGCTGCACGCGCTGGCTCATGTCCTTCATCACCCCGCCGATCTGCGCGGAGATGCTGTCGATCGCGAGCTGGAAGGCGAAGCCGATCGCGTTGTTGGCGGTCGCCTTGAGCATCGCCACGATCTCGTCGGCGTTGATGAACGAGAACGACCCGGCGAACAGGTCGATGCCGCCACAGCCGCCGCGCGCGCTGGGGAGCGCGACGCTGACCGGGTTGATCGACTTCTGCGGAAATCGGCTCCACAGCGAACCACCCGAGTAATAGCCCGCCGACTGCCCCTGGAAAGCGGTCGGGCCGGTCACGTTCGCGGCCGCGCCCGACTTGTTGAAATAGCTGTTCATCTCGCCCTGGACGTCGGCCATCGCCGGCGTCGCGACGAGACCGCCAAGCGCGAGGATCATGCTGGCCTGCGCGAGAACCGCGGCGCAGAAGCGGACGATCGAGCGGACCATCAGAAGTCACTCCCGGGCTTGACGCTGGTCAGTGTGAAGATGCGGTTCATCACCTCGTCGGCCGCCATCACGCCGTAGCCGATCGGCATCGGCTGCTTGGTGACGGTGTCGAACAGGACGAGCGCGGGCACCTGCTGGCCGCGCATGCCCATCGCCTTGTATTGCCCGGTGTCGACCGTGTAGTTCGGGAAGGCACGGGTCGGCCCGCCATCGAGCGAGATCGCCATGACGGTCAGGCCGAAGCGATCCGAGACGCTGCGCATGATCGGCCCGAAGGTCTCGCACGCGGCGCAGGCCGACGAGTAGAAATAGAACACGCCGTACCGCTGGGAGATCTGCGACAACACGCGCTCGCGATCGGCGTTGCGCGTGTCGAGCCAGGTTCGCTTGCCCAGCTGGCTGACGGGGCGCTGGAGCGTGTAGTCGAGGTCGGGGTTCTGCCACACCGTGCGCTGCCACATGTCGGCGAACGACGAGGCGCGATCGAGCTGCTCGCGCTGGAAGGCGATATAGTGGCTGATGTTCTCGGGCGTCGGCTCGAGGATCGCCCGCGCCTTCAACTCCTCCAGCTGTTTCGAGATCGCCGCAAGCTGCTCGGCCGACGACCGCGCGGGCTGCGCCGACCGCTGCTCGGCGGGCTTGGCTTTGGGCTTGTCGCAGTAGAACCAGGTGCCGAGCCGCCGTTCGCGGCAGTAGAAGTCGTCGCCGGTCTGCGCCGCGACGCGGTCGGCCGATCCGAGATCGTCCGCGGTGCCATAGCTATCCTGACCGCCATCGCGGCCGTCGTCACCGGCATCGCGGGTGGACGACACCGAATCCGGCAGCGGCGTCAGCTCCTGCGCCGTCGCCGGCGTCAGCACGGGCGATGCGACCGAGAGGATGAGAGCGAGGGTCAGGGCCTTGCGCATGTCAGTCGTCCTTCTTCTTCTGCTTTTCGCGATCTTCCTGTTCGCGGCGGGTGAGGTAGGATTTGAGCGTTCCGAGGAGCGACGGCTCCTTGAGCGACACGAGCTGCGCCATGTCGTCGGCGAGGATGCGGAACAGGTTGCCGTACACCCCGATGATGAGGTTGCGGGCGTGCCGGCGCGGGTAGAGCGTCTCGCCCCGGCGCAGGATGAGGTTGGCGCGGATCAGCCGCGCGATCGTCGGTTCGAGATCGGCCACGCACAGCTTCGTATCGAACCAGCTGTCGAGCGTCGGGATAAGGAACCCGGCCGGGTGCGGTCCGGCGCGCAGGAGCGCGATCAGGACCGCAAATTCCGCGACCGACAGGTCGGGAAAGGGACGATGGTCCGACAGTTGCGTCACGCCGGTCATTTGCTCTTCTTCGCGTCGTAATAGGCCTTGATCCGCTCCTGGATCTGGCGCGAGGTTTCGATCTCGTCGGGCAGCTTCGCGGCGTCGACGAACTCGGCATAGACCTCGGTGAAATCCATCACCGACAGGTCGAGCCGCGAGAATTCGTCGAGCGTGAACCCCTTGCAGGTTTCCTTCTTGGCGCTGCCCCACGGCTTGTTGATCTGCGGGCGTCCCTGTTCCTGCAGGATGCGCGACAGCTTGCTTTCGAAGCAGCAATAGGCCGTCGATTTCGATGTGCAGATGCCCAGCACCTTGTCCGAGCAATAGTCGCCCAGCTTGTGGCACATCCCCATGCGGTCCTGCACGTCGAGAAGCTTCTCGTCGTTCGAGCACATAAACATGGTGAGGAATGGCGTCGCGAGCGCGGCGATCGCCACCGGCCCGCCCGCGATCGCGGCCGCGCCGGCAGCCGTGGTGATGAGGCCCGACGCCTTGCCAGCGCAGCAGTTGACCAGCCCGAACACCGGCTTGTGGCAGGTCTGCCGCTTGCCCGAAAACAGCGTCAGCGTATCAGGGTCGAATTCGGCATTGGCCTGGCCCAGCGCGTGCAGCCCGACCACGGCGTCCTTGAACTCGGTCGATGCCTCGCGCTCGACCGGCTCACACTCACCGTCGATGCAGTAGACGTCGTCACCACAGATATATTGCTTTGGATCGTTCGTCGGAGGCGACGGAACCGGACATTTGTAGACCTTCGTGGTTACCTGGCACGCACCAACCTGCGGATCGTCGAGGCACTCGTCACGCAGGAACGTGCATTTTCCGCCGTTCTCCAGATCGCTGCAATCGGACGCCTGGGTGATGCGCTGGCAGGTGAACGGGCGCGACCACGCCCAGCACGATGCCGTGACCGACACACCGTCAATGATCCGCGTCTCAGGCCCCTCGGTGCAGACCTCCGGTCCCGTCGCGGTGCAGGCGGTGTCGGCCACCAGCGCCGGACAGCTTCCCTCGTTGCGCTTTAGCGTGATCTCACGCGTACCTTCCTTCCTGAGATACACTGTGCCGGTCGCGTAATTCTGGTGCGCCGGGATCTCCGCCTGGGGGATTTCGGCCGAGCACGAATAAAGCTGCGCGGTGGTGCGCATTGAGGACAGGCTCTTGCACCAGCGACGATAGTCTTCGACGTTGCCGCCGCCCGCCCCCAATTCGATCTGCGCATCGCAGATATGCGGCGTCCCCGCCTCGACCCGGCAAATGCCGGCACTGACCTTGGCCTGCATCACGCTGTTGCGGGCGAACCCGTTACCTTCGTTCTGGTCACGCACGCCGTAGTAGAAGTACCGCAACGTATCGACGATCACCGGGTCCATCCTGCCGGTGCAGGTCGCCGGCGTATCCTCGACCTTCGCGCCCTTGTTGCAGGTCGCCTCATAATAATCGGTGGTGCCATTGGGTGGCAGTGGCTTGCAGCTGCTTTCCGTGCCGCCCACCGACTGACCGGCCAGATAGCTGTTTGGGTCCTTCTCCACGTCCTGCGCGCGCGTGAGGTCGCCGGCGGGCACGGTCACGACCTTGCGGCCCGGATCGGTGACGAGCTGCCATGCCTCGTTCGCGGCAGCGGCAGACCCACCCGCCGCGATCAGCGCGTCGGGATCGTCGGCATAGGCTTCTCCGGGCTGGGTGCCGCTGCTGAAGCCCGGGATCGTCGAGGGAAGGTCGGTCGAGGAGATGATGCCGCCCGATGCCTGTCGCGCTGGGGTCGCCAGGGCCTTCGCCTCGGCGCGCGCGCCCGCCATATCCCCCTTGGGATAGGTATAGGTCGAACTGCTCGACTGCGCGCTCGGCTCGGCCGCGACCGCTTTGCTCGATGCCGCGGGCTGCACCGTGCGGGCGGTGCTGGCGGTGGTCCGCGCGGGAGCCGCGCTCGGCTCGGCGACACTGGTCACCGTCGTCTTTGCAACCGGCGCGGATGAGGGTGTGGGGGTCGGGGTAGGCTTGGGGGTCGTGTCGCTGAAGTAGGTGTAATCGCCCAGGCCGTAGAAGTCGCCGGTGCCCTGCTGGCCCTGCTGGGTGGACTGGGCCTGGGCGAGCGCCTGCGCTGCCAGGACCGGCGCCAGGAGACCGATGAGGAGGCGCCCCCCTCGCATGGCTCAGGGATTCCGGCCGAGGTTGGCGAGCGCGGTCCGCGCGACCAGCGCGCCGGGGCCGTTCTCGCCCGCGAACGTCTCCAGCGCGTAGCGCACGGTGACATTGCCCTCGATGCGATCGAACGGAGGCGGCGTCGTCTTGCAGGTGAGCCCGTCGCACGGCGTGAAGTCGCTCGACGAGACCACCATCGTCGGGACCGCGGTGACGTCGAACGCTCGGAACAGGCGCGGGTCGATCCCGATCGAGGCGAACTGCTGGTCCTTCTCGACCACCTTGGAGAGCGCGGCGATGAACGCCTTCCCCGAATTGCCGGGGAAGCCCCGGAACACCACGACGCCGCCAGCGGCCGAGGTATCGGCGATGATCCGCTTCAGCGCCTGTTCGGGCATCGAGGTGGACACGAACACCATGAACTGCGGCGCGGTGCCTTGGGCCTCCTTGAGGTTGGCCGAGGCGGCCTGGATCATCTCGTCGAAGTCGACCGCGCCCGCCGGCCCCCTGGGCAGGTTCGCCTTGTCGATCGTGCGCATCTGTTCCAGCGCGACCGCCTGCACGGTCTGCGCATCCTTGCGGAACGCGTCGCCGCGGCGCTCGACCTCATTCACGAGCGCGGTCGCGTCCTGTTCGGACTTGGCCGATCGCGCGCGGATCGCGTCGAGATCGAGCCCCTCGACGGTCTGGGCGAGAACGGCGCAGCCGGTGCCGATCGAGGCGATGGCGAGCGCGGAAAGGAGGAACTTCTTCATGTCAGATCCTCACAGCATGCAGCAGTTGCGCTTGCGCCAGAGCAGGTAGCCGAAGTCCTCGCCCTTGACGGGGAAGGCCCGGCCCGCGTCGGGCGGGAGCGTCGTCGCGCCGATCGGCGAGCAGGCATATTTGCCGCTCACCGTGGGCGTCGGATTGGTCATCTGGATGCGGTATTGCGACTTCTTCAGGATCGGCATGACGTACTTGTTGCAGAGCGCCTTCGATCCCGCGGTGCCCCACGCCAGCCCCTGCCGGTGCATCTTGAACAGGAGCCGCTCGGCCGCGAGACGCGACGACTGGACCGGCGAATTGTGCGCCGCGATGTTGCCGTTCATCGGGAACATCGAGCCGTTGCAGCCCGAGCACCAGAACATCGGGTCGATCGGCAGCTTCGCGCTCGCCGCGACGCAGTCGGCCGCGCAGGCGGCGACCGCGATCGGATTGTTGAACAGTGCGACCTCGGGGTTGATGAGCGTGGTCAGCACGTCGTCGTTCCACAAGGGATCGATCTCGGTCATGTAGGCGACGTCGAACGACGCCTGTTCGAAACACAGGAAGTCGGTCAGGATCTCCATCCAGTAGAGCAAGGGATAGACGTAATAATGCGCCTGCCAGTTGGCGCTGGCCTGGGTCGCGCCGCCCTTGATGAGCGGGCCGGTATACTGCCCCTGCCCGATATCGAGCCCCGGATTGAGGCGAAGTCCGCCGAGATTCGGGAAGCACCACGGCTTGGTGGTCACATCGACGAGCCGCGCCGGTTCCCAGAAGCCGATCGAGATGCCGATGCGCGGGATCGGCGAACCGCACGCACAGACCGGCAGGCTTGGGTTCTTGGTATCGGGTCGGCTCCCCGGCCAGATGTGCGCGCCGCCCACCGACAGCGGGAACAGGCACGACCAGCAGACGTCGGTGATCGGGTTGACGAACTTGCCGGTGCAGTTGGCAGGGAGCGCGCTCGCCGGCGCCGGCAGCAGCGCGAACGCGGCGATCATGCCGAGCAGGGTGAGTAGGCGGCGGATCATGCGCCGGGCTCCTCGGAGAAAGCGATGACCAGGGGCACCATCCGGGCGCGGTCGCGTCCATCGAAGCTTATCGACTGATCGGCCAGCGCGCGCACCAGCGCACGGCGTTTGCCAACCGATATCGTCCGCCCGCTTTCGGCAAGGACGAAATCGATTTCGTTTCCGATCGACGCGGCGGTCACCGGATCGGCACGGCCCCCGAGAAGCCTTCGTACGAGGGACTCGATCTCGCAATGCACGCGGGACAGGAACAGCAGCGCAGGGACGCTCGAGAGCAACGCCACGGTCGCGATCGATACGACCATCGACAAGGCGACGACGGGAAAGAACATCCAGGCCGGGAACAGCGCGAATATGGCGAGAACATATGTCCACCCGAAGCCGACTGCCGCGACACACAGAAGCGCGTAGCGCGCGATCAGGCTGATGCGCTCAGTCGTCATGCCCTGCCCTCCCCGTCCGGCTGCGCCGCGAGGCTTGCGTCAAGGAAAGCGTTATCGGCGCGGTTCTTGGCGATCACATACACCGGCACCAGCACGACCAGCGCCAGCACCAGTCCGGCAAGCGCGCCCCCTGCCCCGGCGCCGAGCACCGCGCGCAGCGGCTGCAACGCGCAGATGGCGATCGCCAGCGCGATCGCCGACCACAGGATCGCGCGCCGCATCGCCTTGAGGGCCGGCGTCTCGGGCGCGGCCATAGGCGTCCTGAGCATGTCGAGCCACATCATGCGCCCGCTCCCGGCATCTCGATCTCGCTGATCCTGAGCAATTGCCCCGCCGGTTCGACCACGGCGGGGACGCGCGCGATCCCGAAATGGCTGGTGAGCTTGCCCTGCTGGTCGAAGAAGAAGCGGCGCTTCTTCTCGCCCATGCGGTTGAACGGCGAGCCGGCGACGAAGATGATCTTGGCATTCTGCGCGGTCCACCGCTTCAGCGCCCAGTCGACCTGCGCATCGTCGCGGCCGTCGATGAACACGAGGTCGGTTTTCATCGCGACGAACGACAGCGGATTGACGCGCTGCCCCGCGCGCGCGACGAGCCGGCCCTTCTGGTCCTGGATATCCTGATCGAGCACGATCGTCGGGTCGAACGTCCAGCTGCGGCTTTCGCGCACCGCGCCGATGCCGGCGACGGGGATCGGGTTGCGCACGCGCTCCTCGGTCTTCTCACGCAGCGCGGTCTGCATCCGCTCGATGCCGCCATTGGCCTGCAGCGTCTTGAGCCTGGTGTCGATCGTCGCCAGCAGATCCGGCTCGGCGATCGCCCAGGTCTGGCCCATCACGCCGTGATCCTTTGCGAGCGCGCCCTGCACGATCGGCCAGGACGACGAGGCAACCAGCGCCACGCCCAGCGTTCCGCCGAAAAGGCCCGCGCGCCGGATCACAGGATGGGTGTCCCGGTGCCGATGATCTGCTTCGCGCAGGCAAAGCCGATCTCGCCATAGCGGCTGTCGAACCCGTCGGGGTGCGCGGTGCCGACATAATAGCAGCTCTCGGGTACGCGCCCGACCGGCCCCGGCGTCAGCACTTCGCCGAAGCGCGAGCGCGGCTTCATGTGGGCGACGCGGACGCCGTCGACATAGACCCATTCCCCGCGATGCTCGACCAGCGCGCCGGCCTCGCCGATCACGCGCTTGCCGAACGGTCCCGAATCCGGTCCGAAGTGGCGGCGCACCAGCTCGCCCTCGGGCGGCGCGAAGAACACATAGTCGCCCTTCGCGGGTACGCGGCCGCGCTGGATGAAGAACGCCCAGTTGGGGAGGCTCTCGCTGGCGTTTATCATGAAGGCGTGGGTCTCGCGCCACGCCGCGATCGAGTTGTAGCCGCCCCACACGATCCCGAGCAGCGCGACCGCGCTCCACTGGCGAACCCGCTTGACGATCAGCGCCTTGCGGGCCGCGCGGTCCCCGGCGACGTCAACCGCCGTGGGAGCCGCATGACCGACCCGCGCCAGCGCCTCAGTTGCCGCTGCCATCGACCCCTCCCGGCGCGGACTGGGTGATCGTCGCCTCGACCGGCGAGACCGGCGCAGGCCCGAACGGGGAAGCGGTCGGGACCGCCGTCCCTGGCGCGGCCGGCGCGACGGTCCCGGAGGCTGGTGGGAGCATCGCACCGACCGCGGGACCTGCCGGGGCGTTCGGCGCGGCCGCGGGGAGCGGCACGCGCGCGAAGACCGCGCGGCGGATCTGGTCGGTGATATCGGGGACGTTCTTCGACAGCACCGCCTCGCCGACGAGGACGGTGGTGCCGCTCGCGCCGACCTTCTTCATCTCGTCGTCGAGCGCCGACATGAAGGCCTGGGTCTGCGCGGCCACCTGTTGGGGCTGGCCGTTGCTGTGGCTCTGCGCCTGGACATATTCCGAGACGATGCCTTCGAGCCGCACGCTCGCCATCGGCACGGTCGCCGGCGGGGCCAGGAGATGCTTGGTCACCCACGCCCCCCACAGCAGCACCGCGACCGCCAGCGCGACCGCGACATAGGCGATGACGGGCAGGCCTTGCGGCTTGCGGCGATCCACCTTGTCCGCGACCGGACGGCGCGGTGCCGCGCCGGCTGCGTCCTCACGGGGTGCCGGGGCCGAGGCGGACGATTGCACCGCCGCGGACGCGGCCTCGGGACGATCGAGAACATCAACCATGACGGGAGCCTTTCGTGGAAGTGATGATCGCGCCGAGCAGGCGCACGCGGGTCACGGCGACGATGCCTAACGCGACCAGCCACACGACGAACAGCTGGTCGCCGAACGCCGCGCGGCGTGCCTGGTCGGCCGCGACGAAGCGCGTGCCGAGGTTGGCGACCTGCGAGAAGAAGCCGAGCGCGGTGAAGTCGCCGAGCATGAGGAAGAACAGGATCGCGACGCCGAAGGTCGCGAGCAGCGTCATCGCCATCCAGCCCGACACGCGCAGCAGGATATAGCAGGCGTCGCCGATCGCGCGCGTGCCCGTGCGCTTCCAATCGGTCGCCGTCGGCGTGCGCCAGTCGCGCTCGTGCGTGAAGGCGTTCATTCCGCCGCCTCCACCCAGGGCTCGCCCGGAGGATTGTCGCGATATTCCTCGGGGAAGGCGACGCGTTCGATCGCCTCGTCCATCGAGCAGCCGAGTTCGATCAGATGCTCGATATCGGCGAAGGTCTGCGGGCTGGAGGAATAGAGCGTCGCCGAATATTTATCGAGGACGAGCCGCCCGACCGCCATCGATTCCGGCCCCTTGATGAGGATGTCGGAATATTCCGCGCCGTTGCGCTTCAAGGAACGCAGCAGGCTTTCGGTATAGGGGTCCATGTCGAACCGGCCGTGCTTCTGGAAGTCCGAGATCGTGTCGGGCTTCTGCATGAGGATGACCGACCAGTCGGAGTTCTCGAGCGCCGCGAGGCTCCCTTCCGACTTGTAATAGTCGTTGAGGCTCTGCGTCGCGGTGATGAGCGAGGCGCCATATTTGCGGCAGGTACGGCTGTAGGTCTCGACGAAATCGGCCATCGATCCGCCGCGCAGCATCTGCCACGCCTCGTCGATCAGCAGCGCCTTGGGGATCTGGCGGTCCATCCGGCGCATCGTCTGCGACGACATGAACATGATCGCAGTCAGCACGACCGAGCGCAGTTCCTCGCGGCTCGACAGGTCCGAGAGCTCGAACACGGTCAGCGCGTTCGATATGTCCACCGACGCCTCGCCGGTGAAGAAGCTGCCGTAGGTGCCCTTGCCCGAGAACGGGAACATCGCAATCGCGAGATCCGTGCCCTGCACCGAGCCGTCGGAGCCGAGCGCCTCGATCACGTCGTCGACGCACCCTCCCCTGCCCTTGGCCTCCCACACCTGGTTGACCGCGCGGTCGATCAGACCGCGCTCGGTGTCGTTGAGCTTGTCGATGTGGCGGCCCATCTGGCCGATGATCGACTTGAGCATCGCGAGCGCGTCGACGAGATAGTCCTCGTCCTGCGCCACCAGCGTCTCGTCGATCATCGAGAAGGGATTGAGGCTGAACCCGTCGCGCAGGCGGAACTCGACGAAATTGCCGCCCAGGCTCTTGGCCATATGCTCGAACGAGCGGCCGTCATCGATCACGATGATCTTCGCGCCCACGCCGGCGAACGCCGCGCACAGCTCCTGCAGCGCCACCGACTTGCCCGAGCCGGACTTGCCGAACACCGCGACATTGTGGTTGCCCGCCTTGTTCTCGAACGGCGACCAGAAGAAAGGCTGGCCGCGCCGCCCGATGAACATCAGGTGCGGCAGATGCCCGCCGAGATACTCGCCCTGGATCGGCAGCATGTTCGCCGCGGTCGAGGTCAGCATCGTGCGCAGCCGCTTCATGCGCTTGAGGTCGCTGTCGAGCCCGTTGCCCAGCGTCATCGGCAGGCACGACATGAACGCCATGATCTGGAGGAACCGCTCGTCGAGCAGGTCCCACCCGGCCGCCTTGTACATCGACTTGACGGTGCGCTCGTTGGCGTCCCCCTGCCCCTTAGGGCTGATGATGCCGACCGCATAATAGGCCTGCACCAGCTTCTTGCCGAGGCGCAGCTCCTGGGTGACATGCTCCCATTCGCGGCTCTGATCCTTCAGCTGCGGGAGCAGCCGCGCCGACTTCGAGTCCGCCAGGCTCGACGTGCGCATGAACTTGTAGCCGGCCTTCGACGAGGCGGCCTGTTCGTCCTGGTAACACAGGCACAGCGACGTGAGCGTCGGGCACCCCGGGCGCAGCTTGTCGGAGAACATGTCGCCGATCAGCTTCTGCACGTCCCACGGTGCCCAGCGGTTGGGCAGGTTCCTGACCGAGAAGAAGCGATAGTCGAACGTGTCGGGCCGGATCTCCTGATATTGCGTCTCGCCCGACAGGTTCGTCACCGCGCGCAGCGGCTCGACCGACACCAGCAGGCGATCGGCCTGGACGACGGTCTGGACGTCGCGCCGCACGCACTGGTCGGCGATCGGATCGAGGTCGGAATATTCCGAAACGTGGTCGGAGACGTCGAACGCCGGCGCGGTGATGTCGTCGATCAGCGCGATCAGATCGACCGGCCTCAGCCGGGTTGCCGGCATGTCGATCGACTGCAGCGTCGAGACGATGCTGTCGCGAACGCCGGTCAGCTCCTCGGGTGTCGCCTTCCCGCTGCGGATCGAGACCGACAGGAAGATGCGATGGTTGCGGACGTGAAACGGCCCGTCCTTCGACATCGACACCCAAGCGCCGTGGCGCAGGAACGCCGACCGGCGCTCGGCGATCTTGCGATGGATGCCGCCCGCCTTGTAGCGCGGCAGCGCATATTGCGCGATCAGCGCGCCCACGCGCGGGCTCTGGAATGCGAGCAGCTGAACCCGCGCGCTGGGCGGGACGCTCTCTGACAGCATCTGCGCGATGATCTCGCCGGTGCGTTCGTCCGCGCCCATCAATGGCGCGAGTTCCAGCGCGAACGCGATGCTGTCGGTCTGGTAGAACAGGTCGTGCCGCGCGTCATAGCTGCGATACGGCAGCCACTGCGACAGCATCGGCGCACCGTGCGAGGGCGTGCCCTGGTCGGGTGCGCGCGTATCGCCGAGCAGGCGCGCGATGAAGCCGGTCTTCGCCATGACGATCAGTCCTCCACACGCGGCGAGTAGGTCGCGGGACGGTTGCCCGGCGTGCTCGACGCGAGTTCGGGCGACGCCGGCTTTTGCGTCGCGGCGATCGGCACACCCTTGCCAGCAGCCGCCTCGCGCGCCTTGGCCCGCGCGGCCGCGACCGCCGCCGCGCTCGGTGCGCCGACCGCGCTCGCCGCACCTGCGGCCGCTGCCGGGGCGGCGACCTGGGCGACCTCGGCAGGCACCGGGGGAAGCGGGGCGATCGGCGCGCCGAGCTGCGAGAGGATCTCGGGGCTGACGTTGAGCGTCTGCGTCGCGGCGAGCGCGGAGCCGTGGCCATCGGTCGCCGCGAGCCACTGGCCGTTGTCGACCACCGCCTGCACCACCGCGGTCTCGTGGAACCGCCCCGCCGCGTCGACATGCGAGGGGAACACGATCCGCAACACCTTCTGCGGCCCGACCCCCGCCGCCTGCGCCGGCACCGGCGTCGAGGCATAGGCGATCCGCTGCGTACCACCGCTGTTGCGCGCGGGTGCCTGGTACGGTCCTGCGGGATGATAGCCACTGTCGCCAGTGATCTCGGCCAGCGCCTTGTCATCGATGACGGTCGCCGGCGAGCAGCTGCCACCCTCGGGCGCGCCGCACGCGAACTTGCCCGAGATGTTGGTGCCCAGCGTCGTACAGCTGGCGAGCAGTCCCAGGCTCGCGGTCATCGCCAGCGCGGCGATACGCTTGGCGCGGGCGTGCGGGCGATAGTCGGAAACCGGGCAGGCCGGCAGGCGGATCACGGATCGGGTCACGACTTGGCTCCCTTCAACCATTCGACGAGCTGGGCCTTGGGCCTGAAACCCTCGATCACCGCCCCGTCGGAGCGGACGATGACGGGCGTCCCGTTGATGCCGTGCGCCTTGGCGAACGCCTCGTTCTCATCGAGACCGCTGGTGTCGCACTTCGGGCCTGCCGGGACCGGGTTCTGCGCATAGGCCGCGCGGACCGCCGCATGACGATCGCGGGCGCACAGCACCTGGTTGGCGATCTCGCGGCTTCCCAGCACCGAGATCGGGCGCTCGATGACGCGCACGTTCATCGTCTCGAGCGCCTGACTGAGCGCGCGGCAGTAGCCGCAGTGGAAATCGGAGAAGACGGTGACCGTCTGCGTGCCCGAACCCCACACGATCGCACCCTTGCTCGACAGCCGCGTCACATCGAGCGTGCGGGCGACGGCGGGCTGGGTCGTGACTCGCGCACCCGCCCGCGCCGCGCCGGCCTCGGGCGCATCGGGCGTGGCATTGGCCTTCGCCGCGCCGCCCACCAGCATATCGGGATTGAGCGCGAGCAGCTTGGCGGCGGTCAGATCCTGCCGCGTCTCCATGTCATAGACGCGGCCGATGACGAGATAGCGCGCCGACTTGTCGACGTAGAACAAGTTCGCACCCGCCACGACCTCGCACAGCCCGTCGACCTTGGAGCAGTCGATCGCATCGACCTTGGTCTTGGGAAGCCGCTTCTGCAGCGCGACCTGGACCTGCGCGCCGATCGGCGCTTCGGCCGAGCCGGTCAGCAGCATCGCCGCCCCCGCCATCGCGCCGATCATGATAGTATTTGCCATGTGACCGCCTCCTTCCGGGCTCAGTTCTGGATGAAGACGCCTTCGAGGAAGACGATCTCGACATCGATGCCGGTCGGCATCTCGATGATGGGCTGGTACTGTTCGGCGCGCTCGATCAGGTATTTGGAAACTGTTCGACCGCTCTCGTCGGCGCCGCCGCCCAAAGCGCGCAAACCGACGTTGCCGATGCTCGGGGTGCGATTGATCCCTCCTTTGCCGTCTGTCTCGAAGGTTGCGAGTGGCTGGTTGAAGGCAGTGTTCAGCGCATTGCCTGCACCACCTACAAGCCCGGCAAAGAAAGCTTGCATCGCCAAGGAGCCCTCGCGACTGACGACACGGCCGCGCACGCCGGTCTTGCCGGCGAAGCTGATGAAGCCCTTCACGTCCGACACCGCGAACCGGCCATTGGCCTGCGGACAGGTCATCCGCTGCAGCTTCACATAGACCTTCTCGGAAGAGAGATCGCCGCGCGCCGCGCCGTTGATGACGCAGCCTTCGATCCGCGTCGTGAGCAGCTTGCCGTTCTGGTAGACCGAGCGCGCCGGGCCGGTGATGCGCAGGATCACCGGCAGCGGATCGGTCTGCGACTGCACCCCCGCCGAGGCGTCGACGCCGACGATGACCTTCGCCTTCGCGATCGAGTTGGGCGGCAGGTAATTGGGGCTGTCGGTGTAGCTGGTCGTGCCACCCGAGATCCGAGTCGCGGTGCCCGAGGGGCCGCCCTCGAACGACACCAGCTTGATCGAGCGCGACTGCGACACCGCAGCCGCTGCCGCCTCGCCCGCCGTCATCGGCGCGCCGGGAGTGCGGTAATTGGGCTGGCCGGGGCCATACATCTGCGTCGGAGCCGGCGCGGCCGGCGCGGCGTTACGCTGCGCGATCTGCTGGCGAAGCTGGTCGTTCTCCTGCTGATAGGCGCTCATGACCCGCTGGCCATCGCTCGCCATCGACTGCTTCTCGCCCTGGAGCGCGGCGATCTGCGCCTGCAACTGCTCCATCTGCGCGCGCTGGCCGTCGACGCCCTTCAGCTGATTGTTGATCGACTGCATCTGCGCTTCGGATGCGGCCTGCCATTCACGCTGCGACATGTTCCGGTTGACCATGTCGTCGGTGGTGATCTTCACCTCCTTCCCGTCGGTGCCGACCGGCTTCAGCTTGGCATCGTCGCCCATGACGTACCAGGAGCCCAGCACCAGCGCGACGGCGCCACCACAGCCGAGGTAGAGCAGCTGCTTCTTGCGGACGGCATCGTTGCCGGCCATCAGCTCGCTGTCCCCGCCCTCCTCCGGCTCGGTATCGAGCTGCTTGGCACGGTTACGCTGGAAGATGTCCTTGAGGCTCATGGCCGCACTCCGTTGGCGAGGCCCGAAGGCGTGACGATATAGGCGGTGGTGGCTTCACCGGGCTTGAGGTTGGGGTTGGCGACCGAGACCGCGATCGCGTTCGACGGTGCGATCGTTCCCTCGCCCAGCGCGACCGGAACCTTGCCCCGGTTCTCGATCCTGAGCGTGCGGCCTGCGAGGCTGGCGCCGCGATACTCGGCGACCATCTGGACCTTGAGCGAGCCAATCATCACCGGGTCGGTGACCGCGGGCCTGACCTCGAACCCTTCGAGCGGCGCGGACTGGAACATCGCCTGGACCAGCGTGGCGGACGCCTCCTGCGGCGATGCCGCGACGGCCGCGACCTGCGTTTCCGCGGCGCCACCGATATCCTTATTCTCGACGAACACCTGCTGCGCGTCGTCACCGGCGAGGCGGCACGAGAATTTGTAGACATAGCCCTTCGACGTGGTGCCGAAGAACGACACGTTCGGCCGAGAATAGGCTTCCGGGACCGACACATAGATGTCGCCCCGGGTCGGTTCGTTGACCACGGTGAAATCGTCGGTATCGACCCCGGTGGTCAGCTTCGAGACGCTGGCGAAGCGATCGTCCTTGAGGCTGACGCGGGTCAGCCCCGACTTCGACATCGTGCAGGCGACCTCGCTGTTGTCCTTCGCCAGCACATGCTCGTCGGCAAAGGCTGGCGCGGCGAGCACCATTCCGCCCGCGACGATCATCCCTGCCCCGATCAGGCGCGATAGCGAACACAGGCGCGATGCGAAGGCGGTCCCGCCCCCGATCAGCCCGACTGCGACCCAGGCGGTCATGCGTCGTCTCCGATGGTTGCCGCGGCGTCCTTGTCGGCCTTGGTGACCATCCCGAAGCCCTTGAGCTGGAGAGTCAGGCCGCGATACGCCCAGTAGAAGCGGAACGTCTTCGGCTCGGCGGTGACCGACTTCGAGCCGACGACGGTGTGCAGCGTGCCGGTCACTTCCGAGGTCAGTTTCTCGGTGTCGACCTTCATGCCGGCGAGCGTGAAATACTGGCTGATGCTCGATCCGCGCTGCTCGTTGAGGATCTTCATCAGGTCGCGCTTGAGCGAACCATGTGCTTCCGGCGTGGCGATCGCCAGGATCGAGTCCATCCAGTATTCGAGATTTTCGGGCGAGCGGTTGAGCGTCATCAGCGCGGTGTCGCGCGTGACCATCTCCAGATACTGCTCGCTGACCCCGCTCGACGAGAGCGTCAACGGGGAGCGGACGATCGGCTGCAGGACGATCTCCCGGTCACGGGTCGCGCCGACCAGGAACAGCAGCACCACGAGGCCCGCGAGGACCAGCGCGACGATGCCGAGCATGTTGCGCTGCTTGAGGACGCGCTGCGACTGCGCGAGACCGACAGAATAATCCATTTAGCCCACCATCACGCGAAGGTGGGAGGGCGGTGTCGCCTTCAGCCCGGTAAAACTCGACGGCAGGTGCCAGTAGGCCATGTGGAGAATCCACGACGTGGCCTTGCCGGCTTTGAGTTTCCGAAAACCCCACCAGCCGAGCAACGAGACCATCAGTCCGATCACGACGTGCTGCGACAGGATCCCCCAGATGAAGGGGATCGCCATCGCGAGGAACTCGTCCAGCGTCCAGAAGCCGATCAGCTCCGGGTCGTCGAGATGCGAAGGGATGGTGTACCGGTCCATAAGCTAAGCCGCCCTCCCAGCGGTTGATCCAGCCGACGCCTCAGATCGTCGCGGTGACGGTCGAGGTGACGATCGGGATACCCGTGCCCGCGCCGACGCCGACGGCGACGGGAACGGCCACCTGGCCCAGGCTGAAGCGGCCCGACGCCAGCGCGACGATGCCGCCCGCGAGGCTCATGACGGTGATGATCTTGCCGCCCGAGCCCTCGAGGAAGTCCGTGAACTTCGTCAGCGCGGTATTGAACGTCGTGTCGGCGCCGGCGAACGCCGCCGACGCGCCCAGGACCATCACCATCGCGATGATCGCCAGACCGAGAAGGACACCATTGATCTGGCCACCCTTCGGCATTGAAAGTGCAGACATGCTCTTTCCCCTTGGAAGACGAAGCGGATTGCTGCGTCACCCTTAAAAGGGAGGAAGAAACTGACTCCCGCAAGATGGAAAAAAATTACACTATTTGTCTCGCGCCAAGTACATCTTGGTCGCCCGGAACAACGCCCCGCCTACTGCGGATTCTAAGGCGGTATGACTTGGATCAGTGTAAAAAAATTACACTATTTGTTGATGCGCCTTGCCGGAGGAGATCCGGTTACGCATCGTATCGCATCTGGTCGGCTTTATGCGGCCGATGGCGACACCCGCCGCTTTGTCGTACGGTCCGATATGCCCCAGGCGCTTTATACCTTCAAAGTGGATCACTCGCTGTTCCGCCTCGCCGTGGATGCGATGCGCATTCATTCATTGGCCACATGCGGATTTGAGACTGTTTCCGCTACTGCTATGAAAGGGTTGGAGAATTTCGTCGTTTGCCGTGATCCTGCCCCCTTTGTTCACGAGGCGCGAGATGCCGACATCCCCGGTCCGATTCGGGTCACGTTACGCATTCAGATGCACCAGAATGACCTGTTTCAGCGCGCGCGTGCCCATGCTGGCGACGCCTCGGGATCGCCAGCCCCAATTCGACTCACCTTCATTATCGGGCTTCTCGCCGCATTTCACGGAACATTTACTGAGAGTTCATGAATCGCCCCAACTGCCTGTGGTTGACAACCCGACCGGATAGATGCGTATTAGGCGCCTAACGGGGGTCGCACCATGTACCACCAGGCTACAAAGGCTTCAGTCTGCGAAGATCGACAACAACGACTTCACACGTTGTTCATGGCTGAGTGGCGTCTGAAGAAAGTGACAAATGCCGAAATGGCTCGCCGCCTCGGCAAGAGCCTTAGCCTCGTCAACAAAATCCGAGCCGGCCAAACGCCCTTCACAGGGCGACTGATCGACCAGTTTGTTGATATCCTGCAGATCGACCCTGTCCGCGCCTATATCGCCGTCGACATCCTTCACGAGCCGATGGTGTACTACAGCCCGAGGTTCGCGACCGCAGTTACCGAAAGCCTCGAGTATTTCTCGGCAATCCTTTCCGATCCCGACATCCCCGAGATAGTGACTGGCTCCGAACGCGGCATCGGTCGAACTGGGCTGACCGGCTGAAGTCGGTCGTCGACACTACCAGTCTCGAAATGTACCGCCCCGTCTTACCGTCACATCACCTTGCGCTAAGCGTCCGAGTGGCAGAATGACGCTTGCTTATGCCCAGCGACCCATCCGAGATCAAAAAAAGCACGCGGTCCATGCGCCTGAAAAAGGAGCGGGAAGACAATGCGGGGTACCGGCGGTCGACCGTGGCGCTGTCGCCCGTAGCATTAGCGATCGCAGAGCGACTTCAGGATCGTCTGGGCCTCGGCTCCAGGGAAGCTGTCATCAACGCGGTTTTCGAGCGCATCGACTCCGATCGATATCTCAAATACGAATTTCTAGGGCCAGAGGGCTTCCGTTCGCCACCATCGCTGGCCGAACCCGAGGCTTCAAACCACGAGACAGCGGACCACGGACATGCGGCAAAGGCCACCAGCTGACGAGTCGGGTCATGCCATTGTCGATTTTCTCGACGAGCATCGACTGCCGCACAGCCCCGAGAATTACGGCTTCGCTCACACCTATTTCGAAGGTGCTGACGAGGCCCATTTCATGGCCGTCGCCAATCTGATCGACGGCGGTTATCGCCTCCGACAGGAAGACGTGCGAGCGATTTCGGCACCAGCGGATCTCCATGGCACCGCGACGACGATCGGCGAGCTCTCAACAGAGGTCATGCACATCATCGGTGCAACTGCCCAGGAGGCAAATGCCTTCGTGAAGACCCTGACGCTGACCGCGGCCGAGCTGGTCTCCGCCGACGGAAGCATCCATAGCGCGGTCGCGCGCATGACCGCCCAGGCAGAGCGCGCCGAAGAGCGGTTGAAGCAGATGAGCCTTCAGACGGCCCTAGTCCGCGAGCGCCTACGCTCGCTGGGCGTCGATACTGACATCGATCCTGCTACCTCGCTCCTCAACCGCATCGCGATCGAGTCGGTGCTCACCGCTGCACTCGGGCGGGAAGGCCCTACCCTTCTTGCGCTGGTTGCGCTCGATCAAGTCACCTCGATCGGGGCGACTCATGGGATCGGCGTCGTCGAGCGGGTCCTGCGCGCGCTGGGCCAGACATTGCGGGATCATTGCATGCCGCACCGGGTCGGCCGCTGGGAGGCAAAGCGGATCGCCATCGTGTTCGACAACTGCGACCACGAAGCCGCCCGCGATATGCTGAACGCAGCCCGCAAGGCATTCTCGAGGCGAAAGCTGCAACGCGTCGAGAATGAGACGCCGATCGGCGAGGTGACATGCTCGGCGGGGCTCGTACTCGCCCCCAACGCTGTCTCAGAGGATCTGATCGCAGACGCTGCCGATGCGCTGGCCCGAGCTTCGAATGCCTCGGGCAACCGGGTTATTCTTGAGCAGCCAGCTGCGCGCCCATTCCCGTGAAATCTGATGCTCGCCGGCACCGCAACCTATCGCGCGGGGAAATGCCTGTAAAAAGTCGAGATCGAGACGCCGATCGCGCGCGCGATCTCGCGGGACGACATCTCGGTTTTGAGCAGCTTTGTCGCCGCGTTCCGGCGTTCTTCGGTCATCATCGTCTTTCGCCCCCCGAAGCGGCCCTTGCGCCGTGCAACGGCCAAGGCAGCAGTGGTCCGCTCACGGACCAGCTCGCGTTCCATCTGTGCCATTGCCGCCAAAATGTTGAAGACGAGCCGTCCCGCCGTTCCCGAAGTGTCGATCCCATCGGTGATCGAGCGCAGCCCGATCCCCTTCTCGTCGAGGTCGGCCGACAGATCGACCAGTCCCTTCATGGTGCGGCCGAGGCGGTCCAGCTTCCATACGACCAGCACGTCCCCCGATCGCGCATAGGCGATCGCTTCGGCCAGGCCAGGCCGGTTCACTTTTGCCCCGCTGGCCTTGTCGGAATAGAGCCGCTCGCAGCCGGCTTGCTTCAATGCCTCGATCTGGGGCGTCAGATCCTGGTCGGCCGTCGACACCCGCGCATAACCGATCAACATGCAATTTTCCCGAAACTCATCGACAACGGCCCTGTCGCTGAGTTACTAACGGAAATGGGTTTTGAGAAGTGCGCATTTTTGCCAACTCCCAACGGGATCGGCCGATCGCGTTCACGGACGGCGGTATTCCCATGAGGGCGTCGCAAATCAGATGGTTCACAAGAATCTCTCCAGCGGCATTTTCCGCTCACGGGATGTCATCGAAACCACAGATCGACGGTGCCGATACCGGGTTCACCCTCCTTGAATGGGGGGGGCAGAGGACAGCTATCTGTGGTTTCGATGACATCCGCCGACGGCCAGTGTCGGATGAGCGACCCATGTCCGCAACCTTGATCAAACCGTTTGTGGTTTCGATGACATCATCCGGCTTTCCGCGCTATCGACGGGAACGTGCGGCAAATGGCTAAGGCTGTCGTCAAACGGATATCGTCTAGTGGTAAACGGGCTTCAGAGGTCAGCCAAAAGGGCTTGGCAGAAGCACCCCACACGCCAGTCCAGGGTGATTTGTTTTCACTGGATAGTCCCCTTCGCGGCGGTGTTCGTGGCGAGCGCTCCCTCATGGCGTATCCATTTTTCGCATTGAGTAAGAACGCCTGGATGACCCAATTACGATACACTGCCAACAATGTGACGATCGAAGTAAATCCCGGGCATCGGGGCGTAGCAACAATCTATGACAAAGAGGTCCTACTCTACATCGCCAGCCTTATGGCTAGCCGTCTAGAGGAAGGAGGAGCCGTAGGTCAGGATTTCCAATTCACGGGCCATGACCTGTTCAGAGTCACTGGCACGCCCGTATCAGCCAAAGCATATAATCGATTGTTCGAGTCACTCGAGCGCTTGCAGAGTACTCAGATCAAGACCGACATCGAGACCGGTGGTGAGGGAGTCGCAGGCTTTTTCTCGTGGGTCGAAAATGTCCAACTGAAATACTCTAAATCAAAGGACGGGACTCGCCGCCTGAAGGCCGTCAGAGTTCGCCTTTGCGATTGGCTACATCGGGCCATCATGAAGGACCGGGACATATTGAAGTATGCACCGGCCTACTTCCAGCTAAGTCCCGTCAATCGTCGCCTCTATGAGGTAGCGTCTGCATCATGCATTGACGGCCCTGTATCACTAACGCTCGGCGATCTACGGCTACAGACTGGATATCAAAGCCCCTGCCGGAGCTTTAAGCGCCTTCTGAAAGACGCGGCCGAGCAGAATGCCATACCGGGATTTACATTGTACGTCGAGGAACAACCAGGCGCTCGGATGCCCGTTGCCGATGATCGGATCACCATAGTGCCGGTCCCGATCAGCCAACGCGAATCAGATGCCGCGTAGGCGAATCATCGACGGCCAGCGAAGATCCCCACACAGAGTTTAGAACCGGATCTGAGGAAGGTTGTCATTGAAACCTCAGGTTTTCAGACCTCGATGTCACCGAAACCACAGATATTTCGGCTTTGATGTCATCGAAACCACAAACCTTCGCAGTTTCCGGCGCTCTGAAAATATCGCAGGGTATGTTCACCGATTTCTAATGATCGGCGAGATCAGGATAGCGACCGTGACCACATAAACGAATGCCCGGCACGAAGGCCGGGCACCCTGGAACCGATAGGTGGCAGCGTCTGCAAACGCTGACCGGTCTCCCACAAGACCCTCCATCTAGCCGATCCCGATCCCCGGTTCAAGGGAGCGCGCTTCGCGCCACGCACGAGTTTTGCCTGCTGACGGTCCCTCCATCCGAGGGGACGGACGATGACCTACACCCAGACGAGGGCATAGCGTGGAAGGTACGCTAAACAACGCTAAGGGAGAACAACCGAGGAACGCTTAGGCGGCGCGGCTGTCCGGCGGAAGATTGAGGGCCTTGCGGCCAGCGGAAGCGGCGGCTCGATCCCAGAGGAAATCGCCGGAAAAGGCAATATGCTCCCAGCCAACCGGCGACGTATGGACAAGCAGATCATCGGGGACCGGGGCCGCTGCCGATCGCAGATGCTGGGCGGCGTCGGCCATGTAGATCGTGTTCCAATAGACGATCGCCGCGATGACTAGGTTGAGGCCTGATGCCCGATATTGTTGAGCTTCATGGCTGCGGTCGATGATGCGGCCCTGGCGGAAGGTGTAGATCGCTTGCGTCAGGGCATGGCGCTGCTCGCTGTTGTTAAGGCCGGCATGGCATCGCCGGCGCAGATCGGGATTTTCAAGCCAGTCCAGCATGAACAGGGTCCGTTCGATCTTGCCGATCTCCTGTAGTGCGACGTCGAGCTGGTTCTGCCGTTCGTAGGCGGCGAGCTTTCGCAGCATGACCGACGGCGCGACGTGGCCAGCCTTGATCGACCCCACGAGGCGCAGCACGTCGTCCCATTGTTCATTGATGATGTCGGTGCGGATACGCTTGCCCAACAACGGGGCGATGGACGGATAGGCCGAAACCGGCGCGATCGGCGCAAGCCGCCTGTCCGGAAAGTCGCGCAGGCGCGGGCAGAAGCGAAATCCCAGCATCGCGCACAGGGCGAAGACATGATCGGTCGCTCCGCCGGTGTCGGTGTAATGCTCGACGATCCTGAGATCGGTGCCATGGCTGATGAGGCCGTCGAGGACATAGGGCGCTTCATGCGTGGCGGCCGAGATCACATTGACGTGGTAGGGCCGGCGCTGATCGGAAACATGGGTGTAGAAGCTGAAGCCATGATCGACGCCATAGCGGGCGTTGATGTCGCCGCCCGATGCGCCGCGCTTCGCGCCCCTGAAGAACTGACCATCGGAACTGGACGTTGTGCCGTCGCCCCATACCCGCGAGAATGGCAGGCGGTGGTGCGCGTTGATGAGGACGGCGAGCGCCGCGCGGTAGCTCTCGTCGCGGATATAGGCGTCATGGGTCCATAGGAGTTGATCGCGCGTGACGCCCTGGCTCGCGGCGGCCATGCGCGACAGGCCGAGATTGGTGGCGTCGGCGAGGATCGTGGCGAGCAGCGCATTTTCATTGGGACATAGCTCGCCGGTGCGCAGGTTGGTGAACGCCGAAAGAAAGCCAGTTTCCTGCGCCACCTCATGTAGCAGTTCGGTGATACGGATGCGTGGCATCATCGCATCGAGCCGGTCGGCCAGGGCTTCGGCGTCGGGCGTTGCGATCGTGCGAACGGGGGATATCTGGAGGCGGCCGTCGCGGTATCGCACACCCTCCAGAGCGTCGCGCTTCAGGCTCCGGGCGAATTTCTTCAGCCGCCAGTCCAGTTCGCGGCCCCGCTGTTCGAGCCATTCGCCGGCTGTGGGTGGCAGACCAAGAGCCGACACGATCGGCTTGGCCTTCGGTTCGCTTAGCAGGTAGCTGTCGAACTGGCGGTATCCCGTCGATCGTTCCACCCAGACATCACCGGAGCGCAGCTTGTTGCGCAGATGCGCGATAGTCGCGATTTCCCAGAGCCGCCGATTGATCTTGCCGTCATCGCCCATGACGATTTTCTGCCATTCCTTGCGGAAGGGCATCGGAGCGTCGGCAGGCAGATCGCGCTTGCCCGACCTATTGAGGTCGCGCAGCATCTCGATAGCGGCAATCGTTTTCGCGCTGCCCTTTCCGGCCCTGAACTGCAGCGCTTCAAGCAGATCAGGGGCGAACTTGCGCAACGTCGCATAGCGGTCGGCCGCGACCCTCAGCGGATCAAGATTGGCGGTTTCCGCGATCGTCGCCACTTCCGGTCTGGCCTTCAGGAGGGTGTGCCATCCTACTGAGGCATCCAGGACCTCCATAGGATCTTCGCCAGTATCGACTGCATCGGTGAGCGCGTCGATCGTCCTGCGGAAGATCAGCATCAGCCGGGCCACGTTCTTCGACGTGGCGGCATAGCTGCGCGCCTGGGCGTTCTTCGCGCGGGTGAAGATGCCGCCGATCAGCTTGTCCGCCATCTCCAGGGCGCTGTCCGTCAGCCGTTCTTCAAGATCGAGCAGGAAGGCAACGAGCGTGGCGCGTCGCCGGGAGGGAATATAGCGCTCGATCATATAGGCAGGCGACGCACGGCCTTCCCTGACATATTGCCGAAATCGGTCCGCGTGGATGCGGCCCGCGACGTCGGGGGAAATGCCGATCTTCCGCACCTGCCTCAGACGGTCGAGGATCTGGCGGACGTGATCGGGCTTGGCCGCGACGGGGATGGTCTTAAGCAAGGCGAGATGGCTCATGCCGCCGGCGGCGTCGAAGAGCTGATCGAGGGCCTGGACCTGTTCGGCGCTGAGATCGGCGATCAGGGCGTGGGCGGCCTGCTTGCGCGCGCGGGCACGTCCCGCGCTGCTGGCGCGTTCGATGGTGGAGATGGACGGCAGCAAAATCCGGGCCTCGCGCAGGGCGGTGACCACGCCCATCGCAATCGTCATCCCCTTGTCGGTCGCCCATGCCGTTCTCGCGGCCGCCTCGACCATGAAGGGAATATCGGCCCGGGTTGGCCCCCGAAGCCCCAAACGCGCCGCCAGCTCACGGGCATGATCCGTCATTGTCTGATCCCGCGCCGCATAGTTGGCCAGCTCGGTTACGTGCAGACCAAGTTGCTCCGCGACGAAAGCGGCGAGATCATGGGGTATTGCTCCCCTGTCCTGTATCAACTGCGCAAGCGTGATGCCCGGGTGCCGCAGGAGCGCGAGTTGCAGCGCCACGCCCAACTGGTTCCGTCGCTCCCGTCGCGCGCCGATGATCTCGATATCGGAAGGCTCGAAGGTATAGAGCCGGGCCAAATGGTCGCGATCGGTCGGGATGGCGAGTATCTGATCGCGTTCGCTCTCGGTCAGGAGTTGATGCTTGCGCTTCGTCATGCCGTTTCCTGTCCACAAAAGGTCATCTGGGCCTATGGACAGCGAGGAGTAAAGAGACATAGTATGTGGACGGATATGGGTGGGGCGCAGCGGCTGCCCTCCATAGCGTCCACAGAACGACCGTTTGGGAGACACGATAGATGGGCGGCATTCTGGGCTACGCCCGCGTCAGCACCGGCGATCAGGATGTGGCGGGCCAGACCATGCGACTGGAGAATGCCGGCGCCATCAAGGTGTTCACCGATGTAATATCGGGAAAAAGCATGGAGCGGCCTGGACTGGCCGAACTGATCGCCTATGCCCGCAAGGGTGACACGCTCGCCGTGGTCCGCCTCGATCGGCTTGGGCGTTCGCTGACTGAACTGCTCGCCACAGTCGAAACTTTGCGCAGCCAAGGCATCGCCCTCCTGAGTCTTGAGGAAAAAATCGACACCTCGTCGGCCGCCGGCGAACTCATCTTCCATGTGTTCGGAGCTATCGCCCATTTCGAGCGGCGGCTAATCTCTGAGCGGACCCGCGATGGGATCGCCGCTGCACGCGCCAAGGGCAAGCAGCCTGGCCGTCAGCCGCTCGACATGTCCAAGGTGGATGCGGCCATCAAACTGGTCGAAGCCCGTATCTCGCCGACAGAGGCAGCACGGCAACTCGGCATCGGCAGATCCACCATCTATCGCGAAATGCGCCGCCTTGGCGTGGAAAGGCCTGCCTGAATGTCCAGATTGAAATCTGCTCACGATCTGTCCGGGCTGATGAAATATGCGGATCGTGCTCCGTGGGACGAGGCGATGGATGAAATGCTGTCCGCGCATCTCGGTCCGGCATGTGAAGCGACCGGCCTCGAACCCGACGCCATATTCGAGATCATCGGTGATCATTGGCAAGGGCCGCTATGGGGCTGCGCCTTTGAAGATCTGCTGACACAGGAACTGGAACCTGACGGTCGCAATCTGGTCGATGACTATCTCAAGCGCCGAGGCTGGAACGAGAAGGCGCCGAACAAGGCCTATATGCGCGCGCTGCGGGATACGATGATGTCGCTCTATGAGGTTAGCGAGGTCGTCCCCGGTCAGTCGATGACCTTGCGTGATCTGTTGCGGGATGTTGCGCCAGTCACGGTCCGCGAACACGGCGCGACACAGACCCTCGTCAACTGGGACAAGATCGCTGCACGGGTTGTCGATGTGAACGGTCGCCATGGCATCTCGGGCGCGCTGTTGCCGTTCAGCGCTGATGGCGCCCTACAACTGATCGACGCGTTTGGCCGGCTTGCGGACGATGCAAAGGACACCTCCGAACTAAACCAGACCGACCGGGATGCTATTTTACGGGCATCAGGCCCGATGTTCACGAACATGTGGCTGCTCGATTGTCTGGGCAAAGCCATGCCTGGCACCATGCCGGATATGGTCAACGCCGATGGCGATGATCTTGTGTTCCACCGCATCGTCTTCCCCCTGGCCAAGGGCGTGATCGGCAAGAGCGTGGTTCGCAGGCTGAACGCGGCACAATGGCTGGAGCCTGCCAGCGACACATTCTGGAACTGGCTGGTGCCGGTGACGAAGGAGAGAAAACCACGAACGGCCAAAGGCGGGCAGGCTTTTGTGACGACCATGGAGGACGGCACACCCGTCTTCGCCAATGTCGAGTTGGCGGGACGCAAACTGATCGTTGAGGTCAATAGTGCCGCCCGTGCGGAGAAAGCGATTGCGCAAATGGGCGAATGGCTTGGTGATTGCGTGAGCACACCTATGACCGAAATCCGGACTCTGGCCCAGTTCATGGCTGATGACGCCGCCCGCGCTCCGCAGGAAGAGCCGCTCGATATCCCGCCGGACGAAATGGAGCGCATCGTTCATGATATGCTGACACGCGAATATACCAAAACGCTTGATGAAGCGGTGCCTGCCCTTGGCAACAAGACGCCGCGCGCTCTGGCCCGCACGAAGGCTGGCCGGGCGAAAGTGGCCGACTGGCTCAAATATATAGAGAATGGCGCAGCAAAATCCGGGGTCGGCGAGCCAATGGCTACCTATGATTTTACGTGGATGTGGCAAGAGCTGGGCATCATCGGCCTCCGCAGGTGATGCCCTTGCACGCCGTTCCGGTATTGTTCGTCCTTAGCGTTGCTTGGCGTACCTCCCACGCTATGCCCTCAATCCTGCGGTGAGGCTGGCGCGCGTCCCGATGCGCCCGGTTGCAGAGGCGAACGCGGAATAGCTGTCGGTGTCGAGCGCGGGGCGATATGGTGACCAATTGCCGGTCGTGCCGGCGGCGCGTGACGGCGCATTGAAGAAGTCGCCGTTGCGGAAGCGGGCTTCCGCCGACCCGATTGGTGTGGCGAAGCTGACGGCTGTCAGCTGGTCGTTATGTTCGTTGAAGTAGTACAGCCCGCCGGTCAGATCGACGTATCCATTCAGCACCGTTCCGGAGAGCTGGATTTCCTGGCTCACGCTATGCTGGCGTTGGTCTTGGAGCAGGATAACGTTGCTGCCCATGCCGGGTGGATTGGCGGTTTGGTCGAAACCGATACGCGACCGCAGGCGCCGATAACCGGTGATCGCGCTCAGCATAACGCCGCCCGGCTTGACGTCGATCCGCAACGAGCCTCCCCCGGTGGTGGTGTCGTTGAGCGGATCGGTATCGGCTGAGCGGAAGTTGTCGATGTCTCCGCCAGGCTGCACGAACACGTTGGTGTACCGACCGGGCGCTGAAGCATCGGCCACGAACCGCTGCGGAAACCGCGGCGTGGAGCGTTCAACGCTTAGGTCAGCGGTTGCGTATAGGCTGAGCGCGGCAGACGGCTTCCACAGCACCGAGGCGCGGCCGCCCTGCAAATCCTGTCCATTGACGCGCGCCCCATTGGTCAGGTTGCGCCCCCAACCGCGCTGGTTGCGAAAGATGCCCGACAAGCGGACCGCGAGATCACGGCCGAGCGGCAGATTGACCGTCGCTCGCGCGTCGATGCGGCGGTAGCTGCCGAACGTCAGATCTGCGATGCCCCCCACCACGTCCATGGTTGGCCGCCGAGTCACGACCTTTATCGCACCACCGCTGGTGTTGCGGCCGTACAGCGTGCCCTGCGGCCCACGCAGTACCTCGATCCGCTCGATGTCGATCAGATCGAACAGGGAGCCGGTCGACCGCGGGAGGATCACATCGTCGACATAGATGCCGACCGGCGGATCGTTCGTGAAGATTGAGTCGCCTTCGCCCACTCCACGAAGGAAAACCAGTGCACCGGAAGTGGTGCCGAAGTTGCGAGACAAATAGAGGTTAGGAACATTGGCACCGAGCCGGTCGAGGTTGAGTATCGCTTCGTCGTCGATCCGCTGCGCGGTTATCGCCGTCACGGCGATCGGAACGTCCTGCAGGTTCTGCTCACGCCGTTGCGCGGTGACGACGATATCGCTGCGTTCGGATTCAGCGCCGGCTCGCTGCTCCTGTGCTTCGACCGGCGCCGCCTGCAGGAGCATCAGGCAGGCAGCCGCTCGAATGTAATTGGTCTGGGCGGAAGGCATCGATGAAGTGGCTTTGATTCGGATCTGATTAAGCACGCCCAATGGCACAGCGCCGACGTGGGTTCATCGCCTCTGGTCGATGCTAGATTCGTTCGACGATCAAGGCGATACCCTGGCCGCCGCCAATGCACATCGTCGCCAGACCGTAATGTCCACCCGAGCGTTCCAATTCATGGAGCAACTTCACCGTGATGATCGCCCCAGTCGCGCCGACGGGATGCCCCAGGGCGATGCCGGATCCGTTGACGTTGGTGCGGTCGGCGTCGAAACCCAGTTCCTGCGCGACCGCGCACGCCTGCGCGGCGAACGCCTCGTTCGACTCGATCACATCAATCTGTTCCAGGATCAGCCCAGCGCGACGCAGCGCGACCGGCACCGCGTGGATCGGACCGAGCCCCATAAGCGATGGCTCGACACCGGCGTGGCTCCACGCCAGTACCCGCGCCCGAGCCGATAATCCCCGTTCCTTCGCTACGCTGTGCCGCGCCAGCACCAATGCCGCGGCTCCGTCGTTGATTCCCGACGCGTTACCTGCAGTTACCGTACCATCCTTGCGGAACACGGGCCGGAGCTGCGCGAGCGCTTCGGCGGACACATCCGCCCTCGGATGCTCATCAGTGTCGAAGACCTGCACACCCTTTCGGCCCCGTACCTCAACCGGCACGATCTGCTCCCGGAACCGCCCCTCGCTGATGGCTCGGACGGCGCGGCCGTGGCTTTCTGCTGCCACTGCATCCTGCGCCTCGCGCGATATCGCATTGCGCGTAGCGACGTTTTCCGCAGTGACGCCCATGTGAATGTCTTCGAACGGATCGGTCAACGCGCGGGTCAAGCCGTCGATCATGGCGATGTCGCCCATTTTCTGGCCAAACCGTGCAGCGTTCACATAATGGGGAGCATTGCTCATGCTTTCGGCACCGCCCGCCACCGCGATATCGCATTCGCCGAGCGCCAGCATCTGCGCCGCCGAGACAATCGCTTGGATGCCCGAGCCGCATAGCCGATTGAGCGTCAGGGCCGGTACACGGACGGGTATGCCGGCGTTCACCGCCGCCACACGAGCCAAATAGGCATCTTGTGGTCCGGACGGGATCACCTGTCCGAGCACGACATGGCCGACGTCTTCGGGAGCGATCGTCGCGCTGCGGACCGCCTCTGTAATACATATGCGCGCCAACTCGGCAGCGGACACGTCCTTCAGCGCCCCTCCGAAGCTGCCGACAGCGGTGCGGACCCCGGACAGAATCACGATATCTTCGGTCATTGTCATTCCCTCAATTGCTCATGGCAGGGCGGATCGGCGCCTGCATGGCGCAGCCGGGGCCGTGCCCCTGGCCCCTTCGTTGATCATTCCGCTCTTGGCGGTGCCTGCTGGTAAGGTCGTCCCTGAAAGGTGCCCTGTCAGGCGATGAGGGCGTTCAAGGCACCGTCGACCACGACGACGGTGCCGTTCATGAACGATCCCGCGTCGCTTGCCAGCATGACCACCGGGCCGATCAGCTCCTCTATCTTGCCGAGGCGACGGGCAGGCATCTGCGCCACACGCTCAATGCCGGTCGGGCTATCGAAGAACTCTTCGTTGAGCTCGGTCTTGAACCAGCCGGGGGCCAGCGCATTGACCCGGATACCGTACTTGGAGAGGTCAATCGCCATGGAACGGGTGAGTTGGATCACTGCGCCCTTCGATGCGCAATAGCTTGCCAGCCCCGGCTGAACCCCCAGTCCCAAGACCGATGCCACGTTGATGATCGACCCCGTGCGCTTCGCTTCGACGAGCCGTCGTGCAGCGATCTGACCGATGTTCCAGACGCCGCGCAGGTTGGTGTCGAAGACCGCATCTCGCGCGGCCGGTTCGATCTTGAGGAAGTTTCGTGCGTCCGTGATACCGGCGTTGCTCACGACGACGTCGACGGTGCCGAAGGCGCGCTCTGCGGCATCGAAGGCGCGCTCGATGCTGTCCACGTCCGTCACATCCGCCTGTGCGGCCATTGCAGAGCCGCCGGACTGCTCGATCTCACCGACGAGATCTCCCAGCCGATCGGACCTGCGTGCCACGGCAATGACCTTCGCCCCTGCATCGGCCAGCCCTCGAGCGAGGACCCGCCCGATCCCGCTCGAGGCGCCCGTGACCAGCGCGACGCACCCCGACAGTGAGAATAGGTCCGTGGTCACGATCGACTCCTTGCTTGGATGTCACCGGCGAGCTCGGCGAGGACGCTGATGGCAGCGCGAGTGCCTTGGTGACGCGAGAGGTTGCCGTGCTTCACATCCTCGACGATCGCATCAAGCCTACTGTCGGACGCGTCGAGGACCAGCGCTGCAGCTGCCTCCGCGACATCGACCGCCAACATCGCACGGGGACTGGCGGGCTGGAACGCAGCGGCCTGCGCCTGAGGAGAGCAATCGTTCAGTCTCCCGCTGATAGCATCGGCGAGTGCACGCACGCCGTCGTTGGAGACGACAGAGACAGAGAGGATAGACCGCCGCTCATCATGGCCGCGGTGGTGAAGCATCGCTTTCAAATGGGCACTCGTTCGCGCAGCGTCCGGCAGATCCGCCTTGTTCACGACCAGGAGGTCGGCGATCTCGAGCACACCCGCCTTGATGGCCTGCATCTCGTCGCCCAGACCGGGCGCGCAGACGACGACCTTTACCTCGGTCAGCTCGGCGACCTCGACTTCGGACTGTCCGGTGCCGACGGTTTCGACGATGACGAGTTCCATCCCCCCGGCACCGAGTAGGTCGAGCACTGACCGGGTCGTGCGTGTCACGCCCCCGAGATGCCCTCGCGTCGCCAAGGAGCGGATGAACACATCCGGGTTCGCACTATGCGCAGCCATCCGGACCCGGTCACCGAGGACGGCACCGCCGCTGATCGGGCTCGAAGGGTCGACCGTGATAACGGCGATGCGAGCGTAGCGCGTCAGGAGGTCCTGCATCAGGGCGTTGATCAGGGACGATTTGCCCGCGCCGGGCGGCCCCGTGACACCGACGGTTCGACAGGCACGACCGCAACCACGCACCGCGACGGCGAGCTCGGTTCCGATAGCCGTGCGGTTCTCGATCGCGGTGATGGCACGCGCAATGGCAAGCGGTTCTCGCTGCCGGACTGCCTCCAGCAGCGACGCCGCATCGCGCTCCGAGCGAAGACCGGTCAAGCCGGTTCCCGGTAGGCGCGCGCGAGCCGTTGAAAGGTTGCGACCACATCCGCCAGAGGGGCTCCGCCTCGGAAGATCTCCCTGACGCCCACGGCTTCCAAAGGCGCGACATCGAAGGGGCGAATAACCCCGCCAACGACAACGGGAAGATCCGGAACCTCGCGCCGCTGAAGCTCGGCGACGATCTTCTGGGTTGTCTCCACCTGTCCGCCGGACATGAAGCTGATGCCGATGATGTCGACGTCTTCCTGGAGAGCGACGGTGACCACGTCCTCGGGCTGCTCGTAGTCGATCAGCACGACCTCCATCGCCGCATCCCTCAGCGCCAGCGCGATCGTGGCGATCGCACGATCGTGGCTGTCGATGAAGCTCTTCGTCAGGAGCACGCGCGGGTTGGACGCATCGTCTTGCATGTCGTTCAGCTTCCTACTTGTTGCGGCCGAAAACCTCGTGGAGGACCGCCTGCATCTCGCCGAGGGTCGCATCGGCCTCCGCCGCGGCGACCAAATTCTCCATCACCGATCCAATGGCCCGGCCTTCGCTGACCTCGACGGCCGCATGGCGCAGCCGCTCGAGCGCCTCCGTGCAGCCTGCGTTGTCGCGTTCACGGCGGTGCCGCTCGATATCGGCGATCGCGAGCCGCGCTGCCTCCGGATCGGGCTGGAACACGGCATACTGCTCGGGCTCATCTGTCGTGTACTTGTTGACGCCGACCATCGTCCGCGCGCCGCTCTCCACCTCTTGGCGCCACTGATACGCGGCTGCGGAGACCTGCTGCTTGATCCAGCCCGACTCGATGCAGGCAATCAGCCCGCCCCGATCGTCGATGTCGGCGACGATCTCGAAGACCTTGCGTTCAATATCGTCGGTAAGGGACTCGATGTAGTAGGAGCCGCCGAATGGGTCCGACACGTGGACTGCCCCTGTCTCCTCGGCGATAATCTGACTGGTGCGGAGCGAGAGCGTCACCGCCTCCTCGGTCGGCAGCCCCAAGGCCTCGTCATAGGCGTTGATGGTCATGCCGTTGGCGCCGGATAGCACTGCCGCCAAGGCACCATAGGCGTTGCGGACGAGGTTGTTCAGCGGCTGCTGCGCAGTCAGCAGCGATCCCGCCGTCTGAGCATGGATCCGCGCCTGGAGCGAGCCGCTCTTGGTGCAGCCGAACCGCTCCTTGTTGACCTTGGCGTAGACGCGCCGCAACGCGCGCGTCTTGGCCACCTCCTCGAAGAAGTTCTCGCCGTAGCGGACGTGGAACCCGAAGCGCGGTACGACCTTGTCGGGCTCGATGCCGAGCTTCACGCACTCCTCGTTCACCGCGATGATAGCGGCGATCGAGTAAGCCACGGCCTGGACGTTGTCGGCACCGGCCTCGCAGATGTTGTGCTCGCTGATCGTCAGCGGGTTCCAGAGCGGGACGTGCTCCGCGCAGTAGGCGGCGATGTCGGCGATCAGCCGGTAGCTGCCGCGCGGCGAGAAGTTGGTGCCGCCACTGTGCCCGAAGAAATCCCAGATGTAGTTGGTGAGATTGCCGCCGAGCTTGTCAAAAGCGAACCCGCGCCGCTTCGCTGCCGCAAGGTACAGGCCGAGCATGGCCGGCGAACCGGCGTTCAGGACGAGCGAGACCGTCGTCTTCGCGAGGTCCTTGCCGGCGAGCAGGACCTCATAGTCGCTCGCCTTGCAGACCGAAATGCCGCAGTCGCCGATGCTGCCGCGCACGCCGGGGTGGTCGGGATCATAGCCCATCGACGTAGGCATATCGAAGATGAAGTTATAGGCTTCCCGGTCGAAATATCCCTTCGAGCCACCCTGTTCCAACAGCAGATCCATCCGCTCACGCGTCTGCGCAGGAAGTCCGAAGCCGATGATCTGAAGGTCCATCCACGGCTGGTACTGGTAGTGGATCGGATAGATGCCGCGGGTGTACGGATACTGCCCCGGCATCTCCGAGTCCCTGCCTTTTCGGTCCAGCCCGCCGTACACTGGCTCCACCTCGAGCCCCGATCTGTTGCGGGCGACGAAAGACTGGTCCTTGTAGCGCGCCGACACCGTCTGCTGCCAGCGCGCGTAGGGGCTTTCACTCTGCTTCGTATCAGCCGCTATCATCGTCGGTACTCTCTCAAGATTGTGCTTCGGCAGAGACGATGTCGGAAATAAAAGGCTCCCGCATCAGCTCGACAAGCACAGACACTGTAAACTTCCGCAAATGAACGAAGCTCCGCTACGCGGCGAACACTGATTTCAGATGCAAGGTATCGTGGTACTCACGCACGGAAGAGATCAGACCGTCCCTGACGGTAAACAGGAAGTGATACTCGTTATTGTAGGTACGGCCGTTGGTGATCTCGCCATGGGCCTCCACCTCGGCCGCAACCTTGTCGCCCTCGCCGATCATGCCGCGGATGCGCATATCGATGCCGCCGGGAATCTTCGTGCCGATGCCGCGCAGGACAGCGCTGATCCCCTCCTTCGACTTCTGACCCGCTTGCGGCAGCTCGGCCGGCTTCCCCCCGATCCACCATGTCGCGTCATCGGTCAGGCTGCCGATCAAACCATCGGCATCGCCGTTCGCGAACCTGGCCAGAAAGCGGCGCACGACATCCTTGTTCTCATCGATCGACATGTTGCGCTCCGATAGCGTGAGGTGAAGCAGAGGCGTGGCTCGTGGGAGGAACCAGGCCGACCGGCATGGGAATGTCTACGCCGAGGAGGATTTGAGCGTAGCCCTTGCCCTGGGGATCGTTGCGCAGCGACGCGATGCCACCTCCCCCGAGGACGTCGGTGAGCAGGAAGTTGAGCCCGCCGATGCCCGGCAGGTCGAAACGCTGCACATCCGCCGGAGCGTAGTGATCGAATAGCCTCGCTACGACGTCGGACTGCAACTCCCGCCTGATGTACGGCAGATACTCCGCCCGCCGCGCAACGATGCCGATGTTCGCGTGGTTGCCCTTGTCGCCGCTGCGACCCCAGGCGAGTTCGATCAGCGGCACGAGGGTGAGATCTATCTTCTCGGCGATGTCGTGTGGTGCCGGTGCCGGCGAGGTCGCCTCCGTCGAAGTCGACGGCGGGCTCGGTGCCGAAGAAATCGCAACGCTCTGGCCATCAACTTCGACACGGCGGTGTTCATCGACCAGCGCCTTGTCCACCGCGATCGAGAACAGCCGTACGAGCGGCATCACTTTCGGGCGGTTGCCGCCCATGCCGGTGAACCCGGGTGCCATCGACGTACCCGCGGAAGTGAACTCGCGGACCAGCAGCTCGAGCGCTTTCGGCTCGACATGCTTGGCGGCGATCTTCAGCACCACCTCGCGCGCGCCGAGTGCTCGGCTTCCCGCACCATAGCTGGTCTCGGCACCGAGCACCTCGATTGACGTCTCGGTGAACGGGGCGGAGCCGGCCTGCGACAACAGCGACGATACACGTGACACCACCGCCTCGCCGACCTTGGCCGCTTTCCCCGCAGCGGCCTCACCGACGATCGTCCAGGTCGCGCCGACACGGTAGCCGTCCTGCCACGTCGCACTCGCCTTGTAGGTCGGCGGGGGCGCGCTGCCCCGCGCGCCTGTGACGCGGACCCTGTCATCGCCGACCTGTTCGATTTGCACCGATCGCCAGTCGCACGTTACGTCGGGGAGCAGATAGGCCGCCGGATCGCCGATCTCGTAGACCAGCTGTTCGCTGACGGTACCTGTCGAGACGAGGCCCCCCGTCCCCGCCGGCTTGACGACGTCGAAAGCGCCGTCTTCATCGATGATTGCGATCGGATAGCCGATGTTCGCCCAATCCTTGACGTCTTCCCAATCGGTGAACAGGCCTCCGGTGGCCTGAGCACCGCACTCGATGATGTGCCCTGCCAAGGATCCGCCGGAGAGGCGATCGAAGTCCTCGAGCGACCATCCGAACTCGTGGATGCACGCGCCAAGCACGGTCGCGCTGTCCACGCACCGTCCCGTAACGACGATGTCGGCGCCTGCACCCAGTGCCGCCGCGATCGGCGCCGCGCCCAAGTAGGCGTTCAGGCTCAGCAGGCGGGATGGCATCTCGGCGCCGGAGAACATCTCCCGGCAGTCCTGCAAGTGAGCCTGCATCGGCAGAAGGTCGTCGCCCGTCACCACGCCAACCCGCAGGTTCAAACCCGCAGCGGCAATCCGTTCGCGCAAGGCCTCTGCGCAGGCGATCGGATTCACCCCGCCGGCATTGGCAATCAGCTTGACGCCTCGCTCGGCGATCTGCGGCAGATGACGTGCGACCAGCGCCACGAAGTCGGTTGCATAACCAAGCGCCGCATCCTTGGCGCGCGCGCGCGCCAGGATCGACATCGTGACCTCGGCGAGATAGTCGAACGAGATATAGTTGATCCCGTCGTGCTGGAGCAACTGCGGCAGCGCGATCGAGCTGTCGCCCCAGAAGCCCGACGCTCCGCCGATGCTGATCGTGCGACGGCTCATGCCGGCTCTCCCTTGATGACGAAGAGTATGTCGCGCGCCCCGACCTGTTGACCGGCGGTCACCGCGACCGTCGCGAGCGTTCCCGAAATCGGAGCAACGATCTGGTGCTCCATCTTCATCGCTTCGAGGACGGCGAGCGCATCGCCCCGCGCAACGACTTGGTCTGCGGCGACATGGAGCGCCGTGATCGATCCGCTCATCGGTGCCCGCAGCACGCCGTCACCGCCGGCACTGGCGCGGGACGTGGCGCGATAAGTCAAATCCTCGAAACGATAGACCCGGCCGTCCAGATCGACCGTGACCCCATCGACGTCGCGGAGATACACCGCACGGCGTTGCAGGCCGTCGATCTCGAAGCGGACATGGACGTCATCGCGTTCGACGATCGCGACGGAACTGATCGCGCCTGCGACCTCGACCGTCCATCGTTGCCCGCTCCGGGTGACGCGCACGCTCGTCGTCACGCCGTCGACGCTCAGGGTGAGCGGGTGGGCCTGCACCGCATTGGACGACCAGCCGGCGCCGCCGGCATCGGCGGCCAGGATGGCGGCGATCACGAGCGCCGCGGGATCGGCATTGCCCGACTGGAATCCACTGCCATAATGTTTGCCGATGAAGGCGGTCGTGGCACCCCCCTCGCGGAATTCCGGCACCGACAGGGCGTCGAGCAGGAACTCCCGATTGGTCGCGACGCCGAGCAAATGGGTCTCGCGCACGGCACGAACGAGCCGGCGGAGAGCCTCCGACCGGTTCGCACCCGTTGCAATGATCTTGGCGATCATAGGGTCGTAGAACGGGCTTACGACCTGTCCGGGAACGAGACCGTGGTCGATGCGCACGCCCTCCCCCGCAGCCGGCTGCCAGACGGTCGCAACGCCGGTTTGCGGCAGGAACTGGTCGCGCGGATCCTCGGCATAGAGCCGCACCTCCATCGCATGACCAGTGAGAGTGACATCGTCCTGTACGAACGGCAGGGGGAGCCCGGCCGCCACATCAATCTGTAGGTCGACGAGATCGATCCCCGTCACGCATTCGGTGACCGGGTGCTCGACCTGCAGTCGGGTGTTCATCTCCAGGAAGTAGAACTCGCCATCCTGTCCGAGCAGAAACTCGACGGTCCCCGCGCCGACATAGTCGATCGCTGCCGCGGCGCGCACCGCAGCCTCGCCCATCCGCCGACGAAGGTCCTCATCAACGGCTGGGGACGGTGCTTCCTCGATTACCTTCTGGTGTCGCCGTTGGACCGAACAGTCGCGCTCGCCGAGATGGACGACCGATCCGAACGTGTCGCCGAACACCTGAATCTCGACGTGCCGGGCGTCGACGACGGCGCGTTCGAGGAGCAGGCGATCGTCGCCGAAGGCGTTCCTCGCCTCCGATCTGGCCGAACCGAGTGCCGTCGGCAGCTCGTCCCGATCATGGACCAGGCGCATGCCTCGACCACCGCCGCCCGCCGACGCCTTGACCATCACCGGATAGCCGATCCGATCGGCCTCGCGCACGAACAGGGCGTCTTCCTGATTGTCGCCCTCATACCCCGGGACGCACGGCACGCCGGCATCGATCATCCGGCGCTTCGAGCGCGCCTTGTCGCCCATGACCCGAACCGATTCCGGCAGCGGTCCGATGAACGTGATGCCCGCAGCGGCACACTGCTCGGCGAAATCGGCGTTCTCCGAGAAGAAGCCGTAGCCGGGATGGAGTGCATCGGCGCCGGTGGCTCGCGCTGCTGCGAGCATCCGTTCCGCCGACAAATAGGACTCGCGCAACGGCCCGGCGCCGAGGCGGAAGGCCTCGTCGGCTTCCTGAACGTGGCGTGCCCCGGCATCGGCGTCGCTGAATACCGCCACCGTTGCGTAGCCTTTTGCCTTCGCACTGCGGATCACGCGGCACGCGATCTCACCCCGATTGGCGATCAGGATCTTGCTGAACGATCTCATGCGATGGCCCATGCCGGCGCTCTCTTCTGTTTGAACGCCGCGATTCCTTCTGCGCCCTCTCCGGCCACGGCATCGGCGAAGACGTCGGCTGCGGTCTGCGCGAACGTGGCGAGGTCCAGCCCGGACAGGCCGTCAAGCAATGACTTCGTCGCTGCCAATGCGGCAGGTGCACAGGCCTGAACATCAGCGAGAAGGGCGTCGAGCCGCTCGTCGAGTGCTGCGCGGTCGGCCAGCAACTCGTCAACGAGACCAACCGCTGCCGCCTGCGCGGCATTCAACTTGCTGCCCGTCAATGCCAAGCGGCGGGTGGTCGCCAATCCCAGCCGCGCGACGACGAACGGTGCGATCTGTGCTGCGACGAGCCCGAGCCGCGCCTCCGACAAGGCAAATATCGCGTTCGGGCCAGCAAGGACGATGTCGGCGCAGGACGCCAGCCCCATGCCACCGCCCATCGCGGCGCCTTCCACCACTGCGATCACCGGCTTGGGAAAGGCGTTCAACGCGGCGTACACTCGGGCGCCACGGATCGACAGCGCCACCGTCGCCTGCCGCGGATCGGCCTCGCTCCCCCCCAGCGTCTTGCCACCGAGATCGGCGCCTGCGCAGAAGATACGATCGTTGCCGCGCAGGACCAGGGCTCGGACGGCTTCGTCACACTGGAAGCGCGCTACCAGCGTCTCGAAGTCGGTGAGGAGCGCGTCCGACATCGCATTGCGCGTTGTCGGGTCGTCGATCGTGGCGACCAGCGCGCAACCGCGTCGCTCGAGCCGCAGTACCGAGGTTTGCGGGGTGTCGATCACAAGCGGGCGATCCCGAAGCTGTTGCGCGCGGGCTCGCGCGCGTCCCCCTCGACGCAGGTATCCAGACAAAAGGCGACGACCCGACGCGTGTCGCGTGGGTCGATGATGCCGTCGTCCCAGATCCGGGCCGTGGCGAACAGCGCCTCTCCCTCTCGGTCGTATTGCGCGATCAGACGCTCCGACATCGCCGCCAGACGGGCATGGTCGGGGTCGACACCGCGTGCTGCGGCGCCGTCCTCGGCAACAATGGTGAGGACCTTGGCGGCCTGCTCCCCACCCATCACGGACAGACGATTGTTGGGCCACGAGAAGATGAAGCGCGGTCCGAAGGAGCGGCCGCACATGGCGTAGGCGCCGGCGCCGAAGCTCGCGCCGATCTGGATCGTGATCTTCGGCACGGACGCATTCGTCACTGCTTGGATGAGCTTTGATCCGTGCTTGACGATGCCGGACGTCTCCGCCTCGACGCCGACCATGAAGCCGGTGGTATTCTGGAGAAACAGCAGCGGCGTACGAGACTGGCAGCAGAGCTGGATGAATTGGGCGCCTTTGGTGGCGCCTTGTGCGTCGATCGGCCCGTTGTTGCCGATGATGCCGATCTCGCGGCCCTCGATACGGGCATGGCCGCAGACGGTGTGCAGGCCGTAGCCGAACTTGAACTCGGTAAAGTCGCTGTCGTCGACGATGCGGGCAATTACCTCGCGGACATCGTAGGGCTTGCGGTAATCGGGCGATACGATCCCGAGGAGCTCCTCGCCATCGTACCGGGGACCGGTCGCAGACGCCGTCTGCGCGCTGCGATCCCAACGCAGTTTGGCAACGACCTCGCGGGCCTGACGCAGCGCGTCGGCGTCGCTTTCGGCGAGGTAATCGCCGACCCCGGTCACCTGCGTGTGCAGCTCGGCTCCCCCGAGGTCCTCGTCCACCGCGATCTCGCCGGTTGCCGCCTTGAGGAGCGGCGGACCGGCAAGAAAGACCTTGGAGCGGCCACGGATCATGATGACATAGTCCGACAGGCCGACCTGGTAGGCGCCCCCCGCGGTCGATGAACCATGAACGACCGTGATCGTCGGCAGACCGAGCGCGGACATACGCGACAGGTTGGCGAACGTGCGGCCGCCCTCGACAAACATCTCTGCCTGCAGGTTCAGGTTCGCGCCAGCGCTCTCGACCAGCTGAATGTACGGCAGCTTGTTCTCGATCGCGATATCCTGCGCACGCAACTGCTTCTTGATGCCCATGGGGTGAGCGGCGCCGCCCTTGATGCCCGCGTCGCTGGCAAACACCATCGCGCGCACCCCCGACACGAACCCGATGCCGACGATCGCACCGCCGCCGTAGACATTCTCGACGCCGTCATCGTCGTGCATCCCGAGCCCGGCGAGCGTCGACAACTCAAGAAAGGGCGCATCCCGGTCGAGGAGCAGCGCCACGCGGTCACGTGGCAGCAACTGATCCCGCTTGGCGAACTTGGGGCCCGCTCGTGCCGAAGTAGCCCGCACCTTGGCTTCGAGAGCCCGGAAGGACTCGATCAGTCCGACGTGTGCCGCCCGGTTCTGTACGGAGGTCGCGCTGTCGGGGATCGCCATGCTGTCGATGATCGCCACGATCAGCCTCCGAACAGGTCGATGAAACGGTCACGCAGCTCGACCTTGCGGAGCTTCGACGTCGCGGTCAGCGGTAGATCGTCGACGAACTGGACGGCCTTGGGCACCTCGTGAGGCGCGAGCGCCTGGCGGCAATGGCTGAGAATGTCCGCGGCCTCCGCAGAGCACCCAGGCTTCAGCATGACGACGCCGACGACCGCTTCCTGCCAACGGGGATGCGGCACGCCGATCGCTGCGGCGTTGGCGATCGAGGGATGCTGCAGCAGGATCTGCTCGACCTTGACCGAGGCGACGTTCTCCCCGCCGCTCTTGATGATGTCCTTCAGCCGGTCGACGAACAGCAGCTGGCCGTCATCGTCGATGACGCCCAGGTCGCCGGTGTGGTGCCATCCGAAACGCCGCGAGTGAGCGGTTGCCGCCTCGTCCTTGTAATAGCCCAGCATGACGTTCGGGCCACGATGGACGATCTCACCGACCTCACCGCGGGGCAGCAGGGTGCCATCGTCATCCATGATCGCCATGTCGTTGACGATGGAGGGCTCGCCCCAATAATTGCCCTCTTTCAAAAGCTGCTGTTCCGGCCGCAGCATGGCGGTGCTCGGATACATTTCGGTTTGGCCCGACGACAGGACGAAGGTGGGACAGAAGTCGCTCAGCAAACGTCGAAGCAGTGGCTTGGGCATAGGTGCCATGGCGTAGATGCAGTAGCGGAGCGACGAGAGATCGGTTTCCGCGCAGGCGGTATGATCCATCATTGCCGCATACATCATCGGAAGTCCGACGAAGAAGCTGACCTTCTGCTCCTCGATCGCCGTCAGCACTCGCCCCGCATCGAAGCCGTTATGGAGCACGACGGTCGCGCCGGCAGCCATGAACGTCGTGAAAAGACAATGTGCCGATACATGGAACATCGGGAGCACGATGAGGATGCGGTCGCTGCGCGTGACGTACCACTCGCCGATGTTGCACATGACCGTCGCATAGACGGCCAGATTGCAGTGCATGACCCCCTTTGGTCTGGATGTCGTGCCACTCGTGTACATGATCATGGTCAGATCACGCTCGTGGATCGACAAATCTGGTTCGAGGTTGGATGCCGACGCAAGTCGTTCATTGAAGCTCGCGCCCAACGTCAGCACCACCGGCATCCGCTCGGTTCCCTGAGGGACTACATGGCCAACTGTTTCATCGGCGATGACGACGGACGCTTCGGTGTGGTTGAGGATGAACGCCCTGTCGTCGCCCGCGAGCAGCGGATTGATCGGTACCCAGACCAGCCCTGCCTTGTGGATGCCGAAGATAACGATGACAAAGTCGATGCTGTTGGAGCAGATGGTGGCGATCCGATCACCTGGCTTGGCGCCTTGAGCGAGCAGCATGTTGGCGCAGCGGTTCGCCGCGTCATCCAACTCGCCGAACGTGATGTGCCTCGACGGCTCTATGATCGCGACCTTGTTGCGAAATCGGCGAGCCGATCGTCGAAGCAGGTCGCCGAGCGCCAGGCGTCCGACCCCTCCGGTGACCTCGGGAGAAGGTTGCAGCCCGCGATCTATCAAGGCCTGGATGGAGCCATCGCTTGTTTCAGTGCGCGGTTCCGACGACGTGGGAGCAGCGTTCACGACCTACCCCTCGCGATAGCGTGCTCGATGACCGACAGCCACGAAGGGCTCGCGCTCGCACCGTCGCGCATCGGCCTCGGCATACGTGATCGATCGGAAGGCAAGGCGGCCATCGACATCCTCTGTTCGTCCGTCTTTCGCCCTTGAGGACTGCGGCTCTCATGAGGCACGATACTCATGACACTCGCCCTTGGTCAAGACTTGCTTGCGGCAAGTTAGTGGATTACCTCCGCCAGAGGCGTGTACCCGAGAGGCCGGAATGATGTCGGCTGGCACGTTGGATTACAAGAAGGAGAGAGCCGCGATGTCTGAAGCGCAACTCGAACAGGTACTGGACATGATCCGGGGCGGGCCGGACCTCACCGCGATGAGTCCGCAAGAGTTGCGGGTCGTCTATGATGCGATGGGAGACATCACCCCTCCGCATGAATCGGTGACCTACGCGGCCGTCGAGGCAAATGGCGTTCCTTGCGAGGTCGGTACGGCACCCGGCGCTCGTACCGATGCGACGATCGTGTATTTTCACGGCGGTGCTTATGTCTTCGGATCGCGCAAATCCCACCGCGGCCTGGTCGCACGGCTGGGGCAGGCAGCGGGCATCCGCACGCTCGCGCCGGACTATCGCCTCGCGCCGGAACACGTCTTCCCTGCCGCGGTCGATGATGCATTCGCGGTATATCAGTGGCTGCTCGCCGAGGGCACGCCAGCGGAGAGGATCGTCTTCGCGGGAGACTCCGCCGGGGGCGGGCTCACGCTGGGAACGATGCTTCGCTGCAAGGCCGAAGGCGTCCCCATGCCCGCTGGAGGGGTGCTCTTCTCTCCCTTCGTCGACATGGGCGTGACGGGTGACAGCGTAGCTGAGAACAAGGACCGCGACTTCCTGGTCAGCTTCGATGGCGCCTTCAACCTTGCGGCGTTGTACATGACCGGATCTGACCTCCAGTCGCCGGAAGCATCGCCTATCTTCGCGGACCTGACCGGTTTGCCGCCGCTGCTCATCCATGTCGGTGGTCACGAAGCGATTCTCGACGACTCGCTCCGACTGGCGCGCCGCGCGATCATGGCCGACGTTTCGGTACGCCTGCGCGCCTTCCCCAAATTGCCCCACGTTTGGCAGCTGTTTTCATCCCTGCTCGACGAGGGAGAAGAGTCGTTGCGCGAGGCGGGCGCGTTCGTCGCGACGCAGATCAAGTGAAGTGACCCGCGATTACCGGGTCGGTCGAGGTGTCCGACCCGGTAATGTGTTCGGTTCTACCCCGCCTTATTGCGCCACTCGCTCGGGTTCGCCGATCAACTCGCGACCGATGAGCATCCGGCGGATCTCGTTGGTGCCGGCACCGATATCGAGCAGCTTGGCATCGCGATAGTAGCGCTCGACCGGCCAATCCTTCGTGTAGCCGGCCCCGCCGAGCGCCTGAACGGCCTCGCTCGCGACGCGCACCGTATTCTCGCTCGCCAAGAGGATCGCGGCAGCAGCATCGAACCGTGTGGTCCGACCGGCGTCACAACTCCGAGCCACCGCATAGATATAGGCGCGCGAGGAGTTCAGGGCGACGTACATGTCCGCTACCTTCGCCTGGATGAGCTGGAACTGACCGATCGACTGACCGAACTGCTTGCGCTCCCGGACATAGGGCAGCACGACGTCAAGACAGGATTGCATGATCCCGAGCGGAATGCCGGCGAGCACGGCGCGCTCATAGTCGAGCCCGCTCATCAGCACCCCGACCCCGCCGTTCACCGGACCAAGGACGTTCTCGTCGGGGACTTCGCACTCTTCGAAGACGAGCTCCGCGGTCGGCGATCCACGCATGCCCATCTTGTCGATCTTCTGACCGATCGAGAAGCCGACCATGTCCTTCTCAATGAGGAATGCCGTGATGCCTCGACTGCCCTCGCCCGTCTTTGCATACACGACGAGCGTGTCGGCATAGGTGGCATTGGTGATCCAGAATTTGGTGCCGTTGAGCACATAGCCACCCTGGACGGCGTCTGCCTTGAGCTTCATTGATACGACATCGGATCCCGCGCCGGCCTCCGACATCGCCAGGCTGCCGAGATGCTGCCCCGATACCAGAGGCGGCAGATATTTCGCCTTCTGCTCCGGCGAGCCCCATCGCGCGATTTGGTTGATGCACAAATTGGTATGGGCGCCGTAGCTGAGCCCGATCGCGCCCGACGCTCGGGCGATTTCCTCGCATGCGATGACATGCTCGAGATAGCCGAGACCGAGCCCGCCATATTCCTCCTCGACGGTGATGCCGTGCAGGCCGAGTTCCCCCATGCTCGCCCACAATTCATCGCGGGGAAACCAGTCGTCGGCGTCGATACGCTTGGCCAGTGGTGCAATCTTGTCGGTAGCGAAGCGGCGGGTGGTGTCGCGGATCATGTCGGCGGACTCGCCGAGATCGAAGTCGAACATCTGCATAAACTGCTCCGATGGATTGAGAGATTCGAGAAAGGCTGGCGTCGTCAGGTCAAGAACGACGGTGGGTGTGCGCTAGCGGTTGCGGGATGACGCTGTTCGAGTGGAGCCGGCCACAGGCTGGCGGCGGCAACCGCGTCGGCTTCGGCCAGCGACAGTCCTGCGGCATTGGCGCCGGTCGATGTACCGTCGTCTCCCGCATGGCGGCGCAGCTCGAGCTTGGCGATCTGATTGCGATGGACCTCGTCCGGGCCGTCGGCCAGGCGCAGCAATCGGGCGTTGGCGAAGGCCGCGGCCAGAAAGTGGTCGTTGTTAGTTCCGCCACCCCCGAACAGCTGGATCGCCCAGTCGATCACCTGCTGCGCCATCGCCGGCGCGGCGACCTTGATCATGGCGATCTCCTGACGCGCCGCCTTGTTCCCCACCGTGTCCATCATCCAAGCCGCGCGCATTGTCAGGAGGCGTGCCTGCTCGATCATGATCCGCGCCTGCGCGATGCGCTCCAGCGTCACGCTCTGCTCGGCCAGGGGGCTGCCGAAGGCCACCCGGTCCGTCGCACGACGACACATCCGCTCGAGGATGCGCTCGCTCAGCCCAATCAGCCGCATGCAATGGTGGATACGCCCCGGCCCTAGACGGCCCTGCGCGATCTCGAAACCTCTTCCCTCGCCGAGCAGCATGTTGGTCGCGGGCACGCGAACCTGGTCGAACACGACCTCCGCCGATCGATCCGGCACACCGTAGAACCCGAGTACCGGCAGGGCACGGACCACACGAACGCCGGCGGCGTCGCGTGGCACGAGGATCATCGATTGAGCCTTGTGGCGATCCGTCACGGCATCGCCGGTTCGCCCCATGAAGATAAAGAACGCGCACCGAGGGTCGGTCGCGCCCGTGGTGTACCATTTCCTTCCATTGATGACGTAGTCATTGCCTTCACGCCTGATCTCAGAGGCGATATTCGTCGCGTCCGACGAGGCGACGGCCGGCTCGGTCATCGCAAACGCCGACCGGGTCTCGCCCACCAGGAGCGGATCGAGGTAACGCGCTTTCTGCTCGTCGGTCCCGAAGAGCAGCAGGGTCTCCATGTTGCCAGTGTCCGGGGCAGAACAGTTAAAGATCTCAGGTGCGAAAAGCGATCGCCCCATCACCGCGCACAGCGGGGCATATTCGACGTTGCTCAAGCCGCTCGAGCCGTGGCTCAGAGGCAGAAAGAGATTCCACAGTCCCTCCGCACGCGCCCGCGCCTTAAGGTCGTCGATCTGCGGATACGTTGCCCATGGCCCGAGGCGCTCAGCGGTCAGGTAGAGGTCACGCTCGATCGGATAGAGGTGTTCGGCCATGAAGGCCTGGAGTCGGTGCTGCAGATCCGAGCTGCGGGCGCTTTGGGTGATATCCACGCTAATTCCTTATGACGCAGGAGCACCGGCCCGCCGGGCCTGCTCCCATGCGAGCTCCGCAAGTTCCGGAAGGGCCTTCACGCGCTTGGCGGCATCAGGAGAGGCGGCCGTGCCTCTAGCCAAGCGGCCTTTGATGCCGTGGAAGATCGCCGCGACCCGAAAGAACGAGAACGCTACGAAGAAGTCGTAATCGGAGGTATCGGCGAGATCGGTCCGCTCCGCGTACCAAGCCAGATACTCTTCCTCGGACGGCGCATTCAGCGTCGAGAGATCGGCACCCGCCAAGCCCGCCACGATGTGGCTGGGCATCCGGTACATCATGGCATGATAGGCGAAGTCCGCGAGTGGATGTCCCAGGGTCGACAATTCCCAATCGAGCACCGCGGCAATCGTGGCGTCGGTTGGATGGAAAATCAGATTGTCGCACCGGAAATCACCGTGCACGACAGCTGCACGCCCTTCGTTTCGTGGTCGGGCACCATCCAGCCAGGCGATCAGGCGATCCATGTTCGCATCTCGCCCGGCGGCGATGTCTGCGGTGTATTGCTGCGACAAGCGCTTGATCTGGCGATCGACATACCCGGTCGGCCGCCCATAATCGCCGAGTCCGATCGAGGCAGGATCGACGGAATGCAGGTCCGCGATCGTGGCGTTCATCGCGCGGAAGTACTCCGGTCGGTTGGCCGGACCGACATCCGGAAAGGTAGCGTCCCAGAAGATCCGACCGTCCACCAGCTCCATCAGGTAGAACATCGTGCCGATGACGGAGGGATCGACGCACGTGGCGTAGATCCGGGCCACAGGCACCTGCGTCGGACCAAGCTTGGTTTGCACCAACGCTTCCCGATCGACGGCATGCGCGCCCTTCAGGAGCGCGCCGGATGGCTGGCGTCGCAGGACGTACGTTCGGTCGGCTGACGTGACGAGATAGGTCGGGTTCGACTGTCCGCCGCGAAACTGTCGCACGCGGATCGCTCCTTCATGGCCGTCCACATTCACGGCCATCCAGCGGGCAAGCGCGCCTTCGTCAAACTGATGCTTGTCGCGGACGGGCAGGACATCGGCAACCACGTCTGCGTTGGCTAGGCCAGCCACCTGATAGATCCCCTCTCGACGACGACACTTCTGATCGCTACGTCTCTTCTATCTTGCTAGCCGCAAGCAAGCAAGTGAACGTGGCGTGCGAGTGCTTTTTTCTTGCAGGGGCCACGCGAGGTTAGGCGAGCCGAACGTCAAGGGGTTTTGGAGCAGCTCTGCGACTCGATTGTCGGCGCTGGAGCATGGAATGGACCTGCCATGACCAGCTCGCCGATGGGTGATGGTTTGGAGGGTCGACCGTCGCTGAGCACCAGTGGGGTACCCGCCTTCTCGCACTCGAAAACGATGCGAGCGACAATGAGGGAGGATACATGAATATCTCCGAATGCACCTCGGTAGTCACCGGGGGAGCCAGCGGCCTCGGCGAAGCGACGGCCCGGGCACTGGCATGGGCCGGGGCCAAGGTGTCGATCTTCGACCTTAACGAGGAAGCAGGCACCCGTGTCGCGGAGACGATCGGCGGTGTCTTTTGCCGGGTTGATGTGACCAACGAAGCGTCTGTCACCGAAGGTTTCGCGAAAGCTCGTCTGGCTCATGGACAGGAGCGGATCCTCGTCAACTGCGCCGGAACCGGGAGCGCGTGGAAGACGGCTTGGCGCAGTCGTGAAGACGGCGAGATTCGCCATTTTCCTCTCGATAAGTTTCAGCAGATGATACAGATCAACTTGGTCGGAACATTCATCTGCATCGCAAAATCGACGGCTGGCATGTTGCAGTTGGAGCCCTTGCTCGACGCCGCCCGTGGCGTCGTGGTGAACACGGCGTCCGTCGCTGCAGAAGATGGCCAGGTTGGCCAGGCCGCTTATTCGGCATCCAAGGCGGGGATAGTCGGGATGACGCTGGCGATCGCCCGCGATTTCATGAACGACGGCATTCGCGTGAATACGATCTTGCCCGGGACGTTCGACACGCCCCTCATTCATTCGGCGCCCGATGCGGTGAAGCAGGCGCTAATCGACAACGTGCCATTCCCCCGCCGGATGGGCTACCCGGCCGAGTATGCGAGCTTGGTCCTGGAGATGTGCCGAAACCCCTATTTCAACGGCGAGGATGTCCGTTTGGATGGCGCGTTGCGCATGCCACCGCGGTAAGCCGGCACCACGGGGTCGCATCACGTTCCTGACCTCGATCACATGGATGGCAGCTGCCGTTTCCTTGCTTCGAACAAGTGGCTCAGCTAGGCTGCTGCAATTACGTTAGAGGGCTTGAGAGTGGCGACTTCGCGGAGATTGCAACCAGCGCCCGTTGCGGCAGGAAAGGCACAACGCCTGACCCAAGCGGAGCGCACGTCTATATCCGACGGAAGGATGCTCGACGCCGCGATGACGCTTGTAGCGGAGCGAGGCACACAGAGCACGACGTTGCGTGAAGTGGGTGAACTAGCCGGCTACAGCCGAGGCCTAGCGAGCAACCGTTTCGGGTCCAAAGACGTGCTCTTCGCCGAACTAATCGACATCTTCAACAAGCGCTGGAAAACAGAACTTCGCGCTTACGTTGGCAATAAGACCGGACTGGATGCGTTCTCAGCGTCGGTGGATAGCGGCATACATTATCTCACCGAGAACTCCGAATACGTCCGCGCTATGTTTATTCTCTACTATGAGACGGTGGCAAGCAGCACCGTCATGCGGGAAAGGCTCGCACAGCAGCATGGCGCCTACAGGCGCGCGATCGAGCGCTATATAAGGGAGGGTCTCGAGCAGGGGACGATCAAACAGTCGGCAGTTCCGAGCCGGGTCGCGCTGCAGTACACGTCTTTCTTCTTCGGCCTGGTCTACCAGTGGCTGGCTAATCCGGACGGCGTCGACTTCGAAAGTGCGCTGCATGATTTTCGAGACGCGATCATAGCCCTGATCGGCGAGCAACGCTGATCAGGGCCACGGCCGCTGGACCGACAAGTTTTATGCCGCCAGCTTGAACTCGTTGTACTTCGGATCGCGCAGGATGTCGCGATACTCGTCAGGCGTGCCGGTCCAGCTTTCGGGAAGGCCGTCCTCGTCCATGTACCAGTTGTTGCATCCCGAAACCCAGATCGTCTCGGGCACGGCAGACTTCACGCGCGTCAGGAATTCCGCGAGCGCTTCCGGCGTCGCCTCGATAGAGTGATAGCCGTTCTCGGCGCAGAACTTGATGACCTTGACGATGTGGTCGACAATGGCCTCCGAGTATGCGATCGCACTGAAGTTGCCTCGCGGCGAATGCGGCCCACCGATGAGCATGAAGTTCGGGAAGCCCGGGACGTGAACGGAGAGATGCGCGCCGGTCTGCCCTTCCCAGTTCTTCGTCAGCGACTCGCCCCGAGCGTTGGTCAGCTCGATCGGCCGATGGTACGCCCGGGCGTTAAAGCCGGTGGCGAAGATGATGACGTCCAGCTCGTGCACTTTGCCCGTCTGATCGACGAGGCCCTGTGCATTCGCGCGAACGATGCCGTCACGAACGATTTCGACGTTCGGCCGCGACACCGCCGGATAGAACAGCGTCGACATCACCATGCGCTTGCACAACGGCTCGTCCGGCGGGGTCAGCTTGCGCCGAAGTTCCGGATCCTTCACCCGGCCGAGATGCCACTTGCACAGGCCCGATAGGAACTTGCGCTGCCACCCATCTTTGATGACTGCCTGAGCGAAGACGTTCTCGAAGAACCAGCCGTAGAAGTCGCCTGCCTTCCGGCCGATCCACGGCATCGCACCGACCAACTTGCGCTCGACATCACCGAAGCGGCGATTGGGCAACGGGAAGATCCACTGCGGGGTTCGGATGAACGCGGTCAGATCGACGCCCTGGTTGGCCAGCGCCGAGATGAGCTGGGTGCCGGTCGATCCGCTGCCGATGACGCCGACGCGCTTGTCGCTGAGGTCGATGCCGTCCATCCACTGCGCGGAATGGAATTTCGTCCCCTGAAACTCGTCCAGCCCCTCGATCTTCGGAAAGGCCGGGACGTGGAGCGGCCCCGTCGCGGCGATGAGGAAGTCGACAGTGTCGAGGTGCCCGTCATCGGTCTCGAGGTGCCAGCGCTGACCGTCGAAATGCCCCTTCGTCACCTTGGTACCGAACACGATGCTTCGCCGCAGGTCGTACTTCTCGGCGACCTTCAGCATATAGGACTGGATCTCGTCGCCGAGTGCGAGCCGATGACTCCAGCTGGGATTATGCTCGAACGAGAAGTTATAGTGATGGGCGGGCACGTCGCAAGCGACGCCAGGATAGCGATTCTCTCGCCACGTACCCCCGACTTCGTTCGCCTTCTCGTAGATGACGATGTCGTCGAGGCCGGCCTCACGCAGCTTGATCGCTTGCATCATGCCTGCTGCACCGGCGCCGATGATCGCCGTACGAGGACGGTATGCGGTTCTCCCGCTACGCGATAGGTCCATAGCCGGACCTCCGGCTGCATGGCTCTGCATTGACCTCTCCACTTGTTTGTCACACGCTAGTATCCTGATGACCTCCTGACAAGCTGATTGGAGCCTTCGCGATGAAGTCGGTCGAACGGGTCGGCGGTAAGAGGGCTCTGATCACCGGTGCAGCCCAGGGTCTCGGCGCCGCGACCGCGCTGATGCTCGCGCGGCACGGTGCCAAGGTGCTGTTGACTGACATCAACGAGGCAGGCGTTCACGTCGTCGCCGATTCGATCAATGCCGAGCTTGGCGGCACTGTTGCTTGGGCTCTCCGCCACGACGTCACGAGCGTTGAGGATTGGACGAGCGCCGTGGGCTATGCCCGCGAATGCATGGGGGGCCTGTCGGTGCTGGTCAACAACGCGGGACTGGTGCTCACCGGTTCGATCGAGGACATCGGCCTCGATCAATGGCAACACGTCATGCGCGTCAACGCCGACAGCGTCTTCCTTGGCTCCAAGATCGCGCTTCCTTACCTCCGCGATGCAGCGCCTGCCTCGATCATCAACGTATCGTCGATGGCGGGGTTGATGGCGTCGCCGAAGCTGGCTGCTTACAATGCGTCGAAGGCGGCAGTCTGGCTCCTGACCAAGTCTGTCGCACTGCTGGCGGCGGAGCGCGGTTGGGACATACGGTGCAACTCCGTCCACCCGACATTCATCCGCACCCCGATGCTGGACACGTTACGGGGGGGGCGTGACGAGGCCGCGATGCTAGAAAAGCTCGTCCGACAGGTGCCGCTCGGTAGGCTCGGAGAGCCGGACGACGTCGCCTACGCCGTCCTTTACCTAGCCTCGGATGAGAGCCGGTTCGTCACCGCGTCAGAGTTCAAGATCGACGGCGGAATCTCCGCAAAATGAGTGTTTGAATTACTTGCTTGCGGCTAGTTAGCGATTGGGATACGAAGCGGTGATCTTCAACGCAGATTGAAGCCGGAGAAGGATATGAGCGCTGACGCGCCTGATCGGCAGAAAGGCCGGCGACATCGCGGCGCTACTGCGCTCTCTGGAGGACCTGCTACGCGGTCCGGAGATTGCCGCCTCTTGGCACCGTCGAGGACCATGCGCCAGGAGCCCCGCCTCGCCGCAATTGCTTCGGGAATCGATAGTCGCCGCTCCAACCCTTCCTTGCAGCTCAAGTCGGGCGAGTGATCACACCGGCCAATCCCTTGGGGAGCGATTCCACCGATGCGCGTTCGCGTTGGCGCGTCTGCTCAACCCGTCATTCAGATCCTTGAGAACGGTGACGACCACGTAAGAACGCCGACCGAGATAACAGTATCAGGGGAGATCAGTGATGAAGCATTTGAAGTGTGCGCTGCTAGGCACGAGCCTTGTTGCGATGGCCGTAGCTGGGCAGACACAGGCCCAAACCATCACGACGCCCGCGGAGCCTCAGCCTACACTAGCTACGCCCGTGAACCCTGCGGCGCAGTCCACCAACACAACGCTTACGCCCGCTCAAGCAGCGGACGACACGTCGACTGACATCGTCGTTACGGCGAACAAGCGCGAACAGCGGTTGAACGATGTTGGCATCACCGTCGCGGTCGTCAGCGGCGATGCACTCCAGCGTCAGCAGATCAATTCTCTGGCAGACCTCGCCAATTCCACTCCGAGTTTGTCCTTCACCAACAGCGCGAACGGTACACCCGTATATACGCTGCGCGGCGTTGGTTTCTACGAAGTCTCGCTGGGCGCCTACCCGACTGTCAGCACCTATGTCGATGAAGCGCCGCTGGCCTTCCCCGTACTGTCATCGCACTCGGCCTACGATCTCGAACGCGTCGAAATCCTGAAGGGCCCGCAGGGCACCTTGTTCGGACAGAACGCTACGGGCGGTGCCATCAACTATATCGCAGCCAAACCGACGAGCACGCTCCAGGCAGGCGGCAACGTTTCCTATGGCCGCTTCAACGAGGTCATCGGCGAGGCGTACATCAGCGGTCCGATCTCGTCGAACTTGCAGGCTCGTCTCTCGGGACGTGTCGAGCGTGCCGATGGCTGGCAGGTCAGCAACTCCCGCCCCAACGATCGTAACGGCAAGGTCGAGAACTACATGGGCCGCCTGCTTGTCGACTTCGACCCGAGCGATCGGATCCGCTTCAAACTGAACGTGAATGGCTGGAAGGACAACAGCGAGACCCAGGCGCCGCAGTATATCGCTCTTCTCCCACAGGCTCCTGCATTCCTGAACCCAGCGCTCGCTGCGTCGCCGTTCTCACCCGAGCGACCACGGGCGGCGGATTGGACGCCTGGGATCCCCCGGCGGAGCAACTACCTCGGGCAGGCGTCGCTTCGGAGCGAGTTTGACGTAACAGACAGCATCATGCTGACCTCGCTTACATCGTACGTCTACTACAAGCAGCGCCAGGGGGACGAAGGTGATGGCCTGCCCATATCGACGCTCGATCTCGCCAACGACGATGGACGTATCAGGAGTTTCAATCAGGAACTGAGGCTCTCCAACGACCCGTCATCGGTGTTCCGCTGGGTTGTCGGCGGCAATTACGAGCGTAGCAAGGTCAATCAGCGGGTCGATCTTTCGTTCCGATCAGCATCTGCAAATGGACTTTACGGCTCGTTCGGATATCCATTCTTCTCCCTCTCCTACTCAAACGATCAAAAGTTTCGTAATTACGCCGGTTTCGCAAATGCGGAGTATGACATCGGCCGCCTGACCATCAAAGCTGGCGGTCGCTATACGAACTCGCGAACGGATGCCAGCGAGTGCGGCTTCGATGAAAGTGGAAGCCCCATCAACACGGGCCCGCTGTTCTATGACGTGCTGTTCCAAGGTGCGCTCGGCCGTTACGCCGGTCAATGCTATCCGATCAACAATACGCCGAATACGTATAATGGAATTCCGCCTGGCGGATCGGGCCGCTTCACGGACACGTTGAAGCAGGACAACTTCTCCTGGCGTGTCGGCTTGGACTACAAACCCGTCAGGGACGTTCTGCTATACGCGAACGTCGCAAAGGGTTATAAAGCCGGGAGCTACCCGACGTCGTCTGCGTCTTTGTTCACCCAATATCTGCCGGTCGTCCAGGAATCGGTCCTGGCATATGAGGCGGGTTTCAAGGCCACGCTTCTCGACCGAACCCTTCAATTCAACGCGGCAGGCTTCTATTACGACTATAACAACAAGCAGCTCCGCTCCAAACTTGTCGATCCAAACTTCGGTATTCTGGATACGCTGCAAAACATTCCGAAGTCCGACGTGAAGGGCTTCGAAATCGAGATGAGCATTCGCCCAACCCGCGGGTTCGTCATCAACAATACCTTCACGTATCTAGATGCATCGATCAAAAGGTTTTCTGGCATCAACGCGGCGGGCGTTGCCGCCAACTTCGCGGGCGCCGATGTGCCCTATACCCCACGATACCAGTTTGGCAGCAACTTCGATTACGACTTCCCTGTATCGAGCTCGTTGAAGGGCTTTGTGGGTACGAGCCTCAACTTTAGGTCGAAGGCTGTCGCGACAATCGGTGGTGACATCAATCCGCCTACCGCGACCCCGCAGAACAAGACGATCTTCGGGATCGTTAGCTACACGCTCGTGGATCTCCGAGCAGGTATCGCCGCCCCGGATGACCGTTGGCGCGTCTCGGTGTGGGGAAAGAATGTTCTCAACGAATACTACTGGAACAACGTCGTGGCCGCATTTGACACGATCGGTCGGTACGCCGGCAAACCCGCCACTTATGGTGTCAGCGTCGGCTTCCGATACTGAACCACGGCTTCTGCACAAGATCATAGTAGAGGATTAGCAATGCCGGACCGTTTGAAGGATAAAGTCGCCGTCATCTCAGGTGGCTCATCGGGAATCGGCGCTGCCGCTGCCCGCTTGTTCGTCGCCGAAGGTGCGCGCGTCATCGTTGCCGATCTGCAGGAACCGTTGGATCAGCGGCTCGCCGACCTGATCGCCTCAGAACCTGACCGCATCCAGTTCAAAAAGTGTGATGTATCGGTCGAAGCGGAAATCGTCGCTGCGATCGATGCGGCGGTGTCCGCCTTCGGAAAGCTCGATGCGATTGTCGCGTGTGCCGGCGTGCCTGGGATGGGGGCCGCCGTAGATATCGATTCTGACCATTGGGACAGGACGTTTGCTATCAATGCCCGCGGTGTGTTCCTGTTCACCAAGTATGCGGTACCGCACATGATCGAAGCGGGAGGCGGCTCGATCATCAATATCTCTTCCGCCTTCGGGATCGTGGCCGGGCCGCACTTCGCGGCATATGCCGCCTCGAAGGGAGCCGTTAGGAATTTCTCGAAGTCGACCGCGCTCGACTATGTCGGCCATGGCATCCGGTCGAATTCCGTTCATCCGGGCTATATTGATACCCCCATGGTGCAGAACATTGTCAACAATGCGCCCGACATCAACGCTGCACAGGCGATGTTCAACTCGCTGCAGCCTGGCGGCAAGGCCGGGGTGCCGGAGGACATCGCGTGGGGATGTGTCTATCTCGCGTCAGACGAAGCTCGCTTCGTGAACGGAGCCGAACTCGTCATCGATGGCGGGCTACTAGCCCGATGAGACCGCGATAGTCCAAACGCCAAAGTCTGTCGGCGGGTCAGCGCCGGCTGCTGCCGCTCCATCATCTCGGTGAAGGAGCGGCTTTTTTTTAAAGGTCGCTGAATCGTCGACTCTTCGCGAGCGGCTGTTACTCGGACATCGTTGTCTTTAGATGCGTATCGACGAAGCGTCCGGCCTCCTCGATCGCCGACTGCCCTTCGTCAAGGATCCCAGCAAAAAGCTGCCATACATGTGGCAGGCCCTGATAGATTTTGATCTCGACTGGTACATCGGCGAGGGTCGCTGCGCGTAGTAGCCTAAGAGAATCATCGAGCAACGCCTCGTGGCTGCTGACTTGTATTAATATGGGCGGCAACCCCGCAGTAAGCGTCCGGCCAACCCGTCCGCCTTGGAGGCGAATAACGAGATGGGTTTGGGTGCAGGCAGAGCAGAATTTCGCGTCCTGGTTGAGGGCTACTTGTTCTGCAAGGCTGCACATTCCCTGTTGCGTTCTTCGATCCAGGGCGCCGGAACGGCGCTGAGAGGCCCGCCACCGCAGCTGGACGTGACAGAACTCTCCCACTCGGCACGAGTGCGAGGCGAGTCATACTCCTGGCGCTCGTAAGGCTTTTGAGGATAGCCCGATACGAACGTCGGCCCGATCTCCGTCGTGCGGTCAATGATCGCTATCCGGTATGGAACGAAGGCAGTGTCGCCAGTTTTGCCATCTACTCGTACGTCAGTTCTCGTCCGGTCGATATCCCGAATGAGAACTTGTCTATGCGGAGTGTCGCCCATGACATGATCGTAGATTACCCAAATGCTGCCGTGGGTCGGTCTTTGTCTCTCCGGGACGAAATAAATACGGATTGGCCGGTGCCGTTTGCCGAAGCGATCTGTCCAGCCCGCGTCCGTGGACGGGCCGACGCGAGTAACGTCGTCTGCTTCTGGAAGGTCGTTCCGAAGATACGACTTGATTGCTCCGTCGGCAGCAGCGGCCGCGGCGGGGATCGCGTAGGTAATCGGCGGTGGCTGCGGTACGTCGCAGAAGGTTCCGATCCTACAAAGGCTGGCTCGACGCCCCGCAGCAGATTGCCTATGCTCGTCTCCGCATCCGCCCAAAGCGATAGACGCGATCACAAGTACGGCAAAGCTACGCATCTGTTATGGGGAAGACGGTCCCCTCGTTTGAACAGGATTTGCCATTGTCGCTCCAGCACCATGGTGCGAGCTCACCGATGCGGTTGGCAGGGTGCCCGTCGGCGATGCGGGTGAGCACGTCGCGCAGCCAAACTTCGGGGTCGACGAAGTTGAGCCGTGCGGTCTGGATGAGGGTGTAGATCGCCGCTGCCCTTTGGCCGCCCTTGTCCGAGCCGGCGAAGAGGTAGTTCTTGCGGCCGAGCGCCACGGGGCGGAGGCAGTTCTCGGCGCGGTTGTTGTCCGCCTCGAGCCGCGCGTCGTCGCAGAAGCGGGTCAGCGCCGCGCGCCGCTTCACCGCATAACGGATGGCGTCTGCCAGCGCGCCCTTGCCCGAGATGCGGCGCATGGTGTCCTCGGCCCAGTTGAAGAAGCCGTCCACGCCTACCCTGACGACCTGACGGCGGTCGAGCCGGTCTTCCAGCGGCAGCCCGCGTCCCAACTCCTCCGCCTCGTACATCAGGTCGATCATGCTCACGCCGGTGCGGGCCGTGGTTGAGCCGGTTCCCTTCCACACGTCGTAGATCTTGCGCCGGACATGCGCCCAGCACGCTACCTCGACAATGGGACCGGGCTGCCGGCGTCCATCGTAGAGCTGGTCGTAACCCGCATAGCCGTCCGCTTGCAGGAAGCCGCTGAACCCGGCGAGGTGCGCGCGGGGGCGCTCGCCCTTGCGGTCGGGCGTATAGAAGTACGCCGCAGCCGGTGGGCCGATACCCTGCCAGCCCCGGTCGTCACGGGCATAGACCCAGAGCCTGCCTGTCTTGGTCTTGCCACTGCCCGGCGCCAGCACCGGCACGGGCGTGTCGTCAGTGTGGATCTTGTCGGCCGCGAACACGTACTGGCGGATGTGCTCGACCAGCGGCTGGAGCAGCCAACTGACCTGACCCACCCAGTCCGCCATGGTCGAGCGGTCGAGGTCGACGCGCTCGCGGGCGTAGATCTCCGCCTGTCGGTACAAGGGCAGGTGGTCGGCGTACTTGGACACCAGCACGTGCGCGAGCAGGCCGGGGCCTGCCTTGCCGCGCGGGATGGGCAGCGCCGGAGCCGGTGCCTGGGTGATGGCGTCGCAACGCTGGCAGGCGAGCTTTGGGCGGACGTGGCGGACGACCTGGAAGCGGCCGGGCACATACTCCAGCACCTCGGTCACGTCCTCGCCCAGCGCCGACATGGTCCCGCCGCACGCGCCGCAGCCGCCCGCATACGGGGCGGCGTGCACCACCTCCTGGCGCGGCAGGTGGTCGGGCAGCGGAAGACGCTTGGGCTTACGCTTCTCGCGGGTGGGTGCTGGCACGCCCGCGTCAGCGCACGCACTGGTCGCCTCCGCCTCGACCGTCTCCAGTTCCTCCAGCCGCAGCTCCAGCTGCTCGATCTCGCGCGTCAGCCGCTCGGACGACTGGCCGAACTGCATGCGCCTGAGGCGCGCCAGCTGAACCTTGAGCTTCTCGATCTCGAGCGCGGTAAGCTGGATGGTTGCCTTGGCCGCGCGAAGCTCGGCAGCGGTGCTGGCCAGCTCCGCTGCCGTGGTGACACAGGCCTGTTCGACCATTACCAACCGGTCCTGCAACGCCTGTGCGAAGGCGCGCAGCTCGTCCGGGTCGGAGGGAAGATCGACCATCGCCAGCGACATGGCCTACCCTACCACCGGCCCGACTCAGGCCAAGCGAAAAGGACGGAGAAGTGCCGCTTACACGAGGGTTGGCGCGGCTACCGTAGCCGGCGCAACAGTGCGCCGCCAGTCGATGCCCTCAATGAGCAAAGCGAGCTGCGCGGGGCTCAGCACGATGCCGCCGTCGACCAGCGGCGGCCACACGAACCGGCCCTTCTCCAGCCGCTTGGCGAACAGGCACATGCCCGAGCCATCCCAGTACAGCGCCTTGAGATAGTCGCCGCGCTTGCCGCGGAACAGGAACAGGTGACCCGAGTACGGGTCGGCACCAAGCACCTGCTGTGCGAGCGCGGTCAGCCCGTCGAAGCCCTTCTGCATACTCACCGGCTTGCAGGCGAGATACACCTTGGTGCCCGGCGCCAGAGCTATCACGACGCATGCCCCAGTGCCCGCAGCACACGGGCGAGCGCCTTCTCGTTGACGTAGCTATCGACGGACAGCCGCACGCCAGTCGGCAGGTCGATGTCGATGCCGCCCGGTCGGGCGCTTGGATGCGGGCGTACGACGTCCTCCACCGGTGCGGCAGGTGACGACGGCTTGGCGGGTGACGGCGCAGGTGTTGCCGGCATCAGCGCCATGCTCGGCTCGGGTGCCGTGTCGGCCACCATGCCACACGGGATGAACTGCAACGGCTCGCTGGCGATGCTCGCCGCGTTCCGCTGTGCCGACCGCCAGTTGTAAATGAGGCTCTCGGCGATGCCGAGCCGCCGCGACACCTCGCGCACCGTCACGCCCGGCACAGACGCCTCGGCAACCACCGCCGCCTTCTCCGCCTCGCTGTAGGTCCGCCGACGCTCTGTCCGGGTGATGACCTCCATCCGCCCCATCTCCGACCTCCTTCTGGACTCCAGAAGGAGACCGCCACAGGTCAGACATCGGCGGCTACGCCGGGCGCGGCAACACGCGGCTCACCGGACGCTTACGTGGCGCCGGGCTCATCACACTGCGCCAGCACCGCCGCGCGCTCCTCGTCCGAATACCGCCGGCGGCGCTCAACCCGCGTGATGACCTCCATGCGCCCCATCCGCACTCTCCTTACGGAGTGCGAAAGGACACTCCGAGAGCCGACCGCCTCGCGCAGCTGCGCCGCGCCAGCAACACGCGTCAGACCGGACGCTTACGATTTGCTGGACATCGCGGAGGACGTCGACACGCTCTGCCGCCTCCGCGGCCGAGATACCGTATTGCTGGGCTAGGTACTCGACCTGGAGGTCCTTGCCCGACCCCTTGGAGTTTTGCGGTGTCGGGAGTGGGGGAGCCTTCATCTCCTGCGCCGCGAGCGGCGTGGTGCAGAGAAGGGCCGAAATGACGGTAAGCAACGTACGCATGCATTCTCCTGATGACGATCATCTACAGCATGGACGGCCCGACCGTTGCGGCGGACCACCCAAGCCCGACTCACCATGAGTGCGGAACAAAGGGTGAACGATTTAGAATCCTACATTGCAAGCCCTTTTTGCAGGTCCGACCTGCGCTTCTCTGAAACGAGGGCGTATGAGAAAGCCCGCCTCGCTGTCGGCGTAAAGCGGGCGGCGAGCCGGGCTTTTCCCAGAATTTGTTCCCAATTCACTTTTCCCGAAATGGCTCGACCTCGACGGGAAATCGAGAAAGGATCAGGCGGCTTCCAAGGTCGGGATACGCGCGATGATATCGGCATCCTTCACGGCCTGCACGCGCAGGTCGTAATTGCGCTGCATGTTCACCCACATTTCGGGCGTGGTGCCGGTGAGCTTGCCGATCCGAAGCGCCATAGTCGGGGTGACATCCTGCTTTTCAGCGAGGATATCGTAGAGGGTCTGCCGCGACACCTCGATCAGCCTGGCGATCTCCGCCTTGGGCTTGTTGAGCGCGGGCAGAATGTCCTCCCGCAGCAGCTCACCGGGGTGCATCGGGGCAAGGCCGGATACGAGTTGGTTCATCATCTGTCTCCTGTCCGGGCCGATCCCGGATCATCATGCGTCTCTGTGTAAGTCCTATGTGTAAACTAAAGCCTTACATGTCAAGCAATGACTGACAGATTTTTAGGAGGGGGGACACCCTCCTAGTGATAGTCCTCGATGTTCACGTCGATCGCATCGCCGTCATCCCAAGCCCATGTGACCCGGTAATTGCCGCTGGCATCGACCGCATATCGTTTGGGCTTGGTGCTCAACCCATGAAAGCGAAAGCCCGGAACATTCATGTCCTCGGGCTTCGTGGCAGCATCCAGCGTGAGCAGGATGCGGCGAACGCGGTTGTGGTTCTGGACGGGAAGTTTTGAGCCATCTCCCTTGGTGGCGAAGGCTTCGAGCGCCTTGCTGGTGTATGTTTTAATCATAGACACATTGTAAGGCATTTCCTGACATTTGTCAAGCATTACCTTACACTCTGCCGAAAACGATTCTTCGACAGCGACCCTACCGCCCGAACCCGACATCCGGCCCGTCACGTCCACGCTGACGGTCTAGCTCCTGCTCTCGCTGCCGATCGCGCCCACGCTGCCCCGATTGGTCCAGCTCAATCGCCGGCACCTGGTCGCGCTGGGGTGACTGGTCGAGCGCCGGCACCGCCCCGAACCCGCCCTCGCTGCTGGTCTGTAGCCCCGATCGCATCGCCCGCGCTGCGCCCTGGACCAAGCTGGACATGCCCTGCATCGCTAGATCGGCACGCTCGCGGAGTTGGTGGGACCACTCCCGTATCCGCTCCTGACCACGCTCGATGTAGAAGCCCAGCCCCCGCTTCTCCATGATCGCCTCGTTCATCTGCCCGCGCGGGGTAACGGCGTGCGGCTCCTTGCCGGCCGCGATCTGCTCGGCCGACGCGCGCCGCTCGATCGCGGCCGACGCATGGCCCATCTTCACGGTCGGTTCGATATCCAGCCCCTGACGCTCGTAACTGCGGTGATCGACCCGCTCGGCTACCTGGGCGTGTTCCAGCGCGCTGTTGACCATCCCGGCCCACCGCTCGCGGATCGCCTCCACCTCCACCGAGGCCGTCGAGCGCTCGTACGACCAGTCTCAGAACCGAAAACTTCCCGCACCGCCCGCGCCCTCGTCAAAGACGATAAGCATCCCGGCTACGGCCAAACGGGCAAGGCGGCCCTCAGGCCACGCTTACAGCTTGTCTTGCTCGCAATCAGCGTAGATTCCTGCTCACGCTTCCCAATCGGGAATAGGCGGCGAGCAGACAGCATTATTGCGGAGCCGATCATACGTGTTAGGCGTGTACGCATGACCAATACATACATGGCACTGGCGCTATCGTTAGCAGGACAGTCTCTTGGCTATCCCGTTTATGTTCATGTCGAAGAGGGGGTATGCCATTTTCAAATCCAAGATATGGTCATGTCGAAAGAGCGAGAAGTTCGCGATTGGTTAAGAGAATTGCCAGATAAGCAACGGAAAATCGATTTGGTTTCAGACGACAAGCGGGCAGCTAGTTGCGTTCGTAAGGCTGAAGCGATCGTGCGGCGATCTGGGTTCTTCCATATCGCTGTGCGCCGAGGTACAATGAACGACTACCCAGATGGCTTGCGGCCGGGAAAGTAGAAGCGACATATCGAAGGCTGCCGCCGCAACGGGAGGGATAGTCACTTTCCCATTTCTCGATCCCATGCGAGACGGGATCGCTACGCGTTGGGGTGTCATTCCGCCCCCAACCGGACCCAGCCACCAGCGGCGCATTTTTCAACAGCCCCGGTCGTTTTTCTGATTACTTTGTAGCGTGCCACAAGCCTGATGGACGCCTTTCCCGGAACGGCCTCCTCACAGGTCATTTTGGTTGCGGCAACTCGTCGGCAAGTTTTGGGGCTGCCGCTATATACTCATGCGTGGGCGGGCCTTAATAGCGCGCCGCTTCCTCGCCTATCGAGAAAGCGGCGCCAGTCTCCGCCTGTTTAATCTTTCAACGACGGCTCAATTTGGAGCGTCAGCAGTAGCAGGTAACACCGACCGTCACGTTGTTCGGTGCCCAAGCCGTCAGCGGGGTGAAATACATGTTAGTGACAGGGCCGGGCGTCGGATTTCCCCCGTCACGTCCGTGAACCTGTCCGAGCGCAATCGACCCGGTGAAGACCGGGCCACCACTATCGCCTTCAAGGCTCTGCCGCGGATAGGTCGAGTTACTGTTCATTCTATAGAAGGCACCGTAACTATCCGTATAGGTGTATGGGTCGGTGTAACCGCATGTCTGACCTGTCGATCGGCCATACTTGCAAATATACTGCCCTTGCGCGACACCTTGCGCTCCAGTGACGGTAACGACCCCAGCACCGTTATAGAACTTCGGAACAACCAGATAGTTGTTTCCGCCGGAGAATGTGTGCCACTGGCTATCCACGCCGTTTGACACCCATTCTTGGCGAAATGCGAGTGAAACCCCGGTGGTTTCATCCCTGCCATTATTCTCGCAGTGGCCTGCGGTCGTCACGCCATAGAGCGAGCCGTTGGTTTGTTTGACGTTAAAGCCTCGCGTACATTCATTGATGTCGCCGTTAGAGAACGTGCCGCGATAGTTCTGGCCGCCCGGAACCTCCGTTGCCGTGAGAGCAATGCCGTCGAATTGCTCTATCTGCGTTCCAGGCGCCGCACGAAATCGTCCGCCAACAATCGCCGCGAGGGCGGAAGTGGGATCTTTCACCAATAATTTGATTTGCCCCGTTCGCGCATTGGTGGCGATCGTAGCGTTTGAGCCGAGCGATGAGAGATATCCCCGCGCCTGCGCCCCTATCTCAGACTCTCATACTGGTGCAGTGCGAACATCGAGAACGCTGGCGAGTTCACCTTTGCCGGCGAACTGACGTGCGGCGTTACCGATCGCTTCGAGGTCCGCAGCTACACCATAGATAGCAACACGGAAGTCGGATCCCGTAGTCGCTTCGGCCCCAGCGAAGCCTTTGGGAAAACGTGCCGAGAGCGCGGGCGCCAGACGCCCCAACTCTCCCATGATCCGCAAACGTCGCGACGCCTCTGCAACAGTAAGGCCCTCCGTCTTCGAGAGCTGTTTGGCAGTCGCATCGTCAGGATCGTTGAACGGTTCGTCAAACGTTGCAAGTCGAATGGTTTTCGTGTTCGATACGGCATGCGCTGCCGAAATCGCGACCGAGGCGAGGACGCAGGCTGCGCCAAGCCGAAAAGCACGCTTCTTCATCACCCTTCTCCTTCAACATAGCTACTGGTTACGTACGGACCTCCACATGCTTGGAGCTGCTGATATGCCTCTGGATCGCCTTGCAGGAACTCGATCGACCCATCACCGCCGCGGATCGTAACCTGCATTCCACTTTTGAAGAGGCGGCCATCGGGTGCCTTCACTGCCTTCGCGGTGCTGTCCCACACATGACCATGAGGCCAGATCAGCGTCCGCTTTGATCCAGAAACCATAAGGTAGGTACAGTTGCCGCGGTACGACAGCCGGCCATTTAAATGTTCCGGGATCACGATATCGGTAGGTGGAGATGCCGCTACGTACGGCGCTACAGCTGAGCATGCAGAAAGTTGAATGCAGCCGGTAAATACAAACAATCCCTTGAGAGCCACGGATCGTATGATAAAGCGAAACGGCATCTCTTATCGCTCCACCTGAGCGATATCACGCGAGACGACTCTGCTAAACGATACCCTCACCGGGTCGTTTGAAATAATGCTGTATGTTGGACTTTTGTCTGGCGTCAAGCCGCTTGCGCGCAAAGCTTTGTTGACTGGTTCGCCAGCGATCCGATTTAACACTTGCGGCAAGTTTGAGCTGCTAAGGCCCGAAAGCTCACCCTTGATTTCGCATCCGGCTGATCGACAATCTACGGAAATTTGCGTGGGAGCGCCAGCCGAGGCAAATACTTCTCTGATCTTGCCTTCGGTACCCGGTGCCCATGCGAGATCGCGGCTTTGGCTGTGAAGGGAACGCCGGACCCGTTCCGGATCGCCTGAAATATCGAATGCGCTACTCTTCTCCTCTGTGGTATCGGCCACGCGTGAGGAGATAGCGCTGGGGGTCAGGGAAGGCAATGCAGAGGAGCCGGTGACCACCTGGACCTCGCCGCGCTTATCGCTATAGGATCCAGATTGACGAAGAACCAGGGAACTGACAACGCCAAGCGCCGCCAAGGCAATAGCCAAAACGCCTAGTAGCCGAGGTGACTTGCGCCTTTCCATCACCGCAGGCTCCGATTAGCTTTGATATTAATTCCAGGCTTTAACATGCGATGTGTACAGCACGTTTGCTTCAAATTGATGTCACAGCAGTTGAAGATCGCTGAAAAAGGCCTTGGTGGAGGTTGACCCGATTTGGTTTACACCAAGCTCGCCGAGCTCCGAAAGCTGCTGCATGGTGGCCTCGACCCGGTGCGGACCCGTGAACTCACCGACGAGATGAGGGCGGCAGGGTTGCCGCTGTGATGGCGCCAAACCGGCATCCTGCGTCAGCGTATCAGCATTGTGCGTCCGTCTCACCGATCGTGCGCTGCGTCTCACGCAATGTGCGTCGAGCAACGCCATCCGTCTCAACTAATCTGCGCCGAAAACTCCCCTCTATTGCGCGTTTGGTCGAGCATCATTGCAGGCCGCTATAGATAGCGTTCTGCCAGCGTGCCTCCGAGGGAAAGGGCGTCATCCCATAGCCGGCTGGCATTGCCGGAAGAGACGGCAGGAGTATCGGTATAGCTGAAATGGTCGCGAATGGGCACGCGTCGGAGTTCACGCAGAACGTCTTCCCGGTCGCATCCGGCGAAGCAGGTCACTAGAATTCCGCGATTGCCCTGGCGGATCGACAGGCTTGGGGTGCTGTCGGAATGCGCCGGGCAAAGGCACATGGCGGTTCTGCCGTGCCATGTGCCGCCAAGTGCGCCAACAAGATCGATGAGTTGCTGCGAAGGTCGTTCGGCTGTGAGGGCCATGATCGGCTCCTTTCACAACCTCGGCCCCCCTCCCCTTCTCCACGAACACCGTTTTAGAGGTTATCGGAGAAGCAAGACGGAACAGATCGCGCGATGGGTCGTGCGAGACGCGACTCTTTTCATGTCTCGAAAGCAGTTGTTGGAGCGAATAGTCCCGGCTCGAGCCGAATCGCCGTGGACTGAGAGGTTCCATCTCTGACGCTGTGCCCGCCAATCATCTTTGAGATGATTCGCGTTGCTGTGAATGCCCGTTGTCTGAGCTTCAAAGTCGGACAAGACTTGAGGATAAGTCCTCAAGCGGCGCGTGCTGGCGAGTGACTCATCTTGATTTTCGTCCGGGTTTATAGGCGAAATGATACACACGCGGATGGTCCGGGACTCGGGGGCAATAAGAGGGCTTGTCCCTGCGCACGCCGGGTCAGGTCACCCTATTTGACTAACCACCCTGCATTTGGCATATCTGTCCGGGATTAGGGGCCATTATGCGGTGCTTTTCACGAACCGTGGCCGGTTTGGGTTCAAAAAGGGGACATGCCCATGCTGTCGGGTCAGATTCTCGATGCGATGATTACCTCGTGCGAGAATGCCAAGACCGTGCTGCGACAGGCGGCCATTGATCCATCCGATCGCAAAACGCTGAACATTTCAATGGGGGCGACAGTCGCCGCTGAATTGCTCGGCCGAACGCCGGAAGCGCTTTCCAAGGCTGAGGCGCGCGGACGCTTGCCCGCCCCCAAGACGGCCACCAACGGACGCCGATTCTACACGGTCGAAGATTTGATCGCCATTCGCGAGAAGCTCGGCATCAAGATGGGTAAATTGCCCTCCGAGCGCGCGGTCGTCATCGCCGTGCAGAACTTCAAGGGCGGCGTCAGCAAATCGACGACGGGCAAGCATCTTGCAGATTACCTTGCGCTGCGGGGATATCGCGTTCTTGTTGTCGATTGCGATCCCCAGGCGTCGATGAGTGTTATGTTCGACGTCAATCTAGAGGCATTGGTGGACGAGACGCACACGCTCTCGAACTTCCTCTCCCCCAGAATCGACGAAGCCGATTCGCTGCGAAAGACGATCCAAAAGACCTCGTGGCCGAATATCGATATCTGCCCCGCCAACCTGGGCCTCCAGGACACCGAGTGGGAACTGACAGCAACCATCGAGGAGGGCCCTACCGCCATTGCCGGCGCGTTCCGCATGCTGAGAATTGGCCTGGAAGAGGTCCGGCACGACTATGACGTCGTTATCCTCGATCCTCCCCCTGCCATGGGCTTTTTGGGCGTGAACACGTTGACGGCCGCGGACGGCTTGCTGATCCCCGTGCCGGCTCGGCAACTCGATTATCTTTCGACAATCCACTTCATGCAGACCTGTCGCGAAGCGATGGACCTCGTCTCGAAGTTCGACACTTCGATCGACTACGGGTTCATTCGCGTCGTCTGTACCATGTTCCAGCCCAACAGGACCAACGAGGCTCAAATGCTTCAGGTCATGGAGAAGACCTACGCTGGCCAGATGCTGTCGACGCCGATACTCCTGTCGGAAGAGATCAAGAATGCCGGGTTGTCGATGTCGTCGATCTACGAAATCAACAAACCATATGGGTCGCACCAGACGTACACGCGGTGCCGTGACAACCTCAACATGGTGTTTCGCGAGATCGAAAAGGATATTTGCAAGCAGTGGCCGTCGCGTATGGCGCAGGTCGGCACCGACAGACTGACGGAGGCGGCATGAGCAGCGCAGGGGGCCGGCGTCGCAGCCTACTGGCGAATGCCATCGAAAGCATCGGCACGACCCCTGCCCCCACGTCCGTGGCCGAAGTCGCGGATGCCGAGGCGCTGGTCGATCGCGATAAGCCGGTCGACGAACCTTCGACGCCCTCATTCCTGGAGCGGCGTGGTATTGCGTTCGATGAAATCGCCCGCACGGTCAAACGTCCGACTATCCGTCTGAAGCCCTCGGAATGCTCCATCTGGCCGGGCAATGCTCGCGATCATGCGGCGCTGAGCCACGAACGCTGTGCCTCGCTCATTGATTCCATCCGCGAGGAGGGGACGAACCGCGAGCCGGTTGTGGTGCGGCGGACGCCGAACGCCGAGACCCCCTACGAGTTGATCGTCGGCACCCGCCGGCATTTCTCGGTTTCCTGGCTGAATGCCAACAACCATAGCGAAATCGAGCTCGTAGCGCGTATCGAGACGCTCGATGACGAGGCCGCTTTCCGGCTCGCCGATTTGGAAAATCGAGAGCGCGAGGACGTCACCGATTTGGAGCGTGCGCGCAATTACAGGCACGCTGTCGACGCATATTACAACGGGGTTCGCACGCAGATGGCCGATCGCTTGGCCATCGCCAAGCAGAACCTCCACAACCTCCTCCAGCTCGCGGAGTTGCCGGACGAGGTCGTGGCAGCGTTCGCCGAGCCCGGAGACCTCAAGGTCCGACACGGCATGCGGCTCTCGCCCCTGCTGAAGAACGAACAGCACCGCGACGCGATCATCGCCGCAGCTATAGCCCTCGGTGCCGAGCAACAGGCGCTGAAGGACGCTGGAAGCGACAAGATTGAGGGTATCAAGGTCTGTGAGCGCCTGGCCGCAGCCGCAGTGGCTCCCGCGGCGTCGAAGAAGCCTGTACCCCGTGCCAAGCCGGCCCTCACCGCCGCCTCGGGTCGCGAGATCGGACAGGTTCTTGCTGATACACGGGCCAAGGGAATTACGATCAACATCAACCCCAAGGGCACAGCGTCGGTCGACGAGATCCTCGAAGCGCTCCGCCCTGCCCTTGAGAGTGCGAAGTTCAGTCGAAATTGAGTAAAATCTAGTTTAACGCTTTATTTTCAATTAGTTGGCTCCCGGTAAAATGCGTTTTACCGATGCCACGGGACACGAGATGCAACAGGATCACCGCGAAGACGGTCAAGTAGACCTCTTTCTCCCTCAGCTGACTGCGCTTCCTCTTCGGGATCAGCGCGAAACGATGGAGCGGCCCTTTTTCTCGCTGTCGAAGCGCAAGCGACTCAAGCCGATCGACTATGTCAGTCCGGATCGTAAGATCACCGTCCATGTCTCCGCTAATTCGGAATATGGTCTGGCGACTATCTACGACCTCGACATACTGATTTACTGCGCGTCAGTTTTGATCGAGCACAAGCGGCGAGGTGCCAACGACATCCCGCAGACGCTCCACGTCGTCCCATACGACATGCTGAAGACTCTGAAGCGCGAGGTTGGTGGACGCGCTTACGATCTTCTGGGCAATGCCCTCGACAGGCTCCAATCGACCACGGTGAAGACGAACATCCGCTCAGGAGATGCCGTCGAGACCACCTTCTCCTGGATCGACAGTCACAGCCAGCTTAAGGATCGGTCCGGAAACGTGCGGGGAATGAGAATTACCCTCGCGAAATGGTTCTACGACGGGGTGTTGATGGACGGCGGCGTGCTCGCCATCGATCCGGCTTATTTCTCGCTCACAGGCGGGCGCGAACGCTGGCTCTATCGGGTCGCGCGCAAACATGCGGGTGGGGCCGGAAGCGACGGTTTCGCCATCTCGATGCCAACGCTCTTCGAGAAATCCGGCGCGGAAGGCGATTATCGGCGCTTCAAGTTCGAGATGACCAAGATCGCTCGGGAGAACGATCTGCCAGGCTACTCCCTGGACATCGAACAGCGTGACGATGCCGAACCGCTGCTGCGCATGACCAGGCGCGATCGCGAGCCGTCCGAGGAGGGCAAGCCCTCCCCTGCCCTCGCCCAAGCCTCGCCTGCGGCCGTCAAGGAAAAGGCGCCCGAGGAACCGGCTATCTCCTTCCCCTCGAGCGGGCATATCTCGCATTCGGCATTCGGTGCGATCGCCCGCGCCAACCTGCCCAGCCCCCAACGCGACCACGGTCTCGTTGGAGACGATTTCCGGAACTTCCTCCGGCAGCGCGAGATAGCGTTCGACGCGAAGAACATCACACAGATATTCGCGACCTTTTGCGCGAAGCAGCGTCCGGTCAACTGATCGACGCCGTAGGCGCAATCCGCCAAAACGGTCTTTCAGGAACAGGGTCGAGAATGGCTCGCGCGCGCACGTCAACTTATCCGTGTGGACCGTTCCCGAAGTAACGAGCCGGGCCCCGGACCCGTCTGTATGGCGCCCCATCAAATGTGCGTGGGCTGCGAAGATCCAACCACGCGCGATCCTTTGCCAGCCTTCTTCTCGGATGAGCTTTGCCGGGCACAGCTGCGCCAGCGGGAGGATCGCCCGTTCCACCTCTCCAGGCAGCCGTCACGGTACTTAGAGAACGGCGCTTATAGGGTGGGATTTGTGATCAGATTGCCCGGATCTGATAGCTGAATCACTGACCGGCTGACGCCGGTAGGATCAAGCGGTGGGGCTGAAGCCGTCCTTGTGGGTATGTCGGTCGAGGTAACGCATGATGATGTCATCGGTGATGTTGCCGGATGTGGTCGAGAAGTAGCCGCGCTGCCAGAAGCGTTGGCCCCAATATCGTTTGCGGATGTGCTCGAATTCCTGTTGGATCTTGCGGGATGAGCGCCCCTTGGCCCGGCGCACGAAGTCGCTGACCGAGACGTGCGGCGGGATTTCGACGAACATGTGTACGTGGTCCTTCGACAGCGCGCCGTTGATGATCTTCACGCCCATCTCGGCACAGACCTGACGGATGATCTCGCGCACCCGTAGCCGAACATCGCCGATCAGCACCTTGTACCGATACTTCGGCGCCCAAACGAGATGGTAGCGATGATGGAATGTGGTGTGACAACCGGACCGATACGCCATAGCCTGTAACCTCGGGAAAAGCGGAAGCTTCACGCCTTCGGCGGCTTCCGCTTTTCCCGAGGTTACAGGCTAGCACGCGAGTCTGTGGCTGAAGCCAGTATCCGACTGAAGTCGGAGGGGTTCCTCCTTGCTAGAGGACTCTAAAGGTCAAACTGTCGACGCTCCAAAGAGGCTGGGGAGGGGAGGGGGAGTCATCCTCGCTGCTTCGATGCCGTTCCTGAAATACCGTGAATGCTTCGACTGCAAACGCCTCCGGGAGCGCTAGACATCCACAATCGGCGCCCATCGCCTGGCCAAGCCCCGTTCTCAATGTACCGTCGAGATCACTGGCCGGCTCCCGAGAAACCTCGAAACTTCGCGGTCCAGGCAGCCGAGCGGGATGCGCTCAAGGCAACAAAACGTCGAGATCATCGCCGTTTTAGGTCAGTTCCGCAGGGTCCCGTTCCTAAAAGACCGTCAATGATTCGCCCAAGGACTCGGGAGGGCCGCGGAAATGCCGCTCGACTCCTCCGAACACAGGGCGGCCTCGCCTGACGCCTATAGTTCGACAACGAGCGCTGCCGGGTGTAACATGCCTGAAAGGCACGGAAAACAGCCACTTTGCGGACGAGTAAAACGCGTTTTACTCCCTTGGAGACGTCCTGTGGCCCGCGCCGTGCCCACGGTATTTCAGGAACGGGGCACGGTACATGAGGAACCGAATCACGGTTCAATGGGAACGCCCCGCAGGGTATTTCAGGAACGGCCAAACGGTATAATGGGAACGGCGCTGAACTCCCGACTCGCGCTGAATCGGCGAGTCGCGAAAGATCCATCCACAGCTTAACTTTTTATCCTATTCTCTAAAGAGATTAACCCGCCTGCGGCGCTCCCTTCTTTTGAAGAATTGATTGGGAAGAAGGGGAAGGGACGATCGCCGCGCACTAAGCACGTCGTCCACCCAAAAAGCTCCGTCGCGTGCGTCGCCTCACACACCCGACCGCAGATCGACGTCGATTATCGCGGCGCCTAGACTCCTTGCAAGCCAGCCATCGCGGAGCACCTCACTACGCTCAGGTCGCCGAGGGCACCGTGACAGGAGCCATTTTCCAAGACCCGAACGAAGTCCGACCTGCACTGAGCGCCGCCAGCAGCCCGCACAGCGTGTTTCCGCTCTCGGCTATCCCCACGGCAAGCAAAGCGCCCAGAAGGCCGCTGTGGGGCCTTCCTGCCAAGCCTGATCACGAGAAGCATGCCGTTGTGGGTCAGAGAACCCGTGGACTGGACATTGCAGCTACCGCCTTCAACTATCGATAGACGATAGCCGCCGACTGCAGAGCTCGTGTTTCACCACTGGGACAAGGGGAACGAGACCGCGCTCGCCGGCAAATCAGTTCTTGCTGCATCCAGCGCTATGAATTGCGAACAGGGGAGGGGAGGCAGCTACCCCTTTGGTGAAAGGTTTGCCGGCGCACCTCGGTAGAGAGGCCCCGGCCAGCCGACGACATTCCAATCGTTCGACAGAAGGATGCTCCGGTTGATAGACCGGTTCATCAGACCGGGCGGCAAGCGAAAGATCCTCCTACGGACTGTCGTTCACAAACTCTCGGCGCGATGCTGGAGAAGCTTGTCGATGTTCTCCATCTCGCGATCGAAGGCATCGAAGACCTCCGACAGCTCGCGGCTCGCTGGCGGGGGAGGGACCACGTTGCGCGGCCGTCCACGCTTGGGCGCTGCAAAGCCAAACTCGATGGCAAGGTCCGTGCTCAGGAACACGCGCCAGGTCCGCCGCTGGGTGATCTCCACGAGCAAGCCGCAGTCGACGGCACGGCCCAGCAGTTTGCTCGCGCCGGCAACGCTCATGCTGAGCAGCTCCGCCAGCGACTGAGGCGAGAGCAGTGGCCGGTGATGGAGGAGGGCCGCGAGCCCCGGGAGGTGGCCAGGTCGATATTCCGCGACGATCGCATGCTGGGCCGCGCGATGGAGCTTTTCCAGCTCGTGCAACCGTGCGAGGTTTGCGGTGGCGCTTGCCTCAAGGCTGCGCATGGCCGCATACCAGTCCTCGTCTCCGACAGTTCGCTTCAGCCTAAACGCCTTCACGCCGCCCACGAGGCAGGGCAGGGGAGTGGTCACCATCCCCTTGTCGCGCAGAGCGAAGGGCAGCGAGAGCCAGGGCAGGGCGGTGCTGTCGAGACGCGCATGCTGGCGGACCCGATCGAGCGCGCGGATCAGCGGCGAATGGTCCGCGGCTATCTCGATCTCGCCGATCGCGGTCGGGAGCGCGTCGCGCCAGGCGAGGGGGTCGGGATCGCGCAGCGCCGCTTCCCAGGCGGGAAAGCGATCGAACAGGTCGAGGTTGGTCGACCGCAGCGGCCGGCCGGGGATTTGCAGCCCGCAGCCCCAGGAAAATACGTCAATTTCGTCGATCTCGGCCGATTGCAGTTGCAGGGCCCGGGTGTAGCCACTCCAGGCGGCGCGGCGTGCCCAGGCCGATGCCACCGAACTAACGCAAAACCGGGCATCGAGACGCGTAATGGCGGCCGTGCAGGAGGCGATCGCGGAGACCATCTTCGCGCTGTAGGCGGGGCCGTAGCGGCTGTTCGAGAGAGGCGCGTCCACGCCGTCTTTTAACCCAGAGCTGCTCTCAGTCAAATTGGCTCGTATGCGTAGTCGTGATAATGGGAGATTATCACGACCCTATTATTATGAGAAGGACCGGGCTATGTCTCGCCGTCATGGCGAAAACGGCCCTCACCCGCAGGCAAAGCACGCCGCCCGCCGGCGCCGACGACGTCGTGGGCGAGGTCCGCGCGCTGGCTATCGACAAGGCGGCGGTCGATCCGCAGGTCATCGCGGCCGCGGCGCGGGCCTGGTCGCCGAACACGATCCGCGCGTTCCTTTCCGACATGAAGCTCTGGGATGCTTGGTGCCGGCGCACCCGAGTGCGGGCAGGGGAGGCGACCGCCGAGACCGTCGCGGCCTATGTCCGCGCGCTGTCGGGTCAGGATCATGATGAGGCGACGCGGGCGACGCCGCAGAGGGCGGCCGCGACGATCGCGCGCTATCTCGTCAATATCGGCTGGGCCTATCGCATGGCGGGGCTGGACGATCCGACCGCAGCCCCGCTCGTGCAGCTCGAGCACAAGGCGGCGCGCAAGCTTCTCGGCACCCGCCAGACGCAGGCGCGGGGTATCCGCTACAAGGGCGATGTCAGCGATCTCGACGCGCCGGCGAGCGGCGTGAGCCTCGCGGTCCTCCTCAAGGCCACGCGCCGCGATCTCCTGGGCGCGCGCGATCGCGCGCTACTGCAGGTCAACTATGATACCGGCTGCCGGCGCTCCGAACTCGCGGCGATGCGTATCGAGCATATCGACGGGCCCGACGTCGACGGGGCAGGGGTGGTCGAGATCGGCCGCAGCAAGACCGATCAGGAAGGGCAGGGGGCTCTCGCCTATCTCTCGCCCGCGACCATGCGCGCGATCGCTGAATGGTGCGACAAGGCCGGGATTGCGCGCGGGGCCCTGTTCCGGCGCGTCGAAACCTGGTTCGATGGCTCGATCCGCGGTGTGGGAGAGGAGGCGCTCAACCCCGGCACGATCACGCTCATCTACAAGCGGTTGATCCGCCAGGCATTCGACAAGAAACTGCTGGGGGCGATGAGCGAGGCCGAGCTCGAGCGCTGGGTCGCGGCCGTGTCGAGCCATTCGATCCGGGTTGGCGTGGCGCAAGACAATTTTGCGGCAGGAGAGAGCCTGCCCGCCATCATGCAGGCCTATCGCTGGCGCGATCCCAAGACGGTCATGCGCTATGGCGCGAAGCTGGCGGCCAAGAGCGGAGCGAGTGCGCGTCTCGCGAAGCGTTTCGGCGGTGAATGACAGGTTTTAGCTGTCCGCGTTTGGACAGTCGCAAACCGATGACCTGGCGCGGTTGGGCAGTGAGCGACACCGACATGCCTCAACGACCGAAGAAGCGAGCTCGCCGTCGGGCCGGCCCTAGCGCGCACCGATGGGGGCGAAGCCGCCGACCGGCGGGAACGCCTGTGCGCACTGCGGCGTTCTTCTCGTCAGCGCGAGCATGCGTGACTGAACCTCTCCGGCTCGAAACCAAATCCCAAAGTGGAGGGCGGCATGGCCCGCATGTCGAGCGATTTCTTCGTCCAGCGCCTCAAGGATTGGGGCGTGAGCCGAATCTACGGCTATTCTGGCGATGGCATCAATGGCGTGCTGGGGGCGCTCCAGCGCGCCGAGAAGGAAGGCTCGGGCATCGAGTTCATCCAGGTCCGCCACGAGGAGATGGCGGCCTTCATGGCGACGGCGCATGCGAAATTCACCGGCGAGCTCGGCGTCTGCCTGTCGACCGGCGGTCCGGGCGCGACCCACCTGATCACCGGGCTCTATGACGCCAAGCTCGACCATGTCCCGGTCCTCGCGATCGCGGGCCAGGCCGAGAGCACCGTGCGCGGTGCAAGCTATCAGCAGGAGCTCAATCTCGACCGACTGTTTGCCGACGTCGCCGCCTATGTGCAGGAGGCGAGCGCGCCGGCGCAGGTCCGCCATGTGACCGATCGCGCGATCCGGATCGCGGTCGCGGGCAACGCGGTCTCAACCATCGTGCTGCCCAAGGACATACAGGATACGAAATATGAGGAGCCGGGCCAGGCGCACGGCTTCACCCGCTCGGGCACCGGCTATGCACATCCGATCGTCGTCCCGCAGCCCGCCGATCTCGCGCGCGCGGCGGAGGTACTGAATGCAGGCGCCAAGGTCGCTATCCTGATTGGGGCGGGAGCCCGCGGCGCGTCGGCCGTGGTGACCGAGGTCGCCGACCTGCTTGGCGCCGGCGTCGCCAAAGCGTTGCTCGGCAAGGATGTCCTGCCTGACGATCTGCCGTTCGTGACCGGGGCGATCGGCTTGCTCGGGACCAAGCCATCGTCCGACCTCATGCGCGAGTGCGACACGCTTCTGCTGATCGGCACGGGCTTTCCCTGGGCCGAGTTCCTGCCGAAAGACGGGCAGGCGAGGGCCGTGCAGGTCGACATCGACGCATCGATGCTGGGGCTGCGCTACCCCGTCGAGGTCAACCTGCATGGAGATGCGGCCGAAACGCTGAAAGCGCTGATCCCGCTGCTCCAGCGCAAGGATGATCGCAGTTGGCGCGAAGGCATCGAGAAGGCGACTGCGCAGTGGTGGCAGACGCTCGAGGAACGCGCCATGGCGGAAGCAAAGCCCGTCAATCCCCAGCGCGTGGTCTGGGAAATGTCGCCGCGTCTGCCCGCCGACGCGATCGTCACCTCGGATTCGGGCTCATGCGCCAACTGGTACGCGCGCGACTATCGCGTGAAGGTCGGGCAGCGTGCCTCTCTCTCGGGCGGTTTAGCCTCTATGGGCGCTGCGGTTCCCTATGCGATCGCGGCCAAGTTTGCTTATCCTGATCGGCCCGTCGTGGCGCTGGTCGGCGACGGCGCAATGCAGATGAACAATCTGGCCGAACTCATCACCGTCCAGAAATATTGGAAGCAGTGGCGCGATCCGCGCTTCATCGTCTGCGTCTTCAACAACGGCGATCTCAACGAGGTCACGTGGGAACAGCGGGTGATGGAAGGCAATCCGCGTTTCCCGACGACGCAGGATATTCCGGACGTCCCCTACGCGCGCTTCGCGGAATTGCTGGGGCTTGGCGGCATCTACGTCGATGATCCATCCGCGCTTGGGCCGGCGTGGGAAGTTGCGCTCTCCGCCAATCGCCCGACGCTCATCGAGGTGAAGACCGATCCCGAGGTCGTGCCGTTTCCACCGCAACTGACGCTCGAGCAGGCCAAGGGTCTGATGAGTTCGATGGTGATGGGAGACAAGGGCCTGGGCACGATGATCGCCGACACGGCGCGCCAGCTCCTGGTAACTAATGCGCGATTCAGCGGTTAATGGACCGTCAGCATCTTGCTGCTAGGTGGTCGGCATGCCCCAAGCGACACTTCAGGCCTGGCTTTCACTCTATGCCGCGGTCGGCGTCATGGTGGCGCTGTGCGCTGTCCTCGCGATGATAAAGACCGCCTACGATTATCGTCTGGGAACTAGGAAACTCCCAACTGCGACCGTCCTCGATAAGGTACTCGTTGCACCCCGGTTGTGGATACGTTGGCAGATCAACTATCTGCTCGGCGCGCCGGCGATCCTCGGAATTGCGATCTATTACGCGCACTACCTCGGGTTCGATACTCTTGTAGATGTGTAAGCGAGTAACTGGACCCCCCTGCCCCGGAATTCCTGTCGACCCACTGCCAAACCGGCGGTCTGAATCGATGCTGTCCTGAACGATCCGGTGCTCCACCCTCGAGTGATCGCTGCGACATAGTCCATCGTCTCGCGAAACGGCGGAATACGGCGCATCGATCGAACGCGTCCTGGACCTGCATTGTACGCGGCCAAGGCTAGATCGACCCGCTTGAACTCATCCAGATGCGCGCGGAGGTATCTGGCCCCTCCCCTCAGGTTCGACAACGGATCTCTCGAATTGAAAACCCCAAGTCCACGCGCTGTACCGGGCATCAATTGGGTAAGGCCAACGGCGCCCTTCGGTGATACGATCAATGGGTCATAGCGGCTTTCCTGGGCCACCAGTGCATCGAAAAGCCCGACTGGCACACCAGCTTCGCACGCCACGGCCTGGATCAAGGGGTAATATTGAGCCCGCCGAGCTTCGAGCCAGCCTGGAAAATCGCCGCGTGGACGGTAGGGTGTGATTGAGCAAGCCTGTGGGGTGTAGAGATAACTTGCCATATCGGACATCGCTGCCCGGCCAGCTCCCCCCGAAACCTGGCCAGTCTGCATCCAAAGGGGCACCGATATATGCGACGTGCTTATTGCCTCCTCTTGGGGTTCCATTACGGGGCTGCCGAATGATCTGAAGTCATTGCCTAAAACGGCTTCCATGCTTGGTACTGGCGGCGTTCCGTCTGTTGGCATACCCCGCATTCTCGGGCCCACATCGATGACGGCTTCAACTGCCTGCCCATCAAATGTCATTACCTCGGCCTGCTTAGCTGCCGATGTTTGCGCCCATAGCAGTGCCATAACACTACCCACTACGCATAAGCTCGAGTTCGATCGCGTGTTCATCGATCATTGAACATCATGTTTCGATCAACCGCACAACGTGGAAAAAAATTCCACTATCTCCCAGTGCTTGATCCAGACTAGGTCAGGCAAACCCCCGTGGGTAGCAGCTAGCTCACAGATATCTGCTGGTTGGGTATCAGCTAGCTATCACATAGGTAGCGGTTGCCAAACTGCTAGAGAGCGGCTAGCTATCCAGTCGTTCGAACTATCACAGGATCGGTCATGGCTGCTGTCGTAGCATTCGTCTCACAAAAAGGCGGTGTAGGAAAAAGCACCTTGGCAAGAGCCCTTGCTCGCGAGGCGGCGGCAGGCGAACTGCGGGTTAAAATCGCCGATCTCGATACTCAACAGGGCACTTCGGTCGATTGGCACCGAGCACGCCTTGGCATCTCCATCGAGCCGATTGTGTCGGTTGAGGCATTCAAAACCGCGTCTCAGGCCCTGGCCGCTGCAGACGGCTTCGATCTGCTTATCATCGACGGCCCCGCTCGGACCAGCAAAGCTACACTTGAAATTGCACGGTCATCGTCACTCGTGGTTCAACCCACCGGCGCATCCTTGGACGATCTCAGGCCTGCCGTCCGCGAATACCATGCCCTTGTTAAGGAGGGTATCCCGACTGGACGGCTCGTTTTTGCGCTCAACCGCATTGGAACTTCGGCTGAAGAAAATGACGCGCGGGCGTATTTGACCGAAGCGGGGTATAATGTCCTCGACGGTTCGATCGTGGAACGACCAGCATACCGGCAAGCGCAGAACCAAGGCCTGTCAATTACCGAAACCAAATTCTCCGGCCTTAACCAGCGTGCTGATACTCTGATCCAATCCCTAATCGACAAAGTAGCGGGGTGAATGATGGCCGATATCTCGAAGCTAAAGAAGGCTACTCGTTTGGGTTCACCCCCACCAATCAGTGAGGCGAGCCAGAATTTGGATGCACCCGAAGTAGCCCCCGCCCCTCCGGCTGCACCGCTGATAACCGCAACCCGCATTGATGCCCGCAGTTCGCGCAAGACTAACCGCACTCAACAATTTGCGACTAGGGTCACACCCGAATGGGACAATCGAATCCGCGAAATAGCTCAACGTGAGGGTCTGCTTCTTACAGAAGTGCTCGAGAAGGCACTCGACGCTTATGAGAAACTGCTAGCTCAAAGGTAGCTAGCCGCTAGATACCAGCCATCTCAACGCTAGATAGCGGAGGTCTAACTGCTAACACGGGGATCTTCCGCTAGCTGCTAGCCAGCAGCTACTGAGTCACCTAGGAAGAGAGAGAAGGGGGTCAGAGGCAGCGAGAAAGGATCGGTCATGCCCCTCGTTGCGCTAAAACCCACCCAGACCATCGTGGACATCGTCGGCGCCCTCGGCGGCACCTGGCACGGCTACAACGCCATGTGCCGTTGCCCGGCCCACGCCGACAGCGATCCCAGCCTCTCGATCCGGCAGGGCCATGACGGCATCCTCGTTCACTGCTTCGCCGGCTGCACCGCCGAGGACGTGCTCCGCGAGATCGCGCGCATCAGACCCGGACGCACCTACGACCCACCCGCTGAACAGCGCACCGGCAGACCCGCCAACATCGAACGGCTGTGGAACGAGGGGTTGCCGATCGCCGGAACGCCCGCGGAAGCCTATCTCCGCTTTCGCGGCATCACCGGCGCCTTCGACGACCTGAGCTACCACCCGCGCTGTCCGTGGGGACCGAAACCGCATACCCGGTTCCTCCCGGCGCTGCTGATCGCGGCGCGGGAGGGGCGCACGCTGCGCTCGATTCAGCGCATCTTCCTCGACCTCGCGCATGGCGGCTATCTCGACAAGGCGACGCTCGGCACGCCGGGAGGTGCGACCTGGCAGGGCATGCGCGTCACCGACACATTGGCGCTTGGTGAGGGGTTCGAGACCTCGGCCGCCTTCACCCAGATCCACGGCATCCCGTGCTGGGCGACGCTCGGCGCGGCGCGGCTCGACCGTGTCCACATCCCCGATAGCGTCACCACGCTGATCTTCGCCGAGGACAATGACTTCGAGGGCCGACGCGCACGACGCAAGGCGTGGGCCGCCTATCGGCCGCGCGGGCTGACGCTGAAGCGGATACCGCCACCCTCACGTTATGGCGACTGGGCCGACGTCGTGAAACCCGGAGCCTGAGAGGGAAGGGGGGTCGGGGTCGTGAGCTGCACGAGCAGCCACAGACCCGGAGACCCCCATGACCGACCTGTTCGACCCTGCGCCCGCGCGCGCCGACCATGCCACCGCTGCCGCCCGCCTGCTGCTCCCCGCGATCGCCGGCGACGCGAAGATCACCCGAGCGATGCTCAACGACGCGATGATCCGCGCCTATGGCGGCACCGACGCCGATGGTCACTGGACCCAGCGCGAGAGCTTCGAGGTGCTGGAGCATGCGACCGCGCTGGCGGTATGCGCAGCAGGCACCACGCCGGCGGTCGACGCCGCGATCGGGCTTATGGCGCGCCTTCCTACCCAGACCGTGCGCAGCGAGGAGCAGATCGACTGGCAGCAATTCTCGACCCCGCTCGATCTCGCCACGATCACGGTCATGCTCGCGAACGCACGCGCGGATGACATCGTACTCGAACCGAGCGCCGGCAACGGTCTCCTGGTAGCGGGCCTCCCGCCGATCGCGGCGCTCCAGCTCAACGAGATCGATCCCGCGCGCCGCGAGCGGCTGTCGGCCACCTTCCCGAAAGCCAGCGTTACCGGCCACGACGGCGCGCAGATCGCCAGCGTCATGGCATCCGCGGAGCGCCCCAGCCTCATCCTGATGAACCCGCCCTTCTCGCGCTCGCTCGGCCGCGGTGCCGACGCGCTCGCTGCGGTCCGCCACCTGCAGGCGGCGATCAAGCGTGTGCGGCCTGGCGGGCGCGTCGTCGCGATCATGCCCGACTGGTTCTTCAACTCCGCGCGCATGGGCACGATCTGGTCGACGACGCTGGCGAGCGTCGCGCTGCGCACCTCGATCCGGCTGACCCATGCCTATGGCAAGCACGGCACCGGAGTCGCGGTGCGACTCTATGTCATCGACAAGACGGTGGGTGATACCACGACGGTCACGCTCCAGCGCGGCGCCGTAAGCGACCTGGTCGAGGCGCTGGTCATCCCGCCCCGGCAGGATCTGATCCCGGAGGCCGCCACTCCGGCGCCGGTCAAGCGGGGCGGGGGGCTGTCCCTCCTGCGCAGCGTGAGATCGAAGCCCGCTGCCACCCCGCGCATCTTCCGCGCTCTCGCCAGGAACGAGGTTCTCCCGGTCGGCTACCAGGTACTCGAGACGCCGGCGCCACTCGCCGAGCAGTCCGGCGTCTATCTGCCCTATCGGCCGAGCCGTATCGTGTTCGACGCTGCCGGCGAGCATCCGACCGCGCTGGTGGAATCGATCGCGATGGGCTCGATCCCCGCGCCGATCCCCGTCCATGTTCCGTCGCTGCCCGAACGCACCGTCACCGAACGCCTCCTGTCCTCCTCGCAGCTCGAGACCGTCGTTTACGCCGGCCATGCCTGGACCCAGTATATCCCGGGCCTGAGCAAGCCAGACAAGGAGGGCGTGGGGCTGGTGCTCTCCGACGACGGACGCGCGTACCGCAAGGGCTATTTCCTGGGCGACGGCACCGGGGCAGGGAAGGGGCGGCAGGTCGCGGCCGTCATCCTCGACAACTGGCTGGCGGGTCGTCGCAAGAACATCTGGATCAGCAAGAACGAGGCGCTCCATGCCGACGCGATCCGCGACTGGACCGCGCTCGGCGGTCTCGCGGCCGATGTGCAGCCGCTCTCGCGCTGGAAGATCGACGAGTCCGTCACGATGGACGAGGGCGTCCTGTTCGTGACCTATCCGACGCTGCGCTCCAACCGCGGCGACGCCACCCGGCTCGATCAAATCATCGCCTGGGCCGGTGCCGACTTCGACGGCGTCATCGCGTTCGACGAGGCGCATGAGATGGGCGGCGTCGCGGGTGGCGAAGGGTCGATGGGCACCAAGAAGGGCTCGCAGCAGGGCATCGCCGGCGTTCTCCTGCAGAACCACCTGCCCGACGCCCGCGTGCTCTACGCCTCGGCGACCGGCGCGTCGGAGGTGAACAACCTCGCCTATGCCGTGCGGCTCGGCCTGTGGGGGCCGGAGACCGCCTTCGCCAACCGCGAGGCGTTCATCACCCAGATCCGGCAGGGCGGGATCGCGGCGATGGAACTGGTCGCGCGCGATCTCAAGGCGACCGGCCTCTACACCGCGCGCGCGCTGAGCTTCGCCGGGGTCGAATATGACATCCTCCGCCACGAGCTGACGCCTGAACAGATCGCGGTGTACGACACCTATGCCGATGCCTGGGCGATCATCCATCGCGGCCTTGAAAAGGCGCTCGAACTCACCGGCGTCGTCGACGGCAACGAGGGCAAGACGCTCGACTCGGGCGCGAAGGCCGCGGCGCGCTCGCGGTTCGAAAGCTGCAAGCAGCGGTTCTTCGGGGCGCTCCTCCTGTCAGCGAAGCTCCCGACCGTCATCGCGGCGATCGAACAGCATCTGGCGGCCGATCAGTCGGTCGTGCTGCAGCTGGTCAGCACCGCCGAGGCGATCCTCGACCGCCGCCTGGGCGAACTGTCGCCCGACGAGCGCGCCGACCTCGACATCGATCTCTCCCCGCGCGAGTATGTCTAATGTTGAGCTCAACATTACACATATTCTTTGCAGTCGCAGTTTATGTCGAGCGTGGCAGCAGGAGGCGCAGGTTTCCTTCGGTTTTCCATGATTTCACTCCAGATAATTACGGTTCCCTCGACCTGAACAAGTCGAAGGAACCACCATGAGAACAAGATCATCAGAGCTGTTTTGTCCGGCACAGCTCCGGATCGAAGATCCGCCCAGCTCGGATGCCCTATTCAACGCCTTCCTCTCCTCTCTGTGGGTCAAGGAGGAAGCGGCCTGTTCGATCCTGTACAGTGCAGCGATCCGTCATTTCCTGCATTGGCTGGATATGCATGCCATCCCGGTCAGTACGCTCGACGATCAAGTCGTCCGACGGTTCGAGAAGCACCGTTGTCGGTGCCACGGATACTCGGCTCAGCAAGCCGCCTATAAGACTGATCAGGCTGCGCGGGTCCGGCGCTTTGTCCGGTTCCTCGAAGATCAAGGGTACATCGAAGTCGACGATGGGATCGACGATCTCCCCCGTCACCTCACCGACTACTCCGATGCAATCGACAGCCTGCAACTCGCCCCTGGAGTGGCACAGGGCTACCGGTCGGAAGCCGAGCATATTGTGGCTTGGCTTCGCATCAAGCGGCAGTCGTGGGCCGATATCGACGACACGATCATCGACCAGTACGGCGCGCATGATTGTCGATGTCCGGTCTGGCGCAAGCGGGGCAAACTCGTCGCCTCGGGCGCGAAGCGGCGGCGGCGTGGTGCTCGGCACTTCGTCGAGTTCTTGCGCGGCCGGGGTGTCATCCCTTCAGTCGAACCGGTGTCGGATGACGACCCGCACATGGCGGCATATCTGGCATGGCTCAAGCAACACCGCGGCGCGACCGACGAGACGATCCGGCGCTACCGGACCGATATCAGGCGACTCATGCCTATCCTCGGCGAGCCTTCACAATGGGATGCAGCCGTCCTCAGGCGGGCGTTTCAACAACGAAGCAAGGAGACGCCAGGTTCGGCATCACTGCTCGTCACGATAATGAGGAGCTATATTCGGTTCCTGGTCGTGCAGGGTGTTTGCCGTCCAGCTTTGTTGCACGCGATCCCATCAGTGCAACGCTACCGTCTTTCGACGCTGCCCCGGCACGTCAACCCGGCAACGATCGAGCAGATCATCGGCGCATGTCCGACTGATCGCCCGGTGGAAGTTCGGGACAAGGCCATCATTCTCCTGCTCGCCCGGCTTGGCCTGCGTGCCGGTGATATTCGGGATATGCACCTCGACGATATCGACTGGCGCTCGGGCCACCTGACGGTCAAGGGCAAGACGCGTCGGCCCGATCGCCTGCCATTGCCTCAAGACGTCGGTGACGCGATCCTGGACTACATTGCCAAGGCACGCCCCAAGACCGCCGATCCGCATCTGTTCGTGCGCGCGCAAGCCCCATTCCGTTCTTTCCGCTCATCGGCGGAGATCGCTGGCATCGTTGCACGCACGCATGAGCGCGGCGGGATCGAAGGCGTGCCGACCGGATCGCACATTTTCCGGCATTCGCTTGCCACCAACTTGCTGCGCGCGGGCGCAGGACTGGAGTCCGTTGGAACGATCCTGCGCCACAGCTCGCCCGAGACCACCGCCATCTACGCCAAGGTCGACCTGCCGATGCTCATGAAGATCGCGCAGCCATGGCCGGGAGAACCGTCATGCTGAACATGCACATTGCCAGATACGTCTCGCTGTATCGCAGTTTGGGGCGGAAGTTCTCGGAGCAGGAACGACTGCTGCGCCAATACGCGGCTTTCGCCGGACGCTTCGGTGACCGGCACACCCGAGTGCAGCGCATCTACGACTGGTGCCACACGGCAAGCTCGCAGAACGTGGCTCGCCATAGGTACGACGCTGCTCGTAACTTCAGCCTTTTCGCTAACGCCGAGGATCCAGACCACGAAGTCCCGCCTGTCGGCGTTTTCGGACGCGGCAAGCGGCCACGCCCGACTCCGATCATCATCGAACCGGACCAGGTGCGGGCGATCATGACGGCGGCGTTGGACGTTTCGCCCCAAGGCACGATCAGCCCGTACACCTACCATTACCTGTTCGGTCTGCTGGCGACGACAGGACTTCGGATTTCCGAGGCTCTCGCGCTACAGTGCGACGATCTGGTCGAGGATGGGCTGGTTGTCCGCAACGGCAAGTTCGGCAAGCAGCGGCTGATCACCTTGCAGCCATCGACGCGCAAAGCACTCGAAGCCTACATTGCGATCCGCGCGAAGCATCCGGCCAAGTGTAATGACCTGTTCGTCACGATCCGGGGGCGAGCGCCGCACAAGGTGCGCGCCCACGTCGTGTTCGTCAGGTTGGCCCGGCTTCTCGGATATCGTGGGGCAACCGGTACGGCAGGCATGCGACTCCACGATCTGCGGCATACTTTCGCTGTCCGCTCGCTTGAGTCCTGCCCGCGTGACAGGGAAGCCATTGCCCACCACATGGCCGGTCTCAGTGTCTACCTGGGGCACGCGTCGATCGCCAACACGTACTGGTATCTCGAAGCCACGCCGGTGCTGCTTCGCGACATTGCGGCTGCAAGCGAGCAACTTTTTCAAGGAGAAGCGGCATGACGGCGCTTGCTCCCCATCTCTCGGCATATCTGCGGGAACATCTGCCGCGCGAACGCGCCGTCAGCCCGCACACGGTGAAGACCTATGCCAACTGCTTCGTCCTCCTCGTCCAGTTCGCTGCCGATCGGCTGAAGCGCCGACCGACCGATCTCGAGATTGAGGATCTCGGCACAGACATGATCATGGCCTTCCTCGATCATGTCGAGATCGGCCGCGGCAGCTGCGTGCGGACCCGCAATGGCAGGCTCGCCGCGATCCGATCCTTCTTCCGATACATCGAGTACCGGATTCCAGCCTGCCTCGATCAGGCACTCCGTGTCAGAGCAATCCCGACCAAGAAGACAGACAAGGCGCTGATCGATTATCTCGACCGGGCCGAGATCAAGGCTTTGCTCGATACACCCGATCCCCGGACACGCCTCGGCACCCGTGATCGCGCGATGCTGCATCTTACCTATGCTGGCGGACTGAGGGTGTCGGAACTCGTAACGCTGCAACTGGGCGATTTCCCGGACCGCTCCCTGTCCACCATGCACATCATGGGCAAAGGGCGACGTGAACGGGTCCTGCCGCTGTGGAAGGAGACCCAGATCGCATTGCGCGCATGGCTTGCGATCCGGCCTCAAGTTGAGGTCACCGAGATATTCCTAAATGCCAACGGGCAGCCGATGACCCGCGACGGATTTGCGTTCCGATTGGCCGAGCACGTCAAGACGGCAGCGACGAAGCAGCCGTCGATCCTTGAGAAGCGCGTCACACCCCACGTGCTTCGTCATTCTTGCGCGATGCACACGCTCGCGGCGACGGGGGACATTCGCAAGGTCGCATTATGGCTCGGCCACGCCAGTATCCAGAGCACCGAGACCTACTTGCGCGCCGATCCCGAAGAGAAGCTTCAGATTCTCGCTGCCCACGGTGCCCCTGCGATCAAGCCGGGGCGCTTCAAGCCGCCATCCGACGCTCTGATCACCATGCTTACCGACGTTCGAAGACGGGCCTGACCCGTCCCCGGACATTCTCCTGACCCACATATTATCTGGAGTGAAATCATGGAAAACCGAAGGAAACCTGCGCCTCCTGCTGCCACGCTCGACATAAACTGCGACTGCAAAGAAGCCGTGATCGACTATCTGACGCGGGCATTCCCGGTCCAGCAGATGACCTTCTTCCGCGATGACACCGGCGAGGTGCGCTCGCGACCGCTGTTCGACGAGAGCGGCCACCCGGTCACCAACCCCGAAGCCGAAGCCGAGCGCGACAATCTGGTCGAGCAGCTTTGCGCGCTGCCGCCGATCGCGGCCGTGCTCGATGCCATCATCACCCGGTTCGGCACCGAGATGGTCGCCGAGGTGACGGGGCGCACCAAGCGCCTCATCACGGTGAGCGGGGGAGGGCAGAAGCTCGAATCGCGCTCGGCCCGCGCCACGCAGGCCGATTCCGCCGCCTTCATGGAAGGCACCAAGCGCATCCTGGTCTTCTCCGACGCCGGCGGGACCGGGCGGTCTTATCATGCCAGCCTCGATGCGAAGAACCAGCAGCAACGCGCGCATCTGCTCCTGGAGCCGGGCTGGAGGGCCGATCGCGCGATCCAGGGCCTGGGACGTACCCACCGCACGCATCAGGCCTGCTCGCCCCTGTTCCGGCCCGTCACGACCGACTGCAAGGGCGAACTCAGGTTCACCTCGACCATCGCGCGGCGTCTAGACAGCCTCGGCGCTCTGACGCGCGGCCAGCGCCAGACCGGGGGGCAGAATCTGTTCGACCCGGCCGATAATCTCGAAAGCGACTACGCCAAGGCGGCGCTCATCAGCTGGTATCACCTGCTCGTCGCGGGGAAGCTGACCAGCACCAACCTCACCGATTTCCAGCATCGCACCGGCCTGGAACTGCTCGATACCGACGGCGTGTTGAAGGAGGATCTCCCGCCCATCCAGCGCTGGCTCAACCGGTTGCTGGCGCTGCCGATCGGGCTCCAGAACTGCATCTTTGACGAATTCCTGGCGCTGGTCGAGGCACGGGTCGCGGCCGCGCGCGAGGCGGGGACACTCGATGTCGGCGTCGAGACGATGACGGTCGAGACCGCGACCGTGCTCGACGATACGATCCTGCGCACCGACCCGGTCAGCAAGGCGACCTCGCACCTGCTGACGATCGAGGTGACCCGGCGCCGCAACCCCATGTCGCTCGAGCGCGTGCTGCGCATCGCCGATACCGACCAGACCGCCGTGTTCGTGCGCAACGGCAAGTCGGGCAAGGTCGCGCTGCGCACCAACGCGCGCTCCTGGCTGACCGAGGACGGGGTGGCGGTGTCGCGCATCGAACTGATGCGTCCGACCCGGCACGAATATCTCGCACTCGACGATCTCTACGAGACGGCCTGGGAGGAATGCAGCCGCGCACGGTTCGAGGCGGAATGGTCGGCCGAGGTCGACGAGATCCGCGGCAAGCTCGACGTCGAGACGATCCGGCTCGCGACCGGCCTTCTGCTGCCGATCTGGTCGGCGCTGCCGAGCGACCATCTCGTGGTCAACCGCGTGGTCGATGCCGAGGGTCGCTCCTGGCTCGGGCGCATGGTGTTCCCGGGCGACGTGCCGGCGCTGTTCTCGAAGATGGGCCTCGACAGCAACGACGTGCTCAGCCCGGCCGAGGTCGCGCGCGCCGCGATGGAGGGCGGGACGGTCACGATCCGGCGACCGTTCGTGTGCGAGGTGAAGCGCGTACGCGTCAACGCCAAGCCGCGCATCGAGATCAGCGGCGCACCGGCCGACCAGCTCGCGTGGCTCAAGTCGATCGGCTGCTTCACAGAGATCATCGCCTACAAGACGCGCGTCTTCATCCCCGTCGAGACGGCCGATGCGGTTCTCGCAAAGCTGATGGCCTGACCGGCACGATAACAGCCAGCTAGCAGCAAGGTAGCCGCTTGTCGGCGAGCCCCAGTCGCCCTCCCGCCCAAGCGGGAAACGAGAGGGGAGAAGGAGCGGGGAGGGTGTCCGGGTCGGGGGAAACACCCGTGCACCGGACACTTTCCCGCTCATGGAGACGATAGATGACCCAGACCGTCAAACTCGCGAAGCTGAAGCGTTCCGAGAAGAACGTGCGCACCACCCCGCCCAAGAATATCGAGGCGATGGCCGCCAGCATCCGCGCTCGCGGCATCATGCAGAACCTGCTGGTGACCGCCGCCCGCCCGAAGGGCATGTTCGAGATAATCGCCGGCGATCGCCGCTATCTCGGTGCGATGATGCTGGCCGAAGCCGGCGAGATCGTTGCCGCCGACTATGACGTGCCGGTCAAGATCATCACCGGCGACGAGGCGGACCTGCGCGAGGTGTCGCTGACCGAGAATTTCCAGCGCGAGCAGATGACCGTCGCCGAGGAATGCGTCGCGTTCCAGCACTTCCTCAAGACCGACGGTGACGTCGACGCGGTCGCCAAACGGTTTGGCCAGACCCGCCGCTTCATCGAGGGACGGCTGCGCCTCGCCGATCTTGCCGAACCGATCTTCGAAGCCCTGGCCGCGGGCAAGATCTCCTACGAGATGGCCAAGGCCTACGGCTCGACGGCCGACAAGGCCAAGCAGGAGCGCGTGTTCGAGCAGTATGGTCACTCGTCCTACGTCAACGCCGACCAGATCCGTCGCGCGATCGCCAACGACACGATGAAGGCGACGGATCCGATCGCGATCCTGGTCGGTGCCGATGCCTATGTCGCCGCGGGCGGCCGCATCGAGCGCGAACTGTTCAGCGAGGACGGTGACCGCTGGACCGACCCGGAACTCGCGCAGACGCTCGCTGCCTCGCTGATGGAGGCCGAGGCCAAGCGGCTCGGCGAGGAACTGGGCGTCGCATGGGTGCGCCCCGTCGCCACGACCAGCCTCTACGGCATCACGTCCGACCTCCACCGCGTGACGCTGCCGGCAGCGCCGCTGACGGACGAGGAACAGACGCGCTGCGACAAGATCGAGGAGCGCGTGCAGGTCATCGAGAGCGATATGGAGGACGAGGGTATCGATGACGACACCTATGCCGCGCTCGATGCGGAATCGGATCGGCTGCGCGAGGAATATCAGGCGATCCACGACAAGGCGCCCGAGCTGACCGACGAGGTCAAGGGCCAGGTCGGCGTCTTCCTGACGCTCGGCCGCGACGGCAAGATGACGCTCGACACGACCTATTACAGCGAAACGCCGATCCGCCTGCCCGGGGACGATCGGCCGCTGCCGTCGTCGCCGTCGTCGCGTCGCACCGCCGACCTGCCGCCCGAGGCGGTCGCTCCTGGCGGCAAGCCGCTCAGCGCGCGGCTCCATGACGAACTGGCGGTCCAGCGCCGCGACATCCTCGCCGCCTCGATCCTCGGCGATCCGGGGCTCGCGCTCGACTATATGCTGTTCTGCCTCGCCGACCCCAGCCACGGCTACGGCCGCTACGGGACGACGGTTCGGGCAGGGCGTCCGCAGGACCCGCAGATGCCCAAGGATCAGCCCGCCACGCAGGCGCAGGTCGCGATCGCCGAAGCCCGCGAGGGTCTCGACACGTCGTGGACGGAAGGGTCGAACCCGGTCGAGCGGTTCGAGGCGTTCCGCGCGCTCAGCGACGACGCCAAGGCGGCCTGGCTCGCGGTCGTGGTGGCGACCTCGCTCGAGGCCAAGCCCGATTACAGCTCGGTCACCACCAACCCGCTCCATGCGCGGCTCGCCTCGATCCTCGAGATCGAACCCGCCAAATGGTGGCGCCCTACCTCGGCGAACTTCTTCGACCGCGTGTCGAAGGGTACGCTGCTGGCGCTGCTCACCAACGTCGGGGGCGCGCCGCTCGCGGCCCGCTACATGGCCTCGAAGAAGGGCGAGATCTCGACCAGCTGCGAGAAGCTGTTCGCCGGCGAAGCGATCACCGAGGCGGAGACCAAGGACGCGGCGCTGGCCTGGGTGCCCGACGCGATGCGGTTCGATCTCGTGTCGGTCGCCGGTGCCGACGAGGCAATCGACGACGAGCCCGGCGATGAGGGCTTCGACGACGACGACTACGGCGACACCGATGATCTCGGTGCCGACGATGCCGGGATCGACAGCGACGAGGCGCTGATCGCGGCCGAATAGCCCCCCGATACCCCCGGCCCGTTCGTCTCCCGGGCACACCTTGGCGGCTGTCCCTCACCGGGGCGGCCGCCTTCTTTTTACCCGCGGACCGTCACGCGTGGCCCGCGCATCGAGGGAGCTTTCCCATGACCTTTCACCGCAAATCGACTGCGCCACGCCGCGATGTCGCGGCCGAGATCACCAACCTCATAATCGCCAAGCTTGAAGCCGGCGTCCTGCCCTGGTCGCGCCCCTGGGGACTGACCGGGGCAGGGGGGCGACCGCTGCGGCATTGCGGCACGCCCTACACCGGCATCAACGCGCTCTATCTCTGGGCGATCGGCGACGCCCAGGGGTTCTCTGGCCGCAACTGGATGACCTACCGACAGGCGACCGAGTTGGGCGGACAGGTACGGCGCGGCGAGCATGGCGCGCACAGCGTCTATTATTCAACCTTCTCGAAAACCGAGGCGGACCGCGTCACCGGCGAGGCGGCGACGAAGAATATCCGGTTCCTGCGCTCGTACACGGTGTTCAACGTCGATCAGATCGACGGTGCGCTGTGAAAGCGTGAGTAATGGAGTATCTCGAATGAGATTAGGATAGCTGGAAATGTCCTATGCCTACCAGTCTTACTCTGGCCTGCAAGGGCTTGATCCTCGAAAGGGGCAGGGAAACATAGCATGGCTGGAAAAGGCCGGAAGTCGCGAAACCATTGTAGCGGCGGACGGTCAAGGCAAGACTTGTATGGTCAAAGCTACACTGCCTGAACCCAAATCCCGAGCGGTATATCTGGTGCCAGCCACGCAGCAATGGTTGAGGCGTGGTTCCGAGTGCTTAAAGGCGCTGGTCTTTCCTTCGAGGACCGGCGCATCCAGCCTACTCGGCGCAGCCCTGTATGGGGACAAAGGGATGAACTGGGGGCCTAACCAAGTCGGAACTCCCTACACACGTCATCACAGGATGGCCTGTAGCAGGCGGACTTTGGTCCGTCCTGTATGGCCACGGAGCCGGAGTAGTACTCAAACGCCCGGGGTAACGCCCGGGACAGGCGCACCTTCGGGAGCGCACGACCGGCGGTATAAGGGTCGAGGTGACTCGCCCGAAAGCCCAACCGGCCGGGGGAAGTCCGGCAGCTTACGTCGCTCCACCAACGAAGGAAGGGACTAGCTGATGCTGTCACATACCGTCCTGAAGCGGATGGAGCAGTTGCCAAAGTTGTCTATCGCGGGGAAGCGGGTCAACGGGCTGTTCAACCTCATGAAGTGCGATCTCCTTTGGGAGCAAGCATATGAGCGGATCGCCCGTAATCAGGGTTCGCTGACGTCCGGCGTCGATGGTGAGACTTTCGACGGCTTTTCGCCTGAGAGACTTCACCGGCTGATGTCGCAAGTGTTTAGCGGCTCCTACCGCCCGTTACCCGTGCGCCGGGTCTATATTCCCAAGGTCAACGGTAAATTGCGTCCTCTTGGTATCCCAACGGTCAACGACCGGTTGGTGCAGGAGGTGGTCAGAAGCATCCTTGAAAGGATTTATGAGCCTGTGTTTTCCGAACACAGCCATGGATTTAGACCGGGGCGTTCCTGTCACACCGCACTGGACGCCGTTCGCGGCGTCTGGACCGGCGTCAAATGGTTGGTTGAGGTCGATGTGGTCGGGTTCTTCGACAATATCGACCATGACGTGCTGCTCAAGCTGCTCGCAAAACGGATCGATGATGAAAGATTCATCGGCCTCGTTCGTGGCATGCTAAAGGCGGGCTATCTCGAAGACTGGCAGGTGCGTGAATCTTTCAGTGGCACGCCACAGGGCGGTATCGTCTCTCCCTTGCTGGCCAATGTCTATCTTCACGAACTCGATGAGTTCATGGAGGAATATAGGCAACGGTTCGACAAGGGCGGTCAACGGTCCGTCCCGGCGGAATACTGGCGGCTCAGCGCGAACATGCAGTACCGTTGGAAGAAAATTCGTCGGCTGCGCGCTGAAGGCAAGGCTGATGATCCCGCTGTTGATCAAGCACTCCGCGAGATCGAGCAGATCGGGGAGAGGCGAGCATCGCTTCGTGCGCGTGATCCGTTCGACTTGAATTTTCGCAGGCTGCGTTTCGTCCGCTACGCTGATGATTTTCTTATTGGGGTCATCGGTTCAAAGGACGAAGCGCGTGAGGTCATGGCGACGGTCAGGGCTTTCCTGTCCAATAAACTGTGTCTCGAAGCCTCGGAGGAAAAGAGTCGGATTGCGAAAGCGTCGGATGGGGTGAGGTTTCTCGGCTACGACGTTCATACACATACCCAGCGTCGAACCGGGAAAGTTGTGAGGGATGGCCGTGTATTCAGGCCGCGTATGCCCTCCGATATCATGCAATTAAGCGTACCTTGGGACAAGGTCGCACAGTTTTGCGCCACGAAGGAGTATGGCAACTGGTCGGCTTTTGTCAGCCAGCACCGCCCACGGCTTCTTCATTGCAGTGACGTCGAAATCGTGATGGCCTATAATGCGGAGCTACGAGGATTTGCTAATTACTACGCACTAGCATGGGACGTCAAGAAGAAGCTCAACAAGCTGACCCACATATGGCGGGCTAGTTTGGGGCGGACGCTAGCCAACAAGCATAAGTGTTCGGTGATGCAGGTCTTCAATAGGCTTCGGTGTGGAACCGATTATCAGGTCAGCTACATGGTCAGGGGAGAGACCAAGACGGCCAAATTGTGGAAGTCGACCGAGTTGACGGTTGGAGAAATCCGCTACGGAACGATCGACATCGTTCCCGCCACAGCAATGTGGAGCCTCAACCGTACCGAGTTTGTCGAACGTCTCAACGCCAATCAGTGCGAGCTGTGCGGTGCCGAGGATAAGGCATGTGAGGTGCATCACGTCCACAAGATGGCTGATATGAAGGTCGCGCCTTTGGGTCGGAAAATGATCTCGGCACGGACGCGCAAGCGTATCGTGCTGTGCAAACCCTGCCACGTGGACCTCCATGCGGGCAGGCTACCAGATAGGCGACAATTGCAACTCTGACGTAGGTGGAGAGCCGGATGCGCTGAAAGGTGCAAGTCCGGTTCGGAGGGGGGCCGAGGGACGTTCTCAACGAGACGCCACCCGGCCTACCCTACGTCTCCCGGCGTATTATTATCCGGTGCCCGCACCGCCCGAACCGCGCATCGAGAGCCGGCACCGCGCCGCGATCGATGCCTTCTTCGGAGGCCTGCCGGCGACCGTGCGGCATGGCGGCGATCAGGCATTCTATTCGCCGATCGGCGACTATATCCAGCTACCGCAGCGCGGCGCGTTTCGCTCGGACGATCATTACGCCAGCACGCTCGCGCACGAATATGTCCATTATTCGGGCGCGCCGCAGCGCCTCAACCGCGAGTTCGGCAAGAAGTTCGGCGACAACGCCTATGCGTTCGAGGAGCTGGTCGCCTGCATCGGCCAGTGTCTGGTGTGCGCCGACCTCAATCTGCCCGGCGAGCTGCACGACAATCACGCCAGCTACGTCGACCATTGGCTGAAAATCCTGAAGGGCGATTCGAGCGCGATCATCAAGGCCGCGGCGAAAGCCGAGCAGGCGGTGACCTGGCTCCACAACGCCGCCGTGGGTGGCGCGGCCGAGGTCGACCAACCCGAAGCCCTCGCGGCATGACCCGGAGATCTCACCATGCACATCGAGTTGCGCAAGCTGAAGGTGGTCGACGCTTTGTCCGAGGAAACGACTTGCTACTCGGCCGAGATCTGGATCGATGGGCAGCGCGCCTTCCTCGCGTCGAACCGCGGGCATGGCGCCGCGGACGATTACCATGCCGTCGGCAGCGTCACCGAACAGGCGGTCGATGCCTGGCTCGCCGCCAACCGTCCCGTCTCGCGGCTCGGCGACAGCGTCATGCCGCACTGCCTCGAGTTCGAGGTGGCGGCGCTTATCACCCGGATCGAGGAAGCGAAGCGGCTGCGCCGGCAATGCCGGACGAAGCTGGTGACGATCGAGGGCGACCAGGTGTTCTGCTATCCGCTGAAGGGCAGGGCAGCGCCAACGGTGTTCGCCAACGTCCAGCGGCGCACGCCGACGGCCCGAATGGTCAATGGGGACGATTCCGCGATCGACGAGGCGGTCACGCTGATGATCGCGCAGTCCGAAGGGGACATGGCATGATCCTCGATCTGATGGCGCTGCTGACGCCGGCGCCGCTCGATCCACTGTGGGAGGCCGAGAAATCGGGCTGGCGGTGCTTCGTGATGGGCAATACCGGCTGCTGCCATCGACGCGGCAGCCGACTCGAAGCAGCATGGCAACGCGGGTTCGACGCCGCATGTCGGTCGGGCGATGCCGGACGGCTTATGCTATAGCCAGACCGTATTACCACCCGAGGGCGCTGATGCGATGCGGAGCTTCGACCCGACAACCGGCCTTTCGCGGTCGACACGCAATCTCCTTCTTCTGGCGATCGTGCTGGCCGTCATTCACCATGCCGACCATGTGCTGCGCGTGGATCACAGCGGATGGCCGTTCCGCGCGATGGTGACACCGTTCACCTTCAGCCTCATCGCCTATCCCGTCCTGCTGTTCGCGCTGCTCGGCCGAGCGTCGCTGTTCTGGCTGCGCTTCGCCCTGCTCGCCATCGGCGCCGCCCTGACGGTCTTCGCGCACGCGACGCTGGAGAGCCCACGGATGCAATATGCGATGTGGGCCTATAATCGCAGCCTTGAACCGCAATTCTGGGACGTGCGCAATCTCTGCGGCATCCAGTCGGGTACGATGGGCGTCATCGCCGTGATCGTGTCGATGGCGCTCAATGTGACGCTGGTTGCCACCTGCGTTTCGATGCTCAGGGATGGCCTGGGTCGGCATCGCGGGCACACGGACTGATCCTGACCGTACTCCAGGCAAGAAGGAAAGAGGGACGGGATGGGCTGAGCGCATAGGGCGCTCAGGGAGCCCATCGATGCCATACGACGTCGCCTTCCGCCACCAGCAGGCGCTCGACCCGAGCGCGCTGGTCACGATCGGAGCGAGCCTCCACGCCATTACCCGCGCGATCGATGACTGCCGCAACGCCGGGATCGCCTTCGAAACCGATCCCGCGGTCATCCTGCTCGCCCGTCACCTCGCGAGCGTTACCGCGCCGCAGTCCGAGGACGCGCTGCTCAAGCGGCGCTGCATGGACCGCATCGCCGAGTTGCGACAGCACCCGGCATTGCTGACACTCGCGGTGCGGGGCGTCGCGCACGACGCGGCCGCCAAGGATCGCTTCCACAGCGACGGACGCAAGGCGCTGCGCCGGCTCGCCGACACGCTGGGACTCGACCCCGCGCACTATGACCTGCGCTCGAACCGCAGCCACGCGTCGCGATCGGGCGAGATCACCCTACACGGCGAGGAGCTGTGGATGCAGCTATCGCTCCACGGCACCATGGCCGATCGCGAGGTCATCTACCGCCGCGTCAGCGGCCGTCACGACCACCTCGGGGAGCGCGACTGCTACGCCTCGATCCGCGACCTGCTCGCACCCGAGCGGTTCGCCGTGCGGCTGCGCAAGGAATTGCGGCTCACAGCGCCGGTCGCCGAGCCGGTCAGCCTGTTCGGCTGATCGATCACCCATCCACACCCGCGAAAGGACCGCCATCATGGGCTGGCTCAGCATGCCGCTGTCGTCGATGTTCCCGCACACAGGCCCCAAAGCCTATCTCGACGCGCAATTCACCTACGACAACCGCGACGCGGACGGAAAGGGGAAGGCGCTGCGCGTCATCGCCTCCTCGTGCCTGCGCAACAAGGTCTGGTACGCAGCCGTGGTGCCGTCCACCGATGGCAACGACGAACCCGCCTTCGCGGCCGTGTGCATGGTCAGCTGGAACCCGCGCGCCAAGGACGGATTTGTGTTCGCCTACAAGGATATGACCGAACACGCCGGGCCATGCGAGGCCGAATGCCCCGAGCGCATCCTGTCGCTGCTCGGCGACACCGACGATCCCGGTGCCCTGAACTGGCGCCGACGCTGCCTCGAGCGGCTCGCGACGCCGGTACGCCCGCTCGAACACGGCATGCACATCCGCTTGCCGAGCAAGGTCACCTTCGTCGACGGCTATGAGGGCGACGAGTTCATCGTCCACAAGCGCGGCCGCAAGATCTCGCTCGCGATCCCCGGCAACGGCTACCCGAAATATCGGATCGGCAACCTTCGCAAATGGGCGTGGACGCTCGTGCCGCCCAAGCCCGAAACCCGCGTCCACAAGACGGTGTTCGGTTGATCGCCGACATCCCCCACGTCAGGATCATCGCCATGTCCGCCCCGTATCCCCCCGTCACGCCCAGCCCCAAGCGGTCGCAGCTCTGCAGCCGCGCCCATGCCCAGCGCGTCGCCATGCGGATGTTCGATGCCGGCGCACGCCAGGTCTCGATCGTGCGCACCGGCGATCCGCTGCAACCCTTCCGCGTTCTGCCGATCATCGTCGACGGACCGAACGTCGAAGTCGAATTGCGCTACGCATGAGGGGCGCCCTGCTCCTCGGCATCGCCGCGCTCGCCGCCTGCGGGGCAGGGGAACCCCAAGGCCGCGACGGGGCGACGATCACCGGCGAGGGGCGGGCGATCGACGGCGACACGGTCTCGGTCGATTTCCGCCTGTCGGGGGCCGACGCCTTCGAGCGCAAGCAGATGTGCTCGAAGGACGGTGCCTGCTATCCGTGCGGCAAGTTCGCGCAGGATTCCGCCTCGCGTATCCTCAAGAGCAGTGTCGCCACGATCCGCATGACCGGCGCGAGCAGCTACGGCCGTCCGATCGCCATCGTCACGGTCGACGGCTACGACCTGGGCGAGCAACTGATCCTGCAGGGTCTGGCGGTGCCGGCGACGCAATATCTGCGCGGCGATCCGCAGCGCGCCGCGCGCTATGTCGCTGCGGCCGAACAGGCGCGATCAGCGGGCCGCGGCGCCTATGCGGGAGAATTCATCGATCCGGCGCGCTGGCGGCGCGGGGAACGGCTCGCGTGCGAGGCGCGTTACTGATATCCCCCCCTGGAAGAGGCGGTCCGGCATGCTCCCTTGCCGAACCGCCTTTTCTTTTTGTCGTCAGCCCTTGAGCTTCGGACCGGGGCCACGATCGTCGGAATCGTAATCGGGTCCCGGGTCATGCGACCAGGACGCGCCGATCGCGAACGCGGGGTCGAAGCGGCCCAACGGACCATCCGGCTCGGCCGCGACATACGGATTGACCAGCGGCTTCACCGGCAGCTTGTTGCGATAGATGTGCCCGGCGATGCGACCGCGCGCCTCCAGCAGCTTCTCCAGCCAGACGAGATCGTCGAGCATGGTCACGACGCCCTTGCCGGCGACGCAATAATAGAGGCACCGCTGGAAATCGTCGCACGCGGTGCTGAGGATCGTGGTCAGCTTGACCTTGCCCTCGTTCTCGCCCTCATGAATCCATTCGAGCGATTCCCGCAACTCGCGCGCCGAGAGATACGCATCCTCCGGATTGCTGCCGATGCACGCTCCGGCGAGCATGCGCCGGGTGACGCGAATATCCAGATCGACCGACAATTCGGTGAGCACCGCGTCGAGGTCGAACTCTCCGATAAATTCCGAACGCTTCATGGCCAGCTCCTTTGTTCATTGAACGTAACGTGAACAAAGGCGACAAGGCAAGCATTATGGAGTAGCATCACCACCATGTGGCTCGTCCCGCGCGATACCCGGGGTCTAACCTCCCGCTCGCCCGTCCCCGACGTGGTGCGCGAGGCGCTGGTGCGCTGGTATACCGGCGAAGGCGAGGACAGCGATCACCGCGCGTCGGTCATCATGGTGGTCAAGGCACGCGACCATCACCAGTGGATCGCCTGCGACTGCCTGGGGGAGGGGACGGACCCACCGCTACTCTCGCCGGCCTATCTCTCCGAAGCCGAAACCTATTACCTGCGACGCCTTACCAGTATCCGCCAGCGTCGCCCCGAGCATGACGTCGACTGCCCCTTCTTCCGCGAGCAGGCACCGCCCCGCATCCGCGAGAAAGCGACCGCCACCCCGCGCACGATCAACGAGCCGGACGGGCTGTTCTCGGCGCACCGGCTCGCCCCCGAGAAACTGGCGCAGCTGCCCGACGACAGCGAACCCGACGATCGCACCCGCGGCGTCGCGATCCCGCGCCTCGCGCGGCTGCTGTGGCAGCTGATGGAAATGGCGCAGGTCAACGTCGTCGAGCCGCTTGAGGTCGGCGAGCCGCGCACCACGTCGATGGCGAGCGAATTCGCGGCGATGCGCGCCGCGGCCGAACGGGTCCAGATCGCACCGGGTATCCCGCTCGCGCGCCATCTCTACACCCACATCGACCCCTACGAACGCGGCATCGTATTCGCGAAACTGCGCGAGGCGGCGAAGAAATGGCCGAGCGAGCACGCCCCGCAGGCCTTCCTCCTCCTGTATGCGATCGACGTCTCCGGCTCGACCATCACGCTTGCCGAAGGGCGCGAGCTGATCGTCAAGAACCGCATCCGCCACATCGGCGTCCACCAGCGCCACATCGGACCGCCGTATCTGGTCCTGGCCGTCGTCGGCGAGCACAACCCGCGCGAGGGCTATGCGTGCCTGCGCGCCTATGCGCAGCCGATCGCGCGCCCCGCCAATTTCGTCGCGATCCACAATCTCGCCGAACGCAAGACGATCGTCGGCCTGCTCGATCTCCAGTACCGGCTTCGCCGGCGCGGCATCGGCGTCGGATTCAAGCGCCTCCTGTTCGACATCGCGACGTCGATCGGCGACGTCCGCCCCGACCTCATCCTGGACCTGCGGGACTTCACCACCGGCGAGGTGATCGAGGCGGCGCTCGAAGTCGTCACCGGCGACAATCCCGATGCGCTGGGGCTGAAGCTGCGCCAGGTCGAAAAGCTGCGTGAGATCGCGCCCGTCGTGACGATCCATGCCGAGGATCTCGAAGGCGATAATCTGGAAAGCGCCGTTCTCGATCAGCTTCATATCGGCTGATACCGAAACGGCCGCCCCGGTTTCCCGAAACGGCCCTCGTCTTCACACCGGAATCTGCGGTCAGATGTTGTCGCCGAGCGCGCCCTTGACCGAGCCCTTTACGTCCTGAGCGGACCCCTTCAGCTTCTGGGCCTTGCCCTCCGCTTCGAGGCTCGCGTTGTCGGTCGCCTTGCCGATCCCTTCCATGACGTTGCCGGCCAGCTTGTTGCCCGCAGCGTTCACCTTGTCGGTTGCTTCACCCATGATCGAACTCGTTTGAGCGATATGTTGATGGGTGAAAACCAGTACCCACCAGCCACGGTTCCGTAATGGCTGGCGTACCGCTGTTCTCCCGGATACTCCTTTCGAGCCCGATCACCGGGCAGGAGATTAGAGATGCGCACAATCGTCGCCGCTACTGCCGCGCTTTCACTTCTCGCTGGTGTCCCGGCACTTGCCGCCCCCTGCAAGGATGCCAAGGGCCGCTTCGTCAAATGTCCCGAGAAGCCCGCCAAGCCCACGCGCTGCAAGGATGCCAAAGGCAAGTTCGCCAAGTGCGGCACGCCCGGCAGCAAACCCGCCTGACCACCATGCCGGACCGGGTGCCCCCGGTCCGATCCTTCGCATCCGGGAGAGAACGCCTGACCAGCTCCGTCTACAAGGTCGACAAGTTCGCCGTCCCTGCCGCCAGCATCGACGCCTTCGTCGCGAAGCTTACCGAGACGCATGCCTTTCTCGACGATATGGAGGGCTGCATCCAGAACCTCATCCTCACGCAGGAAAGCGGCCCGGGCGGCTATAACATCGTGACCATCGTCGAGTGGCGCGACCAGGCCTGTCTCGACCGTGCCAGATCGCTCGCGGCCGAACGGTACCGCGAAAGCGGCTTCGAGCCGGCGACCATGATCGATGCGCTCGGCATCCGGGCGGACCTCGGCAACTATCGCGTCGTCGAGCATTGAACGGCCCTCGGCCGCCGGCGAGGAGACCGGGACGCCTCTTCGCCCGGTAGAGGAGGGGGAGGGATAGCTGTCAGATCCATGAGGGAGATGACAGATGACCCGGTTCAAGCCCAGCCCCCGACCCGACACGACCCCTTGGGACACGCCCGATCGCGCCGACCAGGTGCTGCCCGGCATCTGGCGCGTGTGGACGCCCAGCCATGGCGGCTATGTCCTGTCGGACGAACGCCAGTCCGCGATGCCCGACGCGCTGCGCCGCGACGATCCGTTTTATGAGGAAGACGTCGATTACGCGCTGGTACTCTACGCCTTCGGCAGCGAGTTTCGCCGCTTACCCATCCCCGGCATCGCGCTGCAGGTCGAGAACGCGCGCCGGTCGGTGCGCTGCTGGCATCCCGACCGCTGGACCGCGCTGACCGGCGAGGACGTGCCGGTCCACGACAGCCACGTCGTTCGCCGCCGCGCCGCCTATCAGGCGATCATCGGCCAGTATGAGAGTGTCTCGGCGTCGGGTTCCTGGGCGGACTGGGTGCCCGAGGGCAAGGTCGGCTGCGTCTTCCGCCGCGTTGTCAGCGTCGATGCGCTCGGCTTCGCGCGCCACGAGGGCGCGCCGATCCACGGTCTCGTCGACAAGGACCGTTACGAACGCCGCCAGATGCCCGAGACGTTCGAGAGCCTGGACGCGGTCCGCGTCGAGAGCACCGCACCGATCTCCAAGCAGGTCGACGCGAGCGCGCTCGCGCACCTCCTCCCCAGCGCCTGAAAGGACCGCCACGATGAGCGTCTATCTCTATCTGTTCCACGGCCGCGCCACGCCCGACGAGGACGTCGAAGACTGGGGCTGCGAAGGCCCCGCGATCGGACCGCTCGACTATATCCACACCACCTATGGCAGCGAGGTGAAGATCCGCGGCGCGAAGGCGGTCCTGGAAAAGTTCTTCCCGAATTCGGAAATCCATTTCCACGAGGGCTATGGCGAACACGCCATCCAGCTCGCCGGCGACTGTCTTCCGCACGACGGCAAATTCTACGGTGACTGGTCGATCTGCACCGAGGATCGCCTCCGTTTGCCCGCCGCCTCGCGGATCAAGCCGGTGTGCGACGAGTGCGGCAGCGACAACGTCACCAAGGACGCCGTCGCGGTGTGGGATGAGGCCGAACAGGCCTGGGTGCTGCTCAGCACCTACGATTCCACCACCTGCCAGACCTGCGAGCGCGAGAGCGACGACATGCTCGAATGGCGGACGCTCGACGGTGCGCCCGCTCCCGATCCCGACGCTCCCGCCGTCCCTACCAACGACCCGGCGCCGCCCGATGCCGATGCCGCCTGACCCGGAGGACCGCGCCATGACCTGTGTTACCCCGATCCGCGCGCCCGAGGCCGCGGACAATCGCGTACCGCTGGGCCATCATTCGACCGGCACGCTCAGCCTTGACCTCGATCGCCTGCTTGCCGGACGCCTGCTCATCCAGGGCAGCTCCGGGGCGGGCAAGAGCAGGACCTTGCGCCGGATCATCGAGGAGGCGTTCGACTATACGACGCTTGCGATCGTCGACCCCGAGGGGGAATTCGAGAACCTCGCCCGCCATATCGGCGCGACCACGATCCGCGCGGTCGAACTCACCGCCGACGGGCTGACGGCCGCGGCGACGCGCAGCCGGCGACATCGGCTGTCGATGCACATCGACCTCACCGACCTCGATCCCGACCAGCGGATCATCAAGGCAGCCGCGTTCTTTGCCGGCCTGGTCGGCGCACCGCGCGAGGACTGGGCGCATACCATGCTGGTGTGCATCGACGAGGGCCATCTGCTCGCACCGCATGTCGCCGGTTCCGCGCTCGATGCCGATGCCCGCCGGCTCGGCGTCGCCACCCTGACCGACCTGTGCGCGCGCGGCCGCAAGCGCGGTCTCGCCCCCGTCATCGCCACCCAGCGCCTCGCGAAGCTCTCCACCTCGGTCGTGTCCGAGCTGCAGAACGTGCTGGTCGGGCTCAACGTCTTCGACCGCGACATCGCGCGCGCGGCCGACCTGCTCGGCTTTCCCGCGCGTGACGCCGACCTGCTGCGCAACCTCGCCCCCGGCGATTTCTTCGCGATGGGTCCGGCGCTGTCGGCAACCCCGGTGCTGGCGCATATCGATCCCACCATCACCGAACATCTCGGCAAGACCCCGGAACTGCGTGCCGCCGCGTCCGTCGATGCCGACGAGGCGGCGAAGCTGCTCGATCTCGCGGGCCTGGCCGAGGTCGCGGACCACGGCCCCGCCATCGCCCTCAAGGGCACGCGCGCGCTCGACGCGTTCCTGCTCGATCCCGCTGCGACCGACGCGGCCGCGATCATGGACGCGCTGAAGCGCATCTCCCCCAACGCCAGCACCGCGCGCGACCTCGCACGGCACCTGTCGCTCGACGCCGAGCGCACCGACCGCGCGCTCAACCTCCTGTCGGCGATCGCCGCGGTCGACACCATGCCCAAGGGCGACGACCGCATCGCCCGCCTGCATGCACGGCTGCGCGCGCGGCTGAGCGACGTCGCCGTGGTGTCGCTGTGACCGACCTCGCGCCCGATATCGTCGAGCTGGTCGCGTGTCCGAAGCTGCCCGAGCCGTGCGGGCGCCTGCGCGAGATGCCGTTCCGGCACGATGCCTGGACCCCCGACGAGATCGCCACGGTCGAACGCATGTTCTGCGACGACGCCGCGATCGACGACATCGTCGCCGCGCTCGGTCGCGGCCGCGCCGGCGTGCGCGACAAGATCGCCAAACTGGGCCTGCGCCGCAATTCGTCGCGTCCGTGGTCGACCGACGAAGACGCATGGCTCACCCGCGAATATGGCCTTCGCCCCACGGCCGATCTCGCTGGAGATCTCGGCCGCGCCTGCACCAGCGTCTATGCCCGCGCGGGCGTGCTCGGGCTGACCGAAGGAAATCCTCCAAAATGGAGCGACTGGGAGGATGCCCAGCTGCGCGCCGGCTACGCGCAGGCGATCCCGATCGCACAGATCGCCACGCTGATCGGACGCCCGCTGTCCGGCACCGCGACCCGTGCCAACGCGCTCGGTTTGCGCCATCCCAACAAGCCCGCTGACTGGACCGAGGCCGAGGCGACGCGGGCGCTGACGCTGGCCGGGGAGGGGCTTCGTTATATCGCGATCATCGACATTCTCGCCACAGAGGGCTTTCCGCGCAGGACCAAGGCTGGCTTCGGGCCGCACCTGCGCAAGCTCGGCTATGGCCGGGGATGGGGCCGCAACTGGACCCCTGACGAAGACACACTGCTCATCCGCGCCTATGCCGACGGGGCAAGCCTGACCCCGCTCACGACCAGGCTCGGCCGCACGAAATGCTCTATCCGCTGGCGCGCCGACTATCTCGGGTTGCGCGGCACACATGCCAACCGCGACGGGTTCCGGGGCGGGCCGGTGTGGAGCGACAATGATCTGGAAAGGCTGCGCGACCTTTACGGCACGATGCCGATGGACGCCCTGGCGACGAAGATGGGTCGCACCAAGGCTTCGCTGTTCACGCGCGCGAACATCCTCGGCCTTGTCCACGGCTATCACCGGAAATGGACCGAAGAGGAGATCCGGGCGCTGCGCATCGCGCACGACTTCGGCGTCGCGCTGCCTGATGTTGCGGCAGCGATCGGCCGCAAATATCCAGCGGTCCACAAATATGCCGAAAAGCACGAGCTTCGCTTCTCGCGTCGCCCGCGCCGCGCAGCCCCCTGGACGCTCGCCGAAATTATCGCGCTCGATCCTTCGGGAACGGGCGTCACCGACCATGTTGCCATCCCCGGCACAATCGATGAGGAAAAGCCATGACGCCGCTTCGCCTCGCCCGCGATATCGCAACCGGCGCGCCGATCGACCGCGACACCCGGCGTGCCCGCCTCCTCGCGGCGCGGCGCTATGCGATCAACTCGGTCCCGCGTCGCGGTATCCTCAGCGGTCACTGGGACGCGGGCACCGTGGTCGGCGCGTTCCGCGACGGCAAGGCAGGCTGACCAGGGCTCGGCCCGATGCGCCGATGAAGGAGAGAGGGAGCGGGGAGGGAAGGCGTGACGGACGCCTGAGCCCTTTTCCAGGAGCGCACTCCCATGATTCCCGCCACCATCGCGACCGCGGTCGCCCCCGAGACGATCGCCAAGGTCACGCGCCTGTTCAACAATACCGCGTTCGACGTCATCTGCGAACTCCTCCAGAACGCGCGCCGCGCCGGTGCGACCGGCGTCGCGCTCGCGCTGAACGGCGCCGGCGCCGAGCACTTCCTGCACATCACCGATGACGGCCACGGCATCGCCGATCCGGTGAGCATCGTCACGCTCGGCCGCTCGGGCTGGTCCGACGAGACGCGCCGCGCCGAAGATCCCGCCGGCATGGGCGTGTTCAGCCTCGCAGGCCGCGACGTCATCATCCGCTCCTTCTCGAAACCCGACCGCCAGGGCTGGATGGCGCATATCCCGGCCTCGGCGTGGGAGACGAGCCGCCCAATCGCGATCGAACCCGATCCGATCATGCGCGGCACCGCGATCACCGTGCGCGTGCCCGACGAGTGGCTGAAGACGCTCGAGCGCGACGTGGCCCGCGCCGCCAAACATTATCCGGTTCCCGTGACCTGGAACGGCGCGGTCCTTCCGCAGGAGGACTGGCTGAAGGACGCGGTCCATGTCGAGGAATGGTACGGCGTGCGCATCGGCGTGTTCCAGAAACACCCCTCGCATTATTCCTCGCGCGACGGACGCCTCAACTTCCACGGGCTGACCATCCCGTGCGACCTGCCGTATGTTCAGGAAGTCGACCGGGGCGGCCACTGGATCGCGCGGGTCGACATCTTCGACGCGCCGCAAATCCAGCTCGTCCTCCCGGCGCGCAAGGAAGTGGTCGAGAACACCGGCATCGCCGCCCTGCGCGATGCGGTCCGGCTCGCGATCTACCGCGCGATCGAGGCCGCGGGGACGCACCGGCTGTCGGCGCATGACTGGCGCGAGGCGCGCTCGCTCGGTATCGCACTACCCGAAGCCGAGCCCTATCTGTTCGCATGGACCGCCTATGCGGCCGACAGCTCACGCAACTACGAGAGCGGCGCACGCGTGACCGACACCGGCATGGTGCTGATGCCCGACTTCGATGCGCTGATCGGCCAACCCGCGCAGGCGGCGATCGCGAAGCATAATCCGTTCGGTGGTCCGCTGGTCGAGGCCCAGGACGCGTTCAAGGGCTATGGCTGGTACGATATCCTCGCCCGTGTCGAGGATATGCGGTTCCGCATCACCCAGGGCGACCGCACCTTCATCGTCTCCGACAGCCGCGAAGCGCCCGCCGAGGCGGAAAACGGTTGGGTCGAGGCTATCACGCTCGAGGCGACGATGAGCCACGCCGGCGCATTCATCGAGGTATCGACCGACGCGAATGTCGCCTTCGCACCCGACCAATGGTCGTGCAACTCGATCGACGAGACGTCCGTCTTCGTCCGCCGGGGCAGCGAAATCACCGCGCTCGGCGTCGCCGACATCCTCGAAAACGCGATCTTCTATGCCAGCGACGACAGCGATGCCGACAGCTACGATACGCAGCTCGAGCGCTTCCAGGCCGATGCCGCCGAACGAATCATCGGCCTGCTCGAAGGCGACGATGCCGCGCTTGAGAACCGCATTCGCGACAAGCTGGCGGGGCATTATTTCCTCGTCCCCGAGGACCGGACGGTCACCGTCGTCATCGATCGCGACAGGCTCGACGTGACGATAACGGCCCGCGCGGTGCCTGCCGCGCCCGAGGCCGCAGCGGAGGGCGCGTGACATGGCACGCTACAACCACGCCTATACGATCGCCTTCAGCCTCGTCTCGAACGACGACAAGGGTCACGACGTCGACGCGCGCCAGCTGAAGGAGGCGCTGCTCGCACGGATCGAGAACCTCGACGAGGAAGGTAGCTGGGTCGAGTCTGCCGGTGCGCCCTACGACACCTATCTCGAACCGGAGGATGCACCATGACCGGCGCGGCAGTTCCGGTCGTGCCGCTGGCGCCGCCGCCACCAGTGGTGCTGGCCTACGGCATCGGCGTCGACAGCACCGCGCTGCTGATCGAGAAGCACGCGCGCGGCGAAGCGCCTGACCTCGTGCTGACCGCCGATACCTCGGTCGAGAAACCGGCCACTTACGAATATCTCGACGTGATCCGGCCCTGGATGCGCGATCGCGGCATCCGGTTCGAGCTGGTCAGCTATGTCCCGAGGCGATTCAAGCACTGGCCGCCCTATTACGGCATCCTCGAGATGTGCCTGACCAACGCCACGCTGCCGAGCAAGTCGCTCGGCGGGTCGAGTTGCAGCCTCAAATACAAGAAGGCGCCGCAGGACAAATTCCTGTCGACCTGGCAACCAGCGGTCGACGCATGGGCGCGCGGGCAGCGCGTCGTCCGCCTGATCGGCTATGACGCCGGTCCGCGCGACACCGCGCGCGCCAACCATGCGCTGTCGATCGACGATCCGCTGTACGACTGCCAATATCCCTTGCGCGAATGGCGATGGGACCGGCCCGACTGCGTCGCCCGCATCCAGGCCGAGGGTCTGCCGGTGCCCCCCAAATCGGCGTGCTGGCTGTGCATCGCCAATCATCCGGACGAAATCCGCGGCCTCCCGCAATGGTGCCTGCGGCTCATCGTGCTGGTCGAGGCACGCGCAGCCCCGCGGCTGCACACGGTCGAGGGCCTGTGGCGCAGATCGACCCGCGCGCGCCCCGGATCGATGACCGCCTTCATCCGCGACGAACACCTCCTGCCGGCCGACGAGATCGACCGCATCATCCGCGATGCGCCACTCGACCTCATACGGTTCCAGGACGTCGCGGCGGTCATCCCGCTCGGCGAGCGCCCGACGATGGGCGACTGGCTCGACCGCTTCCATGCGGCCTTTCCCGAACGAGGCCGGGGACAAAGCGACGCGCTCGCCGCCTGAAGTCCCCGCCACCATCGCTATCGACCCAACGGAGGATCGTCACATGATTTTGACCGCCACCGAAACGCGCCTCGAAGCCGTGGCCAGGCTCAACGACCGTTGCCGCCAGGGGTTCGACCGCACCGCGAAGATCGTCATGACCCGCGCGTGCCTCGGCGCGCTGTCGAACGGCTCGCTCGCCTCGGAAGCCGTCGCCCAGGCGCATGTCCTGCAGGCGCTGCGCCGCTACACTTTCCCCGCCGACTGTCCCGAACGCGATCGCGGCCAGTTCGAGCTGTCAGGCGAGACGATACACTTCCGTATCGATTATTATGACGTGGCGCTGGAATGGGGATCGGAAGACCCCGCCGACGCCAGCATCACGCGCCGTGTTCTCACGCTCATGCTGCGCGAGGATCTGTGATGCGTATTGTCGGAATGGCCGACAGCTATCAGCTAGCTGGCCGCTAGACGATGACGATCGAGATCATCCTCGGCCTGCCGCATCTCGCAAACGGGCCTATCCTTCAGCGCGCGGTCGCGCTGCAAGCACCGGTGCTGATCTCGGCCAATTGTCTGTCGCGCTGGCGCAAGGCCGATGGCTGGCGCGAGTGGTCGGGATGGCGCACCGGAACGCTCGCCAACGCGCGACCGCTCGCCAGCGTCGACCTCGATTCCGCCGGTTACACCATGATGGTCCGCTATGGCGGGCTTCCCTGGAGCATCGCCGATTACATGGCGCTCGCCGCGTCATGGCCGTTCCGACGCATCTCGTCGGTCGATTACTGCTGCGAAGAGGGCGTTGCCCACGACCGCGAGGAAGTGCTCGACCGCATCGCGCGCACCACCGCCACCAACCGAGAATGCTTTGCCCGCGCCGACGACTTGGCCATCCGCGACCGGCTGATGCCCGTGCTGCAGGGCCGCGTGCCCGACGACTACGTCCGTTCACTCGACGCGATCGGCGGTCTGATCCTGCCCGGCACCGTCGTCGGCATCGGCAGCATGTGCCGGCGACCGATCCACGGTCCCGAAGGGCTGATCGCCGTCGTCGAGCGGCTGACCCGCATCCTGCCGATCGGCGTCAAGGCGCACCTCTTCGGGGTGAAAGGCGATGCCCTGCCGTACCTCACGCCGTTCGCACGCTGGATCGCCTCGATAGACAGCCAGGGATGGGGCGTAGGCGTGCGACAGCACGCGCTCAGGCATCGCATCGCCAAGACCGACGCGCTCGGCGCCGACTTCATGGAACGCTGGTATCGCACGCAATGCGCGCGAACGCTCGAAACACCGCGACACCTGCCCGAGGCCGCGGCGTCTACTCCACCGCCACCAACCGCCGACCCCTGGGAACGCGCGATCGCGCAGGCTCGCGCCGAGATCCGCGCCCTGATCGAGAGCGGCGATCTCGATCACGATGAGATCACCACCGGATGGATCGAGACCTGGGCGGCCGAGATCTACGCCGACGCGGCCTGACGGAGGTAACCCTGCTCACCGACCGCTCCCAGCGCTGGCGCGACCGGCGCAGCTTGTTCGTTGCCGGCGACAGCGTGATCGACCCGCGCCGCTACGCCGTCGATGTCGTCGCCCATGATACTGCCCGCGCATTCCTCGCCGACCATCATTACCTCCCGCGCTATCCCGCCGCCCAGCTCGCCTGCGGGCTGTTCGGTCCGGGCGACCCGGGCAGATCCGCGTTGGTCGGTCTCATCGTGTTCGGCGTGCCGGCGACCGGCGCGGTCATCACCCGGCACACCGGCTATGCCGATCCCGCTCGGGGCTGCGTACTGCAACGGCTCATCTGCCTGCCCTCGGTCGCCGCGAACGGCGAAAGCTTCTTCACGTCGCGCGCCTTCCGCCTCCTGCGCCTCGCCAAGCCCCGGATCGACGCTGTCGTCAGCTTCTCCGATCCCGCCTTCGGCCATTGCGGCGTCGTCTATGCCGCGCTGTCGGGCGCCTATCGCGGCCGCACGAGGCCGCGGACGGTGCTGCGCATCGCCGGCGAGACGATCTCGGAGAGAACGCTGTCGAAGATCCGCAACCTCGAATCCGGCCATGCCGGGGCGATCGACCAGCTGGTGCGGCTCGGTGCGCCGAGGCCGGAGGCGCACGAACACCCCGCCGACTGGCTCGCGCGGCTCCGTGCCGACAATCTGCTCCGCCCGCACCGGCAAAGCCCGCTATTCACCTATTGCTTCGAGCTGACGCGCGACGCCCGGCGCACCGCGCGCGATCTGCCCCGGCTTGCCTATCCGCGCCGGAGCGACGCGATCCGCGAAATCCTCGCGGCATGATCCCCGCGCCAGCGGCGCGAGGGAAGGGGAGCGGGAGCGGGCGGCATGTCACCGACATGCCGGAAGGAGCACCGCCCGTGGATATCCATCTCGCCATCGCCAGCGTCCAGGCCGACGCTGCCCGCATCGCGCGCTACACCGATCGACGCGACCGTTTCCTCGATGCGCTGGACTGGTCCGCGCTCGACGAACAGACCGCGCGCGAGGCCGCGATGCTCGACGATCTGCTCGCCGGCGATCTCGCCGACGCCGCGCTCTACATCCTCTGGCTGGAAGAACGCCTCGCCAGCGGCGAAACCGATGTTCCAGGCGTTCTTCGCTTCTACCCGCACCCGCGCCCCTGGCACGGCGAGTGGATCTCGCTGCACTGACCCTGAAAGGATCGCCATGAGCCGCCACCAGTTTCCCGGTATCGAACCCGGCACCAGCGTCAGCATCGGGTGGGACCGCCCGCTTGGCACCTTCTTCGTCCAGGTGCTGCGCCCGCACCCGCATCTCACGGGTGAGGACGAAACCGTCGCATGGCATGGCGCGCACCCCGGCGAGCTGACCACAGCGGCCGCCGCGGTCACCATCGCCTCACGCTGGGCCGATCTTCCCGCCGATCTCGCGATCACGCTCGAGACCGACCGGCTGATGACCCTCGGCCAGTCCGATGGCGAGGCGCAGATCGCCATCAAGCGCCGCTTCTTCGGCGACTGAGTACCCGACAAGAAAGGGGAGGGGGATGGGGCGCGTCGATCAATGACGATCGACGGAGAGCCCCATGCCATATTTTATCGATCTCGGTGCCGGTCCCGCCGAGGAGGATTGCGCGCAACTCGGCCAGTCGCCCAACTTCGACAGCCTCAACCGCCTCGAAATCGCGGTCTACAAGTCCGCGCTGATCGCACGCTACGGCCCGCCGCCCCCGGGATGCCGCCTCGCCGGCCTGTCCAACCGACACGATTTCGGTCGCTATGTCGAACTCGTCCTCCATATCGAGAACGAGCTCGACGAGGCCGTCGCCGACTATGCGACACGCGTCGAGGAGGGACTCGCCACCTGGCGCGAGGCGGGCTTCACCGCGCCGGTCGAGTATAACGGCGAGACGCCCACCATCGTCCATGCCGATCCGGCCGATGCCGTCATCAGCGCGCTGCTGATTACCCGGCCCGGGCCGAACGGTCTTTTCCCGATCCCGGATTTCGCGGTCCTGCACGGCAATCTCACGCAGGCTTACCCCGCCGAGGCCGCGGCCGCCAACGCGCGTCTCGCCGAGGCCGCGGACGCCTGAGCGCGACCGCACAGAGCGATTTCCCATCATTTCGGAGCATTCCCATGGCGAGCACCTACACCAAGGCCGCGTTCACGCTGACCATGAGCCACGCCGACGCGGCGTTGCTGACCATTGCCGAACAGGCAGTCGATATCCTCGACACCAACGGCGACGATGCCGACCTCGCCCACGAATATGACGCGCTCGATCCCGCGTTTCACGCCGTGTTCCCGGCGAAGGGGCCGATGAAGTTCGAAAGCTTCCTCGAGATATTCGACGATTGGCATTTCCCTTATCTCGACTGCGCGATCGACATCGACTGGAAAGGCGAAGACGGGAACGCGCGCGTATTCTTCAGCGGCGATCAATTCGGCGTCGAACAGGTCGCCCAGCTCATCTTCCGCGCTTGCAAGTCCGCGCTCCCCTGCGGGTTCGCATGGATCTCCGACTGCGACCGGCTGCGCCCCGGCGAGTTCGGAGGCGGCTGCGTCATCATTACCGACGCGGGGCTGACGTTCCACAGCACCCAGGACATCCTCGATCGCGCCGCGCGCAGCGCCGCAGCCGATCCCGACACCCATGGTCACGAGGGTCGCTTCGGTTTCGTGCTCGCCTCGCGCGACCAGGACGGCCACGCCGTCTTCTGGAACAACGACGACGGCTTCGGGGCACTCGCCAGCGCGACCGTGTTCTCGAAAGCCGAGGCCCGCGCACACGATCCGGTCATCGCCAACGACGAACCCGAGTGGCTGGCGCTGCCAGCGCCGCTCGCGGCCTGAACGGCCATGTTCATCGACATCGGACGCGGCCTGGTCGCCGGCCTTCCGGCCCTCGCCCTGCCGCCCGCCATCCTCGACGCGGTCGAACGCGACGCATGGATCGTCTTCAACCTCTCGGGCGGCAAGGACAGCTCGGCCGCGATGTTCGCGGTCAACCTGATCCTCGATGCGCTCGGCCATCCGCGCGAGCGGCGTATCGCCATTCACGCCGACCTCGGCCGTGCCGAATGGGACGAAACGCCCGCGACGGTCGAGGATCTCGCGGCCCACGCCGGCGTCCCGCTGACGATCGTCCGGCGCAACGCCGGCGACCTGTTCGACCGCTGGGCCACGCGCTTTGCCAACGGCAAGGCGCGCTACGAGGCACTCGAAACCTATAATCTGATCGGTCCCTGGTCATCCTCGGCGCTGCGCTTCTGCACCTCAGAGATGAAGGCCCATGTCATCGGGCCGCACCTCGCCAGACTGCTGCGCGGCCAGACTATCATCAACGTGCTGGGACTGCGCCGCGACGAGAGCATCGCTCGGTCACGCACACCCGAATGGAAAGCAGACGCGCGCTACGCCGCTGCCGGCAATCCGCACGGCACCGCGATGATGCTGTGGAACCCGATCGCGCACTGGACGACACCACAGGTCTTCGCCGCGCACGATACGCTCGGCATCCCGCTGCACGTCGCCTACACCTGTTACCAGTCGTCACGACTGTCGTGCCGCTTTTGCGTCCTTCAATCGCTCGGCGACGCCCAGGCATCGGCTTCGGCACCGGCGAACCGTCCCGCGCTGCTCCACCTGGTCGGCCTCGAGGCGACCTCAACCTTCTCGTTCCAGCCCGCACGCTGGCTCGCCGACGTCGCACCGCGTCACATACCGGGTAATTTGAGGAACCGGATTTCCCTCGCCAAGGCCGATGCCGCCGAGCGGCGACGGCTCGAAGCCGCGATGCCGCCCGACCTGCGCTACGTCAAAGGCTGGCCGCCGCGCATTCCCACCATCGAGGAGGCCGGCATCATCGCCGCGTCCCGCGCACCGATCCTCTCGCGGCACGGTCTCGCCGATCTCTATCCCAATGCCGGCGCGGTGCGAGACCGCTTTTCCGACCTGATCGCGCTGAAGCGTGCCGCCTGATCCAGAGCAAGGAGCTTTCATCATGCCCGATATCACCGATCTCCCCGTCATGACGCGCGCCGACGCGATCGCCGCGGGCTTCGCCGGCTACAACGACGTGCCGCACAAACCAATCGACGTGCCCGACGGCGCGTTCACGATCACGGCGAAGACCAGCGAGGGTCGCCGCGTCACCTTCTGCTTTCTCGAATCCACTTATGGTGGCCCGCCCCGCTTCATCGACATCCAGTTCCACGACCTTATCTGGACAGTCTGCGCCGACCGCAAATTTGTAGTAGGGTCGGTGATGGACGCCCACGGTAGGCAGTAATCAGGCTGGCCGTAGCGCTGACCCAAGAGCTGGCGAAGGCCAGCCTTATTACTGCCGGGCCATCGGGTGCATCGGTGTGAAGGTCAGCTTCCGGGTGGGGGGTCCGGGGGGAGGGTTTCGCGCCGGTGTCGACCATCATTGTTTGCGAGCGCCGCGCGGCCAAGGGTCTCGACGCGCATGTGCCACTGATCCTGTGTGGTGACGCGCTCTATGATCGCGATCTGGATCGCTTCTTTCTCGACCTACCGCTGTCGGGGGTCCGTTCGCGTCATTCGCTTCGCGCCTATGCTTATGATGTCGCGGTCTGGCTTCGCTTTCTCGATGCCTGTGGGAAGACGGTGTGGGAAGCAACCCGCGATGATGTATCCGCCTATCATCGTGAGCGACGACTCGATGAGGCTGATCACCGGATCATGGCGGCAAGTTGGAACCGGGCTGTGGCTAGCCTCGATCGCCTTTACCGCTGGGGCGAGGAACATGGTCTGATCGCCGAGGTGCCGTTCAGCCGGCGCGCCGTGTGGCGACCGGCCCAGGGAGGCCGGCGCGGCATGATCGCGGCGCGCAACGACGCCTATGAACGTGTTGCCAAGCGATCGGACGTGCGGTTCGTCACGATGGAAGACTACCGCGTCTTCCGCGAGATCGGCCTGCGCGGCCTTACCTCTGACGGCACGGAGCGCCCCGGTGCTCGCGATCGTAACGGGCTGCGCAACGCGCTGTTTGCTGATCTTCTCGTCACCACCGGCCTGCGCCTCGAAGAGGCGTCGTGCCTGCTCGCTGCCGAGCTTCCTTCGATCGACCGCGACGGCAACCGGGCCCAGCAGCTCTGGCTGCCTCTCCCGCCGCCGCTCACCAAGGGCGACCGAGGACGCAGCGTTCTGGTTCCGCGCCGGCTGCTGCGTCAGATCGCAGCCTATGTCGCCATCGAGCGTGCCTCGGGATTGGCCAAGTTCGCCGCGCGCGACGGTGTCACCAAGTTCGCCCGACCGATCCCTGTCACCCGCGCCGGTCTCGACCGCATGCGCGATGTCTGCACACCGGAGGAACGATGCCGCCTAATCCTGTGCGACGAGGATGGAACGCCCTGCGAGCCAGCGGCGCTATGGCTGACCGAGGTCGGGCAGCCTGTCCGCCCTAACTCGTGGGAGGTGATTTTCACCCGCGCCTGCAAGCGGTGCGCGGAGAATGGCTTCCCGCTGTCGATCAGTCCGCACCAGCTTCGCCACGCCTTCGCCGTCCATATGCTCGCATTGCTGATCCAGCAGCGGCTGCGCGAAGCGGCATTGCCAGCGGGACCAATGGAGAGCTATCGGCTGATTTTGGGCGATCCGCTGCAACAGGTACAACGCCTGCTCGGCCACGCGAGCCTCACCACCACCTATATCTACCTCGACCATATAGCGACCCGCGCCGATACGGTGGATGCTGCCGTCGAGGAGTTGCTCGCGCTGCTGCCGGGACAGCAGGGCGCATGAGCGGGCGTCCCCGAAAGGGCCGTCCTGTGATCTTCGCGTCGATCACGCCGGAGCCACAGAAGCCCGATCCGGTACTCGGCCTTAAGTTCACCATCGAGGCGCGATATGGCGGCACGGTCCTGGTCGATATGACAAGGTTCAATCCTCGCCCGCTAGCGATCGCCTTTGCCGGCGCACTGCGACGATTGGCCGCGCTCGGCGGCCCCTTGGGAGCCGCCACGACTGTCAGACAGTATGGGTATGGCTATCGGCGGTTTTTCGCCTGGCTGGGTGACCAAGCTCCCGAGGTGGTCGGTCCCGGTGATCTGCGTGCGATCCACATCGATGGCTTCGCGGAAGCGCTCGAACGGAGCGGGATACGCGCGGGAACTTGTCACGGAACGGTCAGCATGATCGTCAACACGCTACGCGTAATCGAAGCCGACGGGCGCGACTGGATCGCGCCCGATCTGCAAAAGCGGCTACGCTATATTCTGGCCACCTCGGTCGGCTGTTCGACCCCGCGCGATGCGTACAGCCCATTCGTAGCGCGAGCACTGCGCGACGCAGCCCGGATTGACGTCGAAGCAATGTTTCGTCGTCTCCGCGTTGAGGATCGCACCGACGACGACAAGCCAGCAATCGTGAGTGCGCGAGCCAACGTTGAAGCGATCATCGCTCGCGATGGCTCTATCCTGACCGACCAGCGCGACATGGTAAACCTATATGCCTTGCACAGACGACACGGTTTGCCATCCGACGGGTTCAGCGCTTACATTCATGGCCGGCATCATTTACTTGGCTCCGATCTACCGTCTTTGCTCGTCATGCTCACGCTCGACACCGGTTTAGAGCCCGAGTGCCTAACGGCGCTGACCGTGGACTGTCTCGCCAATGCACGTGCCGGCACTGTGGAACTGCGCTACCTGAAGCGCCGCGCGGGCGGCGCTGCGCACAAGAGTATGCGCGTCCGCGACGGCGGTAGCGGAACGCCCGGCGGGCTGATCCGCCGCCTGATCGACATCACCTCCGCCGCTCGTAAGCACCTGCCCGGCGATTGTCTCTGGACCTATCATCAAAAGGGAGGCCTTCGGACAGGTATCTCTCTTGGGAACATGCGCGTCACGGCCTGGGCCGCGCGGCACAATATTGTCGATGACGACGGCAAACCGCTCCACCTATTGCTTTCCCGGCTCCGCAAGACCCACAAGGCGCTGTGGTACACCAAAACTGAAGGCCACATGGCTCGCTTCGCTGTCGGACACTCCCGTGAGGTCGCCGCGCGGCACTATGCCGATCTCCCATCGCTCCGGCCCCTGCATGAGGCGACCGTCGCTGATGCGTTCCGCGAAGCGCTGGCTACGGCGATGCCGATCGTCCTTGCGCCTTCAGCCGAACAGGCGCTGCGCGAAGCGCCCGCACAGGCCTTGCCGCTGACGCCGGCGGGTACAGTGGGTTCGTTACTCGACGGCGAGCAGGATGTCTGGCTCGCAGCTTGCGCAGGCTTCTATAGTAGCCCCTTCACCGAAGCCGGATCGCCGTGCGTGCAGCCCTTCTGGGGTTGCCTCGATTGTCCCAACGCCGTCATCACCGCGCGCAAGCTTCCCGCCATTCTCGCCTTCCTCGCGTTCGTCGAAGAGCAGCGACGGGGCCTGCTGGCGAGCGACTGGGCGGTCAAGTTCGGTCATGTCCATGCCCGCATTACCCGCCAGATCCTGCCGGCCTTCTCCGATATCGTAATCACCGATGCACGCCAGCAGATGAAGAACGAGCGGCTCTATTTGCCGCCGGAGGCACAAGGATGACCGCGCCCGCTCATGTCCGCGCGCTGGCATTCGACGATCGCCCAGTGCTGGCGAGCGCGCCGCTGAAGCCGGGCTATACCCGCGAGGAGCTATCGCGCGTCGGCGATCCAAGCTGGGATCTCGGTCCCGCTATCTTTCGTGAGAACACCCAGCGCACCCAGATGATGGTGCATTTCGACTTGCTCGAACATGCCGATATGCAGGCCGCCATGCGCGCCTATCTCTATGCGCGCCTCAACGTCGATCTTCCCGGCTACGCCCCAAAGTTGCCGCCAACGTGTATCCGTCACGCGTTCGACCGCGCACGCCGTTTCTTCGCCTTCGTTCGCCTGAAGCTCAAACGGCTTGATCTTGCACGCATCGATCCGGCGTTAGTCGATGCTTACGCCCGTCATCTTCGTGACGATCTCGCCCTCCTACCCGAAGTAGTCGGCCAACACCTGCAATCAGTCTCCCATCTCTATCACTATCGCGACCACTTGCCCAACGGTGGTCTCGCTTTCGAACCTTGGGCCGGACAGGCACCCGCTCGCGTCGCAGGCCACCGGTACGTCGTTGAGAACCGCACGCCGCGATTTCCCGAGAATGTTATCGCCGCGCTGCTCGCCTGGTCATTGCGCTACGTCAGCATCTTCGCCTACGACATCCTGGCGGCTCGAGAGGCGCTCGATCGTCTCGAGGCGCGCCGCACCCGGCTGCTCGCCATCGAGCGTCGACTGCCGAACTCGGAGCGGCGACGGCGACAACATGCTCGCCTCGAGCGCCATCTCGCCCGCCGAGCGCGGCAAGGCCGTGGCGTGCCGATTTGGGGTATGCAAATCTGGGCCGCAAAGAACAGCAACGTCGGCGCGCAGAAAGCAACGCCGACGATTAACTACCATCTTCTCGAGCTTCACGCCTGTGTCGATGCTGCGGCGGAGCCGGCCATGAGCTTCCGAATCGACAGGCGTTCGCGCGCCATTATCGCGGCTGCCGTCGCCAACCTCGGTGTCGAAACAGGCGGAATGGACACGCCGATCTCAATTGATCCCGACAGTGGTCAGCCCTGGTGCGCGCGCTTCGACGTGAAGACTCTCGCACGTGAAGAGCAGATGCTTCAGGTCGCTGCCTATATAGTGTGCGCCTATCTCACCGGCATGCGCGACTCCGAGGTCCAGGCGATGCGGCTCGGTTGCCTCTCGATTGAGCGCAGCGAGGACGGCCTGCTCGAGCGATTCCGTATTCGATCGACCATCTATAAGCGTCGCGCAACCACAGGTGAGGCGGCAAGCTGGGTAACGATAGAGCCGGTAGCAGACGCCATAGCGGTGCTCGAACGCCTGGCGTCGGCAAGGTCGACACGCTCCGGTGGCAGCGATACGCTTTGGCCAGCATTACGCTCCAGTTCCGGCAGGACGCATCTGTCAGTTGATGTGATACGCCATCTCAACGCGTTTCGCGATCACGTCACCACCGCCTTCGGCAGCGCCGACATGCCGATCGTCCCGGCCGGACCCGATGGCAAGCCATGGCACATCACACCGCGCCAGTTTCGTCGCACCATCGCGTGGCATATCGCTAACCGTCCTTTCGGCACCATCGCCGGCATGATCCAGTATAAACACGCCTCGGTTGCCGCTTTCGATGGCTATTCCGGAACCAGCAGATCCGGGTTTCGCGCCGAAGTCGAGGCAGAGCGCCAGCTTGGGCAGCTTGATGACCTGTTGGATTATTTCGACCGACGGCGAGGCGGCGCATCGCTTGGCGGTCCGGCAGGACCGCGCATCGCGCGGACTCTCGACGAGGCCGCGGACGCACTCGGTCCTTTGCCTGCCATGATCGCCGACCGAGCAAGGTTACGTGTGATGCTCGCCAGCGTCGCGCGTACCCTCCATGTTGGGCAGCTCGCCGATTGCTTCTTCGATCCTGCGACGGCGCTCTGTCTTAAGCGCGTGACGACCCGCGATCCCTCGCAGCCGCTTACCGCGCTATGCGAGCCGACCCGCTGCCCCAATGCCTGCATCACCGCGCGCCATAGGCCGGCATGGGAACGCGCGGCTGTCGATGCCAAGTCGCACTTACGCGAGCGACGCATATCCGATCTCCAGCGTCAGGCCCTCCGGAACGAACTTGACCGTCTGAATGCGGTAATTGCCGGGATCGATCCTCGCGAGCCGTAGGCCCGGCAGCATCGCTAACCTCTTCACCAAAACTACGCCTTCCCGACTCATCCTGTTCCCGGTTTCTCATTTACCGCCATCCCCGCGCCCGTGCCGAAAGAGTACCCTTCAGCCGACCCCGGGGGTTCTGAAAGTCAGCGAGAAAATGACCGAAATAAGAATGGCTGGCCGATCTCGAAATGGTGGTTTACTGGCGAATGTTGACAGATTACTGCACGTTGCCTTCGATGTGGCGCATCGCCGACAACGAAGTTTTTCTACCGGTCTGCAAGCGCCCCGTTGCGGACATTAAGCAAGGCGGCTCAGATCAGTGCCGCATCACATCATTTGAGGCGAGGGAACTTCAGAAATGGGCTCACTCGCTGCATGGTAGCGTCTACCTCAAGCGTCATACAAAGTTCCCGTCTCTCGGCCAGACAGTTTTCGGGGGCAGAAGGTTCGTTAACCGCTATAATCTGCAGTTCTGCATCCCCTCCAGCGCTATGTTTGGAAGACGCTCCGCCAAGGCTTACATATGACTGCTTACCTTTCTGATTAATGATCTGGAAATACTTGAACCCTGCCACCTTGCTGAGTTCTGCTGCCCGATAGAGTGCAATATTAAAAGCGCTGCCTTCCGGAGCCCTTCCGTTGACACCGGCTATTACTTTCCATGAATTTTGACCTATCAATTTGTCTTTATATCCACCAAACATACCCCATCGTTGATACTTCACTTGGCGAATATCTTGCGCTGGCAAGGTGGACGGAACAGTAATTAAACCCATCACTGCAGCCGCTATCAAATATCGCATGATGCCCCCGATTTTTCAGCTATTTGGCCGTCACGATTGGCCAACCCCTCTCGTCAAATATCATCGGTAATTCTGGATTGCGACCCTTATCCAGCGACCCTAAGCTCACGGTCCGCTCACCACCCCTTTCGGCCTTTCCCGGCGCGGCCATGGGCATCGGTCAGCGGAAGGGCGGCTTACCGCAGCGCGGCAAGAAAAGCGGTCTGGCGGCTCGCGCCCCGTTGCGGGCATTCCAAATCACGGTATGTGAATGCAATGATCGAGCGCGTATTCGTTCCTGCCGCCGCCACAATCTTGAGCCTCGGCTTTTTTCTGGCGGGCTTGATCGCGGTCGCTCTCATTTTTTTCAATACCGCGATGCCATGCAGGCCGGAAAGCGTATTCTACACAATCACGCGGATCGGGGCGGTGATAGCTCTGTTCGCAGGCGCGGTTCTGATGGAGAGATTGAAACTCGCGCCCTCCACCCGGAAGTTTATGGTCGGCCTTGCTATACCTCTGCTCGCAGTTGGACTCCACGCCGTTGCGATGAAGCAGGATGCAAATGCCCAAAGGTCATGCCTCGCGCAGAGGAATGGCAACTGACCACCCAACACGGCCGTAATATGGCTCAATTCGAAACGCCAAATCTTGCCATCTGTTGAAGGGCTCAGACGAGTGCCGGTAGGCATGAGCAAATGACACGCCGAGCACGATGAACTCCGCCTTCGGCGGTTGCGCTTGGCACAGTGACAAAGTGCAGTAGCGCTTTGCCACTGTGCCAAGCGCCCAAGTTGGCTTGACTGTCAGGATATATGATCGCGGCACCACGATCCCCAACGCCGATAACGGGGTATCACCCACCTTCAACGCGTTCGCGATCACGCGTGGCGGCAAGTTCGTCGCCGACAGTCGACCGCTCGACGAAGAGATCAAGCCCTCGATCCTCGTGCTGATGCTCGACAAGGCCGGGGAAGAACCCGCGCGATCCGCGACCAACCCGGCGCCGATGTCGGACATTGACCTCGCTGCGCTGCTGACACGCGCGGCCGAAGTCGTGGCTGCGCCCGACAGCCGGATCGCGTCGCATCGCAACACGCTTGCCGGCCAGCTCATCGCCGAGGCCGCGATCAGGCGGGCGCGCCCGTCATGACCACCCCCTCGCGCAGCGACGGGATGCACGTCGCCCATACCGCAACGGGCTGGGTCGTGTTCGACAACAGCTTGTCACACCCCTCTCGCCTCTCGGGCGCCTATCCGTCGCGCGCCGCGGCGACCGCCCGCAAGCGGGCGCTCGCGCGTGCGCTGCGCCACCAGCGTCCCGACGAAGCACCGGACGTCTGAGGAAGGGGAAGGGGGACCGGCTGTTATGAACCGGGAGGATCATCCGACCCGGTGACAACCGGAGCTGACCCCATGCGCAGCATCCTCGCCTTCTACGAAATCGACCGTGCCTGGGGCGGCCCCGAGGAAGGGGGATGGTGTGCGCCGTTGCGGCGCGAGAAAGGAGTGCGTCTGATGACGTGATGTTTGTTGGCAATGACATCTGTCTGCCGAGCTTACCGGTGCCTTCGGGCTGAAACTCCGAAAGGGGAACGGGACCATAGCATGCTCGGAAAAGGCCCAAAGTGGACAGTCGCATGCGAAGCGGCGGGTCAAGGCAAGACGGTTATGGTGAACGCTACACTGCGTGAAGCCCAATCTCTCGCGGCCTAACCCTTGGCGGCGAGGAAAGCGACTGAGACCTCGCACCGACGTGTCGAGCCCCACGTACCATCTCGGGCTCGAGAAGCGGGCATGTCCATACCAGCGGCATGCCCGGCCAACCTTGTCGGCGTGACCTCCCTCGGAGGACTAGAGATGAAAGGCTGCCTAAGACCGTTCATGTATATCCTTTCACGCGTAACTACGGGATCGCCTGTAGCTGGTCGACTTGTCGACCTGTATGGCGACGGAGCCGCAATATTACTCAAACGCCCGGAGTAATGTCCGGGACAGCTTCCGCTTCGGCGGGGGACGGTAGGCCGTATAAGGGCGGGGCGACCCGTCCGAAAGCGCAACCAACCGGGGGAAGTGCGGCAGCTTGATCCAGTCACGCTTCTTGGCGGAGGTATGCTGATGCAACCCGATGCTGCCCTGAAAAGGCTGGAATCACTTGGAACGATTGCCCTGACCGGCAAGCGTATAAACGGTGCTTTTCGATTGCTTCTGTCCGCTCGTTGTGGGGCACGGCGTTGGCACGCATCCAACAGAACCGCGGGGCCGAGACCCCGGGCATCGACGGGGTTGCGGTGACCGATCTCGACGAAAGTCAGATCGACACCGTGATCTCCCAACTTGCAGAGGGCAAATATTGCCCCCAGCCGGTCAGGCGAGTCTACATCCCAAAGGCCAACGGCAAAACGCGACCGCTTGGCATCCCTACGGCGACCGACCGACTGGTTCAGGAAGTCGTGCGGATGATCCTCAATGAAGTCTATGAGCCGATCTTCTCGGATCGGTCGCATGGGTTTCGGCGGGGACGGTCCTGTCACACGGCGCTGGATCACGTCCGCAAGACGTGGCGCGGCGTGAAGTGGCTCGTCGAAATCGACATTGAAGGATACTTCGACAACATCTCCCACGAGAAGTTGTTGAGCCTGCTGGAGCAGCGGATCGATGATCGGCGCTTTATCGCGCTGATCGGGAAGATGCTGAAAGCAGGGTATCTTGAGCAGCTGCGTTTCCATGAAACCTATAGTGGGACGCCGCAAGGGGGCATCGTTTCGCCCCTGCTCGCCAATGTCTATCTGCATGAACTGGACGGCTTCGTCGCCGGCCTGATTGCGGGCTTCGATAAAGGTGCTCAACGGCGTAAGTCCGCCGATTACAGGCATCTACAACGCCGTTCCGAATATGCCCGGAAGCGCGTCAACTCACTGCGTGCTGCCGGGCGGGATGACGAAATCCAGCCATGGTTGGATCGCATCAGGGAAACCACAGCGGCCATGCGCGAAGCTACCCGCGACGGACCCATTCGATCCAGACTTCAAGCGTCTGCGCTATGTCCGGTATGCCGACGATTTCCTCTTCGGGGTTATCGGCAGCCGGGCCGAGGCCGAGAAAATCAAGACCGAGGTCGAGTACTGCCGCGAACCTGATGCTCCGCACCTCGCCGCACAAGAGCGGGATACGCGACGCCAAGAAGGGAGCACGGTTCCTTGGCTATGACGTGCGCACCAGAACGGCATTTAACGGCTCGTCAAACAACGAGTCAAACCCGGTATCGTCGCAACGAACCGGACGGTCACGGATCATATCCAACTGCTCGTTCCTCGCGACAAGGTGCAAGCGTTTAGCCTGCGGCACGACTACGGTCAGTATGATCTAAGTCATGCACGGAGCGTTGATTGCTCGACATGGACGACGCGGAAATCGTCAAGGTCTACAATGCCGAACTTCGCGGCTTCGCTAACTATTATGCGTTGGCGGTGGACGTGAAGCGCGCGCTCAGCAAGCTGGACGGCACCTCTGGCGAGGTAGTCTGTTCAAGACCCTCGGAGACAAGCACCGGATCAGCCTTGTCGCTGCTCTTCGGCGCTTCAGGGTGGCTCCGGGTCGATATGCAGCGCGCTTTGGCGTTGGAAAGGATGAGAGGAGGGTGCCGGTCTGGCGCTTGGCTGAAGTCGAAAGGCAACCCGTCATCTGGGCGTCGATCGACCACGTACCGCGACACCGAGGCGCTGCGGTTCGCCAGGACCAACCTGGCGGACCGCGGCGCTTGCGGACGCCTGCTCAACATGCGGAAGCACGGAGGCACCGTTTTCATCCTCACCAGTGATCCCTCGACGAACGAGCCACGGTCCCGTGCATCGGCGGCTTGCTCCTGAGCGGAACCGGAAGGTGCGGGCACTCTGTGTGTCCTGTCACCAACTCCTTCATGCGGGGAAGCTGCCGGACATGCGTTCCGTGACACGCGAAGCGGAGAGCCGGATGCAATGAAAGTTGCACGTCCGGTTCGGAGGGGGGGAGGTGGGATGTCCTCTCGCAGGCGTCACCCCTCCTACCCTGACGTACGACACCGGCACCTTCGTCCGCGTGATCGCCCTCCATTACCACGACGAGGCCGCGGTCGCGGCGATGCGCCGCGCCAACCGGCTGCTCGAGCGCCTGCAGCGGCATCGCCGGCCGGGTCATTCGGCTGCCTACACCGGCGGACGCTTCCGCGCCTTCAGCTTCTCCGGCCTCCCGCCCACGCGGTTTCCCGCACGTCGCCCGGGAGATTCCTGACCCAGCAGAAAAGGACCAGCCCATGTATCGCGTCCATTATTTCGACACCAGCGAAGCCGCGCATGACGCCTGTCTCGATGACGGTGCCTGCATCGAGGAAGGCGACGTTCTCGCCATCCTGTCGGAGGGCGTCATCGGTCTCGCACCTTGACCGATCCGATCGCCGTCACCCTCGACCCCGCGCACTGCGCATCGTCCGCCCGATGGCGATGGACGTGCTGCTAGCAGAACTCGTCCACGGCGCCTCCCAGATCCGCCGCGCGGTCGCGACCGCCCTCCTGCACCATTTGCCCGTGCAGCCCCATTTCCTCGCCTTCGTCGCGCCGGCGCTGCCCTATCCCTATCCGCAGACCGTCGTCGCGCTCTCGTTCGACGATATCATGCTGACGATCGATGCGATCCACCACCGTATCAAGGCGCTTGAACGCCGGTTGGGGACACTCGAATCGACAGCGCGCACGCCTTCTTCCTGCAACGCTCGATCGATCATCTCGTCGGCCGCCCGGAAGCGCCTCATGCGACATCCGCGACCGCCTCGCTGAACGGCACGGCATCGCCTCGCGACGATGCCGGCACCGGCTGCGCCGGAAGGAGAGAGGGACCGGATGGCATCCTGGACATGGGGTCCGGGCATTTTGCCGTAAGGTCACGATCATGTGCATCGATCCCAACGCCGAGCCCGTCGCCTTCGCGCTCGACACCAAACTCTGCCACCTCCTCCCCACGCTGACCGAGCCGCACCGCGAGGCCATCGCCCAGGATCTCGCGCGCACCGCCATCTTCATGGCGACCGCAATGGCGGCCGACATGGCGCAGGACGCGGTGAACGGCCTCGCCGATCCCGAAGATGCCGACGCTCGGCAAGCCGCCCGCACCCGCGCTGGTCCCACAGGCGCAAACGCCGCGCGATACCGTGCTGCTGACCCCCGCGGTCGCGCCCGTCGTCACGATCAAGGCCAAAACGACCGACGTCACCGTCGCCGGCTTCGACCAGCGTCAAGGCTACACGTTCGGGATCGACAACAAGTCCGACCGGCTGATCGACATCCGCCACGCCGGCAAATGCTGGTGCATCGATCCGAGCGACGAGGCGACCGACGTCGTCAGCCGCGCGATCGGCGCGCTCGCCGCGGCGCACGCCGATATCGGCACCGCGCTCACCGACCAGCTCGCCCACTGAGCACCGACATCGTCCGCCTGCCGCACGATCCACCGTCCGCGTGAAGACGCGGTCGGTGAGGGGCGCTCATCGCGCCCTGCCCGGCCGAAGGGCCGGGGAGGGAGGAGGATTCGAGATCGGTGTCGAGCACATGGGTCCAGCACGACATCACAGGAGACACGTCATGAACATCGGTCAGATCAAGCAGAACGACGCGGGCATTTTCATGGGCCGCATTTCCACCCTCGCCGTCGCGATGACGATCGCGCTCAAGCCGGTCCAGTCGTCCAACCCGCGCGCGCCGCGCTACGAGATCCACGCGCTCACCCCGGGCCGGACGTGGGTGCAGGTCGGTGTTCTTCGAACTCAACAACACCGGCGAGGCGTTCCTGAACGGCCGCATCGACGATCCGTCGCTCGCCGCGCCGCTGCAGGTCTCGGCCTTCCGCCAGGACGACGGCTCGTACAACGTCGTGTGGCAGCGCGCCCAGAAGCGCCGCGATGTCGGTGCCGCGCTCGGCGTCAAGGCGGATGACGATCTGTCGCCGCCGTTCGGCGCCGATGGCGGCCCGGTCGGCAACGGCCCCGATCACGATGTGGGCACCACCGACAACGGCCTGGGCGAAACCACCGCCCCGGTCCAGGAGCCGGTCGGCAAGGGCCGCGGTCGCCGCCAGCGCGTCGCCGAGGACGCCTGATCCACCCCCGGTGCCGTGCACTCCCTCACGGCACCGCATGGCGCACGGGCGCGCCCCCTCCTTCCGCTCCCGCACGCCGAACTCGGGGCAACGCCGGCACGGCGTCGCCCTTTTTTTGCTTCATGGGCTCCAGTCCCAATTCCAAACACCGTATCGGATCGATAATTTAGCTATTCCTTCGCTTTATCGCCGTATAAGCACAGGATATCGCAGTTCGAACCTGGGCCACGCTCAAGGGAAGGGGGTGATGAATGGATAGCCGGGCGAATGGTGATGACACCGCTCGCGGGACCGGCACGTCCACTTCATCACGAGGTCCCGACATGGCCGGCAACCGCGTCTCCGTCTCCATTACGATCGGGAAACTTCCGCCGATCGACTGCCCGAACTGTACAAACTCGCCGATTTCTACGGCCTCTCGACCGAATGGCAGAATCCGCTCGAATTCGTTACATCCGGCGAACCCCTGCGCCTCCATGCTCACGAGGTCCAGAACGGCAATATCGAGGATATCGAGGACTTGCTGCACCAACGACCTTCCGTTCAGGACGTGGTCGGGAGGCTCGCCCGGGTCGTTCTCGCCCGAGGTTCGGGTCTCTGGCCAGGTCATGGTCCGCGCGCGATATTCTCGGCCGACGACAACGAAAGCGTCGTGCTGACGCTTCAGGAATACAATGCTCTAGGTGACCTCGCCGCGATCGGTGAGCACTTCCGGTTGGGTGGCTTCAAACCGCCTGCGCTCTCCATCGTCCCGGGAAAGCCTGAGACCGATAGCTAACAGCGCCATCGGCACATCCTCCTGACCTAGCCCGATCCGCGTCCCGCACGCACCACCGTCCGCGTGAAGAACGCGGTCGGTGAGGCGCTGATCGCGCCCTGCCCGGCCGAAGGGCCGGGGAGGGGAGGAGGATTGAAGATCGGTGTCGAGGACATGGGGTCCAGCACGACATCAGGAGACACGTCATGAACATCGGTCAGATCAAGCAGAACGACGCGGGC
>NZ_JBLZUS010000004.1:0-361658 GCF_048565505.1 Sphingomonas sp. TX0543
TTATACGGCGATAAAGCGAAGGAATAGCTAAATTATCGATCCGATACGTAATTTCCAATTGTACTTGGAGCCCATGAAGCAAAAAAGGGCGACGCCGTGTGCCGGCGTTGCCCCGAGTTTCGGCGTGCGGGAGCGAAAGGGGCGCGCCCGTGCGCCATGCGGTGCCGTGAGGGAGTGCACGGCACCGGGGGTGGATCAGGCGTCCTCGGCGACGCGCTGGCGGCGACCGCGGCCCTTGCCGACCGGCTCCTCTACCGGGGCGGTGGTTTCGCCCAGGCCGTTGTCGGTGGTGCCCGCATCGTGATCGGGGCCCGTTGCCGACCGGGCCGCCATCGGCGCCGAACGGCGGCGACAGATCGTCTACCGCCTTGACGCCGAGCGCGGCACCACATCGCGGCGCTTCTGGGCGCGCTGCCACACGACGTTGTACGAGCCGTCGTCCTGGCGGAAGGCCGAGACCTGCAGCGGCGCGGCGAGCGACGGATCGTCGATGCGGCCGTTCAGGAACGCCTCGCCGGTGTTGTTCGAGGTGAGTTCGAAGAACGCCCCGACCTGCACCCACGTCCGGCCCCGGGGTCAGCGCGTGGATCTCGTAGCGCGGCGCGCGCGGGTTGGACGACTGGACCGGCTTGAGCGCGATCGTCATCGCGACGGCGAGGGTGGAAATGCGGCCGATGAAAATGCCCGCGTCGTTCTGCTTGATCTGACCGATGTTCATGACGTGTTCCTGCTGATGTCGTGCTGGACCCCATGTCCTCGACACCGATCTTCAATCCTCCTCCCCTCCCCGGCCCTTCGGCCGCGGAGCGCGTAGCGCCCCTCACCGACCGCGTCTTCACGCGGACGGTGGATCGTGCGGCAGGCGGACGATGTCGGTGCTCAGTGGGCGAAGCTGGTCGGTGAGCGCGGTGCCGATATCGGCGTGCGCCGCGGCGAGCGCGCCGATCGCGCGGCTGACGACGTCGGTCGCCTCGTCGCTCGGATCGATGCACCAGCATTTGCCGGCGTGGCGGATGTCGATCAGCCGGTCGGACTTGTTGTCGATCCCGAACGTGTAGCCTTGACGCTGGTCGAAGCCGGCGACGGTGACGTCGGTCGTTTTGGCCTTGATCGTGACGACGGGCGCGACCGCGGGGGTCAGCAGCACGGTATCGCGCGGCGTTTGCGCCTGTGGGACCAGCGCGGGTGCGGGGCGGCTTGCCAGTGTTCGGCATCTTCGGGATCGGCACGAGGCTGTTCACCGCGTCCTGCGCCATGTCGGCCGCCATTGCGGTCGCCATGAAGATGGCGGTGCGCGCGGATACTGGGCGATGGCCTCGCGGTGCGGCTCGGTCAGCGTGGGGAGGAGGTGGCAGAGTTTGGTGTCGAGCGCGAAGGCGACGGGCTCGGCGTTGGGATCGATGCACATGATCGTGACCTTTCGGCAAATGCCGGACCCCATGTCCAGGATGCCGATCCGGTCCCTCTCTCCTTCCGGCGCAGCCGGCGCCGGCATCGTCGCGAGGCGTGCCGTGCCGTCCACAGGCGGTCGCGGACGTCGCACGACGCTTCCGGCGGCCGACAAGATGATCGATCGAGCGTTGCAGGAAGAAGGCGTGCGCGCTGTCGGATTCGAGCGTCCCCAACCGGCGTTCGAGCGCCGTGATACGGTGGTGGATCGCATCGATCGTCAGCATGATATCGTCGAACGAGAGCGCGACGACGGTCTGCGGATAGGGATAGGGCAGCGCCGGCGCGACGAAGGCGAGGAAATGGGGCTGCACGGCAAACGGTGCAGGAGGGCGGTCGCGACCGCGCGGCGGATCTGGGAGGCGCCGTGCACGGTTCTGCTAGCAGCACGTCCATCGCCATCGGGCGGACGATGCGCAGTGCGCCGGGGTCGAGGGTGACGGCGATCGGATCGTGCTCGAGGCGAGACCGATGACGCCCTCCGACAGGATGGCGAGAACGTCGCCTTCCTCGATGCAGGGACCGTCATCGAGACAGGCGTCATGCGCGGCTTCGCTGGTGTCGAAATAATGGACGCGATACATGGGCTGGTCCCTTTCTGCTGGGTCAGGAATATTCCGGCGACGTGCGGGAAACCGCGTGGGCGGGAGGCCGGAGAAGCTGAAGGCGCGGAAGCGTCCGCCGGTGTAGGCAGCCGAATCCCACCGGCGGGCGATGCCGGCTGCAGGCGCTCGAGCAGCCGGTTGGCGCGGCGCATCGCCGCGACCGCGGCCTCGTCGTGGTAATGGAGGGCGATCACGCGGACGAAGGGTGCCGGTGTCGTACCGTAGGGTAGGAGGGGTGACGCCTGCGAGAGGACATCCCACCTCCCCCCTCCGAACCGGACGTGCAACTTTCATTGCATCCGGCTCTCCGCTTCGCGTGTCACGGAACGCATGTCCGGCAGCTTTCCCGCATGAAGGAGTTGGTGACAGGACACACAGAGTGCCCGCACCTTCCGGTTCCGCTCAGCGGCAAGCCGCCGATGCACGGGACCGTGCCTCATTCGTCGAACGGGATTGCTGTGATGAAGATGAAACGGTCCTTCCGTGCTTCCGCATGTTGAGCATGCGTCGGCAAGCGCCCGGTCCGTCAGGTTGGTCCTGGCAAACCGGAGCGCCTCGGTGCGCGGTACTTGGTCGATCGACGCCCAGATGACGGGTTGCCTTTCGACTTCAGCCAAGCGCCAGACCGGCACCCTCCTCTCATCCTTTCCAACGCCAAAGCGCGCTGCATATCGACCCGGAGCCACCCTGAAGCGCCGAAGAGCAGCGACAAGGCTGATCCGGTGCTTGTTTCCGAGGGTCTTGAACAGACTACCTCGCCAGAGGTGCTCCAGCTTGCTGAGCGCGCGCTTCACGTCCACCGCCAACGCATAATAGTTAGCGAAGCCGCGAAGTTCGGCATTGTAGACCTTGACGATTTCCGCGTCGTCCATGTGGAGCAATTTCGGACGGCTCCGTGCATGACTTAGATCATACTGACCGTAGTCGTGCCGCAGGCTAAACGCTTGCACCTTGTCGCGAGGAACGAGCAGTTGGATATGATCCGTGACCGTCCGTTTCGTTGCGACGATACCGGGTTTGACTCGTTGTTTGACGAGCCGGTCCGATGCCGTTCTGGTGCGCACGTCATAGCCAAGGAACCGTGCTCCCTTCTTGGCGTCGCGTATCCCGCTCTTGTGCGGCGAGGTGCGGAGCATCAGGTTCGCGGCGAGGTAACCCTCGACCTCGGTCTTGATTTTCTCGGCCTCGGCCCGGCTGCCGATAACCCCGAAGAGGAAATCGTCGGCATACCGGACATAGCGCAGACGCTTGAAGTCTGGATCGAATGGGTCCGTCGCGGGTAGCTTGCGCATGGCCGCTGTGGTTTCCCTGATGCGATCCAACCATGGCTGGATTTCGTCATCCCGCCCGGCAGCACGCAGTGAGTTGACGCGCTTCCGGGCATATTCGGAACGGCGTTGTAGATGCCTGTAATCGGCGGACTTACGCCGTTGAGCACCTTTATCGAAGCCCGCAATCAGGCCGGCGACGAAGCCGTCCAGTTCATGCAGATAGACATTGGCGAGCAGGGGCGAAACGATGCCCCCTTGCGGCGTCCCACTATAGGTTTCATGGAAACGCAGCTGCTCAAGATACCCTGCTTTCAGCATCTTCCCGATCAGCGCGATAAAGCGCCGATCATCGATCCGCTGCTCCAGCAGGCTCAACAACTTCTCGTGGGAGATGTTGTCGAAGTATCCTTCAATGTCGATTTCGACGAGCCACTTCACGCCGCGCCACGTCTTGCGGACGTGATCCAGCGCCGTGTGACAGGACCGTCCCCGCCGAAACCCATGCGACCGATCCGAGAAGATCGGCTCATAGACTTCATTGAGGATCATCCGCACGACTTCCTGAACCAGTCGGTCGGTCGCCGTAGGGATGCCAAGCGGTCGCGTTTTGCCGTTGGCCTTTGGGATGTAGACTCGCCTGACCGGCTGGGGGCGATATTTGCCCTCTGCAAGTTGGGAGATCACGGTGTCGATCTGACTTTCGTCGAGATCGGTCACCGCAACCCCGTCGATGCCCGGGGTCTCGGCCCCGCGGTTCTGTTGGATGCGTGCCAACGCCGTGCCCCACAACGAGCGGGACAGAAGCAATCGAAAAGCACCGTTTATACGCTTGCCGGTCAGGGCAATCGTTCCAAGTGATTCCAGCCTTTTCAGGGCAGCATCGGGTTGCATCAGCATACCTCCGCCAAGAAGCGTGACTGGATCGAAGCTGCCGCACTTCCCCCGGTTGGTTGCGCTTTCGGACGGGTCGCCCCGCCCTTATACGGCCTACCGTCCCCCGCCGAAGCGGAAGCTGTCCCGGACATTACTCCGGGCGTTTGAGTAATATTGCGGCTCCGTCGCCATACAGGTCGACAAGTCGACCAGCTACAGGCGATCCCGTAGTTACGCGTGAAAGGATATACATGAACGGTCTTAGGCGGCCTTTTCATCTCTAGTCCTCCGAGGGAGGTCACGCCGACAAGGTTGGCCGGGCATGCCGCTGGTATGGACATGCCCGCTTCTCGAGCCCGAGATGGTACGTGGGGCTCGACACGTCGGTGCGAGGTCTCAGTCGCTTTCCTCGCCGCCAAGGGTTAGGCCGCGAGAGATTGGGCTTCACGCAGTGTAGCGTTCACCATAACCGTCTTGCCTTGACCCGCCGCTTCGCATGCGACTGTCCACTTTGGGCCTTTTCCGAGCATGCTATGGTCCCGTTCCCCTTTCGGAGTTTCAGCCCGAAGGCACCGGTAAGCTCGGCAGACAGATGTCATTGCCAACAAACATCACGTCATCAGACGCACTCCTTTCTCGCGCCGCAACGGCGCACACCATCCCCCTTCCTCGGGGCCGCCCCAGGCACGGTCGATTTCGTAGAAGGCGAGGATGCTGCGCATGGGGTCAGCTCCGGTTGTCACCGGGTCGGATGATCCTCCCGGTTCATAACAGCCGGTCCCCCTTCCCCTTCCTCAGACGTCCGGTGCTTCGTCGGGACGCTGGTGGCGCAGCGCACGCGCGAGCGCCCGCTTGCGGGCGGTCGCCGCGGCGCGCGACGGATAGGCGCCCGAGAGGCGAGAGGGGTGTGACAAGCTGTTGTCGAACACGACCCAGCCCGTTGCGGTATGGGCGACGTGCATCCCGTCGCTGCGCGAGGGGGTGGTCATGACGGGCGCGCCCGCCTGATCGCGGCCTCGGCGATGAGCTGGCCGGCAAGCGTGTTGCGATGCGACGCGATCCGGCTGTCGGGCGCAGCCACGACTTCGGCCGCGCGTGTCAGCAGCGCAGCGAGGTCAATGTCCGACATCGGCGCCGGGTTGGTCGCGGATCGCGCGGGTTCTTCCCCGGCCTTGTCGAGCATCAGCACGAGGATCGAGGGCTTGATCTCTTCGTCGAGCGGTCGACTGTCGGCGACGAACTTGCCGCCACGCGTGATCGCGAACGCGTTGAAGGTGGGTGATACCCCGTTATCGGCGTTGGGGATCGTGGTGCCGCGATCATATATCCTGACAGTCAAGCCAACTTGGGCGCTTGGCACAGTGGCAAAGCGCTACTGCACTTTGTCACTGTGCCAAGCGCAACCGCCGAAGGCGGAGTTCATCGTGCTCGGCGTGTCATTTGCTCATGCCTACCGGCACTCGTCTGAGCCCTTCAACAGATGGCAAGATTTGGCGTTTCGAATTGAGCCATATTACGGCCGTGTTGGGTGGTCAGTTGCCATTCCTCTGCGCGAGGCATGACCTTTGGGCATTTGCATCCTGCTTCATCGCAACGGCGTGGAGTCCAACTGCGAGCAGAGGTATAGCAAGGCCGACCATAAACTTCCGGGTGGAGGGCGCGAGTTTCAATCTCTCCATCAGAACCGCGCCTGCGAACAGAGCTATCACCGCCCCGATCCGCGTGATTGTGTAGAATACGCTTTCCGGCCTGCATGGCATCGCGGTATTGAAAAAAATGAGAGCGACCGCGATCAAGCCCGCCAGAAAAAAGCCGAGGCTCAAGATTGTGGCGGCGGCAGGAACGAATACGCGCTCGATCATTGCATTCACATACCGTGATTTGGAATGCCCGCAACGGGGCGCGAGCCGCCAGACCGCTTTTCTTGCCGCGCTGCGGTAAGCCGCCCTTCCGCTGACCGATGCCCATGGCCGCGCCGGGAAAGGCCGAAAGGGGTGGTGAGCGGACCGTGAGCTTAGGGTCGCTGGATAAGGGTCGCAATCCAGAATTACCGATGATATTTGACGAGAGGGGTTGGCCAATCGTGACGGCCAAATAGCTGAAAAATCGGGGGCATCATGCGATATTTGATAGCGGCTGCAGTGATGGGTTTAATTACTGTTCCGTCCACCTTGCCAGCGCAAGATATTCGCCAAGTGAAGTATCAACGATGGGGTATGTTTGGTGGATATAAAGACAAATTGATAGGTCAAAATTCATGGAAAGTAATAGCCGGTGTCAACGGAAGGGCTCCGGAAGGCAGCGCTTTTAATATTGCACTCTATCGGGCAGCAGAACTCAGCAAGGTGGCAGGGTTCAAGTATTTCCAGATCATTAATCAGAAAGGTAAGCAGTCATATGTAAGCCTTGGCGGAGCGTCTTCCAAACATAGCGCTGGAGGGGATGCAGAACTGCAGATTATAGCGGTTAACGAACCTTCTGCCCCCGAAAACTGTCTGGCCGAGAGACGGGAACTTTGTATGACGCTTGAGGTAGACGCTACCATGCAGCGAGTGAGCCCATTTCTGAAGTTCCCTCGCCTCAAATGATGTGATGCGGCACTGATCTGAGCCGCCTTGCTTAATGTCCGCAACGGGGCGCTTGCAGACCGGTAGAAAAACTTCGTTGTCGGCGATGCGCCACATCGAAGGCAACGTGCAGTAATCTGTCAACATTCGCCAGTAAACCACCATTTCGAGATCGGCCAGCCATTCTTATTTCGGTCATTTTCTCGCTGACTTTCAGAACCCCCGGGGTCGGCTGAAGGGTACTCTTTCGGCACGGGCGCGGGGATGGCGGTAAATGAGAAACCGGGAACAGGATGAGTCGGGAAGGCGTAGTTTTGGTGAAGAGGTTAGCGATGCTGCCGGGCCTACGGCTCGCGAGGATCGATCCCGGCAATTACCGCATTCAGACGGTCAAGTTCGTTCCGGAGGGCCTGACGCTGGAGATCGGATATGCGTCGCTCGCGTAAGTGCGACTTGGCATCGACAGCCGCGCGTTCCCATGCCGGCCTATGGCGCGCGGTGATGCAGGCATTGGGGCAGCGGGTCGGCTCGCATAGCGCGGTAAGCGGCTGCGAGGGATCGCGGGTCGTCACGCGCTTAAGACAGAGCGCCGTCGCAGGATCGAAGAAGCAATCGGCGAGCTGCCCAACATGGAGGGTACGCGCGACGCTGGCGAGCATCACACGTAACCTTGCTCGGTCGGCGATCATGGCAGGCAAAGGACCGAGTGCGTCCGCGGCCTCGTCGAGAGTCCGCGCGATGCGCGGTCCTGCCGGACCGCCAAGCGATGCGCCGCCTCGCCGTCGGTCGAAATAATCCAACAGGTCATCAAGCTGCCCAAGCTGGCGCTCTGCCTCGACTTCGGCGCGAAACCCGGATCTGCTGGTTCCGGAATAGCCATCGAAAGCGGCAACCGAGGCGTGTTTATACTGGATCATGCCGGCGATGGTGCCGAAAGGACGGTTAGCGATATGCCACGCGATGGTGCGACGAAACTGGCGCGGTGTGATGTGCCATGGCTTGCCATCGGGTCCGGCCGGGACGATCGGCATGTCGGCGCTGCCGAAGGCGGTGGTGACGTGATCGCGAAACGCGTTGAGATGGCGTATCACATCAACTGACAGATGCGTCCTGCCGGAACTGGAGCGTAATGCTGGCCAAAGCGTATCGCTGCCACCGGAGCGTGTCGACCTTGCCGACGCCAGGCGTTCGAGCACCGCTATGGCGTCTGCTACCGGCTCTATCGTTACCCAGCTTGCCGCCTCACCTGTGGTTGCGCGACGCTTATAGATGGTCGATCGAATACGGAATCGCTCGAGCAGGCCGTCCTCGCTGCGCTCAATCGAGAGGCAACCGAGCCGCATCGCCTGGACCTCGGAGTCGCGCATGCCGGTGAGATAGGCGCACACTATATAGGCAGCGACCTGAAGCATCTGCTCTTCACGTGCGAGAGTCTTCACGTCGAAGCGCGCGCACCAGGGCTGACCACTGTCGGGATCAATTGAGATCGGCGTGTCCATTCCGCCTGTTTCGACACCGAGGTTGGCGACGGCAGCCGCGATAATGGCGCGCGAACGCCTGTCGATTCGGAAGCTCATGGCCGGCTCCGCCGCAGCATCGACACAGGCGTGAAGCTCGAGAAGATGGTAGTTAATCGTCGGCGTTGCTTTCTGCGCGCCGACGTTGCTGTTCTTTGCGGCCCAGATTTGCATACCCCAAATCGGCACGCCACGGCCTTGCCGCGCTCGGCGGGCGAGATGGCGCTCGAGGCGAGCATGTTGTCGCCGTCGCCGCTCCGAGTTCGGCAGTCGACGCTCGATGGCGAGCAGCCGGGTGCGGCGCGCCTCGAGACGATCGAGCGCCTCTCGAGCCGCCAGGATGTCGTAGGCGAAGATGCTGACGTAGCGCAATGACCAGGCGAGCAGCGCGGCGATAACATTCTCGGGAAATCGCGGCGTGCGGTTCTCAACGACGTACCGGTGGCCTGCGACGCGAGCGGGTGCCTGTCCGGCCCAAGGTTCGAAAGCGAGACCACCGTTGGGCAAGTGGTCGCGATAGTGATAGAGATGGGAGACTGATTGCAGGTGTTGGCCGACTACTTCGGGTAGGAGGGCGAGATCGTCACGAAGATGACGGGCGTAAGCATCGACTAACGCCGGATCGATGCGTGCAAGATCAAGCCGTTTGAGCTTCAGGCGAACGAAGGCGAAGAAACGGCGTGCGCGGTCGAACGCGTGACGGATACACGTTGGCGGCAACTTTGGGGCGTAGCCGGGAAGATCGACGTTGAGGCGCGCATAGAGATAGGCGCGCATGGCGGCCTGCATATCGGCATGTTCGAGCAAGTCGAAATGCACCATCATCTGGGTGCGCTGGGTGTTCTCACGAAAGATAGCGGGACCGAGATCCCAGCTTGGATCGCCGACGCGCGATAGCTCCTCGCGGGTATAGCCCGGCTTCAGCGGCGCGCTCGCCAGCACTGGGCGATCGTCGAATGCCAGCGCGCGGACATGAGCGGGCGCGGTCATCCTTGTGCCTCCGGCGGCAAATAGAGCCGCTCGTTCTTCATCTGCTGGCGTGCATCGGTGATTACGATATCGGAGAAGGCCGGCAGGATCTGGCGGGTAATGCGGGCATGGACATGACCGAACTTGACCGCCCAGTCGCTCGCCAGCAGGCCCCGTCGCTGCTCTTCGACGAACGCGAGGAAGGCGAGAATGGCGGGAAGCTTGCGCGCGGTGATGACGGCGTTGGGACAATCGAGGCAACCCCAGAAGGGCTGCACGCACGGCGATCCGGCTTCGGTGAAGGGGCTACTATAGAAGCCTGCGCAAGCTGCGAGCCAGACATCCTGCTCGCCGTCGAGTAACGAACCCACTGTACCCGCCGGCGTCAGCGGCAAGGCCTGTGCGGGCGCTTCGCGCAGCGCCTGTTCGGCTGAAGGCGCAAGGACGATCGGCATCGCCGTAGCCAGCGCTTCGCGGAACGCATCAGCGACGGTCGCCTCATGCAGGGGCCGGAGCGATGGGAGATCGGCATAGTGCCGCGCGGCGACCTCACGGGAGTGTCCGACAGCGAAGCGAGCCATGTGGCCTTCAGTTTTGGTGTACCACAGCGCCTTGTGGGTCTTGCGGAGCCGGGAAAGCAATAGGTGGAGCGGTTTGCCGTCGTCATCGACAATATTGTGCCGCGCGGCCCAGGCCGTGACGCGCATGTTCCCAAGAGAGATACCTGTCCGAAGGCCTCCCTTTTGATGATAGGTCCAGAGACAATCGCCGGGCAGGTGCTTACGAGCGGCGGAGGTGATGTCGATCAGGCGGCGGATCAGCCCGCCGGGCGTTCCGCTACCGCCGTCGCGGACGCGCATACTCTTGTGCGCAGCGCCGCCCGCGCGGCGCTTCAGGTAGCGCAGTTCCACAGTGCCGGCACGTGCATTGGCGAGACAGTCCACGGTCAGCGCCGTTAGGCACTCGGGCTCTAAACCGGTGTCGAGCGTGAGCATGACGAGCAAAGACGGTAGATCGGAGCCAAGTAAATGATGCCGGCCATGAATGTAAGCGCTGAACCCGTCGGATGGCAAACCGTGTCGTCTGTGCAAGGCATATAGGTTTACCATGTCGCGCTGGTCGGTCAGGATAGAGCCATCGCGAGCGATGATCGCTTCAACGTTGGCTCGCGCACTCACGATTGCTGGCTTGTCGTCGTCGGTGCGATCCTCAACGCGGAGACGACGAAACATTGCTTCGACGTCAATCCGGGCTGCGTCGCGCAGTGCTCGCGCTACGAATGGGCTGTACGCATCGCGCGGGGTCGAACAGCCGACCGAGGTGGCCAGAATATAGCGTAGCCGCTTTTGCAGATCGGGCGCGATCCAGTCGCGCCCGTCGGCTTCGATTACGCGTAGCGTGTTGACGATCATGCTGACCGTTCCGTGACAAGTTCCCGCGCGTATCCCGCTCCGTTCGAGCGCTTCCGCGAAGCCATCGATGTGGATCGCACGCAGATCACCGGGACCGACCACCTCGGGAGCTTGGTCACCCAGCCAGGCGAAAAACCGCCGATAGCCATACCCATACTGTCTGACAGTCGTGGCGGCTCCCAAGGGGCCGCCGAGCGCGGCCAATCGTCGCAGTGCGCCGGCAAAGGCGATCGCTAGCGGGCGAGGATTGAACCTTGTCATATCGACCAGGACCGTGCCGCCATATCGCGCCTCGATGGTGAACTTAAGGCCGAGTACCGGATCGGGCTTCTGTGGCTCCGGCGTGATCGACGCGAAGATCACAGGACGGCCCTTTCGGGGACGCCCGCTCATGCGCCCTGCTGTCCCGGCAGCAGCGCGAGCAACTCCTCGACGGCAGCATCCACCGTATCGGCGCGGGTCGCTATATGGTCGAGGTAGATATAGGTGGTGGTGAGGCTCGCGTGGCCGAGCAGGCGTTGTACCTGTTGCAGCGGATCGCCCAAAATCAGCCGATAGCTCTCCATTGGTCCCGCTGGCAATGCCGCTTCGCGCAGCCGCTGCTGGATCAGCAATGCGAGCATATGGACGGCGAAGGCGTGGCGAAGCTGGTGCGGACTGATCGACAGCGGGAAGCCATTCTCCGCGCACCGCTTGCAGGCGCGGGTGAAAATCACCTCCCACGAGTTAGGGCGGACAGGCTGCCCGACCTCGGTCAGCCATAGCGCCGCTGGCTCGCAGGGCGTTCCATCCTCGTCGCACAGGATTAGGCGGCATCGTTCCTCCGGTGTGCAGACATCGCGCATGCGGTCGAGACCGGCGCGGGTGACAGGGATCGGTCGGGCGAACTTGGTGACACCGTCGCGCGCGGCGAACTTGGCCAATCCCGAGGCACGCTCGATGGCGACATAGGCTGCGATCTGACGCAGCAGCCGGCGCGGAACCAGAACGCTGCGTCCTCGGTCGCCCTTGGTGAGCGGCGGCGGGAGAGGCAGCCAGAGCTGCTGGGCCCGGTTGCCGTCGCGGTCGATCGAAGGAAGCTCGGCAGCGAGCAGGCACGACGCCTCTTCGAGGCGCAGGCCGGTGGTGACGAGAAGATCAGCAAACAGCGCGTTGCGCAGCCCGTTACGATCGCGAGCACCGGGGCGCTCCGTGCCGTCAGAGGTAAGGCCGCGCAGGCCGATCTCGCGGAAGACGCGGTAGTCTTCCATCGTGACGAACCGCACGTCCGATCGCTTGGCAACACGTTCATAGGCGTCGTTGCGCGCCGCGATCATGCCGCGCCGGCCTCCCTGGGCCGGTCGCCACACGGCGCGCCGGCTGAACGGCACCTCGGCGATCAGACCATGTTCCTCGCCCCAGCGGTAAAGGCGATCGAGGCTAGCCACAGCCCGGTTCCAACTTGCCGCCATGATCCGGTGATCAGCCTCATCGAGTCGTCGCTCACGATGATAGGCGGATACATCATCGCGGGTTGCTTCCCACACCGTCTTCCCACAGGCATCGAGAAAGCGAAGCCAGACCGCGACATCATAAGCATAGGCGCGAAGCGAATGACGCGAACGGACCCCCGACAGCGGTAGGTCGAGAAAGAAGCGATCCAGATCGCGATCATAGAGCGCGTCACCACACAGGATCAGTGGCACATGCGCGTCGAGACCCTTGGCCGCGCGGCGCTCGCAAACAATGATGGTCGACACCGGCGCGAAACCCTCCCCCCGGACCCCCCACCCGGAAGCTGACCTTCACACCGATGCACCCGATGGCCCGGCAGTAATAAGGCTGGCCTTCGCCAGCTCTTGGGTCAGCGCTACGGCCAGCCTGATTACTGCCTACCGTGGGCGTCCATCACCGACCCTACTACAAATTTGCGGTCGGCGCAGACTGTCCAGATAACATCATGGTACTGAATATCTACGAATCCTGCCGGGCTTCGTTCGCGATCGGGCAGGAAGCAAAAGGTCACACGGCGGCCGTCGCTGGTTCGGGCAGTGATGGTGTATTCGCCATCGGGAACGTCGATGGGCTTGTGCGGCACGTCGTTGAAGCCGGCGAAGCCGAGCGCAACGGCCTCGGCCTGGGACATGACGGGGAAGTCCGTGGAAGCGGTCATGACAGTATCCTTTCGCGTTGGATCAGGCGGCTCGGCGCTGGGCGATGAGGTCGGCAAAGCGGTCCCGCACGGCGCGGGCGGTCGGAAAGCGGTTGGCAAGCTCGTGGCGCGCGAGGATCGGCGCGCGGGCCTCGGCAATGGCCGCGGCCTCGGGCAATGTCGGCAGGCGCGGCGGCCAGCCCCTGACGTATCGCAGGCCCTTGGGCATCGCGCCTTCGGCCTCGCGGCGCCGCTGGGCATCGATCTTGGCGGCGGCGATGCGGATCTGCAGGTCTGGCGGCAAGAGATCAGGTGCGGTGTCCGCGAGCCAGCGCGCGGGCTGAAATGAGAACGTGGACGTCGCCTCGAGGTCGCACAGGTGGATCAGAGCATCGCGGTTGGCGGGAGCGCTGGCCGATGCGCGGGCGTCGGCGATCGACTGCAGGACGCAGAAGCGGCAGGAAAGCCGCGAACTGGAGTAGCAGGTGTAGGCTTCGTGAAGCGGGATGCCGAGATGATGGTGCGCAGTGAAGACTTCGGCCGTCGTCCATTCGACGATGGGGTGCCAGAGCATCATGCGGGTGCCATGGGCATTTCCGGCACCGGCGTAGCGCGTGTCCGCCTTCCATTCGGGGGCCCTGGAACGCGCGGTGCTTTCATCACGGCGAATGCCAAGGACGTTGATGATGGTTTCACCGCGCAGCGTTCGCGCAAGGTGCGGGCCGATGACATGGGCCTTGGCCTCGGAGGTGCAAAAGCGCAGCGAAGCCGATGACCATGGACCGATCAGGTTGAAGGTTTCGAGGGCCTCGTAGCGCCGCTTGCCGTTTTCGAAGCGCTGTGCCCAGCGGTCGAACAGGTCGCCGGCATTACGGCGCACGACGCAGAGCGGTAGATCCGCAAGCGCTGCGAGCCGTTCGACCATGGCAGGGGTACTGTCCCATTCGGCGCGGCCGAGGTCGGCATGGATGACCAGGCGACGGTTACGGGGATGGCCGAGCTGATCGAGCACGATCGAGACGGCGAACATCGCGGCCGAGGAATCCTTGCCGCCCGAGACGTTGAAGACGATCCAGGCCCCGGCCTTGATCGCGGCGCGGATCTCGGCAGGCAGGGCGAGCGAAGGCAGTCCTGCCGGCGTGGTGCCGGCAGGCTGCAGATGCTGATGCAGCATGGGATCAGCGCGGCGTCAGATGGGTGGTGATCGCAGTTTCCTCGACGACGGGAAGCCTGCTGGCGAGGTCACGCGCGATCGCTTCGCGGTAGGCGACCGCCATCCACATTTCGCGGGGGTGGCCTCTGTACTCCTTGCCGACCAGCTCGATCTTGTCGCCATACTGTTCGATGCGCTGCCCGTTGTAGCAGACCAGGATTTCCCATTGGGTGACGCTGAAGCGCTTCTGTTCGATGGTGACAAGGGCGGGATCGAAGACCGGCCTGGGTGTCTCGGAAGGACCGGCGCCCGTTCCGAGCACGCGGCCGATGATGCCGGTGGTGCTGTGAAAATCGATCCCGGCTTCGGTGATGATGACGCAGCCGCCGCCAAATTCGTCAGGCCGCAAGGCATCGCAGGTGTGCGCCCATGAGAATGCGCAAGGGAGTGCGGATTTGCAGGCGGTGAAGATCAGGTTGGCCACCTGATCGACGCCGAACTGGTTGCCGCTGAAGCTGACTTTGCAGTGTCCCTCGGCATCGACTTCGCTGATGACGATGCTGCAGTCGAACGAGGGGAAGTCGGGATCGTCGAAGAGGTCGAGGAAACTCCCGAAATCGTCCCCGTCCTTGGGCGGGAAGAGAGCGGCGAAGCGCGGGCCGAGGTTGTCGTATTCGAGGTCGCGGGGAGTATCGCTCGCGAAATCCTCGACGATCTCGCTCGCGCGCAGCGCCAGCCTGACCATTTCGGCATCCTCGGCGGTCATCTCGAGGATGAAGGAACTGGAGAGGTAATTGTTTGCCATGATGGATCTCCTGAGCGGTCAGGCAGCATCGCCGGCGAGACGCGCGCGGGCGGTCTCGGCGAGCTTGGGGAATGCGGCCGAAAGGTTGGTGTGGATCGTCTCGAATGCGGGGATCGCGAAACGGCCGTTGGCGCCGGGGCGCGTGGTCAGCAGCGCGCCGATCGTCACTTCGTCGAGTTCGGGCTGGGGAATGGAGGCGACGTTGCCGTCATATTCGACGGGACAGGCAATCGCAGCCTCGATCCAGGAGCCGAGCCCCTCTTCTACGGCCTCAGCGTAGGCGACGACGGCAGGATCGTCTTCATCGTCGATATGCAGGACGAGGGTACGATAGGTGCCAAAATCATGCCGGTTAGGCTTGTTGGTGAGGCGGCATCCCTGCGGAGGAAGGCCATGGATGGCGATGATGCCGATCCGATATGCGTCGATCTCGAAGCGATTGACCCGCTCGAAGTCGGGGGTCTGGCCAAGCTGGGCGCAGTCGGCGTTCGCGGGCGCTGCGCCAATGTCGATGGTGTAGGACAAGGGAACCTCCGTCGATCCTCCATGGATCGCCCGTCCCCTTCCCCCTCATCTCAAGGGGCATCAGGCTCGATGGTGAAGTTCCAGCCATGGATATGGAGCATCTCGTTCGCGTCACGGTCGAAGGCCAGGAAAGTGTCATCGAGGTCGGCTTCGGGTTCGATCAGCAATTCGAGGGTATGGTGGGTACTGTCCGCGATGACGGCGCGCGTGTAACCGGCCTCGCGGGCTTCGGCCTCGGTGTGGATCGGCGGAGGCGATGCCTGGATGAAGGGCTTCGCAGCCTTCTGGGCAGGCCCATCGAAAGTGCCGAGGGTCTTCAGGCGATCGGTTTCCAGCGTCGCGCCAAGATCCTCGGGCAGATCGGCATATTCGGTCGCGACCGTGATCGCGGCCGCTGCAGTGGGAAGTTCGCCGGGGGCAGCGCCTTTCCAGATGTAGGTCGTTTCCTCCCCGTCGATACGGGGATGGGGCTGCATGACCTGGACGAAGAACGTGGCCAAAGGCCGGTCCCATCCGATGGCGACGCTGCTCGCAACGCCTTTTCCGGGAAAATCGTAACGGCTCATGAGGGTGGATCTCCGTTCAATTCGCCAGTGCGAGCCATTCCACATGCCAAGGGCGCGGGAACGGATTGTAGCGGATGAAGGCAGGGACAAGGGGCATGCCCATGGCAGCAAGGCTTTCCGTCATGGAAACCCGCTGGAGGGCTTCGGCAAGGTCATCTTCCAGCATCAAGTCCAGCATGGCAGCTTCGTGGACCTGTTCACAAGTGAGCATTGTCCAGTCCAGCGCATCGAGGAAACCCTCGCGGCGCTGGGTGAAGCGTTCGATCCGTGCGGCATCGCTGCGAACCTGATCGATAACCTGTTGTGTCGTGAGCATGGGATGTCTCCCTAAGCGGCGATGGGTTCGCGGCTGATCGGCGCCGTGGTCTCGACGGGCGCGGGCGATGGCACGATGGCATCGAGACGTAGATCGCGACGGATGCGGGCGGCAAAGCGGGCACGGCGGACAAAGTCGCGCATGGGCGCAAAGCGCAGCTTGTGGCCGGCTGCAGGACCGCGTTTGGCGAAGTATTGCACCTCGTTGCCCTCATGGAGCGGGCCGACGCTGAGCATGATCGAAATGTCATCGCTCGACAGCGCGACATATCCTGCGATCGCGGGATCGCTGGGCGTGGAACTGATGGTAAAGCTGCCGGGGGCGAGGCCGATTTCCAGGGCAAGCGCTTTCATGGCCTTGCGCCCGTCGGCGTGGAAGCGCTCCTTGGCAACCCGGTCATGGGCGACGCCGCGCACGGCCAGGGTAAGAAGCGCAGGGAAGCGTTCGAGTTCTGCCATGCGGCGGCTGCAGGAGAAGCGCAGGCTGTCATCATCGGCGCGGTCGGCGGTGACGGACGAGAAATGCCGCGCGAGAAGCGCGATCGCCGGGTCGTGATCGGGATCGACGCCGGCAACGCGGCAATCTTCCATGGCCCGGTTGAGGGCGTGGAGCGTCGCGGTGATGGTGGTCAGGCTGCTGGGGTCGATCGCCTGCATGTGACGGAACGGGACGTCGTAGGTCATGGTGGGGCTCCGGGTCAGACCGAGCGCATTCCCGCGCTCGATTTTCCCTTCCCCCTCCCCTTTTCAGGGCCTTGGTGCCTTCAGGGTGACTGGATAGTCGCAGTTAAAGCCAAAACTTGGGGTCAGAAGTTCAGACGATCTCGCTTAGAAACTCGAAAACGGTAGCAACTTCCTTCTTGGGTTCTGTCCCATTCCTGATGCTGTTTTTGTAGCAGGTGCAGCTTATTTTTCGTATCAATGTTGGCGTTAGCTCGATGCCTCTATCCAACGCTTCGGTCATTACCGCCTCGATGGTGTCGCCGATGAACTGGACGATCTCTTCGGAGGCGGCCGACGATTCACCTTCGATAAGCCAGGCCAGGTTCGTATCAAACTGCTGGCAAAACCTTTGTGCGACCGGAATTGGCAGATCGCGCAGTTCCAGTTCGTAATTTTTGTAGGATTTATCTGCAATTTCGAGAATTTGGGCTGCGCGTGCCTGCGAAATTTTTAATTTCGCGCGAACGCTGGCCATTCGTGCACCAATACCGGATGTTGCTTGATTGCTCACTAACTGGCTCCACAAATCCTGTATGTTCAGCGATGTGTCAAACATTAGGTGGTTTCGGGAAACCAGTCGACCTCGGTGGCCGTGCCGGTGGCCTCCAGCGCCTCGATGTCGGCGATTGTCCAGCATTTGCGGTCGGACATGCTGAGGTTGGCATAGCCGGCATAGTAGCGGCCCTTGTGCTCGATGAACTGCGTGTAGACGCGCTGCACGACAGCTTCGCTGACGAACCATCCGGGGCTGAAGCGGCTGTAGATGGGAGGCAGGATGCCGAGCATGTGCTCGTAGAAACGCTCAGTGACGCGCGTGAGCGGAAACTTCGCCATCGTGCGCTCGACTTCGCCCTTCAGGTAGGCTTCGCATGTCATAAGGAAGGCTTCGGGATCTTTCTGGCGATAGTCCGCCAGAGCCTTGGCATGGTCGATGCCTTCCGCGACATAAGTCTTTGGGTACTCGCTGCTGGTGGTCATGATGTAGTGATCGGACATGTCAGGTCTTCTGTGGTTGCCGCCCGTGATGCAAGAGGGTTTTGACCTTCTGAACTGGTGATCGAGTGCGGTCTTCTGTCAGGCCTTGATTACGGCGCTTTCGAAGGCCGCTGGCCGGTATGGTGATCAGCGGATCAGGGCCAAATCTCATTGGCGAGCTTTATCACTCAGAGTCCTGAACTGGTTTTCCTGATCCAGATCTGTTCGATCATTTTGCCCATTCGGGTCGTTGCCTTCTCACACCCCTTTCATCCAACCTGTCTAAGTTTGCCTTATCAGGCAGCCTTGACCGGCGTCGGATTCCTGTAATCTTCATTCTTGGTCAGCATGGCCCAGATCTGGCGTGCCATTTTGTTAGCCAATGCGATGGCGACCAGCATGCGCGGCTTGCGAGCCATCATGCGTGCCAGCCATGAGCTTTCCGGGATCGACTTGCGTCCCATCCAATTCAATCGCGACATCGCGCCAATGATCAGCATTTGCCGGATGTCGCTCTGGCCAGCCTTGGTGATCCGCCCAAGCCGTTCCTTACCGCCTGATGAAAACTGTCGCGGGACCAATCCAAGCCAGGCCGCAAAGTCGCGGCCATTGTTAAAGGTCGCCATTTCAGGCGCAAAGGTCTCCACTGCCATCGCCACTAGCGGACCGACGCCAGGCATGGTTTGCAATCGCTTCGATATCGGCGTGGTGGCTGCGAGTTCCTTGATCTTTGCGGTCTTTGTATCAATCCAACCACTGAGCGCCGCGACCTGATCGAGCATCGCGAGGCACTCCTCGCGCATCAAAGGCGGCAAATCGCTATTGGGCGCCTCCAGGATCGCGCCAATGCGGCTGACGTGCTGAATACCCTGAGGAACGATGTGCCCGAACTCATACAAGGCTGCCCGCAAGGCGTTCACTGTCTCTGTCCGCTGACGTACCAGGCGCTGGCGTGATCGATACAGGATCGCCGCGCTCTGCTGAGCCACGGTCTTGGGTTCGACAAAGCGCATCTCGGGCCGTTGAGCCGCCACCACAATCGCTTCGGCATCGGCTGCGTCGTTCTTCTGCCGCTTCACAAATGGGCGCACATAGCGTGGCGCGATCAGCCTGACCTCGTGACCAAATCCGCTCAACAAACGGGCCCAGTAATGGGCACTACCGCACGCCTCCATGACGACCACGGCAGCTGAGTGTTGAGCCATGAACACGCTAAAGGCCTGCCGCGACAGCTTGCGTTGAAACAGTATCTCGCCGTTCATCGACGCCCCGTGAATCTGGAAAACAGACTTTGCCAGGTCCACACCAATCATCGTATCGATACTCATGGTTGCCGTCCTCTCTGCGCGTAGCTTGAACCAAAACTATGCTGGCACAACTTGATGCCGTCAGGGAGGGCGGCAACCACCCCATCTCATTGCGCGCGTGGCTTGCGCGCAAATCCCGTTCCCCCTCTCCTTTCGCGGCCTCGGGTTTCAGGCAGCCTTGGGGCGACCGCAGTAGAGGTCGGCCGCCCACGTCTCGATCCAACCAGAGGTCACTTCATCGTGGGCCAGATCGCCGGTTTGTATAAGCGCGCGGATCTCGGCCTGTGCTTGCTGGATGGCGGCTTCCCATGGATCGGAGGGAATTTGTGAAGGTGCCGGTTCTGTTGTGATCGTGAGCGGGCGATGAGGTTCGTGCAGCCGGTCGAGCTGGGCGATAGTCCATCTTTCCATGTGGTCGGCCGCGAAGACATCGGTCTTCGACACCTGCCGGCGCAGGGCATCGCGGCGCGCGGCCGCGCCCCAGGCCTGGGAATCGAGTGAGGCCACGCGATGCGCATAGGGCTGAAGGTAGGGGATGGCCGCTCCCTTCACGCCGAAGAGGTGGAGGCGGGGGCCGGGGTTTGGCAGCACCGCGTCGAGGTGCGCGACAACAGCGATCAATCCGTCAGGGCCATGGATGTCGCGGCGACACATGGAGCCGACGCCGACGATCGTGCCGGGATTCATCGACCACGCCAGCATCTCGGCGCAGCGCTCGTAGTCTTCTGGATAGCGGCCCTGAAGGACCGGCATGAAGCGGTCGATGATGCCAAGGTCATAGGCGCGCGATCGGCATTCGCGGTTCGTCGCCACGGTGCGGGCGATACGGTCGAGGACTTCGGCGCGATCGGTGGCGATCTCGGCTTCGCAGCAATAGTCGGCGGCCGCGAAACGGCGGAAGGGATAGGATGCGGCGAGCGCCATGTAGTCGGCGATCGACCATGGATAGCCGCCATATCTGGACATCAGGACATAGCCTGCGCTGTCCAGATCGAGGCTTCTGAGCCCGTGGGCGTTCGCAAGTTGGCTAGTGCGCCAGCCATGCCATTCGCGCCAGCCCCCTGAAGCGGTGCGCCAGCGCGACAGGCAATTCGCGGAAATCAGCATGGGCTGCTGCATGATGCGCGCGCGTTGAAGGATCGGCCCTTCGTTGAGATGGGGCAGGCCGACGATCACCTCGATCGTCATGACAGGATCTCGGCGTCGAGTTCGTCGAAGCTGATGACGCTGCCTCGTGCATCATACCGGGCGGCATCGACCAGGGCCTTGAACACGGGGTCGGTGTATGTCGGACGGGCCAGATGATCGACGCTGGCGAGGCGATAGCCAAACACGCCGACCTTGCCGCTCGGCACCCAATCCGCCCAATCGCCATAGGCGGTGGTCACAACAACCTGACCGATGCGGGCCTCGAAGGCTTCGCGCTCGCGCCGGACATGGCTCTGGCGGGGTTCGATGGCCTCGCCGGCATAGGCTTCCCATCGCTCGGGTCGCCAGCTTTTAACGGTGCTGGTGGCGAGCGAGAGTTCGATGTCGAAGAGCGGATCTCCGGCAGCGGCAAACTCGGTCTGGAACGCCAAGATCACGAGCGACCAGTCAACGTCATGCTCGTACTCGGGTTCATCCAGACGCAGCGCCTCGGGCATGGCGGCCTGACGTGTTTCGGACAGGACAAACCCGCCATGCGATGCGGTCGTGACACGCCAGATGCCGGGCAGGCGCTGCGTGGCAGTGACGGTTTTGCCCCAGCGGGTCATCTCCGGTGCGGGGGAGGAAGCGAATGCGGGCATGTGTCTTCTCCTCGATCGTTCGCTTCCCCCTTCCCGCTCCCCTCATTCAGCCTCGGAAAGCCAGGCTGCCATGTTCTGGACGACGGGGCGCCGCTCGCAGTGCCGCCGAGCGCCCTCGGCGCTGTTGATGGCACTGTGAAGGCGGCCAGCGGCCTTGGAGGCCCCGGCCTCGCGCAGCAGGCCGCGCGCACGGCGCATGAGCTTGAGGGCGTCGTCGATCTGTTGTTTGGAACGGGGTGTTGCGGGTTTCAGGCGGGGCATCTCAAGTCCTCCTGTCTCTTGAGGGCAATGCGCGCTGCGACTTCGCTGGCCGTAAGATCGGCACGCTCGATCACACGCCAGGGCTGGATGGCATCGCCGGGGGCGATCATGACGGCGATTCCGGCCTGCATCATGCGCTGCGCGACACGGATGGCATTCTCGCGGCTGCAGAGGCGAGCCCGCAGCGGCGAGAGGCTGGATGGGGGCGTTACATAGAACGGGCACAGATATACGCTAGCGACCGTTGGTGTCGGAAAACACCTGTTTGCCGTACAGTCCCGCGAATGACGTGGTCTGGGACATTCCTGCCGGTCGGCGCCGCGACTGGGAATGTCCGGTTACGCCGACACCCGCCATTCGTAGATCCGCTTAAGCCATCTCGATCAGGTCCGAGCTAGCGGACTGTCCGGTTAGTCCGCTCGGGATCGTGCAAGGAGCCAAGCTGCCCTTCGTTCACCAAGCCCGAGATGCGGGTGCGAACGGCCGAGGTGGATCCGTTGGACGATGGGGACTGCCCGGAATCCATCCGTCAATCCCATAGAGCGGCCGTTCATTCAGCATCGCCGGCTCGCTGCCTAGTCGATCTTGTTGGACGTTGAGGAATGACCGGAATCGTGGGCTGGGTCGTGATATGCGGCCCTTGGTTCGGGCATTCCTCTTGCGGATCGGGTGAAAGAGTGGGGGGAATAATGCACCGCTCCTGTCTTAGGCTGTAAACTCATAAAGCTGTAGCTGCGCTATCTGCACATGCTATCATTTTCGTAAGGGGCCCCGAGAATCACTTGAGGATTGAGCGGCTCCGATCGGGGGCTCGGGTGCGATCATGGGGGCGGAGGACGAGCGGTGAGGGCGATGGAATGCGACTAGCCCGCTGGTGCAGCTAACTACAGAAGCATCAGCTGCCACTTGTTTGCGAGTTTTCATTCGAAGTCTGCCCTGTTATGCATTGCTGACCTTGATGTTCATGGCCAGCCAAGAACTCGGGTTGACCGGTAGGTCACATTTAATCTGGCGAGAGGAGTAAATGTCCGTCGTCAGAACATTCGGCACAACTCGCGGCGTAGATTAGCGGAGTGCGGACCTCGTCAGGGGGTTGATGTTAGGCGGCGAACTTGCGGTGCTGCAAGCGCCGATGTTCGATGGTCTGTCGCTTGATCCTTTCGCGCAGTTTGATGATTGCCGGTGCCCTGCCGAAGTAGGCATCGGCGGGCGTCACGTTGCTGAGGCTCTCGTGGTAACGCTGGTGGTTGTAGTGCTCGACGAAGGCCTCGATCCGGGCCTCGAGGTCGCCGGGCAGGAAGTAGTTTTCCAGCAGGATGCGGTTTTTCAGGGTCTGATGCCAGCGCTCGATCTTGCCCTGGGTCTGCGGGTGTAGCGGGGCACCGCGCACATGGCTCATCTTCTGGGCCTCGATGTATTCCGCCAGTTCGCCGGCGATGTAGCTGGGGCCATTGTCCGACAGCAGCCTTGGCTTGTGCAGCACCGTGGCGCTGTCGCAGCCCGATGCGGCCAGTGCCATGTCCAGCGTGTCGGTCACGTCCTCGGCGCGCATGTTGGTGCACAGCTTCCAGGCGATGATGTAGCGTGAGAAGTCGTCGAGCACGGTCGACAGGTACATCCAGCCCCACCCGATAATCTTGAAGTATGTGAAGTCGGTCTGCCACATCTCGTTCGGCCGGGTGGTCTTGGTGTGGAACTGATCGGCGGCCTTGATCACCACATAGGCCGGGCTGGTGATCAGGTCATGGGCCTTCAGAAGGCGGTAAACCGTGGCTTCCGACACGAAGTAACGCCTTTCGTCGGTAAAGCGCACCGCCAGCTCCCGTGGGCTCAGCTCGGACTGCTCCAGTGCCAGTTCGATGATCTGATCATGGATGTCAGGCGGGATCCGGTTCCACACGCGGCTCGGTGCCGATGGCCGATCTTCCAACGCCTCCGGTCCGCCTTCGAGGAACCGGTCGTACCAGCGGTAGAACGTCCGGCGTGCGATCCCCAGCTTGTCGAGGGTGAGCTTCGCCGGCAGATGCGACTGCTCGACGATCCGGATGATCTCGAGCTTCTCGGATGCGGGATATCTCATTCGTCGTCGCCCCCATCCGCGATCATGCTTTTTTTGAGCAGACGGTTTTCGAGCGTCAGGTCGGCCACGCATTCCTTCAGGGCACGGGCTTCGCGGCGCAGGTCCTGCACCTCGCCGCTGGTCGCGGCACGAGCCGTGTCACCCGCCAGGCGCCGCTTGCCCGCTTCCATGAACTCCTTCGACCAGGTGTAATACAGGCTCTGGGCAATGCCTTCCTTGCGGCATAGTTCGGCAATGCTGTCTTCGCCACGCAGCCCATCGAGCACAATGCGGATCTTGTCTTCGGCCGAAAAATGCCGCCGGGTCTGCCGCCGGATGTCCTTCACCACACGCTCAGCAGGGGCCTTGGCAGGCGATTTTTTCAAGGAGTGTTGGGGCTTCATCTTCGTTCCTTCGTCACTACGACGAAGCCCCAACACTCCTTAATTCACAACCTCAAATCTGTGCCATTGGCGCTGACGGGGAACACTGAAGCGCCTCGCAGGTAGGCCCAAATTCGATCGAAAACCGGCTCAGAAACAGGTCCAAATCCGCTCCGTGCGCGAGGCGTGCCACTATCGCCTTGAGTGGCACGGAATTGGTGGCGAGTACTGTCTCCAGCTCTGTGCGCGTTAATGATTGTGAACCGGACGAACCAGGAAAATAGCAAAACAGTCTGTAATGAACCTTCGGAGGGGCGCTATGATGAGAGAAATGCTCCAGCATCAGCAGGATTGGCTTGTAGACCTTTCCCAATGTGAACTTCTCAGCCTGCTCGTGATATTTGCACTGCACGGCCGTCGTTAGGTCCGGTGTCGTGACGTCGATGTCCTCGATCGCTCCCTCGATCGTTATAGTAGAGCCGTCAGTCGCTTCGAGGATCTCCGAAAGATATCGGAGAAACTGATAGACGTAACCTTTGATCGAATATTCGGCAGTCCGCGCCACAGCATTCATCCTCCTATGTTGAGCGTGGGCTGCTGGTCCCAACCGGTCAAGGAGAGTTCAAGCAGCAGGCGCATTGAGGCGGTCATTCAGCATGGCGGAAGAAAGGCTGATCCTATTAGCAGCGACATGGCGGAACGTCCGATCGCGGCAGGTCAGCACAATGACCTGCATCCGCTCGGCCACCTCGCTCAGTATTTCGACCATCAGATCGAGCCGGGCATCGTCGGCATAGACGAGTGGATCGTCCAGGATCAACGATACCGGCCGCCCCTGGTCGAGAAGCATATCTGCAAACGCGATCCGCGTCAGTACCGCTAGCTGCTCCTGTGTGCCGCGCGACAGATCGCTGCACCCTTCGCTGATCCCGCCGCGCACCACAGCTTCGAGGGTGAGATCCTCTGAAAAACTGAGGTCGCAGCCCGGCAAAAGACGCTCGATGTGCCGCTTTGCGCGCTTTGCGACCGGTCCGACGAACTTGGCTGAGGTCTCATCGCGCGCTTCGTCAAGCGTATCGCGCAGCAGTTTGAGCGTATCGGCCTCCTCGGTGATCCGCTGCAGAGCCGCGCGTGCCGCCTCCGCCTCTTCGCGAGCACCCGCCTCCCGATCGGCGAGACCTTTGCCGCCCTCACTCTCAATCGTCCCCTCCAGTCGCGCCTCGTCCATCTCGAGCTTGGTGCGTGCCTCCCCCGCCGCCTTTGTCCGCGCATCGATTGTCTCGATCTTCCGCGTGATCACCGCAGGGTCGTGCGCCGTAGCGTCGCGCGCGGCCTCCTCCAGCTTCACAGCTGCCTCGGCGGTCTGCTCACGGGCACGAGCCAGGTCCACCGCGAGCGTCGGGAATTCAGGACGGCTTTCAATCGTCTCGATCTGGGTGCCGGCGTTGGTGAGAGTGCTGGCAGCACCCGCTTCCGCGCTGGCCAGCGGCGCGTCCTCTTGTTCAACACGGCGCAGGGCTTCGACAGCGCTCTCCTGGGCACCTTCGGCCCGTGCAAGAGTCGTATCAGCCGCTTCCAAGTTTGCGGTAAGCAAAGCGATATCCGGAATATCGGCTTCCACGATGGCTGTCTCGTCGATCAGTCCGACGACAAAGAGCTTTAGCGCCTCTGGACCGGCAGCGAGCTCGATAATGTCATCCGAAGCGGTGACAGCCGCAATGCGCGCAGCGATAGTGCGCAGCTCACTCGCGGCGTCGCGCGCGGCGTCGTTCCGTGCGCGTGCTGCCGACAGGCTCTCAACTTCCAACTCTAACAGAGCGGACCTCTGGCGCTCCAGCGCTGAAGCCAAAGCTCCTTCGGCGCTCGCCGCGCCTGCCGGCGGCGTGATGACCAGCTCGGCACTCCCGAACCGAACGCGAGTCTCGCCTGTAAGAGCGCGTTCGCCGAGCGCCATCGGCTCGCCATCTATCGATACGCCGGCTGCATCGCCCACCAGGGCAATCCGCGTGGCGCCTGCGGCCCGCAACGCGCGCGCTTCAGCTACGAGCCGCTCGTTTGTCTCAAGCGCTTCCATGGCTTTGGTGGAAATGATCGTCGTGGCAAGAGCCGCAGCCTCTCCCTGAAGCCGCTCAAGGTCGATGAGTTCGGTATGACGCGCGTGTGCCGCGTCTACGGCACTACGGCGACGCGAGGCGCGCAAAACGACCTCGCCCGTGCTGAGAGCACGGCGAGCCTCCTGGCGGGCCGTGCGCGCAGCCTCCAGTGCGCTGCGTGTCTCGGCAAGACGTTGCTTCGCCGTTGCCAAGCCATCGAGAATTTCGGCGCGGCGTATGCGCGCATCGGCCAGCGCGAGTTCGGCGCTGTTCCGATCGTCCGTCGCCTTGCGATGACGATCGACAAGGTCTTCCAAGCTACGGGCCTTCGCGCTGATGGCCTCATGCTCGGCCCGCCGCGTTGCGAGGATTTGGGCGGCCGCGCGAGCTGTCTCGAGAGAGGCGGCGAGATCCTTCCGCGTTTGCACATCTGTGTCGTCCGCGATCTCGCGGTGAACGACCTTGAGCCGGGCCCGCGCAATTTCGAGCTCGGCGAACGTCCTTTCAAGCCCAGCCAGACGTTCAGCGGCGTCGCGCGCGGCCGCTTCCGCCTGCTCGACACGCTCGCGTGCTTCATTCTGTCGCCCGCGTTTTTGTCCGGTGGGGGACCAGTACCGCCCATATTGCTCGTCGATCCTGGATCGGACGCGCGTGTAGGCGGGGCCGCCCATGATTGAGCCGACTTCCGCTTCAAGCGTCGAGCGGACCGTGTCCCGCACGATCTGTCCTGGCCCGGTGACCGCGAGCGCCTCAGCTTGTGCGACCCAAAGAAGTCCGAGCGCGCCGTATGTGCCGGCATCGCCCTTCTGGCTGGTATCGCGTACTGACCCCAGCAGCGTGTGCAGGCGGGCTTCCGCTTCTTCGCCCTGTGCCTTGCCCTGTGGACCGGTGACCTCGATCGACGCGCCACGCAGGAAGCGCTTGGTCACCGTCCATGGCGCGCCATCGGCGTCGAACGAAACCTGAATCTCCGGTCCGACAGCTTCGCCATAAGGCGCGAACGATTGGGCAAGCTGGTTCTTCGTGCCGTGGCGAACGAAAAACGCCGCGCGAAGCGCCTCAAGCAATGTCGACTTACCGGTTTCGTTGGGTTCGATGACGATATTGAGACCGTCGGTCAGCCCCTCGATCGCCATTGGCTCCCGAAACTTGCGGAAGCCATCGACGGCGATACGACGCAGGTACAGGCTCATGCCCTGTCCTCCCGGCTATATTCGACGAAGAGGCGCTCCAGGGCACGCTTCGCGATCAAAGCGTCGGCACCGCCCGTTTCGATCGAGGCGGACAGCTTCGCCGCCGCGACGCCGAGCATGCCCTCTACCGAAAGGCTTGCGAGGTCGTCTTCGCTCGGGCGGCCGACAAGGTCGTCAGACCGAACGTCGAGATAACGGACCCGGTGCCCGACATCATTTTCCAGCCTGCCCAGCATCCCGACCCGATCCGTAAGGCTGGTGATTCCGGCCAGCGACAGTTCGAGGAGGGTGGACGGGGGATCAATGGATCCCAGCAATTGATCGCACTCGGCATCGAAACCGGCTTGGTCGTTCACCGTCCAGCTTCGCCTGATCCACTGGAAACGCCCCGTGCGGATCGGGGTGACCGACGGGTCGCCGCCTTCGGCTATATCGACGAGCAGCACGTGGCCGGGCTCGTCGCGCTGGAAGCGATCAGTTTCGGGTGTGCCGGCGTACCAGGTGCGCGCGTCGATATTGAGCGTCCCGTGCCAGTCTCCAAGCGCAAGATAATCGAGCGAGGAGCGACGGGCCCGGTCGGGCGCGATCTGGTTCTTGGTTTCGCCTTGGGTGCCGAAGTCACGGATCGATCCGTGCGCGAGGCCAATGCGAATGCGACTGCCGGGTGTCTCCATGCTGTCGAAGAGCTCGGTAGGATCATCGAGATTGTGGCGATGCGTAAGGGGCGCCGGCAGGAGCCAGATTCCCGGCTCGATCTCGTGAGGCTGCGCTTCTGCCAAGACGGTAATGCCGTTACCAGCGCGGTGACGCACGCGGTCCCAGAGGCCACCATTGCGCGCAAAGTCGTGATTGCCGGGCAAGAGCCACCACCGGCATGCATGGCGCTCCATTCGAGAGATCGCCTGAACGATCGTGCGGTCTTCTGGTCCCTCGGTGTCGAAGACGTCGCCGGCGACCAGAACGTGAGCCGCGCCGTGGAGAGCTGCCTCCTTGCCAATTGCATCAATGGCGTCGAAGCGTGCCTCGGACAGCGCGGCGCGTACCTCCGGCTCAAACCGGCCATACGGCTTTCCGAGCTGCCAGTCCGCTGTGTGAATGAGCTTCATTGTGGCTTCGCAGATCGGTGTGTCATCGCAATCCCATCGCACGGGCCCAGGCATCGACCTGACCAAAGGCATCCTGCTGCCACTCGTCCGGCGTTCGGCCGTCCAGGATATCGGAGCCTTCGACGAAATTGCGCACGCACGTCGGCCCGTAGCCGTCCGGATCGTCGAATTTCGCCACGACATGCGCGAAGCCGTCCCGGCCACTCTGATGCTCCAACAGCGGGCGGCAATCGTCCGCAAGCGCATCGATCCCGCCGGGATAATTCCGGATCGAGTAATAGACGTCGTAGGCGTCTTTCTGCTTGTACCGTCCGTCGAGCGCGAAGCCTTTCATGGCGAGAAGCGCCGGAATCGAGGCGACAGCGATCATCACCTTGTTGGTCCCGCCCTTGGGCATATCGCCTTCGATCGCGACGAGCTCGTGGAAGTGAATGGCAAGCTCCGCGCCCGACGCACGCTGGGTCGCGAATTCGGTGGTGAGCGGCGGCCGGTTCTTTTCCAGCACGGCGTCATAGGGCCGCAGGAAATCGACGATCACATCAATCGGCGGTCCATCGTCCTTCGGCTGGACCGTCCGGACCATCTGGAAATATTTGAGCGTGTCGCGGGGTGCGTACCCCTGTTCGTGGAGGGCATCGACGAGAGCGACATACTCCTCGCCGGCGGCCAAGGCCTGCGCGTCGAGACTGAGATCGATGTCGAGGGTGCCGACGTGGCGCATCTCGCTGTCCTCGAGCAGCAGCCAAGGCACGGCGCCGCCGATAACCGCGAACTTCCCACGAAAGCTGCCCAGCGTCTGGCCGATCTCAACGAGCACCGACTTCACAGCGGCGCTGGTGCGGTCGTCATAATCTGTGGCCGATTGCGGTTCGTCGTTCATGAAGGCCACCGCAAAAGCTTGTCCTTCAGATGTTCTGCCCCTTCGACGCCGCGCTCGCCGCCCGCCATGAGATCGAGATAGGTTTGAACCGGGCTCGTCGCGATGACCCCCGGTGCGACGGCCCGCGCGTCGTCGAGCACGCCATCTTCATCGGGGACGCGCACGACAATGTTCGCACCCTTTGCGGGTGCAGTCAGATTTAAGATTGTTTGCAAGGCGCCAAGGCCCTTCTCGTCAGCGTAGAAATAGCTGGTGCCTTGGCGAACGAAGGGCGCGTACCAATCGGCCGCGCTGAACGAGGCCAGCGCCACCCTTCCCTGCTCGGTCGCTAAATCACGCAGGCGCTCCGTCAGGGCTTTGCCATGGAGGTGGGTATAGAGGCGGACCTCCTCCCCTCTGGGCGGCTCATAGTTGCGGGCCCATTCGTCCAGCAGACCGGAAGGATCGACGAGCCGCAGCCCCTGTTCGGTCTGATCGGCCCATTCGCGTTCGCGCAGGGCGGTGCCGATCGTGCTGACCAACCCGAGGCTGACCTTGGCTTCTTCAGCAAGCTCGGTCACGCGCCAGGGCCGATGCGGCTCGTTCAGCAGTACGCGCAAGATCCGGGTCGACTTTGGCTTGAACAGGGTGCGCAGGGAACGTCGTTCGGGATCGGGTTTCCCCTCGACCTTGCGCTCGATGAAGATGGTATCGACAACGAGGCGCGCGTTGCCCTGAAAATCGAGGTAGGCGATGTCTTCCTCGCGACATGCCGCCTGCGCCTGTTCGGATAAATAGGGCGCGATGAACATCGGCACCCCCTCTTGGCCGGTCTGATCGAGATAGCGTTTGAGCTGGTAGGCCACTTGGTGCGCTATCCGGGGTTGCCCGTTGCCTTTGACCTCGACCACGATCTTGAGCGGTCGGCCGGCGAACTCGGTTTCCGCGACGATGTCTACGCCGCGATCAGCCTCGCCTGGCTTGCCGATCATCGTCATCTGGCCAAGGGCAAATTGGGGGATCGAGCCCAGGAAGGCCTTGAGCGCTTCTGCCGCCCGTCGTTCGGTGTCCATTGCGTCTTTCACCGAACCGTTGAAATCATGATTCGGCTGAAATTGCAAATTATTTCACTGAAACATGCTTTTCAACAAACCGTTGAAAGTCGCAGAATGGTGAAATGATCTATGGTCCCGGCGTGGTTATGAGGCTTTTTGAGACCAAAGGGCCCGAGCCGCTGCTTCGGTGATGGTGTACACCGCCTCGCGCTGAGCGCCACGATTGTGGTGGTCCACGCGGTAGCCCTGGTAGTGTCGTCGGACCAGACCGGCGCGCACGAGATCAGAAACGGCGCGGCTGACGTTGCACCGGCCTGAGCGCCGGACCCGTTCACGGACCTCATTGTCGATCGCCCTTGCGGCCTGCTCGGCGTCGTCTGGCAAGGCATCCTGCGCAGCAAGCGAAGCTTTGACCTCTTCGACGATGATCAGGCGACGGGCATCACGCTTTGCCATCGGAACCAGTGAATCGCACAACCAGTCGCGGAGCGGTACGCGAACCTCGTCTTCGGTATCGACATAGGGGCCCGCTGAACCGCTGTTCCCCCCGGCGGCTTTGGCAATCAGGTTGAGGACCATGAACGCATAGCGCGGTCGTGGCGAGAAATCCGCGATCCGTTCGATCAGCGCCGGCAAATTCAGGGGCTTGGCAGGCGCTCCCTGACCGACTTCAACGGCATCGAAAAGGTCGGCTTGGTGGAACATAAGATGAATCTTAGCATCGCTTGCGGCAATGTGAATCCCGTTCGTGCGTCTTTCGTCAGTTTTTTCTGCTGTGACACTTCTTGCCCGCTTGGCCGCTCGCGCGGCCACCGCAGGTCAGCCGCAGTTGGTATCTAGGCCTGCTCGACGGCCCGGAGGCGCTCGGTAACGTCGCTGACGCCTGGTGCATCCCACACATCATCGCGAAGGTAGAATTTATGGCTCTTCGTATAATCGACGAAGCTCGTTCGCTCGAACACCACGCTTGCAGGGATCAGCGCCGCGCGAATGACGCAGAAGTCGTCGTTGAAGAGAACGCCGGCCAATATATCGAAACCGTCCGTCGACCGGATCGCCGACATCTGACGCGACTTGTTGCGCCTGTGCAGCCGCCGGCCCTTGATCTGATAGCGGACGCCGTCCGAGTCCGCCGCGTCGAAGCCCTTCTTCTGTCCGTCGTCAGAACATTCGGCACAACTCGCGGCGTAGATTAGCGGAGTGCGGACCTCGTCAGGGGGTTGATGTTAGGCGGCGAACTTGCGGTGCTGCAAGCGCCGATGTTCGATGGTCTGTCGCTTGATCCTTTCGCGCAGTTTGATGATTGCCGGTGCCCTGCCGAAGTAGGCATCGGCGGGCGTCACGTTGCTGAGGCTCTCGTGGTAACGCTGGTGGTTGTAGTGCTCGACGAAGGCCTCGATCCGGGCCTCGAGGTCGCCGGGCAGGAAGTAGTTTTCCAGCAGGATGCGGTTTTTCAGGGTCTGATGCCAGCGCTCGATCTTGCCCTGGGTCTGCGGGTGTAGCGGGGCACCGCGCACATGGCTCATCTTCTGGGCCTCGATGTATTCCGCCAGTTCGCCGGCGATGTAGCTGGGGCCATTGTCCGACAGCAGCCTTGGCTTGTGCAGCACCGTGGCGCTGTCGCAGCCCGATGCGGCCAGTGCCATGTCCAGCGTGTCGGTCACGTCCTCGGCGCGCATGTTGGTGCACAGCTTCCAGGCGATGATGTAGCGTGAGAAGTCGTCGAGCACGGTCGACAGGTACATCCAGCCCCACCCGATAATCTTGAAGTATGTGAAGTCGGTCTGCCACATCTCGTTCGGCCGGGTGGTCTTGGTGTGGAACTGATCGGCGGCCTTGATCACCACATAGGCCGGGCTGGTGATCAGGTCATGGGCCTTCAGAAGGCGGTAAACCGTGGCTTCCGACACGAAGTAACGCCTTTCGTCGGTAAAGCGCACCGCCAGCTCCCGTGGGCTCAGCTCGGACTGCTCCAGTGCCAGTTCGATGATCTGATCATGGATGTCAGGCGGGATCCGGTTCCACACGCGGCTCGGTGCCGATGGCCGATCTTCCAACGCCTCCGGTCCGCCTTCGAGGAACCGGTCGTACCAGCGGTAGAACGTCCGGCGTGCGATCCCCAGCTTGTCGAGGGTGAGCTTCGCCGGCAGATGCGACTGCTCGACGATCCGGATGATCTCGAGCTTCTCGGATGCGGGATATCTCATTCGTCGTCGCCCCCATCCGCGATCATGCTTTTTTTGAGCAGACGGTTTTCGAGCGTCAGGTCGGCCACGCATTCCTTCAGGGCACGGGCTTCGCGGCGCAGGTCCTGCACCTCGCCGCTGGTCGCGGCACGAGCCGTGTCACCCGCCAGGCGCCGCTTGCCCGCTTCCATGAACTCCTTCGACCAGGTGTAATACAGGCTCTGGGCAATGCCTTCCTTGCGGCATAGTTCGGCAATGCTGTCTTCGCCACGCAGCCCATCGAGCACAATGCGGATCTTGTCTTCGGCCGAAAAATGCCGCCGGGTCTGCCGCCGGATGTCCTTCACCACACGCTCAGCAGGGGCCTTGGCAGGCGATTTTTTCAAGGAGTGTTGGGGCTTCATCTTCGTTCCTTCGTCACTACGACGAAGCCCCAACACTCCTTAATTCACAACCTCAAATCTGTGCCATTGGCGCTGACGGGGAACAATCCATCGCGACGGCTTGCTGTTCCAGCATGTGTCCTGGGTCGCAGCGAGGATGGCCGTTCCGAACGGATACATGACGGCGCCACAAGTGCGGCAGGCTGACAAGGGATTTGACGGGTTCATTGTGGATTTGGACGATGACGGCGAAGAAATCGTCCGGATCGTGCTGTGCGAGGACAAGGCCTCGAAATCGCCACGCGGTCTGATCACCTCGAAAGTTTGGACCGATATTGAAGCGATCCTGCGCGGTGAACGTGACGACGAGATCCTTGCCGACCTCGTGACGCTTCTCAAGAGCGTGCCGGGGATCGACGCCGAGACCGCAGTTGATGAGGTGTTCTGGGAAGGGGCACGGGAGTTCAGGGTCGCGGTGGCAACAGGAGAAAACCAACGCAAGGATGGTGAGTTCCAGCACATCGTCGCTGGCTTCAAAGCCGTAGCGGGTGGCGCGAAATCGTCCCGATCCGCCGGAGTGTTAGCGTTCGATGAGGTTCGAAAAGGGCTTGCTCTTCTTGCTGACGAGGTAGCTGCCAAGGTGGTGGAGATCACCGATGTTTGACTCTAGCTCGCGCGCGCTCCTGAGGCAGGCGCCGGATCTGCCAGGCTTGGACCCTGAGGCATTGGATGAACTTCTCACCGCCGCCCACATCGAACTGTCGACGATACGCCTGCTGGCCAGAGAAGGAGAGCCGGGCGCCGCAAGCGAGGTGATTGATCGGGTCAGACGCCTCGCCTCGACTTTCGAGGCATACGTTGCGCTCGACTTGCGCCCCGAGCAGACGCGGGCAGCTGCGTTCGTCGCGGCAAGCGCCCATCAGGTGCTCGGCCGCATCCGCGAATCCGGGACTCGCCGGCTAACGGTGGTATCGAGCGACACAATTAGCTCGACAATCTCCGCGACGCTCCTCTTTCTCATAGCTGATCGCGCCGCCGACGCAGCCGAAGTTGCCGGTCAGCTCAGAGCGAGAGGCGAGCCTCGCGCCGTCCGACGGTCGTTGATTCTCAGCATCCGCGAACTTGCGACTGGCAACCTTGGCCCACTGGTTGAACGAAATCTTGACGAGGATCGCATCGTCCAGGACGACAGCCGTGAAGTTGCCGCCGATCTGTTACTTCGGGAATGTGCCCGAGTAGTACAGGCACTCGGGCATGAGGCACGGGGCCAAGCGGAACTCGACATCGACATCCGCGGACGACTTGAACGCGTCATCCGTCTTTCCGAGGCCACCATCGTCGATATCAGCCATGGAGTAGGAGGGGCAGCCCACTTCCAGTTCGCGGGCCCGCACCACCTTGCCTCGCTCCTCAGCCGTCTCATCGACGGGGTCCAGGAAGCAATGCTTGTAAGAATACCGGCGCCGTCTGGAGCTAATTCGGAGGCATGGTCTGGGTGGCTGCACTCGCAGGCGCAGTCGCGTCCCTTCCTCTGGATCAATCACCTCAAGGCCGTCAGGACCGGCTACCTTAATGGACGCTTGTAGATCCGCGGAAATAATCGACAACTTCGTAAGCGCGATAGGCATCGCTCATCGACATGCCTTGGCGCACATAACGCGGCCATTCAGGAAACCTAAGGGCAGACACATACGTGTGACCCAGGCTGATGGGCACGCCATCTGCCAGGCTGCGCTGAAGTACCCGATGAACCGGAGCCCCCTCTGTCAGTTCGAGGGCCTGGGCGATTGCTGGTGATGCCGGGACAATTTCGTCCGAGAGGATCTCTCCGTCCGGTTCCACGCCTTCAGACAAAAGATTCTGACGAAACCGCGCTCGGCGCCCGACACGATAATTCAGCTTTGACGCTGATTCGACAAACGTCCCGCGTCCTTGCTCGACACGTAGCTTGCCGTCGACAGCGAGTGCTTCCACAGCCCTTCGAACAGCATACCGCGTCGCCCCAAACAGGGAGCAGAGCTCAGGCTCCGTCGGTAGCTTGGCGCCAGGCTTGAGCACGCCATTCTGGATTTCTGTCGAGATGGCGTCGCGGATCGTCTGCCACCCGGAATTCCGAGGTGCCGCATCATTCGGATGATTCATGATCCGTTCGTAGCACGATATCATTCGAATGTTAAATCCGACATCGATCACGGACCTTTAGTTGTTCGTCGAAGGTTGGCTGGTAAAACTCGCGGAAATCTGCGGACTTTTGCGAACGTCTGACCTGCGATCGTCAAATCATTCGGATGAATTTTTCCCCATGTCGTGAAACTATCATAATCCAACACTAGCGGGACATTCGAATGTTTCAGGGATGTCCCGGCGCGCAGGCCGGGGCGGGCCGGGGGCACGGTCAGCTGCGCGGACCAATCGGTTCAAACATGGATTTCACGAGGGTTCAAATGACTGTTTCCGCAACCGAATTGCTGGAGCGCTACGACTCCACCACAAATAAGTCGCACTATTCATCCGAACGAGTTTTCGGCGCCCGTCGCGCCAGCCTCCTTGGCGCGGCCTGCATCGTGGCTCTTGGCATTTGCGCTCAGCCAGCCATCGCAGACGAAGCCGCCGCTGACAGCGATGGCTCCGATATCGTCGTGACGGCAACCAAGCGCCGTGAAGAGATCTCGAAGGTGCCTATCAGCGTCGAGGCCTACAATCCCGAAGCGCTGGAAAAATCAGCCATCCGCAGCGTGTCCGACCTCGCCCAGATGACGCCGGGCGTCCAGTTCGACAAGTCGGCCGGATACTATGGCGGCGGTGCGCTGACCAACATCGCCATCCGGGGCATCAACTCGTCCGTCGGTCACTCCACGACCGGTATCTATATCGACGATACCCCGATCCAGGCGCGTGCCACGTGGATTTCGGGCTTCGGCAATCCTCTGCCCCTGATGTTCGATGTGGATCACGTCGAAGTCGACCGCGGCCCCCAGGGCACGCTGTTTGGCGCAGGCGCAGAAGGCGGTGCGCTGCGCTTCATCAGCCCTGAGCCCGGTCTCGATCATTACACGGGTATGGCGCGTACCGAGCTCTCGTTCACGCAGGGCGGCAGCCCAAGCTACGAAGCCGGCGCCGCGCTCGGCGGGCCCATTGTCAATGACAAGCTCGGGTTCCGGGTCAGCGGTTGGTATCGCCACGACGGCGGTTACATCGACCGGGTCGATCCGTTCAACCTGAAGACCGTGCAGGCGAACTCGAATTTCTCCGACTCCTATGCGCTTCGCGCTGCAGTGACAGCAGCACCGACGGAGTGGCTGAAGATCACGCCGTCGATCTACTTCCAGAAGGTCAATACGAACGACAGCGCTTCGTACTACGAGTACCTTTCCGATCCGAGCGAAGGCAAGTTCAAGAACGGGCGTCTTCTGCGTCAGCCTAACCAAGATCAGTTCGTGCTTCCCTCGCTGAAGCTCGAAGCCGATTTAGGCGGTGTTACGTTGACCTCGGTCAGCTCGTACCTCGACCGCAAGGGCAGCGTGCTCGCTGACATCACCAGCTTCTATGGCGCGGTAACTGTCGGTTATGGCAACCCGATGGGCCTCGCCTATCCCGCGCGCCAAACCGACGCGGCCTGGAAGGATGTCACCACCTCGCTGCACCAGTTCACGCAGGAAGTGCGTCTTTCCTCCTCGAACCCGGATGCTGCGCTAAAGTGGACCGTTGGTGCATTCTACTCCGACAGCACCCAGCACGACACCCACGTTTCGATCGACCCGTATTATTCAGCCTACCTCGGCATGGATCCCTACGTGTCCGAGTTCACCGGCAGCCTCTACTCCTACGACAAGCAGATCGCAGGTTTCGGTCAGGTCGATTGGGAAGTGGTCAAGGGCCTGACGCTGACGGCAGGCGCTCGTATCGCGAGCACCAAATCGAGCTTCTACCAGGAGCAGAGCGGCTACTGGACCGGCGGCCTGTTCCCGGTTTCGAGCGGCAAGAACCACGAGAAGCCATTCACCCCCAAGGTGGGCGTGACCTATCATGCCAGCCCGAACCTCATGCTCTATGCATCGGCCGGCAAGGGCTACCGCGTCGGCGGCACCAACATCCCGATCCCGCTGCAGACCGAAGAGGGCGGCGTTGGCTGCCCGGTTCCCTCGCAGCCGGCCTCCTTCAAGGCGGATTCGGTCTGGAGCTACGAAGCCGGTCTGAAGGGCAAGCTGTTCGGCGGCCGTCTGGGCGTGGACGCCAACGCCTTCCATATCGACTGGAACGACATCCAGCAGGGTGTCTATATCCCGACCTGCGGCTACACCTACACGACCAACGCCGGCAAGGCTGAGGTCAACGGCTTCAATCTCACCCTCAATGCCAAGGTGACCGACGCGTTCAAGCTGGGCGTGTCCGCCAGCTACACGGGCACCCGCATGAAGGAGACGATCGAGCAGTACGGCGTCATCCTGAACACCAAGGGCGATGTCATCGGCTCACCGCCCTGGGTCAATTCGCCCTGGGACCTGCGCGCCACCGCGGAATATACCTTCGTCCTGCCCGGCGACATCGATGGCTATCTGCGTGCAGAAGATGTCTTCCACAGCCGTAATCCGGGACCGTTCAACTCGCAGAACCCGGCATCGCCGGTGCTCTACAAGCCCGACATCCCGGCAAACCCGGCGACTAACCAGCTCAACCTGCGTGCAGGCGTGAACTGGCAGAACGTCGATATCGCGCTCTTCATGACCAACGCGCTGAACGCCCATCCGGCACTTGGCCGCTACCAGGACCTGGTGGGATCGGATCTCTTCACTGACACCACCTTCCGGCCCCGCACGATCGGCATGTCGGCATCGAAGCGGTTCTAAGTTCAATAATCACGGTCGGATCGGCGCTTGTCGATCCGACCTCTTAACCCGATTGCCGCCCAGATTTGCTAAGCATGATCTCGCAATGGGCGCTGGTCGATCAAAACGTTCACAGTGAGCGCACAAGCGCGAAGACCTGCCGGGTTGCTCAGGAACAGGTCTGCAAAATGCTCAGGAGTATGACATGAAGATCAGCACCGATCGCATTCTCACCACCCATGTTGGCAGCTTGCCGCGTCCGGCAAGCCTGGAAGCCAAGCTGCTGGCACGCGAACGCGGCGAACTCGACGCCGCATCGCTTGACGCGATGCCCGATGAAATCACGACTGCGGTTCGCGACGTGGTGAAGCGGCAGGCCGATCTTGGCATCTCCATCGTCGACGACGGCGAGATGAGCAAATACGCCTATGCAACTTATGCGCGTGACCGCATGACCGGCCTCACCGGCGTCGATCACCCGCTGGCCCTGTCCGAGCTCACCGAATTCCCCGAGTTCGCCAGCAAGATCGTGATGGAAATCAAGACCCCGGCCTGCGTCGGCCCGCTCTCCTATCATGGCGATGAGCATGTCGCGTCCGACATCAACAACCTGAAGGCCGCGCTTGAAGGCGTCGCGGTTGAGGACGCGTTCATGAATGCCTCTTCGCCAGGCATCATGGCGCATTACATGCCCAATAAGTTTTACGCGACGCAGGAGGAATACCTCTACGCGCTCGCAGACACGATGAAGCGGGAGTACGACGCCATCGTCGCCTCCGGCCTTCTCCTTCAGATCGACTGTCCCGAACTCGCGCTTGGCCGGCATTTCCGCGCGCAGCCGATGGAAGTCGCGGACTTCCGTAAGGAAGTCGCACTTCACGTCGAAGTGCTCAACCACGCCCTGCGCGACATTCCGGCCGACCGTCTGCGTCTGCACTTGTGCTGGGGTAACTACGAATCGCCCCACCACCACGACATCGACCTGCACGAAATCTTCGACCTGATCGTGACCGCCAAGCCGATGGCGATCCTGCTCGAAGCGGCCAACCCGCGCCATTCCCACGAATGGAGCCTGTTCAAGGAGACGCCGCTTCCCGAGGACAAGGTGATCGTGCCTGGCGTCATCGACACCTGCACGAACTATATCGAGCACCCGGAAGTGGTGGCGCAGCGTATCGAGCAATACGCCAATCTGGTGGGCCGCGAACGCGTGATCGCCGGTACAGACTGCGGGTTTGCAAGCTTCGCCTCCTTCCATACCGTCGATCCGGCAATTGGCTGGCGTAAGCTCGAAGCGATGGTTCAGGGCGCCGAGATCGCCTCGCGCCGCCTGTGGCGCTGAGCGAGACCCGTAAGATGAAAATCATCCAGATTACGGATTTGCACCTTGTTCCCAAAGGGCGAAGTCTGTTCGAAAACGATCCCGGCGTGCGGCTTGAGGCCTGCATCGCCGATATCGCTGCCAACCACGCTGATGCCGACTTGTGTGTCATTACCGGCGACCTGGCCCATCATGGCGAGCACGGCGCATACATCCGCCTGCGAGAAGCGCTAGAAGCGCTGCCGGTGCCCGTCCGCCTGGTTATCGGCAATCACGACGCCCGTGACGAGTTTCTCCAGGTGTTTCCCGAAGAGCCAACCGACGCAGATGGTTTCGTTCAGTCTTTCATCGACACCGACGCCGGGCGCCTCCTGTTCCTCGACACCAAGAAGGCGACCGGGCACGCAGGCGCCTATTGCGCAAAGCGACAGGCATGGCTGAAGGCGCGGCTTGAAGAGGCAGCGGGTCGTCCATGCTACCTGTTCATGCATCACCATCCGCTGCCCGTGAACCTGCGCGCGGTCGACGAGATCATGCTCGAGGATCCGGACGCCTTTGCAAAGGTGCTTGAAGGACACGATATCCGGCACATCTTCTTCGGCCACGTGCACCGGCCGATCGCAGGGAGCTGGCGCGGCATTCCCTTCACTACCCTGCGCGGCCTCAACCACCAACTCTGGCTCGACTTCACCATCGAGCGCGGCATCCCCTGCAGCATGGAGCCGCCGGCCTATGCCATCGCATTCCTGCAAGGCGGAGCCGTCATCGTTCACACCCACGACTTTCTCGATGCCAGCCCGAAGTACATGTACGATCCAGACCTCCCCGTGGAGCAGCAGGTCGTTCGTATGGCGCCGCGCGAGACCCGCATCACGGACAACGCCCAGTGACTGTCACCCAACTCCCCGATCCGGTGCTCCAGCGCACCAACGAGTTCACGTCGGCGGAAGCTGTGTCGACGAGCCAGTTGCCCTTCCTTGATCTGTCACTCCTGTATGGCAGCCAGGAGGACCGTCAGCAGCTGGTCGGCGAATTGCGCGAGATCCTTTTCGATCATGGCTTTTTCTATCTTCGTGGTCACGGCGTCAGGCCCGACCTCATCTCGCAGGCCCTGACGGCATCGAGGATGTTCTTTGCCTTGCCGCGCGAGGCCAAGCTCGAAATCGACATCGTCAAATCGGCCCAATTCCGCGGCTACACCCGTATCGGCGGTGAACTGACCGGCGGCCGACAGGATTGGCGCGAGCAGGTCGATTTCGACCGCGAGGAGGACTTCGCCGAGATTGGTCCGGACACGCCCGCATGGAAGCGGACGATTGGCCCTAACCAGTGGCCCTCGGCAATGCCCAGCCTGAAGCCGATCATCACGACGTACCAGGCCGAAGTGACCCGCGTCGCGATCGATTTGCTGAAAGCCATCGCACTTGCTCTCGGGCAACCGGAAGGTGCTTTCGAGCCGCTCTACAAATCGGCTCCGCGTCAGCACCTGAAGATCGTTCGCTATCCCGGCCGTGATGTGGCCCGCTCTGAACAGGGCGTCGGGGCGCACAAGGACGGCGGTCTCGTGACGATCCTGCTCCAGGACAGCACCGAGGGTCTCCGTGTCCAGCGCCAGGATGGCAGCTGGGTCGAAGCACCACCGATCCCGGGCACCTTTGTCGTGAACACCGGGGAATTGCTCGAGCTTGCAACGGATGGTTTCGTGCGCGCAGACGTCCATGCAGCGGTGACACCGCCTTCCGGAATCGTTCGGTACTCCATCCCGTTCTTTCTTGGTGCCAGCCACGAAGGACATATCCCTCTCATCGACCTCCCGCCCGAACTCAAGGCGGTCGCCCGCGGCGTGAGCTCTGACCCGGCCAACCCGCTGTTCCGCAGCGTCGGTGAGAACCACCTGAAGTCGCGTATCCGTTCGCATCCCGATGTTGCGCGGGCCCATTACGGTGACCTGATCGATCCCGATGCCGCCACAAGCGCTAAGGCAACGCAAACCCATGGGGTTAATGATGTCTAGACATCTAGGTTCAATCACGCTTTCGTTTGCATTCGCAGAGACGCTGAATGCAAGTTGTCTCCCTAAGAGCCCGAGCGGAAAGTAGTTGAGCGATATCAGCAGGATGTGATTCACCGTCGTTGTCGAGACGAATGGAGAAGCACATGGCCTGGACTGATACCGCCCGGCGGCAGCATATGCGCAATGGGCCGGGCTACCCAAGCGATTTACGCGACGGGGAATGGGCGCTGATCGAGCCTTTGTTGCCACCGGCTCGCAGTGGTGGGCGGCCGCGGACAACGCGCCTGCGCGCGGTGATGGACGCGATCTTGTACATAGCGTCGAGCGGTTGTGCATGGCGCATGTTGCCCAAATGCTTTCCACCGATCTCGACAGTGCGCGGTTATTTCTACGGCTGGCGGGACAGTGGCCTGCTCACGACAATCAACCATCTTCTGGCGATGACAGCGCGCCAGCAGGTTGGCCGGGAGGCGAGCCCGACGGCGGGCGTGATCGACAGCCAGTCGGTCAAAACGACGGAAAGCGGCGGCGTTTCCGGCTACGATGCGGGCAAGAAGATCAAGGGCCGCAAGCGGCACATCCTCACCGACACCTGCGGATTTTTGATCTTCATCCTCGTCCATGCCGCCGACATCCAGGATCGCGATGGCGCGCCCGATGTCCTCAAAGCCGTCCGCTTCCGGTTCCCCTGGCTGCGGCACGTCTTCGCCGATGGCGGCTATGCAGGCAGCAAACTCAAGGACGCGCTCAAGGGCCACGGCAGGTGGACGCTCGAAATCATCAAGCGATCGGATACCGCCAAAGGCTTCGAGATCTTGCCGCGCCGATGGGTGGTCGAACGCACATTCGCATGGCTGGGCCGGTGCCGCCGTCTGGCCAAAGACTGGGAGCGATCCATCGAAAGCTCCACCGCATGGGCCACCGTGGCCAGCATCCGCATGCTCACCCGCAGGATCGCAACATTCTCAAACCATTGAGAAACTTTTGAATCGGGCTCTAAGGTCTCGAAAGGCCCCTTGAATGGCTGATCTGCTCACAAACGCCCAACTGGTTCTGGCCGACCGCGTCGTCACGGGCAGCATCCGCCTTGACGGCGCGCAAATCGCTGCCGTCGAACCAGAGGCGACACTCGCAGTCCCGGGCGAAGACCTGGAAGGCGACTTCTTGCTGCCGGGGCTGATCGACCTTCACACCGACAATATCGAGCGCCACTTCCGTCCGCGCCCTCGCGTGACCTGGCCGTTCCCGATCGGATCGGTTCTGACGCACGACTGGGAACTCCTCGGCGCCGGTATCACCACGGTTGTCGATTCACTCGCGCTCGGCGACTACGATGGCGATGGTGCCCGTGCAGCCATGCTTGACGGAGCGATCAGCAGTCTGAAAGCGGCGCGCGACGCCGGCTTGCTGAAGGCTGAGCACTACCTTCACTTGCGCTGCGAGCTTGCCGATCCCGGTGTCCTCGAGTTTGCGAGAGGCAGGCTGGCAGACCCAACCGTCCGCCTCATCAGCCTCATGGATCACACGCCCGGCCAGCGCCAATGGCGCAACCTGGACATCTACCGCGAATACTACCGCAAAAAGCATGCGCGGGTCTGGAATGATGAAGAGTTTGCAGCGCATCTCGAAGTCTGCCGGAACAACCAGCAGACCCATACCCCCCGTAGCCGCGATGCAATCCTTGCAGAGGCTGCCCTTCATGGCCTGCCCCTGGCGAGCCATGACGATACCACTGTCGAGGATGTCGACCAGTCGCACACGTACGGCGTGGGTATCTGCGAGTTTCCGACCACGCTCGAAGCGGCCCAGCGCGCTCACGATCATGGGATGAAGAACGTCATGGGCGCGCCAAACGTCGTTCTTGGCAAGTCCCACTCGGGCAATGTCAGCGCAATCGAACTTGCGCACGCCGGTCTCGTCGACATCCTTAGCTCGGACTATGTGCCCTCGAGCATGCTGCAGGCCATCTTCAAGCTGGCTGGCATGGGCTTCGACCTGGCCAAGGTGGTCGCGATGGGCTCGCTGGCACCCGCACAGGCGCTTCGTTTCGACGATCGCGGCTCCATCGCTCCTAGCCTTCGTGCCGATCTTTTGCGCGTCCGGGTGGTCGATGGCCTGCCAGTGATCCGAAACATCTGGATCGGTGGCCGACGCATCCTGTGATCCGTGGGAGCAGGACTCCCAGCACTTCCTTTCTCGATGGAATTCTCAACGATGGAAAACGCCCTACCTCAAGGGACCGGTGCGGATACCGCGCGCGCGGATTGGATCGGCATCCTCTCGCGCGCCCGTGCCGACGACGTGGAAAATCTGGCCGCTGCTCATCTTGCCGACGTGGATTTCGAATGGCTTCGCGCTCCGCACGTCGGACTGGTCATGGTCCGCGGCCGGGCCGGTGGCACCGGCGCGCAGTTCAACCTTGGCGAAATGACGGTCACGCGTTGCTCGGTGCGCCTGCCCGACGGGGCTGTCGGACACGGCTATGCTTCGGGCCGCAGCCGCAGGCAGGCGGAACTGGCTGCTCTGCTTGATGCACGCCTTCAGCAGCATGAGTTGCAAGCGACCTTGCTCGAACAGGTGATCGAGCCGCTGCGCAAGGTCGAAAGCGACCGTCGCCTTCTCGCGAGCCGCAAGGCCGCAGCAACCAAAGTCGAGTTCTTCACGATGGTTCGCGGAGACAACCTGTCATGACACAGCACGCCTTCACCCCGCCCGCAAGTGCAAGCCTCCTGCCAGGCTTCGCCGATCCGGTCTTCGACTCCCAGGCGACATTCCGCGCGATCATGACGGCGACCGCCTATCCGGGGCGCGTCATCACGCTCGATCAGAACCAGCAAGCTCCCGAGCCGCTCTCCAGCGCGACCGGCGCACTGGCGCTGACATTGCTCGATGGCGAAACCTCCGTTTGGCTCGCTCCGTCGGCTGCGGGAGAAGCAGTCAGGACCTGGCTTGGGTTCCACACGGGAGTCCCGGTCAGTGGGGAGGCCGACGTTGCGCGGTTTGCGGTCGTTTCCGATCCTTCTGAAATGCCCGGCCTGACCGCCTTTGCTCAGGGGACTGACGAATATCCTGATCGTTCGACGACCCTGATTATCCAGGTCTCCTCACTCGATCAGGGGCCGCCACGGACCTGGCGCGGGCCGGGTATCAAGGGGGAGCGATCGGTCGCCATCGATGGCCTGCCGGACAGCTTCTGGTCGGACTGGGATCTCAACCGGGAGCTCTATCCCGCCGGCGTCGACATCTTCTTCACATGCGGCAGCGCGATGGTCGGTCTGCCGCGTACCATTACCGTGGAGATCTGACATGGCTTATGTGGCCGTAAAGGGTGGCGAGCAGGCCATCCGCAACTCCCACCGGCTGATCGCCGAAACCCGCCGGGGTTCCCCTGACGTCAACGAACTTGGCCTCGACCAGATCAGCGAGCAGCTCGATCTCGCGGTCGACCGAGTAATGACGGAAGGCTCCATCTACGACCGCGAACTCGCGGCGCTCGCGCTGAAGCAGGCGCGAGGCGATACGGTCGAGGCGGTATTCCTGTTGCGCGCATACCGCACGACCCTGCCGCGTATCGCGACCTCGGAAGCGGTCGATACAGCGGCAATGGCCGTCCGACGTCGCGTGTCTGCGATCTTCAAGGATATCCCCGGCGGCCAGGTGCTGGGACCAACCTACGACTACACCCACCGTCTGCTGGACTTCGCACTCGCCGCCGAGGGTGATCCGGAAACAGCTGTCCTTGCCGATGAACCGCTCGATCAGGTTGTCCCGCGGGTAATCGACGTGCTGGACGGGGAAGGCATCATCGAGCCGGAAATCCCGGTGCCTCAGGATGACGTCTTCGATCTGACACGCGAACCGATGTCGTTCCCCGCTGGCCGCGACCAACGCCTTCAGAGCCTCGCACGCGCTGATGAGGGCATGCTGCTCGGCCTCGCCTATTCGACGATGCGAGGATACGGCAACGCTCACCCCTTCGTCGGCGAGATGCGCCTTGGCGAAATTCTGGTCGAGATCGTGCCGGAGGAGCTTGGCTTCCCGGTGGCGGTAGCCGAAGTCACCGTGACCGAATGCCAGATGGTCAACCAGTTCCAGGGCAGCGAGACTGTCCCTCCGCAGTTTTCACGCGGTTACGGTCTCGCTTTCGGCCACTGCGAACGCAAAGCCATGTCCATGGCTCTGGTAGACCGGGCCCTGCGGGCCCCTGAATTCGGCGAGAGCGTCCGCTACCCGGCGCAGGACGAGGAATTCGTCCTTTCGCATGCCGACAACGTCGAGGCGAGCGGCTTCGTATCGCACCTGAAGCTGCCCCACTATGTTGACTTCCAGGCTGAGATCCAGCTGGTCCGCCAACTGCGCGCCGAGCGCGACGCCGCGCGAACCAGCACCAGCGAAAACAAGGAACCGGCGCAATGACCGCGCGCACCCACGAAATCGAAGGCGAAGGCTACAACTTCGCCTACCTCGATGAACAGACAAAGCGAATGATCCGACGTTCGCTGATAAAAGCTCTCTCCATTCCCGGCTACCAGGTGCCGTTCGGAGGGCGCGAGATGCCGCTCGCCTATGGCTGGGGTACGGGCGGCATGCAGATCACCGCCGCAGTGATCGGTCCTGAAGACCGCCTGAAGGTTATCGACCAGGGCGCTGACGATACCGTGAATGCGGTGTCGATCCGACGCTTCTTCGAGACCGTCACCGACGTTGCCGTCACCGACAAGGTCGATGAAGCAACCATCGTTCAGACCCGCCACCGCATCCCGGAAACGCCGCTGCGCGAAGAGCAGCTCATCGTCTACCAGGTTCCGCAGCCCGAGCCACTGCGCATGATCGAGCCTCGCGAGACCGAAGTGCGCAAGATGCACGCCTACGCAGAATATGGCGCCATGCAGGTCACCCTGTTCGAGGATATTGCCCACTACGGGCGTATCACGCGCAGCTACGACTACCCTACGATCGCAAATGGCCGCCATCTCATGGCACCGTCACCCATTCCCAAGTTCGACAATCCGAAAATGGAAATGAACCCGGCGATCCAGCTGTTCGGCGCTGGTCGCGAACGCCGCATCTACGCGGTCCCGCCTTACACCTCGGTCCGAAGCCTCGATTTCGACGACTATCCCTTCGAGGTGCAGCAGTGGGAGGGAAGCTGCTCGCTCTGCGGCTCCTCCGAAAGCTATCTCGATGAGATCATCACCGACGACAAGGGCTCACGCATGTTCGTGTGTTCGGACACCGATTTCTGCAACGAACGTCAGGCGCGTCAGACCGATATGCCTGTTTCCATCGAGGAGAACGTACGATGACCGGTGCAGCTGAACACAAGCGCCGAGCGCTGTTCGAAGTCTCCAATCTTTCGAAGTCCTACGGCGGCCAGATCGGGTGCGAGGATATTTCCTTCGCCCTCTACCCCGGCGAAGTTCTCGGCATCGTCGGCGAGTCCGGCTCGGGCAAGTCCACTCTCCTGGGCTGCCTTTCCGGCCGCCTCACCCCCGATGCGGGGACGATCACCTACGATGTCAAGGACCGGGGCCCGACCGATGTGCTCGGGCTGTCCGAGCCAGAGCGTCGCCGTCTGGCCCGGACGGACTGGGGCATGGTCCACCAGCACGCGCGTGACGGTTTGCGCATGGACATCAGCGCGGGAGGCAACATCGGCGAACGGCTAATGGCGGTGGGCAATCGTCATTACGGCGACATCCGCGAGGAAGCGCAGGACTGGCTGACCAAGGTTGAGATCGACCTTTCCCGGACCAACGACAAGCCGATGTTCTTCTCCGGCGGCATGCAGCAGCGCCTGCAGATCGCCAGAAACCTCGTCACGCAGCCACGGCTCGTCTTCATGGACGAGCCAACCGGGGGCCTTGATGTTTCCGTGCAGGCTCGTCTGCTCGACCTCCTGCGCGGGCTTGTCCGGGAAATCGGGGTCGCTGTGATCCTGGTCACACATGACCTTGCGGTCGTTCGCCTGCTTGCCGATCGACTGATGGTGATGCAGCGTGGCCGGGTCATCGAGCAGGGGCTGACCGATCAGGTCCTCGACGATCCCCACCATCCGTACACCCAGCTGCTCGTTTCATCTGTGCTTCAGGCCTGAGGAGATCACCACCATGAGCGTCCTGCTCCAGGCCCGTGGCCTTACCAAGACTTTCACTCTTCACACCCAGGGCGGTGTGCAAATACCCGTTTTCAACGATGTCGCTTTCGACGTTTCTGCTGGCGAATGCGTTTGCCTCCACGGTCCTTCGGGCGCCGGCAAGTCGACCCTGCTGCGTTCCCTCTACGCGAATTACAAGCTCGACGCTGGCGAAATCCTGATCGCCGCCGACGATCGGGCGATCGACCTGGTGGCGGCGCAGCCTTGGGAAATCGTTGAGCTTCGCCGTCGTACGATCGGCTACGTCAGCCAGTTCCTGAGGGTGATCCCGCGCGTGTCCACTCTGGACGTCGTTACGGAGCCAGCGCGCGCGGCCGGTGTTGACAAGGACGAAGCGACCCGCCGGGCAAAATCGCTGCTCTCTCGGCTCAACATTCCCGAACGTCTCTGGTCGTTGGCACCAGCGACCTTCTCGGGAGGCGAGCAGCAGCGCGTGAACATTGCCCGCGGATTTGTCGTTGAGTACCCGGTCCTGCTTCTGGACGAGCCAACGGCATCGCTCGATGCCGCGAACCGCAAGACGGTCGCTGCGCTCATTCGCGAAGCCAAAGCACGCGGCGCTGCGGTGGTCGGGATCTTCCACGATGAGGAAGTGCGTGATGCCGTCGCCGATCGCCTGTTCGAGGTGGGTCAGGCGAGCAAGCGTCTTTCCGAGGTCGCGGCATGACGGTAGTCCAGCCCCGCTACGCGATCTACTTTACGCCGCCAGTGGACCACCCACTGACACAGGCCGCCGTCGCGTGGCTGGGCCGCGATGCTTTCGACCCCGCTAATACCCCCGCCATCGTCCATCGCGATGCCAGCCTTACGACCGAGCCCCGTCGATACGGTTTTCACGCAACGCTCAAGGCCCCGTTTCGACTGGCCCCTGAAGCGCGGATCGAGGATTTCGAAGCCGCCGTTGCACGGTTCGCAGCAACCCATCGCCCGTTCCCGGTTGTGCCACTTCGCCTGGAACAGATCGGTGGCTTCTACGCTCTCGTGCCCGATGCGCCTTGCCCCGCGTTAAACGACTTTGCTGGCGCAGTCGTCGGCGCCTTTGATGGCTTTCGCGCGCCACCGACGGATGATGAGCTTGCTCGGCGCAAGCAAGCTGATCTCGACGACGTTGAAACGGCCCATCTCGAACGCTGGGGCTATCCCTATGTGTTCGAGCGCTTTCGCTTCCATATGACGCTGTCGAACCGTGTCACCGGGGAGGAGGCGTCAAGCATTGAGCCGGAACTACGGGACCGGTTCGACGCTCTGGCGAGAAACGGGATACTCATCGATGCACTCGCCCTGTTCGAAGAGAGCGAGCCCGGGGCCGACTTTCACGTCCGATCCTATTTCCAGTTGGGAGCAGGCTTGCGAGACCTGGGCGCCTCCTACTGGTCGTCGGCCCCAGCGGCGTCGGCAAGGACACGCTGCTCGATTACGCGCGGACCAAGCTTGCCAGCGACCCGCGCATCCGTTTCGTACGTCGCGTCATCACACGAGCGGCTTCGCCGGGAGAGGATCATGAACCCATTGATGACCAGGCATTCGACCAACGCTCCGCGCGCGGGGAGTTTGCCCTTCAATGGGACGCCCATGGCCTGAGATATGGCATTCCAGCGGCGATAGAAGGTTGGCTGGCCCGCGGCGATACCGTGGTCGTCAACGGCTCGCGCCGCATCATCCGCGATGCACGCAGAGTCTATCCCTCACTCGAGGTTATCGGCATTAGCGCTTCTGAACAGGCCATCGCGGAGCGGCTCGCGCAACGCGGCCGGGAAGATGAGGCCGCGATCGGTGCGCGCCTCGCACGTAGCAGGACAATGGCCTTTGATGTCGGAGATGCCTTGATGATCGACAATTCGGGCGAAATCCCAGTGGCAGGCGAAGCGCTTGTCGCGGCTCTCGCTCGTCGAGAATGCCTTGATGGCGCGGTTCAAGAAGGCTGCAAGTCGTGAAGCGCTGGGAAGCGATTCGACTTTCACTCCTGCAGGACATGCGGGGCGGTGCCTTTTGCCCTGGCGACAAGCTGCCTGCCGATTCCGAACTTGCCGCCAGGTTCGGCGTGAACCGGCATACAGTCCGTCAGGCCATCCGCACCCTCGAAACGGAGGGGACGTGTTCTCGCTAAGTAGAGAAGTCACAATCTGCGCCATATAGAAATGTCACAGGTTGGGGAACAGCAGGGGCTGCGTGGAGCCATCGACACAGCGCAGCGCAGACCCTGCTGATGCGCTGACCTTGGGGTAGTAGACCCATGGACCCGCTGCCCTGCAGTGGGCCCGGTCATATCCTCTGCAGGAAGCTGAGCGTACCGCGTTCGCGCAACGCCTCATCACTGAGCCTGGGACCGCGCTTGAGCTTCGAGCCACCCAGTTTGCGGCGGTCGATCTTTGGCGGCGGTTCCGGTTCGGGGAACAGATGCATGGGCTGGTCACGGCGGGCTGGGGCGTCGTTGTTGCGCTTGCGGTGATGCGGCATGATTGCCTGCATCTGTTTGGCCAGCAACAACGCCGCATCCAGATGCTTGTTCTCGACAATGGCAGGCTGGTTCACCTGCCGCATCTTGTCGAACTGACGATAGGGCAGGACATGACCCTCATGCTCGATCTCCAGTCGGCCGTCGGGATATTCACAAACCGTCACCCGCTTGCGCGCCAGATTCAGGCTGACATCGTTTGGCTCTAGAATGAACATCGCCTTGTTGTAATGCAGCGTCAGCGCCGCCGTCACGGTCCGCTGCTCACGCCAGACCATGATCGCGCGCAGATCGTCATGCGGGGCGAGGGGGCGGTGCAGATCGCGGGCATCGAAGGCTGGGCGGGCAAACCGCGCATTGTGCCTGGTCCTATAGCTATCGAGAAAGGCGTTGGCGTCCTCGATCGACGAGATACCCTCCAATCGCATCGCTTTCACCAGGCGGTCCTGTAAAGTGGCGTTGGCCCTCTCGACGCGGCCCTTGGCCTGCGGCGAGTTGGCGCAGATGATCTCGATGTTCAGCGCATCCAGCGCACGGCCAAAATGCGTCATGCCATCCCCGCGTGCCGCACTGGCTTTGGCATTACGGAAAACACTGTGCTTGTCGGAATAGAACGCCACCGGCTTGCCGTGTCGCTCGATGTACGCGCGGGTCGCCTCCATATAGGCAAAGGTGCTCTCGCTCTCGACCATCTGGAGGTGCATCAGCTCGCTGGTCGCGTCGTCAATATAGACGAGAAGCGTGCATTGCGGCCCGCGATCCTCAAACCACCAGTGCTTCGAGCCGTCGATCTGGATCAGTTCACCGCGACAGTCCCGGCGATAGCGCGGCTGATATGGGCGAGGACGGCGAGCCTGACGATCCTTCCAAATCCCGGCCTCGATCATCATCTGCCGCAGCTTCTCACGCGAGATCCGGAGATCATGCCGCTCGGCCAGATACTCCGCAGCCAGGGTAGGCCCAAAATCATGATAATGGGTCCGAACCAGTGCGACAATCTGATCTCTGATAGCATCATCCAAGCGCCGGTTGCTTGGTCGACCACGGCGGCGCGACAATAGCCCGGATGATCCATCGTCAAGGTAACGCGTCAACAGTCGATGGGCGTGGCGGCGGCTGACGCTCATCAGCCTCGCTGCCTCGGTAACGGTCATGCGACCTGAAACCACATGCATCAGCGTCTCAACCCGCGAAAGCTCCTCGGTACTCATACGCAACACCGCCATGCTCAATACCTCCGAACAGCCGGAGGGCACGGTAGCCCAAGTGAGACATCTCTACTTTGCGCGACTGTGACATTTGAACGTTGCTGCTACAATCTGCCAGTTCGATAACATAGATTATGTAAAATCGTGCCGTCCCGTACGCCGTCACGCAGCCTCAGTATATACCCGACTTCAAGTCGCTGTTGCGTGCTCGTCGATGGCTTTCTCCGTCGCTCAACACTCGGCATTGCCGTCTGCAGATGCCATGATCAAGCCTGAGCACCGGCAGGAGGCGAGAAGTCGGGCGCCCGCGCCATGCAAGCGCCCGATTTCCCATTGGCTACTCTGAAAAGCCGATTCGCCTGAGATGTAGTCCTACATACCGTTCGAGAGATTGGTGTCGGGATCGTTGGTCCGCATATCCTCGGCCTTCTTGTCCCCCAGCTCGCGCGCCGCGTCGGCGCGGTTTTCCAGGCGATCCTCCGCAGCTTCTGTCGGCGCGTTGTCGGCCGCATCTTCGAGGTTGTCCGCGACGCGCTCGGCGTTCGCTTCGATGTTGTCGGCAGCCTGTTCGCGCGGACTGCTGTTGCAAGCCGCCAGCGACATCAGCGCGACCGCGGCCGTGCCCGCCAAGATCCTCTTCATCGTTCGTCTCCCGTGGTTGAACCTCGAAAAAATCGCCCGGCTGACTTCACTTCTTCGCGGCGTTGAACTCGGCGTGCCGATCCTAAAATTCTCCGCCGCGTCGGTTATTTAATCAGAAAGACTCGCGCGCAACATCCATGCATTCTGCTCATGGACGCCGATCCTAGCCACCAGCATATCGTGACTGAACAGGTCGCCAGCCTCGTCCGCCAGCTGCGCAAACTCGCTCATACGCCGCGCGACCTTCTCGTTATCGTCGACAAGCTCGGCGATCATCTCGCGAGTCGGCTTGTGGGGCGCATCATTGTCGATGACCGTCAGCTCGCGGAATGAGGCGTTACCCGTTGGGGCAAGTTTGCCCAGCGCCCTGATGCGCTCGGCGATCGCGTCGGCCGCTTCGTGGAGCTCCTGATACTGCGCCTCGGTCATGTTGTGCAAACCGTAGAAGCTGGAACCCTGGACGTTCCAATGAACCCCGAGGGTCTTGGCATACAGGTATAGCTGTCGGCAGTCGCCTTGGTCAGTGCCTCGGCCACCTGATCGCGAGCGCTGCTCTCGACGCTGGTGTTCAGTGCCGTGCCATCGCTCTCGACGCGTTCGGCGCGTTTTGAACCCTTCTCCGACTTCGCCATGGGCCTACTCCTTCGATCAATTAACGACGGTCACGAGGACGGCGGGACAATCGTCCCGCCGCCTCGATCACTTCTTCTTGGGCGCGCGCTTCGGTGCGGCAGCGGCTGCGGTATCCTCGTCCTCGTCGGGGCTGTCCACGCCCGCCTCAGTCAGCGCTTCACCCAGGGCCTTCAGCTTGTCCTGCCACTTATCGGCCTTCTCGGCGATCTTCGTCGTGGCGGTGCCAAGGCGGTGGACAAGCGCATGGACCCGATCGGCGTCCGGCTCGGACTTCTCGAGCTGCTTGCGAAGCGACGTCAGATCACGCAAGATGCCCTTCGCACCCGGAACATCGACGTCTGCCAGCGCGGCTTCCCAATCCTCGATCATATCAACACCCTTTGGCGGGCTTGGTATCTTCGAGTCCGCGGTTGATCGCGTTCATCGTCCCTGCGAACTTCACTGCCATTTTATTGATCCTCTTAAAACTTGACCGTGTGCGACGGTGGGGCAGGCATCAGGCCTGGGTCTGTGTCGGACTATCGCTGGGCGCGTCGCCCGGGGCTGCGGGTTCCTCTACCGGCTGCTAATCGGGAACTTCCGGATCATCGATCGACGGCGCAACGGGATTATCCGGCCCGGGCAAACTGCCCGGCTGGTTGTCCGGCCGGGGTGCGCCATCGGGATCATGGAGGGACGGGAGCGTAGGGATCGGGAGGAAGGGTAGCCATCAGGATATCCTTTGAAGATTACTTGCTGTTGACGTCATTGCCCGCTGTCGGCGTCGTCACCGGGTCCACCATACGATCGAGCTTGGCGACTGAAATGGGTCCGGGCGATCGGACATCGTCGGCATGCGAGAACAGCCAACGACCAATTAGACCGGCGAGCACGGCACCGACCAGCGGCGCGACCCAGAACACCCAAAGCTGAGCAAGAGCGGTGCCTCCCATCATCAAGGCAGGGCCGGTACTGCGCGCAGGATTGACCGACGTGTTGGTCACCGGGATCGAGAGGAGGTGGATCAGGGTCAGCGCCAAACCGATCGCCAGAGGCGCGAATGCCGCTGGCGACCGTTCGTCGGTCGCGCCCAGGATGACCATCAGGAAAGCTGCCGTCAGCACCGTCTCGACGACCAGCGCAATGACCAACGGATATCCTTTGGGGGATGCATCGCCGTACCCGTTCGTCACAAATCCTCCGAGATCGAACCCGGGCATGCTGCGGGCGATCATGAGAAGGAGCAGCGAAGCGACGATCGCGCCGACGAGTTGGGCCGCCACGTAAGCGGGAATCTCACGCGCCGGGAAGCGGCCTGCGGCGGTCAAGCCGACTGTAACCGCAGGATTGAAATGTCCCCCGGAAATCGCGCCAATGGCGAACGCCATGGTGAACACGGTAAGGCCGAACGCCAGCGCGACGCCGAGAACGCCGACACCGCCCTCCCCGGTCGCGAGCACGGCGGTGCCGCACCCACCGAGCACGAGCCAGAATGTGCCGAACGCCTCCGCCGTCATGCGCTTGGACATGCGCGCGCGTGGAGGGTGCACGACCGCGTCAGTCATATGCGGACCTCGGCGAAGCGCGTTAGCGAGGTGTCAGGCCTTAGGCATCCAGTCGTTCATTGGTGACGATCCCCGTTCTATGTAAAATGCCTATGCACGGCAGGATGCATAACCAGAGTGTAAGCGGCGGGTTCCGTTCAGGCACGAAAGAACCGCTCGCGCACGGACTCTAGAGATGACGATGGCTTGGCTGCGTTGGCCTCAAATAATTCAGCCCGGCCTCGCGCGTGCGGACCGGGCTGAAAAGTCACGTCGGCAACGCGTATCGGCGTCGCTAAGGTTCTGGTGTTAGCGTTCCATGCTATGCTTCAGGTCGCGCATCTGATCGTGGCCTTCCTGCACCGACTGGTTGGCCTTGGCGATTGCCGCCCGCACCTCCGGCGACAGATCCTCCTTCGCCAACGCATCGTCGAACTTCGCCTTGATATGGTCTTCGCCCCGCTCGACCTCGTCGATGATCGCCTTGTCGTCCTGCCCCGTGACCTTGGCCTTGAGGTCGAGGAACATGCGGTGGGCTCCGGCAAGCACGGTCCCGTCATCTTCGGGATCGCCGCCCAAACGGCGGACTTCCGCCTGAAGGTCGCTCACGACCTCGCGGCGTTCACGAGCACGATCCGAGAACACGCTGCCGTAGCGAGGATTTTCGATATCGCCCGCGGCTTCAGTATAGCCATCCACGCTGTCGAGGGTGGTGGCGATCAGCCTGTTGAGGACGCTGATATCATTGTCACGGTCTGCCATTGGGTACTCCTTCGTTGGTGAGAGGTGCGAACGCTCGGGTTCGTTCGATGTTACCTGTGCCGAGAGTTTTAAGCCGTTGCTGCGCCGAGTGCTTGCGCCCCGACCGATTTTATAGGCGGCGACTGCGCCGACGATGGCCACCGCCGCCTTGCCGGGCTTGCCGTTGCGCAGCAGGAGCAGCCCCGCGGCACACAACGCACCCTCGACCCAGGCCGGGCCGTAGGTCGGGGGAGCGCGTGTCCCGAACTTGTCGGGCGCCCTCGCCCGTCGATCGTCACCTGACGGGTCTGGCGTTCGCCCGTGCGGCGAATCGCTGAGAGGAGAGGTGGATGGCTGCGCCTCTGCCCCCCGCCCTCGACCTGACGTTCGAGCTCGGCATTCAACTCGGCGCCCAGCAGAAAGACGAACGCCGACAGCCACAGCCAGGTGAGCATCACAATCACCGCGCTCAGCGAACCATAGGTCGCGCCATAGTTGCCGAAATTCGACACATAGACGCCAAAGCCGGCGGTTCCGACCAGCCACAGCACGGTGGCAGCCAGCGATCCCGGCGACAGCCAGACCCATGACGGTTTGCGGCGGTCCGGTCCGAAGCGATACAGGATCGCGGCAGCCGTCACGACGAATGCTCCCAAAAGGGCGTAACCTGTGACCCTGATGAGTGTGAGAAGAACGTCCGAAGCGCGCGGAACCAGGCTTTCGAGAAATCCGAGAAGCGTTGTCGATGCGATCGCCAGGAAGATCAGGAACACACCGCCGGCGACCAGCGCGAAATACAGGAGGTTGACGCGGAAGAACCCGCGCCGCTCGGTCTCGCCATAAGCGACGTTGAGCGCTGTCACGATCGCCGACGCGCCTTTGGTGGCGCCATAGAAGGCGAGCGCGATCGCAATGATCAGGCCGAGACCCTGCTTGCCCTTCGAGGTCTCGACAACGGTCACGAGTTGTTCGGTGATGATGGTGGCCGCCTCGCGCGGCACTGCGGCGAACACGTGCTCGACGTTACTGCGAACCGTCTCGGGCTCGGCGAAGAGACCGTAGCTGAGGACAACCGCGCCGAGCAGCGGGACGATCGCGGCGAATGCATAGAAGGCGATACCGGCGGCGATGAGGCCGATATTGTCCTTGCCGGTCTCTTCCCAGGTTCGGCGGAGCACGGCCAGCCAGCCTTCGGTCGGGATCGCGAACGGCGACCGCGCTCCAGTACCGGCCTTGTCGTTCCCGATCGTCATGCCGCGCCTGCCGATAATCGAGGGTTAAGCCGCCGCAATGTCTCAGCGGAGCGGTGGAGGGCTTTGCGCTCCTCTTCGTCGAGATCGAGCTCGATGATCCGCTCGATCCCGTTCTTGCCGAGCACGCACGGTTTGCCGAGGCACACGTCGGTCAGACCATATTCACCATCAAGGACCGTGGAGACCGCGAGAACCGCGTGCTCATTGCGCAGTACGGCTTCGCAGATCCGCTGGACGCACAGGCCGATGGCATATTCGGTATGCCCCTTGCGACGAACGACCTCGGGTGCCGCGCGACGAACACGCTCGAGCATCCGATCAAGGTCCCGTGCCTCTCCGCTGTCCGAGTGTCGGAGGAGAGGCACGCCGGCGATGCGTGCACCGCTCCATACGGCGACTTCGGAATCCCCATGTTCGCCGATGATATAGGCATCGACCCCGCGCGGCTCGATATCGAATGCTTCGGCGAGCATCCCGCGCAATCTGGCGGTATCGACCAACGTCCCGGTCCCGACAACCTGGCCTGTCGGGAGCCCCGATTCCTCGAGCGCGACCTGGACGAGCAGGTCGACCGGGTTGGTTGCCATGACGATCACGCCGTCGAACCCCTCCTTCTTGAGCTTGCCGACGATCTCACGCACGATCGGTGCGTTGGCGTCGAGGAGATCGAGCCGCGAGGTGTCGCCGCCGCCTGTGGCCTTTCCGGCAGCGATGACCACTACGGAGCTGGATGCGGCGTCAGCGTAGCTGCCGTTGATGACGTTGATGGGAGACTTCATCGGGACCGCGACCGCGTGTTCGAGGTCCATGACCTCGCCTTCGGTCCTTTCGCGGTCTCGGCCGACCAGCACGAGTTCGCGGATGAAGCTGCTCTGGATGAGCGCGTAGGCGCTCGCCATCCCGACCCGCCCGCAGCCGATGATGTAGACCCGGTTGTCGTGCGTTGCGGAGGCGGAATGATCGTTCATTGTGAGGCTTTCGTTTCATCGAATAAAGGCGGGTGCAGGGAGCGGGACCACGCGAGCCGTCAGTGCAGCGGCGCGCGACGGTGGACGATGAGCTGCTTGAGGCCGAAAACGATCACACCCGCGACCAGGACGAAGCCGGCGTCGACCGCCAATCGCACCCCGCTGGCGGCCGCCAGATCCAGACGCCCCATCGCCAGGGCTATGCCAGCCACCGACGCTGCTTCGATCAGCCGCATAGCGACCAGTGCGCCCGCGATCACGCTTCGGCGGTATGAGGCCTGGATGAGTACGCCGGCAAAAGCCCCGGCAAGCGCGATCGTCAAAAGCTCCGGCGAAGGATGGATCGTATGCTTGAGGACGTCGCCCTCGAGGAAGGCTGACGATTGGACGCCGCCGAAGTTGGAAAGCAGTAGCCATGTCGCCCCTGCGGCAGCCGCCAGAACCGCGTAGCCGGTGAGCGTCGCCAGCATGCCGGCACGGGCTACTTCGGCCCGTCTCAGCACCATGCCCAACGGCAGTTTCGCCAGGGGCTCGAATCCGGGAGCGATGATCGCGGACGCGACATATGCCACTGCCGCGATCGCGGGCTCGGTGAACGCTCCGGCGGCGCCGATAACGCCGCCAAGCGCCATCAGAAGCAGGAAATTTGCGGTGAGGCGTCCCTGATGCCGGAGACCGGTTTCGAGCTCCTCCCATATCGCCTCGTCGACGTCGGCGTCGATCTGCTTCTGGTTTTCGGGGTCGCTGATGCTCGCGACCTCCGCCGTTAAGACCGTGAACGGCGTATCGCCGCCGATCGTCGCCACGGCGCGCATCACATCGTCGGTTGCACGATTGAGGGCGTGGACGGTCACCACGTCGCCGACGGGTTTGATCGAAGCGCCGTGCTGCCACGTCAGCACGACTACCCCTTCGAGCTGGCTCAGCGCGGCGATCAGCTGCTCGCCGCGGTGCGAGGGCACGGTAATGTCGATGACACGATGCACGATTATTCCTTGGCCGGATAAGGGTGATTTTCGACGCGACATCGCAGGCGTTGCGCTCTTGAATCGTATGCGTCCGCAAGGCGTCGGTGGGCGATAACTGCCTCGACGCTCCGGCTAAGGCGCGCTGCCCGCTTTTCCGCGTGCGCACGGCTTTCGCAGTAGCCGAGCTCGCGCTCGATCGCGGCAGCTTCGCAATCATCGGGTGTTTCCATATCGCGCCATTCCGGTGTCAAAGCAGTAGGGGTAAGATGGGGCCCGGGAGCGCGTGCCCCCGGGTCCCGATCAAGTTGCTACGCGCGACCTCTCCGGGCCTTCAGGTACAGTCCCGGGCGATCGACCCGTGAACATCATTTGCCGCGAATGGCGTCTGCACGGTCTTCGGCCGCGCCGGCCTTCTGCTCGGCATCCCGACGGACCTTCTTGGCTCGTTCCTCGAGCGCATCGGCTTCCCGATCGGCCGTACTGCGTATCGCGTCCGCGCGGTCCTCGGCGGCATCGGCGTTCGCTTCGATCGCCGCGTTCGCGCTTTCTGCCGCACGATCCTGCGCCTCTCCCGCCGTTTCTGCCGGGCCGCTGACCAACGTATCTTCGCCGGAGACGACGCCGGCATTGGCGTCCGCCTGCTCTCCGGCGTTTTCGCAACGGCCGTCACAGCCCGCCAGCAGGATGCCGACAGCCAACAGCGATTTGCTCATCCAGCGGGTCATGCCTGCGTGTCCTGTTCGCGCGGAGCGATCGGCGACGCAGGGGCGACCGGTACGGTAGAGGGCGCAGCAGGCCGGTTCGCCTCATCCTCTGCCTTGCCCAGCAGCCTCTGAACGATCCTGCCGGCTTGATCGCGCCCGCCAAGGCCAAAAGCGAGTGCGAACGCCACCGCGATCGCCCCGAGAATGAGGCCGAACGCCAGATTGATGATGTCGTCCGCCAAACCCATGAAGCGCAACCCGATAGCTGTGCCCAGGACGATGATCGCCACCTTTGTGAGCGAAGCGGTAAAGTCGGCACCGGCCCCGCCGCTTGCCTTAATCGTCGTCGAGATCAGGCGTGCGATTGCGACGGCTGCGGCGATGATGATCGCACCGAAGACCACCTGACCGAAGAGCGTCAGCACCTCCGCCATGATCCGCGAACCATAGGCGAAATTGAGCTGCCGGAACGCCTCCATCAGGCCGAAGATGACAATGGCGATGAAGACGCCCGACCCGATCATCTTCGTCGGGGTGAGCGTCGCACCCGCCTTGACGGATACCTGCTCGGCGCCGGTGACGCCGTCGACGGAAGCATCGCTCCGGGGAAACAGGCCCAGGGAGTTGATCGCCTTGTCAACGCCGGTCGAGCCCAGGAAGGACGTGATCAGCTGCGAAGCGAATTTGCCGAGGTAGTAGGCAAGCGTGATGATGATGCCTGCCGCGATCACATGCGGAATGGCGTCGAGAATGATCCGCAGCATGGCAGTCGCCGGCTGCGAGATGGCGGCGATATTGAGTGTGTCGAGCGCCGCGATCGCCACTGGAATGATGATCAGCGCAAACACGACGCTACCGACCGCGCCCGGCAAGGCGCTCGGGTCGGCGGGCGGCATGCTGCCGACGTGCGCCGACAATCGTTCGACATGGCTCGCGGTGATGACGGCTTCGACCGCCTTCTTCGCCACGCTTGCCAGGATATACCCGAGAAAAAGGATCAGACCGGCGCCGATGATCCGCGGGACGGCATTGCCGAAGCCGTTCAGCATTTCGGCAAGCGGACCCGTCGCGCTAGCGAGGCCGAGCGGTTGCGCTGCAAGGAAGAAGGCAACCAGCAAAACGACCCAGAACGCAGCATCCCCGACCTGCGCACCGATCGTCGACTGATCGCGTGGCGGATGGTTGGGTTGATTGGCGCGCCGCGCCAGCGGGGTCCGATTGATGAGGTTCGCGACGCCCCATTTGACAGCGCGTGCAACCAGCCATCCGATCAGAAGAATGACCAGCGCGCCGATAATGCGCGGCCCCCATTCCTGCGCGTACATCCAGACTTGGTTCGTAAAGTCGCGGGTCCCGTCGATCACGGTTCCCCCCGCATATCGCACATCGTTCATATCAACCTCCCTGAACCCCGGCCGCTTCCCTCAACGCACCCCAAGATGCGGCCGCTTTCGTGACTTCCAGGGGTATTTTGACATCGTTGACCTGAGCGCCCGCGCGGATCAGGTCATTGGCCGTCAGGCGCCCGGCCTGCGACTGACTTAAAGCTTGTGCGGCGCGCCCGAGTTGTCGGAGCTGGCCCAGCGACAGGCGCGACTGCAGGCGAGCTCCCATGCATCGCGCCGAACCTTCGCTTAGTCCGTATTCTCCAAGCCCGGTCGCTATTCGTGTCGAAGGGCTGGCACAGGAAGCGAGCAGAACAGCCCCGGCGACAGGCATCGCCGTGCCGCCTAGCGCTCTCCATGCCGATCGAACCATGCCGCTATCGCCCCGTTATGTATTCAACCGTTCATTAACGGTTTTTCACATGGCGCGTTCCCGCGGAGGTTTCTTTGTCGAAATTGATCGACGTGTAGGGCGGCGCGTTGAGCATGCAGCTAGAGAGGAGCTTTTAATTGGCTGACGATCCCGGAGATCGCGAGAACGGTGCGGCTCGTTTGAGCAGCAACTACCTTCTCGATCGGGTTCCTCCCGATGAGCGGGCGCGGATGGACGATCGTCTGAAGCCCGTGCTGCTGGAAGCCGGACAGGTATTGTACGAGCCCGGGCAACCGCTCACTCACGTCTTTCTGCCGCTGACCGGCATGATCTCGCTGGTCGCGGTCATGAGCGACGGTCGAACCGCTGAGGGAATGACGATCGGGCGTGAGGGAGCCGCAGGATTGAGTGCGAGCGGCTATGTCGACGACGCTTTCAACCGCTACGTCGTTCAACTCCCCGGCAGCGGCTACCGGGTCAAAGCGGAAGATTTCGAAGATCTGGTCAACGAGAGCGTTGCATTCTGTTCGGCCGTTACTCGCTGGCGCGAGGTCATGGTGCGAATGTCACTGCAGTCGGTTGCCTGCAACGCGCTTCACACCGTTCGCCAGCGCCTCGCGCGCTGGATCCTGACCACCCACGACCGGACCGAGACCGACAGGCTGCCCTTGAAGCAGGAATTCCTTGCCGAAATGCTCGGGGTCAAGCGAAACGCAGTCAACATCGTTGCCCGCGAGTTTCTCTCGACCGGAGCGATAGAGTATAAACGCGGCAAGATCTCGGTGATCAATCCCGACCTACTGCGGGAGGAATCCTGCGAATGTTACGCACTCATCCGGGGTGAGATATCGAAACTGTTCACGCAGCCACCGAGCAGTGAGTGCGAAGACTGACCTCTGGTGCGGCGATCGCGAGCATGGTCTTGGTGTGATATGGACGCGGTCAGGTCGCTGAGACGCTTGGAACCGATTATTTGTCCGCCGTCTGCCCGTCAAGCGCTCGAAGCGCGTTGTGAATCGCCGTTGCCGCTTTCGCCGCGTGACCTATCGCCACGCTGATCTGATCGAGACCGGCCACGACATCGCCCGCAGCGTAGCAACCGGGTAGATTGCTGCCCTGATCCTCGTCGGTGGCAATGCACCGACAGTCGCTCAACGCGACCCACAGATCGACGGCCAGCGCATTGTTGATGTCCGAGCCGAGCGCCGGATACACGGTGTCCACGACTAAGGTGCCGGCACCGTGTTCCAGAGTGATAATGACATCATCTCCCGACCCGAAGTCGATCGAGGCCAGCGGCGCACCGGCGAGCGCGATCCCGGCCTCTTGGAGCGCCTGTCGGTCCCGTTCGTCGAGGTCCACGGTCCGCTCTGCCAGCAACGTGATCTTTGACGAATATGTCCTGAGAAAAAGCGCCTCGGCGACGCCGTGTTCGTCGGCGCCGATTACGGCGATGCGCGTGTCGGTGACCTCGAAACCGTCACGGATCGGGCAGTAGCGCAACTTACCGCTTTCCAGTGCCCGCCTGTGCGTGGCGGGATCGATCTGCGGACTGCGATTGACCACACCTGTCGCGAGCAAGGTCATACGCGCGTCCAGCGTGCGGTTCACTGTCGATACGAGGACCCATCTCCCTTCCGCTCCAATGCCGTTGCGCGCTCATGATGCAGCACCACGCCATAGCGCTCGGCCTGCGCGCGCATCCGCACGAGCAGCTCGTTCCCGCCGATCCCTTCCGGGAAGCCGGGATGATTATGCGATTTGGGAATCCAGCTTGCACGGCTGTTGCCGTCATCAAATACAACGACGTCGCGACGGAACCGTGCGCGATAAATGGCGGCGGTCAGGCCTGCCGGTCCGCCGCCGATGATCACGCAGGCAATCATTCGGGAGCATCGCCGGATCTGAGGTCCCACGATCTGAAGCCAGCGTCGCGTGCACGCTTGGCATCAGCGACGCAGTGTTCCGCTGGCGGGTTCGATCGGATCCGCCCCCGTAACCAGATGCCACCCTTTGCGGATTGCGTATTGAACGCCCCACCCAAGTGCGTAGGTCGCGACGATGGGCGCCAGTCCCCGGATCGCCGTTTCGGCGACGGTGCCGATGATAGCGCCCCTGATCCCGCTGTCGCCGTCACCGCGGTCGATTGCAGCGCCTATAAGCGCGCCGAGAAGATTTGCCATGTCCCGTCCTTTCGCAGGGATGCGCCCGACCGAGGTCGGGCGTGGAGACGTCTCGAGCGATCACGCCAGCGTTCGAACCGACGCTTCCCGATCCCAATAACGCTTCTTTGCCGCCTCCACGAAGCCGGCAAGGTCGGTGACGCCCTCGTCGGGCTCGACCCCCGCCTTGTCGAGGAGCGGCTTGGCGGCGTCGTTGGCGCCGATCGCCTTCAAGTGGCCGAAAGCGTCCATCACCCATTGCGCCGCGGCGCCTTCCTTGACGAGCTTGGCCGCAGCCGCCTCAGACAGGATCACCGCGCAAGCATCGACCGTCACCGAGGGCTGGCCGAACAGCTGCGCGTCCGCGGCGATCGCGCTGCCGTCGGACAGGGGCACCTTGCCGACCTTGGGCGCGATCGTCATCGGCGTGCCGCCAGCGGCCTTCACCGCGTCCTTGAGCGTCGACAGCTCGCCGGCGTTGGTTCCGTCGGCGATCAGGATGCCGACCGTGCGACCTTCCAGCGTGTGCTTTTCGAGCGGACCGCGGATGATCCGCAGCGCGGGCGAGGGATCCATGTCAAGCACCGGCACCGCGGTCTCCGACGCCGGCGGCAGGTCCATCGCGAGACCATCGGCGACGCGTTGCGCCAGATCCTCGTCGACGTTACGCAGGTTGGCCATTACCGCGATGCGTATATGCTCGAGGCTGACCTTGCTGAGCTCGAACACCAACGCCGAGGCAATGTGCGCTTGCTCGGCCGGGTCCATCGACCGGAAGAACAAGCGCGCCTGGCTGTAATGGTCGGCGAAGCTCTCCGGCCGGATACGCAGTTTCTGGCCCTGCTCTTCCGACGGGGAAAGTCTTGTAGCCACGTACCGGGTCTTCGCGCGCGCCAGCTTCTTCGCCCGCCTGCGCCAGGCTGTTGGGCTCGTAATTGGCGCGGCCCTTGGGAACCGCCATCTGCATGTGGCCGTCGCGCTGCTGGTTCATGAACGGGCAGCCCGCCGCCGCCGCGCGTCCCTTGGCGGCGTTGATCGGCAACTGATGGAAGTTGACCGAACCGAGCCTCGACAACTGCGTATCGGTGTAGCTGAACAGCCGGCCCTGCAGCAGCGGATCGTTCGAGAAGCCGATGCCCGGGACGACATGGCTCGGCACGAATGCGGCCTGTTCGGTTTCGGCGAAGAAGTTGTCGGGATAGCGGTCCAGCACCATCTTCCCGACAATGCGGACAGGCAGCACCTCCTCGGGTATGATCTTGGTCGCGTCGAGCACATCGTAGGGCTGGCTCTCGGCAAACGCCTCGTCGAACAGCTGCACGCCCAGTTCCCAGGTCGGGAAATCGCCGCGATCGATGCTCTCGAAGAGATTGCGGCGCTGAAAGTCCGGATCGGCGCCGGCAATCTTCACCGTCTCGTCCCAGATCGTTGAGGCGAGGCCCGCCTTCGGCTTCCAGTGGAACTTGACGAAGGTCGACTTCCCGTCCTTGTTGATGAAGCGGAACGTGTGGACGCCGAACCCCTCCATGTTCGCGAAGGTGCGGGGCAGTGTCCTGTCTGACATCGCCCACATGACCATGTGGGTGGACTCAGGCATTAGCGAAATGAAGTCAGAACGTGTCGTGCGCGGTTGCCGCTTGCGGGTAGCCGCGATCGGCCTCCATCTTGGCGGCGTGGATCAGGTCGGGAAACTTGATCGCGTCCTGGACGAAGAAGACGGGGATGTTGTTGCCGACAAGGTCCCAATTGCCTTCGCGTGTATAGAACTTGACCGCGAAGCCGCGCACGTCGCGCGGCGTGTCGACTGACCCCGCGCCGCCCGCAACGGTCGAGAAGCGCGTGAACACCTCGGTGCGCTGGCCTTTCTTCTGGAACAGATCGGCAACGGTGATATCGGCGAGGCTCTCGGTGCACTCGAAATAGCCGTGCGCGGCCGAGCCGCGGGCGTGGACGATGCGCTCGGGGATGCGCTCGTGATCGAAATGGTTCATCTTCTTGCGGAAGACTTCGTCCTCGATCAGCACCGGGCCGCGCGGCCCCGCCTTCAGCTGGTTCTGGTTGTCGGAAATGGGCATGCCATGGTTGGTCGTGAGGACCGGATGATCGTCGTCAGCGATCTGGTGCGTTTCCCCACCTGCATAATCCTGCTTCCGCGCTTTGCCGTCCGACTCCATTGCTAAATCCCCTTCAAGTTCACGCAGAACGGCGTCGACGGTTACGATGTCGAGTGCCTTCCAACAGTCAAAGGGGCGCCCAGATTAAGGCGCCCTTTGCATTAGTCACGCTCCGTTCGGCCGCGCCTGATCAGATTTTATCGCCGAGCGCGCCCTTGATGCCGCCCTTGAGCTTCTGCCCTTTGCCGGTCGCCTGCTGTGCGGCGCCGTCTGCTGCCAGGTCGGGGCTATCGGTCCGGGTGCCGACCTCCTGCTTGGCGTCACCGACCAGGTCGTTGATCGCGCCCTTCACCTTGTCCACGAACTCGCCCATGATGCATCTCCATTGATTGCAATAGGCTTCAACGACGACCGCGCGCTTTGGCTCCCGCTATGCACGGAAAAATGCATAAGACCGGAACGCATGGCGGCTGAACCTGTTTCGGCCGACAACAGGGGAAAAGCCGATGCACCGATTACTGATCGCCGAGGACATTCCGGCCGTTGCCAGCCACCTAGAGGATCTCGCGCGGGATTCCGGGATCGACGCGATCATGATCGTCGACAGTATCGAGAGCGCTCGAGCCGTCATCGAATTTGCTCCTGAGATCGCGATCATCGACCTCAATCTGGCCGACGGCTTCACCGGCCCGATGATCGCTGATGAGCTGCGCCGGAGCTGCGACACCCGGATCATCTATCTCACGGCCAACCCGGAGCTTCTCCCGGAGGCATTGCATGAGGAGCACCGGGTGTTGCGAAAGCCGCTGATTGGACAGGAGATGCAAAGGGCGCTGCTTGGAGACGCTTCGGAGACGTTCGCATGACGGAGGATCAAGACCTCGCAGCCATGTCCGGGAGGCAACCGGAATCGGGCAGCGCTCGCGTCGCGCCGGCCAATTCACCAGGCGTCGAAGGGCTATTGGGCTTGGCGGTCGCGGTGGTGGTTGTTGCCGGGCTGTTTTTCGCAAAGGACGTGCTGATACCGATCACGCTCGCGACCCTGCTATCGTTCGTTCTTTCCCCGATCGTCAGCCTGCTTCGGCGTCTCCGGCTCTCGAATCGCTCGCGGTCCTGACCACCGTCATCGCCGCTTTTGGTATGATCGAGGGGATCGGGAAATTGGTAGGTTTCCAGGCAGCGTCGCTGTCGGCGGACGCACCGAAATATGCTCAGACGATCGAAACGAAGATCGAGGGAGTGAAGGTCTTCGCCGCAGAAAAGATGGCTTTCCTGACCAAGACGCCCGCACGCCCCGCGCCTGCAGCGCCTTCCCTGACGTCGGGAAGCCGGACGGCGATCCCGGTCAGGGTTCTGGAGAACGAACCTTCGGTTCTCGATACCGCGCTCGGCTTTCTGAAGTCGGTGCTCGCGCCGTTCGAGACGTTCGTGATCGTGCTGGTCGTCGCGATCTTCATCCTCATGCAGACGGAGGATCTCCGAGACCGACTCTCGACCCGAAGCTTTGCCTCGTCGCCGACACCGCCATCATCAAGGGCCGCACACTCGCCGAGTTGGTCACCGCAGCCGTGGCGGGCGGGGCGGCAATGGTGCAGCTCCGCGACAAGGGTGACGATGCGCGGCGGTTCGTCAAGGACGCCCGCAACCTCCACGAGCTGCTTGTTCCGCTGGGCATACCGCTCGTGATCAAAGACCGGGTGGACATCGCCGCGGCTGTCGGGGCCGAAGGGGTCCATCTCGGCCAATCCGACCTTCCACCCGCCGATGCGCGGCGCATCCTTGGTGAAGCGGCGATCGTCGGGCTGTCGGTGACCAACGAGGCGGAAGCCGCCGACGCTGATCCGGCGATCGTCGACTATCTTGGCGTCGGGCCGGTGTTCGCGACCGCCACCAAGTCCGACGCCGCAGCGCCCTCGGGACCACGGGCGTGGCGGCCATTCGCGCTCGAGCGCCGTCCTTGCCGCTCATGGGAATCGGCGGACTGAACACCGAGACGCTCCCCGCCCCGCTCGACACGGTGCCGATCGACGGCATCGCCGTCGTCTCAGCACTGTGCACGGCGAGCGACCCTCAGGCGGTCGCTGCTCACTTGCGCGCCTTGATGGAGGATCGGCGCCGGGCGCCGTAAACGGCTACGCTTAGGCGCGCAGCCGCCCCGTGCCGGGCTCGATCGGGTCGGAGCCGGCGATCGCGTGCCAGCCCTTGCGGATCGCATATTGCACACTCCAGCCGAGCGCGTAGGTCGCGACGATCGGCGCCAGTCCCTTGATTGCGCTTTCGGCGACGGTGCCGATGATCGCGCCCTTGATGCCGCTGTCGCCGTCGCCACGGTCGATAGCGGCCCCGACCAGGGCACCGAGCAGATTGGCCATCCTGCTATTCTCCAAATTACTGGTTGAACTTTAAACGTTCGTGCGGGCAGTTTTGTCCCACTCGGGGGGAGACCTCAGCGCGCCAGTGGTGAACGATCATATTGCGCAAAGAGCGCGGCGACGTCGTCGTACAGCGCGATCGCCCCGGCCGCCTTCAACGCCTCATCCGCGAACTTGCCTGACCGCAGCGCGATGCAGCCGATGCCGCACTGCTTGGCCGCCTCGATGTCATAGGGCGTGTCGCCGATCGCGAGAACATCGTCGGGCGACAGGCCGTCCAGCTCCTTCATCGCCGCTGCGAAGATGTCGGGCGCCGGCTTGGTGCGCGCGACATCGTCGGCGCTGGTCGTGGCGAGCACGAGGTCGCGCGCGTCCAGCAGGTCTAGATAATGGTCGACCTCGGCTTGCGAAGCCGAGGAGGCTAGGACGATCTTCTGCCCCGCATCGTGCACGCGTTGCAGCAGGTCACGCGCGCCAGGGAACGGCCCCATTTGTCTCAGGAACAGCGACTTGAAGAGCTTGCCATGGGCCTCGCCCAGCGCTTCTGCCTCGTCTTCGCTGACACCCGGAATGAGCGCCGGGACCAGGTGATCGGCACCCTTGCCGATCTGGTCGTGGATCTTCTGCGGTTCGACCCGGTGACCGCCCCCGCTGAAGGCCAGCTCCCACGCCTTCACATGCGCGTCGTTGCTGTCGATCAGCGTACCGTCGATATCGAATAGAACCGCCTTGATCATCATCAACCTTCTCTTTTGTTCTGGAGTTTGGCGCCTGTGCCGCCGGGCCGTCCTGTCATGAGGCATGCGCTTCGAGCGCCACGCGAACCTGTTCCTCTTCGAGGTCGAGTTCCTGCACGAGCGTCGCCAGCGTCTCGCCGTCGAGCTCGTTGCGCTTTTCAAGCAGTTTCTGGCGAGCGGCGCCTAGCGCTTCGAGGCGCAGCTTGAGGGTCGCAGCCATGCGTTCCGCTGCGTCTTCGCCGCCGTCGCCGAGCCGTTCGGCATGCTCGACCCGCGTCTGGAAATCATGGACCAGCATTTCGGCGACATCGGCGTGCTTCGGGTCCTTCAGCTTCTCCGACAGGGCGCCGAGCGCGGCAGCAGCGACCTCCTTGCGCGCCGCGATGACCACGGGCTTCGCTTCCTCGATCTCCGGGTCATGCGGATCGAGCCGGCGAATGAGCGGGGCGAGCGTGGTGCCCTGGAGCACCAGGGTGGCCAGGATGGCGACGAACGCGAGGAAGACGATGATGTCGCGCGCCGGGAAACCGTCCGGCAACGCCAGTGCCGCCGCGAGGCTGACGACGCCGCGCATTCCCGCCCAGGAAATGATGGTCGGATAGCTCAACGGGGGCTTGAACCCCTGCCCGCGCAGACCGGACCAGAGCGCGGCCACGGGATAGAAGGTGCCGAACACCCAGACAAAGCGTGCCACGATCAGCGCGGCCGATACCGCCGTCCCGAGAACGAAAAGCTGGCCCGGATCGTACTGGCCGAGGCGCTCGACGATCCCGCGCAGCTGAAGCCCGACGAGCAGGAAGACAAAGCTGGTGAGGACGAACTCGACGAACTCCCAGGCGGTGTTCGCCTCCAGGCGGGTGCGCGCTGCGAGCTGGAGCTGTCGCCGCCCGACCAGCCCGCCACAGGCGACCGCCGCCAGCACGCCCGAGACATGGATCGCTTCCGCCGCGAAGTAGCTCGCAAAGGCGGACAGAAAGGAGACGACGATCTCGAGCAAGCGGTCGTGCAAGCGTAACATCGCCCAGTTCGTCAGCCAGCCGACGAGGAGCCCGATCGCCAGCCCTCCGACCGCGGTCCACAGAAAGGACAGCGATGCATCGGCAAAGCTGATCGTGCCTGCCATCGTCGCCGCGACGGCGAAGCGGTAGAGCACAAGCGCGGAGGCGTCGTTGATGAGGCTCTCGCCTTCGAGCACCGCAACGATCCGCCGTGGCAGCCGGAACGCCTTCAGGACCGAGGTCGCCGACACGGCGTCGGGCGGCGCGATGATGGCGCCCAGCGCGATCGCGGCCGCCCAGGGCACGTCGGGCACGAGATGCCGGACCGTCACTGCGACCACACCGGCGGTGAACAGCACCGCGCCGATCGCCAGCAGCATGATGAACACGACATTGGCCCGGAACGCGCCCCAGTCGGTCCTGAGCGCGCTCGCCTGGAGCAGCGGCGGCAGGAACAGGGCGAGCGCCAGCTCAGGCTTGAGTTCGAGCGGCGGCAAGCCGGGGACGAGCGCCAGTGCCATGCCGCCGAGCACCAGCATCACCGCGGAAGGGATATTGAGCCGGCGCGCGACGAGTGCCAGGACCACTGAAATCCCGAGCAGCAGCAGCAGTGTCTCGAAGATCAGCATGGCGTGCTACTTTCGCTCGAGCGTTTCGCCATCGCGCTCTCGCAAGTCATTGTGAATAGCTGTCGCGGCGATCGCCGCCTGACCCATCGCGACGCTGATCTGGTCCAGCCCGCGCACGAGATCGCCCACAGCGTACAGGCCGACGATGCCGAGGCGCATGTGACTGTCGGTGATGACCGACTTGTCCCCCGCCTGCTTGAGGCCGAAGGGCACGAGCAACTCGTCGTTCACGTCGGACCCAAGAGCCGGATAGAGCGTGTCGAAGGCGAAATCGCGCCCGTCCGCAAGGCGCACGCGCGCGTGCGGCTTCCCGAACTCGAATGATGATGCAGCCGTCGTCTCCACAGCGATGCCGGCTTTGTCCAATGCTGCGCGATCGCTCCGGTCGAGATCGGATTTGACGAGCGTCAACAGCGTCACGTCATCGCTATAAGTCCGGAGAAACAGCGCTTCCGCCACGCCGTGCGTGTTGGACCCGAGAACAGCGACACGCTTGCCGGTGACTTCATAGCCGTCGCAGATCGGGCAGTAACGCAGCGTTCCACTATCGAGCGCCGGCTGATGATCGTCTTCCGCGATGGGTGGCCGGCGGTTGACCACGCCCGTCGCAAACAGGATCGCTCGCGCACTTGCCTCCCCACCCGCGTACGACACCGTGAAATTACCGTCCTGCCGCGTCACGCAACCGACGCGCGCAGCGAGGATCGTTGCCCCGTAATGCTCGGCTTGGGAACGCATCCGGGCAAGCAGCTCGTTACCCGGGATGCCCTCCGGGAAGCCGGCGTGGTTATGCGAGCGCGGGATCCATGACGCGCGGCTCGGCCCTCCATCGAAGACGGTCACCTTGCGATGGAAGCGCGCCAGATAGGTAGCCGCGGTAAGCCCGGCCGGTCCTGCCCCGATGATCGCGCAGTCTAACATGAACGCTCCTCTCGACGTTCGACCCGTCCAGCCACGCCGACACCGGACATGCCTGCCGCTCTTGCAAGCAGGCATGCCCGGCAGGAAGGTTTAGCCGAAGCTCAGTCTTCCTTGGCTTTGATATTCACAGAAGTTTCTGCGAGCTTCGTCATGTATTCGTCGCCACCGTAGATCTCCTTGGTGGCGTCGCGGAGCTTCTTGTTGGCGTCCTTCAGGCCAAGCGCCTTGGCGTAAGCGGCCGCCGTGCCGAAGCCTGCGAGTCCGTAATGGGTCATGCGCTGGTACTGCGCGATGATCACCGCATCGAGCACCGGCCCCTTCTTGGGCGCCTCCTCGGCGGTGTGCTTGGTCGCCTCGGCGACCAGCCCTTCCATGCCCTTGCAATGCTCCTTCGAGACCTTTTCGCCGCTATCGGCGAGAAGCTCCTTCAGCACGCCGGTGTGATTGCCGATACCCTCGACCGACTTGGTGAGCATCTCCTTGAGCGCGGGATCGGAGACCTTGCTCGTGATCTTCTTGAGGCAGCGCTGCATCTGATCGTTGGCCGACCAGAGGTCCTTCAGCTCGTCGGTGTACAAGTCTTCAAGATTTTCGGGTGTAGACATCGGATCGTCTCCTTTGGGGGTAGTATGATTGCAAGAAGCAGGGCGGTCGTTCGCTCGCGCTCGCGGGCCGCCCCGATGCTGGGACGCATGACCTCTGACGGGCCTGAACCCCGGAAGGTTTGCGGATCAGCGATTGCGAATGGCGTCCGCGCGGTCTTCCTCGGCGTCAGCCTTCTGTTCCGCTCGCTCGCGCACCTGCCGTGCTTGCTCCTCCAGCGCGTCGGCCTTCCGGTCGGCCTCGGCGCGAACCGCATCGGCATCATCCTCCGCCGCGTCGGCGCGCGCCTCGATGGCGGCGTTCCTGCTGGCGTCGGCCTGGTCCTGCGCCTCCCCGACCCGCTCCGCAGGCCCCTTTGCGATGGTATCCTCGCTGGAGACAACGCCGGCGTTCGCGTCCGCCTTCTCGCCGGCATCCTCCTTCGGGCCGTCGCACCCGGCGACGAGAGCGAGCGCCGCGACGACGGCGAACAGCGCCGGCCGGATCACAGCCCGGTCTCCCGATTCTGCATCGTCGCCGGCGGCGCTTGCGGCTTGGGTTGCGTCGGCCGATTGGCTTCGTCCTCGGCCTTGCCGAGCAGGCGCTGCACGACGCGTCCCGCCGGCTCGCGCCCGCCGAGCCCGAAGGCGAGCGCAAACGCGACGGCAATGGCGCCCAGGATCAGGCCGAAGGCGAGGTTGATGATGTCATCCGCAAGCCCCATGAACCGCAGCCCGATCGCGGTGCCGAGCACGATGATCGCGATCTTGGTCAGCGAGGCGGTAAACTCCGCCCCTGCCCCACCGCTCGACCGGATCGCCTTGGCGATCGCTTGCGCAATGGCGACCGCGGCGGCGATGATGATCGCGCCGAACACGACTTGGCCGAACAGCGCCAGCACCTCGGCCATGATCCGCGAACCATAAGCGAAATCGAGCTGGCGGAACGCTTCCATCAGGCCGAAGATCAAGATGGCGATGAACGCGCCGGTGCCGACCATCTTGGACGGGGTGACCGGCGCGCTCCCCGATGGCGACACCATCGTCTGGGTCCGTCCGCTCGCCGGATCGACCGTCTCCGACCTGACGGCACTGCCCTGCGGGAAGAGGCCCAGCGACCCAATCGTGCGATCGAACCCGGTCGTCACCAGGAACTGCGTGAGCAGCTGTGAGGCGAACTTGCCGATCGCATAAGCCAGCGCGAGGATAATGCCGGCGGCAATGACGTGCGGGATCGCATCAAGGATGATGCGCAGCATCTGGGTCGCCGGCTGCGAGATGGCGGCGATGTTGAGCGTGTCGAGCGCGGCGATTGCGACGGGGATGAAGATCAGCGCGAAAACGACCCCGCCCGCAAGCCGCGGCAGGGCGGTGGGATCGCTGGGCGCGGCAGCGCCGATCGTGCTCGACAGACGCTCGACGTGACTGGCGGTGATGACCGCCTCGACCGCCTTCTTGGCGACACTGGCGACGATGTAGCCGATGAACAGGATCAACCCGGCGCCGATGATGCGCGGCACGGCTTGCCCGAACCCGTTCAGCATTTGACCCAATGGCCCGGTCGCGCTGGCAAGGCCGAGCGGCTGCGCCGCCAGGAACAAGGCGACGAGCAGCACGATCCAATAGGCGGCATTGCCGACCTGGGCGCCGACGGTCTCGGGGTGCCGCTCATGCAGGTTGGGGCGATTGGCATGGCGCGCGAGCGGGGTCGCGTTGACGAGCTTGGCCACCCCCCATTTGACGGCCCGCGCCACGAGCCACCCGACCACGAGGATGAGGAGCGCCGCCAGGATGCGCGGGCCCCATGTCTCGGCCAGGAACAGCGCCTGGTTTCCAAAGTCGCGTGTGCCGGCGACGACGGTGCCGCCTGCAGTCTCTAGGTCGTCCATGTCGTCCTCCTTGGACCTTGGCGCGTCATGTCAGGATAATCGCCGGTACGGCCGTAAGACCGTACCGGCGATCCCCCTTTACTCAGTCGGGGCGCTTGCCCTGCTGTGCTTCGCCGGCGCGCTCCTGGGCTTCACCCGAGCGCTTCAGGCCCTCGTTGCCGGTCAGGTCGCCAAGCCCCTGCTTGACGTTGCCCAGCGCTTCCTTGCCGAGCCCGGCCGCCTTGTCGCCGAACCCGGTGCCGGCTTCACGGTCGTCATCGTAGCGCCCACCCCCGGCAACGCCGCGGCCGGCAGTCCGCTCCAGGCCGGACCGGTCGTCGCCGCCGATCTGCTCGACATCGACATCGGTGCGGCGCACCGTCTCGTTGATGTCCTCGACGCGCTCGTCGCTGGTCTTGCGGACCACAACCTCCTCGACGACGCGGGCCGTCTTGGCGACGACCGCCTCTTCATCGGTTTCGGTCATCTCGATCGTGCGCTCGCGAAACGCGTCGTCTCCGGGCGTCACGGCGCGATCGACGGGGCGGCGCTCGACATTGATGCTCTCGTCACGCAGACGGATCTGCTCATGGACCGGCTTCTCGGTCACATAGGAGCGGACCCGGACGCCGCCGCGATCGACCTCGCGCTTGCCGACGACCAGCTGCTCCTCGACCACCTCCAGGCGCTCCTCGTCCGCGCCGACGCCGATCGCGCCCCGGTCGCGATCATAGTCGCCGGATCGCAGCGCGCCGCTCGCCGTGCCGGCAGCCGGATAGTCCCAGCCCTGCGAACGCCACTGGCCGGCGCGCTCGTCGATGTCGACGCTGTTGGCGTTCTCCAGCGCGCGCACGGCATCGTCCACCTCGTCCTCATCGACGTCGGCGGTCAAGAGGTAGCCACCGCGACGGATCCCTTCCTCATAGGTGTGGCGATCCTCGTCGGGCAGGAAGGCGTTCTTGATCGAACCCCAGAGGCCGGGATCCTGGTGCGTGGAGTATCCACGGCTCATGTCGCCGACGGTCGACTGGTCGTGAATCCTGACATGATCGGCGTCGACGCGCGCATCCTGGAGCCGCTGCTTGGCGGCCTCGGCATCGTGTCGGCTGTCGAACAGCGCGGTGATGGTGCGGGACATGGGTACTCTCCTTCGGGGGAACTAAAACGTGATTACCTGGCGATGACGACCAGTTCGGTCCGGCGGTTTTCCGCTTGGCCTGACGCAGTCGCGTTGGTGTCGACGGGGTCGTTCTCACCGCCAGAGATTGTCTCGATGCGAGCGCCATCGATGCCCTTGGCGACGAGCGCCGCCTTGACGCTGTCGGCGCGAGCCTTGCCGAGCGCCAGGTTGGCGGCGCTAGGGCCACGGGCGTCGGCATAACCGGCAATCCGGACACGCGCCGTGCCATATTGCTTGAGCACCGCGGCGATGGCGTTCACCTCGTCCGCATCAACGGGCCGGATGTCGCTTTTCGCAGTGTCGAAATTCAGCTTCTCGAACTGGAAGGTGCGCGGCGCGGCTTCGGTTCCGGCGAGATAGCCGCCAAGGCCCGAGGTGCCGGCGAGCACGGTCGAGGTATCGGCATCCGGTGTAGTGGCGACGACCTCGGCGGGGGATGCGGTCGGAGCAGGCGTGACGACCGCCCTCTCCTTTTCGCCGTTGCAGCGGCTGAGCGCAACGATCAGCGCCAGCAAGCCAAGCCCGAGCAGCGCCCATGGCAACCAGTTGGTCTTCTTCGAGGTCTTCTCGATATGGACATGGCGGGGCGGCGCACCTTGGCCGCGCTCGGGATCTGTCATCCATTCTCTCCTTCGGCGATGTTCTCGCGGGTCACCTCGGCGCGCATCACGCGCCGGGTCGCGTCGGCCTCGACCGGCACGGTGACAGTGGTGCGGCGAAGACGAAGCTCCTCGACCAGAAACAGGCGTTTCTCGATCACCAGCCGCTCCTCGATGACCGGCACGATCAGGAATTCGCCTTCCTCGCGCACGGTCGGAGCAACCTCGACCTGCCGGCCGATCGGCACCCTCTCGACATCGACGATCTCGCGATTGAGCGCCTCGGCGACGCGGACCTGCTCTTCGTCGACAAAGGTGCGGACCTGCACGCGGCCGGTCGTGACCGCGCGCTTCTCGATCGCGACCGTCTCCTCGACGAGCGGGATGCGGGTCTCGCCGAAGTGTTGGTCGGCGCTCACAGGCGCGCTGCTCCGTCGGCAAGGACATTGCACCCAGCCGCGGCCCTGGCCACTTCGAGCGGCACCCGTACATCCTCGATCCGCGACGATACGCGGACCAGGTCGCCGATCGTCAGCCGACCTGGCGAGGGGTCTCCGTCATGAAAGCCGCGGGCGGCGCGGCCGAGCTGGCGAAGTTGGCCGGTGGAGAGACGTGCCTCCAATCGATCACCGACGCATTGCGCCTGCTTCTCGTCCAAGCCATAGCGGATCAAGGATGTCGCGATACGCTGCGAAGGATCTATACACCCGGCCAGGCCAAGCACGATCGGAGAAAGAGAAAGCAGGCCGATACTGATCGACCCGCACGAGGCACGCTGCATCTACTGTCGACCTGCTGTGTATCTTACCGGGCATAAACAGGCGCTTCGCCGCAGGGTTCCCGATCACGTCGGCACATCTTTGAGTTTTTTACCTCCCGCCTCTAAGACTTAATCTCGCGCAATGCGTTTGGAAGCGACCGACAACCCGTCGCAGATGAGGAGCCATCGTGATCGCCGATGCCATTGTTGATGATCAGGCGGCATGCTCCTCCAGCAGCAATCACCTTCTCGATCGCATACCGGCCGACGAGCGCGTCAAGATCGACGAGCATCTCGAGCCCGTCACGCTGAACCAGGGCGAGGTCCTGTACGAGCCTGGCCAGCTGATGACGCATGTCTATTTTCCGACCTCGGGCATGATTTTGCTCGTCGCGGTCATGGAGGCCGGTCGCTCGACAGAGTCCGCCACGGTCGGGCGTGAAGGTGCGACCGGCATGAGCGCCAGCGGCTATGTCGACCCCGCCTTCACGCGCCACGTGGTGCAGATCGCGGGCGCGGGCTATCGCACCACCGCCGAGCGCTTCGAGGACATGGTCGATACAAGCGTCAAGCTGTGCTCGGCGGTCGTGCGCTGGCGCGAGGTGCTGCTGCGGATGACGCTGCAGTCGGTCGCGTGCAACTCGCTCCATGACGTCCGCCATCGCTGCGCCCGCTGGATCCTCACTACCCACGATCGGACGGAAGCGAACAGGCTCCCCCTCACTCAGGAGTTCCTCGCCGAGATGCTGGGGGTCAAGCGCAACGCGATCAACATCGTCGCGCGCGATCTCCAGCGGCTGGGGATCATCGAGTATAAGCGCGGCCGCGTGACGGTGGTCGACCGGGACGGCCTCGCGGCGGTGTCGTGCGAATGTTACGGCAAGATCCGTGGCGGTGCCAAGCTGTTCGCAGACCCGCCCAGCAGCGAGTGTGACGATTGATCGAAACGGGGTCGCCTCAGCGCTGCTGATCAATTTGGCGGCAGCGAAACTCCTGGCCGGAGCAGAGTGGCATCGCGGTCTTCCTGGTCCGCTGGGGCTCAGGACTATGACCTGGCTAAAAGGGTTTCGCGGAGCAGGCGCGACAGGTCTTCCACCGCATAGGGCTTGTGCAGTAGCGGGAACCCGTGCTGTCCTTCCTCAACCAGCACATGGCTGTAGCCGGAGGTGAGGATCACCGGCAGGCCCGGGTACAGGCGGCGGACTTCTTTCCCGAACTCCACACCGCCCATGCCAGGCATCACCACATCCGAGAAGACGGCATCGAAGTCCAGAGACGCCGCGAGCAAGGCCAGCGCGTCCGCGGCGTTGCTGGCCCACTCGGTACCGTAGCCGAGTTCGTTCAGCAGCTGGGTTGAGAATCCACCAACCTCCAGTGTGTAGGGCGGTGACAAACCCGGCCACGGGAGCGCCGGCATAGGTGCCGGTGCGGCGGAGAGAAATCCTGCCAGTGGTAAGCTGCTCCATTTGGGGCGGCGAGGATGTTTGCCTTGGAGAGCTACGCGGCCGTTCGGCGTTTCGTGTTCGTGGAAGGTCATAGTCGCCGGGAAGCGGCGAAGGTGTTCGGTCTGAGCCGGGACACGGTGGCGAAGATGTGCGCGTCCTCGCTGCCACCAGGCTACCGGCGCGCGAAGCCGCCGGAGAAGCCGAAGCTGGGGCCGCTGTTGCCGATCATCGACGCCATGCTGCGCGAGGACCGCCTGTCGCCGGCCAGGCAGCAGCACACCGCCAAACGGATCTTCGAGCGGCTGCGCGACGAGCATGGCTATGGCGGCGGCTACACGGTGGTGAAGGACTATGTGCGGCTAAGTCGGGCCCGCAGCCGGGAGACGTTCGTGCCGCTGGCGCACCCGCCGGGCCATGCCCAGGTCGACTTCGGCGAGGCGTGGGCCGAGATCGGCGGCGTGCGGCAGAAGGTTCATTATTTCTGCATGGACCTACCGCATTCCGATGCGTGTTTCGTGAAGGCCTATCCGCGCGAGACGACCGAGGCGTTCCTGGACGGCCATGTTTCGGCCTTCGCCTTCTTCGGCGGCGTGCCGCTGTCCATTCTCTACGACAATCTGAAGATTGCGGTGGCGAGGATCTGCGGCGACGGCAAGCGCGAGCGCACGCGGGCCTTCACCGAGCTGGTCAGCCACTACCTGTTTGCCGACCGGTTTGGCCGGCCCGGCAAGGGCAACGACAAGGGGAAGGTCGAGGCGCTGGTAAAGCACGCCCGCGCGATGTTCATGGTGCCCATTCCCGTGGCGGCCAGCTTCGACGAGTTGAACGAGCGCCTGGCGAAGGACTGCCTGGCCCGACAGAACGGGCATGCCGGACGCCATGCCGACACCATCGCCGAGCGGCTTGCCGCCGACCGGCAGGTCTTCCGGGCCTTGCCGGCGGTGCCGCTGGAGCCGTGCGAGAAGCGGTCGGCGCGCGTGTCGTCGACCGCGCTGGTGCGCTACCGGACCAACGACTATTCGGTGCCGACCGCCTACGGCTTCCGCGACGTCCTGGTGAAGGGGTTCGTCGACGAGGTCGTCATCAGCATCGCCGGCGAGGAGATCGCCCGCCATCCGCGCAGCTATGGCGAGGGCGCCTTCGTCGCCAAGGCGGGCTGCAGATCACCGCGTAAAAGGTCCCGCCCGAGCGCACCACATCGACGATATCGGTCCCGCTGAGAACTCGGCCGATAGGAAAGCTTCGCCACACGCTACCGGTCACGTCCAGCACGTGGATCGCATCGCCCGGAATATCACGCCAAACGCAATAATCCTCGTCGAGCGGCATACATGGGGTAACAGCGGGCGCTCGCAGGACGCATGATCCTCACCGTGGCGCTGCCGCCACTTTGGTGACGGAGGACATCCTGATGACGAGCTATGTCGGTTTCGACGTCTCCCTGGCGGAGACGAGCGTGTGCGTGCTGGATGCCGGTGGCAAGGTTAGGTTCGAGGGCAAGGTGAAGAGCCGGCCCGACGACCTGATCGCCTGCGTCCGCGAACACGCCGACGATGCGGAGCGGATCGGTCTGGAGACGGGGCAGACCGCGGCGCTGCTGTTCCGCGCGATGGAAGCGGCGGGATTGCCTGTCGTCTGCCTTGAGACCCGCCATGCGCATAAGGCTCTGTCCGCCCGTAACAACAAGACTGACCGGAACGACGCTCGCGGCCTCGCCGAGCTGATGCGCGTCGGCTGGTACCGCGAAGCCTGGGTTCGGGGCGCACCAGCGCACGCCATCCGTAGCCTGCTGCTCGGCCGCCGCATGCTGCTGGCGACCAGGCGCACGCTGGAGAACACGTTGCGGGGTGCGGTGAAGCGGTTCGGCCTCATTATCACCAAGACCGCCGGACGCACGTTCAAGCACCGTGCCGCAGCGGCGATGGAGCTGGACCCGGCCTATGCCGCGTTCGCGAGGCCGATCTTCGCCGTGCTTGAGACGGTGGTCGACCAAATCGCGTCGTATGATCGACAGCTTCGCGCCGCTGCGCGCGAGAACGAGACGGTCGGCCGGCTGATGACCGTGCCCGGCATCGGCCACCTGACCGCGCTGGCTTACTACTCGAACATAGAAGACCCGTCGCGGTTCAAGCGCTCCGAGGATGTCGGCGCCTACCTTGGCCTGACCCCGCGTGTGCATCAGTCGGGCGAGATGGACAGGACCGGCCGGATTACTAAGAGTGGCGACAGCATGACACGCAGCTACCTGTTCGAGGCGGCCAACGTCATTCTCACCCGCGTGACCAAGCCAACGCCGTTGCGGGCGTGGGGCCTTCGACTGGCGGAACGTACCGGACCGAAGAAGGCGCAGGTTGGTATCGCGCGGAAGCTGGCCGTCATGATGCACGCCATCTGGTCCGATGGCACCGAGTTCGAGTGGAGGGTCGCCGCCTAGCGCGCCTCAGTCCCCAAGCTCCCTGCGGGGAGGCGTCCTTGCCGGGACGCGAGCCGGCGTTGACCTCGGAGCGATCGTCGCGGCATCGACCCGCGCGGCTGTAACATTGAGGCAGCGCCAGCCAACGGACACCCATCGTGAGGCGGCCTGCCGACCTCGGAACGAACCTTGTGCCCGGCATTGACCTCGCCTTGGAGGGCCGCTGACCACGAATAGTTGCGTGTTTCGCGCCACCGCCGTCTGTGCCTGCGTGACGCTCCGCGCTACTATTCAAAGGATGGTTTCAAGAACCCATCAGCGCGTCGCTTGAGTTCGGCGGTTCTTTGAAGGTTAAATGCAATCTCGCATCTTGCACCTAATTCTGAATAACCAGTGCCTCCGGCAGCCTGATCGCTAATCATATTGCATTGAGCCTTTCGATATTGAAGCCATGCGCGTTGAGAGTCAAGCAAGCCATCTGCCATGCTGGGCTTGTTCAAACGCTCACGTCTGTTATCAACATCTTCGGCCCGCAGCTTTTTGAGTGTGATCTTCCATTGAGCAGCCATTTGGCGATCGGTCTGCTCGGCCAATTGCCCATAGCAGACTTTGGCATCTAGATTAGAAGGTGCCTTGCCACATGGCAGGGAGGCCGCAGCGAGCATCAAGACGATCATATCAGCCTACCCTTGGCGTCGAGTTTCATAGAGAAATGCTATAGCCGTTGATATCCGATTTTGCATCGTCGCCTTCTCTCTAGATCTTGGACCATCTCTGAAGGCGGTGATGCGAAAAGGCTTGCCAAGACTGCTGTTAACGAACACGATCGCTCCGACGAGCGGGTTGCGGGAACGCCACCAATGCGGTGGAGCGTGAATGGGGCGCGGCTTCCCGCCATCCAGTAGCTCGGACCCAGTCGCATAAGGTCTGTGAGGCCGGGAACCTCAACCAGTTCGCCCCCAGGTAGGGTAATTTCGCGGGCACCGCCGCTCCAGTCGCGGGCTTTGATGGCCGCAAAAACCCGGTCGCGTTCGACCTTACGAAGGTCGTCGACCATCATTGCGTCCACGACCCGCTGCGCCAAGGTCTCTCCGCTTGTGACGTCGATCACCAAGACTTGGTTCTGATGAACGACGACAACACCGAATTTACCAGCGATCGCCGCTCGCCCATCGGGATAGCCGCTAGCTCCCGAGGGCTGGTCGGGCCAATCAATCCGGCGAAGCTCGCGACCGTTGCCGTCCCAGAGTTGAACGAGCCCAGCACTGCTGACGGTAAGGACGCGGGAACCGTCCTCGTTCATGGCGTAGCCCCACACATCCTGGAGCAACATCGAGCGGGTGACGATCCGGCCAGGCCGGCGCACCAGATATTCCAGCAGCTTCAGCTCGCGCGGCAGCAGCTCGAGTGCGCGGCCAGCGCGCGATGCGGAGCCGGCGAGCAGGTCTAGGTCGAGCGGACCGATGATCAGCCGGGTCTCGCGGGTCTCGTCGGGTCGCCGCAAGAGCGCCTCGACCCGCGCGACCAGCTCCACCAGCGCGAACGGCTTGGGCAGGTAATCGTCACCGCCGGCGCGGAGGCCGCGAACGCGGTCATCCAGGCTGCCGAGCGCGCTCAGCACCAGCGCCGGCGTGCGCCGCCCGTCGTCTCGGAGGTCGGCAATGAGGTCGAGTCCCTCGCCATCGGGGAGCTGGCGATCGACGATCAGCAGATCCGCGTTCCCTTTTCGCGCCGCGTCCAGCCCATCGGCGACTGTCGAGCGATGCGTCACCTGGTAGCCGCTTGCGGCCAATTCGAGAGTGACCTCCCTTGCGGTGCCAGCGTCGTTCTCGATGAGCAGGATGTGCGTCACGCTATTCAGTTCGGCCGCGATCAGGGCGGACGCTCACAAGAGGAAAGCACGAAAGCCTTCCTTACCCACAAACGCGACGTCCAACAGCGTCGGTCGGGCAAGCTGGGCGACCTGGCCGACTTCGGACAGGTGAACGCCATCGTGAAAGCGGCCCGGCTCTCGCCACCCTCGCCACGGTTCGTCACCGACGACGCCACCCGTTCGGCGTTGAACGACCCTTTCCTCGTCGATGTGGCGCAGACGCTCTCAATCTATGGGCTTCACGCGGGCGATCTGCGACGGTCGGCTGAGGCATCCACCGCACTCGTTCAAGCCGCGGCGGCGCATATCAGGGGTGGTGCCACGGTTGGGCAGGAAGCGCTGCTCGCCGACACCGTGGTGATCGGTCATGTCTCGGGAACCGACGAAGCCGAGCAGCTCGACGATGGTGCGTCGTCCTCTGTATCGGTGGTCGTCGACCAGGCGTTGAAGGGCAAGGCCAAGGTCGGCGACACGCTCAAATTTCGGCGGACGAGCGGTAAGCTGCCCGATGGGCGGCGGCTCTCGGCAAGCGACGAGGATCCGTTGGCGAACGGTGCGCCGGTTGCCCTGCTCGCGTCGCGCTCGCGCTACGAGACGGAGCTTGCTCCTCAGGGTGGAAGCGCGCGGTGCCCCAGCTGTGTCGTCGAAGTCGTGCCCGTCTTTTTGGTGAACGGACAGTCGCTGGTTCCGACCGGCGGATATCCGACCGCCACCACCCTCGACCCCCTCACCGCTGCCACGAAGTAAGGAATAGGAAAAATGACCAGGAAATCTGCGCTGCTCGCCTGCGTGCTCGCCTTCGCCAACGCCGCACCGGCGTTTGCCGGGCCGATCCCGCAACCCTATTATTTCCCGAACGGTTCGCGGGGTGTGAAGATCAACTATGCGCTTCCGGCCGCCTGCGACGCCAACACCAAGGCCGCGGTCGACACGATCAACGCCGCGGGGCGCTCGTTCCAGCTCACCGGAACGACGCAGAACTACACGTCGACTTACTACTCGGCGACCGAGGACCCGGAATTCATCAACATCCAGGACGGCTCCAGCATGTCGGCGATCATGCGGACCATTATTTACGGCTATTCCGGTCCAGCGCCTGCGCAGGCGATCGATGCGACCGTGTACGTGAACACCGACCGCATCTACTACGACACGGGCGACACGGCGCAATCGACCGATTTAATCTGCGGTTCGTCGATTACGTCGAGCAATATCGGCCAGCATATCGACTGGCAGTCCGCGATGACGCATGAGATGGGTCACGTGAAAGGGATGGACCACCGCACCGATGGTTCGACAGGGCCATGCTTGATGACGACCTATCTCAACCCTGGGCAGATCAAGCGAAGCCTATGCTCTGACGAGCGGGCGCTGCTGGTCGGGTTCTATGGCTAATCGAGGCAAGGCCTCGATCGGGGCGGGATGGCTTTTGGCCTGCATCGCCTTGGCAGAGTGCGACCGCGGCTCCGATAAGGAGCCGCGGTCCACCGAGCTTTCCGGCCCGGTCGGAACCGAGCATTCGGTCCACCCCCGCAATGTAGCCGGCGACCGCCTGCTGATTGCTGGCTGCTGCACGTTCGACGTGCAGGATGCTCAGGTGACCAAGCTCGAAGGAGATGTGGACGGCCGCATGGTCGAGGGGAACGGTTATCGGGTGGAGATTTCGTTCGGGAACGGCCTGGCCCGCCGGTCTCTCTCCACAACTGCGCCCTCGACCCTCAACATCGATGACGTAACTCTCCGGAAGTTCAGGCCAGCAAGTGCCGGACAGAAAGAGCCCGATCTCCTCTACGCCGCTATCGTCCCCCTCAATGCAGAGGCGCAACGCCGTCGCGTCCGGAGCCCCGGCCTTGAAGTCAGGGCTTGGTGCGCCACGCCTGCGGGCTGCCAGGCCGCAACTCGGTTAGTCGAGGGGATCAGATTCTGACCATTCCCGTCAGTGGCGCCAAGCGTGAGCGCGGCGCACTGATTGCGAGCAGCCGCAGAAGATGGCGAGCACATTATCAGGAAACGTGAGCAGTCGCGCGTGCTCAGTGTCAGCTAATCCGAGCAGAAAGGTGATCTGTTTGCGAGCAGGAGCCCATCCGATTGCGAGCGGCTACAGATATTGACCAACCTTCGGGTCAAGCGATGCCCAGGCGACGTCCGGCTCTGCGTGCCGTTCGCCCCTGGCGGACGCCTCAGCCGTGTGCTGAGCGCTGGTCACGTCGTGTTGATCCTGAACCGAGGTTCGCTCACAAGATGCCAGAACCAGTATCGCTGCCGCGACCAGAAGCCGTTCGAAGGGGATCATATTGTTACCTGTTCTGTCTACCGATCCTGACATTCAGCCTCTAGCAGGCCGACGATCGCATCGAAAGTTGTCGGCCACGTTTGGTGTCGACGTGGATGGCTGATCTGACGTGACCCCCGTTTCTTCATCCATCTGGAACTAGAGACCGGCCCCTCGAAGGGACGGACGGAATGAAGCGGAAGCAGTTTTCGGAAGAGCAGATCATCGGCATCCTGAAGGAGGCCGAGGCGGGGGCGGTGGTGACGGAGCTGTGCCGCAAGTACGGGATGTCGAGCGCGACCTACTATGCGTGGAAGGCGAAGTTCGGCGGCCTGGAGGTGTCTGACGCCAAGCGCCTGCGGTCGCTCGAAGAGGAGAACGCCCGGCTCAAACGGCTATTGGCGGACACGATGCTCGACAACGCGGGGTTGAAAGACCTGCTATCAAAAAAGTGGTGACGCCCGCCGCGAAGCGGCAAGCGGTCGCGCATCTCCAGGCGACGTTAGGGATGAGCGAGCGGCGGGCGTGCATGGTTGTTGGTGCAGACCGCACGAGCATGCGGTATCGCTCGTGCCGGGCAGATGATGGCGACCTGCGGTCGCGTTTGCGTGAGCTGGCGCAGCAGCGTCGGCGGTTCGGCTATCGGCGTCTGCACATCCTGCTTCGCCGGGACGGCATCACGATCAACCGCAAGAAGACCCAGCGGCTCTATCGTGAGGAAGGGCTGACTGTCAGGCGCCGGAAGGGACGAAAGCGCGCCGTCGGCGCGCGGGCGCCCGCGCCGGTGCTGGCACTTCCCAATCAGCGCTGGAGCCTGGACTTCGTGCACGACCAGCTCGTTACCGGCCGACGGTTCCGCGTGCTCAACATCGTCGACGACGTCACGCGCGAATGCCTCCGGGCGGTAGTGGACACGTCAATCTCGGGCCGGCGGGTCGTGCGCGAACTGGCCGATCTGATCGCCGAGCGCGGCAAGCCGAAGATGATCGTCAGCGACAACGTCCTATGTCAGGAAGCAGCGGCGGGTTTTGGCCAGCAGATATCCATGCGCCGACAACCGTCGGCGCGGCATGCAATCTGAGCCAGATGGCTCCCACCGTCAACGGGATCGCTCCCTGCCATAGCAAACACAGGATCCAGCAGCGCCGAGGCGGCCGTGGTCCTCACCATCCTTAAAACGAGATACGCACCCAGGTGGAAGGCCCGAACATTATCTACAGGGTCGCTCGACGAGCGCCCTCACGGCACTTGCAGAGAGGGGTCCTTCCACCTGGCATCCGACCGTTCGAGGAACGGCCGGTACTCTGTCCCCGTCTTGATGACGGCGTGAGCCACGCGCGCCATCTTGGCGGTGAGCGCCGTCATCGCCTTGCGGCGACGGTCGGCATCGTCCGCGTGCCCGGCGACATATCGTCCGAGCTTGTCGCGGAAGCTGTTGTCGCGCTGACGCGCGGCGACCTGGGCAGCCATCCAGAAGGTCCGGCGCAGGCGCGCATTGCCGTACTTGGACAGCTTCGTGCGGCCACGGAACGTGCCTGACTGACACGTTGCGAGATCGAGACCGCAGAACTTCAGGAACTGACGATGATGGTTGAAGCGCCGCAGATCACCGGCCTCGGCCAGGATGGTCAGCGCGTTGATCGGACCGATGCCCGGAATGTTGCGCAGCAGCTGGTAATCGACGTCATCGGCGAGCCGCGCATGGGCCAGCCGCTCGATCTCGTCTCGCTGGTGGATGAGGCTGCGGCCCTGCGCGATGACCATGCGGAACATGGTGATGGCGGCTGAGCTCTCCGGCACCGGCAGTGCCGTCGAGGCGGACGCCGTCTCGTAGATGTCGTTGATGAGGCGTGCCTTGGAGACCTTGCGGCCGATGAGCGGCCATGCCGCGGCCGAGAACGCCTCGCGGTCCAGCGCCGTGATGGTGGCCGGCGTCGGAAACCGCTCGATGAGCGCCAGGAACCAGTCGGACCGGCTGTTGCCTGCGAAGCGGGCGATCTCGGGGAAGTACAGCGGCAGGTAGTGGGTCAGGATCCGATGCCAGGTCTGCGTCTTCATCCTTGAGATCGTCTCGTGAGTCTTCGAGAGCTCCTGCAGGTCGTTGATTCCGGCCACCAGCGGGTCGACGTAGCGCTGCGTCGCACCGATCCGCAGCATGTGCAGGATGACCTGCGCGTCCTTGGAGTCGTTCTTGTCCCAGCCGTTGTGCAGCGCCTCGCGCGTTCTGGCGAGCGCGACCGACGAGATGAGGCGCAGCTCGAACCCTGCCGTCAGCAGCCGGTGCGCCAGCGTACGATGGTAATTACCCGTCGCCTCGAACCCGACGATGATAGGGCGCCCGATGGCAGCGAGTTGCTCGGCAAAGCCGTCATAGTCCTGCCTGGTCGCCATGACGGTCATCCGCCGGCGCCGGCCGCCTTCCGGTCGCTCGATGAGAACCTCCTGTCGGCTCTTGGACATGTCGATGGCTACCAGCACGGCGCCGGCAGGCGTAGAGGTGAGCTTGGTCATGGTCGGTCGGCCTCCAAAGTGTTGTCTCGACAACCTCACTTTAGATACCTGCTGACCGGCCATGGCTTGCCCTGATGAAGTCTACGGCCGCTACGCGGCCTTGTCTTCATCAGGGCCATAGCGGCTCCCGAACCAGCGCTTCCCAATGTGCTACGGGACTGAACTGACGTCGAACGCGGTGCTCGTCTGGTCGGGAGATGTCGGCGTCGAGTGGCACTACATCGCGCCTGGCAAGCCGACGCAGAATGGCTTTGTCGAGAGCTTCAACGGTCGCATGCGCGACGAGCTGCTCAACGAGACGCTGTTCTTCACCATCGGTCAGGCCCGCTCGATCCTGTCGCGCTGGGTCGACGACTACAACACCGAGCGGCCGCACTCGTCGCTCGGCTACGCTACTCCGGCAGCCTTCGCTGCCGGGCTCGAACAGCAACGGGCGGGGTTAACCCCGCCCGTTGCTTCACCTGCGCTCATGCGCGACAACACCCGTCGGTCTCTGGTTGCCGCTGGATGAAAGACCGGGGTCACGTCAGCGGCGATCCTGGCCGAGTTGGAATGTGAGGAGGCGCAGGGTTACTATTTTGCCCGTCCGATGGAGGAAGAAGCGCTGCGGCTATGGCTCGTTGCCTCTCCGCAAGAAACATCCGTTGCAGCCTGACTGACACCTAGATCTGCCGACATACTTGGCGCAAGCTGATCGACACCGCCGCTGAACATAATGCACAGCGGCGGTGGCGATCGGCGTCGATAAGCGTCCTGTTCCCGGTTGTTCCGCTAATCAGCCGTGCGGCCGCATGACAACCTTGATTACACCTTCCTGCTTGTCACGGAACTTGGCGTACATCTCGGGCGCGTCCTCAAGACTGGCCGGATGCGTAATCACGAAGCTGGGATCGATCTCGCCCGCGACGATCTTATCCAGTAGCGGCTTGGTGAAACGTTGCACGTGGGTCTGCCCAAGCTTGATCGTCAGCCCCTTGTTCATCGCTGCACCGATCGGAAGCTTGTCACCCATCCCGACGTAGACGCCGGGCACGGACACCGTGCCGCCCTTGCGGCAGCTTATGATCGCCTGCCGCAGGACGTGGACGCGATCAGTGGCGAGCATCATGCTTGCCTTCACCTTGTCCATGACCGCGTCCGCCGCCCCGTGCGCGGCCGCCTCGCAGCCGACAGCATCGATGCAGCTGTCGGGGCCCCGGCCCTTGGTTCGCGCCTGCAGCTCGTCATAGACATCGGTTTCGGCGAAGTTAATCGTCTCAGCGCCACCGGCCTCCGCCATGGCGAGTCGCTCGGGCACCTCGTCGATCGCGATCACGCGGCCGGCGCCCATCATCAGCGCGGAGCGGATGGCGAACTGGCCGACCGGACCGCAGCCCCAGATCGCGACGGTGTCGCCATGCTCGATTTGCGCATTCTCGGCGGCCATGTAGCCGGTCGGGAAGATATCCGATAGGAAGAGGGCCTGCTCATCGGTAACGTTGTCGGGAATCTTGATCGGACCGACATCCGCCATCGGCACGCGAAGATACTCCGCCTGGCCGCCGCAGTAGCCGCCCAGCATGTGGCTGAAGCCGAACAGCCCGGCGGGCGAATGGCCCATCGCCTTGGCGGCCATCTCGGCGTTCGGATTGGTTTGATCACAGGCCGCAAACAGACCCTTTTTGCAGAACCAGCAATCGCCGCAGCTGATCGTGAACGGCACCACCACCCGGTCCCCGATCTTGAGGTTGGTGACCTCGGACCCGAGCGCCACGACCTCGCCCATGTTCTCGTGGCCGAGGATGTCGCCGGCCTCCATGGTGGGCTGGTAGCCATCCAGCAGGTGAAGGTCCGACCCGCAGATCGCGCAGGCGGTTACTTTGATGATCGCATCGCGCGGGTGCTTGATCTCGGGATCCGCAACGGTGTCGACGCGGACATCGCCTTTACCGTGCCAGCATAGTGCGCGCATGTCGTTTCCTCATCTGAGTGGATGTCCCTGTCGTCAGGGCCATGTCTATGACGCTCAACGCCTTGAGCCGCGGCATGGGTCCCTGTCCATTTGATTCGTTTACATCAACGAGCGGCCGTAAAACGGCCGTACGGCCAGCGGGTTGAACGCAGACGGCATGCCCGGCTTGAAAGCCAGCAAGATAATGAAGTGGGTCGCCCAGGCCGTGCAGCCGGCCGACACGATGGTGACAGGTTCTCACAGGCTGCGCGTCTTCCGCCCTGAGCGTACGGCATGGTCGGCCAGGGCAAAGGACGCATAGATACCGCAGAGGCAAACCAGGCCCGCGAGCAGCACCAACTACGGATCGTGGTCGTGCCGGACGCAGTCGAAAACCTGTACGACCTGGGACTACATCATGCTCGGCTAACGGCAAGGCATTACGACATCCTCAACCGGTTCATATCGGCTTTCCCTGGCTGTGATCCAAGACCAAGGAAGCCGCAGTCGGGTTCTGCGCAGCCATGAGCACTTACGTTGCCGAGCCCGCGCCTGTCGTCCGAACCGGCAACCATGCTCGACTGACAGAACTTGATTTTCGCTCCTCCGGGTCGGTTCCCAGTCGCTACAAAGATTTATGCCTCGCACCGCCGTGGCGCTGGTGGCATTAAGGGCGTGATCGGAGGATTACGTCCATGGCACGCAAGAGCATCAAAAGCGACGCGGTGAAACTCAAGGGCGAGACGGCCAAGAAGGCACCGCCGCTGCCGGCGGGTGCCGACCAGCCGACGAACTATGCCGAGCAGCAGGGCCATGGCGGCGAAACCCGCCAGACGACCTCGGACGCGGCACTTACCATGACCACGCAGCAGGGCATCCCGATCGCGGATGCCCAGAACAGTCTCAAGGCGGGTCTGCGGGGCCCCACGCTGCTCGAAGACTTCATCCTCCGCGAAAAGATCTTCCATTTCGATCACGAGCGCATCCCGGAGCGCGTCGTCCACGCACGCGGCTATGGCGCGCACGGCGTGTTCGAACTGACCGACAGTCTGGCCGACTACACCCGCGCCGACGTGCTGAGCACGGTCGGGCAGCAGACGGAGGTGTTCGTCCGCTTCTCAACGGTAGCGGGCAACAAGGGCTCGCGCGATCTGGCGCGCGACGTGCGCGGCTTCGCCGTCAAGATGTACACGAAGCAGGGCAACTGGGACATCGTCGGCAACAACATCCCGGTGTTCTTCATCCAGGATGCCATCAAGTTCCCCGATCTGGTCCATGCGGCCAAGCAGGAGCCCGACCGGGCGTTCCCCCAGGCGCAAACCGCACACGACAATTTCTGGGATTTCGCCAGCCTCACCCCGGAAGCCTGGCACATGATCATGTGGATCATGTCCGATCGCACGATCCCCCGCTCCTTCCGGACGATGGAGGGCTTCGGCGTCCATAGCTTCCGCCTGGTGAACGCGGAAGGCAGGTCGACCTTCGTCAAGTTCCACTGGAAGCCGCGCCAGGGGCTCCAGTCGGTGCTGTGGAATGAGGCGGTCAAGATCAGCGGCGCCGATCCCGACTATCATCGCCGCGATCTTTGGGAGGCGATCGAGTGCGGTGACTTCCCGCAATGGGATCTCGGCGTCCAGCTGTTCGATCAGGAAACCGCCGACAAGCTTCCCTTCGACCATCTCGACTCGACCAAGCTGATCCCCGAGGAGGACGTGCCGGTCCGCATCGTCGGTACGCTCACGCTCAATCGCAACGTCGACAACTTCTTCGCCGAAACCGAGCAGGTCGCTTATTGCACGCAGAACATCGTGCCGGGCATCGACTTCAGTGACGACCCGCTGCTGCACGGCCGCAACTTCTCCTATCTCGATACCCAGCTGAAGCGGCTCGGCAGCCCGAACTTCACCCACCTGCCGATCAATGCCCCGCGCTGTCCGGTGATGAACTTCCAGCAGGACGGCCACATGGCGATGCGCAATCCGAAGGGGCGCGTGAACTATGAGCCGAACAGCTGGGGCGCGGAAGGCGGTCCGCGCGAGAACCCGGAGATCGGCTTCACCAGCTTCCCCGCTGAGGTTCAGGGGACCAAGCAGCGGATTCGGTCCGAAACCTTTGCCGATCATTACAGCCAGGCGCGGCAGTTCTATCTCAGCCAGCAGCCGATCGAGCAGAAGCACATCGGCGACGCGCTGGTGTTCGAGCTGTCGAAGGTAGATCGTGTCGACATCCGGGCCCGGGCGGTCAGCCACCTGCGCAACATCGACGAGGATCTCGCCGCTACCGTTGCGAACGGGCTCGGCCTCGACCTGCCGGACGCCGCCAAGGCGGCCAAGCCGACGCTAGACCTGCCGACATCGTCGGCGCTCTCGATCGTCGCCAACGGCCCGGCGAATTTCGCCGGGCGAAAGATGGGCCTGCTGCTGACCGATGGGTCGAGCGCCGAGCTGTTCAATGCGCTGACCAAGGCGCTGGAAGCCGAAGGCGCGGTCTGGGAGGTGGTCGCGCCGAAGATCGGCGGGGTCACGCTCGACGACGGCACCAAGGTCGCGGCCAAGCAGAAGATCGACGGCGGACCTTCGGTCCTGTTCGATGCCGTCGCGGTGCTCCCGTCCGAGGAGGGGGCTGCGATGCTCGCCAAGGATGCGGCCTCCAAGGACTTCGTGGCGGACGCGTTCGGCCACTGCAAGTTCATCGGCTACACCGATGCAGCCGCCACGTTGTTCGACGCTTCTCGGGTGCCGGAGCTTGACGATGGCTTCGTAGCCCTAAGCAAGAGCAAGGACGTCAAGGCGTTCGTCACGACCTGTCGTGACCTCAGGTTCTGGGCTCGGGAAATGAAGGTCGATCTCGACGCGGCGGCCTGACGACCCTGGCGGGAGCGGCAGGTGGACGTCCTGCCGCTCCACTTAACGGCAAGCCTCATATCGCACGGACGTGGGACGCGCTGCCTCGCTCGCGTTCAACGGGATCGGGTCATACCATCGGCGCGGGCCGCGGTAACGACCCAGCGGCCGGTGCGGCGCGCGGTGCGAACCGTCCAACAACGCCCGGTCTCTGCGAGGAACCGGGCGTGGATCCCTGCCGCATGCTGGACGAAATCGTAGAAATCGATCCTGTGGTGCGCGAGCACGATGATGCCGCCTGGGCGCAGGCGAGCGGCCATCTCACGCGCAAACCGGGCCATCTCTCGCGCTGAGAGGTAATACAGGATCTCGGCGATCACGATCACGTCATAGACGAGACGTGGCGGACGACCGGGGAGCACGAGCAGCGATGCGCACGCACGAGGCCAGGCCGCGACGGCGCGTGCCGTCAGGTCGACCCCCTCCCTCGTGCCCTCGGTCGCATCGAGGCGCAACGCCATCCTCGCGATCGCGGCACTGTTGGATCCGTTGCCGCTGGCCAGCTCCAGCACCCGTCCGACCGGTCGGTGACCTATTGCGTGCAGGATCGCGGCACGCTTCACCGCCTCGTCACGGGCGGTGAAGGTGCGCCAGGGATCGTCGTCGCCGGCGAACTTGGCGGCGAACCCGGCAAGATCGATCGGGCTCGTCACTTCGAACCCGGCCGGTAGCGCTCGACCGGACGAGCAAAGGCCGCAAGCTCGTGTCTCGCGATCGTGAAGCCTGCTGGGTCATCGGAAACGGCGCCGAGCTGCGTCCGGTAGACGCGGATCAGGGACCGCTTAACCGGAACTCCTCCAGGCACAGCGATGCGCCATGCCGGTCCGGACCTGTCCGGGCGAGGCGGCCACACGCGGTAGGTCAGCCGACCGGCGCCACCCGGGCATCCGGCTACGGCCGCGGCTACGGCGCGGTGATCGGGATGGTCGTCATCGCAGGCCGGTCCGACGATGAGATCGAGATCCCGGCATCGTGCGACCTGGCGGCGCAGCGCGCGATAACAGCGCCCCGGGATCGAGGGCAACTGGCCATCGGGCAAATTGAGGAACGAGACGTCGCCAGCAACGATGCCGAGACGACGTAGCGCATGAAGGCTCTCACGCTGGCGAGCCGCGACCAGTCGCGTCCTCGGCCATTTTCGGCTGCCCCGGTGAGATGCGGCACCATCGGTCACGACCGCAACCCGGACCCGAGCTCCATGGCGGCGAAGCCGCGCAATGAGGCCTGCCGCGCCGATGACCTCGTCATCCGGGTGCGGGGCGATCACCAGCGCGACACGCACGTTTCGCAGCGCGATCCTCACAGGATGGGGTCGAGGATGTGCTCGGCGACAGCCTGGCCGACGCGAAGGCGATGCGCGTCAGGCGCCGGCTGGCGCAGGTACACCATGAGATCGGCGATCTTTGCCGCCAGCGGATGCGACAGGAACAACCCCTGCAGCCCGACCGCCTCCTGCGCGATCGTCAGGGCGCGCTCGGCAAAACCGGCGATCGATAGCCGCGCAGCGGACACCCGGGCGAGGCGTTCCGCATCCGTCCCGCTGAACCAGGCGCCCGCCGTGTCGCGGATGCTCGCCGCTGCACCCTGGGCAAGCAGGAACAGGTCGGCGAGCCGTGATGCCTGGAACGGATCGGAAGCGCGCTCGTGGGTGGTCAGGTGGTCACGCACTGCATCGAGCAGACCCGCGATACCGCCGGCATGAACCGCGGCGAGGCGCAGCGCGCCTCCGCTGAAGAACGGCTCCCGCGCGTAGCTGCCGGGCTCGCCGATCGGGTCATCTTCACCGATCGCGGCGCGGGACCAGCGTACCAGATGTGTCTCCGACCGCTGCATGCCGATCGTCTGCCACCACTCCCGATCGATGGCAGGCGGATCGGCATCCAGGTCGAGCAGGAGCAGCTGCGGCCCGCGATCGCTATCCGCGGTCACCAGCGCGTGAGTCAGTATCCCCGCCCCCGATGCATAGCCCTTGCCGCCGGTCAGCCGTCCGCCGGTAAGCACCAGCGGCTCACCCGGCAGGCCCGCATTCCACACACCCAACGTCGCTCCCGCAGCGATCCGCGCCCGCAACGCAGCGACCTGGGACGACGTGCCGTATCGAAATACGATCTGCACCGCATCGACATGCCCCTCCAGCAGGCGACCGACGGGGAGATCCCGGCGTCCCGCGGCGTAAAGAGGGCGGAGCAGTTCCAGATATGCCTCGGGAGTCGCCGGATCGCCGACGGGGTCGGTCGCCCACCCCGCCGCGACGATCGCATGGCGCAGAGCCTCGACCGTCGTCATGCCGCCTGCTCGCAAAGCTGGTTCTCGAGCGTTGCCAGGGCATGCTCGGCCTCAGCGAGGGTGACATCGGGTATATCGGGCAGTGCCGGCACGACACGCATCGCGAACGCCTCGGCATTGGGACAGTCGCGCGCGACACCGATCACATGGTCACCGGTCAATCCGATACGGTCGCCGAAGCGGGCTGCGACAAAGAAATCGGGGAGCCCAGCCCAGATGCGGCGCGCCTCCGCCTGCTGCCGGTATTGCCATGCCGCCCCTCGCGGATGCGGCATCGAGGGTGCCCCATGATGGTCGATGGCGCTGAGCGCAGCGGCCATGCCTCCCGGTGCCCGGCCGAGCCGCCGTGAGGAGGTCGCAACCACCATGCCGGGATCGCGGCGCACGCGAAAGCCGGCGCGCCCGGCATCGTCGAGCAGGGCGGCGTCCTCGCCGCATGGCACCGGCTGGAAGCCGCCCAGCGCCTGATAGGCTCCGGGTCGGAAGGCCATGTTGGCGCCTCCTGAGCAGTGGGAGCCGGTCGGACTGTCCCACGGAACGGGGTCGACCGATCGTCGGTAGGCGTGAAGCCGATCGAGGTAGCGCTCGACCCTCCCCTGCACCGGATCCCGCTCCGCTGCGATCCGGACGATTCGCCCGGCGACAAGGTCGGCCGAGGCCAGGCCCTGCAGTGCCGCCCTGACCCAATCGGCACGGGGCTGGCTGTCGGCGTCGGTCGTCAGGAGAATACCGTGGGGCGTGCTCGTCGCATGATGCAGGCCGAGGGCGATGGCGGCCCGGCGTGCACGACCGGCATTGGCATCAGGGGACGGGTCTCCCTGAGCCACCGTGAAAGGAAGGGCCATGCGACCAGCATGCTCGCGTATCACCTGCTCGCTCGCATCCGAGCAATTATCGAGGAGGAAGAACACGGCAGCCTCGACGTCGCCCAGGTCCAGTCGCCCGATCGCCTCCAGCAACTTCGGTAACGCAGTCTCCTCGTTGCGGACCGGAACACAGATCGCAGCTGACACAGGTCGCAACGGCACCCCCACCATCGGTTTCGCAGGACCGGCGACCCTGCCTTGCAGGACTGTAGGTGATAAACGCCGGTTTCGATAGCTGCTCGCGGTGATGCAAGATGCCAGATCGTCATGCAGGACTCCGGTTTGCCGGGTCTCGACCGAGAGATCGGCGTCGGGTTAGGTAGCCGTCGCGGTTCGCGCCGGACACCTACAAGCTGCAGTTCGACATGGCGGGCTACCCGGACGCGAAGGCGGCGCCATTCTTCCCCGAGATCGATCCCGTGTTCGGCGTCACCAACCCTGCCGCGCACTACCATGTGCCGGTCGTGGTCAGCCCCTTCGGCTACTCCACCTACAGGGGCAATTGATCACCGATCACGCCTCGATCCCTGCCTGGTGCATCGGCTTATAGAGCTCGTGCTCAAGCGACCGCAGGTAGCGGTCGAGGCGCTCTACCAGTGTTGCGACGTACGCAGCATAGGCTGGAACGTTCGAAGCTATCGCGTTGCTGCTCCAACGCCGTATGTGGTCGGAGTAGCGCAGTCGAAGCTCGCGATCCTCTTCCATGATCCGCTCGTAAGTCGGCATCTGATCGGCGAAATAGCCTCGAGCCTCCTTGTTCCAGCCCTGCTGTGTAGGCAGATGCTCCCGTACCGTATTGGCCAGGTTCATTCGTAGCCGGCCGAGGTCGGTAAGCGGAGGTCCAGCCCTGACGCAGTCACGAAGTGCGTAGGCAGCGGCGCGGATCGCCTCGTGGGAGCGCCTGCTATCACCGGGCCTCATCATCTCGTTCTACTCGCCATCATCTTACTAGCCGTCATTGCTGGCGCGCCGCGCGCCGATCATGGCCGTCGCACGCTCCGTCGCCACGCGCGTGTCGTTGGCCAGCTTCTTGACCTCCGACGCCACCACCGTGAAGCCCCGGACTGCCTCGCCCGCCCGCGCCGCCTCGATGGATGCGTTGAGCGCGAGCAGGTTGGTCTGGGCGGCGATGCCGCCAATCGCGGTCACGATCGTGTCCAGCTCGGCCACCGTGTCCTGCAGCGCCTGTCGGCGCAGGTCGAGCGATCGCTGCATCGCCTCGCTCTCAGCAAGGCGGTGCTCGGCTTCCCGCTCCAGCAGCACCTGGCGCGTGATGTCGGTGGCGATCTTAACGACCTTTCTCGGTCGGCCGTCGGCATCGAGGATCGGGTTGTAGGAGGCCTGGATCCAAATCTCGCGGCCGTCATGCCCGATCCGACGATATCGCCCCGCATCGAACTCACCCCGCGACAGACGTTCCCAAAGCCTCGTGTAAACGGCCGAGCGCGCCTCGGCAGCGTCGCACAACATGCGGTGGTGCTGGCCCACGAGCGCCTCGCTGTCGTAGCCCAGCATGGTCTGCGCGTTCCGGTTGGCGGACAGGATCAGCCCGTTCAGATCGAACTCGATCACGGCCTGGCTGCGATCGACGGCCGCATCGCGGCCGGCGAACTCCGCATCGCGCTCACGCGCCTCGGTAATGTCGGTCGCGAACTTGACGATCTTCAGCGGCCGTCCGTCCGGATCGAGGATCGGATTGTAGGTCGCCTGCAGCCACACGTCGCGGCCGTCCTTGCCGATCCGGCGGTATAGACCTGCGTCGAAGGCACCGCCGGCAAGCTTGCGCCAGAACGCGGCATAGTCTGGCGAGCGCGCATAGTCAGGGTCGCATAGGAGGCGATGGTGACGGCCGATGACCTCGGCCCGGCTATAGCCCAGCGCGTCGAGGAAGTTCTGGTTGGCCTCCAGAATCGTTCCGTCCAGCCCAAGCTCGACGACGGCCTGACTGCGGTCCATCGCCTTTGAGCGCGCCTCGAACTCGGCGCTGCGCAGTTTCGCATCCGTTACGTCGGTGGCGAAGCCGACGATCTTCACGACCCGGCCGTCCGCATCGAGAACCGGGTTGTAGGTTGCCTGGAACCACAGGTCGCGGCCCTCACGGTCGCGCCGCTTGAAGACGCCCGTCATGTGCTCGCCGCGGCCAAGCGTCTCCCAGGCTGCTGCATAAGCGGCACTCGAGGCGAGGTCGGGCGGACACAGAATCCGGTGATGCTCGCCCGCGACATCCTCCGGTGCATAGCCGAGTGCCTTGAGATAGCCGTTACTGGTCGCGAGGATGATGCCATCAGGGGCAAGCTCGATCGTCAGGGCCGAGCGCCGCATCGCCAGCGTGAGCGCTTCGAACTCGGCGTTGCGCTGCCGGCTCTCCGTCATGTCGGACGCGAACTTCACGATCCTCACCGGGCAACCATCCGGGTCGAGCACCGGATTGTAGGTGGCGCGAAACCACAGCTCGCGGCCATCCTTGCCGACGCGGCGGTAGGTCCCGACATCGAACTCGCCCCGGCCGAGCTTCGCCCAGAAGGCAGCATAGTGGGCTGTGCCGGCGTAAGCGGGGTCGCAGAAGATCCGGTGATGCCGCCCGACCACCTCGTCGCGCGCATAGCCCGTCAGGCGCAGGAAGACGTCGTTGGCCTCAAGGACAGTGCCGTCGGTTGCGAACTCGATCACTGCCTGGCTGCGATCGAGCGCCGCGAGCCTCGCCGCTGAATCGGCAGCCGCCAGCTTGCTCACCGTCACGTCGGTTGCGACCTCCAGAACCCGGATCGGTCGCCCCTTCTCATCGAGCACCGGGGTGTAGGTCGATTGCAGCCAGACGACACGGCCGTCCTTCGCGGCGCGCCGGTACTCACCGGTCTGGTGCTCGCCGGCAGCGAGCTTTGCCCAGAACGCCGGATCGCTCGATCCTGGTGCCCTGACACCCATGTCGTGCGTGCGATCGGGGAGCCCTGCAATTTCGTCCAGCCGGTAGCCCAGCGTATCGAGGAAGCTTTCGTTCGCCCAGCGGACGGTGCCGTCGAGGTCGAACTCGGCAACGAGGCTGGAGCGGACCAGCGCCGCCCAACCCGCATCCGTTGTCCCGCGCGCGCGCAAGGCGAGCACGGCGCGCGCCTTGGCGGCGCCGACCGTCACGACCAGGACGGCCAGCGCCGCAACAGCGATGAGCGGAGCCATCAGGTCGGGCGACAGCACGATCCCGCCCGTGCCAGCTGCGGATCCAGGGATCACGGCGCTGATCGCGGCCATGCCGGTGAAGTGCAGCAACAGGATCGCCAGCGTCAGCAGAGCGGCAGCGGCAGTTCCCGTCCCCATGCCGCGGCGAGCAATGGAGAGGTACAGCGCCGGGGCGACCGGCAGCACTGCGAGGACGACCGAGGCGACGATCAGGACGGACGAGAAGCGGAAGGTGCCCGGAAACAGGACGGCGCTCATGCCCAGATAGTGCATGGCCGAGATACCCGAGCCGACCATCGCCGCGCCAACGACATAGCCGATGCGGTCCTGCCTGAGGACGCACGTCCGCAACCCGGCCCAGGTCACAACGATGGCGATGGCCAGAGACGCCAGGGTGCGTCCCGGCAGGTAGCCGACCACAATGCCTGGATCGTAGCCGAGCATCGCGATGAAGTGGGTCGCCCAGATCCCCGTGCCCGACGCAAAGGCCGCGCCGAGCAGCCAGCGGGACCGCTCGCGCGCCGGCGCGGCGCCGAGATGGCGCAGCAGGAATACGACGCTGCCGGTCGCCGCGATGCAGACCAGGGCCGCGAGCGCGACCAGCCACTTGTTATGCTGATGGGTCAGACAGAAGAAGACGTCGAACATCTGTTGCGCCCTTTCACGCCGCGAGAACTTGATAGGGTGCAGCACCGCAAGTTCGCCGCCTAACATCAACCCCCTGACGAGGTCCGCACTCCGCTAATATACGCCGCGAGTTGTGCCGAATGTTCTGACGACGGACAATGCTGACGGGAAGTCTGACTTCAGTGCAATGCGGCCTGCTGGACTCGCTGCTGCTGCAGCACAATGCAGGCCGCATCAGCATTCTTGCCTGGATCCGCCAACCACCCGGTAGACCGGGACGACGTGCCTTCGCGGAAATTCTCGAGCGATTGTCCACATTGCGGGCAGTCGGCTTGGAGCCTGAAGTTGTAGCCCCAGTCCATCCAGAACGACTGCGGCGCCTTAATCAGGAGGGCGTGCGGCTCACTGAGCAACATCTATCCGTCCTGAACCCGATCCGTCGCCGGGCCATTCTGGCTGCCACCGTTGCCGAAATGCAGATCGCCCTGACTGACGATGCCGTGATGATGTTCGAACGTTTGATCGCACAGATGTTCCGGCGTGCCGAGCCCCGGGAAGAGGCTGCGCTGAAGCGCGACAAACGCACCATCAATGGCAAAATTCGTCTGCTGGCCCGTCTCGGAACTGCGATCATTGATGCAAGGGACAGCGGTGCAGATCCTCTCAGCGCCATTGAAGAGGTTATCGGATGGGACGATCTCGGTTCCGAGATCGAGGAAGCCAAGCGACTTGTCCGTCCCGATCCGCTCGATCCCGTCGAACTCGCGCGATCGAACCTGCCGATCCTGCGACAGATCGGTCCGGCCTTCGTCGCAAGCTTCACCTTCGGTGCGGTGCCTGCCTGTGTGGGTCTTGCTCGAGCCATCGCGACAATGCGCGATCTCGGAAGTGGCCGCCTGCGCAAGCTACCAGCAGATGCCGCGCTTGGTTTCGTCCGACCGGCATGGCGGCGACGGATTGGCCGAGCCGGTCTTGATCGCCGTATTTTCGAGTTCTGTGTCCTCGCCGAGTTGCGGGACCGCTTGCGAGCGGGTGACGTGTGGGTCGAAGGCAGCCGGCGATACAGAGCCGTGGAGCAGCAACTTATCTCCACCCCGGTGTTCACTGCTATGAGGGCCGCTGGTCCATTGCCTGTCCCGGTCGCCGATACGGCCGCAGTCTGGCTCGAGGAGCGCAAGGCGCTCCTTTCCCGAAGGCTGGCCGAGGTGGACGCAAAGGTGGAAGCGGACGCGCTCGAAGATGTGCACTTTTCAGGCGGCAAGCTGCGGATATCGCCACTTCGAGCCATCACACCGGAGGAAGCCGAAAGGGCACTCTCTCCCTTGTATGGCCATTTGCCGGCCATCCGCATTACTGACCTGCTGGCGGAGGTTGATCGTTGGACCGGCTTCTCGAAATGCTTTACCCATCTCACCACGGGCCGCGTACATGATGATCCCCGCACTGTCCTGACAGCGGTTCTTGCCGACGCCACCAATCTCGGCCACGCCCGCATGGCAGAGGCCTGCGATTTGGTGAGCCAGCGCCAACTCGGTTGGCTTGCGGCATGGCATTTACGCGAAGACAGCTACGGCGCCGCCTTGGCGATGTTGGCCGATGCTCAGCATCGCATGACGCTGTCAAATGTGTTCGGCGATGAAAATGTGTCGAGTTCCGATGGCCAGAACTTTCCACTTGATCGCCGCGCGCAGGCGACCGGTTCTGTCAATCCCCACAAGGGCAGTGAACCTTCGGTATCCTTCTATACTCACGTCTCGGATCGCTATGCGCCGTTTGATGCCAAGGTTATTTCCGCCGGTGCGAGCGAGGCAGCCCACGTCCTTGACGGCCTGCTGCATCATGGTGCCGAACTTGCGATTGAACGCCACCATACCGATGGCGGCGGCATTTCCGACCATGTTTTCGCGCTCTGCCATTTGCTGGGGTTCCAGTTCGCACCGCGAATTCCCAATATCGCCGCCCGGCGCCTCCACTTGTTCCGCGATGCGCGGCCAGGGCCGACCATAGCCCCGATGGCCGCGCAAGCCATTGATGAACAGCTCATCGCTAGCCACTGGGAAGACATCGTCCGCCTCGCAACATCTATCCGGACCGGAGTCACGAGTGCCTCCGCCATGCTCGAGCGCCTTGGTTCATATCCGCGCGCCAACGGCCTGGCGCTGGCGCTACGCGAGATAGGCCGGGTTGAACGGACGCTTTTCACCCTAGACTGGATCGAAAAGCCGGAAGAACGGCGCCGTGCTACGCGCGAACCGAACAAGGGCGAGGCGCAGAACGCCCTCAAGCGCGCGATCTTCTTTCACCGCACCGGCCGGATACGCGACCATGAGCTACAGGCTCAAGGACACCGAGCGTCCGCGCTCAATCTGGTGGCTGGAGCCATTGTCCTCTGGAACACGACCTACCTCGAGGCGGTGCTTCGCCATATGGAGCAGCAAGGAAAGGAAATCCCGGCCGAATTTCTCCAACATCTGTCACCGCTGGGCTGGCAACACATCAATCTGACCGGCGATTACCTTTGGACGGATCATGACTTAACGACCGGCACGCTACGGCCGCTGCGCCAAAAGATCGGCGCTACCGTGCCCCAAAAGGCTTAGCGTATATCTGTGCCCTTTTTATGTGACGCCCCCGTCTAGCTCGGGACGGCGAACATCGCGATTGCGGCCGCGCCCATCACCGCCGTCGCGAGCCATCCGAAGATCTTGAGCGGGGCCGATGCGACGAACTCGCCCATGATGCTGCGCTTCGACACCACGATCATCAGTCCGATCAGCACCGGCACTGCCGCGATGCCGTTGATGACGGCGCTCCAGAACAGCGCCTTCATCGGGCTGATCGGAGACCAGTCGATGGCGAGCCCCAGAACCATGCCGAGCGTGATGACGGCGTAGAAGGCCTTAGCCCTCATCGGCTCGTGTTCGAGGCTCGCCGTCCATCCACCGATCTCGCACACCCCGTAGGCGGAGGATCCCGCAAGAACCGGCACCGCCAGCAGCCCGGTGCCGATGATGCCGAGGCTGAAGATCACGGAGGCGAGGCTTCCCGCCACCGGTTTCAACGCCTGTGCTGCATCGGCCGCGCTCTGGATGTCGGTCTTGCCGGCCGCGTGGAGGGTCGTCGCCGTGCCGAGCATGATCGCCAGCGCGACGATGTTGGACACCGCCATGCCGGCGAACGTGTCCCATCGGATCCGGCTCAGCGCGTCGGGAGCTTGGGAGCGTTTCTCCCTGAGAGGCTTCCGCTCCTCGATCTGGTCGAGATCCTCGACCTCCTGCGCGGCCTGCCAGAAGAAGAGGTAGGGGCTGATCGTCGTCCCGAAGATCGCCACGACCGTGGTCACGGCGCCGGCTCCTGCGATCGACGGGATGGTCAGGCCGGCCGCCGCCGCCTGCCAGTCGACCTTCACTATGAAGATCAGCGCGATGTAGGCGAACAGCACGAGCGTCAGCCATTTCAGGACGTTCACGTAGCGGTGGTAGGGCACGAAGAGCTGAAGAAGCAGCGAGAGGACGGCGAAGAACACGGTGAAGGCGTGTGGTCCGTCTCCGATCACGAGCGCCGAGGCCTCGCCCATTGCGGCCAGATCGGCGCCGACGTTGATCGTGTTGGCGACGAACAGCAGTCCGATCAGGGCGATGACGAGCCAGCGCGGCATGACCTTACGGAGGCTGTTGCCGAGGCCATGTCCAGTGACCCGTCCGACCCAGGCGCTTGCAAGCTGGACGGCGACCATGAGGGGATAGCACAGGGTCATGGTCCACATGAGACCGGTGCCGAACTGGGCGCCGGCCTGCGAATAGGTGGCGATGCCGCTGGGGTCGTCGTCGGCTGCGCCCGTCACGAGCCCGGGCCCCAGCCTCCTGACCTTGTCGAGAATACCCACCTCGTCCTCCCCGTCCTGATCGGCTGTGGCTGGATTGGTCCTAGGCACCGGCCGTGTCGCCACGCTGGCGGCGCACCCACGAACATAGGCTATTTGCGACCGGCGGCAAACGCGCTGATCTCGATCAGCGCCGTCGAGGTTGTCGGCCGCGCGCGCGGAACGAAGCGCGCTCCGGACGGTTGCGGTTTCGATTGGAGACGACTGTCCGCCGTCAGCACCAATGGCACAGATTTGAGGTTGTGATTTAAGGAGGATCTGGGCTTCGTCGTAGTGACGAAGGAACGAAGATGAAGCCCAGATCCTGCGATGTAAAATCGCCCGCCAAGGCCCCAGCAGAGCGGATAGTGAAGGACATCCGCCGACAGACCCGGCGCCACTTTTCGGCCGAGGACAAGATCCGCATCGTGCTGGATGGCCTGCGCGGGGAAGACAGCATCGCCGAGCTATGCCGCAAGGAAGGCATTGCCCAGAGCTGTGGATCGGCGTGGAAAAGGGACCCCGGTAGCGGGGTGATCGGCGTCGAAAAGGGACCCCTCATCCCGGTGGTCTAGGCTGTTCGCTTGGCGGTGTGTCAGGCGGCGAGAGCGGGATGCTGGTATTGGAGACGGTGTTGAGGATCCGGCGCGAGCACGCGTCGGGGAAGGCCATCAAGGCGATAGCGCGGGACCTGCACCTGTCGCGCAAGGTGGTGCGCAAGGCGATCCGGGCGCCGGAAGCGGACATGGGTTATCGGCGAGAGGTGCAGCCGCTGCCGAAGCTGGGTCCGTTTCAGGCGCGACTGGATGCGTTGCTGGAGGAAGATGAGGCACGGCCGCGGCGCGAGAAGCTGCGCCTCACGCGCATCCACGACCTGCTGCTACGCGAGGGGTTCGATGGCTCGTACGACGCGGTTCGCCGTTATGCGGCCCGCTGGCGGCAGGCGCGACGTCGCGATGTGATGGATGCGCCGGCGTTCATCCCGCTGCTGTTCCGACCGGGCGAGGCCTACCAGTTCGACTGGAGCCATGAGGACGTGGAGATCTCGGGCAAGCCGATGCGCGTGAAGGTCGCGCATGTGCGAGGGACTGTCAGGAATTTTGTGCGGGAGGCCATAGGATGGAATGGAAGGGACCATCGATATGGCAATCGACAAGGACGTTTTGGACCAGCTTCTGGCTGGTCGTGACCCGCAGGAGCTGTTTGCAAAGGACGGTCTGCTCGACGAGCTGAAGAAGGCGTTGTCGGAGCGGATGCTGTCGGCTGAGCTCGACGATCATCTGGAAAGCGAAGGCGCCGCAGGCACCATCAACCGGCGCAACGGGTCATCGAGAAAGACGATGCTGACGGGCACATCGAAGGTGACGCTGGACGTGCCACGCGACCGGGCGGGGACGTTCGACCCGAAGCTCATCGCCAAATACCAGCGCTGACGTGACCCCGGTCTTTCATCCAGCGGCAACCAGAGACCGACCGTGGTTTTCGCGCATGAGCGCAGGTGAAGCAACGGGCGGGGTTAACCCCGCCCGTTGCTGTTCGAGCCCGGCAGCGAAGGCTGCCGGAGTAGCGTAGCCGAGCGACGAGTGCGGCCGCTCGGTGTTGTAGTCGTCGACCCAGCGCGACAGGATCGAGCGGGCCTGACCGATGGTGAAGAACAGCGTCTCGTTGAGCAGCTCGTCGCGCATGCGACCGTTGAAGCTCTCGACAAAGCCATTCTGCGTCGGCTTGCCAGGCGCGATGTAGTGCCACTCGACGCCGACATCTCCCGACCAGACGAGCACCGCGTTCGACGTCAGTTCAGTCCCGTAGCACATTGGGAAGCGCTGGTTCGGGAGCCGCTATGGCCCTGATGAAGACAAGGCCGCGTAGCGGCCGTAGACTTCATCAGGGCAAGCCATGGCCGGTCAGCAGGTATCTAAAGTGAGGTTGTCGAGACAACACTTTGGAGGCCGACCGACCATGACCAAGCTCACCTCTACGCCTGCCGGCGCCGTGCTGGTAGCCATCGACATGTCCAAGAGCCGACAGGAGGTTCTCATCGAGCGACCGGAAGGCGGCCGGCGCCGGCGGATGACCGTCATGGCGACCAGGCAGGACTATGACGGCTTTGCCGAGCAACTCGCTGCCATCGGGCGCCCTATCATCGTCGGGTTCGAGGCGACGGGTAATTACCATCGTACGCTGGCGCACCGGCTGCTGACGGCAGGGTTCGAGCTGCGCCTCATCTCGTCGGTCGCGCTCGCCAGAACGCGCGAGGCGCTGCACAACGGCTGGGACAAGAACGACTCCAAGGACGCGCAGGTCATCCTGCACATGCTGCGGATCGGTGCGACGCAGCGCTACGTCGACCCGCTGGTGGCCGGAATCAACGACCTGCAGGAGCTCTCGAAGACTCACGAGACGATCTCAAGGATGAAGACGCAGACCTGGCATCGGATCCTGACCCACTACCTGCCGCTGTACTTCCCCGAGATCGCCCGCTTCGCAGGCAACAGCCGGTCCGACTGGTTCCTGGCGCTCATCGAGCGGTTTCCGACGCCGGCCACCATCACGGCGCTGGACCGCGAGGCGTTCTCGGCCGCGGCATGGCCGCTCATCGGCCGCAAGGTCTCCAAGGCACGCCTCATCAACGACATCTACGAGACGGCGTCCGCCTCGACGGCACTGCCGGTGCCGGAGAGCTCAGCCGCCATCACCATGTTCCGCATGGTCATCGCGCAGGGCCGCAGCCTCATCCACCAGCGAGACGAGATCGAGCGGCTGGCCCATGCGCGGCTCGCCGATGACGTCGATTACCAGCTGCTGCGCAACATTCCGGGCATCGGTCCGATCAACGCGCTGACCATCCTGGCCGAGGCCGGTGATCTGCGGCGCTTCAACCATCATCGTCAGTTCCTGAAGTTCTGCGGTCTCGATCTCGCAACGTGTCAGTCAGGCACGTTCCGTGGCCGCACGAAGCTGTCCAAGTACGGCAATGCGCGCCTGCGCCGGACCTTCTGGATGGCTGCCCAGGTCGCCGCGCGTCAGCGCGACAACAGCTTCCGCGACAAGCTCGGACGATATGTCGCCGGGCACGCGGACGATGCCGACCGTCGCCGCAAGGCGATGACGGCGCTCACCGCCAAGATGGCGCGCGTGGCTCACGCCGTCATCAAGACGGGGACAGAGTACCGGCCGTTCCTCGAACGGTCGGATGCCAGGTGGAAGGACCCCTCTCTGCAAGTGCCGTGAGGGCGCTCGTCGAGCGACCCTGTAGATAATGTTCGGGCCTTCCACCTGGGTGCGTATCTCGTTTTAAGGATGGTGAGGACCACGGCCGCCTCGGCGCTGCTGGATCCTGTGTTTGCTATGGCAGGGAGCGATCCCGTTGACGGTGGGAGCCATCTGGCTCAGATTGCATGCCGCGCCGACGGTTGTCGGCGCATGGATATCTGCTGGCCAAAACCCGCCGCTGCTTCCTGACATAGGACGTTGTCGCTGACGATCATCTTCGGCTTGCCGCGCTCGGCGATCAGATCGGCCAGTTCGCGCACGACCCGCCGGCCCGAGATTGACGTGTCCACTACCGCCCGGAGGCATTCGCGCGTGACGTCGTCGACGATGTTGAGCACGCGGAACCGTCGGCCGGTAACGAGCTGGTCGTGCACGAAGTCCAGGCTCCAGCGCTGATTGGGAAGTGCCAGCACCGGCGCGGGCGCCCGCGCGCCGACGGCGCGCTTTCGTCCCTTCCGGCGCCTGACAGTCAGCCCTTCCTCACGATAGAGCCGCTGGGTCTTCTTGCGGTTGATCGTGATGCCGTCCCGGCGAAGCAGGATGTGCAGACGCCGATAGCCGAACCGCCGACGCTGCTGCGCCAGCTCACGCAAACGCGACCGCAGGTCGCCATCATCTGCCCGGCACGAGCGATACCGCATGCTCGTGCGGTCTGCACCAACAACCATGCACGCCCGCCGCTCGCTCATCCCTAACGTCGCCTGGAGATGCGCGACCGCTTGCCGCTTCGCGGCGGGCGTCACCACTTTTTTGATAGCAGGTCTTTCAACCCCGCGTTGTCGAGCATCGTGTCCGCCAATAGCCGTTTGAGCCGGGCGTTCTCCTCTTCGAGCGACCGCAGGCGCTTGGCGTCAGACACCTCCAGGCCGCCGAACTTCGCCTTCCACGCATAGTAGGTCGCGCTCGACATCCCGTACTTGCGGCACAGCTCCGTCACCACCGCCGCCGCCTCGGCCTCCTTCAGGATGCCGATGATCTGCTCTTCCGAAAACTGCTTCCGCTTCATTCCGTCCGTCCCTTCGAGGGGCCGGTCTCTAGTTCCAGATGGATGAAGAAACGGGGGTCACGTCAGCGCCGTTTCCCCGACTTCGACGACAAGATCGTCTCGATGTACGCGCGCGGGATGACGGTGCGCGAAATCCGCGGGCACCTCGAGGAGCTGTACGGGATCGACGTCTCGCCGGACCTGATCTCGACCGTCACCGATGCGGTGCTGGAGACGGTTGCCGAATGGCAGGGTCGGCCGCTCGACGCCTGCTATCCGCTGGTGTTTTTCGACGCGATCCGGGTGAAGATCCGCGACGAAGGGTTCGTCCGCAACAAGGCGGTCTACATCGCGCTGGGCATTCAGCCGGACGGGACCAAGGAGGTGCTCGGCATCTGGATCGAGCAGACCGAGGGGGCCAAATTCTGGCTGCGCGTCATGAACGAGCTCAGGAACCGCGGCGTCGCCGACATCCTGATCGCCGTCGTCGACGGCCTGAAGGGGTTCCCGGAGGCGATCAACGCTGTCTTCCCCGAGGCCATCGTCCAGACCTGCATCGTCCATCTGATCCGCAACAGCATGAGCTTTGCGTCCTGGAAGGAGCGCAAGTTCATCGCCCAGGCGTTGCGCGGCGTCTACCGTGCCGAGACGCCCGAGGCCGGCATGGCTGCGCTGGAGGCGTTCGAGGCAGGCCCCTGGGGCCAGAAACACCCGGCCATCGCCATAAGCTGGCGGCGACACTGGGACCAGGTGATCCCGTTCTTCGCCTTTCCCGAGGGCGTCCGCCGGATCATCTACACTACGAACGCCATCGAGGCCCTGAATTCGAAGGTTCGCCGTGCCGTCCGTACCCGCGGCCATTTCCCCGGTGACGATGCCGCGATGAAGCTGTTATATCTCGTGCTCAATCACGCGGCGGACGAATGGAAGCGCCCACCGCGCGAATGGGGTGAGGCCAAAAGTCAGTTCGCCGTAATCTTCGGTGAGCGCTTCGTCATCTAATGACGGTAACCGGCCTCCCGCACAAAATTCCTGACAGTCCCATGTGCGACTGTGCGCGTCGCGGGCCATGTATGTGCGGGCCTACGTCGTGATCAAAGCCGCCGATGCGTTCCACACCAAAACCACCCGACCGAACGAGATGTGGCAAACCGACTTCACGTACTTCCAAGATCATCGGGTGGGGCTGGATGTATCTGTCGACTGTGCTCGACGACTTCTCTCGCTACATCATCGCCTGGAGGCTGTGCACCAACATGCGGGCCGAGGACGTGACCGATACATTGGACCTCGCCCTCGCTGTCTCGGGCTGCGACAGCGCCACGGTGCTGCACAAACCTCGGCTGCTCAGCGACAACGGCCCCAGCTACATTGCCGGCGAACTGGCTGAATACATCGAGGCCAGGAAGATGAGCCACGTGCGCGGCGCCCCGATGCACCCGCAAACCCAGGGCAAGATCGAACGCTGGCACCAGACTTTGAAGAACCGCATTCTGCTGGAGAACTACTTCCTGCCCGGCGACCTTGAGGCCCAGATCGAGGCGTTCGTCGAGCATTACAACCACCAGCGATACCACGAGAGCCTGAACAACGTGACGCCCGCCGATGCCTACTTCGGCAGAGTGGCAGCCATCATCAAACAGCGCGAAAGGATCAAACGCCAGACCATCGAAAATCGGCGCTTGCAACACCGCAAGCTAGCTGCCTAACATCAACCCCCAGACGAGGCCCGCACTCCGCTAGTTTACGCCGCGAGTTGTGCCGAATGTTCTGACGACGGACAGCCATGACCCTGAACCTCCTTGAGGCTGTCCGTCAGACGGTCCTCTGGCGGCCAACAGGAATATGTCCGTTAACTCTGGACCTGTAACGGCGATTCGGACAAGATCGCATAATGACGGGAAAACTGTAGATATCAGCGCTTGTCCGTCGTCAGAACATTCGGCACAACTCGCGGCGTAGATTAGCGGAGTGCGGACCTCGTCAGGGGGTTGATGTTAGGCGGCGAACTTGCGGTGCTGCAAGCGCCGATGTTCGATGGTCTGTCGCTTGATCCTTTCGCGCAGTTTGATGATTGCCGGTGCCCTGCCGAAGTAGGCATCGGCGGGCGTCACGTTGCTGAGGCTCTCGTGGTAACGCTGGTGGTTGTAGTGCTCGACGAAGGCCTCGATCCGGGCCTCGAGGTCGCCGGGCAGGAAGTAGTTTTCCAGCAGGATGCGGTTTTTCAGGGTCTGATGCCAGCGCTCGATCTTGCCCTGGGTCTGCGGGTGTAGCGGGGCACCGCGCACATGGCTCATCTTCTGGGCCTCGATGTATTCCGCCAGTTCGCCGGCGATGTAGCTGGGGCCATTGTCCGACAGCAGCCTTGGCTTGTGCAGCACCGTGGCGCTGTCGCAGCCCGATGCGGCCAGTGCCATGTCCAGCGTGTCGGTCACGTCCTCGGCGCGCATGTTGGTGCACAGCTTCCAGGCGATGATGTAGCGTGAGAAGTCGTCGAGCACGGTCGACAGGTACATCCAGCCCCACCCGATAATCTTGAAGTATGTGAAGTCGGTCTGCCACATCTCGTTCGGCCGGGTGGTCTTGGTGTGGAACTGATCGGCGGCCTTGATCACCACATAGGCCGGGCTGGTGATCAGGTCATGGGCCTTCAGAAGGCGGTAAACCGTGGCTTCCGACACGAAGTAACGCCTTTCGTCGGTAAAGCGCACCGCCAGCTCCCGTGGGCTCAGCTCGGACTGCTCCAGTGCCAGTTCGATGATCTGATCATGGATGTCAGGCGGGATCCGGTTCCACACGCGGCTCGGTGCCGATGGCCGATCTTCCAACGCCTCCGGTCCGCCTTCGAGGAACCGGTCGTACCAGCGGTAGAACGTCCGGCGTGCGATCCCCAGCTTGTCGAGGGTGAGCTTCGCCGGCAGATGCGACTGCTCGACGATCCGGATGATCTCGAGCTTCTCGGATGCGGGATATCTCATTCGTCGTCGCCCCCATCCGCGATCATGCTTTTTTTGAGCAGACGGTTTTCGAGCGTCAGGTCGGCCACGCATTCCTTCAGGGCACGGGCTTCGCGGCGCAGGTCCTGCACCTCGCCGCTGGTCGCGGCACGAGCCGTGTCACCCGCCAGGCGCCGCTTGCCCGCTTCCATGAACTCCTTCGACCAGGTGTAATACAGGCTCTGGGCAATGCCTTCCTTGCGGCATAGTTCGGCAATGCTGTCTTCGCCACGCAGCCCATCGAGCACAATGCGGATCTTGTCTTCGGCCGAAAAATGCCGCCGGGTCTGCCGCCGGATGTCCTTCACCACACGCTCAGCAGGGGCCTTGGCAGGCGATTTTTTCAAGGAGTGTTGGGGCTTCATCTTCGTTCCTTCGTCACTACGACGAAGCCCCAACACTCCTTAATTCACAACCTCAAATCTGTGCCATTGGCGCTGACGGGGAACAGATATCAGCGCTAATTGGCACGGTTCTATCAGCGCTAAGTGACACCGATCACGAGGGTGCTGCGCGCCGCTTCCACCACGTCGTCGGTGATTGCATTCAGGCCGTTGATCCGCAGGATGCGCTCGATCTGAACGAACAGCCGGTGGAGCAGACGGAAATTGCCGCTCGTGATCCGCACGATGGTGGCGACCGCCTGCGCGTCGGTGAAGTCCGCTTCGTCCATCGCAAGTCCGAGGTCGCGCCATCGCCGGGTCAGCACGAAGGTCAGTTCCTCATCCTGCAAGGGCCGGTACTGGTGGGCGAAGCCCACACGGCTGAAAAGCTGTGCGTATCGTCCCATCCGTTTTTCGATCCCCGGCATCCCGATCAGGATCAGGCCGATGCCCTTCCGGTCGAATAGGTCGCGCAGATATTCCAGCCCCGTGTTGGACAGCCGGTCGGCTTCATCGACGATCAGCAATTCGACATGATGTTTGCGAGGCGAAACAATGACCTGTCCCTTCGGCCGGACATGGTGATCGATGCAGATATCGACCCGATCTAAAAGGCGGGGCAGGTCCTGACGCAGTTCGCGTAGCGTGCTGCCGACGGTCGGCGTATAGAAGACGGCACGCGCACGGGCGAGGTCGGCATATATCTTCAGATCGGAATTCTGCCGCGCACCCCAGGTCATGAGCAAATCGACTGCGCCGTCCCAGCGGGCATAGCGGCGCGCGGACAGGGTTTTACCGACGCCGGCCGTGCCGTGACACAGGCCGATATAGCGGTGCTTGCGGACGGCATTGGCAAACTCGGTGAAGCGGCGATGCTCCTGCGTCGAGATGAAGCTGGTGGCGCGGGCGCTGCCATCTGCCATTATTCGCCCTCGTAGTAAGTGCGGAGGCGCGGCTTGCTGCGTATCGCCTCGGGAGGATTGGTAGGTCTGGGCATCGGCGTTGGTGCCTGCACTGAACTGGAACCGGGCGCGCGCAGGATTGCGGGCAGATAGTCGGCAACGCGGGCCTTCCGCTCTCCGATCTCGCTTCGCAGACGACGGCGATAGGCGAGACGCGCGGCTTGAACATCCTTGAGGGTGATGCTCAGGCCAGCATGGTCCGGACTGACGGCGCGGCACAGAAAGGCGTTGCGGTGGAATACCCGAACCTCGCCTACGTCGCGAGGATCGTAGCGGATCGTCACCGGTTCGCCGACATAGGCGGCGAGCGTGGGATTGAAGTAGCGCAGTCCCTCGAAACGGATACCGTCACGGTGAACGATGCGCGGCTTGGCGACCATGACCAGCAGCGAGTCCAGTTCCTCCAGCGTTTCTGGCATACGGGGCAGCCAGCCATCGCCGCGCCACGCATTGACGGGCGTTACGCCGATCGCGCGGTGCGGGCGGACATTATAGGTTGTGACGATGTAAGCGCCGATCGCGGCGTCCAGTTCGGGCAGCGTCAGGCGAGGCGTTGAAACCGGTTTGCCGTTGCGAAGATTGCCCGGAAGTTCTGCCAGCAGTTCGGTGTTGATGGTGCGGAACAGCCGCTCGATCTTGCCGCGTCCCTGTGGACGGGCGACGGCGGAGTAGATCAGGCGGATACGTAGATCGGCCGCAGCCTGTTCGAGATGGAGGCTGGTGAAGTCCGATCCGTGATCGACATACAGCACGTCGGGAATGCCGCACACCGGCCATGCTGGATCGGCCTTGCGCCAGATCGCCTGTCGCAGCGCGAGCGAGGTGTTGAGCGCGGAGGGCGCGCCGAGGAAAACCATGTAGCCCGCGATCACGCGCGAGTGATCGTCCAGCACCGTCGTCAGCCACGGCCGCACCGGGCGACCGCCTGCATCGAGGATCAGGATATCGAGCTGGGTATGATCGGCTTGCCAGATCGCATTGGGGCACTCGGCGCGGTGTCGATGGACCAACTCGAACTTGTCGCGGAAGGCCGCGGCACCTTCGTGCGCCAAGGTCAGCATCGCCGGATCGATCCGGCGCACGATATCGCGCACACTGCCATAGGACGGCATTCGCCATTGCCGTTCGCCGACGATGGCGGCGAGACGGCGATGGATGGTCACGATCGATGGCGGCGGTTTGAGCAGCGCCATGCCCTCGATCAGTTCGACCAGTTCTTTCGGGAAGGTGCGCTTGCCGGCTTCCGGTCGGGTCTGACGCGCCAGCCCTGCCGGACCATCGGAGCGGTAGCGGCTGAGCCAGCGGCGGGCGGTGCGGAGCGATATGCCGGCATCGGTCGCGGCCTCGCCCAGCGGCACCCCATCATGGAGGTGCCGGCGAAGCACGGCCATCCGTTTCGCGACTTCGGCACTTCCCGGTTCCGGCTTTCGATCATCGGTCATGGTGATCTGCCCCGTCCGAAAGAGGATCGTTCAGCGGACCCGCCCCGGTCAGTTGATCGACCCACGGAAAACGGCCAGAAGCCGAGTCTCACATAGATAGTACCATATGTTTTGCGGTGACGGGGCCTTATACGTTACACTCCGATCCATGACGCACACGCTGATCGGCTATGCCCGCTGCTCGACCGATAAACAGGACCTCGCCGCCCAGCATGACGCGCTGCTCAAGCTCGGGGTGGCGGCCGATCGCATCTACACTGACAAGGGGTTCACCGGCACGAACCGGGATCGGCCCGGCCTCGACCAAGCGCTAGCCGCAGTACGAAGCGGCGACACGCTGGTGGTCCCGAAGCTCGATCGACTTGCCCGTTCGGTGCCGGACGCGCGCGCGATTGGGGATGGCCTGGCCGCCCGCGGCGTGAAGCTTCAGCTCGGTGCCAGCATCCACGACCCGACGGACCCGATGGGCAAGCTGTTCTTCAACATCCTCGCCACATTCGCCGAGTTCGAGGCAGACCTTATCAAGCTCCGCACCCGCGAGGGGATGGCGGTCGCGCGCTCCAAGGGTAAGCTGCGCGGGAAGAAGCCCAAGCTATCGGATCGCCAGCAGAAGGAGCTGCGCCGAATGTACGACACCGACGATTACTCGATCAGCGATCTGGCCGAACTGTTCTCCATATCTCGCCCCACCGTGTACCGAACACTCGGCCGCAACCCCGTCACACCTGCAAAGGCAGCCTGACAATGTTGGCCATTCTGCTCATGACAGCCGTTGGCGGCTTCTCGTTCAATGTAAATGTCTTGTCTAATAGATCGAAGACCATTCATGGTGTTCCGGCCGGGGAACGGGCCGAATGGAAGGAGCACATAGAGGCCATTGTGCCGAGCGATCCTCGCGATGCCGACTTGGCGCGCCTTCTGCTGGGACAGGCACGCGCATTCGCCCGAGACTATTATGCCGGCGACACAGGCGATGCTTCCGGTTCCTTCGAGGCTACCAATACTGCGGGTTCGCTAGATGTATTTGAAACGCTAGAGGCAGCTTCAAGCGATCTAGTCAGCGTTCATATCGGCGCCAGCTACTATGAAGCGAGCATGGCTCACCCTAACAGCGATGCCTCCCTCAACATCGTGTGGTCACGTCAATTGCACCGGCCACTTACCCAAGCCGATGTGCTGTCCATAGCGCCAGACCGTGCTCTAAAGCTCAAGGCCTTGGCAGCATTCGACAATCAGGAGGGTATCGATGCGAGCCAGTTTACTGATGGCCTGCCGCTCGATTGGAAGCACGCCACGGTTGGACCAGCAGGCATATCATGGACCTTCGGCCCATACGAACTCGGCGGCTATGCATCTGGTGGCTCGGCAACCGTCAGTTGGGCCTCGCTTGCTCCCTATCTGCGTCGGCCACTGCCATTCTCGATCGCTGAGTTACGTGCGCCCGCTGACACCAAAACTTCGCATGCGCGATGATCGTGGCGCATACCGTGGGGTGTCATCTAGCACTGACAGGATCATGCCACTCGCCGCTGACATCTACAGGGATGGTGAAACGGGAAATTTGGCGTGTTCTCAAATACTCTCACGTCACTGGAAACGAGAACAAGCGCGTCCGCGATTGACAACGACTGACCGCCGTGGCTGATTGGCCGTATGGGGATGGCGATCTCCCCACGAGGCGTCAGCCAGAGAATCGCGTCCAGCATCACTACGCAAGGGACGCGTCATGCCTGCTCCAAATGCCATTGCCCCGGATAAGCTCACGCGCATCGTTGCGTTGACCGGATCACCCCGCATCGTCGATCTACGCGACGCGCCATCCGAAGTAATTCCCGGTACGACCTTTCCCGCTCATCGGGAGCCCGCAAGGTGGGACATACCTGCCGGATCATCGGTGGTGATCGTCGACGAAAAGGATGACGGATCTGCCGTCGCCACCGCGGCGATCCTGCGGAGCGATGGTGTCGCGGCGGAGGCGCTGGAAGGGGGCTTCGCCGCTTGGCTTGAGGGAGGGTGGCCCACGGTATCGCTGGCGCACCTGCCACCGCGCCACGATGACGGTCGGACCTGGTGGGTGACACGCGCGCGGCCCAAGGTTGACCGCATTGCCTGCCCGTGGCTTATCCGGCGCTTCGTCGATCCCGATGCCCGTTTCCTCTTTGTCGCACCGACAGAGGTGCTGACCGTTGCCGCGCAGCAGCAGGCCGAGCCGTTCGACATTGCCGACGAGCGCGTGTTCTGGAGCCATCGCGGCGAACGCTGCACCTTCGACGTGATGGTCGAGGCGTTCGGGCTGGAGAACCATGAGCCTCTGGTTCGTCTCGCCGCGATCGTCCGCGGTGCCGACACCGATCGGCTCGACGTTGTGCCGGAGGCGGCCGGCCTCCTCGCGATCTCGCTAGGGCTTTCGCGCATCCACAGCGACGATCACGCCCAGCTCGAAGCCGGCATGGCGATCTACGACGCCCTCTATCGCTGGTGTCGCGACGCGCAGGGCGAGAAGCATAACTGGACCTCGCATCAGCCTGCGCGCGCCAAGGTGCCGGCATGACTGCGGCCACCATTGATGCCCCGGCTCGCACCCGGCCGGAGCCGGTCACGCTCGGCCAAGCCTTCTGGGTATGGCTGCGCATCGCCATGCTGTCGTTCGGCGGGCCGGCCGGCCAGATCGCGGTGATGCACCGCATCCTTGTCGACGAGAAGCGATGGATCGGCGAGCAGCGATTCCTCCACGCGCTCAACTACTGCATGTTGCTGCCCGGCCCCGAGGCGCAGCAGCTCGCCACCTACATCGGGTGGCTGATGCACCGCACGAAGGGCGGCATCGTCGCGGGTGTGCTGTTCGTCGTGCCGGGTGCGGTCGCGATCATGGCGCTGAGCTGGATCTATGTCCTCTACGGCCGCGTCGGCATCGTATCGGCACTGTTCTTCGGTCTGAAGTGCGCGGTGTTGGCCGTTGTGCTTCAGGCGGTGGTGCGGATCGGTGGACGGGCGCTCAAATCGACCCCGGCGCGCGTGCTGGCCGGGGTCGCCTTCGTGCTGATCTTCTTTGTCGGCGCGCCCTTTCCGGTGATCGTGCTGGGCGCCGGGCTGATTGGCTGGTGGTCGGCGCGGCAGGGCAGCACCGCGTTCCGCGGTGGTGGTCACGGCGCATCAAAGGGTGCGGTCGTCGCCGATGCGGACACGCTGCTGGGCGAGGAACTGCCCGACCATGCGCGCCCGAGCTGGCGCGAGACCATGCGCACCGCGCTTGTCTGGCTTGCTCTGTGGCTGGCGCCGGTCGCCACGCTGCTGATCGCACTCGGTCCCGACGACGTGTTCAGCCGGATCGCGACCTTCTTCTCGACGATGGCGATGGTGACGTTCGGGGGTGCCTATGCCGTCCTTGCCTACGTCGCGCAGCAGGCCGTCGATACCTACGGATGGCTGGGGCCGAAGGAGATGCTTGACGGGCTCGGCATGGCGGAGACGACGCCGGGGCCGCTCATCATGGTCCTGCAATTCGTCGGCTTTCTCGGCGCGTATCGCGACCCCGGCGCGCTGTCGCCGCTGCTCGCGGGCACGCTCGGCGGGTTGCTCGCGACCTGGGTGACGTTCGTGCCGTGCTTCCTGTGGATCTTCCTCGGTGCGCCGTTCATCGAACGGCTGCGCGGCAATGCCGCGGTCGCGAGCGCGCTGTCCGCGATCACCGCCGCGGTCGTCGGGGTGGTCCTCAACCTTGCGATCTGGTTCGCGCTGCACACTCTCTTCCGCAAAACGATCGCGGTCACGGCAGGTCCGTTGCGCTTCGACGCGCCGGTGCTGACCAGCATCGATCCAGCCGCGCTCGTGCTGTCGCTGGGAGCCGCCTATGCGATCTTCATGACGCGCGCTGGGGTCATCACGACGCTGCTGGCAACCGCTGCCGCCGGCCTGGCTCTGCATTTCCTCGGTGTGATCGCCTGATGCGCGTCCCCAAGGTGTGCGTCGCCCTTGCGGCGATGGGCTGGTGTACGCCGATTGCAGCGCAGGTGACGGTGTCGGGGACGTCGCGCATCCGGGCGGAAGCGATCGACGGACAGGCGCGTGCCGGTTTCAACGAGAGCGACACGCTGTTGAACCTGCGCACGACCGTTGCGGCGCAGTACGATGACGGCCCGATCAAGATCGTGGGCGAGCTGTGGGACAGCCGTGTCTACGGCGACAACCGCGGCACACCCCTGTCGACGGGCGACGTGAACGCCCTCGAATTGGTGCAGGCCTATGTCGAGTGGCGGCCTCGCGCGCCGTTCGGCGACGGCACCAGCGCCATGATCCAGGCAGGACGCTTCCTGCTCAACATCGGTTCGCGCCGGTTGGTGGCAGCCGACGATTATCGGAATACCACCAACGGCTATACGGGCATTCGTGCCGATTTGGGGTGGCGAGGCGGTTGGAAGTCCACCCTTCTCTATGTCCTGCCGCAGCAACGCAGGCCGGACGATCTGTCGTCGCTGCGCAGGAACGCCGTCGCGCCGGATTATGAAGGCTTCGATCTCGTCCTCTGGGGAGGACTCCTTAGCCGCGCGAACACCATCAGCCGCGCGATGGTGGAAACGTCGTTCTTCCATCTCGGCGAACGCGATCGGGCCGGGCGTCCGACCCGCGATCGTTCGCTCAACACCGCGTCCGCTCGCATCATCGTCGATCCCGTCGCCGGCGGGTTCGACTATGAGGTCGAGGGCATCGTCCAACGCGGGGAGATTTCAAGCAGCCTGGCTGCAAACGCCGCGCGACAGAAGGTCGCTGCCTGGTTCCTCCACGGAGACGTCGGCTATACTTTCAGGGGAGGGTGGAAGCCGCGGATCGCGTTGGAATATGACCATGCCAGCGGCGATCGTCCGGGTGGAGACTATGGGCGCTTCGACACGCTGTTCGGAATGCGCCGCGCCGACCTAGCGCCCGCTGGCCTGTACAACGCCATCATCCGCAGCAATCTCGTCAGCCCAGGGGTCCGCATCGAAGCGACACCCGGCAAACGTACAGATCTCATGGGGTCGCTCCGCCCATTCTGGCTCGCGGCCCGACAGGACGCCTTCTCGTTTACCGGGGTGCGCGACACGACCGGGCGGGCTGGATCATACGCAGGAACGCAATTCGACGGCCGCGTCCGTCATCAAGTGTCGAAATCGCTTCGCCTCGAGGTCGATGCCGTCCTGCTCGGCAAGGGGCGCTTCCTGCGCACGGCGCCGAACGCGCCACCCGGTCGATGGACGAAATATGTCTCGCTCAACGCAACCGCGAACTTCTGAAGAGGGATACGTCCGCATGACAGTAGATCGACGCACTGCAATCGCTGGTGGCCTTGTCGCGGGATTGGCGGCGATGCCCGCCGTTGCTGGTGCACAGACATCTGCCGTCCCTGGTTTCACGCCACGCCCGTTGCCCTTCGACGCATCGACCCTGCCCGGTCTGTCAGCGAAGCTCATCACCAGTCACCATGACAACAATTACGTCGGAGCGGTGAAGCGGCTCGGGGCGATCAAGGCGGAGTTTGCGAAGGTCGATCCGCTGACCGCGCCGGGCTTCACGCTGAATGGGCTCAAGCGGGAGGAGCTGATCGCCTGGAACTCGATGATCCTGCATGAAATCTACTTCGCGGGGCTGGGCGGTAGCGCAAAGGTCGGCGGACGTCTGGCGCAGGCGATCGAGCGCGATTTCGGCAGCCATGCACGCTGGGCGGCCGAATTTACCGGGATGGGCAAGGCACTGGCCGGTGGTTCGGGCTGGGTGCTTCTGACCTGGAGCGAGCGCGACAATCGGCTGACGAACACGTGGGCCGCGGATCACACAATGACGCTCGCCGGAGGAACTCCGCTGCTGGCGCTCGATATGTACGAACACGCCTATGCGATCGACTATGGTGCCAAGGCCGGTGATTACGTCGACGCCTATATGAAGGTGCTGAGTTGGGATGCGGCCAGCCGGCGCTTCGACAGGCTGGCCGCCGATTCTAGAGCCTGATCCCGAAGCGCGGTGCCGCCCAGGTCATCACGGCATAGAGGCAGATCGTCAGCACACAGCCGGCGAGTAGAGCAGGCCAGAACCCGACGTCTCGGCGCAGCAGCGCCGGTATCAACAGGAACATCGGCAGGGAGGGCAGGACGTACCAGAAGGTGGCACCCGCATGGTCCGCCATGTTCGCGGTATCCGGCCTATCCCTCCACAGCCATATCATGCCCAGCACAGAGACGAGCGGCAGCGACGCAATCATTGCCCCGAACCCTGGATAGCGTTTGGCCGTCTCCGAAACGACGGCAATGATGACACCGGAAATGGCTGCTTTCAGGAAGAGATAGAACACTGGTGGCCCTCGGGTATCGGCTGCTCGATCACCGCCCCATGCTTCAACCTTCCGTCGATCGGTTCAACAGGGAGTTACGAGCCGGGCCTGTGCCTTCACGATTGGCAACGGCCGGCGAGACAGCCGGGGCATTCCCACGAGGATCGAATTTCGGGAAACAAAAAGGCTTCTCTAAACCCGTCCGAACTAGGTTGCCGGAAGGGCGCTACGGGCTTCCAGCCACTCAATTGCGTACGCGAGCATGGGTCGAGCATCCACCAGCAAGGAAGGGGCAAGGCCGATCGAGCCTTCGCGACCGCTCCCGCCTGCGACATAAGCAGTGACGATCTGCTCGATGTAGTTTTCAGGCAGGCCTTCCACCACAGGCTCGGTGGTGTCGAACTCCTCTATGAAACGCCAAGTAGTTTCCGCTCCGTCGGCAAAAGGCACCTCGTACCGACGCACTCGCTTGGCCGGCAGGTTCGCCAGATGATCGGCGTGGTGGATTAGCGTCATCGTGTCCCAAGGAGCGCCGATCATCAGGATGCGACCGTTCGCCTCGATCAGCTTGGCGAGCGGCGAGCCTTCGCCATAGCCGTAATCTTGAGAGTGATCGGCGGTGATCCAGCTCGCCAGCCTGCCAATCGCCGCGACCGAGGCGCCGGGATTACCGCTCCGCCTGGCACCGGGTATCGTGCGGACGAACTCGGCAATGACGCCATTCATCCGCACTGCTCTCGACGCGTGCGGATCGAACCCCGGCACATGATCCCGCCATCGAGCAAGGACGCGGCCGTCACTGTCCAGCAAGTCGTCATGCACACTGTCCCAGCTCGTATAGACCAGCAGCGTACCATCGGGACCGATCACATCCAGCAAAGCCGTGGAAAGGGCATCGGGGCCATTGAGCATTGGTCCGACCTTGCTCATCGCGGCGTGCACCATGACGGTATCGCCCACGCTCAAACCTATCCGGATTAGATCGTCGCGGAGCGAAGATCGGGTGTTGTAGCTAGGTCGATCAATCGTCATGCGACCGATTATGGGCGACGCCGGCAGCACGGCCAAGCCTCACGATCGCTTCGCCGCAAGGTAGGTTTTGAGAATGCTCCCGTGCCCTCGATCATCATTGATAGTCGAGGATGGCTTTGCAACTGTGAACGTCCGCCAGCGGAGGGAGCAGTGATGCGAAAGATGGTTGCGATCGGGGTTGCTAGCGCGATTATCGTGGCTCACCCCACAACAGCTATAGCGCAGAATGCTGACAGCTTTGATTTTGCCGTCTCGCATACGGCAGCATGGTCATTAAAAGCCACGACAAACGTAAACTGGAACACGGATCGACCCGACCTCCCCCCAACCATCTCTAGCGTCTCGTGCCAAGGCGAAAGCCCGCAGCTAAGTTTTGAGGTTAATGATACCGCGGGTGTGGCATCACTTAGAATACGGTTTCTTGGTCAGGTTAAACCAGACGGAGATCAAGACGAGATAACATCTATCGGCGACCACTTATGGTTGTACATTGATGGCACGCGATGGGAGTACGCTAACATATCCGCACGCCCTTCAGAATTCAGCAACGTAAACTATCCGAAGTCGGACGATGAAATCATCATGACGATATGGAGGGGCTATCATGCGATTAGGCTCAGGACTCATTGGTCATAGCCAGAAGATGACGGTGGCCGCGAGCGCGACGGCGGCCAGGAAGACGGTTGGGCATCTGTCATAGCGGGTAGCGACACGGCGCCAGTCCTTCAGGCGTCCGAACATGATCTCGATCCGACTGCGACCTCGGTAGCGGCGCTTGTCGTATTTGACGGGTTTGCTGCGCGATTTCCGCCCCGGGATGCACGCTTTGATGCCCTTCTCCTGAAGCGCATCCCTGAACCAGTCGGCGTCGTAGCCGCGGTCGCCGAGCAGCCACTGCGCCTTGGGCAGGTCGTCCAGCAGGGCCGCGGCGCCGGTGTAGTCGCTGACCTGGCCGGCGGTCATGAAGAAGCTCAAGGGGCGGCCGGTGGCATCACTGACGGCGTGCAGCTTCGTGTTCATGCCGCCTTTGGTACGGCCTATGAGGCGGCCAAGATCCCCTTTTTAACCCGCAGGCTCGATGCGGTGCGGTGCGCCTTGAGGTAGGTAGCGTCGATCATGACGGTCTTGGGCTCGGCGCTCGCGGCAGCCAGCCCCTCCATCATCTGGAGGAAGATGCCTTTCTCACCCCAGCGCTTCCATCGGTTGTAGAGCGTCTTGTGCGGGCCGTAGTCCTTCGGCGCATCGCACCAGCGCAACCCGTTGCGGTTGACGAAGACGATGCCGCTGAGCACCCGCCGGTCATCCACCCGCGGCTTGCCGTGGCTCTTGGGGAAGTACGGTCGCAGACGCGCCATTTGCTCCTCGGACAGCCAGTACAGGTTGCTCATTTCCGGTCTCCTCGCGGAGCCTGAATCAGATCGCGACGCCCACATCAATGGGTCCTGAGCCTAGAGTGGCAGATAGCGATCCTTGGATGAATATAAATATATTGTACGATCATATTATTAACGCAAAGAAGTTGGAATGGGGATATAAGTCGAGGGATTGGTCAATTGTAAATAAGGGCATCTTAGAAAACCGATTGCCCGCCGGCTGGAAAAACCGGAGATACAATATTGATAACACCGGCCTAAAGCAGGCTGTCAAATGGTGCGCAGGGCAGATTACCTCGAAGGCGGCATACTCGCTGCCAAGCAACGTAAAACCGCCGACTCGTTGATGTGGGCGGCAAACGTTAGGCTCCTTACGCAGTACCCGCGCGGCTGGCGCGGCGTTCCCGAGTGCGAAGGCCGATCGAGAACGATGGTGCCCCGTGATGATGGATCACGTCTGTGTATAACTTCGAGCACACTGCTTAGTCTACACAGATGGCTCTTCCGAGACGGCCGTTGTCCACTGTCGTCCAACAACCCGATATTCGATTATCTGGTTTACAGACACCAACGACTGCGGAACCTTTCTTAATTAGCTCGCGCTTATCCTGGGGATAAATGCAGCCTCCTTGACACTGCTTGTTGCTAGTACAGGTTTTTCCGCCATCCTTAAACCTTACGACACAAATTTCGTGCCATATCATTCCCGTTTCCTCGACCTTGCCCCCGCTTGCTAAGCAGGCGTCACGATCTTTGAGTGTGAGCCGTATCGGTCCACCTTGGCCTGCTGCGACACTCCCGCCAGTGTTTAGAACCGCGATCGTTAAAACGAGGCTCAGGAGCGCGTTTCTACTTATCATAACCGTATGCTGCCATTGGTAATCTCCAGCTTCAAGCGAGTGATTCGCTTTGACGCCAGCCGTAGTTGGCGTCGAACCGGCGTTTGGGGTATCGGTCAAACCTCTCGGGAGGCTGCCTCATGTTCGCTATGCTGTTGCTGGCCGCGACCAGCCGTTGCGCCTCACTCCTGCTATGCCCTACCGATACAGAACTGATAGACGCACTTCTGGCCCACGATACTGCCGTTAAGAAGGCAGTTGCAGATGAGGCTCTCCGGCAGGGTGAGGTTGTCCTGTTTCATCTCCCCCAAGGGGTTTGGCGGATTCAGAACGTGAGTTGCGGCGAACGCGAGCCTAGCGACCTCCCGACTACAACTTGCGCATTTATAGCTCGTTACGCCACGCGTGACTCCCCACTAATCGCCCAATTGAGAAAGCAGAACGGCAACTGGCGCATTGTCGAGGTGCATCCCCTAGCCCCCAGTCACAGCTAAACTCGTAATTTCCTTCCTAACGCTAGTCGCCGCTCGGTGTTTACCCATCAAGACCAAACTTTGGGAATGTCCGGGTTCCGTGAGGTTGGCTAATCCAACTTCCGCTATGGCTTTTTTAATATGGAAGAGCAATGATATATTGGACAGCGACAATATTAATCGCCCTTTCAGCAACTGCCGCCGCCTCTGCGGAACGGGTACAGACATCGGATAAGGTATGCCGTACTGCAATTAAACAGTTTGCTATTAGTCACGGCATTAATGTCAATGCTCTAACACCTCCCTGCTATATGGCGCCCTGTTCATACGAAGGAATCTCTTTAGACGTAAATCGTAGGAACTTTAAGAAACTCAACAGGTATCTGGCCGCGTCACCCAATACGCGAACGTGCTCACGCACCTTCGACGTTATTAAGGCTGGCCCGCGCAGCGATCGTCGCATTCCCTAAGTGGCGCTATCAAACGAGCTGGCTTTCTCTCAAACGAAGGTTCGTCGGAATGGCTGACGGTCGCAAGGCGCGCTGGACGGCAAGGAGGTAGCCGTCTTCCCGAAATATGTTCCCGATTGCTCTTTCCCAAAATGGCTGATTGGAGACGGAGAATTGGGACGGTCCCGCCCGTGAGAGAATCCCGCCTCTGGCATCCACCCGGAGCGGATAATGTGAGCAGGCATCTCCGATTGCGAGCAGCGCCGGATGATGGCGAGCACATTGGCAGTTAGTTCGAGCAGGGTGCCACCCGCCAGTGGCAGATAACGTGAGCAGGAAATCCGGCTGTTTGCGAGCAGACGCCGATACGATCGCAAGCGCCTACAGATAGGGAGGCGTGTCCCCGCCGCCCGCAGCTGCGGCAGCGTAGTCGGATCATTTTGTTGGCGACCTCACCGTCACCTTTGAAGCGCTCGAGGATCCGCTCGGCCGGAAAGTTGATGGTGCGGCCGCACGAGCAAACGATCCGCATGTCAGCGCGGTCGGCGACCCATTCGCCTAGCGTTCGGTAGGAGGTGTCGTTCGTCCGCCGGTTGCTCACAGCGGCGAAACGTCCTCGTACCGGCCTGCTTTCCGCAGCTGCCGCACGATCCCGTTGAACGCCGCGGTGACGCCTTGGGCGCGGCCTATCTCGTTCGTCTGCGAGGCGGCGTCCCAGTAGAGCTCCAGTGGCCAGCGCTCAGGGCAGTGCGGCAGGAGACAGCGCAGCGCGAGCCGAACCTCCATCCCGTCGACGGTGGTCTCGGAGCATTTAGCGACGCCAGCACGCAGGATGTGCACCGACAGCGCGATCACCACGCGCTGGTGCCGAGGCAGCGTCGACACGGATCAGTGGAAGTCGTGCGATTTGAAGCGCACGACGTCCTCAGGATCCTTACCGTCCGCATGGGGCGGCCAGTATTGGTTGCGCGGCTCGGGCTGCCATCCCTTGTCCCCGCGATCCGGTGAGCCTGGATGCTGGCCCGCATCGCCGCGCCCGGTGCGGTGCGGGAAGGACATATCTCCGACACGGTGGAGCAGGTCGCCGTGGTCGACGATGCGGTCGCAGATGACGTGGATGACCTCGCCTTCCTTCTGCACGCGCCCCTTCAGACCGACCATGGAAGCCGACATCACGGTGCGGCGCTGCGCCTCGAAGCGGTCGGGCCAGAGGATGCCGTTGGCGATGCCGGTCTCATCCTCGATCGTGATGAACAGCACACCCTTGGCGGATCCGGGCTTTTGACGCACCAGGATGATGCCCGCGACTTCGACATGGCGGCCGTCGCGGACGCTGGCGAGGTCAGCGCAGCGGGTGACGCCGCGGCGTCGCAGCTCGTCGCGCACGAACGTCAGCGGGTGAGCGCGGAGCGACAGCTGGAGGTTACGATAATCCTCGATCACCTCGCGACCGTCGGTCAGCGCCCGTAGCTGCACCTCTGGCTCGATCCCTTCCGCGCTCAGTGTCTCGGCCGCGCGATCGGCTGCGGCGAACAGCGGCAGCGAAGCCTCGCCGAGCCCCCTCACCTTCCAGAGGCCCTGCCGGCGATCGGCGCCGAAGCTGTGGAAGGCATCGCCGTCCGCCAGCTTCTCGATCGCGACGCGCTGTGCGCCCGACCGGCGCCAGACGTCCTCAACGCAGTCATATGCCGTGGTGCTGCGCGCGGAGACGATCTTCGCCCCGTCAGCGTTCGAGAGCCCGCGGATCACCCGCAGGCCGAGCCGCACCGCCAGATAGCGCTCGCCGGTTCGCTCGAGCGTGCAATCCCATCGGCTCGCATTGACGCAAGGTGGTCGCACCTCGACGCCATGCTCGCGCGCGTCGCGGACGATCTGCGCGGGCGCGTAGAAGCCCATAGGCTGCGCGTTCATCAGCGCGGCGCAGAACACGTCTGGATGATGGTGTTTCATCCAGCTGCTCGCATAGGAGATCTTGGCGAAGCTGGCGGCGTGGCTCTCCGGAAAGCCGTAGGAGCCGAAGCCCTCAAGCTGGCGGAAGGTGCGCTCGGCGAAGTCGCGCGGATAGCCGCGTGCGACCATGCCCTCGATCAGCTTCTCGCTAAAGTGGCTGACCCCACCGGTGAATTTGAACGTGGCCATGGCGCGGCGTAGCTGGTCCGCCTCGGCCGGTGTGAAGCCGGCGCCGACGATCGCCACCTTCATGGCCTGCTCTTGGAACAGCGGCACACCGAGCGTCTTCTCGAGCACCGCGCGTAGCTCGGGACGCGGGTATTCCGGCCGTTCGAGTCCCTCGCGCCGGCGTAGGTAGGGATGGACCATGTCGCCCTGGATCGGGCCCGGGCGCACGATCGCGACCTGGATGACAAGGTCGTAGAAGCGGCGCGGCTTCATGCGCGGCAGCATGCTCATCTGCGCGCGGCTCTCGATCTGGAAGGTGCCGAGCGTGTCGGCCTTCTGGATCATGGCGTAGACGTCGGGATCATCGTCCTGCAGGTCGGCCAGCCCAACCCGGATGCCCTTGTCCTGTTCGAGTAGGTTGAAGGCCCGGTTCATGCAGCCGAGCATGCCCAAGCCGAGGACGTCGACCTTCATGAACTTGAGGCTGTCGATGTCGTCCTTGTCCCACTCGATGATCTGGCGATCCTCCATCGCAGCGGGCTCGATCGGCACCAGGTCATCGAGGCGATCATGCGTCAGCACGAAGCCGCCCGGGTGCTGCGACATGTGGCGCGGCACGCCGATGAGCTTGCGCGCGAGGTCGAGCGTGAGCCGCAGCCGGCGGTCGGCGATGTCGAGGTTGAGCTCGTCCACCTGTTTCTCGCCGACGCCCTCGGCCGACCAGCCCCACACAAGGCCGGCGAGCGAGGAGGTCAGGTCCTCCGGTAAGCCTAGCGCCTTTCCGACGTCGCGCACGGCGCCACGCGCGCGGTAGCGCGTCACGACCGCGGTCAGCGCGGAGTGGTTGCGACCGTAGGTCTCATAGATCCACTGGATGATCTCCTCGCGGCGCTCATGCTCGAAGTCGACGTCAATGTCGGGCGGCTCGCGGCGCTCGCCCGACACGAACCGCTCGAAGAGCAGCTCGTGCTTGATTGGGTCGATCGAGGTCACGCCGAGCACGAAGCACACACAGCTATTCGCGGCCGAGCCGCGGCCCTGGCAGAGGATCCCGCGCCGGCGCGCCTCGCGCACGATCGCATAGACGGTGAGGAAGTAGGGTGCGTAGCCAAGCTCGCCGATCAACCGCATCTCATGCGCGATCTGGGTGGTGTAGGCTTCCGGCACATTGCCATCGAACATGCGCTCGACCGCCTCGGTCGCCAGCTTCTGCAAGGCCTCCTGTGCCGTCAGCCCCTCGATCAGCCGCTCGTGCGGGTACTGGTAGGCCAACTCGCCGAGGTCGAAGGTGCAGATGCGCGCGATGTCGACGCTCGCCTGCAGCGCGTCCGGATAGGCGCGAAAGCGCCGGACCATCTCGTCGGGCGATTTCAGCGCGCGGTCCGCATTCACCTCCCGGCGGTAGCCCAGCTCATCAACGGTGCATTTCTCGCGCACCGCCGTGACCACGTCCTGCAGCAGCCGCGCCTCGGGCGCATGGTAGAGCACATCGCCAGTGACGACCGCGCGCACGCCGGCGCCGCCCGCCTGCCTTGCGAGCGCGTCGATGCGGACCGCGTCACCCGGCCGACGCCGCTGGTACAGCGCCATGTAGCCACGGCGCCCGTAGACTGCCTTGAGGTCCTTCAGCGCCGCCAGGTTCTCCTCGTCTGCTTCGCCCGGCAGCAGGATGGCGATGACGCCCTCGGACCATGGCTCGAGGTCGTGCCAGTGGAGCAGGCATGCGCCCTTCCCTGCCCGCTTCTTTCCGACGGTGAGCAGCCGCGTGATCCGCGACCAGGCGGGACGATCGGTGGGATAGAGTAGCAGGCGACGGCCACAGGAGAGGTCGACGCGCGTGCCCGCGATCGAGCGCACGCGGGTCGCCTTCTGCGCCTCCCATGCGCGCACGACGCCCCCAACGGTGCCGATGTCGCTGACGCCGATCGCGGGGTAGCCGAGCAGGGCCGCGGCCGCGAACAGCTCCTCCGGCGACGACGCGCCGCGCAGGAGCGAGAAATGGGTGAGCACCTGCAGCTCGACATAGTGGGTCATCCGAAGACCCCGTGCATCCACCAGGACAGGTCGCCGGTCTGGTCCTCGAAACCGTCGCCGCGCCGGAACACCCAGTAGCGGCCGCCCGCCTCGTCCTCGACGCGGTAATAGTCGCGCACCGCCCACACCTCGGCGTCACGCCGCCACCACTCGCCGTGGACGCGCTCGGGGCCGTCGCCGGCAACGATCTTGTAGGTCTTGCCCCGCCACTCAAATCGGCGCGGTGGCTGGTCTGGCATCAGCGCCATGACGCGCGCCAGCGGTTCCGGCCGAGAAAAGAGACGGATCGGGCGCTTCCACGCGGGCCATGATCCTGGCATCTCCACCGGGTCGGAGCGGGTGACGGCCCGCTCCGGCACATGGCTCTCGACCGGTGCAAGTCGGTAGACGGCATAGCCCCCGATCCTGCCGGCGATGACGTCGACCAGGCGTGCCGGGTCTCGCACCAGCGTCTCACCGGCGAGGACGGCGCCAAGGTCGACCGCATCCAACGGTTCGGTATGCGGCGCTACCAGCCAGAATTGCTCGAGCCCCATGCCGGGGTCGATCCGCTCGATCCTGAGCTTCAGGAGCCTGAGGAGGTGCGATACCTCGCGCGTCGGGCGCGACGTGCCGACACCCACGACCTGTTCCGTGCCGTCGACGCGCAAGCCGGTGAGGCGGAGTGCCCGTGCGCCCAAGCCTCGCGCCTGCAGGACCTGTGCAAGGTCGGTCAGCAGGTCGCCCATGACTTGCTCGATCGCCTCGGCCGTGCCGATCGGCTCAAGGAGACGACGCTCGACGATCGGAACCTCGGCATCCTCGCGCGGGGTGATTGGCTCGGCGACAGCGCCGAGCGCCTGGTCCAAGCGCGTGATCGCCGGCAGGCCAAGCCGACGCGCCAGTGGCCCTCGCGCGACCGGCAGCAGATCCGCTACTGTCTCGAAGCCGAAGCGTTTGGCGGCGCTGAGTGCGCTCGGCGCCAGGCGCAAGGCGACGATCGGCAGCGGCGAGATCGCACTGGCGGTTGCACCCGGCTCGACGCGGGTCAGCTCGCTGCGGCCGAAGCGAGCGAGCGCATGGGCCGCCCCTGCCGTGTCAGCGACGGCCACGCGCGCGGTGAAACCGGCACGACGGCAGAAGGCGATCAGCCGCCTGCAGAACCGCTCCTCGCCACCATGCAGATGCGCGCAGCCTGCAAGGTCGATCCAGAGCCCATCAGAAGGCGTGACAGCAGCAATGGGCGACCAGCGCCGAACCGCGAACAACGCAAGGCGATCGAGGAGTGCAGCATCAGCCTCCGGCTCGGCCGGACGGAAGTCGAGATCCGAAACGAGCGCGCGCGCATGGGTCGCAGCCATACCGGGATGGATGCCAAGCGCCCGTGCACCTTCGCATGCAGCAACCACCTCCTCGCGCCGGCCAGCCTTCCCGATCAGCGCCAACGGTGGAAGGCTATTGGTTTTAATATCCAACGGCGATGCTTTCGGCGTCAGATGCCCTGCGATTACGGCCTTATAGGGATGGCTCGCTGCCTCTGATCGACGGCCGAGCTCGCGCATGGGCGGTTGCGCATGGGTTGGCAGCGCCGCGATCTGCGTCTCGACGTCGGCGCGGGAAGGCAGACCTTCGCGTGCCCACCGCGCACCTGGCCGCCAACCGCCGCCCCGCGGTACCGAACAGGCGCCGGGGTCGTCATCTACCGGCAGCTCGAGGACAGGCCGTTCAGGCTGCCGCGAAGCGGACCGTTCCAACCGTCTCAGCCGCTCGATGGCCAAGTCCGGCAGGAACAGCGAGACGACCCGTCTCATCGCTGCCCTCCACAATCAGGGAGAACCCCTCACCCCCACGCTGGCGAGCGCATTCCACCGCCCATCTCGCCCTTCCTACACCCGCGACCTCAAGCCGCTCGGACGGCGCGGTGCCGATCCTCCAGCGGGTCCAGGCCGCAGATGGCTCGGCGAGCGGATCCTCGTTGAGACCGCGCCGACGACGTAGAAGCAGGACCGGCATGTCAGCCTCGGCCGCGACCAGTTGCAGACGGCGGGTTGCGACCATGGAGACTTTGCTGGCCTCTGCGACGATCGCAGACGGTGTGCCGTCACGCACCGCATCCTCGATCACCGCGAGGAGAGCCGCGTCATCACGGGGTTGTGCATGGATCACGGTTGCGGCCGGTAGTCCGATCTGCTCCAGCGCCGGCGCATACAGGTCGGCGCGGCAGCTGGCCCACAACACCGGTCCGCCTGTCGCAGCAGCTTCACGCGCGGCGATGCTGGCGAGGAATAGGGTCGTTGCCGCGTCGTCGACCATCGTGGCGCTCTGTCCGGTCGCCTCGTGTAGCGCACCAGCGCGAAGGCCCCCTGCCCCGAGCCGTCCGTCGATCGCGTCGACGCCAAAGGGCATGACGCGGAAGTCGGTCGCGGGTGTGGCGATCGTCCGGAGATGCGCTATAGTCGGCGCTGAGGGATTAAGGGCGGCGGACATAAGGGTTAGACTCTACTTGTTCCCTTTATGTTCCGTTAATGCGCCCACCGCGTCAACCGGGTTTCGGGCTGGCCGGCGTCAACTCGTCGCAGATACCCCGACCATCCTGCTCTCGATCGCGACCGGTCCGGCGCCTGGCTGCTTGGCGCGTTGAAGTTGTGTCTGGGCTGCTTCCACTAGCTCCTGAGGCCCCCGGCTGCGTCCCGCTGCAACGCCGGCGGACAAGGAAATCCGGCCAAGCGGCGCATCGCTCTCGCGCACCTTCATTTCGCGAGCGCTTATTGCCTTACAGAGGTCCTCTACCAATTCGCTGGCAGCTGTGAGGCTGATCGGCTCGAGGAGGATGGCAAACGTGCCTCCGTCCCATCGGGCGACCAGATGGCTGCGGCAGTGATCCGTCATCGCTCGTGCGACGGCTTTTAGAAGGCGATCGCCAACTGCGGGCGAGTGGCTCTCGTTGACGCGGCGCAAGCCATCGACGTCAACGAAAGCGAGGCAGGCTGGTTCGCTCCATCCAGCAGCAAGTCGGTCCTCCAGGCCTTTCCGGTTCGTGACCCCAGTCAGTGGGTCGTGTTGTCCCGCTGTCTGGAGGTCTGCCAGTTCGGCACGAATCTGCCGCGCCCGTTGCGCCGCCTGTGCGAAGCTAGCTTCCGCCTCCTCCGCGCGTTTGAGCATCGCCGACAGTAATGGACCGACACTGGTGCCCGGCTGATCCAGGAGCTCGGCCGATGCGGTGACGAGTTCGCGATTGAGGTCGCTGGTCACCGTCATTGCATCGCCGACGACGTCGAGCACACGCAGCGTGATGTGATCTAATTCGGGTACGAGGTTCCTCGCCTGCCCTGCCGGGCGCAGCTTACGGACCTGCTCTTCGGTCAGCCGTACACCGCCATCGATGGCGCTATCGACACGGCCGCGCAGCTGCTCGTCATCTCCAGCCAGATATTCATGGGCGAAGGCGTAGTGGTCCGGCGTGTGCGCGAGCCGATGCTGATCGAGGAAGACGATGACGTCTGGTCCGCCTGGCGGGCGCTTGCGTTGATCTACCATCACCCTGATCCCTCGTGGCGCGATCCCTCCCCGCCGTCACTCAACTGTTAGCGGTCATAGATCTATGTTGCGATCCTTCATCGCCTCCGCGGCCAAATCGCCGATAGGACCGACGCCTCCGACCATCTGGAAAACGACCGTGACGTCGTGATCGTCGATCTTCGACAGCATCAGCCTGACGGCGCCGGTGCCCGCCTTGTCCAGCACAGTCGTTGTGTCGTCGCTCGCCATCGGTAAGGTCCCCACGCTTTCAGAGGGAGTACGATTAGCATGAACGTTGGTGAGCTGGCCAAGGGCGTCGCGGCTGCGACGGGTACGAGCGAGGCGGATGCGAAGAAGGCGATTGCCGCGGTGTTCGACCAGATCGCGGCCGCGGCCGCGAAGGGCGAAGAGGTCTCGATCAATGGCTTTGGCAAGTTCACCGTCAAGGATCGGCCGGAGCGCGAGGGCCGCAACCCGTCGACCGGTGAGGCCATGACGATCGCGGCGTCAAAGAAGGTCGCGTTCACGGCTGCCAAGGGCCTGAAGGACAAGCTCTGAGGCATGCGCGCCGGCGGGGTAGCTCGCCGGCGCCAACAGGAGGCGCGGATGTGCAATCGGTATCGGCTCACGGCCAAGCAGGCCGAGGTGATGGCGGCGTTCGGCATCCGGCCGCCCTTTGAGCCGGACGAAACCTTCCCCGCTGGCGACATATTTCCAACGGGCAACAAGACGCCATTTTATGGCGCGGTGATTGTGCAGGACGGCGACGAGCGCCGGCTTGAGCGCATGGAGTGGGGCGTCCCGACGCAGGTGCCTAGCAAGCGCGATCCTTCGGTCAGGCTGACTAAGTACGTGACCAACGTGCGCAACCTCAGCTCGAGCTTTTGGCGATCGATGCTGACCACCCCGGCGCGGCGCTGCCTAGTGCCAGTGACGTCATTTTCGGAGTACGGGCTTACCGCAGGCGAGGACGGAAAGAAACCGCTTCACTGGTTCGACGTGCCGAGCCGTCCGGTTTTTGCTTTCGCTGGCATATGGCGTCCCACAGATCGCGGTAGTGCATACGGATTTCTCACCACTGAGCCGAACACGATTGTCGCACCAATTCATCCCAAAGCGATGCCGGTGATTCTTCACGACGAAGATTATGACCGGTGGCTTTCAGCGCCCTGGGATGATGTGAAGCGGCTGGTTGAGCCCTACCCATCCCAGCTCATGTGTGTAAGAGTGGCATCATCGGATCAGCACCACTCATAATTGTGCAGCGAGGCGGCTTACCGAAGGGGTTACTGTGGCACTATGAGCCTTGTTAACGTCTTTCCTGGTATAGCAATCTGCATATCGTTGTTCGCGGTATTTTTCGCGCGAAGATCGTCTCAGATTGCCTTGTTAGCGAACGCGCCGTCTGTGTTCATACAGTCCGGAATCCGACCGCTGGACGAGCACGAGGATCAACTGATAGTTGCTCTCGTAAACTCAGGTCCAACGGAAGCGCTTGACGTCTATATCGAGCTTTACTCAAGTCTGGATCAAGGCGAAATCAACAACGGCTTTCCGTTGCGTTTGCCACTTTCCACATGGCGAGAGCCGCGCATCCTAGCGAAGTCCTCGATACGTCTCACATCCAGAATGATAATGTACCGGGGCCTCGGCCTTCCACCTAGATTTTACGCTAGCGGATTCCTCTTCGCGTGGGTTTTCTGGAAGGACCGTCTCGGGGGGCATCACGCTAGATTTGAGCCTGTTTATGACCTCGACGGTGACGCCCACGCTGACACCTCCAAGGCGCGCACAATCGGACCCACCAAGGTTTCGCCGCTAGCGCACGCACGTTGGAAAGCAGAAACACGACGACGCCGACGACTACGTCAGAAGAGATCCAAACCTCATCAGGTGATCGATCCGCGTATCCGAACGCAGTCCGTTTACTCGGTCAAAGCCGAACCAGGCGATTTTGCGAAGCCCCTTGAGGAACTGTTTCCCACGGCTGCGCACTCCACATTGAGCTACCCACTCCTAACGATAACTTCAGAGCAAGAAGGTGACGCGCCACGGATGTATGTCGTCACGGACGAGCCTAACGTTGTTGACACGGTTTGGACGTATCTTACAACGTGGGCTGAGCAGGCTGCGGATACTCAGCTTCGCCGTTACAGATCCCTAAATGATTATACAGTCATCCGCATCCCGTGGAACCATGCAACTGTGGTGACCAAGCTTGAATCCATATTGGATCAGGTTCGAGCGGCTTATCAGGAAAATCCAGGAAGAACGAAACCTCCTTCGATTCACCTTAATCTATCGGAGACAGATGGCAATCGCGTGTCAGCTAGCTCTGTAATTTCTGGGCACTCATAACGCTTTGGCTACCTTGTCTCTGGTATCGCCCTACCTGCCTTAGACGCACTTAATCAGCCAACCATCCGGCTGTAGAAAAGGATTGCCGATGACTGTCGCACAAGCCCTCTTCGGCGCTCACTCACCCGAGGCAAAGCTTACTGTTTGGCAGCAGCTATCTGTTTGGCTAATTGCATTAGGTGGTGCACTGGTAGGTCTCCTTTTAGTCCCTACTTTAGTATTCTCAGACTTACTGAATGACCTCACCGCTCAGCGTTCGCTCGGCCATGCGACGGTGCTAACATCGTCGCATTTATGGGGGCTTGCCTTATCGCTAGTCTTTGCAGTCTTTTCGTCGGTTATCGCTGGCGGCGTATTGAAAATGGCTACCAATAATTCTCCAATACAGTGGTCGGCCTACGCACTTTTGTTATCTCTATGCGCGCTTGCAGCGGCGACGTACTTTATAAGTGAGGCGCGTCCCGCCTTCTCAGGGCCAACTGCTAAGGGCACCGTGTGGGTAATGCCGTGGCTTGGAACGATTGCTGTTCTTCTTGGATGGACGCTGAAGGCGCCGTGGGATCGCAGCGCTCAGATTGTAAGCGAGAAGACTACCGAAGTAACTGGGTGGCTTGATAAACCAGACGCCTTCACAAAAGCTGTTACATCGAGATTTGCGGCCTTTCCACTACTCGCAGCCGAGGTGCTCGAGGCAAAGGACCGAAAGGCACCGCTCGAACCCGAGTGATCCTGAGATAGCTATTTTCAAGCTATCCCATTGCCGATCGAGCAAACGCGATATAGATTGGAGGCACGTTCGGCGATAGGTCCACAATCCCACCTGTCGGGAAGCCTTTAAGTAGCCTTTCAGCTACCCTGGGTTTCCACGTTTTGAGACTATACGGTCTCTTGGCTGACGACCCCTCTTATGAGGGTTTGTGGTTTGCCGGGCGCGTGATGAGGGAGATGCATATGGCCCAAAAGCCCCGCATCAGTCTTGATCCCGAGAAGGTGGTTCTTATCACCGCAGTCCTCGGACTGCTTGATAAAATCGCTGATATCGTGATCAAGGCTGTCAGCTATGACCGTCGCTGTCCACAATTACTCCTTTAAGTACGATCGCCGGGGCAAGCCGGTTTTTGCCCCGTCCAAGGTAGGCCGGCGCATCGGCAGTGAGATCAAAGACGCAGTCGAAGCAACTTTCGCTTTCAGTCCGATCTTCTTTCATTTTCGTGCCGGAGGGCATGTCGCCGCGATTCATCATCACCGGCCGTCTCGGTTTTTTGCCCGGATAGACATCGCTCGCTTCTTTTATAGTATTTCCCGACGCCGCGTACAAAGTGCACTAGACCGGATAGGTGTAGGTAACGCGGCTTTCTATGCGAAGTGGTCGACCGTCGCTAACCCGTTTGAGGCTCCGAGGTACGCCTTGCCTTACGGCTTTGTGCAGTCGCCGATTCTCGCATCTTTAGTGCTGGCCTCGTCCACCGTCGGAGAGCATCTAGGCATGCTACCGCCCGAGGTCACTGTAAGCGTCTACGTCGATGACATATCGCTTTCTTCGGACAACCTGGGGGTTCTGGAGGCGGCATATGACGCAACGATCAGCGTCCTCGAAGCAGATGGTTTTCAGGTCAGCGCAGATAAACTCCGTCCACCCGCTGCGGCCATCGACGTTTTCAACTGTGACTTGGCCCACGGGCTTTCGAAGGTCCGTGATGATCGTATCGATCAATTTATGTCCAACGCGCCCTCACACGAGGCGGAAGCAGCTTTCGCTGCCTACTGCGCATCGGTCGAGGTCGGTAACGGCTAAAGAGGTTGGGGTCGGTTCCGGCTGAGGGCGAAATGACACCCTAAGCGTCGGCGTCTTTCGGCCAGAGGTATTCGCCGGTGAGGAGGATGTGCGCCCATCCGAGCGGAGAGACGTGGGCGAGAAGATGGTCCGGCGTCTCCAGCCCTTCGCGTCGCCGTGCCTCGACAGCATGACCAAGATGCAGGGTGTTCCAGTAGACGATGATGGCGGTGAGCAGGTTGAGGCCGGCGATCCGGTAGTGCTGGCCCTCGGTGGTGCGGTCACGGATTTCGCCCTGGCGGCCGATGCGCAGGGCGTTTTTCAGCGCATGATGCGCCTCGCCCTTGTTGAGTCCGACCTGCGCGCGGCGCTGCATCCCGGTGTCGAGAATCCATTCGATGATGAACAGCGTGCGCTCGATCCGACCCACCTCGCGCAGGGCTGTGGCCAGGTCATTCTGGCGCGGATAGGCGGCGAGCTTGCGCAGGATGCGGCTCGGCGCGACCTGCCCGGCACTCATGGTGGCGGCACAGCGGAACAGGTCGGGCCAGTTGGCGACGACCAGCGCCTCGCGCGCCTTGCCGCCCACCAGCGGGCGCAGTTCAGTCGGCGTGGCGGCAGGGTCGAAGACGTACAGCCGCTTGGACGGCAGGTCGCGGATGCGAAGTACGAGGCGATAGCCGAGCATCGCGCTGATCCCGAACAGATGGTCGGTGAACCCGCCGGTGTCGGCGTACTGCTCCTCGATCCGCCGCCCGGCCTCGTTCATCGTCAGCCCGTCGAGCAGATAGGGTGCCTCGCTGACGGTCGCGGGGATAGGCTGTGATGCGAACGGCGCGAAGCGGTCGTTGACATGGGTATAGGCCTTGATGCCGGGGTCGTTGCCGTAGCGGGCATTGACCGTGTTCATCGCCTCGCCCTGCCGCGCAGCGGGGTAGAACTGGCCGTCGGCCGACGCGGTGGTGCCCATACCCCACACCCGCGCCATCGGCAGGTCGCCCTGCGCGGCGACCACGGTCGCCAGCGCCTGGTCGATCGCCTCGCTCTCGACATGCCAGCGCGCGAGGCGGGAGAGCTGCCAGTAATCATGGGTGTTGCACGCCTCGGCCATCTTGCGCAGGCCGAGGTTCAGCCCCTCTGCGAGCAAAACGTTGAGCAGGCCGATCCGGTCGCTGCACGGTATGCCGGTGCGCAGATGGGTGAAGGCATCGGTGAAGCCGAGCGCGGCATCGACTTCGAGCAGCAGGTCGGTGATGCGGACAGGCGGCAGGCGACGGTACAGATCGAGCACCAGTTCATCGATCCCGTCCGGCGGATCGGCGGTAAGACGGTCGATGCGCAGCATCCCGTCCTCGATGCCGCCGTGGGGGATTGTGCCGTTGCGCGCGGCGCGACCGAGGCGGGCGAGGGCATCGGCAAGCCGCGCCTTGCGGTCGGCCAGCCAGACATGCGGGTCGGGCGGGACCGCCAGCTTCATGCTGCGTGCGACCGCCATGGGCACGAGGACATGGCGCAGGTCGCCGTAGCGATGCGAGCGGTCGAGCCAGATGTCGCCTGAGCGCAGCGCGTCGCGCAGGTGGAACATCACCGCGACCTCGCGGAGACGCGCATCGTCACTGCCCTTCACCCGCAACTGACGCCGCCACTTGGAATGCGGGCGCAGGAAATCGTCGGTCACCGGCAGTTCGCCTTTGGCGGCGATGGCCTTCACCGCGTCGAGCAGGGGGCGGGCGACCGGTGCGGCTGCGAGGTCAAGGCAGCGTAGCATGCGCGGCGCATAGCGGCGGAAGCGGTGATATCCCTGATCGACATGCGCCAGCGGATCGTCGCTCAGCGTGTCGGTCAGCGTCGTGGCTGTCGCGACAAGGTAGTCGAGCCGGTCCCAGCCCGCCACGCGCGCGACCGCATCCTCCAGCGACGCACCATAACCATGTGCGTCCAGCAACGACCGGCCGATCGCGGCGAACCCGTCCAGCGTCGCGGTGACCGCGCTTCTGGTTTCCGCGGTGCGGGCATCGTGGAGTTGCTTCGCCTCGCGCCAGGTTCGGCCGACGATGCGGTCATGCGTCTCGATCACCGCATCGGCGGTCGCGGCAGCCCATTCGACGACGCAGACCGCGAGGATGGCGCGGCGCCGGTCGGCGTTCAGATCGCGCAGGCCATCGGCGAAATAGCGTTCGCCCTGCCGGCGCAGCCGGGCGACGCGGTGCGGCGGGACGCCAGCGAGCAGGTCAGCGCCGAGGTTCATCGCGCGGAGAAACTCCAACCGGTCGAGCAGCCGGTTCGCCGCGGCGGAATTGTTGCCCGGCTCGATCCGGCGCAGCCAGATGAAGCGGCTGATCGCGCCTGGCAGCATCTCGGTCGTCAACCGATCGAGCCGGGTGCAGGCGACGCGATCGAGGCGCGCGGCAATCCGCTTCTCGATATTGCGCTCGGTCGCGACCAGCGCGTCGGCGCACAGTCGCTCGATGGTGGTGATCGCCGGCAGGATGGTCATGGTGTCGCGGCAGCGGGCGATGAAGCGCCGGGCGAGATCGTCATTCGAGCGCGCCTGTTCGGCTTGGCCAAGCAGCCAGTCGCGAAACGCGCGTGCCGGTGCGCCCTGACCGGGGAACGATCTGTAGCCGTAGGTCCGTCGCAACACCTCCATGTGCTGCTGGCGGGTCTGTCGGCGGACGGCATAGCGGGCGAGCGTGTCGCCGGTGATGCCGAGCTGGGCGCCGAGGAAGGCCGACACCGCCAGCGGGATGACCTCACCCGGTACCAACATCCGGCCGGGATAACGCAGCGCACACAGTTGCAGCGCGAAGCCGATCCTGTTCTCCGGCCGGCGTCGCCGGTCGATATGGACCAGGTCGTCGTCGGCCAGGATGTAGTGCCGCAGCAGCGATGCCTCGTCGGTCGGCAGGTCGAGCAGCACCGACCGCTGCCGGGCGCTCAGGATATGGCGGCGCGGCATGGCACAGTGTCCCGATTGAACAGAAGTCTGTTTTGGACAACACTGACTCCACGCAAATCAAGGGTTTTCGGGGCCGGATTTCGGGAAGGTTCAATTGGGACAACGCGCTGCCATCTACGCCCGGGTCTCGACCGCCGACCAGTCGTGCGAGCGGCAGTTGCGCGACCTTGCCGGTTTCGCCGAACGCGGCGGTTATGAGGTGGTCGAGGTGTTTCGCGAAACTGCCTCGGGCATGAAGGCCAACCGCTCGGCGCGCACTGAGGTGATGAAGCTGGCGCAGGCGCGGCACATCGATGCGATCCTCGTCACCGAACTCAGCCGCTGGGGGCGCTCGACGCAGGACCTGCTCGATACGCTCAACCGGCTGTCGGGTTGGCGGGTGTCGGTCGTCGCCATGAGCGGCATGACGTTCGAGGTCGACACCCCGCACGGGCGGATGATGGCGACGATGCTTGCCGGCATCGCGCAGTTCGAGCGCGACATGCTGAGCGAACGGGTTCGCTCCGGCCTCGCCGCAGCTCGCGCGCGCGGCCGCAAGCTCGGGCGGCAGACCGGCGACCGCCCCAAGTCCGACCGGCTCGCCCCCAGGGTGCTGGCGCTCGTCGCCGAGGGGCGCAGCTATCGCTGGATCGCGCGCGACCTCGGCCTCAGCAAGAACACCGTCACCGCGATCGTTGGGCGGTCGAAGGCGGACAGGTCTCCCGAGATCGAGGTAATAGCATGACCAGCCCGGCAGACGATAATCGCTCCATACCCGAGCTATTCAATGCTGCATTTGAAGGTGACAATGATGCAGCATGGGACGCTGTGGCTGCACTACATTGGCGCGGATCGAAGGATGTGCTGGACCGGGCACTTGCCCTGGCCTGCTCACGTGATCCTAAAGAACGCGGACGGGCTGCCGACATTCTCGGGCAGATCGGCATTCCAGATCGTACATTTCCTGATCAGTGCTTTGCGGCCGTCCTCCGCCTGCTCGCGGATGATGACCAGCAGGTGGTGTTTGATGCCATCTTTGCACTTCATCATATAGATCGGTCACGTGCTGCCCCGTACATCATCCCCTTTGCGCACCACAGCTGGGACAACATCCGGTATGCAGTCGCGTTTGCATTAGGAGCTGTTGATAGCGTCGAAGCGCAGACCACTCTGCTATCGTTGATGACAGATCGCGATCCCGAGGTGCGAAATTGGGCAACTTTCGGGATTGGTCAGCAAAGCGACGCTGACTCAGATGCCATCCGACACGCGCTAAAGAATCAACTCTGCGACGCTGATCCTGACGTTCGCTATGAGGCAATCATTGGTCTTGGTCGTCGCCGCGATCGACGTGCGTTGGGTTTCCTCAAAACCATGCTCCACGATGATCCAGATGACGTTTTTGCACGCGAAGCGGCAGCAAAGCTCTTGGGCATAAACGAAAGCGGGGATCGAGCAACTGACGAGCTGCTTGGTTCACTTCAGCGGCTTCAGCGATGGGGCGGCGACAGGAAGACCGATAGTTCATAACCGCTGCTGCAATCAGGCATGCATCGCGTGAAACGGCTTCGCACTTTCTCCAACCATGCTCTTTCGGCTTAGAGTGTCATTTCGCCCTCAGCCGGAGCCGACCCCATATTTGACGTTCTGCGGCCAAGCGGCGCGCGTTTCGTTGCCGACTATGGCGAGCAGCGCAGCCGGACGATGCGGGCTCTGTTTCGGCAGATTCAGCGCCTCGACGGGTTCGCGAACACCCAGCCGAACGCTGATGGCGTGCTACCCCGCATGTTCGCCGCGGCGGGGTTCGATCGCGTGATCGAGCGCCAGTCGATATCAACGCCGACCGGCTCCATTTCTATCTACTCGGCACACAAGCCTTAGCTCGGTATCAGCCGAAAAGGCGGGGGCGGACGGTTGCCTCCATCAAGGGCGCCTGTCGCGAGAACTCTCTGTCATCACGGCCCTCCGTCCGTAGCTGCCGGGCGTTCAGCGCCATTCCGGCGAAACGCTTCTGCCGTCGATCCTCTTGCGGGTAAGTATGGCCCGAGCAGCAGTAGCCCGACCCCGAGCGAAATCCACACGTCGGCGAGGTTGAAAACGAAGGGGTGCCAGCTCCCGAAGTGCAGCCCGAGGAAGTCGGTTACAGACCAGCGTGCGGCGCGGTCGATCAGATTGCCCACGGCGCCGGCCGCGGCGACCGCTAAGGCCGTGCGCTGCCAGCCCTGCGAGCGGTAGGCCCACGCGACAAGGCCGAGGGTCAGGATTGCCGTGAGCCCGATCAGGAGGGCGCGCCCGACGTCGCCATCAGAGGCGAGCAGGCTGAACGACACGCCCTCGTTAAAGGTCAGGCGCAGCGAGACGAAGGGCAGGAAATCGCCCGCCGGCCCATAGGGTTCGAGCGCAGCCCGCGCCCATGCCTTGGTCGCCAGGTCTAGCGCGGCCCCCGTGGCGATCAGCAGCGTGGCCGTGCCCGCTTTCATGTCCGCTGCGTACCCGCGAGGTCCTGGCGCCCGTCGCGGATGCGCGACATGCCGGCCAGTGTGCGCGAGCGAAGCGGGGGCAAATGCGAGCCTCGCCTAGTGAGCCGTCGCCGGGCCGGAACCCGAGCGAGATCGGTTGCGCCGATTCCAGGCAAACCCCACTGCGATGGCGACCGCCATCAGGAGTTGCGCCAGCGCCGATTGCCAGGTGGGGAATAACCCTAGGACGGATCGACATTCAGGATTCCCAAGGGGAGTGATCGCTGATTCATAGGTATCCGTGTTGAGACGCGGAGCGGATGATGGTGGCCAAGCGGTATGAACTGAATGATGCACAGTGGTCGAGGATCGCGCTGCTGTTGCCGGGCAAGGCGACGGATCCGGGGCGAACTGGATCCGATAACCGCTTGTTCGTGAACGGATGTTTGTGGGTGCTGCGGTCTGGGGCGCATTGGAGCGACCTGCCGGAGCGCTACGGCAAGTGGAAGACCGTGCATCGCCGCTTCAGTCGCTGGTGCCATGCCGGTGTCTGGGAGCGGGTGTTCGCAGCGCTGACGATCGACCGGAATAACCAATATCTGATGATCGACAGTACCATCGTTCGGGCGCACCAGCAGGCGGCGACTGGAAAAGGGGGGCGTGCGATCAGGCGCTGGGGCGTTCCCGAGGCGGACTGACCACCAAGGTCCACATGCTGGCGGACGCGCTCGGCCGGCCGCTGCGCTTCATCGTCACGCCCGGCCAGACCGGAGATATCACCCAGGCGCCGGCCCTGCTCCACGGCCAGGAGGGCGGCGCCGTACTCGCCGACAAAGCCTATGACAGCAATGCCTTACGGGCCATCATCGCCGACATGGGGGCTGAAGCGGTCATCCCATCGAACCGCCACCGCAAGGTCGCCATCCCTCACAACGCCACCATCTACAAACACCGCAACTGCATCGAGCGATGTTTTGCCCGCCTCAAGCACTTCCGGCGCTTCGCCACGCGCTATGACCGACGCACCGCCCACTTCGCAGGCTTCATACACCTCGCCGCCGCCATGATATGGCTACGATGAATGTCGATCCGTCCTAGCATCGACAGCCGCGGCACGTCCGCGAGCGGTGCGATGTTGATAAGGCCGGCCTCCTGGAGAGCGGCGACGCCCTTGCCCGCAAGCACGACGGTCAGAACGGCCATGAGCCAGGAGCTATAGCGGAAGAACTGCGCGATCGGCAGCTTGCGGCTGTAGCGGAGCATTGCCCAGGCGATCACACCAAGCAGTCCAATGGCCGATCCGGCGCCGGCGAGCAGCATCCCGTTGTCACCTTGCGCGGAGAGAGCGGCGTAGAACAGGATCGTCTCGAAAACCTCGCGATAGACGACCACGAAGGCGAGTCCGAACAGGAACCAGCCCGACCCGCCCGAGAGCGCCCGCGACATCTTCTCGCGAATATAGCGCTGCCACTGATCGGCTTGCGCCTTACCGTGCATCCAAATCCCGACCGAGAGCAGCACGAACGCGGCGAACAGCGAGCCGAACCCTTCGGTCAGCTCCCGGCTCGCGCCGCTGATCCCGATTGCATAGGTGGCGACCGCCCAGGTGATTCCGCCCGCGATGATCGCGCTGACCCAGCCGCCATGAACGTAGCGCAGCGCCTCGCCGCGGTCGGCTTTACGCAGGAATGCGATCATGGCGACGACGATGAGCAGGGCTTCGAGCCCTTCACGCAGCAGGATCGTGAACGCGCCCAGGAACGTGGACGCCTCGGTGGCGGCATCGGGCGCGAGCGCCGCTTCTGCATCATCGAAAAAGCCGCCCAGCACCGTGACCTTCTCCGCGAGATCATCGGGCGATGCGCCCCGGTCGATCGCGGCGCGGAACTCCCCCATGGCGCCCTCGATTCGGCCCATCAGCGTCGCGTCGCGCGCGGTGAGCGTTGGTTCGATCGGCTCGAACCCATCGAGATAGGCTGACAGCGCCAGCTCTTTTGCCATCCGCGCATCGCCACGCCGGGCAGCGGCCACGCTTTCGGCGAGTTTGGCGCGGGCGACCGCGAGCGAGCCGGGAGCCTGTTGCATCACCTGTTCAGGGTGGCGACGCAGGAACGCGAGCACGGCGTCAGCCTTGGCGTCGCCGATCGCCGCGCCGAGCGCGGCCGGGGTGAGTGCGACCAGGGTTTTCAGGTCCGGGATGCGACGGCGAAGGGTCGGATCGGATTTCCACAGCCGCTCGCCTTCGCGCGCCTGCGCGTCCGTGAAGGCGAAGCTCCCGGCTCGGAATGCTACCGCCCAGCGCTGATCGTTCGGCAGATCGGCGAAGCTCTGCATCGCCGTCCCGTCGATGCCCTGCGTCACCACCTGATAGAGCGCGAAGACGCTGCGCTGGCGCGCACGTTCGGCATCGGTAAAGGCGATCGGGGGTGTCGCGAGCTTGGCGGCGTCGGGGCCACGGCCGTTGCCCGTCATGCCGTGACAGGACGCGCAGGATTGTTGGAACAGGGCATGGCCGGAGACGAGGTTCGGAGCCTTATCGGGCGCGAGCGGCACCGGGTAGGCGCGCAGCAGATCGGCCGCGAGCCCGTGCGCCAGTGTTGCCACCTGTTCAGTCGATCCCTTTTCCGCGATTACCGCTTGGAGGTTGGCGGCCCGCTGAATGAGGGCTTGGCGCTCCGGCTTCGCCGGCAGGCCTTGAAGCCGTGTCGAGACCGACGCGGCAAACTCATTCATTTCGGCGTATTCCGACGCGCTCTTGATCCGACCGTTCGCGACCGCGCCTCCATAATCGACGGCCATATAGTCGAGCAGCCGCCATGCGGTTTGCACGTCGCCGGGTTCGGCGAATGCCGCAGCAGGGATCAGCAGCGCAGCGAGCGCGGCGAGCAGCCGCAGCGAGAGCATTGCCCGGATCAAGGTGAGCAGACGCACTACCGCTCTCCCAGTTCGCGCCGAGCGCCAGTGACGATTTCATACGCGGAGTGGAGGAACAGGAGGGCGATGAGGCCGGCGACGGCGAGGTCCGGCCAGGCGCTTCCTGTCCACGCCACCAGACCGGCCGCGGCGATCACCGCGACATTGGCGAGCGCGTCGTTGCGGCTGAACAGCCAGATCGCGCGAACATTGGCGTCCCCTTCCCGGAAACGCGCAAGCACCAAGGCGGACACGACATTGATCGCGAGCGCGACAACGCCGATTGTGCCCATCAGTTCGGCATCCGGCGCGGTTGCGTTCAGGGCGCGCCAAATCGCGAAACCGATTACGCCCACGCCAAGCGCACCGAGAAACAACCCCTGCGTCAGCGCGACCTTTGCCCTCGCCCGTGCGGACCAGGCAAGCGCGAGAAGACCGATAAGGCTGATCGACCCGTCCCCGAGAAAATCGAGGGAATCCGCTTTCAGCGCTTGGCTATCGGCGATGAACCCGCCGAACAGCTCGGCGACTCCGAAGCCGAGGTTGAGCACCACGACGGTCAGCAGCGCACGGCGATAGGCCGGATCGGTTTGCGCGCGCGCGGGCTCCCCGTGGCACCCGCAGCTTTCGGTAGAAGCATTCATGCGGCCTTCCTTACCACCTCCAGTCGCTGTAGAAGCAAGCGAAATGTGCGACACGTTCGCATTAGCAAGGATGGCATGATGAAGCCGGTGATGATTGGGCAGCTCGCCAGCGAGACGTCGACAAAAGTGACGACGATCCGGTTTTATGAGTCGATCGGGTTGCTGCGCTCCGCCCCGCGCACGGCGTCGGGCCGTAGAACCTATGATGCCAGCGACATCGAGCGTTTGCACTTCATCCGCAACGGTCGCCGGCTCGGCTTTTCGGTCGACGAAATACGATCGTTGATGGGGCTGGCGCAGAACCCGGACCAGGATTGTGGTGCCGCCTCAGCTATCGCTGCTCAGCACCTCAAGGATGTTGAGGAGAGGCTGGCGCAACTCGCGGTGTTGCGGGATGAGTTGGCAATGCTCAGCCAGAGCTGCACCAAGGCGCGCATGGCCGATTGTCGGATCATGAAGGCGATCGGCAAAGGCCACCTTCAAGCCGATCAGTAATAGTCGGCTAGCCTGAGGTCGCGCACATCACCCGAGGCCATCGTCAGCTTTACGAGGGTGCCAGCAGGCCGGGAGCGCACTTGCCAGAGCTCCCCACGCGTATAGTTCGCATCGATCGAATGGCCGTTCACCGCCACGATCCGGTCGCCGACCGCCCAGCCAGCCTTTTCCGCGGGACTGTTCGCCGCCACATGAACGACGGTGAGCGCCGTTGGTGAGGCTGCGAGGCCAAGGCCGCTACGGTCCTTCAGCATCGGCAGGCGACGACGAGGACCGAGTGGCCGGAGCCACACGAATCCGGCGGTCACGTCGAACACCACGTCGAATTGAGCGATCAGCGGTAGGCCGACATTGCCAACCGTGCTGGTGGAGAGCCAAGCTCTCATCCCGAGTGTGGGGACGTTCGAGACGCCAAGCCCTTCAATGTTGATGTTCTGGGTTGTGAAAGCATCGTTGACTCGCACGCCATCGACGCCGCCGATCGCCGCGGTCGAGACGAGCTTCCCGTTCAACAGCCCTTGATCGCGGGCATAGGCCGACGAGAGCATCAGCGCGGCCGAGCTGCCAAGATCGATCATCAAGGGCACGGGAGACAGGCCCTCGACGGAGGCCCGGATGAACAGCTCCTGCTTGGCACCGCGTCCGAGCGCGACAGCGCGCCAGTCGGGGCCGGCGAGAAACGTGCCTGACTTGACGACCGCCATACGCCTGTTCGCGAAATCGAGCGCGATGCAGCTGCCCGTGAACATATCGGCACCGAGGAGAACGTCGATCGGTCGTCCGAAGGCCGCCGACACTGAACTCAGATCACCAACAACGGCAAAGGGTAAGCGACGGGTTTCGCGGGCGAGCTGTACGTCGATGTCGCGGACCAGCAGCACCGGGGCCTTGGCGCTCAGCCCGCTAATCATGCGCCGCTCACCATTGTTCAAGCCGAGCTTCGCCGCGAGCGCCGTGCTCATGATCGACGCGCCGCTGCCACTGTCGAGCACCGCCCGCGCCGGCACTCCGCGCACTTGTGCCGAAACAAGGAGGGTATCACCCGTGCCGACTTCCAGCGGCTCCCATTCGAGGTGAGCCGCGCCGAAGTTCCACGAGGCCGCAGACCGGGAAGTCTGTCGCGCGAGCGTTGGAGAACCGAGCACCAAGCCGGTTCCACAGGCCACCAGCCGCGCCACTAATGAGCGTCGAGACATACCGATTGCTTCAACACGGGCCGTCAAAAAGCCACCTCCAGCCCCCCGTCCGCAGGAGAGCAAATTGCGGTTACATGCTCTAGCAACTGGAGGAGCAAGGGTTTTTGAAGCGCCCGAAATGCTATCCTGTTCAAATGCCCTCTCGAAAATGAGGGTAGCGTCCGCGGTCGTGGTGTAATTTCCCGGTGTAGATGACGGTGTATGCCGGGGTGGGGCCGAGGCCCCACCCCGGCGTCGGCGTCTCGGTGGCCACCGGGCTCATCGGTTAAGGTGGAAGTGTCGAGCTTCACCAACACCCGAGGAGTTTTTCCCGATGACCGACGACAGACTACCGCTTGCCGAACTGATGGCGAAGACCGGAGACGGCGATTTTCTGCGCAGCGTCGCCGAGAGCGTGTTGCAGATCATCATGGAGGCCGACGTCGACGGCCTCATCGGCGCCGGTCGCCACGAGCGCTCCGGCGAGCGCAGCACCTGGCGCAATGGCTACCGCGACCGCACCCTGGATACGCGACTGGGCACGCTCAACCTGAAGATCCCCAAGCTGCGCACCGGCGCCTATTTCCCCGGCTTCCTCGAACCCCGCAAGACGGTGGAGAAGGCGCTGGTCAGCGTCATCCAGGAGGCCTGGATCGCCGGCGTCAGCACGCGGCGCGTCGATGATCTGGTGCAGGCGATGGGGATGAGTGGCATCTCGAAGTCGAGCGTGTCGAAACTGTGCAAGGACATCGACGAGCGGGTGAACGCCTTCCTGAAGCGCCCGCTCGCCGGCGAGTGGCCGTATCTCTGGCTGGACGCGACCTACCTCAAGGTGCGCGAGGGCGGCCGCATCGTCAGCGTGGCAGCCATAATCGCCGTCGCCGTCACCACCGAAGGCAAGCGCGAGATCGTCGGCCTGCACATCGGCCCCAGCGAGGCCGAGCCGTTCTGGTCGACCTTCCTGCGCGACCTCGTCCGGCGCGGCCTGAAGGGTGTGAAGCTGGTCATCTCCGATGCGCATGAGGGCTTGAAGGCCGCCATCACCCGCGTCGTCGGCGCCACCTGGCAGCGTTGCCGCGTCCACTTCATGCGCAACGCGCTGGCTCATGTGCCCAAGGGCCAGAACACCATGGTGGCTGCCGCCATCCGGCAGGTCTTCCTCCAGCCCGATCATGCCGCAGCCACCCAGACCTGGCGTCACGTCGCCGACCAGCTGCGCGCCCGCTGGCCGAAACTCGGCGCCTGCATGGACAACGCCGAGCACGACGTGCTCGCCTACATGACCTTCCCCGAACAGCATCGCACGAAGTTGCACTCCACCAACCCATTGGAACGGCTGAACAAGGAGGTGAAGCGCCGCGCCGACGTGGTCGGCATCTTCCCCAACGAGGATAGCATCACCCGCCTCATCGGCGCCGTGCTCCTCGAGCAGAACGACGAATACCAGCTCCAGAACCGCTACATGCAGATCGAAGGCATGACCGCTCTCGCCACACCACAGATCGAGGAGGTACCGCCCCTACAGATTACACCCAAGGCCGCCTGAACGATGCGGCCCGGTGGCACACCTGAAATTACACCACGTTGACGGACACGACCAAAATGAGCAGTTGAGGCAGGTCAGGAACCGGTCGAATAAGACCGAAGTAGGCAATTTCGCTTGCGCGACCTTGGCGAGCAGGACCCCAGTTCACGAAGAAACGTGAAGCTATCGCCTCACCCGCAGCAGCCCGCCACAGTCCCGTTTGCTTTCGCTTCCTGGATCGGAGGGCATGGGACATCGCCAAATGAGCAGAACACGCAGCAGTCGCCAGCCAGGGGCCGCAGCACCACCGCGCAATGCCGGCAATCATAGAAGAATTGGCAGGCGTTGGTGGGCATCCTTTCGGTGGCCACCCCGCCGCATTTGGGACAGGTCAGGGTTGAGGTGAGCTGCATCAGGAAAGCGCGTTCATCAGCGGCGCTTCTAGGATGTCAATCGGCGTCCAAAAAGGACCCCCTATCGGCGTCCAAAAAGGACCCCCTATCGGCGTCCAAAAGGGACCCCGTTTGTCGAGCGGTGTGACGGGTATGGCGGGCGTGCCGTTCGCGCTGGTTGCGGCGTAGGGCGGGCGTAGCCCGACCGGAGGCGCAACCAGCGCGAAGCATCTTCTGCCGGTGGTCCCGCGCGTCAGCTGCGGTGCTTGAATCGCCAGCTGTCGTTGCCGGTCTCGACGATGTCGCAGTGGTGGGTAATGCGGTCGAGCAGCGCGGTGGTCATCTTGGGGTCGCCAAAGACGGTCGGCCACTCACCGAAGGCCAGGTTCGTGGTGACGATGACCGAGGTCTGCTCATAGAGCTTGCTGACGAGATGGAAGAGCAGCTGACCGCCCGAGCGTGCAAACGGCAGGTAGCCAAGCTCGTCGAGCACCACGAGGTCGAGACGCGAGAGCTGGGCCGCCAACGTGCCGGCCTTGCCGAGGCGCGTTTCCTCCTCGAGCCGGTTCACCAGGTCCACCGTGTTGAAGTAGCGCCCGCGGGCGCCGGCTCGTACCACATTGGCGGTGATGGCGGTGGCGAGGTGCGTCTTGCCGGTGCCCGTCCCACCGACCAGCACGACGTTGCGCCGGCCGGGGAGGAACGAGCCGCTGTGCAGGGAGCGCACCAGTCCTTCGTTGATGGGAGTGTCGCCGAAGACGAAGGCGTCGAGGTCCTTCACCGCCGGCAGCCTGGCGGCCGACATCCGGTAACGAACCGACGCTGCATGGCGGTGCGTCGCCTCGGCACGCAGCAGGTCGGTCAGGACCTCCATGGTCGTGCGCTTGCGCTGGAGACCGGTGGTCACCGCCTCGTCGAAGGCGCCAGCCATGCCCTTCAGCCCCAACTCGGTCATGGCCGTCATCATCTCATGCCGCTGCATGGAGGCCTCGCAGGCTGTCATAGCGGTTGCAGTCGGCGCGGGGCGGATGGCGCAGCGCCAGGTCCTCGGGGGTGACAATGGTCAGCGGTCGTGGCGGTTCTCGCCTGCGGGCCAGGATGTTGACGATGACGTCGTCGCTGGCGGTGCCGGCCAGCAGCGCCTCTCGCACGGCCGCTTCCACCGCCTCCAGTCCGTCGTCGAGCACCGCTGCCAGCACCCGCACGAACCGCCGGTCGGCATCGTCACCGACGCCGAGCTTGCGCCGCAGTCGTGCCAGCGCAGGCGGCAGCTCCCAGCCCTGGAACGGTGCGCCGTTGCGCAGGGCGCCCGGCTTGGTCGCCAACACCGGCAGATAATGCCACGGGTCGTAGATGGTCCGGTCGCGGCCAAAGAACCGGGGATGGTCGGCGACTACTTCACCATCGCAGCGCACGACGATGCGGTCGGCATAGGCGCGAACCTGCACCGCGCGTCGCGCCACCCTGGCAGAAACGGAGTAGCGGTTGCGGTCGAAGCTGATGAGGCATGTGCCGCTTACCGCATGCTCGCTCTCGTGGAAGCCGTCGAAGGGCGCGACAACAGGCTGGAGTACAGCCTGTTCGGCTGCCCATGCCTCAGCGACCGTCAGTTCCTTCTGCTCGGGATGCTGGTGCATGTCGGCCCAGCGCCGACACTCGGCCTCCAACCAGCCGTTCAGCTCCGCGAGGCTGGTAAAGCGCAGGCGTGGCTGGAAGAAGCGGCCGCGCGCGGTCTGCACCTGGTTCTCGACCTGACCCTTCTCCCAACCCGACGCGGGCGAGCAGGCGGTCGGCTCGACCATGTAGTGGTTGGCCATGACCAGGAAGCGCCGGTTGAAGACACGCTCCTTGCCGGTGAACACGCTCGTCACCGCCGTCTTCATGTTGTCGTAGATGCCGCGCGTCGGCACGCCTCCGAAGAAGGCAAACGCCCGCGCATGCGCGTCGAACAGCATCTCCTGTGTCTCGCGCGGATAGGCCCGCACATACATGGCCCGCGACGCGCACAGTCGCACATGCGCGACCTTCACGCGCATCGGCTTGCCCGAGATCTCCACGTCCTCATGGCTCCAGTCGAACTGATAGGCCTCGCCCGGTCGGAACAGCAGCGGGATGAACGCCGGCGCATCCATCACATCGCGACGTCGCGCCTGCCGCCAGCGGGCCGCATAACGGCGAACCGCGTCGTACGAGCCGTCGAACCCTTCGCGTAGCAGCAGGTCGTGGATGCGCGTGAGGCGCAGCTTCTCGCGCCGCGGCCGTGCCTCATCGTCCTCCAGCAAAGCATCCAGTCGCGCCTGGAACGGACCCAGCTTCGGCAGCGGCTGCACTGCCCGCCGGTAGCCCATGTCCGCCTCCGGTGCCCGGATCGCCTTGCGCACCACCTTGCGCGACAGGTGCAGGTCCCGCGCTATCGCCTTGATGGCCTTCCCCGACGCGTGCTCGCGCCGGATCCTCAACACCGTCTCCAATACCAGCATCCCGCTCTCGCCGCCTGACACACCGCCAAGCGAACAGCCTAGACCACCGGGATGAGGGGTCCCTTTTCGACGCCGATCACCCCGCTACCGGGGTCCTTTTTCCACGCCGATCCACACTTCTAGGAGGTCCCAGGCGAACGCGATAAGCGTCAGAACCGTTCCAATCGCGAGCAGGATAGGTGTCGCGCGCGAGGGCAGCGGCATTGTGCAGGACCGGTCCCCAGCACAGGACCTCCGCCGCTGCGCGTAGGCCCACCACCCAGCAGCCAAGCCGATGAGGGAGGTCGCCGTTAGCGGCCACCGTAGTGGTATCAGCGCGGCGAAGTTGCTGGACAGGCCCGCCCCCAGGCCGAGCGCCGCGAGTGCGAGGGGCAGGACGCAGCATGACGCCGCAGCTAGAACAGCGGCTAAGCTCGCAAGCGCGCCGAGGGCGGATAGCCCCGTGTCGGCGCGACGTCGTGACGTTGGTGCGCCTAGGGGTTCACGCGGGATGGTCTCTTGGTTCATCTATCGCCTCTAGCGGGTTAGCCCGTTATGCATCCTGTAGTGACTACAGGAGCAAGCAATATATGCGCGTTGAGGAAAGCATCACGATCGGCGAGCTGTCTCGCCGGACTGGCGTGAATATCGAGACGATCCGGTACTTCGAGCGCGTTGGTGTTCTCGCAACGCCACCCCGCACAAGCGGCGGGCGGCGGGTATATGGGACCGGTCACGTCCGCGCACTTGGGTTCGTCCGTCGCGCGCGCGAACTCGGCTTCTCCCCGGCCGAGGTGCGCGCGATCCTGTCTCTTGGCGGTTCTGCGCAGGCGTCATGCAGTGAGGTCCGCGAGATCGCGGCTCACCATCTAGAGCGTGTGCGCGCTAAGATGGAGGATCTGGCGCAACTAGAAAGCCTGCTGGCTGCGACCATCGACCGTTGCGAAGGCGACGGGGCGGCGAGGTGCGCCGTGATCGACTTGCTGAACCAACATTCGACTGCGTAGATGTCGCATCGCACCCCGTACTCGCGCAAACGGTCGATAACGGAGCCGATCACCATCACCACGGCACGCGGCCCTAGCCACCTATGTGGACGTTGCGCATCACGAAGCCGCTTTTCGGAAGCGCTGGCAGCCTGGCGAAATCGATGCTCAGGTCTTGGTCCGGTACGTCATAGCGCATCGCGTTGACGAGGAGGTGTGCCGCCACCTTCATGATCGCGAGGACGATCCATTCGCCGGGACAGCGATGGCCGAGATAGTGATCGCCGCCGCCCTGCGGAATGAAGTTGAAGGAGTCTTCGTCCCAAGCCCTGAAACGCTCAGGGCGAAACTCCTGGGGGTCGGCCCAGGTCGCTGCGTCGTGATTGCTCCCATAAAGGTCTAGCACCACTTGACGCCCTTCCGGAAAGGCCATCCCCTCCCACTCGAAATCTTGGCTCGCGCGCGCCACCACAGCGGGAAAGAAGGGATAGAATCGGCGGACCTCTTGGACGAAGAGCTCGGCATAGTCCGGCTGCTGAACCAAGGCCGCCCTGATCCCTGAACAGGTTTGCAGCGCGTGGGCGACGAAGGTGATGTACACTGCGATCGCGACGGTCGGGCGAAGGACATTTACCAGTTCGACCGCTGCGACGTGCGGCGAAAGAAGATCGTCGTGCCGGTCGCGATGCCAGGCTATCGCGTAAGCCGCGGTCCCCGAGCCCGAGCCGATGCTCCCGGCCCGAATGCCTTCAATGATCCGCTTCGCCCATGCGTCGACGCGACGACGGGCCAGCCGTGACCAAAGATGCCTTGGGCTCGCCGAGCCGGCGGCGTCGAACAGCGCCCGCAGCTCGCCCGCGCGGTTGCCGGCTTCATCGTCCGGAAGAGGAACTCCCGCCCAAGCGCATACCGCTCGCGTCAGCGGCTCATGCAACTCGTCATAGAAGACGATCTCTCCTTTGCGCGTCCAGCCCGGCACCGCCCTGCGCCACTCGGCCTCGAACAATTGCGCCAGCGCCCGCACGCGCTCTGGTGTCATCAGGCCCATGAACATCTGCTTGCGGTGCCGATGGGTCTCGCCGTCCAGACCCTGAACGCCGCCTTGGCCCAGCAGTGTCTTCTGAATAGCGACCGGCATGGCACCTTCGCGCTCGAAGCGGGTCGTATCGTAGAAGATTTCGGCGGCCTTGGCCCCCTTAAGGCAGTTGGTCTTTTTCAGCAGGAAACGGGATTCAAAAGCGTTTGCGCCTAGGCGCTGGCACTGCCTGGAGATGAACCGATAGGGATCGGCGAGGAGAGAAAGGGTTTCGTCCGGGCCTTTCGTGTGTGGTGTCTTAGGCATGACCGGTCCGGTGATTGTTGGGTCTCCTTTGATTAACTCGGAGGAATATCACGGGTTGCAGGCTCACGACAGGTGACGAACGAGGACGATCAGGGCGGAGCAGGCGCGGCCGAGGCGTTCGAGGCCATGCGCGGCGAGCTGGCGCTGCGCCGTGGAGGGCTTGGCGGCCGAGCGCGGCGATCGACATACCCGACCATACCGAGACGCTTGGCGTGCTCCAGCAGAACGTGAACACGGCAGGCGAGAACGTCGCGCGCATCGGCCAATTCCTGAAAGCGGCCCCGGCGCTGGCGATGACGCCGGAGCAGATGGCGCAGCGCATCGCCGCGGCGGGCAGCGCCGCCCGGCGCGAGGATCAGGCGGCGCTCGCCAAGGCGGGCGAGGACAAGGCCCGCATCATGGCCGATCTTCGCGCCATCGCCGGGTCCGCATGGACACGCGCCGACCAGAAGAATCGGCAGCTATGGTTTGCCCTGGGTGGGGTGGCGGCCGGCATCCTCGCATGGGCGATCGTGCCGGGCCTGGTCGCGCGCGAGATCGCACCGGCGAGCTGGCAATGGCCCGAGCGCATGGCGGCGCGGACGCTCGACTTGCCCCGCTGGGAAGCCGGGCAGCGTATGATCCAGAGCGCCAGTCCCACCGCGTTCCGCGCCATCGTCGGGGCCGACAGGATCGTGACGGCCAACCGCGCGGCGATCGAGGGGTGCGGCAAAGCCGCAGCGCGAAACGCGTGAAACGGTGCGACGCACGATCACGCTCAAGTGGAGTAAAAGTTAGCCGCGCAAGTTATTCAGCCAAGCGTTCGATGATCGGACAATCAGGCCGATCATCGCCATGACAGGCTTGGGCGAGCCCGGTAAGCGAGCGGCGCATGGCGTCCAAGACGCGGACCTTGCGGCCCAGTTCGGCAGCGCGGGCTTCCGCCAGCGTCTTCACTTCCGCGCTCGACCGATCGCGATCCGACCACAGCCCCAGCAGCGTGCGGATTTCCTCGATCGGGAACCCCAGGTCGCGCGCGTTGGCGATAAATCGCAGCCGATGAACGTCAGCGTCGGCGTAGTCCCGGTAGTTCCCGCGCCGTGGCGGCGCGGGCACCAAACCAATCTTTTCATAGTGGCGGATCATGCGTTGGGAGACGCCGCTGGCGTCCGACGCCGCTCCGATGTTCACAGCTTTACCGCGTTGAGCCGCAGTGCGTTCAGGACCACGGTGAAGGACGAGAGCGCCATCGCTGCACCGGCCAGCATCGGCGACAGCAGGATACCGGCAACCGGGTAAAGCACGCCGGCCGCAACCGGCACGCCGATTCCGTTGAACAAGAACGAGAAGAACAGGTTTTGGCGGATATTTCGCATCGTCGCGCGAGCGAGCTTGCGGGCGCGCACGATCGCCGAGAGATCGCCGCGCGTGAGCGTCATGCCGGCGCTTTCGATCGCCACGTCTGTTCCCGTTCCCATCGCCAAGCCGACATCCGCGGCGGCGAGCGCCGGGGCGTCGTTGATCCCATCGCCCGCCATTGCGACCCTTGCGCCGCTCGCTTTCAGCTCGCCGATGATACGCGCCTTGTCTTCCGGCAGCAGATCGGCGCGCACGTCATCAAGACCGCCCACGGCGCGCGCGACAGCATCGGCCGTCCCACGATTGTCGCCGGTGAGCATGACGACCCGCAGGCCCTCCTTGCGAAGCGCGGCAATAGCGTCGCGCGCCGATGCGCGCACCGGATCGGCGACTGCGAGCAGACCGGCGAGCGCCCCGTCGATCGCGACGAGGATGATGCCCGCGCCTTCGCCACGGTGACGATCGGCCGCGGCGTCGACCGGCTTGAGATCAGCGCCGATCCGGCTCATTTGCACCGCATTGCCAATCACGACCGAGCGGCCGCCCACCGTGGCGCTGACACCCAGCCCGGTTTGCGAGGCAAAGTCCGCGACTGTGCCGAGCTGCAATCCTCGTTCTTTGGCGGCAACGACGATTGCGTGCGCGAGCGGATGTTCGGATTGGCCTTCGACGGCCGCGGCAAGCGCGAGCATGTCGTTCTCTCCGACCGCGCTGACCGTCTCGACCGCGATCAGCTTGGGCTTGCCTTCCGTGAGCGTACCCGTCTTGTCGATGACAAGGGTATCGACCTTTTCCAGCCCCTGTAAGGCTTCCGCGTTCTTCACCAGCACGCCGGCCTGAGCGCCGCGTCCCGTGCCGACCATGATCGACATGGGCGTGGCGAGCCCGAGCGCGCACGGGCAGGCGATCACCAGCACTGCGATGGCGTTAAGCAGGGCATGGCCCATGCGCGGCTCAGGGCCGACCAGCGACCAAGTGATGAAGGTCGCAATCGAGATCAGCACGACGAGCGGCACGAACCATCCTGAAACCCGATCGGCGACCGCCTGTATCGGGGCGCGGCTTCGCTGCGCTTCCGCGACCATGCGGACGATACGCGCGAGCATCGTGTCCGAACCAACCGCGCGGGCTTCCATCACCAGGCTGCCCGTCCCGTTGACGGTGCCCCCGGTAACGATCGCCTCGACTTCCTTGAGGACCGGCGCGGGTTCGCCGGTGAGCATGGCTTCGTCGACCGACGAACGACCCTCGACCACGACGCCATCGACCGGGATGGCTTCACCGGGGCGGACCCGCAGCCGGTCACCGGTTGCCACGTCGGCAAGCCCGACTTCTTCTTCAGAACCGTCAGGCTGCAAGCGTCGCGCCGTCTTGGGGGCGAGATCCATGAGAGCGCGGATCGCGCGCCCTGTCGCCGCCCTAGCGCGCAGTTCGAGCACTTGCCCGAGCAGCACCAGTGTCACCACGACGCCGGCCGCCTCGTAATAGACGGGAACCATGCTCCCATGCGTGCGGAAGGTCGCTGGGAAGATGCCCGGCGCGAGCGTCGCGACCACGCTATAGAGGAAGGCGGCACCTACGCCGATCGCGATCAGTGTGAACATATTGAGATGGCGGGTACGAAGCGATGTCCACCCCCGCTCGAAAAACGGCCAGCCCGCCCACAGCACGATCGGCGCGGTGAGTGCGAGCTGGACCCAAGGCGAGGCCGCAGGGCTAACCACATGCAGGCCTAACATTTCCGCGAACATCGAGACGACGAGCAGCGGGATCGTGAGCGCGCCCGCCACCCACAGTCGGCGCGTGAAGTCGACCAGCTCAGGGTTGGGAGTATCGTCGAGCGACGGTTCTTCGGGTTCGAGCGCCATGCCGCAGATTGGGCAAGTTCCCGGCCCTTCCTGGCGAATTTGCGGGTGCATCGGGCACGTCCACATCGCCCCCGGCGTCGCCATCGGCTCCGGTTTCGGCTTATCGCTCAGATAGGCGTCAGGATTGGCGACAAACTTGCTCCGGCATCCTGCGCTACAGAAATGATAGGCATGACCAGCGTGCTCGGCATGGTGTGTCGTTTTTGCGGGATCGACCGTCATGCCGCACACCGCGTCGATCACTGCTGCTGCGGCATCGTTGTCCTTACTGCCCGAGCAGCAGCCGCCCGCTTCGGTGTGATGATGTTCGTGCTCGATCTTTGCGGGAGCGGCCGAGCCGCCCCCGCAACAGGATGAGGGCGTGGAGACCGATTCAGGCGCAGGCTTCGAACAGCCGCAACCCCCGGCTTGGGAATGGGAATGAGGGTCGTTCATGGCAAGACTCCTTCGACCCGAGAGCATGTAGGGTATGACACCGTGTTAGGGTCAAGGCCCTGTCGGCACCGCTGGCGTGTATGTTGAATCTACGCGCGGGAGCGGCGTTGCCCTCATATTGCGGGGGCCAGCTCTACACCCTCGACGCCATAAGGGCCGCAGCTTAGGTCTATTACTAGCTCGCCAAACGCGGGCCGGGGGCAATCGGGGACATATGGCAGCGCAGATCGACAGTCTTTCTACTGGCACCGACCATGACGGCCTGGTGCGCCGCTTAATTGCCCGCTGGCGTGACGATCAGGGCGCGACCTATCGGAGCTGGTTTCTTTGGGACGAGCGGTTGAAGAACTTCCGATCAATCCGGCGCGGCATCACCCAGGTTGTCGGCGAGATCGAGCGCGGCACGTTCGGCGTCGCCTACCGCGGATCGTCGCTCGAAACCGTCGTCCATTCCGTCGCCGAGCAGCGGCAAATCTTCAAGGGCGCGGACCATGCGTTCCTCTGGAAGCCGAAGCTCCGCATCCCCGACATTTACGAGAGCCCCGACAATCAGCGCGCGTTCGGCCGCTTGCTCGACGCCTGTTCCTGTTGCGACACGGCCGAGGAGATCATCAGCCATATCCACGCGATCGACCGTTTGAAGATCAAGGGGCTGGGTCCGGCGGTCGCCAACCTCCTCTACTTCCTTCACCCGACGCTGGTGCCGCCCTTCAACACCGCAATCGTTAAGGGCTACAACGCGCTGACGGGGGCGAATGTGAAGCTCGGGAGCTGGGAGCATTTTCTGGCGATGCGGACCGGCATCCTCGATCTCAACGACCGCTTCCGCGAGCTGCTATCGAATGATTTAGGCGCGATCGGCGGTCTGTTGTTCGACATCGGCTCCGATCGCTATCCGGCTCCGCCCCTCGACGTGAGCGGCGCGACGCTGGCGAGCTGGGGGCAGCGGCTTGAGGCGGCGCGCGAGGAAGCGCGCACGCTCAGCAAGGCCGCTCAGCGCGAGGGCGAGAACGAGCGCACCCATACCGAAATCCAGGCATGGCTTCGCGATCTAGGGTTGGCGCTCGGCTATGACGTATGGATCGCCGCGAACGACCGCAGCCGCGCCTTCGACGGATCACCCTTGGGCGCAGGATGCCTTGAGCGCCTGCCCGACACGATCGCGACGTCGAAGGGCGCTGACTCGATCCGGCTGATCGACGTGCTGTGGCTTGAGAAGGCCGGCGATCATGTCGCCGCGGCGTTCGAGGTGGAGCATTCGACCTCGATCTATTCGGGCATCGTCAGGATGCTCGACCTGGCCTTGAGCGGTGGCGACCTTCACGCGACCGCGGGGCTGTTCCTTGTCGCGCCCGACGCGCGCGAGACGGACGTTCGCGCGCAGTTGCAGCGGCCCGCGTTCAGCCGCGTAGCCGACCTCGACATATCCTACCTGCCCTATGGCGAGCTGGAGAAGAACCGGGAGGCCATCGCGCGGTTCGGATCGGGACTGAAAGCGATCAAGGCCGTTTCCAGCAAGCTCGCCTAGCCCGCTCCGCGCAAGGGATGATCCGGAGAGCCGCGTATCCTCTAGCATGTAGAGGAGTGCTGCCGTGACGATGCCATCCCCGGCCCCCTGGCTCGACGCCGTGCTGATCGGGTGGTTCGTGCTGACCGCCCTTTCGGTCGCTTACGTCGCGTGGGATGCCTTCACCCGCAACCCCGAGCTGCGCGTGATGAAATGGGGGTGGCTGTTGGTCACGCTCTATGGTGGCCCGATCATGGCCGCGGCCTATGTCCTGTCCTGCCAGGAGCCGGCGAACGAGCGGCACGAGGATTTCGTTCGACCGCTCTGGAAGCAGGCGTTCGGCTCGGCCATCCATTGCATGGCGGGCGATGCAACCGGCGTCATCGCCGCAGCCGCGATCACCACGGCGCTCGGCCTGCCGATGTGGCAGGACGTGATCGCGGAATATGTGTTCGGCTTCGCGTTCGGACTGCTGATTTTCCAGGCGCTTTTCATGCGCGACATGGCGGGCGGTTCCTATTGGGGCGCGCTTCGCATGTCGTTCATCCCCGAATGGCTGTCGATGAATGCCGTCATGGCCGGCATGATCCCGACGATGGTGGTGTTGATGAGCCGCGACATGGCCGCGATGCACGCCAGCTCGCTCCGCTTTTGGGGCGTCATGTCGCTGGCGACACTCGTCGGGTTCGCAGTCGCCTATCCGATCAACCTTTGGCTGGTTGGCGTGCGCTTGAAGCACGGCATGGGCACGGTGCGCGCGCTGGGGCATGGCGGACACGAAGTCGGCGCGGACCGGCAATCGGCCACGCCGATGCCGGACATGGGACACGACGCAATGGCAGGGATGAGCGGCATGGCGGCCGGCGCGCGCGTGACCGGACCTCAGATCGCCGCGATGACAGTGTTGACGCTCATCATGCTTGGCGCGGGCATCATCGTTGCGACGCTGTTCGGTCGGTGGGCCATGTAACTTGCCGCGAACGACGGAGATCGCGGCAAGGGGTGATCGCGCGGCGCGCGTATCTAGGAACAGGCGGGGGCTCATACGGAGATAATGCGATGCACCAGATCGACCCCGGCATGAAGGCGTGCATGGACGCCTGCCACGAATGCCATGTGACCTGTCTTCACATGGCGATGAACCATTGCCTCGAAATGGGCGGCCAGCACGCCGCGCCCGAGCATATGAAGATCATGGCCGACTGCGCGCAAATTTGCGCGGTTGCGATCGACTTCATGGCGCGCAAGTCCGCCCACCATCAGCATATCTGCCGCGAGTGTGCCGAGATCTGCCGGGCTTGCGCAGCGAGCTGCGAGGCCCTGGGCGGCATGGAGGATTGCGTGGCAGCGTGCCGGAAGTGCGCCGATTCCTGCGATCGGATGGCGGCATAGCGGGGCTTGCGCGGGCGGTCGCCCGCCCGCGCAGCTATCTGCATATCAACGGCCCATGCTCGCGATCACAGCGAACAGCTCGGCCGTGAACTTGGTCAGGAGCTCGGTCGCTGCGCTCCCGAAAATCACCAAACATACGCCTAGCGCGATCAGCTTAGGCACGAAGCTCAGCGTCTGTTCGCTAATCGACGTCGCCGCCTGGATGATGCTGATTATCAGCCCGACGATCATCATCGGCACGAGCAGCACCACGCAGATCAGGCCGGCCACGGCCAGCATCCTCCCCGTCTCGTCGAGCAGGATCGACTGATCCATCAGGCGCGGCCCCGTGAACGGCCGGGGACCGCGAGGGCTCCCCGGCCGCGCATCACATCGCCGATGCAGGCGGCGCGAGCGTCCCGAGCCAGGCGATCAGCCCGAGAACCGCGATGACACAGGCGGTTTCGATCGCCAGACTTGTCCGCAGCGCGCCGAGGGCGCCCTTGTGATCGTCCGCTGCGATCGACCGCTCGAATGCCGGCGTGAGCCGGAAGCGGTTGAGCGAGGCGAGCCCTAGCATGGCGACGAACAGCGCCAGCTTTGCGATCAGGAGCTGACCATAGAGCGTCGCAGGAAGCGTGGCGAGGTTGCCGATCCCGACCAGCATCCAGCCGTTGACCAGGCCGGTGACGAGGATCGTGCCGACCACAACCGTCCCGATCGCGCCGAACCCGTGCAGCGCGCGGTGCGTCAGCCCCAGATGCGCCGCGTCTACGCGCGCCGCGGGTCGGGAGACGAGCAGGAGCAGCCCCAGTAGTGCGCCAACCCAAGCGCCCGAGGCGATCAGATGGAGAATGTCGACGATGAGGTGGACCCAGCCCATCACGGCTTCGTCCATCGCGCCGTGTCCGGTCCACGCCAGCGTTGCGAGTGCCACGGCCGAGCAGAGCGCGACGATGCTCAGCCAGATGCCGCGCCCGCCCGCGACCAGCGCTGCCAGCGCCGCGAGGGCCACCATGACCATGCGCAGCTTCCATGCTGCTCCGATCGCAGAGCCGGTGAGCAGCGCGCCGACTGCTTCACGGTCGATCGGCCAGGCCGGCGTTCCGGCCATTGAGGAGGCCATCAGCACGACCCAGGCGCCTGAAAACAACAGGCTCAGGCCAGCGCTGGCGATGAACCAGGGACGCAGCGCGAGCGCGTCGCCGCGCTCGCGCGCCCGCAGCCCATAAAGGCTGAATGCGGCAAGGCCGAACAGCGCAGCCAGCGTCACGTAGAGCGCGAAGCGGACGCCGATAAGCGACCAGTCCCCCATCGCCTCACTTCACCGCGAAGACGTAGGTTCCTGCGACCTTGTGGGTGTCGGTCGAGACGACATTCCACGCGACGCTATACCGACCCGATGGGAGCGGCGATTTCGGGGTGATGACGAGGGTCCGGCCATCGGACGAGAGCGCGGAGGCGCTGGCCATCTTCATGGCTGCCATGCCGGGCATCGCTGCCATCGTGAGATCGGCCTTGGAGAAGGCTGGCATCAGCTTCTCGCTGAAATGAAGTTCGATACGAGCGGGCTTCGCGACCGTCGCATTGGCGGCCGGCGATGCCGACACCAGCTTAGGATGGGCTTTCGCCGTTCCGGCGAACATGACGAGAGCGGCAGCAGCAGTCAGAACGGATAGGCGGCGCATAGGGGGCCTTTCGACAGGAGGGTTCCTGTCCTTCATTACGCGCCCCGATCGACCACCCCTCACGGATGGATTTGAGGGATGGGCGCGTCGCTTGCGTAATCCATGCTAGAGGGGTGGAGTGAACGACATGGACCTCGACGCAGTATTGATGAGGCTGGCGCAAGCACCCGTGCCCGCGAGCCTTGATGGCATGGAAGATCGCGTGCTGGCGCGGGTCGCCGCACGTCCAGCGGCGCGCGCCGGCTTAGGCGTTGGGGCAATGACGATCGCTGCGGCGCTCGTCATGGGCATCTTCGGTGCCGGTGTGCCCGCGAAGGAAGCCAGCGCGGCTTCGCTATCGCCCTTGGGGCCGGTGTCGCCGCTCGCGCCCTCCACGCTGCTCGTCGGCGTGCAATGAGCGGCCGCATCCGCCTTCTGCTTGGCATTGTCGCGTGCTTCATCGCCGCGATCATCGGTGTGTTCGTGGGGCGGGCGCTACTTCCGCCACGTGCCCAGCCCGGCTCGGAGCTGCACGACGTGCTGCATCATAAGCTGGCGCTGGACGCCAACCAGGAAGCGCGACTTGAAGTGCTGGAGCAGCGTTTCGCCGTGCAGCGGCGCGCATTCGAGCTGGAATTGCGGGCGAACAATGCCCGGCTCGCTGAAGCGATCGAGGCCGAGCATGGCAACGGGCCGCGCGTCGCCGCAGCGGTCGACCAGAGCCACGCCGTCATGGGCGAGCTCCAGAAAGCGACGCTGGCGCACATCTTCGCCATGCGCCAGCTCTTGCGGCCCAATCAGACCGGCCAGTTCGATCAGGCCGTGGTGAAGGCGCTCACCGACGACGCACGTTGAGGTTCGGCGCGTGAGCCTCGACTGGACCACGCTTACGGACGGCGAGCTGGCGACCCTCAGCATCGCCGGGCGCGAAGCCGCCTTCGCCGAGATCATGCGCCGCCATCGGCAGTCAATCTTCCGCATGGTGCGCGCGTGCGTCGGCGAGGCCGACGAGGCGCTGGACCTTCTGCAGGAGACCTTCGTCGCGGCGCATCAGGCCCTGCCCCGCTACGACGGCGATCGATCGATGCGCGCGTGGCTATCGACGATCGCGATCAACAAGTGCCGCGATTGGGGGCGCAAGCGCACCGTGCGGCGCTTTCTGGCGTTCGCCGCACCGATCGGCGCGGAAGCCGAAGCCATTGCAGACGACCAGGTGGCGATCGACGACGCGACGGGCGACCGACAGGAACTCGACCGCGTGACGCGCGCCATTGCGGGCTTGCCGACCGCATTGAAGGAATCCTTGGTGCTGCGCACGATCGAGGGGTTGAGCCAGGCTGAAACCGCGGCAGTGTTGTCGATCAGCGAAAAGGCGGTAGAAACCCGCCTCTATCGCGCGCGATCGAAGTTGCTGGAGCGATTGGGCGGGCGCTGAGGGATAGCGCCCTGAGCTGCGTATCAAGGCTAGAGGGACACTCCCGTTCGAGAGCCTTGAGGACCGTATGAGCCGCACTATCGATCGCCGCCAGATGCTTCGCGGCGCCGCCCTTGCTGGCGGTGGCATGGCGCTGACCGCCTATATGCCCGCGTGGGCGCAGCCTGTCTCGGGCGGGATCGTCAAACCGCTGCCGACCGTCTCGGGCACTGACATCGCGCTGACGATCGACAGTTTCAGACTTCCCGTCGACGGCAAGTCGACGCCCGCAATCGGCGTCAACGGCACGGTGCCGGCCCCTCTCATTCGCTTGAAGGAGGGGCAAAAGGTCCGCCTCTCCGTCACCAACAATCTCGACGAGGACAGTTCGATCCACTGGCATGGGCTGCTCGTGCCGTTCGCGATGGACGGCGTGCCCGGCATCAGCTTCCCCGGCATCAAGGCGCGCTCGACCTTCATCTACGAGTTCCCGATCATCCAGTCGGGCACCTACTGGTATCACAGCCATTCCGGCGAGCAGGAGCAGGGCGGACTTTACGGGCCGATCGTGATCGACCCGGCCGGTGCCGATCCGATCGCGTTCGACCGCGAGCATGTGATCGTGCTGTCCGACCACAGCCAGATGACCGGCGAGCAGATTTTCCGGAAGCTGAAGCAGATGGGCGGCGCCTATTTCAACTATCAGCGGCCGACCCTCGCGGGCTTGCTCGCGGGTCGGGAAATGCCGCTCAAGGACCGGATCGAGTGGGGAAAGATGCGAATGGACCCCGCCGACATCGCCGACGTCACCGGCTCGACCTATACCTTCCTGGTCAACGGCTACGGGCCGTATGACAACTGGACGGGGCTGTTCAAGCCGGGCGAGCGGGTCCGCTTGCGGATCATCAACGCCGCGGCGCAGACCAACTTCAACGTCCGCATCCCCGACCTGCCGATGACCGTCGTGCAGGCCGATGGGCAGAATGTCCGTCCGGTGAAGATCGACGAGTTCCAGATCGGCGTTGCCGAGACGTTCGACGTGATCGTGACGCCCGAGGACCGGGCCTACAGCTTCGTCTCCGAGGCTATCGATCGCTCCGGCATGGGCCGGGCGACGCTCGCCCCGCGTGAGGGGATGGTCGCCCCGGTCCCGCCGCTTCGTCCGCGCACGCTGCTGACCATGACCGATATGGGCATGGACATGGGGAGCATGGGCGGGATGCAGGGCATGTCCGGCATGAAGGACGAGAGCCCGGTCGCCACGCGCGGGCCGGACCCCACCTTGATGCAGAACGCCTCGCGCAATCTTTGGAAGCTGACGGGCTGGAAGGGGCCGACCGATCACGGGACGGTCGCGGCAGGCGCAGCGATGGCGGGCATGTCCGGCATGTCGGGCATGGACCACAGCCAGATGGGCGGCGCTGTAATGCCCGGGATGGACCATAGCCAAATGGCAGCGGGCGGTGCTGGCATGGCCGGCATGGACCACGGGTCGGGTGGCGGCATGAACATGAACATGCGCGACCCGAAGAATGCGCCGGGCGTGAAGATGGGGCCGGGCGTGCAGACCATCTCCCCGATGCCGAAGGACCGTAGCGGTGAACCGCCCCAGGGTCTGGAGGGCCTGGATCACCGCGTCCTCACCTATCGCGACCTCGTTTCGCTCGCGCCCAACCCCGACGTGCGCGCGCCGTCGCGTCAGTTCGAGATCCATCTGACCGGTAACATGGAGCGCTACATGTGGGGCTTCGACGGGCAGAAGCTGAGCGATCCCGCCGACCCCATCCCGTTCCGCAAAGGCGAGCGGGCGCGGGTGACGTTGGTCAACGATACGATGATGCCGCACCCCATCCATCTCCACGGCCATTTCTTCGAGCTGGTGACGGGGCACGGCAATCATGCGCCGCGCAAGCACACCGTCAACGTGCCGCCTGGAGGCAAGATGACCTTTGATCTGACCGCCGATGCACCCGGCGATTGGGCGTTCCACTGTCACAATCTCTACCACATGACCGCAGGCATGATGCGCGTCGTCACCGTTCGCCCGTTCGCGGGAGAGGCGGCATGAACCGGCTGACCGCGGCGCTCGCCGCCACCACCATGCTCGGCATCGCCGGTCCTGTCGCCGCTCAGTCGATGCAGGGCATGGATCATTCGGCAATGCCGGGCATGACCATGCCGATGCCTGCGAAAAAGAAGCCGGTGGTGAAGCCCACGGCCAAAGGCAAGCCGGCCAAGACTAGGTCAGCTCCTGCGAGGCGACCATCAGCTTCGACGACGAAACGCCGCGCCGCGCCAACGGCCGGCATGAATGGTATGGATCACGGGACCATGCCGGGCATGGATCACTCGTCTATGCCCGGCATGGACCATGCGGCTCCGCAGGGCTCACAGCAGGGCATGGAAGCCATGCCGGGGATGCAGATGCCCGGAAACGGCCAAACGGTCCCTCAGGGCTCCCAGCAGCCGATGCAGGGCATGGACCATTCGGCGATGCCGGGGATGACCATGCCAGCCGACCAGCACAGCGGCCACGACATGCAGGGCATGTCGGGAATGGCCGGAATGCCAGGCATGGCGGCCGATGGGGTGCAGCAGACTGGCACCGCGCTTCCCGCAGGAAACGCCCCCGCCCCGCCCCTGCCGACCGACCATGCGGCCGACAGCGTTTACGGCGCGGACGCGATGGCGATGGGTCGCCATCACCTTCAGCAGCATCACGGCGGTCAAAACTTCAGCCAGGTGCTATTGAACCTCGCTGAGTATCAATTCCGCAACGGTCGTGACGGCTATCGCTGGGATGGCGAGGCGTGGTTCGGGGGTGACATCAACCGCCTCTTCATCAAGTCTGAGGGCGAGGGAGCCTTCCGCGAGGGCATCGAGAGCGCCGAGGTGCAGGCGCTCTATAGCCGGACCATTGGCCCTTATTTCAATCTACAAGCGGGTGTCCGCCAGGATTTGGGGCCGTCCCCGAAACGCACCTATGCGACCGTCGGGCTGGAGGGGCTGGCACCGGGCTTCTTCGAGCTAGAGGGCGCGGTATTCCTGTCCAACAAGGGCGACCTGCTAGGGCGGCTTGAGGGCTATTACGACCAGCGCATCACCCAGCGGCTGATCCTGCAACCGCGCGCCGAGCTCAATTTCGCTGCGCAGGACGTGCCGGAAAACCGGATCGGATCGGGCCTATCCAACGCCGAGCTTGGATTGCGGCTGCGTTATGAGATCCGGCGCGAGTTCGCCCCCTATGTCGGCGTGTCATGGGATCGCCGCTTCGGCGACACCGCCCGCTACGCGCGCGCCGATGGGGATCGCGCAACGTCCAAGAGCATCGTCGCCGGCGTTCGTGTCTGGTTCTGATCGATGGAGGAACAGATGGCTCAAGACGGCAGGCGCTCGATAAGGCAGCACTTCCCGAGCCTGCCGTTCGTAGGCGCCCTGGCGATCGTCCTGGCGCTGGGCGCAGCCGCGTTTATCTACCTTGGCGTGTATAACATCGCGGCCGACGAACCGCACACGCCGGCGGTCTATTCAATGCTCGAACGCCTGCGCGATCGGTCGATTGAGGCACGCGCGCGCGGCATAACACCCCCGGCCGATCTGGCATCGGCGCAGCGCGTGTCAGTCGGCGCGGGCCTTTACGGAGAAATGTGTTCCGGTTGCCATCTCGGCCCCGGCGTCGAGAAATCCGAGATGAGCCAGGGCCTCTATCCACAGGCGCCGGAACTCGCGCGCGCTCAAGATCTCACCCCCGCCCAGCAATTCTGGATCATCAAGCACGGGGTGAAGCTCAGCGCCATGCCGGCATGGGGCAAGACGCATCCCGACCCCCTAATTTGGAATATGGTCGCGTTCGTCCGCAAGCTCCCCGGCATGACGCCCGAACAGTATAAGGCACTGGTCGCGAGCGCCCCGGCCGATCACGACGAGATGATGAAGGACATGCCGGGTATGAAGTGACCCCGGCGACGAGGTTGAGGGAGGAGTGGTTCTGAAAAGCGCGAAACTGAGGCTGCATCTACTCGCGAGCCGCACGCACAAATGGCTCGCGATCATCATCGGCGCGCAGCTCCTGCTATGGTTCGCAAGCGGCGCCCTGATGAGCTTCCTGCCGATCGATCGGGTGCATGGCGATCACCTCGTTGACCGCAAAGCCGCGGCGCCCCTTCCCCGCGGCAGCACGTTCGCCCCACCATCGGCGATCGTAGGCGCAGCAGATGCGCCCATCGAGGCCATCACCTATCGCATGTGGCTTGGCCGCCCGGTCGCCGAGGTCGCGACAGCCAAGGGAACGCGCCTGTTCGACGCCGCGACGGGCCAAGCGCTGCCAGCACCAACGGCTCGTGAGGCCGAGGAGATCGCGCGTTTGGCATGGCGTGGCGGTGCTCGACCAGCGGCGAAGGTAGAGCGGATCGAGCGCGCCAGCCCCGAATATCGCGGCACGCTCCCCGCCTGGCGCGTCGCGTTCGCCGACCTCGATTCCACCCGCGTCTTTGTCGCGGCCGACACCGGTCGGATCTCGGCTGTCCGAACCGGCACTTGGCGGCTCTACGACTTCTTCTGGGGCCTTCACATCATGGATTGGACGAATCACGAGAACTTCAACACGCCCTGGCTGCTCGCCTTCGCGATCGGTGGGCTTGCGCTTTGGTTAGGGGGGGCAGTGCTTCTCTACATGCGATGGCCCAAAACGCGGCGTCGCAACATCGTGATCGAGGCATAATATACGCGGCTCAGGAGCGTAGCCCTCGGAAATAAAGTCCTGTTTCCTGACAATTTCTCGCGCGTTCTAGCACCCCGGGTGAGGGATAGCCGCCTCGCACGCGTAGAAGTCTTAGAACCCAGGGAGATCAATAATGCGCTTTGCACCAACATTCGCAGCTTTGGCGCTGCTCGCCACGCCCGCCCTCGCGCAGCAGAGCGGCGGAATGCAGGGCATGAACCACGGTCAGATGGCCGGCATGAACCACGACGACATGGCGGGCATGATGGCCGGCAATCCCTACGGCCAGGCCGAGATGGACATGCATCAGAAGATGATGGCGGCCAAGCAGGGCGACGCGGCCGAAATGTGGACGCGCAAGATGATCGAGCATCACCGAGGCGCCATCGCCATGTCGCGCGTTGCGGTGCGTGACGCGCGCGACGCCGAGACCAAGCGCATGGCGCAGATGACGATCACGAAACAGGAAAAGGATATTGCCGAGCTGCAGGCGTGGCTCAGCAAGCACGGCAAGCGCCCGCAATAAGGGAGCGCTGCCCCGCCCTGTCGATCCCCCTACCCCCCGGCAGGGCGGGGATTTCCTTTTAGGAGCTGATGATGAAGAATGGTGTTCGTGGCGCCGTCGCCGCCTTGCTAATGACCATCCCAGCGGTCGCATCGGCCGCGGCCGACATCGCCATGCACCGCGATCCGGGTTGCGGCTGTTGCGAGAAATGGGCGGCGCAGGTGCGTCAGCAGTTCGGCCGCAAGGTCCAGATCATCGACGATGATCGCCGTGAGGTGCTGCAGCGTAAGATCGGCCTGCCCGCTGACCTCGCGTCCTGCCATACCGCGATCATCGACGGCATGGCGTTTGAGGGACATGTCCCGATCGCGGACATGAAGCGCGCGCTGGCCCAGCATCCTAAAGGCGTGCGCGGCTTGGCCGTGGCCGGAATGCCGATGGGCTCACCGGGCATGGAGGTGCCCGGCATGAGAACCCAGCCCTATGACGTCATTGCGTTCGGTGCCGCTGGCCGGCGTGTCTTTGCTAGCCACGGCGCCTAAACGACAGGTTGTCTTGTGAGCGGCAAATCTTCCCCGGCGCTTCATGCCGGCACTACGGCACCCGGCAAACCACCCGTATTGACCTCGGCGTTGACAATTGGGATAGTATCCGGGTGTTGAAAGCTCGTCTTTCTCTCTTGCTTCTTGTTGGAGCGTTGCTTGGCCTTTTGGGCCAAGGAATTGCGTATGCGGCCGGCCCATCGCTCTCACCCAAGATGGCGATGAGCCATGTCACCCCATCCCGCATGGATTGCGCGGGTATGGCGACCCCGGATCCGTCATCGGAACACCCATGCAAAGGACTGACGCTGGCGTGTATCGCCCAAATGGGATGCGTTGTTCCCATGACGTTTGAGGAGCCGGCAAGAGTGCTGAAGCGCTCGATCGCATCTCAAATCGTTATCTGGCCTGCCAGCCGGGCACTTGCCGGCCTCAACGTCGCTCCCGAGCCCGAACCGCCTACCGTTTGATCGAGTCAAGCCGTGTCAGGCTGCAGCCGTTCGCCGGTTGCGGCTCTGCCGATTTTAAATCTCGATCAAATTGGAAAGTGACATGAAAACGTTCATCTTGGCGGTATTTGCCGCTAGCCTCGCCGCGTCGGCAGCGACGGCGGCCACATCTGAAAATAAAAGCAATGGTCATTGGGAGTGGCGTTCCAATTACCAGCCGGGCCCGCGGGCGCCGCTTCAAGCCCCACGTCGCGTATGGGTTACGGACGTTCCCCAGTCGAGCGCCTGCGTGTGCCCGATGATGGAACGCGGTCGCGACGCCTGCATGTCAATGAAGGGCGGCCAGTCAACTTAAGCTGGCGAGCCTGAACAGGTGCCGGGCTCCGATCAACCATTTGGAGCCCGGCCATCATTGTGACATGAAGGGACTAGAGGGATGCGCGCATCCATGATGCTCGCGGTCGCCGCGCTCACGACGAGCGCCGCGCACGCGCAGACACTTACCTATGACCAAGCGCTGCGCGATGCGGTTGCCAACGCCCCGGGAGCGGTTGCCGGTCGCGCGGGGGTCAGCGCCGCCCAAGCCGATGCACGTGCGGCGGGAAGCCTTCCGGACCCCCGTGTGTCGATCGGAATCGAGAATTATCCTGTCTCTGGGCCACCCGCCTTCTCCCTATCCAGAGACGACATGACGATGGGGCGTGTCGGTTTCCAACAGGACCTACCCAACCTTGCCAAGCGTCATGCCGCGCAAGCGCAGGCACGCGCCGTGATCGCAACGGCAGAAGCATCGCAAGCGACCAAGCTCCGGGAGGTGCGATTGGGAGCGGGGCAGGCATGGATCGACCTTGCTTATGCCGAGCGTCGACTAGCTGCCCTCGACACCGTTCTGCTATTCCTTCGATCTCTCCCTTCCGCTGCGCGGGCCGCCGTGACGACCGGTTCGGTCCGCCCTGGTCAGACACTGACGACCGATCAGGAGATCGCGGCACTCGACGACCGCCGCGACGAGTTGATGGCCGCCGTTGCGCGCGCCCGCGCGATGCTGGCTCGCTGGACCGGCGTATCGGCGCCCGAGATTGCCGGCGATATGCCCGCGATCGATCTGGCTCCGGCGCGGCTGCGGGACGCGCTCAGCCTTCACTCCGACATGGTTCTCGCCGAGGCCGGTATTCAGCGCGCCCAGGCCGACGTGGATGCGGCGCGAGCGGAGAAGCGACCCGATTGGGGGGTAGAGGTAGCTTATCAACGCCGTGACCCCCGGTATGGCGACATGGTGTCGGCGGGAGTTTCGATGAGCCTGCCGCTGTTCGCTCGATCGCGTCAGAACCCGCGCATCGAAGCCCGCAAATCCGCACAGGCGCAGGCCGAGGCCGCGCGCGAAGAAACCCGGCGCACATTGGCAGCCGATCTGGAGGCCGCGCTGGCGGACCACCAAATGCATCACAGCCAATGGCAGCGCGCGCGCGACGTGCTCCTTCCGCTCGCTCGGAAGCGAGCCGATCTGGAGATAGCGAGCTACTCTGCCGGTCGCGCGAGTCTTGCGGATGCCATCGAAGCCAAGACCGCGCTCGCCGACGCCGAGCTGACCGTGCTCGACCGTGAGGCGCTCGTCGCCGCAGACTCTGTCCGCCTCACCATTACCTTCGGGAGCGCCGATCGATGAGCGACACTACCATTACCCGCGCCCGCCTTGTCACCGCGGTAAGCGCGCTGGTGCTGGTCGCAGGGGGCGTGGGCTTCGGGCTCGCGAAACTTGGCACGTCCTCGGCTGCCGATCAAACGGCATCCCCAGCCCCGCAGAAGAAGATCCTCTACTGGTATGATCCGATGATCCCGGGGGAGCGGCACGACGGCCCGGGTCTCTCGTCGATGGGGATGAAACTGATCCCCCGCTATGCCGACGAGGGCGCAGGCGGTAGCGCCGCACCGGGCGTAGCGATCGATCCGGCCAGCCTCCAGCGGCTCGGCGCGCGGATCGTCACGGTCGAACGCGGATCGTTGTCAAACTCGGCCTCGGCAACCGGCAGCATCGAGTTCAATGACCGCAACGTTGCGGTCGTGCAGGCACGCAGCGGCGGCTTCGTTCAGCGCGTCTATGCGCGCGCGCCAGGCGATGTCGTGCCGGCAGGCGCCCCGCTCGCCGATATCCTTGTGCCCGAATGGGCGGGCGCGCAGGCGGAGTATCTCGCCGTGCGCCGCACCGGGGATGCCGGGCTCACGCGGGCGGCACGAGAGCGCCTGTTGCTTCTCGGGATGCCCGCCGGATCGATTGCATCGGCGGAGTGGCGCGGCCGACCGCAAGGTGTGACGACGATCAGCACGCCCGTGGGGGGCGTCATCAAGACGCTCGGCGTCCGACAGGGGATGACGGTCGCGCAAGGACAGACACTGGCGGAGGTGAACGGCCTCGCCACCGTGTGGCTGAACGCGGCTGTCCCTGAGGCCCTCGCAGGAAACCTGCGGATCGGCACGCCCGTCATCGCCACGCTGGCGGCTTTCCCGGGCGAAAGCTTCAGGGGCCGCATCGCTGCGATCCTGCCCCAGGCCGAGGCAGCGAGCCGCACGCTCACAATCCGCGTCGAGCTCCCCAACCGTGCCGGCCGGTTGCGCCCCGGTATGTTCGCCAGCGTGGCGCTCGACCAGGGGAGCCGCGATGCACTCCTTGTTCCGAGTGAGGCCGTGATCCGGACCGGCCGGCGCACACTCGTCATGTTGGCAGGGCCGGGTGGACGCTTTCGACCCGCCGAGGTTCGCACTGGCGCAGAAGGCGGCGGCAAAACCGAGATAGTCGCCGGCCTGACCGAGGGTGAGAAGGTTGTGGCGTCGGGCCAGTTCCTGATCGACTCCGAAGCGAGCCTCGCTGGCCTCGATGCGCGTCCGATTGGTGTCGAAGCGTCACCCGCAACAAAGCCGGCCGTGAAACCCACCGCGTCGATCTACGAGACGGTCGGCAGCATCGAGGCGATCGATCGCAGTTCCGTCACCCTGTCCCATCAGCCCGTTCCGGCGATCGGCTGGCCGGCCATGACAATGACGTTCCGCGTCGCCGATCCCGCGTTGGTGCGTGGGTATCGCAAGGGTGAGCGGGTGCGGTTCGGCTTTGATCAACCCGCCGATGGTCCAACGCTGCGCCGCATGACGCGCGAGGCTGGGCGATGATTGCCGCGATCATCCGCTGGTCGGTCGCGAACCGCTTCCTCGTCGTCCTGGCGGCCATCGCGCTCGCCATGGCCGGGGTGTTCGCAATGCGTGCCACCCCCGTCGATGCGCTCCCCGACCTGTCCGACACGCAGGTCATCATCCGCACGAGCTGGCCGGGCCAAGCCCCGCAGATCGTCGAGAACCAGGTGACGTATCCGCTCACCACGACGATGCTGTCCGTGCCTGGCGCGAAAACCGTGCGCGGCTATTCGTTCTTCGGCGACAGCTACGTCTATGTCCTCTTCGAGGATGGGACCGACCTCTATTGGGCGCGCTCACGCGTGCTGGAGTATCTGAGCCAGGTGCAGGGACGGCTTCCCCAAGGCGCGCAGGCCGCGCTGGGTCCTGATGCGACGGGGGTCGGCTGGGTCTATGAATACACGCTGTTGGACCGCACCGGCCGCCGTGACCTGTCGCAGCTCCGATCCTTGCAGGACTGGTTCCTACGTTATGAACTGAAAACGCTGCCCGGCGTTGCGGAGGTGGCGAGCATCGGCGGAATGGTGAAGCAATATCAGGTGCTGCTCGACCCGACGCGGCTCGCCGCATTCGGTGTCACGCACACTCAGGCCGTCGATGCCATTCGCCGCGCCAATCAGGAGGCCGGCGGGTCCGTCCTCGAGCTGGGCGAAGCCGAATATATGGTGCGCGCGTCAGGTTACTTGCGCACCGTCGACGATTTCCGCGCGATCCCGCTCAAGGTCGCCGGTGCCGGCGTCCCCGTTACCTTGGGCGACGTCGCGTCGATCCAGATCGGCCCCGAGATGCGCCGCGGCATCGCCGAGCTGAACGGCGAAGGCGAGGTCGCGGGCGGAGTCGTCATCCTGCGTCAGGGCAAGAATGCACGGCAGACGATCGAAGCCGTCAAGGCCAAGCTCGCGGAACTGAAAGCGAGCCTTCCCCCGGCGTCGAGATCGTCACCACCTATGACCGCTCGCAATTGATCGACCGCGCGGTGGAGAATTTGACGGGCAAGCTGATCGAGGAGTTCGTCGTCGTCGCGATCATCTGCGGGTTGTTTCTGTGGCATGTCCGGTCTGCGCTGGTCGCGATCGTCACCTTGCCTCTGGGGGTGCTCGCGGCCTTGCTCGTCATGCGTGTGCAGGGGGTGAACGCCAACATCATGTCTTTGGGCGGTATCGCCATCGCGATCGGCGCGATGGTCGATGCCGCGATCGTGATGATCGAGAACGCGCACAAGCGGATCGAGCGATGGGAACACGACCATCCGGGCGTGGCGCTGGCGGGCGAGGAACGCTGGCGCGTCATCACCGAGGCCGCGGCCGAGGTCGGGCCGGCGCTGTTCTTCAGCCTCGTCATCATCACGCTGTCGTTCGTGCCGGTGTTCACGCTCGAAGCGCAGGAGGGACGGCTGTTCGCCCCGCTCGCCTTCACCAAGAGCTATGCGATGGCGGCAGCGGCGATCCTGTCGGTAACGCTCGTGCCGGTCCTGATGGGATGGCTGATCCGGGGACGCATTCCGGCCGAGAACGACAACATTATCAACCGCGTGCTCACCCGTGCCTATCGCCCGGCGCTCGACCGCGTGTTGGCGCGGCCTTGGGCGGCGATCGGCATCGCCGCCCTGGTACTGGCGACGACGGCATGGCCGCTGACCCGATTGGGTGGCGAGTTCATCCCGACGATGGATGAGGGCGATCTGCTCTACATGCCGTCCGCGCTTCCCGGCCTTTCGGCCGCGAGCGCCTCGGCCCTGCTCCAGCGCACAGACCGGCTGATAAAAACCGTTCCCGAGGTCAAAACCGTGTTCGGCAAAGCCGGGCGCGCCGAGACCGCGACCGACCCGGCACCGCTCGAGATGTTCGAGACGACCATCCAATTCAAGCCGCGCGATCAATGGCGCGCGGGGATGACGCCGGCAAAGCTGGTGGAGGAGCTGGACCGCACAGTGCGCGTGCCCGGCCTCACGAACGTATGGGTGCCTCCGATCCGCAATCGGATCGATATGCTCGCGACCGGCATCAAGAGTCCCATCGGGGTGAAAGTGTCGGGGTCCAACCTCTCCGAGCTGGACCGCATCGCCGGCAGCATCGAACGTGTCGCCAGGACCGTGCCGGGCGTCAGCTCGGCATTGGCAGAACGGTTGACCGGAGGCCGCTATGTCGATGTCGATATCGATCGGGTGACCGCGGGGCGCTACGGTCTCAACATCGCCGATGTGCAGGAGATTGTGTCCGGCGCGATCGGCGGCGAGACGATCGGCCAGACGGTGGAGGGCCTTGCCCGCTACCCGATCAGCGTCCGCTACCCCCGCGAGCTGCGTGACAGTCTGGAGGGACTGCGAACTCTCCCAATCGTCACCGCATCGGGTCAGCAGATCACACTCGGCACCGTCGCATCCGTGTCGATCGCGGAAGGTCCACCGATGCTCAAGACGGAAAATGGTCGACTCTCGACATGGGTCTATGTCGACGTGCGCGGGCGCGACCTGGCCTCCACGGTCGCCGATCTGCGCCGTGCTGTTGGCAAAGATGTTCGGCTCAGCCCCGGCGTCTCGATCGCCTATTCCGGACAATTCGAGTATCTGCAGCGTGCCGAGGCTCGGTTGATGCTCGTCGTGCCGGCGACACTCGCGATCATCTTCCTTCTCCTCTACCTTACCTTCGGTCGCCTCGACGAGGCGGCGCTTATCATGGGCACACTGCCCTTCGCGCTGACCGGCGGCATCTGGACATTATGGCTGCTCGGCTATGCGCAATCGGTCGCCACAGGTGTCGGGTTCATCGCGCTCGCCGGCGTGTCGGCGGAGTTCGGCGTCGTCATGCTGATCTACCTGAAACACGCATTGGCCGAGCGCGGGCCGTCACCGTCGGGCGAGCAAGTATCGGAAGCGATCAGGGAGGGCGCGCTGTTGCGGGTACGTCCCAAGGCGATGACCGTCGCTGTCATCGTCGCCGGGCTGTTCCCCGTGCTGATCGGGCATGGCGCCGGATCGGAGGTGATGAGCCGGATCGCCGCGCCGATGATCGGTGGAATGCTGACCGCCCCTTTCCTCTCCATGTTCATCCTGCCAGCCGCCTACTTGCTCTTGCGGCGGCGAGCTTCAACCCGCCCCGAAAGGAAGATCTGATGAAAGCCACTTTCTCCATGCGCGCCGCATTCATGCTACTAGTCACGCCGATCGCAGCGAGCGCTCTTGCTCAAGGCAGCAGGCCGGCTGCATCGGCTGTAAAATCCGGCAGCGGATCGGGGACGATCACTGCCGTCGACGCGAAAGGTGGAACCGTAACCATCAAGCACGGCCCGATCCCGACGATCGGCTGGCCCGCAATGACGATGACCTTCCGGGCATCCCCCCCGACCCTGCTCAAGGGACTGCGGTCGGGGCAGCGGGTCGCATTCACCGCCAAGGCGAAGGGTATGACGGCAGAAGTTACGGCGATCAGCCCGCATTGACGACGCGTGCCGACCTTCGCGTCAGTGCGCCATCGCCAGCACGGGCGGCGCAGCGATCATCCACAGCGCCATCGCGACCATCATCAGGTTTTCGGTGAGCGAGATGAAGCCGAGCGGCACGTTGCTGTCCCCGCCCACGCACGCGCATTTCAGCTCACGCTTGTCGATGTAGACGGCCTTGAACACCGACACCGCGCCGATCGTACCGATAACGAGCGCGACGGGCACCGACAGCCAGGTCAACGCGCCGGCTGCCATCAGGACGCCCGCCGCTCCTTCCGCGTAGGGATAGACATAGGAATAGGGCACCCAGCGCTTCGCGAGCAGATCGTAGTTGAGGAACATGCTCGAGAAGCTCTCGACGTTCTGGAGCTTGAGCATCGCCAGAGCGCACATCGAGAACGCGATGAACCATTCACCCGCCCGCACCGTGAAGGGCGTGCCGAGTACCGCATAGCTGGCGGCGAGCGCCATCAGCGCCGTCATCGCGAACACGGCAATCACCGGGCGATAGGTGACGGCCTTGGGGTCGCGGACCATCTTGCCGAAGAAGCGGCGCAGATCGTCATAGCCGCCGACCCGCTCCCCGGCGATAAAGATCTGCGGGGTCGTCTTGACGCCGTGCTTCGCCTTGAAAGCGTCGGTTTCTTCCCGCGTCATCAGCCAATGGTCATCGACCGCATAGCCTTCCCGGCGCAGAAGATCCTTCGCCTTCAGCCCGAAAGGGCAGGTATGTTCCGGCATCACCATCCGGTAGATCGTCGCCTGTTTGGCGGGGGCGCTCGCCATGCCGCTTCTCCAATATCCTCGCCCCGCCTATATAGGGTCCGTACCATAGTACGGAGTCAAGGCATGACCGGCATGACGATCGCGGCGCTCGCGCGCGAGGGCGGCGTCGGCGTCGAAACGGTGCGCTACTATCAGCGTCGCGGTTTGCTGGACGAGCCAGACCGGCCGACCGGGGCTGGCGCCGGAGGCGGCATCCGGCGCTACGGCACCGATGACGCCCGCCGCCTTCGCTTCATCCGCTCGGCGCAGGCAGCCGGTTTCACGCTCGAGCAGATCGGTGAGCTTCTGGCGCTGGATGCGACCGACGATCGCGCCCGCGCGCGCCAGCTCGCGGGCGAGCGCATTGCCGAACTGGATGCGAAGATCGAGGAGCTTGAGCGGGTGCGCGCCTCGCTTCGCCGGCTCGCACATGAATGCGGGTCAGGAGCGGAGGGACCATGCCCGATCCTGACCGCCTTCGAGGGCTAGCGGCACTCGACGGTCAGGTGCGCGATTTCATGAACCGGTGCGAGGCGGGCGCGGATATCGTCGCCGGTCACGCCCTGCCCGCCTACGACGCTGACGATCGCGGCGTGGGCTTCCGGACCGACGCGCCAGACATGAAGATCGGTGATACGCGCGTCGCCTGGCGCCTCGACCAACTCGCGCACTTCCTCCTCTACATGATGATCGGTCGCATCGAGCAACACGGACGCCGTGTCGCGCATCAGCGTCCATGACCAGCGCGCGATGACGATCGCACCGACGATGCCCATCACCGGATCCATCCAGACCCAGCCGAGATAGCGGCCCGCCAGCAGCGCGGCGATGGCGAGAACCGAGGTGAGCGCGTCGGCCAGGACATGGACATAGGCGGAGCGCATGTTGTTGTCACCGCCATGCGCGCCGTGCGCATGCCCGTGCCCGTGATGGTGGTCATGCCCGTGATGATGGTCGTGCCCGTGATGGTGCCCGCCCGAGAGCAGGAAGGCGCAGGCGATGTTCACGCCCAGACCGACCACCGCGATGAGCGTCGCTTCCCCGAATGCGACCGTGATCGGCTGAAACAGGCGAAGGATGGACTCGACACCGATCCCGAGCGCGATCAGGCCCAGCACCATCGCCGACGCGAACCCGGCCAGGTCGCCGACCTTGCCCGTGCCGAAGCTATAGGCCCGGCTGGAGGCATGGCGCTTGGCATAGGCGTAAGCGGCCGCGGCGACCCCGAGCGCGCCCGCGTGTGTCGCCATGTGAAAGCCATCGGCGAGCAGCGCCATCGAGCCGGTCAGATAACCGGCGATGATCTCCACCACCATCATCCCGGCGGTAAGCGCCACGACCCACAGGGTCCCGCGGGCATTGTCGTCGTGCGCCGCGCCCAGGAATACATGGTCGTGCGTGAAGGCGTCGATTTCGGGCAAAGCCGCCATGAAAAGCGTCCTATTTGGCGTAGCGGCGGATCACCGCCAGCAGTTCTTCGGCACCTGCCGCCCGCTCGGCATCATCGAGGCCGGGCCGCGACACATGCGCTTCGAGGTGTTCGGCGATAATCTCGTCCATGAGGCCATTCACCGCACCGCGCACGGCGGCAACCAGATGGAGCACGTCGGAACACGACGAGTCCGATTGAAGTGCTCGCTCGACCGCGCCGACTTGTCCGGCGATGCGACGAACGCGGGCGACCAGATCGACATTGGTTTGAGACAAATGTGACATAGGATACCCCCCTAGCCTATAGGCCAGTAAACAGCAAGTCGGTGTCAAAACCGTCCGTGGCTGTTGAAAAAACCTAGTAGACGCTAATCCTGTCCAGTTTGGTATAATTTTCTGGATATCTGTATAAGTAGTTTCGCTCCTAAATCGTTGTTAGGGGACCGATAGTATCGCTGCTGTCCATCCTGGCAGGGTCAGGTTGTTAGGTTCAAGAATGACACCATCATCGTCCGAAGTAAGCATCACAGTCGGCTTACCAGTGACAGTAACCTGCTGAACGTGTCTTGAAAAATTGATGGCAACAAAGACCGACCCGCGCCGATAAACGAACAAGGCCGGATGGTCTGGAAGAATGTCAACGTAACCGCTTGCTGCCAAATCAGGTTGGCGCAATCTCCAGCAAATGAGGCGGCGGTAGAAACCGAGGACGGAGCTGTTCTTGCTCGTCTGAGTTGCGACATTGATCGTATTGAAGTTCGGGTTCACCGGTATCCAGGGCTTCCCCCGCGTGAACCCCGCATTGGACAGAGAGGACCACTGCATCGGTGTACGAGCATTGTCGCGACTGGTTTGCGCGATGTCCCGAAGATAGCTGGCGGCGGGCACCTTTCCGGTTTCTACGTCGTCCTTCCACTGACCATGCACCTCGACGTCGTTGAACTCACCGATCTCTCGCACGCGAAATGGCGTGTTTTCGAGGCGGAGAACGCGGACACGGCTATCGCCATTCTCGATCAACATCAGGAGATTCGCGTCGTTCTCACCGACGTGCAAATGCCGGGCTCGATGGATGGTGTGAAGCTGGCGCATTATGTTCGCGATCGCTTCCCGCCTACCGTCCTGTTCGTCGTATCCGGCGACGCGCCAATCCCTGAAAGCGAATTACCTGCACAAGCGACGTTTCTGCCCAAGCCATTCGATCCGCACAGGCTACTACGCCAGATCGAGAGTATGGCACGGGCTTAACTATCCCAAAAACGATCGAGACTGTTGAAAAAGGCATATGTGTGAGCATCGTGGCGGATGGCTGTTGACGCCGGTCACCGGGGACTCGCTTCGTATCAGGCGGGCGCTGCCTGCCGCGCGAGCAGCTGGAGGTTGTAGGCCGCAGCCGCCATGGTGAACTCTTCGGCAGCTCCGGCGAGGCTACGTAGCTTGAGGGTTCGCAGGCCGAGGTTGCGTTTCAAGTGGCCGAACACGCGCTCGATCCGTTTTCGTCGGCGATGGGCCTGCACGTAAGCATCGGTGCCGGCAAGGGCGCGGACGGCGTCGCGAGCATCCTCGCTCACGAGGCGGGTGACGCCGCGTTTCTTGCCGATTGTGCATTGCGGCTTCAGTTCGCAGGCGGCGCAATCCGCCGGACGGCTTCGATAGACGCGGACCTGACTTGCCCGGTTGGTGCCGCAGTAGCTGAGCGGCTTGTTCGCCGGGCAGCGATAGGTGTCGGCCTCCCGGTCGTAGCTGAAAGCATCTCGGGTGAAGAAGGCGTCGCGTTGGCGGCCGCGGTCGATGACCGGAATGTACGGCGTGATGTTACGCTCGATCAGCCAGCCAAGCAGCGGACCACTGCCATACGCCTTGTCGGCCGAGAGGCTCGCAGGCGCGATGCCCAGCCTGGTTCCGGCGCGTGACACCAGCGTCCGGGTCGCCGCGACTTCGGCTGCAAAGCGCGCCGGTGTCGCTTCAACGTCGAGGATGCAGTCGGTATCGAGGTCGAGCAGCGGATTGATGGCGTAGGCATAACGTGCAGGACCGTGCTTGCAGGTGAGCGCCGCCTGCGGGTCGGTCGGCGAGATGCTGGCCGGCTCGACTGGCGCCGGTTCATCGGGACCCGGCGGCAGCGCGGCATCCAGCGCTGCCAAATATTCGGCGACAGGCCGCGACACAGTGTCCCTGCCACGAAGCTCATCTGCAGCGTCGGCGCCCTTCAGTCTCTTCTCGCGACTGGCGTCGGCCATGATCGTACTGCCGTCCACCGCCACGTCGCGCCCTGCCACCAGCCCGGCTGCTGCGCACTGTGCGACCACCTGCTCAAACAGCAGGCGATGCAGGTCACAGGCGCGGAACCGGCCGTGCCGGTTCTTGGAGAAGGTGGAGTGGTCGGGCACCCGGTCCGCCAGATCGAGCCGACAAAATCAGCGATAGGCGAGATTGAGATGCACCTCCTCGCACAAGCGCCGTTCCGACCGGATGCCGAACAGGTAGCCGACCAGCAGCATCCTGAGCATCATTTCCGGATCGATCGAAGGTCGCCCGCTCGCGCTATAGCTCGCTACCAGTGCCTCGCGCACGAAGCCGAGGTCCAACACGCTATCGATCCGCCGCAGCAGGTGGTCGCTCGGCACATGGTCGTCGAGCCGGAAGCCGTAGAACAGCGCACCCTGTGCTACTTGCCGACCCATCATATCCATGACCCTCCACCGCTATGCCGCAGTGAATCACGCCTTCATCGCCCTCGCAACCAGCCGTTTTTCAACAGTCTCGATCGTTTTCCGAACACTGGCGCGCTCCGGCCCTTTCCACTATCGACGTTTTCGTGCTGACCGACGCGCTACTAAGGCTCCGGGTGTCCTATGCGCGAGTGCTGATGGTGCTCGCTGCGGTGATGCTCGCCTCGGGCCCTAGCTTGATGATGTCGGCGAACCTAGCCGTCGCCGCTGCCGATCGAACGGCTCCCGTTGATCTCACGATGCTTATGGATGACACGCCCGACATAGGGCCTGTGGCGGACCCGCCGCCTCCCTTGGTCGGGGCGGTAAACCTCATCTTCATGGGTGTCCTGCCCGACGAACGGCTTACCGATCTGGTCAGCGTTCTTTTCGAGCGGCCGTCTTGGTCGCTGGCTTTCTGCGCTCCGCTGGCGTCCTGCTCGCCGCACGTTCCGAAGCGACCTCCAAGGTTCTGAGCCGAGCGGCGCTCTTGCGCTGAACGCGCCCGCACCTCGGGCGCGCCTTCCCGCTCGTTACGGTCTTTGCGGAGTGTTCCCGTGCCTGTCGATCATCCCTGCGCGCCCGCCCTGGCGCGCCGGTCGGCGCATCCTCCCGTCATCCGGCCTCGCCGGCTGATCGGGCTTGGCTGCGTCGCCGCCCTGCTTGCCTCGTCCTGCGCAACTGCGCCCTCCACGCCGGTCCAGCCGCAAGGCACGGGTGCGGCGTTTCGCGCCCGCTCGCTCGATGATCCCGGCCTGGCCGCGCTGGCGGCGCACGCCGGCTTTCCCGCATGGCCGCCCGAACGCCTCGACGGGCACGCGCTATCGCTGGTCGCGTTGGAGAACGGGCAAGCCGTCCAGCTCGCTCGCGCCAAGTGGCGGGTCGCGCAAGCGGCCGTGCTGACGGCCGGGCAGCGCCCCAATCCCACGCTTAGCCTCAACCCGGTCTATGCCACCGCAACCGCGCCCGGCGCGATTCCGTGGCTGCTCGCGGCGACGCTGGTCCAGCTAATGGAGACGGGGGGCAAGCGTCCCCTGCGGGTCGAGGCCGCCCGTTATCGGGCGGAAGCCGCTCGCCTCGATCTGCTCAGCACGGGACGGCAAGCGACGCAGACGGTCGATAGCCTACTGCTTGATCTGTCGGCCGCCCAAGCGCGCCTCGCCGCGCTCGACGCGCAAGTGACGGCCTATGCCGGGCTGGTCGAAGCCGCCGAAAAGAAGCTGCGGGTGGGCGAGGATTCGAGCGTGGCGCTAATGGCCGCGCGCGCGACGCTACGCCGAACGCAACTCGACGCCCAAGCGACCGCGGCGATGCAAGCCGACACGCTGCACCAACTCGCCATCGCGATCGGGCTCCCGGCCGAACGCCTTCTTATGTCCCGCCTGGCTTTGCCCCGGCTCGATGCGGGCCTGTCGCCCGGCTTCATCACCCGCGCGCGCGACGCCGCGCCGCTCAACCGCGCTGATCTGCTCGCCCGCCTCGCCGATTACGCCGCGGCCGATGCGGACCTCCGGTTGCAGCTCGCCGGGCGCACACCGAACATCGAAGCTGGCCCCAGCTTTGAATACGATCAGGGCGAGAAGAAATGGGGGGTCACGCTTGCGGCGAGCCTCCCCGTGTTCAACGCCAATGGCGGGCCGATCGCGGAAGCGCGGGCGGTGCGGACCCAGGCGGAACGCCAGTTCACGACGGCACAAGCGGCCGTGATCGGCGAAGTGGATCGGGCCGCGGAAGCCTATGCCCAAGCGGTCCGCTCGCTAGGCGTCGCCGAACGGCTGTATGCCGAGCAGGAGCGGCGCGCACGCGCCGTCGAAACGATGTTCGCCCGCGGCGAAATCGACCGGGTGGAGCTGCTGACCGCGCGCGCCGAACTCGCCGCGCAAGTCACCGGGGGGGCCGATGCGCGAGGCGCGGTCGCCAAGGCGGCGCTGGCGCTCCAAGCGGCCGCGCACCTGCGTCCGGACGGCTTCGATCCGGTCCCCCTGATCCTCTCGGAAGGCGAACGCTGATGCGCCGCAACCTCCCTCATACCGCCCTGCTCGCCGGGCTCGCCCTCCTCGTCGCCGCGGGTGGCGCGCTCGCCCTCCGAGCGGTCGGCCCCGACAACACCGCTGGCGCGGGTGAAGGCGCGGTGGAAAGCGCGATCAAGGTCACGGGCTCGGGCGCGCAAACCCAGATCGTCGTGCCGCGCTCGCTGCTCGGGACGGGCAATCTCGCCGTCGCGCCCGTCATGGCGGCGTCGCAAGCGCAGACCCGCAACGGGCTCGCGACCGTCATCTCGCTGCAACCTTTGTCGCAGCAACGCCAGTCGCTCGCGACCGCGACGGCCGAAGTGCGCCGGGCCTCGGTCGCGGCGGAAGCGGCATGGCTAGAAGCCAACCGGCTCGCACTGCTCCATGCGGATGGGCAAATCGCGTCGGCCAAGGCGCTCGAAGCGCAGCGCGCTACGGCCGCGACCGAAACCGCGGCGCTCGCCAACGCCCGCGCCCAAGTCGCGCTGCAAGGGGCGGGTGCGCGCGAACAGTTCGGGCCGGTGCTGGGCGGCTGGATCGTCCGCGACGCCGCGCCGCTCAACAGCCTGTTCGCCGGGCGCACGTTGCTCGTCCAGGTGTCGGGCGCGGACCTCGGCGCGAGTTTTCCGGCCCGCGTCGCGCTGATCCTGCCCGATGGCGGTCGGGTCCAGGCGTCGATCATCGGTCGCGCCGCACAAGCCGATCCGAAGTTCCAGGCGGCCGGGTTCTATGGGACCGTTCCCGCCCGCCCCGGCCTCGCGCCGGGGGTGAGCGTGCCCGCCGAAGTGCCGAGCGGTCCCCCTGTTCGGGGCGTCGCCGTGCCTGACGCCGCGATCATCCGCACGGAAGGGCGGTCGATCGTCTATGTCGAAACGCGGCCGGGGGTGTTCACCCCCACGCCGGTCGTCACCGGCGCGCGCACCTCGGCCGGGGTCATCGTCACTTCGGGCCTGCAACCCGGCGCGCGCGTGGTCGTGCGGGGTGCGCAGCTCCTGTTCTCTCAAAACCAGCAGGGCGCGGGAGGCGGCGAATGAGACCCACCGGCTTCATCGGCGGGCTTATCACGGGCTCGCTGCGGCACCGCTTCGTCGTCCTCGGCCTGGCGCTGCTGCTCGCCGCCTATGGCGTATTCCGCCTCGTCTCGGCCGACTACGACGTGTTCCCTGACTTTGCGCCGCCCCGCGCGTCGATCCAGACGGAAGCGCCAGGGCTGACCGCAGAACAGGTTGAGGCGCTGGTCACCCGCCCGATCGAAACGCGCATCCTGGGCGTGCCGGGGGTCGCCACGGTGCGCTCCCGCTCGGTGCAAGGCGTGTCGGACATTTCGGTGATTTTCGACGCCAGCGCCGATCTGTTCCGCGCGCGCCAGCAGCTCAACGAGTCGCTGGCGGGGCTGGGAAGCGAGCTGCCGCAAGGAATCGCGGTGCCGACGCTCGCGCCGCTTACCTCGTCCACGGGCATCGTCCTGATCGCCGGTGTCACGTCCAACCGCCTATCGGCAATGGAGTTGCGCACGCTCGCCGATTGGACGATCCGGCCGCGCCTGCTCGCCGTGCCGGGGGTGGCCCAAGTCTCGATCTATGGCGGCGACATCAAGCAATATCAGGTCGCGGTCGATCCCGCGAAGCTCGCCCGCTATGGTCTGTCCTTCGCCGAACTGGCGGCTGCGGTCCAGCGGACGTTAGGAGTGCGCGGCGCGGGGTTCATCGACACCGCCAACCAGCGCATCACGATCGAAGCGAGCGACCCCGCGGAAGCGACACGGCGGCTCGCCGGAACGGTCGTGGTCATGGGGCAGGGGCAGCGGCTCACGCTCGCCGATATTTCCAGCGTCGAAGCGGCCCCGGCTCCGGCGGTCGGAGCGGCGCTCATCGACGGCCGCCCCGGCCTTCAGCTTCTCATCTCCGACCAATATGGCGCGAACACGGTCAAGGTCGCGCAAGCGGTCGAGGCGGCGATCGGCGACCTCAACGCCGAATTGAAGCCCCAAGGAGTGGTGATCCGCCCGGACCTGTTCCGCCCCGCCGGGTTCATCGCCACGGCGCTCGGCAACCTGCAACTCGCGCTGGGCGTGGGCGGCGTGCTGGTCATCGCCGTCGTCTTCCTATTCCTCTGGAACATCCGCATGGCCGTGATCGCGCTCACCGCCATACCGCTTGCGCTCTTGGCCGGGACGCTGGTGCTGGAGCTGCTCGGCTACAGCCTTAACACCATGACGCTGGGGGGCCTCGGCATCGCGGTCGGCCTCTTGGTCGACGACGCGGTGATCGTGGTCGAGAATGTCTATCGCCGCCTGCGCCTCGCCCGCGACGCGGGTGAGGACGCGGCTATAAACGACGCGATCGGCGCGGCGACGTTCGAGGTGCGCAGCGCCGTGGTCTATGCCACCATCGCCATTGCGCTAATCTTCGTCCCCGTGCTCGCCATTCAGGACGTGGCCGGGCGGCTGTTCGGGCCGCTGGGGCTCGCCTACATCCTCGCGACGCTCGCCTCGCTCGTTGTGGCCCTCACGGTCACCCCGGCGCTCTGCTCGCTCCTGATCCGGCCCGATCGGCTGCCGCATGACGAACCAGCGCTGACGCACCGGCTCAAGCGGAGCTATACTGGCCTCCTCGGCCGCGTCGATCGCAACCTCGGCCTGACCGCGGCGCTGGTGATCGGCGCGTCGATCGCTGTGTTCTCGGTCGTGCCGCGGCTCGGCACCGCCTTCATCCCTGAACTGAAGGAAGGGCATTACGTCCTCCAAATGCAGCTCGCGCCTGGCAGCTCGCTCGCCGCCTCGGAAGCGGTCGGCCGCCAGGTCGCCTCGGCCGTGCTGCGCGCGCCCCATGTGCGCAGCGTCTCGCAACGCACCGGCCGCGCCCAGGCGGGCGCGGAAGTGGCGGGCGGGCCGGAGTTCAGCGAACTCGACATTGACCTCGAACCGACCGACGCCGAAGGGCAGGAAGCCGCCGAAACCGCCATCCGCCACGCGCTCGCCGGGATACCCGGCCCGGTCTTTGTGCTGCGCACCTTCCTCACCGATCGCCTCGGCGACGTGATCTCGGGCGATACGGCCCCGATCGTCGTCCGCCTGCACGGGGAGGATTTGGACGCGCTCGATCGCGCTGCCGCGATGGTCACCGAAGCCGTCCGCGCCGTGCCCGGCACGGTCGATGTGGTGCAGGCGAGCCCAACCGGCGCGCCCAAGCTGGTCGTCAAGCTGCGACAGGACGCGTTGGTGCGCTGGGGGTTCAACCCGCTCGACGTGCTGGATCAAATACAGGCCGCCTATCAGGGGCAGGTCGTCGGCCAAGTTTATGAAGGGGAGCGAGTCTTCAACGCGGCGCTGATCCTTAGCCCCTCGCTACGGTCCTCGCCCGAAAGCGTGTCGAGCCTGCTGCTCAAGTCGCCCGATGGTGCGTTCGTCCCGGCCGCGCAGCTTGCCGACATAAGCGAGGCGAGCGGCCGCTATGAGGTGGTGCATATCGCGGGCCAGCGGGTCCAAACGGTCACCGCCGGCACGACCGATGCCAATGTGGGGGCGGTCACCGCCCGCGTCGCCGCCAAGGTGAACGGCCTGAAGCTCCCGGCCGGAGTGACAGCCGGAATCGAGGGCGCCGCGGCCGAACAGGCGAAGTCGGCGCGCACCCTGCTCATCAATTCGATCCTGGCCGCGGTCGCGATGCTGCTGCTGCTCTCCCTGACCGTGCCGCGGGGGCGCAATCTCGGCCTCGTGTTCCTCAATCTGCCCTTCGCGATGGTGGGCGGCGTGCTGGCGCTGTGGCTGACGGGTGGGATCGCCTCATTGGGCGCGCTGGTCGGGTTCGTCACCCTGTTCGGGATCACGCTCCGCAACGCGATCATGATGGTGTCGCACTATGATCTGCTGACACGGGAGGAAGGTCACGCCTGGAACATGGCGACTTCGATCGAAGGTGCGGCCGATCGGCTCGCCCCGATCCTGATGACGACGCTCGCGACGGCGTTCGGGCTGCTGCCGCTCGCGATCGGAAGCGGCGAGCCCGGCCGCGAGATCGAGGGGCCGATGGCGGTCGTGATCCTGGGCGGCCTAGTCAGCTCGGCCGCGCTCAACCTGCTCGTCCTGCCCGGCCTCGCGCTCCGGTTCGGGCGGTTCGGCCCGGAGCCGTCTAGTTCCAATAAGCGCGTGGGAGAAGGAACGTGAACGCGTCTGTTTCGCCCGGGCTGCGCCGTGTAGTCCGCGCGGTTGCCCTGCTCAACATCGGCTATTTTGGAATCGAGTTCGCCGTCGCGCTCGCGATCGGGTCGGTGTCGCTGTTCGCCGATAGCGTCGATTTCCTGGAAGACACGTCGGTCAACCTGCTCATCCTCCTTGGGCTGGGATGGTCCGCCCGCAACCGGGCGAAGCTCGGGATGGGGCTGGCTGCGGTCCTGCTCGTGCCAGGCGTCGCGACAGTCTGGACCGCTTGGGAGAAGTTCAACCACCCTTCACCGCCCGAGCCGTTCACGCTCGCCGTAACCGGCCTGGGGGCGTTGCTCGTCAACCTGACCTGCGCGCTCATGCTCGCGCGCCACCGCCACGGGGGCGGGAGCCTCACACGGGCGGCGTTCCTGTCCGCCCGCAACGACACGCTCGCCAACGTCGCAATCATCGTCGCGGGCCTGGTCACCGCCTTCCTGTGGCGCTCGGCTTGGCCGGACCTGATCGTAGGGCTCGGAATCGCGTTGATGAACATGGACGCGGCAAAAGAGGTCTGGGAAGCCGCGCGCGAGGAACATCGTAACGCGGGCTGACGAGGCCTCGCCGTCCGTAAAACGGACGGGGCTGTTGAAAAATGCACCGCTGGCGCTCGGTACGTTTGGGGGCGGAATGACACCCCAAGGCATAGCGATCCCGTCTCGCATGGGATCGACAAACGAGACGCCCTAACCCTTCCCCAAAATCCGTCGCCGGGTGAGCGGTGAGACACCTGATCCACGAATGGGTAAGCAAGACTAGCGACACGCCATATATCCGCTATGCTAGAATTATGGAAACTGGTTCGGCCATCGCTGCACTGGGTGCTCTTGCGCAGGGCACGCGCCTCGATGTGTTCCGCCTGCTGGTCCGCCACGAACCTGCTGGAATGGCGGCCGGCGAAATCGCCCGTCAGCTCGACGTGCCACAGAACACCATGTCGGCACACCTCGGCATTCTCGCCCGCGCTGGCTTGGTCCGGTCTGAGCGCCATAGCCGATCGATCATCTACCGGGCCGATCTGGACGGCCTGCGCGCGCTGACGCTGTTCCTCGTCAAGGACTGCTGCGCCGGCTCGCCTAAACTGTGTGCGCCACTCCTCGCCGAACTCGCCCCCTGCTGCTGAAAGGACGCCCCGTGGCCGTCGATATCGTCATCTATCACAACCCCGCGTGCGGCACGTCACGCAACACCCTCGCCATGATCCGCAATGCCGGCATCGAGCCGCATGTGGTCGAGTATCTGAAAACCCCGCCCGCCCGCGCGCTGCTGGTCGCACTGATCGACCGCGCCGGCATGACGCCCCGCGAGCTGCTGCGCGAGAAGGGCACACCCTATGCAAAGCTAGGCTTGGGCGACACGTCGCTGTCTGACGACGCGTTGGTGGACGCGATGATGGCGCATCCCATCCTCATCAACCGGCCGCTGGTCGTTTCGCCGATCGGCGTGAAGCTGTGCCGACCGTCCGAAGCCGTCCTCGACCTGCTGCCAAGCGGCCAGCTAGCCGCATTCGCCAAGGAAGACGGCGAACAGGTGGTCGATGCGTCAGGCCAGCGCGTCGCCTGATGCTCCTTGCCGTCCTGATCTTCGTCGCGACGATCGCGCTCGTCATCTGGCAGCCCAAGCGCCTCGGCATCGGGTGGAGCGCGATGGGCGGGGCGGTCGTGGCGCTGCTTGCAGGCGTCGTCACCCTGTCCGACGTGCCGGTGGTATGGGGCATCGTCTGGAACGCAACCGCCGCGTTCGTCGCGATCATCGTCATCAGCCTGTTGCTGGATGAAGCCGGGTTCTTCGAATGGGCGGCACTGCATGTCGCGCGCTGGGGCGGGGGGCATGGTCGTCGGCTGTTCGTCCTGATCGTGCTGCTCGGCGCAGGTGTATCCGCGCTGTTCGCCAATGACGGTGCGGCGCTCATCCTGACGCCGATCGTCATCGCTATGCTGCGGGCGCTCGGCTTCAAGGACAGAGCCACGCTGGCGTTCGTCATGGCGGCGGGGTTCATCGCTGACACCGCCAGCTTGCCGCTGGTCGTCTCGAACCTCGTCAACATCGTGTCGGCCGACTTCTTCGGGATCGGGTTCGGGGAATATGCGTCCGTGATGGTGCCGGTCGATCTGGTGTCGATCGCCGCTACGCTGGGCGCGCTGCTGATCTTCTTCCGGCGCGATATACCGCAGGATTACGATGTCGCGGCGTTGCGCGCTCCTCATGCCGCGATCCGGGATGCCGCGACCTTCCGCGCCGGATGGATCGTCCTCGCGCTCCTGCTCGCCGGCTTCTTCCTGCTTGAACCGCTGGGCGTGCCAGTCAGCGCCGTTGCCGCTGCCGGCGCGATCCTGCTGCTGGTGATCGCCGGGCGAGGCCATGTGATCCAGACCGGCAAGGTGCTGCGCGGAGCGCCGTGGCAGGTCGTGATCTTCTCGCTCGGCATGTACCTGGTCGTCTATGGCCTGCGGAACGCAGGGTTGACCGACCATCTGGCAGCGCTGCTCGATCGCACCGCGCAAGGCGGCGTGTGGGGTGCGGCGCTGGGAACCGGCCTGATCGCGGCCGTCCTGTCGTCGGTGATGAATAACATGCCGACCGTGCTGGTGGGCGCGCTGTCGATCGACGCCGCGCACGCAACCGGGGCGGTCCGGGAAGCGATGATCTACGCCAACGTGATCGGCTGCGACCTCGGCCCCAAGCTGACGCCGATCGGCTCGCTCGCAACGCTGCTGTGGCTGCACGTCCTGGGACAGAAGGGCATTCGGATCGGGTGGGGCTATTATTTCCGGGTCGGGGTGACGCTCACCGTGCCTGTCCTGCTCATCACACTGGCGGCGCTCGCGCTGCGAATTGGGATTGCCTGATGCCTCTGCGTGACCTTGCCGACCCCGATCATCTGCCAGCGCTTGATAGGCGCTATGCGATCGATCGTCCCGCCCTTGGGCTGGGCGCTGGTGATCCGCCGCCCCGCATCCTGCTGCTCTACGGATCGTTGCGCGAACGATCCTATTCGCGCCTGTGCATCGAGGAGGCGGCTCGCCTGCTCCGCTTCTTCGGCTGCGAGACGCGCATCTTCGACCCGGCGACGCTGCCACTGCCCGACCAGCACGCAGGCGACGATCACCCTGCCGTCCACGAGCTGCGCGAGCTGTCGATGTGGTCGGAGGGACAGGTGTGGTGCAGCCCCGAACGCCACGGCCAGATAACCGGCATCATGAAGCTGCAAATCGATCACCTACCGCTCAGCATGGGCGGGATGCGTCCCACCCAAGGCCGCACGCTGGCTGTCATGCAGGTGTCGGCGGGATCGCAGTCGTTCAACAGCGTCAACACGCTGCGCGTTCTCGGTCGTTGGATGCGGATGGTGACGATCCCCAACCAGTCGTCGGTCGCCAAGGCGTTCGACGAGTTCGATGATGCAGGCCGCATGAAGCCGTCGAGCTATTACGACCGGATCGTGGACGTGATGGAAGAGCTGGTGCGCTTCACCGTACTGCTGCGCCCACATACCACCCAACTGGTCGACCGCTACTCCGAGCGAAAGGAAGCCGGTGTACCGATCGATCCGGCAACGGACCTGTCGGCCATCGCCGTTGCTCCGGGGCGCTGATCGCCATTCACGCAAACGACCCAATCGAAGCCTAGGTTACAGCCATGCAGAACATCGCACCCATCGATCGTCGTTCCTTTATGGGCCTGACCTCACTCGCGTTTTCGGGCCTGGCGCTGAGCGGTTGCGCGACATCGAGCCTTTCTCGTTCATCGATCGCGGCAGGCTATGGCCCGCTGGAGGCTGACCCGCGCCAGCTCCTCGATCTGCCGCGTGGCTTCTCATACCGCGTCATTTCCGCCCTGGGCGATCCAATGGACGACGGTCTGCGCGTACCGGATCATGCCGATGGCATGGGAGCGTTCCGGCTCGATGCGCGCCGGGTAGCTTTGGTCCGCAACCACGAGCTGTCGCCGAAACATGGCAGCATCGGTCCGTTCGCGTCCGCTCGCAGCACAGGGTCCGGCTTCGACCGCGGAACGGACGATAGCTGGTTGCCGGGCGGAACGACGACCCTCGTGTACGATCAGATGACCGGCCAGGTTGAGCGCCAGCATCTAAGCCTCGTCGGCACGATCCGGAATTGTGCAGGCGGTATCACGCCGTGGGGAAGCTGGCTCAGTTGCGAAGAAGACGTGTCGCGCGCGGGAAATGGCTTGCGCGAGGATCATGGCTGGGTGTTCGAGGTTCCTGCCGCGCACGCGGGGCGGACCGAGGCCGTTCCGATGCGCGCCATGGGGCGCTTCAACCATGAAGCAGCCGCCGTCGATCCGCGGACCGGCATCGTCTATCTGACCGAAGATCGCGACGACAGCCTGTTCTATCGGTTTCTTCCTGCATCGCCCGGGCAGCTCGCGCGCGGAGGTCGTTTGCAGGCGCTGGCGTTCGTGGACCAAGCGCTCGGCACCGACAGCCGCAACTGGGACACGCACACGCTGTCCGTAGGGCAATGGGCCGATGCCCGCTGGATCAATCTCGACGGCACCGACAGTGCGAACGACGACTTGCGGAAGCGTGGCAATCTGGCAGGCGCCGTGCGTTTCGCCAGAGGCGAAGGCATCCACTTCGGGTCAGGCGAACTCTACTTTTGCTGCACTTCCGGGGGCGCGGCGAAGCTGAGCCAGATCATGCGCTACAAGCCCTCTGCCAGCGAGGGTCAGGCCGGCGAAGCCGACGCGCCGGGCAGGCTTCAGCTCTTCGTGGAGTCGACGAGCACCGCCATGCTGAACTTCGGCGACAATCTGACGGTCGCGCCGAACGGGCACCTGATCGTCTGTGAAGACCAATATACCGACGTGGTCGACAACCACCTTCGTGGGATCACGCCGCAAGGGGCGGTCTATTCCTTCGCCCGCCTCCATGCGCAAACGGAGCTGGCCGGCGCGTGCTTCTCACCGGACGGCCGAACAATGTTCGTCAACCTGTACAGCCCTGCCAAGACGCTGGCGATCACCGGCCCCTGGAACGCTGTCACCGTATAAACGCGGCGACAGCGAAACCATCGATCCGGCACTATCAGGGAGCCGGATCGGTAACGGCCATCGATGTGTCGGAAACCCTGGAGCCGGCGCGTGACGCACGTTGCGGTCCCAACAAAGTACGAAACGGCGCTTCAACGACATGAAACGTGACGAAGGCCGTCGCGATCAGGGCGAGCGCCATGCCCAGACACCATGTGCCCTGCATAGCCACTGACGAGGCCGGCCTGAAACGCCACGCCAGGTCGCCGAGAAGGATGATCGGGAAGTTCAGCAGGTATAGGGAGTAGGATATCTTCCCGAGCATCTGCGCAGGGCTTCGCGATAGCGGCGCAGCCAGCACCCCGCGATCGTCGGCCGTCGACGCCAGCAAGAGCGCGAGAAAGGGGATGGCAAGCCAATCGCTCCGGAACACCATCAAGGCGAGCATCATGCCGGCGAGACTGGCTGCCTGCATGGTCGTCGCCAGCAAGTCGCTCAACGCGCCGTGCCGGCGCCTTGCCTGCTCGATCGACACGCCCGCCAGGAACCCGGCAAGACAGCGAAGAACCGCGAGAGGGTCGAGTACGTCCAGCGAAGTACGTGTCGTCAGAATATAGCCGTAGATCAAGACCGCCGCGATCGAGGCGACGAGGCAGACCCGTCGAGGCCATTTGGCTAGCGCGACGGCGATGAGCGGCACGAGAAGATAGACGTGCATCTCCGCGCTGATCGACCATGACGGGATATTCCAGCTCAGCGCCGCACCGGTATTCCAGATGTGCACGAGTGCGGCCTGAAGGATCAGATAATCAAAATCAGGCGCGTCGAGGAACGACCAGAACCGGGCGCCGCCCAGCATCGCCTGTGTCGGGCGAAACGCCAGAACCAGCGCAGCGAGCAAGGCCAGCGCCGCCAGATGCATCGGCAGGACTCTGGCAATACGCGCACGTAGGAAACCGATGACATCGGATCTGCGCCCGCTACCAAGTCGATCGAAATAGGAGAGCGACAGGACGTAGCCGCTCAGCATGAAGAAGAAGTCGACCCAGAGATATCCACGATCGACCAGCGGCGTGAACGGCCCGAGCGGCATCCGGTAATTCGGATCGAGCTGGAGATGATAGGCAAACACGGCCAACGCCGCGATGCCTCTCAACGCATTGTGGCAGGCAAGAAAGCGGCGAGCTTCAACGACCACCGCGCGTCCCGAACCAATGTCGGTCGAGAGACCAATCACCCGCACCGACGATCAGCAGATACAGGCAACCGAGGAGCATCGTCAGGTCGGCGCGGGACTCGTGCTGCGCGCTCCAGAAGCCATAGCGTTTGAAGTCGGGCAGGCTGAAGGGGCCGAAGCCCTCGCCGAGCAGGATGGGGAGCTTCGTCGAAATCAGCGCCACGATCATCGTGACGATCAAAGGGATCGTCGCCCACCTCGTGAACAGGCCGAGGATGATGAGGGCGCCGCACACCAATTCCACCACGCCGACGAACGGCCCCATAATCTCGGGCGCAGGAATGCCAATCTTGGCGAAGCGTCCGGCGCCTAGGATGTCGGGGAAGATCAGCTTCTGGATGCCTTCGGGAAAGAACACCACCAACCCCACCGCAAGACGGATCAGGATTGTCCATGGGCTGGCGTTGCTGTCGGCCCAACGTGCACGCATCGTCATCGGTGATTTCGTCCTTTGCTCTCTTTGGTTGCGACCCACCTGGATGCAGCTCGGCCGCCCAGCTCGCCGGCGATAAGCGCCGCCGCCAGCAGGATCGTCCCGGCGACGGGTTCCTCTTCGAGAAAGAACAGGCTGCCACCGACGACTGCGCCCACGACATTGACCCCCGCCCATGCCCATTCCGGTTTCGATATCTGTGACGGCGACATCAGGCGGTCATCCGCCGGGCAGCGATGCCGTGAAGCGGGCAAGGTCGGAAAGGCCGAGCGCCTGCTCGATGGCACCGACACGGCTCAGCGCGGTATCGAAGCCATCAGCACCGAACTGCTTGTGTTCGATCTCCTCGAACTGCTCACCCAGCTCCTTGAACCGGTCCTCCCCCAAGGCCTTTTTGAAGGCGGGAAACACGACCGTATCCTCTCGCGCCGAATGTGCTTCATACATGCGTGCAAAGCCGGTCATCGCCTTCGCCATAGCTGCCGCCTGGCCGGTTGCGATGGTCCCCGCCTTGGTCTGATCGATGATGTAGTCGGTGATCTGACGGCCCCGCTCGTGCTGGGCAAGGAGGACGGCGGGTAGCTGGGCCGCGGCACCCCCGGCCTTCTGCACGGCCGGAAAGACATAGGCCTCCTCCAGCATCTTCTCGTGATATTGCTCCCCGAAGGCACGAAAGAGCGCGGCGGCCTGATTAAGCGCGCCCACGTCGATCCGGGCGCCGGATGCGATCAGCGGCCCCGCCTCGCGATAGACGATCAGCACACGGCGTAGCACGCCGTGCTCTCGCATCAGGTCTTCGTTCGCCGTAACCTCTTCCTCGCCGCCCTCCTTGTGTTCGCCCCCACGATCGTGATCGCCTGCCTCCCGCGAGCAGGCCGCGGTCGCCAGCATCGCTGGGATCACCAGCCCCGCGGTGGTCAGCAGGGCACGGCGACCGACATCGTGATCGTTTATAGGCGAAGCCATGTTATACCTCCGGTGAGACGAAAGGGACGATCGAAGTACGTGAGGGACCGTAAACCGACATTCACAAGGACGCTATCGGTTTTCGACATCGAAGTTCGTCTATATAGCTCGCAGGATGATGATTGATGGATCACCGCGAGCTACTGTCCGGATTTGTGCGCCTGCACATCCTGCTTCATGCGGCCGACGCGCCGATCTACGGCCAGTGGATGATGGAGGAGCTGGCGCATCACGGCTATCGCCTGAGCGCTGGAACCCTGTACCCGATGCTCCACGGCATGGAGAAGAAGGGCTATCTGACCAGTCACGAAGAACGGCACGGACGCGCGGTCCGCAAATTGTATGTCGCGACCGATCTTGGACGCGAGGCCTTGGAGATCGCACGTGGGAAGGCGCGCGAGCTGTTCGGCGAACTGGTGGAAGGGCATGGGCGTGAGCGACGCCCCGGAGACGACACCGCCTGACGCCGGTCGGGTCGGCGAGGTGTTCCTCGCCTTCCTCAAGCTCGGCCTCACCTCGTTTGGCGGACCGATCGCCCATCTTGGATATTTCCACGACGAGCTGGTGCTACGTCGCAAATGGATCAGCGAGGAAGCCTATGCCGAGCTGGTGGCATTGTGCCAGTTCCTGCCTGGCCCAGCGTCCAGTCAGACCGGCTTCGTGCTTGGCCTCCTGCGCGCAGGTCCGCTTGGCGCGCTCGCGGCCTGGACTGCGTTCACATTACCGTCCGCGCTGCTCATGCTGGCGGTGGCTTCTGGCGCATCGAGCCTTCAGGGCACCGTTGCGGCCGGCGCCATTCATGGCCTCAAGCTCGTTGCCATCGTGATCGTCGCCCAAGCCGTATGGGGAATGGCGCGGTCGCTTACTCCCGATCTCCGGCGCGCGGTGATCGCGGTAGCTGCTGCCCTCGTCCTCGTCCTTTCGGGCGGGGCGATCGGGCAGGTCGCGGCCATCATCATCGGCGGATTAGCCGGCCTTGTCCTATGTCGCGATCTGGCGGCATCTCCCGGCGATGGCCTGCCGGTACGGGTTCCCCGTCGTGTGGGCGTCACCAGCATGATCCTGTTCGCGGTGATGCTGCTCGCATTGCCCGTCGTGAGTGCAGCGCTCGGCGGGCCGGGGTGGAACATGTTCGACATCTTCTACCGAGCCGGCGCACTCGTATTCGGGGGCGGCCATGTCGTCCTGCCGCTGCTGCGCGCTGATCTCGTTCCAACGGGTCTGATGACGGACGATCAGTTTCTAGCGGGCTACGGTGCCGCGCAGGCGCTTCCTGGCCCCTTGTTCGCCATCGCCGGATACCTTGGCCCGATTGCAGCCGGCAGCGCATGGGGTGCGCTTCCGGCGCTCCTTGGCGTGTTCCTGCCCGGCTTGCTGATCGTCATCGGCGTCCTGCCGTTCTGGTCGCGCTTGCGGCTTAATCCCGTCGCGCGATCGATCGTAGCGGGCGTGAACGCCTCGGTAGTCGGCATCCTGGCAATGGCGCTCTACGATCCGCTTTGGACAACCGGGATACGCTCGCTAGCGGACGTGGCGGCAGTTGGTGTGGGACTGGTCGCGATGATGCGCTGGCATATCCCGCCGATCGCGCTCGTTGTTACGATGGTCGTCTTCTCGGGAGCCGCAGCCGCACCGCTATGATGACTGCGCAAGGCCTTTCCCAAAAACGAAGGATGGTCGGGACGATCGGCTGGAGCATTCACCTAAGGACGGCAAGATAGGTGCCGTTCCCGAAATGTGTTCCCGATTGCCTTCCCCGAAACTGACCACCGGACACGGAGAAACGGGAAAACCGAACCGCAAGAAAAATGACCGGTTTTCTGGCGGTCGACGATTTTGCCTCCTCAGCGCATTCCGAAAGTCGGAAAACCCGTTGCGGAAACCACCGGCACATTGCGGGGTGCCGGATGTCTTTTCTGGCGGGGTAATTATGCTCATCGGATATGTCAGGGTGTCCAAGGCTGACGGCTCGCAGACGCTAGCACCCCAGCGCGATGCTCTGCTCGCCGCCGGTGTCGACGCCGCGCGCATTTATGAAGACCTCGCATCGGGTCGGCACGACGCCCGCCCCGGCCTGACCTCCTGCTTGAAGGCATTGCAGCCCGGCAACACACTGGTCCTCTGGAAGCTGGATCGTCTCGGACGCGACCTTCGTCATCTGGTCATCACGGCCGAGGCGCTGCGGGAACGCGGGATCGGGCTGAAGGTGCTGGCGGGTGCCGGCGCGCAGATCGACACCACGACCGCCGACGGCCGCCTCGCCTTCGGCATCTTCGCAGCGTTCGCCGAGTTCGAGCGCGAGCTCATCGCCGAGCGGACGCAGGCAGGACTTGCCGCGGCACGCGCGCGGGGACGGATGGGCGGTCGGCCGCGCAAGATGGACAAGGCCACCCTTGCGATGGCTATGGCCGCGATGTCCGATCGCAACGCGGTCGCTGCCGACGTCGCGCGCCGCCTCGGCATGACGACCACGACGCTTTATATGTACGTGAATGGTGACGGTGTCCGCCGTCAGCACCAATGGCACAGATTTGAGGTTGTGATTTAAGGAGGATCTGGGCTTCGTCGTAGTGACGAAGGAACGAAGATGAAGCCCAGATCCTCCGATGTAAAATCGCCCGCCAAGGCCCCAGCAGAGCGGATAGTGAAGGACATCCGCCGACAGACCCGGCGCCACTTTTCGGCCGAGGACAAGATCCGCATCGTGCTGGATGGCCTGCGCGGGGAAGACAGCATCGCCGAGCTATGCCGCAAGGAAGGCATTGCCCAGAGCCTGTATTACACCTGGTCGAAGGAGTTCATGGAAGCTGGCAAGCGCCGCCTGGCCGGCGACACCGCCCGTGCCGCGACCACCGGAGAGGTCCAGGACCTGCGCCGCGAAGCCCGGGCCCTGAAGGAATGCGTGGCCGATCTGACACTGGAAAACCGTCTGCTCAAAAAAGCATGGTCGCGGATGGGGGCAACGACGAATGAGGTATCCCGCATCCGAGAAGCTCGTGATCATCAGAACCGTCGAGCAGTCGCACCTGTCGGCCAAGCGCACGCTGGACCAACTCGGCATCCCTCGTCGGACATTCTACCGCTGGTATGATCGCTACCTCGAAGGCGGGCCGGAGGCGTTGGAAGATCGGCCATCGGCGCCGAGCCGGGTGTGGAACCGCATCCCGGCGGGCATCCACGACCAGATCATCGAGCTGGCGCTGGAACAGTCTGAGCTGAGCCCCCGGGAACTGGCCGTGCGCTTCACCGATGGGCAGCGTTACTTCGTGTCGGAATCCACGGTTTACCGCTTGTTGAAGGCCCACGACCTGATCACCAGCCCGGCCTATGTCGTGATCAAGGCTGCCGATCAGTTCCACACGAAAACCACGCGGCCGAACGAGATGTGGCAGACCGACTTCACCTGCTTCAAGATCATCGGTGGGGCTGGATGTATCTGTCGACCGTGCTCGACGACTTCTCACGCTACATCATCGCCTGGAAGCTGTGCACCAACATGCGAGCCGAGGACGTCACCGACACGCTGGACCTCGCCCTGGCGGCTTCTGGTTGCGACAGCGCCACGGTGCTGCACAAACCCCGGCTACTCAGCGATAATGGCCCCAGCTACATCGCGGGTGAGCTGGCGGAATACATCGAGGCCCGGAAGATGAGCCATGTCCGCGGCGCCCCGTGTCATCCCCAAACCCAGGGCAAGATCGAGCGCTGGCACCAGACCCTGAAAAACCGCATCTTGCTGGAAAACTACTTCCTGCCCGGCGACCTCGAAGCCCACATCGAGACCTTCGTCGAGCACTACAATCACCAGCGATACCACGAGAGCCTAGCCAACGTGACGCCTGCCGATGCCTACTTCGGCAGGGCTCCGGCAATCATCAAACTGCGCGAAAGGATCAAGCGACAGACCATCGAACATCGGCGCTTGCAGCACCGCAAGTTCGCCGCCTAACATCAACCCCCTGACGAGGTCCGCACTCCGCTAATATACGCCGCGAGTTGTGCCGAATGTTCTGACGACGGACAAGGTATGCCGCTGCCAGGTCGCCGTCAGTCGGCTCTGGTGCGTGTAGTTCGGTCACCGGGAGTGAGCAGCCCCCACCGGGTGGTCCGGGTTGTTAGTTAGTGCATTGTCGTCTCCGCTGCCATTGGCGGTCGTAGGTGGAGCGAAGCGGAACCGGAGGCCGGCAATGGCGGTGTCGCCGCTTCTGGTACCGGCGGGCGGTAGCCCAGGCTGCTGTGCGGCCGGACGGTGTTGTAGTGACGGCACCACGCCTCGATCAGCACCTTGGCCTCGGCGAGGCTGTAGAAGATCTCGCCGTTGAGCAGTTCGTCGCGCATGCGACCGTTGAAGCTCTCGACAAAGCCATTCTGCGTCGGCTTGCCAGGCGCGATGTAGTGCCACTCGACGCCGACATCTCCCGACCAGACGAGCACCGCGTTCGACGTCAGTTCAGTCCCGTAGCACATTGGGAAGCGCTGGTTCGGGAGCCGCTATGGCCCTGATGAAGACAAGGCCGCGTAGCGGCCGTAGACTTCATCAGGGCAAGCCATGGCCGGTCAGCAGGTATCTAAAGTGAGGTTGTCGAGACAACACTTTGGAGGCCGACCGACCATGACCAAGCTCACCTCTACGCCTGCCGGCGCCGTGCTGGTAGCCATCGACATGTCCAAGAGCCGACAGGAGGTTCTCATCGAGCGACCGGAAGGCGGCCGGCGCCGGCGGATGACCGTCATGGCGACCAGGCAGGACTATGACGGCTTTGCCGAGCAACTCGCTGCCATCGGGCGCCCTATCATCGTCGGGTTCGAGGCGACGGGTAATTACCATCGTACGCTGGCGCACCGGCTGCTGACGGCAGGGTTCGAGCTGCGCCTCATCTCGTCGGTCGCGCTCGCCAGAACGCGCGAGGCGCTGCACAACGGCTGGGACAAGAACGACTCCAAGGACGCGCAGGTCATCCTGCACATGCTGCGGATCGGTGCGACGCAGCGCTACGTCGACCCGCTGGTGGCCGGAATCAACGACCTGCAGGAGCTCTCGAAGACTCACGAGACGATCTCAAGGATGAAGACGCAGACCTGGCATCGGATCCTGACCCACTACCTGCCGCTGTACTTCCCCGAGATCGCCCGCTTCGCAGGCAACAGCCGGTCCGACTGGTTCCTGGCGCTCATCGAGCGGTTTCCGACGCCGGCCACCATCACGGCGCTGGACCGCGAGGCGTTCTCGGCCGCGGCATGGCCGCTCATCGGCCGCAAGGTCTCCAAGGCACGCCTCATCAACGACATCTACGAGACGGCGTCCGCCTCGACGGCACTGCCGGTGCCGGAGAGCTCAGCCGCCATCACCATGTTCCGCATGGTCATCGCGCAGGGCCGCAGCCTCATCCACCAGCGAGACGAGATCGAGCGGCTGGCCCATGCGCGGCTCGCCGATGACGTCGATTACCAGCTGCTGCGCAACATTCCGGGCATCGGTCCGATCAACGCGCTGACCATCCTGGCCGAGGCCGGTGATCTGCGGCGCTTCAACCATCATCGTCAGTTCCTGAAGTTCTGCGGTCTCGATCTCGCAACGTGTCAGTCAGGCACGTTCCGTGGCCGCACGAAGCTGTCCAAGTACGGCAATGCGCGCCTGCGCCGGACCTTCTGGATGGCTGCCCAGGTCGCCGCGCGTCAGCGCGACAACAGCTTCCGCGACAAGCTCGGACGATATGTCGCCGGGCACGCGGACGATGCCGACCGTCGCCGCAAGGCGATGACGGCGCTCACCGCCAAGATGGCGCGCGTGGCTCACGCCGTCATCAAGACGGGGACAGAGTACCGGCCGTTCCTCGAACGGTCGGATGCCAGGTGGAAGGACCCCTCTCTGCAAGTGCCGTGAGGGCGCTCGTCGAGCGACCCTGTAGATAATGTTCGGGCCTTCCACCTGGGTGCGTATCTCGTTTTAAGGATGGTGAGGACCACGGCCGCCTCGGCGCTGCTGGATCCTGTGTTTGCTATGGCAGGGAGCGATCCCGTTGACGGTGGGAGCCATCTGGCTCAGATTGCATGCCGCGCCGACGGTTGTCGGCGCATGGATATCTGCTGGCCAAAACCCGCCGCTGCTTCCTGACATAGGACGTTGTCCGACCTGATGTGCGCTGGCGGACCGCGTTCAATGAACAGGTCGGCCAATGCGGCCAGCACGTCTTCGTGGCGGAGCTGGCGTGACACGACCAGCGCCAGACTCTCGCGACTGGCCTCGTCGATGATGGTCAGGATGCGGAACTTGCGCCCGTCGTGGGTGCGCTCCTCGACAAAGTCATAGGCCCAGACGTGCCCCGGATACTCTGGTCGAAGCCGGATGCAGGAGCCGTCATTGAGCCACAGCCGGCCGCGTTTCGGTTGGCGCTGCGGCACCTTCAGCCCCTCGCGCCGCCAGATCCGCTCGACCCGTTTGTGGTTCACCGACCAGCCCGCCGCATGCAGCAGCGCGGTCACCCGACGGTAGCCATAGCGCCCGTACTGCTTTGCCAACGCCACGACATCGTCGGTGAACGCCTGCTCGTCATCTGCCCCGCACGGTACTTTGCGCTGCGTCGACCGGTGCTGCCCGAGCACGCGGCACACCCGTCGCTCGGATACGTCCAGCACCTCTTTCACCTGGTCGATGCAGCGCCGGCGCCGCGCGGGGCTCAGAAGTTTCCCCGTGCCGCCTCCTGCAGGATCAGCTTGTCCAGCGTCAGGTCGGAGATCGCGCGACGCAGCCGCAGGTTCTCTTTCTCCAGGTCTTCCATCCGCCGTGCCTGATCCGTCTTCAGGCCGCCATACTCCTTGCGCCAGCGATAGTAGGTCTGCTCGCTGACCGCGATCCGCCGGCACGCCTCGGCGGTCGTCCCGCCCTGGCCCAGCACAATCTCCACCTCACGCAGCTTGCCGATGATCTCCTCGGGCTTGTGCTTCTTCGCAGGCATTCGTCGTCCCTTCCTGATCCAGACTGTCATAGTCGATGGACTACTCAGAAGGGGGCAGCTCAGGAGGGTGATGGCAATTGCCAGCACCGCGTCCATGAATGCCTCGAGGCGGTCCGATTTGCGTTCGGTTGCTTTGAAAGACGATGTCGCCATCTGACGCTACAGCATTTCGAGTGGGCGACGGCCCGCTGGCCGGGGAAATGCCGCATCGAGTGTCGCAAGGTCGGCGTCGGAGAGGACGATATCTGCGGCCGCGCGGTTCTCCCGCACATGTGCAATCGAACTCGCTTTCGGGATGGCGATAAGACCATCGTGGCGCAACGTCCAGGCAAGTGCGACCTGCGCAGGGGTTCCGCCAACCTGGGCCGCTACTTTGTCGAGGGCGGGATGGCTTGTGAGGCGTCCCTGCTCGACGGGACTATACGCCATCACTGGCACTTTGTGCTGTGCGAGCCACGGCAACAGGTCCAACTCAGGGCCTCGACGGACGAGATTGTAGAGGATCTGATCGGTCACGCAGCCATCCCCGCCGGCAGCGACAAGCTCGTCCATATCGTCGGTATCGAGGTTGCTGACACCCCAATGCCGAATTTTCCCCGCTGATTTCAACGCCTCCATTGCCTCTATCGTCTCAGCGAGCGGCACCGATCCACGCCAGTGGAGCAGGTAGAGGTCGAGCCGATCGGTGCCGAGCCGCTTCAGGCTCGCCTCGCACGCACCGGCAAGGCGGAAGCGCGATGCGTTCTGTGGATACGCCTTGCTGACGAGGAACAACTGGTCGCGACGATCGCCGAGCGCTTCGCAGATCAGCGTTTCCGCCGCACCATCGCCATACATTTCAGCGGTATCGATGAGCGTCATGCCTAGCTCGACACCGGCGCGTAGCGCGGCGATCTCATCGGATCGCCGCTCAGCACGTTCACCCATCTTCCAGGTGCCTTGACCCATTGAAGGAACCACTTCCCCGCCGAGCAATGTCACGTGTTTCATGTGCTTTCGTCCAATGAGATGAGTTCGACTGTTCGGTCGCGAGAGGCGGATTGGCAGATGACCACCATGTAACGGTCATATCGCGGCCGGCCATCGATCGAGTGCCATTTTGGCGATGGAGAGCAGTTCGTTGATCGTAGCGCCGTCGCGCGCCTGAACGGACATGCCTTCCATGACCGTATTGATGAATTTGCCTAGCACGGCCGGATCGGTGTTGGCCGCAAGCTCGCCCTGCGCGGCGCCGCGTTGCAGACGCTCGATCAGGAGGGCCTCCGCCGCGATGCGCTTGTCGCGCAGCAGGCATTCGATGGCGGCGGACGCCGGCGAAACGGCTGCCGCTGCCGAATACATGAAGCAGCCGGCCGGCGTTCCAGGTTCCGAGAATGATGACGCCGCTCGTTCCAGCAGGCCTTTGACGGCCTCGTAGGTGGACAACGCCGGATCGTTGATGGGTGCATAGAGGTGGACGCTGAACGTCGCGGCGTAGCGCTCGATCACCGCCGCAAACAGCCCCGCCTTGTTGTCAAACGCTGCATAGAGACTGGCAGCGGCGACGCCAGTCTCCGCCACCAGATCGGCCATCGATGTCGCCTCGTAGCCGCGCTGCCAGAACAGCCGCACCGCCTTGTCGAGCGCAGCGTCAGTGTCGAACACACGAGGGCGACCTGCGCGGCGACGGGCTTTCGTCTCTGTCATCTCTGGTGCACGATATGGAACGATCGATAAATAATGTCTTGAAACGGGTGGTCTTCTCCCTTATAGAACGATCATTCAATAATCAAGGAATCTCCAATGAGCCGCATCGTCCGCATCCACGAATATGGCGACGCCAGCGTCCTCAGGATTGAAGATGTGGCCGTCCCCGCGCCCGCGGCCGACGAAGTGCAGATCGCGGTGAAGGCGATAGGCATAAACCGCGCCGAGGTGATGTTCCGCAACCATGCCTACCTTCAGGAAGCCGAGTTCCCGAGCCGCCTTGGCTATGAGGCTGCCGGCACTGTCGTTACGGTCGGCGCGGACGTGACCGGGGTTGCGGAAGGCGAAGCCGTCAGCGTCATCCCCCCGCTCGATATCGCGCGCTGGGGCACTTATGGCGAGGTCGCCAACGTGCCCGCCCGCCTCGTCGTCAAGCATCCGGCGGCGCTGTCGTTCGAGGAAGCGGCGGCCGTGTGGATGCAGTATGTCACCGCCTGGGGTGCGCTGGTGGAGCAGGCGAAACTCGGCGAGGGCGATTTCGTCATCGTCACTGCTGCCTCCAGCAGCGTCGGCCTTGCTGCCTTCCAGATTGCGCGGATGGTCGGCGCGACGGTAATCGCGACGACGCGTACCGGCGCCAAGCGCCAGGCCCTGATCGATGCCGGTGCACATCATGTCGTCGCAACCGGGGAAGAGGATCTGGTAGCGAGGGTGATGGAGATAACCGATGGTCAGGGTGCGCGCGTGGTGCTCGATCCGGTCGGAGGCCCGTCGTTCGAGCCGCTGACCGAGAGCATGGCACGCGGCGGCATCCTGCTCGAATATGGCGCGCTCAGCGGCGAACCGACGCCGTTCCCGTTGTTCTCCGTGCTGGGCAAGAGCCTCACGCTCAAGGGGTATCTCTACAGCGAGATCGTCTCGGACGATGCCGCCCTCGATCGCGCCAAGGCGTTCATCGTGGCGGGTCTGGAATCGGGCGCGCTCAAGCCGCGGATCGCGCGCACTTTCCCGCTCGACGCCATCCAAGACGCTCACCGCTTCCTCGAATCGAACGACCAGATCGGCAAGGTCGTCGTTACGGTCTGACCGGCATACCGGGGAGTGAGCCATCGCTCCCCCACGAATTTGCGCTAACGCAACGGCCTCGCACCAGCAATCGGTTTAACTCAACGAGGGTATCCCAACATGAAATCGCGCGCCGCTGTAGCCTTCGAGGCGGGCAAGCCACTCGAAATCGTCGAGATCGATGTCGCCCCACCCCGGAAAGGCGAAGTCCTCATACGGGTGACGCACACCGGTGTGTGCCACACCGACGCGTACACGCTGGCGGGGAGTGATCCGGAGGGTGTTTTCCCGGTGGTTCTGGGCCACGAGGGCGCGGGCATCGTTGTCGAGGTCGGTGAAGGCGTCACCAGCGTCGGACCGGGCGATCACGTGATTCCGCTCTACACCGCCGAATGCGGCAAGTGCGACTTCTGCCTGTCGGGCAAGACCAACCTGTGCGTCGCTGTCCGCGAAACGCAGGGCAAGGGCTTGATGCCCGATGGGACCACCCGCTTTTCGTACAATGGTCAGCCCCTCTATCATTACATGGGCTGTTCAACCTTCAGTGAATATACTGTCGTCGCCGAAGTCTCGCTCGCCAAGATCAATCCCGAGGCAAACCCCGAACATGTCTGCCTGCTCGGCTGCGGCGTCACGACCGGCATCGGCGCAGTCCACAATACCGCCAAGGTCCAGCCCGGAGACTCGGTCGCCGTGTTCGGCCTCGGCGGCATCGGCCTCGCGGCGATTCAGGGTGCGCGCCAGGCGAAGGCGGGTCGCATCATCGCCATCGACACCAATCCATCCAAGTTCGAGCTGGCACGCCAGTTCGGTGCGACCGAGTGCATCAACCCCAAGGACCATGACAAGCCCATCCAGCAAGTGCTGATCGAGATGACGGGCTGGGGCATCGATCATACCTTCGAGTGCATCGGCAACGTCCACGTCATGCGCGCCGCGCTTGAATCAGCGCACCGTGGCTGGGGTCAGTCGATCGTGATTGGCGTTGCCGGCGCGGGCGAGGAAATCTCCACCCGCCCATTCCAGCTCGTCACGGGCCGCGTATGGAAGGGGTCCGCTTTCGGTGGCGTCAAGGGACGGACACAGCTCCCCGGCATGGTCGAGGATGCGATGAGAGGCGATATCGATCTGGCCCCATTCGTAACCCACACGATGGGTTTGGAGGAGATCAACGAGGCCTTCGAACTGATGCACGAAGGCAAGTCGATCCGCACGGTCATTCACTACTGACCCGCCGATCCGAAGCGGCGCGAGGCGCTCGGATCGACAACTCGGCCGTCATCATGGCCGGGCCCCCGGCCATGATGAAGCGCGCCCTGGCAAATGGGCAACGCGTCGCGATGCGGTAACAAGCGCCGAATTGCGGTCGTTACATGCCGATAGCGGCACGGACCAGGCCGCCTAGCCCAGGCGCTTACCAGCGGAGTGCGTGTGGCCTCGTCGCGCGACCCAACGGGAAAAATGGTTTTGTCGGAACCTTTGTCCAATGCTGGAGAAATATTTCAAAGGTGCCGAACATAGGGCCAGCCTGGCCGTTGGATGTATTGAGTCGGAAATGCATTCATGTGTTACCCGACTGTGATGAACCACGGGCCGCACAGGAGTATAGGGCAGGAAGACTGAATTGAAGAGCAAGGACATTCACGCGACGACGCCGGCCACCGATCATGGGCATGCGGGGCCGCCCGCTTGCGTGCAGGTTCGTGGCGCGCGCCAGAATAACCTCAAAAATATTGACGTCGATGTACCGCGCGACGCCTTCGTGGTGTTCACCGGCATATCGGGCTCGGGCAAGTCATCGCTCGCGTTCGGCACCCTTTATGCCGAAGCCCAGCGGCGTTATCTGGAATCGGTTGCGCCCTATGCCCGTCGCCTGATCGACCAGGCCGGCGTGCCGGAGGTCGACGCGATCGACGGTTTGCCGCCTGCGGTCGCGTTGCAGCAGCAGCGCGGCTCGGCCAACGCGCGATCCTCGGTCGGCAGCGTAACGACGCTCTCCAGCCTGGTGCGGATGCTCTATTCGCGCGTCGGCGAATATCCGCGCCATCAACCCATGCTCTATGCGGAGGATTTCTCCCCCAACACGGTCGCGGGGGCCTGCGCGACCTGCCACGGCATCGGGCGCGTTTATGACGCGACCGAAGAAACGATGGTGCCCGACGACACGCTGACGATCCGGGAACGCGCAGTCGCCGCTTGGCCGGCGGCATGGCATGGCCAGAACCTGCGCGATATCCTCGTGTCGCTCGGCTATGACGTCGATACGCCGTGGCGCGATCTGCCGAAGAAGGATCGCGACTGGATTCTCTTCACTGAAGAGACGCCGACGGTGCCGGTCTATGCGGGCCTGACGCCCGAACAGACCCGCGTGGCGCTGAAGCGCCGCATGGAACCGAGCTATCAGGGCACCTTCACCGGCGCGCGCCGCTATGTGCTGGAAACCTTTGCTAACACGAAAAGCGCGCTGATGAAGAAGCGCGTCTCGCAATACATCATCGGACGCGCTTGCCCGACCTGCGACGGCAAGCGCCTGAAGCGCGAAGCCCTGTCCGTGAAGTTCGCGGGCCTCGACATCGCCGAGTTCGGCGATCTGACGATGTTGAAACTCCGGGACTTGCTCACGCCCGTCGCGCATGGCGAATATGGGGGCGCCGCGGCGGTCCCGAAGGGCCATGTCCTCGGCAAGGCGGCCCGCGATGCGGCGGTCGAACGGAGGGTCGCGGCAGGAGGTTCGGCGCACAAGAGCGCGCCCGACGTACGCCGCACGCCCAATCTCTCCGACGAGAAGCGGATCGCCGCCCAACGCCTTGCCTGCGAATTGATCGAGAGGCTGGACCCGTTGATCGATCTTGGCCTTGGCTATATTCCGCTGGACCGCAGCACGCCGACGCTCTCCTCCGGAGAACTGCAGCGCTTGCGGCTTGCCACGCAATTGTCGTCACAGCTTTTCGGCGTGGTCTACGTGCTTGACGAGCCCTCGGCAGGGTTGCACCCGGCAGATGGCGAAGCCTTGCTCACCATCCTCGAGCGTCTCAAGGCGGCGGGCAACTCCCTGTTCGTCGTCGAACATGATCTCGACGTGATCCGCCGCGCGCAATGGCTCGTCGATGTCGGGCCAGGAGCTGGGGAAAAGGGCGGTGAAGTCCTCTACAGCGGGCCGATAGAGGGGCTTGCCGACGTCGAGACTTCGATCACCCGCCGCTACCTGTTCGCAGAGCCGCTCCGCAGTGAGCGCACACCGCGCGATCCCAAGGGATGGCTACGCCTGGAAGGGATCAGGCGGAACAATCTCCATGGTCTCGACGTCGAGTTTCCCATCGGCTGCTTCACCGCTGTCACCGGCGTTTCGGGATCGGGCAAATCCAGTCTTGTCAGTCAGGCGCTGCCCGAGCTCGTCACGGGACACCTCGGCGGGTCCCCCGTGGCCGAGGAGGATATCGATCCGCTGCTCGATGTTGCGCAGAACGACACTGAAGGGCGTATTGTCGCAGGCATGGAGCATGTTCGCAGGCTGGTGCGGGTCGATCAGAAACCGATCGGCCGCACGCCGCGCTCGAACCTATCCACCTACAGCGGCATGTTCGACCATGTGCGACGGATCTTCGCTGATACGCCGCTCGCCCGCCGGCGGCACTACAGCCCGGGAAGGTTCTCGTTCAACGTCGCGCAAGGCCGCTGCCCAGTGTGCGAGGGCGAGGGATACGTCATGGTGGAGCTGCTGTTCCTGCCGAGCGTTTTTGCCCCGTGCTCGACCTGTCATGGCTCTCGCTACAACCCGCAAACGCTCGAAGTCGAATGGAACGGGCGCAATATCGCCCAGGTGCTCGAACTGACGGTCGACGATGCGTGCGATTTCTTCGCTGGCGAGGCATCTGTGATGCGCTCACTCGACGTGTTGCGGGAGATCGGTCTTGGCTATCTGCGGCTCGGTCAGCCGGCGACCGAGCTGTCTGGCGGGGAGGCGCAGCGCATCAAGCTGGCGACTGAACTGCAACGCGCTCAACGCGGCAACACGATCTACATCCTCGACGAGCCAACTTCGGGGCTTCACCCCTCCGATGGCGACCGGCTGATGCAACACCTGCAGGGTCTCGTAGACGCCGGCAATACCGTCATAGTCGTCGAACATGACATGCGCGCCATCACGCAGACGGACTGGATCATCGACCTGGGACCGGGGGCCGGGGAAGATGGGGGCCGTATCGTTGCCAGCGGCGTCCCTGGCGTCGTTGCGGAAGCGGAAGGCAGTCTCACCGCCCGCTATCTCAAGGCGGCGCTGTAGGTCGTAAATCTGGCCGAACGCACGTTCGATCAGGTGCATCTCGACCACACGTTGGAATGGGTCGAATCTGGAAGCGGGAGCTTGCGATGTGTCACCGCGGTTGACGCGGCTTAGGGTTTGAGTGTCCGTCAGATGCGCCGTGCTCGCGTGATACGCGGCGTGGCGGACGGCCAATCGCTGGCCATCCGCCACGCTTGCTTTGTGCGGACCTTCTCCAGGGAGAGGGCTCTCACATGGTTTCGTCGAAACGCCCCGCGCTAATTCCCTGCTTCCAGCGCTGCGCCCACACCTTCTGCGATTTCCTCAACGAGTTTGGCACAGAAGGCGGGCAAATCATTGGGATCGCGGCTGGTAACAAGGCCGTTGTCGACCACGACTTCCTCATTGGTCCATGCACCGCCGGCGTTCTCGATATCGACCTTCAGCGTCGGGTAGGACGTCAAGGTGCGACCCTTAAGCACGCCCGCCTCGATCAATGTCCAGGGTGCATGGCATATAGCCGCAACAGGTTTTTTCTGATCGAAGAAAGCCCGGATGAAACCAATTGCCTCGACGCTGCCGCGCAGCTTGTCGGCACCGACAGTCCCTCCGGGAACAACAAGTCCGTCGAAATCGTCGGCTTGCACCTCGGAAAACGTCTTGTCGATAGTATAGCTGGCGCCCTCGTCAAGATCGCTATTGACTGTGCGAGCCTCGCCCGGTTCAAAACCGACCACGGTCACTTCGCCACCAGCGTCCTCGACAGCTTGCTTGGGCTTCAAGAATTCTGGTTCTTCCGTCCCGCGGGGTGCGATCAGAATGGCAACCGATTTGCCTTCCAAAGTCATAATCTATTTCCTGTTCCCTCGAAGACTAAGGTCAGGTGCCCGGCTTGAGCACGACCTTCGTCCAGCCAACATCGCGCTCGTCGAAGTGCTTGTAGGCGTCTGGTGCCTGATCAAGCGGCAGTCGGTGCGAGATGATTTGGGCGGGATTGGCCCGGTCTTTCTCGATAAGCTTCATCAGTCGCCGGTTGTAGTGCTTTACGTTGCACTGGCCGGTGCCGATCTTCTGGCCCTTGAACCAGAAGTTGCCGAAGTCGAACGCCATCTTGCCTTCCTTCTGGAGATCGTCAGGTGCGTTCGGGTCTTCCGGAATGAACACGCCGACGACGCCGATTCCGCCGGTGGCCTTCGTGCTTTTGACGAGGCAGTTCATCGTGTAGTTGCTGCGCTCCTTGCCGTGGCGATCGCAACACTGATATCCGACCGCCTCGACCCCCCGGTCGGTCCCGAGGCCGCCGGTCGCGTCAAGGATCTGCTGGGCGGGATCGCCCTTGCGCATGTCGATCGGAATAGCACCCATCGCCTCGGCCAGTTTCAGACGGTCATCGTGAGAATCGACGACAAAGATCTGAGAGGCGCCGCGGATTTCCGCCGAGTGCGCGGCCATCAAACCGACCGGACCGGCGCCGTAGATCGCAATGCTTTCGCCAGGAAGGAAACCTGACAGTTCGACGCCATGCCACCCCGTCGGGAAGATGTCGGAGAGCATGACATAGTCATCCTCCTTCTCCTCAGCGTCCTCAGGCAGCTTCAGGCAATTGAAGTCCGCATAAGGGACGCGCATCAACTCGGCCTGACCACCTTGCCACGGACCCATCTCGGCAAAGCCATACGCTGCGCCGGCGGTTCCAGGGTTGGTCGTGAGGCAGAAACCCGTCAAACCGCGTTCGCAATTTTCGCAGAAGCCGCAACCAACGTTGAACGGCATGCACACGCGATCGCCCTTCTTGATGCGATCTACGGCAGAACCGACTTCGATGACCTCGCCAAGGTTTTCGTGGCCGAAGACCCTGCCCTTCTCGAAGCTGGTACGGCCTTCATACATGTGAAGGTCCGACCCGCAGATATTGGTCGTGGTGAGCCGGATGATAACATCGGTTTGCTTTTCGATCCTGGGATCGTCAATGGTATTAACAGAAACATCTTTGGGCCCGTTGTACACGACAGCTTTCACGGATCTTTCCTTTCGCAGCTCTTTTCAACGCGTCATCAGATCGGGAGCGTGGTCATGATCCTGTTCATAGCAACGGCGGAGGACTTGGCACCTTTCAAGTGATCGCAGTTTACTCAATCTTCCGCCACCGGAGAGGTTCCGTCGCGTTGGGGCCATCCTGAAATGGATTCACGGCCGCTTTCTGAATGACCGGGCCAGAACGGCCGAATAACGTGCTAAACGGAGGCGACCCGCGACGAGCGCGAGGCGCGCCCGCCGCTGTCGATTGAGCCGGCACCGCCGCGCCCGGCACCGCGCTCAAGGGCTCAGCCGCGCGCGAACGCCTGCGCCGCCGCCTCGGCCACGCCCTGGTCCTGCTTGCCGTTGCCGCCCGACACGCCCACCGCGCCGATCACCGTCTCGCCCTCCTTGATCGGCACGCCCCCGGCGAAGATCATCACCTTGCCGCCGTTGGAGGCATGGATGCCGTAGAAGTCGGCGCCCGGCTGGGCGAGCTTCGCCAGCGCCTTGGTCTCGACGTCGAACGCGCGCGCCGTCCATGCCTTGCTGATCGCGATGTCGACGCTGCCGCGCCACGCATCGTCCATCCGCGCGAACGCCAGGAGGCAGCCGCCCGCGTCCACCACCGCGATGTTCGACGGGCTGCCGATCCGCTCGGCCTCCGCGATCCCCGCATCGATGATCGTCCGCGCGTCGTTCAGGTCGAGTGTCTGGATGGTGTGCATGACGTGTCTCCGTGGCCAGTTCGGGGAAAACCGCTCAACACCGCCCCGCCTTCCCCCCCCCTGTCTGATGCGACGGTGGTATGAAGGTGTTGCGGAAGGGAGCCCGTCCCCCCGAGGGTCTGGAGCCCGATAGGGAGCAAGGGTCCCTTCCGCGTTGGTCACAACCCTGAACAGTTGCTTGGGACTGCTGATCCCGCACGACATGGACAGGAGCCTATACCATGCCACAAGCCGTCATCGGCTGCGACCTTTCGCGTGCCGTCATCGACATTTGCGAGCTGCCATCAGGCCGGATCGGGCAGATCGCCAATACACCCGAGGCCATCGCCGTCTGGCTCGACACGCTCGACCGCGACATCCGCCTCGTCTTCGAGGCGACCAGCGGCTGCGACGGCGACCTGATCGCTGCGCTGGCGACACGCGGCCATCCCTTCTCGCGCGTCAATCCGCGTCAGGCCCGCGAGTTCGCCAGAGCCACCGGCACGCTGGCCAAGACTGACCGCGTCGATGCCCGCGTGCTCGCGCAGATGGGCGGCGCTGAACCTGCCCGCTACCATCCCGCTCAGCCCTGCCCGTTCGCGCCTGGCCGATTTCCTGCGTCGCCGCAGACAGTTGGTCGACATGCGCAAAGCCGAAAAGCTGCATCGCCACAGCGCAGGTCAGCCCGAAATCGCACAAGCCATCGAAGCCATGATCGACCTGCTCAGCCAGCAGATCGCCACGCTCGACCGCCAGATCGCAGGCTTCATCGCCCAGGATCAGGCATTGGCCGAACAGGCACGCCTGCTGAACGCCGTTCTCGGCATCGGACCTACCGCCCTGGCCACCCTGCTCGGTGAACTTCCCGAACTCGGCACCCTCTGCCGCCGCAAGATCGCCTCGCTCGCAGGCCTCGCACCCCACGCCCGCGAGAGCGGGACATGGCGCGGCGTCAGGCGCATATGGGGTGGGCGACGCAAGGTCCGCGAAGCCCTCTACATCGCCGCCCTCAACGCTTCACGCCGTATCCCCGTCCTCACCGCCATGCGCGACAGGATGCGCGCCAAGGGCAAGGCGCCCAAGACGATACTCATCGCCGTCGCACGGCAACTCCTCGTCATCCTCAACGCCATGATCCGAAAGCGACAGCCTATCGCCCTCGGGTGAACATCACAGTTGCCCCCACGCGGGCGATGAGAGCGAAGCGCTAGGGTGCCGACTGCTCCCGCTATTTCGCGGCCAGCAGGGTGAACTTGTGAATCTGCGGCTGTTCGGAAAACAGTTCGTCCGCCTTGTCCATCAGTGCGGCGGCAACCTTGCCGTCAAGATGGGCCTGCCGATCCTCCTCCGTGTCGAACGTATCGAAGATCGAGTATGCACCGGGACCTTCCTCGATGGCATACCAGGTCAGAGTGCCCGGCTCAGCTTGAACGAGCGGCAATGCCGAGGTCAGGAAATCGGCGACATCGCGCTCCTTTCCGGGCTTGGCCTTCAGTGGAACATACAGGGCAAGTTTGGGCATAAATCACTCCTCAAGTGAAACGGACAGATATCATTCGGCAAAGTAACGGACGAGCGGGCCGGCACGTTCCCTATGAGGCGGAGCACACGCGGCCCCGCCTCCTCGTCGAAATCAGAACTGCTGTGCGGTCGGCCGGATGACGATCGCGTTGATGTCGACGTCATCAGGTTGTTCGACAGCGAACGCGATAGCACGCGCCACCGATGCCGCCGGGATGGCCTGCTTGTAGAAGTCCAGCACCGTCTCAGCAGCCGTACCCGACGTCGTGAACTTCAGGTCGCTCTCGACGGCTCCGGGCTCGATCGACGTGACGCGGACCTTCTCGCCCACCTCCTGGCGAAGACCTTCGCTGATCGCGCTGACGGCGAACTTGGTGCCGGAATAGACCGTGCCGCCCGGGGCGAAGACCTTGATGCCGGCGACCGAACTCAGGTTGATGATGTGGCCGCTGCCCTGCTCCAGGAAGCCGGGAAGAGCCGCGGCGATGCCGTAGAGCGTGCCCTTCAAATTGACGTCGATCATCTGGTCCCACTCGTCGGTGTTGACCTCGGCCATCGGACGGATCGGCATCAGACCGGCGTTGTTGATCAGTACGTCGAGACGGCCGAAGTCGGCGACGATCGCGGCGACGACGGACTGGACCGCCGACTTGTCAGTGACGTCAAGCGCATAGGCGCCTGCCGTTCCGCCGTTCTCGGCGATCTGCGCGACGACCTCGTCGAGCTTGTCCTTGCGCCGTGCGGCGATGGCCACCTTGGCGCCGCGTTCAGCGAGAAGCCGCGCGGTTTCCGCGCCGATACCGGTGCTGCCGCCGGTGATGAGAACAACCTTGCCTTCGATGCCTTTGGTCATGACTGTGTGTCCTTGATTTCAGATGTTGATTTTCCGCTGGATCGCGGCCCCGCGCCAGCGGTAGCCGCCGCGTGGATAAACGAGGCCAATAAGGCCCAGGCGAAGCGCAGGTGCCAACAGGCCGATCATCCGCAGCTCCTCTACGTAGAACGGTTGTGCCAGCAGCGCCGACCCCACCCATTCTTTAAGCTTGCCCATGGCAGCACCCTCAGGTCGCGGAGACGGGGTTGAGGACGAACGCGGCGCGCTCGGCCAGATCGCCGATCTCAGAGAGGTAGTTCTGGAAGTGGGGCGTCGCGCGGTGGGCGGCAACTGCATCCGCGTCCGCGTACAGCTCGTCGAGGACGAAGCGGTTCGGATCGCTCTGGTCCTGCCAGAGATCGTAGCGCAAATTGCCCGGCTCGGCACGGCTCGGCTTTAACATGGCGTCGAGCAGAGCGTGCAGGCGGTCGACGGTATCCGCACGGGCGGTGAGCACGGCGACGATCTTCACGTTGGCTGTCATGGCACCATATCCTGTCCTGGTTATATCCGAAGCGGGGCGCATCCTGAGCGCCCCGCCCGTCATCCTGGTACTCACGCAGCGGCGCGATCGAGGGCTTCGATCAAAGCGTCGGCCATGGCTTGGTCCGACGCCGGATTCTGACCCGTGATCAGCTCCCGGTCCACGACGACATTCGAAGCGAAGTTCTTGTCGGTGACAGAGACGTCGCCACCGGCCGAGCGCAGCGCCTTTTCCATGTCGAAGAAGAGCTCGCCCTTCAGCACTTGCTCCTCGGCGATCTTCTCCTCGCTCGCCGAGAAGACGGTCATGCGGTAGCCCGAGTAGATCCAGTCTCGCGCCAGGTCGGCCGCCCCGGCGTCATCGCCTTCCTCCAGCGCCTTGCGGAAGGCCGGAGCATCGTCGAGCGTAGCGACAACGGCTACCGGTCCGTGGCAGAGGAGCGCGGTCGGCTTGGCCGCCATGTGGAAGTGACGGAGGATCGTGCCCGCGTCGTGGTCCTGCATCAGGTCGACGACGGGAGCGTGGCCGCCCGGCACGAACACTCCGACGAAGCCGTCCAGGCCGCCCTCGACGACAGAGCGCAAGCCGCGGACGTCGTTCATCGCCGGGTGGCTGGCAAAAAAGTCCTTGGCGCGCTGGAATGCCGTCTCATCGCCGCCAAAATGATCAACCGAAACGGAGACGGCGTCGATGTGTGGCTTGGCCCCATTGGGCGTGGCGAGAACAATATCATAGCCGGCGTCGAGCAGAGCCAGCGCGGGGACCGCCGTCTCGTTGAGATACTGACCGACCGTCGCGGTACCACCGCCACGCAGACCGATCTGCGTCGCGTTCGATCCAAGAACGAGAACCTGTCCCTTGCTCATCTGAACCTCCATGTTCGCGGCGTCCGTCGCCGATGGATGAGAAATGGGCCTTGTTGACATATTCTAGAAGTTTATCTTCTTGATTTCAGATATAAGTATGACAGTATAACTGCGTGCGCTATGATCTGAACCTGCTGCCGATCTTTGTCGCGTTGATGGAGGAGCGCAGCGTCACGCGGGCCGCCGAGCGCATGGGCATGACACAGCCCGCCCTGTCTAACGCCCTATCGCGTCTACGACTAATGCTTCAGGACCAGCTGTTCGTCCGCGAGCGCTACGGCATCCAGCCGACCCCAATCGCGCTAGAACTCGCGCCGCTGATCGCCGAGGCACTTGCCCAGCTCGACGACGCGGTCCTCGGTCAGCAGGCCTTCGACCCCGCACAGGCCGAACGCCTCTTCACCATCGCGCCGAACGGCTATGTCGAATTCGTCCTCGTCCCCGCGGTCGTGGCGCGACTGCAGAAAGTCGCACCCGGCATTAAGCTCCGCCTGACCCCCTACGGCAACGATCTCGTTGAGACGGGCGTCGTGTCGGGCACGACGGCGCTCGTGCTGGGCCGCATCGTTGACCCGCCCGACAACCTCGTCGTCCAGCACCTGATGGACGAGGGGCTCGCCTGCGCCGTCCGCGCCGACCATCCGGACGTCGGCGATGCCATGACGCGCGAGCAGTTCGAGACGATGAAGCACGTCAACATCGTGCCGCCCGGACGGATGCGCGCCGGGCTCTTCCAGGCGCTGGCGCAGCAGCAGCTAAAGCGCGACGTCGCGATCTCCGTGACCAACTTCTTCGCGGTCGCGGAGATGGTGGCGGTGACCGACTATTGCGCCACCTTGCCCTCGCTCATCTGCAGGCGGCTGATGCACGACCCTCGGCTGAAGATCCTGCCGGCCCCGGTCGACCTCGGCAGCTTCCCCGTCGAGATGGCCTGGCACGTCCGCTACCGGCACGATCCCGCACACCGCTGGCTGCGGACGCTGATCGGCGAGGTCATCACCGATCTCAAGGGAAAGACGGCAGCGGCAGCCACGCCGTCGCCAGCCTGAGGGACGCTGTCGGACCGGCAACGGCGGTTGTGCATATCCCCCGACTCACCAAGTATCGCTATATAGCCTCTGAAACGACAGGACTTATCATGCGCGCAGTAGCTTATCAGCAGCACGGCACGATCGATCGTGCGGAATCGCTCGTCGACATCGAGCTTCCCGATCCCGTAGTCACTGGGCGCGATCTCCTCGTCGAGGTGAAGGCCGTCTCGGTAAACCCGGTTGATACGAAGGTCCGCAGCGGCTCGGGTCCGATCCGCGGCGACTGGCGTGTGCTGGGTTGGGATGCCGCTGGTGTCGTTCGTTCCGTCGGCCCGGACGTGAACGACTTCAAAGCCGGGGACGAGGTGTTCTACGCGGGCAGCATCGGCCGCGATGGGACTAACGCCGAGTTGCACCTGGTCGATGAGCGCATTGTCGGGAAGAAGCCGGCCAGCCTCGATTGGGCAGAGGCAGCGGCGTTGCCGCTGACGGCGATCACCGCGTGGGAGGCCCTCTTCGAGCGATTGTCCGTGCGTACTCCTGTAGCCGGTGCAGCACATGCGCTGTTGATTGTCGGGGGTGCTGGCGGGGTAGGCTCGATGGCAATTCAGCTTGCTCGCCAAGTACCCGAGCTGATCGTCATTGCGACGGCCTCGCGCCCTGAAACGCAGGCCTGGGTGGGTGAGCTCGGTGCGCACCATGTCATCGATCATCGCCAGCCGCTGGCTCGGCAAGTGGCGAATTTGGGCATCGGCGCGCCGGCTTTCGTCTTCTCGACCACGCACACCGACGAGCATATCGAGCAGATCGCCGAGCTGATCGCCCCGCAGGGACGTTTTGCGCTCATCGACGACCCCAAGACGCTCGATGTCGTACCGTTCAAACGCAAGTCGGTGTCGACCCACTGGGAGTTTATGTTCACCCGGTCCATGTTCGAGACCGCTGATATGGAAACGCAGGGTCAGATTCTGTCGGCCATCGCCAGCCTCGTGGACGCCGGTGAGGTGCGCACCACCCTCACCGAACGGTTCTCCCCCATCAACGCCGCGAACCTCAAGCGCGCGCACCAGGCGCTTGAGAGCACTACCGCACGCGGCAAGATCGTCATCGAGGGTTGGCAGTGATGCGGTTCACGCTCACTCAACGTCCGTCGCGCCCGCGGCCCCCGCTGCACCAACTGAAAGGGACCAAGCCTCGGCGTTATTGATGCCAGCCACGTGCGGTTGTGGGCGTCGCTTTCGCTGGGTCACTGATCTACAATCGTAAAAGACCGTGATGGTTCGAGATAGCAGACGCGGTCCTCGGGTGAAAACTCGGGACGTCTGCTAGCTCGACATCTCACCAATCGGTGCCAAGAGCGGGGAGTGCTTCGGCTAAGAAGTCAATCCACGCCCGCGTCTTGGCGGCGGGGCGCCGCGTCGGGTGTGTGATGGCATATGCCGCTCCCAGCATCATAGGCGGCTCGTCCAGCTCAAGCTCGCTCAATTGGCCGGCGCGAAGCGCCTCTGCCGCAATAAAGCGTGGCCCATAGACCAGCCCTTGGCCCGCGATGGCCGCGCGAACCAAGGCCTCGCCATTGTCGGAACACATCGATCCTGAGATCGGCACCTTGATCGTCCCGTCTTTGCCGAACGCCCACGATGTCGTTCCTGCAAGCGACGCGTTGGTGTGGCCCAGACAATCGTGATCGCCGAGATCGGCCAGGCGGGTTGGCGTTCCCCGCCTCGCCAAATAAGAGGGGGCGGCACACAACACGACGCGCATCGCCACGAGCTTGCGGGCAAGAAGCGCACTGTTGGCGAGGCGCCCGATCCGTACGGCGACATCCCAACGTTCTTCCAGCAGGTCGACGTAACGATCGTTGAAGCTCAGTTCGATCGTCACCTCGGGATGACGTGCGGAGAAAGCAGGGATGAGTGAGGCAAGGTGCAGAACGCCGAAGGTGGCGGGCGCACTGACGCGCAGCAGCCCCTGCGCGGTGATCGAGCGCGACGATGCCTCCGCCTCGGCTTCTCCGATCTCCATCAGGATACGTTCGGCCTTTTCGAAATAGTCCGTGCCTGCCTCGGTCAGCGACAGCCGACGCGTCGAGCGCTGGACCAGCGTGGTGCCGAGCCGCGCTTCGAGGGCGTCTAGGTGCTTGGCCGCCATCGCCGGCGACATGTGCAGATCGCGTGCGGCAGCAGAGATGCCACCGAGCCTGATCGCCTTTACGAACACGTCCATACCCGTCAACCGATCCGCCATGATTTCCTACCCGTGGTTGAAGCTGACTCTTCTACGTGGCAGATTATCATTGCGCGATAGTGGGCACATATCCCGGTCAACAGATCGAACAATGATCCAGGCGGCTTCCGTGGCGCCTGCACCGGAGTGTATGACCATGAGCGTCCAGCCTACCTACTTCATCCCGCATGGCGGCGGCCCCTGCTTCTTCATGGACGATCCGCGCGGCGTGTGGAGCGGTATGGAAGCGTTCCTGCGCAGCTTGCCGGATGCGCTCGCCGAAAAGCCTAAGGCTATCCTCGTCGTCTCGGGACATTGGGAGACGGACGGCTTTGCCTTGACCGGCGCCGAACGGCCCGAGCTGATCTACGACTATTACAACTTCCCGCCCCATACCTATCAGCTGCGCTACGACGTACCAGGCTCGCCCGCGCTCGCCGCCCGTGCCGCGGCCCTGCTCAAGGATGCGGGCATCCCCTCGTCTGTCGACGCGAAACGGGGCTTGGATCACGGCGTGTTCGTGCCCCTCAAGGTGGCCTTTCCGGATGCCGACATTCCGCTGATCGAGATGTCCGTCGAGCGGGGGCTGAACCCGGCCCTCCATGTCGCTGCCGGGCGCGCCCTCGCGCCGCTGCGTAAGGAAGGTGTGCTGATCCTGGGTTCGGGCATGAGCTTCCACAACATGCGCGCCTATGGCGACCCGCGCTCGACGCCCGGCTCGCAGGCGTTCGACCAGTGGCTGGCCGAGAGCATGGAACTGGATGGTGCGCAGCGAGCCGAGCGTCTGGCGCATTGGGCCGATGCGCCATCGGCGCGGTTCGCCCATCCGCCCGCCAAGGAGGAGCATCTGCTGCCCCTGATGGTCGCGGCCGGCGCGGCCGAAGGCGAAGGCGCCCGGGTCTATGCCGAGGAAGTGCTGTCGACCGCCATCTCGGGTTTCCGTTTCAACTGATCTCACCGCGTCACTGAAGGAGAATTATCATGACCATCGCCGTCACCGGCGCGACCGGCCAGCTCGGCCGCCTCGTCATCGAAAGCCTGAAGCGCAAGTCGACCGGCGAGCCGATCGTGGCGCTGGTGCGCTCGCCCGAAAAGGCCAGCGACCTGGGTGTCGAGGCACGCGCGTTCGATTACGCGCAGCCTGAGACGCTCGCTCCGGCACTGGCCGGGATCGACACGTTGCTCTTGATCTCGTCGAGCGAGGTCGGGCAGCGCGAGGCACAGCACCGCAACGTCATCGAGGCCGCCAAGACGGCGGGCATCAAGCGTATCGTCTACACCAGCCTGCTGCACGCCGACCGATCGCCGATCAGCCTAGGCGAGGAGCACCGTGCGACCGAAGCGCTGCTGGCGTCCTCCGGTATCCCGACGACCCTCCTGCGCAATGGCTGGTACACCGAGAACTACACCGGCTCGATTCCCGCAGCCCTGGAGAATGGCGCGCTCGTCGGCAGCGCTGGCGAGGGACGCCTGTCGCTCGCGACCCGCGCCGATTATGCCCAAGCCGCAGCCATCGTGCTGACCAGCGACGGCCATGAGGGCAAGACCTATGAGCTGGCCGGCGACGACGCGGTGACGCTCGCCGACCTTGCCGCCGAGATATCGCGCCAGACCGGCCGCGACATCCCGTACCGCGACCTGCCGCAGGCCGAATACGCTGCGATCCTGAAGCAGGTGGGCCTGCCCGAGGGCTTCGCCGAGGGAGTTGCGGCATGGGACGTCGATGCCTCGAACGGCGCGCTGTTCGATGACGGCCATCAGCTCTCGAAGCTGATCGGACGTCCGACGACGCCGCTGGCCGACGCCGTGCGGGCGCAACTCGCCGCGCAGGGCTGACGTTACGCAATCCTCCGACGGTTAAAAAGCCATCCCTGGAGATAGCGCATGAACATCGACCTTTCCGGCAAGACGGCGCTCGTGACCGGTTCGACGGCCGGCATTGGCTTTGCGATTGCGAAGGGGTTGACGGCGGCCGGGGCAATCGTCGTCCTGAACGGGCGCGACGAGAGCCGCACCCAGGAGGCTGTTGCCAAGCTGAAGCGTGAGGTCGGGGATGCCGATGTGCGCGGTGTGGCCGGAGACGTCGGAACGGAAACCGGATGCGATGCCATCGTATCCGCGCTTCCGGAGGTCGACATCCTGGTCAACAATGCCGGCATCTTCGGCCCGCAGGACTTTTTCGAGACACTCGATGAGGAATGGGAGCGCTTCTTCCGGGTCAACGTGTTGTCGGGCGTACGCCTGTCCCGGGCCTATCTCCCGGGGATGCGGGACAAAGGCTGGGGTCGCGTGCTGTTCCTGTCCTCGGAATCCGGCCTGAACATCCCGGCGGACATGATCCACTACGGCGTGACCAAAACGGCCGACCTTGCCTTGTCGCGTGGGCTGGCCAAGCGCATGGCGGGCACGGGCGTGACGGTGAACGCCATTCTTCCCGGTCCAACGTTGTCGGAGGGCGTGACCGAGATGCTGGCGGACGCGGTCGCATCGGGCAAATCGTTGGAAGAGGCCGGCGCCGATTTCGTCAGGGCGCACCGACCGTCCTCGATTATTCGGCGTGCTGCCACGGTCGGGGAAGTCGCCAACCTGTGCGTCTATATCGCCTCTCCGCAGGCGTCCGCGACCACCGGTGCGGCGCTACGCGTTGACGGCGGTGTGGTGGATACGATCGCCTGACTTTCAGTTTGTCCCATCCCGATTGGAAAGGGCGGCCAACACGACCAATGCGCGAGTTGCACGACAGACGGCAAGGCGGGTGCCGTTTCCCGAACTGCTTGTCGAGCGTGGCGAAACGGAAAGCCAGACCGCCAGAAAAACGACCGTGGCTGTTGAAAAATTCAACGCGCGCTGTTGGTGCTACTCCAGATATTCAGCCCTCCATAAAGCGCCAAGAGTGCCATAAGCTTGGCCAGTGGACCAAATACGTCCTCCAAGCTTGCACCCATCTGATTCAAAGGAACGAAAATATGCATGGCGCAGGTGGCGGGGGAAAACCAGGCGAGCGCAGAAAGCCAGCCCGGCATTGCGTGGAGTGGCCAGGCAAAACCCGCTAGAAACACGAGCGGCACAGATGTCGGCAACAGGATCTTCAATGCATCGTCGCCGCTGTTGAACAACTTACCCAGCAACAGCCCGAGCGCCGCCACGGTTGCCGCAAAGACAGGAACTGCGACGAGGAGCGCCGGCAGCGCCCCAGCGTGCGGGATATCCTGGATCCAATAGATCATTCCGAAATAGAGCAAGGCGGACAGCACGCCGACAAGGGTGCATGCCGCCCACATGCCAAGCGCGGCTGCGACGGACATCCGCCGTTCCCTGCGGCGTTGGCGTTCCGCCATCAGCCGGGCGCAGGCGAGCAGTAGCGTCTGCTGCAGGATGATGTTGGCGACCGCCGGGAAAATGTAGTCGCGGTAGCCGAGCGTGGTGTTGAACAACGGGTGGACAAGGATCGTCGGCATCGCCGCAAGCCGGGCACCGCCTTGCGCCGCGCGCCAGCGGTCGATCGCGCCGGCCAGCGTCGCGGCGACGCCGGTGCCGATGCTCTGCGCACGCAGCAGATACGTCCCGTTCAGCCACAATGCGATGCCCGTCGTACCTCTACCCGTCAGCGCGCCGCCGGTAAAATCGCGCGAGATCAGCAGGATGCCGTCCGCCTTCCGGTCACGCACGGCACCGCGCGCTGCGACCATGTCGGGAACCTCGCCGACGACGCGGACGCTGCGCGTTTCGCCAAGATCGTCGAGCAGGCGGCGCGCGGCGGTCCCGCCGTCGCCGTTCACAACCACCACGGGCAGCGCGCGGGCGGACTGGTGCGCATAGGGCGCTGGATAGTAGAAGGCATAGAGCAGCACCGACAATATCGCGAGCGATAGGAGATCGCGCGTCGTGACGATCGTCAATAGCGTGTGTTCGAGAGCCGCTCGAAACGTCATCGGCCTTCCCGGTCACGGCGGATAAGGATTATGCCCAGGCCGCCTGCGACCAGCGGATACAGCAGCAGCGTTCCCGCTGCCTTCAGGAACGGCCCGGCGGAGGCACCAAGCACCTGATCCATCTGCAGCGTCATGTAGTGGGTCAGCGGCAACACCTGGTGCCAGACCCGCGCGAACAGGCCCGCGCCATCAATCGGCAGCGAAGCGCCCGAATAGGCGAGCGCCGATCCCGCAACGATGACAGCGCCCGACAAGGCGGTGGCAATGCTGCGCGTTGCAGCGACGAGCAATAGCGCGACCGCCGCGGTGGCGACGAAGAGCAATGCTTGCCCCGCCACGATCAGCAGCAGCGATCCGTCTGCGCGATAGCCTTGTGCGAGCGTGAGCCACAGCAGCCACGCAACACCCCAGAACGTTCCCGCAATCACATGAGGAGAAAGCCGCCCGGCCAGCGTTGCCGCAACGCCACCCCGTACGGCGAACGCGGCGAACGAGCCATCGTTCATCAGCACCCCGATGCTTCCCACGCAGGCAACCGCGATCAACAGGTGCAACACCCCTGGGCCCAGCAGCAGTCCTAGATACCATTCCAGGCTGAGCGATGGATTGCCGAGCACCGTCACCTGCACGCCGGGCAGCAACGCCGGATCGACCGCGGCCAGTCCCGCCAAGCCGTGGGTGGACGCCCCGTACTGCGCCAGCGTGGCGGCGACTGCAACGCGCAGGTTCGTCGCCGCGAGTGCCCCCGTCGACAGGAACGCCGCCTGATGGAATATCTCGACCGGGGCGCGACCGGCATTACGGGTCCCGACGCCCCGGGGGATCACCACGGCGGCGACCGCCTGTTCGCGCCGCATCATCGTCACCGCGGCAGCAACGTCGGGCACCCGGCCGACAATCCGCAGGCCTGGGGAGGCGTCGATGGCGCGCACGATGCGCCGGGCCAGCACGCCGCCGTCACGATCTACAATGACGGTGGGCAAATGGTGCGGCGATCCTGCAGATAGCATCGCTGCCATCGCGCCCAGCAAGATTAGCGGCATGACAGTCAGCAACGCCAGATCGACGGGCGTCGAAATGATGCGGCCCCATTCGGCCCGGCACGCATTAAACAGGGTGACCATCGCGGGCGTCACGCCGGCGGTTCGAACAGGACGCTCATGCCCGGCCGCAACCCTTGCGCCCCGCCTTCGGGTTTCAGCGTGACCTCGAACGCGCGGACGTCATAGCCGCGCGACTGGCGCGTGGCGCGCCATGTCGCGAAACTGCCTTGCGGCGCAATGTGGCTGATCCGGAACCGTAGGTCGCGGCCGAGCGCCGGGACGTGGCCGACGAGAAGGCGACCGGGCGTCAGTCCGTGATAGGCATCTTCGCGCACGGTCAACGCAACGTGCGGGTGATCGACGTCGATCACCTGAAACGCCGGCAGGATCGGGCTCACGATCTCGCCGGGGCGCAGCAACCGGCGTGACACCTCGCCGTCGATCGGAGACACGAGCCGCTTCTCGCGCTCCAGTGCGGCAGCGGTCGCGGTCGCGGCTCCGGCGGCGCGGACCTGCGCGTCGGCGATCGCGCGATTTTGCGGCCTGATGCCGGCGCGTGCCTTGTCGTACTGGGCCTTTGTCGCCTCCGCCGCACGGCCGGTGCTGTCGCGCGCGGCATGAGCCTCGTCGCGGCGCTGCGCGGCGATAACGCCTTGCGCATAAAGCGTGTCGGCACGGCGGCTCGACACCGCGGCCAGGTCGGCCGTCGCCTGTGCCGCCAGCCAGGTGGAACGCAATGAGGTCAGGTCTTCCGCCCTGGCCCCCTCGATGGCCACAGATTGCAGCGCCCGTGCGCTGTCGAGCGCCGCCTGCGCCTGCTGCTGACCACCATCGATCTCCGGCGCCGACAGGATCGCCATCACCTGCCCGCGGCGGACCCGGTCGCCCTCGTCCACCGCCAGCGTCTCCACACGAGCCAGCGCCTTGGTGGCAACATTGATCTCATCTGCCTCCACCTCGCCTTGCCATTGTTCGGGCGCGGGACGGCTCGCCAGCCACAGCCCGAGGCCGACGATTACGACGACGACGGCGATGCCGATCCACAGCAACCAGCGCGCGCGGCGCGAGGGGGCGGCAGGATCGACGTCTACTGCCGGATCGGTCATGGGCGGTCATCCGTGGGCAGATGGATGTCGGCGCCGGCGATATGATCCGCGAACGTATCGAGTTGGCCCGATGCCGACAGGAGCGCCGCCAGCGCGAGGTCATATTCATAGGCGATCGCCGCCCGCTGCGTGCGGGCCGTGGCAAGGGCGGCTTCCGCGGCCAGCACCGCGGTCATCGTTGCTTCTCCCTCGCGGAACGCAATCTCCTGCACTCGCAAATTCTCCTGTGCAGCCGCGAGCGAACTGTCGGTCAGCAGGAAGGCGCGCCGTGCCGATTCGACCAGATCCCACGCGCGCAACGTCGCGGTAATCGCGCTCTTGCGCGCTTCACGCGCGGCATCGTCGGCGGCCGCGGCGTTTGCCTTTGCTGCGTTCAGGGCATGGCGACGATCGACGTTGGACAGCAATGTGTAGCGCACGCCGACTCCGGCCACCCAGTCAGGCTCGGTCGGCAATGCATTCGATCGGTTGAGAGTGTATTCGCCGAACGCGAACGCCTGCGGGCGGTAGCGCGATCTCGCAAGATCCACGCCGGCGCGGGCGACCGCACCTGCCGCGTCGGCCTGCCGCGTCTGTGGTAATCTTGCCTCGCCGCCGGTGAAGCTGCCCGCGGGCGCAAGCGGATGACTGACGACAAAGAGACCGGTGGTGGGGCGTACCCGGTCCACCTCAAGCAGGCGGGCAAGGTCGTCCCGGGCGCCATCGTGGGCGATCGCGGCGCGCTGCCAGGTTCGCTCGGCGGTGTCGCGCGCGACCTGCGCCTCGAGCGTGCGCGCGTGAGCAACGACCCCAGCGGCCTCCATTTTGCGAACGTCCGACAGCAGGCGGTCGAGTGCGTCGCGGCTTTCCCGCGCCGACGCGGCGAGCGCCGCAGCGGCCTGTTCGCCGAAATAGACGCGGATGAGGTTGAGCTGCGCGAGGTCGCGCCCTTGCGCCGCGCGCGCCGCGGCGATGTCAGCGGCTGCGCGGGCGCCGCGCTGGATCGCAGGTATCGCTCCGCCGGAATAGAGCGGCAGTACCCCCTGCACCGTTGGACGGAACACATCGTCACGGTAGCGATAGTTCAGCTGGTCGGGGATCGCGGTGAACAGGCCGGGCAAAGCCTGCCCGATCCTGCCCACGATGTCGGATGCAATCTGCTGAAACGCAGGCGGGACGGTCATCGGGATGCCGGACAGGAAATCCTGCGTCGCATCGCGCGCATCCTCTTTCTGTCCGGTCAGATCGACCGCCAGCGTCTTCTGATATTCAATGTACTGCGCCGACGCGGTAACGACCGGACGCCTGAGCGTCGCTACCGCGGCTGCCGTTTCGCGCGCCGCATCTTCTGCGTGGTCGGCGGCCGCCAGCGCTGGCGAGGTCGTCTCCAGGCGTCGGCTTGCCGCATCGAACGTCATGGCGACGTCCTGTGCTGCCGCGCCGGCAGCGATTGGCATCAGCGATGCCGCGATTATTGTCGCGCGTGCCATCCCGAACCCTGCCCAGCCCCCGATCATCGTCAATTCTGTCATCCCGGCCATACGCGGCAATCGACGAACCACGACCGCGATGATTCTGTTCTATTGATGATCGAGACGATCCGCGACGGCAAGATCGGCCGGGGTGGGCGGCGTCTTGCGCCACGAACCAGTGCGTCCCCGCTCGACGCCATAGGCGTACAGGCGTCGCATGTAGGTCTTCTCGAACAGGCGGTCGCTGGGTGCGACGTCGTTCCCGATGAACGTCAAGTTCCAGTCGATGCCGTGGCGATGCGCGTAGACGTAGCTGGTTTCCGCCAGTGTCAGCAGCGCTGCCTGCTGGTTGAGCGCGAAGGCGCGCTTCAGGATCGGGACGAGCCGCGGCGTCACCATCTGAAAATCGCCGCCAAGCCTGCTGTTCATCAACAGGTAGACGTGCAGCCGGGCGGCGTCCCCGATCGGCGCGTCGCTGACCGCGAGCTGCGGCGGGATTGCGAGGATGCCAGCGGTCGTCCCGCCATCGGCATGAAGCTCGCGTACGGGCGCCCCGTTGCTGGACGCGTCGATCACCACCGGGGGAAACACCACAGGAATGGACGACGATGCCAGCAATACCCGCCGGAACAGCTCGACCTTGTCCGGCAACATGCTGGCGGCGATTGCCCCCATATCCCAGATCACGCTGCGTTGCGCGTCGAGATTGGCGGTGGCGACGAACAGGCGGCGCCCCTTGGCCTGCTCCTCCGCGATGCGCGCTACAAGTTCCGGTGTCACCTCACGTGCGATCAGTTTCGCAAGCGGTGCGGTGGAGGCGACACTGGTCGATCCCGGTATCGCAAGTGGGAAGCGGGGATGGAAGATGTCCCTTGCGGATACGCTGGTGTAAAACCGGGCGATCGATGCATCGCCTTCCTTGCCCAGAAAGGCAAAGGGAGCGATCAATGCCCCGGTGCTGACCCCAGTGACAACGCTGAACTCCGGACGCGTGCCGCTCTGCGTCCAGCCGTTGAGCACACCGGCGCCATAGGCACCCTCGTCAGCACCACCCGAAAGGGCCAGCATCGTTACCGGCTGCCCGGCCGGCACATCGGGTCGCATCCGCTGCGCGGCATCCGGCAGATCCGCCCAGAAACGGACCTCCGGCGCACCGGCAATAGCGGCCGCGGCACTTTGCGCCCCGGTGAACGGCACGCGCTCCACCGTGGTACATCCACTGACAAACGCCATTGCGGCTATCGTAACGGCGCGGAGGATCTGTCTGGTCATCGCATGGCTCCACTAGCCGTAGTTGCTTCAGTGTCACGAAGATAGAAATGCTGAGCAAGATCGGGACGAATACGCACAAGTTGCCTGGACCCGCGATCGATGCACACCAGCGTAGACTCAACTATGGCAACGTCTTCGCCGTTTCGCTCGAAGCGAGTTTCAAAGTGGGCACGACATCCTTGATGACCAATGACGCGCACTACGGCGACGATCAGATCGTGCAGCACGGCGGGCCTGTGATAGACCACGTCATGACGGTGCGCGATCCAGGCGAGCGTCTCTACCTGTTCTGGCGGCGCGGTCTTGCGCCAATAGGCGTTGACCGCTTCTTGCATCCACATGAGATAGATGGCGTTGTTCACATGATCGAGATCGTCGATCGCTCCCGGACCGACCCTGATCGGATGCCGATATTCAACGTAGCGGCCCGGACCATGGTCAGGCATCTCAGTTCCACGATCCTGCCGCGATCCATCGCAAAGCGGTGAGCGAAGGCATGAACATATATTCGCCGCCACGCAGCCGGTTGTACGTGGTGACACCGTCTATACGGCGACGAACCGGCTCGGCAGGCACGGTGAAGCGTCCGGGTTCCTCATGCAGGCCGACCACAGGATCACGCTCCTTCCCCAGGTCGATGAAATTACCGCGATTGATCCATTCCTGCTGCAGAAACTCGATCGTGTCGAACGCACGTGCCGAGATGAAGATGAAGAAGATGCCGCGATCGTCCTCGCCATCGTCGGCAGCAGTCAGGTCGGCCGACCATTTCGGACCGAAGGTGGAAGAGCGGCGGATGATCCGGTGGATGTTTTCGTCGGTCAGGATCGTCAGTCGCTCACCGCGCGGATTGAGGCGGCGCATGTGCGCGCCATGCGGACAGACAATTCCCGCCTTGTCGCCCGAGAAATCAAAGTCGTTGCGCCGGGCCGGATCGGCGCCCAGCTCTTCGTCGTCGCGGGTCGGCGACAGGATCAGCGGTGCCCCCGATCGCCAGCGGCCGAACATCTTGGCGGCCAGCAGCTCCTGCGCCGCCTCATCGTTTGCCTGGCCGCGCACGAAATCGTTGAATGCGCCCGGTCGACTGTCATACTTGCGCAGCACGACATAGGAACCGTTCCGCCCCAGCGCGTCAGGCTGCGGTATCTCCAGCGGCGCTCCCGTTTCGCTGTCCTCGCCCAGGATGAACTCGCCCGGCGCGATCGCGCGCTCCTGCCCCGGCTGTGGATCGACCCCGGCACCCGCGACGGTCGGCTGCGACACCGAGTCACGAAAGCCGAACGGGTTCTTGGCATCCGCATCGGCTCCGAAACGATGTGTTCCGATCAGCGTCACGCCGCTCGATGCATGATATTCGGACATTGCCCGGTCGGTGGCTTCGTCAAGCCGGGCCTGATCCGAAGCGAAGATGGTGAGCGCGATGTGGCAGCGATTGTCGCGATACGCCTCCTCCCATTGCTCGGGAGCATTCTCTCCCGCGTCACGCAGCTGCTCGGCGCGCGCCGCCATTCCCTGACGAAACGACAGAGGAAAGCTGGCGAGCGAGCCTTCGGGCACCCCAAGCGCCTTCAGACCCGCGTGACTGATCGCCACGCCGGTCCATGCCGTCAGCTCTTCGGTCCAGTCTGCTGCGGCAGGGATATGCGGCGCGAGCCTTCGCAGGAGATCGCGGCCACCCGCGGCGTCGTCGACGTGAAGCATTGCGTGAATGCCGACATACGGTTCAGGCCGCGCGCGCAGGATCAACGCCTGAATGTCGTCCAGCTGCAGCGTCACGCGGTCAGGGCGGAAGCGGTCCTTGAGGTGCTGGAGGATACCCATCAGTAATCCACTCCGTGCGGCACCGACACCTGCCTGGACAGCAGGGCCAGCGCGTCCCGTGTCGCGGGGTCCACAGCGGTGTTGCCGGCCATTGTATCGAGGAAGGCATCGAGCGCCGTCTCCATCCGCTGCAGCCGCCGCACGTCCACAACCGTCACCTGCGGGTTGGCGACGAACCAACCGGCCGCGTCGATCTGGTGATCGGCGATGAAATCCTTCACGTCAGGCGAGGCAATCCCCGGCCACCCTTCGACATTGGCGAACAAGAGATCCATCAGGTCAGGGATCTTGGTCGCGAAGTCGTTGATATAGGTATCCCAGTCACCGTCGTACGCCGTAGCGAACAGGATGCGCGTGTCGTCGTCGAACAGGACGAAACGCATGTCATGCAGCGTCGAAACTTTCTGGGCGCCGTCGAAATTGCCGCCGGTCAGGTTGAAGATGCGACGCAGCCGGTCGCCGCCGCCAGGCTTGAGTTTGGCGATTGCAGTCAGTTCGGACACATTGCCCGATTGCCGGCCGGCCCGGCCCGCCGACCCGGCGGTGCCCTTGAACAGAGGGTTGTGGTTGCGGATCAAGCCTTCGATCGCGATCCTGGCCAGCGTGGGGGCATCGGCGGCGATTTCTGCGGCGAGGCGACGGAACTCTTGCAGACGGGTTTCGTCATCAAGCCTGGGATCTTTACTGTCGGCCATGAACGGCTCCTTCTGGTTTGGATCAATCCGGAATTTCATCAAGCGAGCGTGGTTCGCGCCGAGCCACGGCATTCAGCCTGTGCCGCTGGCTGGAGGACGATTCATACGCTGCCTTGCGGATTCGCATGATGCCGCCGAGCGGCCGATGCGCCGCGACCCCGTTCCACGGGTTGAAGGCGAGATGGTCGTCGCCATGCACCTGTCTGGCCGGGGCATAGGCATCCTGGGGAGGGAAGGTCAGCGTTGCGATCGCGCGATGCGGTGAAAGGGCAGGATCCCACAGGACCGCCGCGTCCTCGATCGGCATTGTATCCGGGTCGACGCATAGCTGCGCGCGTAATTCGTAGGTGGCGCCGGCGTGCCGGAAATGGTCGACTACCGCGTCACGCATGGTCGAGAAGCCCGCCTCGACCTGCCGTCCGGTCAGTTCGGCCACCCCCCCGACCGGCGCCAGCGACAGTTTCGCAACATGATCGCCGTAGCGGATTGCCGCCTGCGTATAAAATGTCTCGCCCAGCATGTTCGCATGGTCGCGCGCCAGTCCGTCAAGCGTGGCATTAGGGCTGCCGCCTAGCGCCTCCACAGCGCCCTTCACGCCACGCGCGGCAGCGGCGATCAGCCGCTGCGCCGCCTCAGGCGCGTCCGCGTTCTTTTCAAGCAGACCCAGCATGACCTTGTATTTGGCGATCGTACCAAAGGCGAGCGTTGGAAAATTGACCATCAGGAAATCCTGATTGGCCCCCCCGAGGGTGGGTGACAGGCGCTCGCCCCCAACGCCGATGACCTTGACCGCAAAGCCGCGCGGGGCCGGCACTGCATCGCTGTGAATATCACCCGGCGCCGATGACAGTCGAGCTACGATCTCATGTTCGCCAGGGTGGGCGAAGATGCCCTGCGCCAATTCGGCAGGCAGATCCTGATGGACTGTCATCCGCCCTTTCAGGATCGCATGGCTCTTCGCATGTGCGTCTCGGTGCGCATGATGATGCCGCTCTGCGTGAGCAGCCTGTGTCGCCGCCATTCGAGCCACGATCTCACGCGTCAGCGCAGCTTCGTCGGGCTGCTCGATTTCGAGATCGTCGCGATAGGCGATGGGGCGGCGGGTGGTCACGGATGACGGCTTTCATTGAGGCGGGCGTCATTAACATATCAAGCGATATATTAGTTGCAATACCTGTGTGGCTGTTGCTCTTGACGCCAACGGGCTGCATCTGGTGTCGGTGGATTATGAGACGACACCGACGACGCAGACGGTACCACGCCGCAGGAAGCGTCCCGAGATGCGCATGGAGACGCGGACACGACTGCTCGACGCCGCGATAGGGCTGATCGTTGCAGGAGGGGTCGCAGCCGCCTCGATTCGAGGCATCTGCGAACGGGCCGGCTTTTCGCAGGGCGCATTCTATTCGTATTTCGCCAGCAAGGACGATCTGCTCTTCACGCTGGTCGAAGAGCATATGGCGAACCTCGCAAGAAAGTTCGACATGTTGGTGGCAGACACCCGGTATCAAACGGCGGAAGCCATCCTGGATACGATCGGTGCCAGTCTGGATGCCTTGTCCGTCGACGCCAGCTATTCGGTTCTGGTGGTCGAACTTCACCTGCACGCACGTCGCAACGCCGCGTTCCGTGCTCGCTTCGAACCGGTCAAGATCGCGTACGAGTCCGCTTTCGCCGGTGTAATGTCCCATCTGCTACGGCGTACCGGCCTGACGCCGGTCATACCGAGCATTCAACTGGCGCGCATCCTTCTTTCGCTGTGGTCCGGTTTGACCCTTCAGGAAAGCAACGATCCTCCTCCCTCTATACAAATGCGACATGTGTTCGCTGCGCTCGCGCAAGTTTGATCGATGCCGCCCGGCAGGATAGTCAACGTTGCCGATGCGGTTGGGGGCGGTACCGCGGAGATGGCTGCCTTAGGAAGTCGCGGTGGCGGCCAAAGTAAGTGCCAGTCGCAAAAGGCTCATGATGCTATCTCCTAGGCATATTTTTACGAACGCTCCCGAAGTGGAGAGACCCTCAGTTCCGCGATGCTAAGCAATCACTGAGGAATCTGTCGATCACTGCGCGGTAGGCCGTGGCGGCGAACGGCGCCTCAATCGAATGGCCGATCGCTGCAGGCAGTTCCCGGATCCCGTCGCACTGAAGCATTGGCTTTATGGCGGCAAGATCGCCGCGCAGCACCGCGAAATCGCCCGAGGCATGGACGATGCGAACGTTTTCGTGTGGGCCGGGTCCGATCAGAGCAGCAATGTCTCGATCCTCGCTGCCAGCGAAATAATCGAGCAATGCCCTATCGAAAGCCTGCTGTCGTCAGTCTGAATCCGACACTCGCGAAGGTCCGGCCGCAGGTGAAGTCATTCCTCTCTCGAAGCCAGTTGCTCGCCGCGAACACACGCGAGCGAATGTCGCTCCCGCAAGACACGAATGGCGCTGACGGCGGCATATTGGGAACGGGAGTGAACTGGGCCTCTGGATCGGGGAGGGCGATGGTTTCCCCCGCAATGATCAACCTCCGGGTGCCGGCACCCGCAGTGTCATGTGCCCACGCCTGCGCCGGCTGCCCGCGATCCGCCGCGCGGCGCCAGTGTTTGTTCTCCGTCCACCACGTAACTCCAGCGAAATCCTGCAACTTTGCCACAGTTGGTGCGGATCCACATGCAGACGTCCCTGGACGCACCGACATAATCATGGAGCCAACCTGCGCACCTGCCTCCCTAGCTGATTGCCGGTCGTTACACGCGGTGATCAGCAGGGGCAGCGCGAATCACAAGAAAAATCGGATGCAGCGTGGCATCAGGTGGCTGTTTCCCTTTACGCCTTCGCCACATCGAACGATGCTTATCATCGTGCCAGCGGTTTGTTGTGATTACGACAAGGTTTCATTTCACGGTCGATCAGCGAGGAAAACGACCGGGGCTGTTGAAAAATGCGCCGCTGGTGGCCGGGTCCGGTTGGGGGCGGAATGACACCCCAACGCATAGCGATCCCGTCTCGCATGGGATGGCATTTCAGGAAAAACCTACCCGTCCCACAGCCTGTGGGCCTTGCATTTGGGACCGGCTTTCGAGCTACTCGCTACACGAGATCATCGGAACTGCCTCGGTCGTTTCACAGTTAAAACGAGCGAAAGCGGGAAAGTCGGCATGATCGCGTGCCTGCTTCGCTTCGCGATTCCGAAAAGGGTCGAAGCCGGCCGACATCGAAAGCACGCGCATGAATGCTGGCCTCCGCCGCCTCGCTGACTATCTGGGTTCCAGCTACTGGTTCGTGCCCACACTCATGGCCTTCGCCGCCATCCTGTTAGCCGGTGGGATGGTGGCGCTGGACAGCTACATTGGTTCGGCATGGATGGACGGCTACGTCTGGCTCTACGCCTCGCGCCCGGATGGCGCCCGCCAGGTGCTGTCCTCGATCGGCGGTTCGATGATTACGGTCGCTGGCACCGTCTTCTCGGTGACCATTGCGGCTGTGGTGTACGCATCCGGTCAGTATGGGCCGCGCCTGCTCACCAATTTCATGCGCGATCGCGGCAATCAGGTGACGCTCGGCACCTTCATCGCGACGTTTCTGTACTGCCTTCTCGTCCTGCGCACCATCCATTCGCCGGAAGAATCCGACGGGGCCGGCTTCGTACCGAACCTGGCCTTGCTCGTCGGCGTAGTGCTCGCACTCTGCTCGATCGGCGTGCTGATCTATTTCATTCACCATGTGCCATCCAAGATTCACATCAACAGTGTGCTCGAGGATGTGGGTGATCGGCTGCTGCGCGGTGTCGACGACCGGTTTCCTCGCTTCGTCGGCGAGGCGCCGGACGATCATCAGGCTGCATCGTCCGACATCCCCGCGACGTTCCGCGACAATGCGGACGCAGCGGCCGGGCGGGAGCGGCAATCGGTCAAAGCCAAAGATACCGGCTACATCCAGTTCCTAGACGACGAAGCCGTCATGCGCCTCGCCAAGAGGCATGATCTCGTGCTGCGCCTGCAATATCAGCCGGGCGACTTCGTCCATGTCGGGCGCACACTGATGGAGGTATCGCCTCCAGCGCCGTGTGACGATGACTGCACGGACGCTCTGCGCGGGGTATATACCATCGGCTCTCGGCGCTCGGCGCTGCAGGATCTGCGGTTCCTCATTGACGAGCTAGTCGAGATTGCCGCCCGCGCCCTGTCTCCGGGCGTGAACGACCCTTTTACCGCCGTAACCTGCCTTGACTGGCTGGGGGCGGCACTATCGGATCTCGCCGAGCGGTCGCTGCCCTCGCACCTGCGCGTCGATGACGAAGGCACTTTGCGCGTCATCGCCCATCCCGTGACATTCGGCTCGTTCATGGACCGGTCGTTCGGCGCGCTGGCGCAATATTGTGCGACCGACATGATCGCCGCCATGCGCTACCTCAACGCATTGGGCGAAGTGTCGCTGGAGTGCGATCAGCCTGATCGTCGCGCCGTCGTCCGGGACTATGCCGACAAGCTGGTCGAGCTGGCGGCAGAGGGCCTGAGCGGCTTCAATCTCGCCCGCGTCCGAGAGCGTGCCGACGAACTGCGCCGCGCGCTCGACGCGCCCGACTTCAAGCGCCGCCTGCGGGACGGCACCGCCTGGCTTGCCGGAACGGCTTGATCCCCATGCTGACACCCTTCGATGCCGCCGCGATCTTGATCGTGCTTGCCGCCACCCTCGGCTATCTGAACCACCGCATCCTGAAGCTACCATCCTCGATCGGCCTGACGGTCATGGGCTTGGTCGCGTCGCTGCTCGTCATCGGCCTCGATCATCTTCTGCCCGGCAGCGACGTCGGCGAACAGGTGGTCGGGTTCATCGCCGGCATCGACTTCCATACGACGCTCATGGATGGCATGCTGTCGTTCCTGCTGTTCGCGGGTGCCCTGCACGTCAAATGGGACGATATGCGCCGTGGACGCTGGCCGATCATCGGGCTGAGTACCGGGGGTGTCCTGCTCTCGACGGCGGTGATCGGCTTCGGCTTCCACTATGTCGCTGGTTGGCTGGGCCTCATCGTGCCTTTGATCTGGTGCCTGGTGTTCGGAGCGCTCATCAGCCCGACCGATCCGGTTGCGGTCATGGGCGTGCTCGGTCGCACCGATGTGTCGCCGACGCTGAAGGCGACGGTCGCCGGGGAAAGCCTGTTCAACGACGGCGTCGGCGTCGTGGTGTTCGCGATCCTGCTGGAAGCCGCGCTCGGCACCGAACCGCTGTCGATCGGACATGCGGGTGCCCTGTTCTTGCAAGAGGCGGGGGGCGGCGTGCTGCTCGGGCTCGCAGTCGGGTGGATCGGTTACCGCGCGATGCGATCGATCGACGAATACAATGTCGAGGTGATGATAAGTCTCGCGGTGGTGATGGGCGGCTACGCGCTGGCCTCGCAGCTCCACCTCAGCGGCCCGGTCGCAATGGCCGTCGCCGGTCTGCTGATCGGCAACAAGGGCGTGGCCGACGCCATGAGCGATGTCACCCGCGACTATCTGCTCAAATTCTGGTCGCTGATCGACGAAATCCTGAATGCGGTCTTGTTCCTCATCATCGGCCTTGAGGTGGTGGCGATCCCTTGGGATCCGCGTCTCGTCACATTGGGCGTGGCGGCCGTGCCGCTGGTCCTGCTGGCCTGTCAATCGGCGTCCAAAAAGGACCCCCTATCGGCGTCCAAAAAGGACCCCCTATCGGCGTCCAAAAGGGACCCCGTTTGTCGAGCGGTGTGACGGGTATGGCGGGCGTGCCGTTCGCGCTGGTTGCGGCGTAGGGCGGGCGTAGCCCGACCGGAGGCGCAACCAGCGCGAAGCATCTTCTGCCGGTGGTCCCGCGCGTCAGCTGCGGTGCTTGAATCGCCAGCTGTCGTTGCCGGTCTCGACGATGTCGCAGTGGTGGGTAATGCGGTCGAGCAGCGCGGTGGTCATCTTGGGGTCGCCAAAGACGGTCGGCCACTCACCGAAGGCCAGGTTCGTGGTGACGATGACCGAGGTCTGCTCATAGAGCTTGCTGACGAGATGGAAGAGCAGCTGACCGCCCGAGCGTGCAAACGGCAGGTAGCCAAGCTCGTCGAGCACCACGAGGTCGAGACGCGAGAGCTGGGCCGCCAACGTGCCGGCCTTGCCGAGGCGCGTTTCCTCCTCGAGCCGGTTCACCAGGTCCACCGTGTTGAAGTAGCGCCCGCGGGCGCCGGCTCGTACCACATTGGCGGTGATGGCGGTGGCGAGGTGCGTCTTGCCGGTGCCCGTCCCACCGACCAGCACGACGTTGCGCCGGCCGGGGAGGAACGAGCCGCTGTGCAGGGAGCGCACCAGTCCTTCGTTGATGGGAGTGTCGCCGAAGACGAAGGCGTCGAGGTCCTTCACCGCCGGCAGCCTGGCGGCCGACATCCGGTAACGAACCGACGCTGCATGGCGGTGCGTCGCCTCGGCACGCAGCAGGTCGGTCAGGACCTCCATGGTCGTGCGCTTGCGCTGGAGACCGGTGGTCACCGCCTCGTCGAAGGCGCCAGCCATGCCCTTCAGCCCCAACTCGGTCATGGCCGTCATCATCTCATGCCGCTGCATGGAGGCCTCGCAGGCTGTCATAGCGGTTGCAGTCGGCGCGGGGCGGATGGCGCAGCGCCAGGTCCTCGGGGGTGACAATGGTCAGCGGTCGTGGCGGTTCTCGCCTGCGGGCCAGGATGTTGACGATGACGTCGTCGCTGGCGGTGCCGGCCAGCAGCGCCTCTCGCACGGCCGCTTCCACCGCCTCCAGTCCGTCGTCGAGCACCGCTGCCAGCACCCGCACGAACCGCCGGTCGGCATCGTCACCGACGCCGAGCTTGCGCCGCAGTCGTGCCAGCGCAGGCGGCAGCTCCCAGCCCTGGAACGGTGCGCCGTTGCGCAGGGCGCCCGGCTTGGTCGCCAACACCGGCAGATAATGCCACGGGTCGTAGATGGTCCGGTCGCGGCCAAAGAACCGGGGATGGTCGGCGACTACTTCACCATCGCAGCGCACGACGATGCGGTCGGCATAGGCGCGAACCTGCACCGCGCGTCGCGCCACCCTGGCAGAAACGGAGTAGCGGTTGCGGTCGAAGCTGATGAGGCATGTGCCGCTTACCGCATGCTCGCTCTCGTGGAAGCCGTCGAAGGGCGCGACAACAGGCTGGAGTACAGCCTGTTCGGCTGCCCATGCCTCAGCGACCGTCAGTTCCTTCTGCTCGGGATGCTGGTGCATGTCGGCCCAGCGCCGACACTCGGCCTCCAACCAGCCGTTCAGCTCCGCGAGGCTGGTAAAGCGCAGGCGTGGCTGGAAGAAGCGGCCGCGCGCGGTCTGCACCTGGTTCTCGACCTGACCCTTCTCCCAACCCGACGCGGGCGAGCAGGCGGTCGGCTCGACCATGTAGTGGTTGGCCATGACCAGGAAGCGCCGGTTGAAGACACGCTCCTTGCCGGTGAACACGCTCGTCACCGCCGTCTTCATGTTGTCGTAGATGCCGCGCGTCGGCACGCCTCCGAAGAAGGCAAACGCCCGCGCATGCGCGTCGAACAGCATCTCCTGTGTCTCGCGCGGATAGGCCCGCACATACATGGCCCGCGACGCGCACAGTCGCACATGCGCGACCTTCACGCGCATCGGCTTGCCCGAGATCTCCACGTCCTCATGGCTCCAGTCGAACTGATAGGCCTCGCCCGGTCGGAACAGCAGCGGGATGAACGCCGGCGCATCCATCACATCGCGACGTCGCGCCTGCCGCCAGCGGGCCGCATAACGGCGAACCGCGTCGTACGAGCCGTCGAACCCTTCGCGTAGCAGCAGGTCGTGGATGCGCGTGAGGCGCAGCTTCTCGCGCCGCGGCCGTGCCTCATCGTCCTCCAGCAAAGCATCCAGTCGCGCCTGGAACGGACCCAGCTTCGGCAGCGGCTGCACTGCCCGCCGGTAGCCCATGTCCGCCTCCGGTGCCCGGATCGCCTTGCGCACCACCTTGCGCGACAGGTGCAGGTCCCGCGCTATCGCCTTGATGGCCTTCCCCGACGCGTGCTCGCGCCGGATCCTCAACACCGTCTCCAATACCAGCATCCCGCTCTCGCCGCCTGACACACCGCCAAGCGAACAGCCTAGACCACCGGGATGAGGGGTCCCTTTTCGACGCCGATCACCCCGCTACCGGGGTCCTTTTTCCACGCCGATCCACATCGTTTGAGGGTCGAGAATGCTCGCAGCTGTTAGGACAAAGCGACGGGCTCTTCCCGATTGGGAACGATCATCGAGACGGCCGGAGCGTTGGACAGCCCGTGCCCCGTAGTGACCGACCGGCTTTCCCGAAACCTGTTCCCGAATGCGCTTTCCCGAAACTGCCCGCTGGACATGGAGAAACGGGACGCTCCGCAAACGAGCGTATGCGTGACGGCGCCTGCCCCGCGTAATTCCATAAGGCGGTGTCACCTAACCCGTCATGCGATCTATGCACCGTAATCGGTCCGGCTTGGGGCGGAATGACATGCTAACGCCGGACCCTTAGCGTACGATTTTGACCATCCTCTCACCGGCCCCGTAGACTGAGACCAACGGTCGACTTCAGCGGCCTCAGGTCCAGAGCCAATGCGCTCAGTTCGGCGATCTTCGCATCGCTGCCTCTCGCCAGATGATTGACCAGATCCTCCTGGTTCGGCTGGCCGAGCGCGAGGCGATAGAGCAAACGCTGACGCTGGAGGTAGTCGAACCGTGCGATGTCACGGCTCCTCGACAATGCAAGCACGTGGCGATCGATATCGGCATGCTTGAACGTCCACCAGGGTGCCAGCCCGGTGCCGTCTTGAAACAGGAGCTCGCCCAACGCTGCGGCCTCCGTCCAGGGCGAGCAACCGGTACCTGCCGCGGCCACAGCGTCGTCCCGCACCAGCGCGCCGAGCGGACGTCGTACAAGGAGACCACCATAGCGCAATATGCGACCTTCACGCTGTTCAAGGTCGACCGGGTTAGATGGCAAATCCCAGTGAACGATGCGTCGGCACCAGCTATGGAAGTCGAGCCCTTCCTGACCGATCGAGGTCGTCGCGAGCACATGGGGCCAGAATGGCGTGTTGAACGCGCGCCGGAGGCTTTCAGCGCGTGGCGGCGCTTCGGCTTCAGGCTCGCTCAACGCGCGTTGTGCTGATTCGGCATCCCCGCTTTCGGTGCCGCTGAACGGCACGGCAGCGTGGCAACGAAGGCGGATTGAGCTCGATGTTGTCGGGATCCCACGAAAGGTGAACCAACCGAGCGAGGCGTGCAGCGCCGATGCCAGCTCATCGAGAAGGTTCGGGGCGTCGGTCTGCCCTTGCGCTAGCCAAAAATGCTCGTCGAGCACGCTCTCGAGCCCGCCGTCGCGGACCGCCGCCATCAGCACCTCGGTGGGATTGCCGTCGCCCAGCCGGCCCCAGAACACCCGGTTGTCGAGATAGGGGCGCAGCCTGTGCCAGCAGAACGAGACGAGCTTCGAAAGGTGGTCTGCCTCGATGGCCGCCGGAAAGTGCCGGAGCAGTGCGCGGCCGACAGCGACCGCCGGTGAGGCCAAGGCGATCTCGGCCAAGCGTTGCAGCTCCTTGGCGCTGATCCAGTCGATACTCTCGACGTGGTTGCGCTCGGTGACGATGCGCCCGAGCACTGCCTCAGCCCCCGCCGTCTCGTTCCATGCCGCCTGGGATGCCGCGAAATCGCCGGACTTTCGCTCGATCGCGGCAAGGAGGTTCCAAAGCGGACGTGCCCGTTCGGCGTCCTTCTTCGGCTTGCTGCGAATCTCGACCTTCTGATCCCTGAGCGCCTTCCGTAATTGTCCGATGACCGTGCGCAGCGCGTAGCGGGCGGACGAATGGTTGCCCTTCAAAGGATCGGTCGCCCGGATCAGAAACGGCGATGGATGGAACAACGACATCACGGGCAGGCCGGACTGCGGAGCCAGCCGCTTGCTTTCCCAGGGTCGCCGGCGGGCGGTTGGTCCGACGTCGAGGTAAGCGTCCTCGACACCGAGGCTGATCAAGGATGCAACACTCTGCGGGGTGGCGCGAAAACGGCTGAACAGAAGCGTTTTCTGCGCCGGGCTGTGCGCCCAGGGACCTGCAAGCGGCCACCACTGCATGGAAGGGGCAACCCAAGGGAGCGCGAGATCGGGTGCTCGCGCGATCTCGCGAAGGGCTCGGAGCTTCGGGCTGCCCCAGCCGTCCTTGCCGTCGCCGGTGCGTCGTGCAGAGCGCAGCACCGGCACGCCCGGTTGGCGGCCGAACTCGACCTTGTCGGCGATCTTGTAACGGGACCCGAGCGCCTGCGCCGGTAGTGGGACGGACAGCCAGTAGGCAGAGGCCGCGGTCTTGTTCCGGTCGGACACCTTGCTGGCGAAGTGCCGGAAGGTATGAAGATCGCCGGGGGCAAGGGCCAGCGGATCGCGGCGGGTGCGGTGATCCAGGCCTATAGAGGGCGGGCGCTCGGTACGTGCTATGCAGGGGCGCAGCAGGCGGTCGATCCGGTCGCGCGTCGCTTCCGCACGCTCCTTCAGAAGCGGATCGATGGTGTCACCCTCTGCGTCACCGATCGCACGCAGGATCTCGCCGAAGCTGGCAAAGAGCTGCTCGGCGTCCTCCCGCACGGCGGTGCTGCGCGTCAGAAACTCGATCGTGTCGAAAAGCTCCTCGTGAGCCTGAGGACCGTCTTTTCCGTCCCAGGACTCGCCATACAGGCGATAGGGTGTGGCCGACAAAAGCAGCATGGCAGGCTTTTTCGAGCCGATTCCAAGAAGGGCGCGCCCCAGCCGGTCGCTTTTCGAAGGTGCCAGCAGCTCGCGGAAGCGCTGAAATTCGTCGAAGACGATAAGGTCCGGCGGGGTCGCCTCGAGACATGCCTCCGCAAGAAGGCGGCGCAACACCGTCAGCGTCCGCGCCTCGGGCTTTGTCTGTGCGGCTGTCGCGATGCGTTCGCGAAGACCCGGACGTTTACCCTCCGGATTGAAGCGCGACTTGAGCGCGGTGCGGAAGGTGCCGACAAGCTTCGGATCGATGCCGCCCATCAGCCGCTGCGCAGTACGGCAGGCGCCCTCCCAGCTTACGGTCGCGCGCTGTTGGATGAAGCGCTCGGGGAGTGTCTCCAATATCCCCGGCACGGCGCGCTCGAGCAGCAGGCTCAAAAAGGCACGCTCGACCGCAGCGCCAGGTGTCGGTCGTGTGCCTTCGGGCGGGAAGGAGGTCTGAGGAGACAGCGAATAGAGCCGGAGCGGCGATGGCGGCTCCTTGTCGTTCGGCCGTTGATCGAGCGGGATCATCGACAGCCGATCGACCTTGGAAAGGGCCCGCAGCTTGGCGCGCTTGTCCTCCAGAAAGTCGACCAGACGCGCCGCGTTCTGGTCGGAGACACGGGCATTGCTGGTGACGTAGTAGACCGTAAACTTCTTCCTACCGCCACGCGACAGCTGCCGGACGACCTCCCGAGCGACTGTCGTCTTGCCGAGGCCGACCTCGTCGGCCACCAGAAAGCGGCGACTGCCATTACCGGTCAGCGCGGCTACGGCAGCGCCTACCGTCGCGTTCTGAAAGGCGCGCGGTGTGCTGCTCATCTTGCGATTAGGACCTCGCGCGCGATGCGCCAAGTCTGCTGGAGGGCGGTCAGATCGTCTCTGTCCGCCTGCGTAAGGTGCTCGCCATGAGCCAGGACCGCAGCCACATAGCGGTCGATCACGGCATCGACACGCTTCAACGAACCGGACTTGTTGGTCTGGTCCTTGGCCCAGGCGGTCAGGATATCCTCGAGCGCGAGCCCGTCATGCTTCCAGCTGCTCCGCTTGGGCGCAACCGCTTCCGGCTCCGTGTCCCAGTCGTCCTCGCTCCCCGCCCCTGCTCCACCCTCGAGCATCTCGCGCAGCCACGCCTGCAGGCCGTCGACGCTCAGAAAGCGGCTGATCGCGGCAGCGTCCCGCTCCGCGTCGATCGAGGGGACCACCGGCACGCGCAGGAGCCATGACGCCGGCGGCAGATCCCCGATCGTCAGCCGAAACTGAACAAGATCCGTTTGCAGGGACAACGGAACCTCTCCGAGCTCGATGTGCGTCACGCCGGGCTGCCAGCGGTGGAGCGCCATCGTGGCGAGCCCTGCTTCCAACTGAGCTGAGGGCGGCAGCGGCACGACTTCGCCAGAGGTGAGACGATACTCCCTGCCGTTGCGGTCCAGGCTGAGTGACGTGTCCGCAAGCGTCCAGCGCAGCCTTTCGAGAGCAAGTTCGGCTGTGTCAGCTTCTGTTTCCGTCAGCGTCTGCAGGAGAGCATCGGATACCGGTGTCGCTGACCCGACGATCGCCAGGACGCCGTCGATCTCGGCGCTGCCGCCGGTGAAGCGGGCGGCGACTTCCGCATTGCGGCCCGACCAAGCCCGGTCGGTGGCATTGGCGCTGCCGGCGACGATCTCGATCCGCTCGCCCTGGATCGCCGCGAACAGCTTGGCGTGCAGCCCCGAATGACTAGCGCCGCCCGAACCTTCGTCTTCCTCGTCCGTTGCCGGCTCCCGCCCTATCAGCTCAACCTCAGCGACGTCGTCTCCGTCCGGGATCGGTGCCCCAAGCGCCAACAACTTGAAGTCGGAAAGACCCGCGCGGCCGTCATTGCCAAGCTTGCGCAGCGCCGGCAGCGTCGTCACCAGAGTGCGGTCCGCGCTTGCCTTGGTCATATCGGCAAGGGATCGTGCGAAAGCATCGCAGAGGAACGGGCTCAGGACGACGATCTTGTCTCCGGACGTCGCATCGAGCGGAGCGATCGGCTCCGAGCCGCGCGTCCAGAGGTCGATCCGTGACACATCGATGTCGTCCGGCGCGATCCAGCGCACGGCCCTGAGCTCCTTCGCGAGATCGTCCGGATCGACGTCGGGCAGCTTGGCTGCGCGCGCGAGGGTTACACCCAGCGCATCGATGCCATCGACGACCTGGCTCCCCTTCCTGCGGCGGCTTTCGCCGTCCAACACCAGCCCGAGATCCAGGTCACGGCTCATGGTCAGGTTGCGGCTGCCGACCCAAAGCCGCCAGAACCGTGGCAATCCCTCCGCTTGATAGCAGATCAACGCAGCCTTCGGGTGCCAGCTGTTCGCGCTTTCCCGATAGGGCATCTCCACCACGAACTGGTCGAGCACGGCCGCGATCTTCGGGAGCCTCGGTCCACGATGGATGCGCCCGCGCTGGACAATGAAGCGCACCCGTTCGCGCAAGGCCTCGATCGCGCCGGCGAAGTCGGACTTGTTGCCGCGCGCATTGTCGCGGCCGCGGGCGTGGAGATTCAACAGAGCGCCCCCAAGAACGATCGGGTCGGCGGAGTAGGCGGCGAACAGGGCCAAGCGGGTTGTGGTCAGCTTGGGTGGCCGCAGGAGCTCAAGAAAGGCCTGGCCGGGGAAGTCCTTCGGCGCCCTTCTCATGCGCCGACGAGGTCCTGCAGCAGCATCTGCACCCGGTCCCAGCGGTAATGAAGCGGCGCACCCAGCGGATGGTGATCATTGTCCCAGTCCGCACGCTGATCGACGCCGAACTGGCTGCGTGAGAGCCGCGCTCGTCGCCCCTTTCGCGCCTCTTCGGCGTCACGGTACACGCGCTCCAACCGCATCGGATCGGTGTGTCCGGCGCGTACCCATGCGAGCGTGTCCTGAAGCGCAACAGAGACGACGGGAGCCAACTCGGTCCGGTCCGTCATATCGTCGAGAAAAGCTGGCCAGTCCAGGCGAGCGGCCTGGGCCTTCCAGCGCTGGACGATGCCGGTCAGTGCCGCGCGTTGCGTATCGGAGCGCTTGCTACGGTCCAGCTCCTCGCACAGCGTCTCCACTTGGGCGGCGTAAACGCCGCGGCCGATCGCGGCGAGAGCAGCGGCGTGGCCGGCCCGCTCAAGCGCTGGCCGTTCGGTTTCCGCAAGGTCCCGGACTTGTGGACCCCAAGCAGTACGGCTCGACGACACGTCGTGCCCGACCAGCAGCGAGAAGATCGATCTCGCCCCGGGATTTCTGGGCGACGTCAGGCTTCGCAGGCGTTTGGCGAGGAACTTCCGCTCGCTACGAGTGAGATCGAAGCTCAGCGTACCCTCGCCCTCCCCGTACCAATCGTCGGCCGGTTCCGGAACGACGAACGGCCAGGAACCTCCTCCGAGCGGCGTCCCTTCGTCGTCCTTCAGTAGCGCGCCCGGCTTACCCGCGACCATCCGCTCGACCTGATAGCGGCTAAGCGGACCGCTGCCTTCCTGCTCGCGCACCAGCCCCCAGCGTTGCAGCGCACCCCAATAGACCTGGCTGGGACGCTGCTCGACCGGAGAGGGATAGTTGCGGCTGCCGATCACACCGCCCGGCTCGTTGATCAGGCGCCCGGTGAGCAAATATTCGCGCCGCTTCACGCTTTCCTGTGCGCGTTGCCCCTTGGCTGGTTTGAGGTGCTCATCGCGGTAGAGCCAGGGCACGAAGAGGACATAGCGCAAGCGGGTATGCAGGACTGACGTGCCGGGAAAGAACCGATCGGCGTAACGCTGGTGGACGATCAGGAACCCGATCTCGTCCCGAACCCCTTTCTGGTCCGAGTTCATGAATTTGCGCGCCTCGCGCATCGCGTCCGGCGACAGATAGGTCATTCCAAAAGACGCCAAACGCCACCCCCAAACTCTATAGCCGCCCACAAGGAGAGCCGCTGACAGATCGACGCGGTTAGGCTGTTTCCAGCACCCGCACTGCGCCGATCCCCTCATGTCGCGGCCGGACCCGGATCTCGACATCGTGGCCGAGTTTCCGGAGACCATCGGTGATGTAAGCTTCGCTGATGCCGTCGAAACGGCCGCGGAGGATCTTGGAAAGCTTGGGCTGTGGCATGCCCATGCGAGCAGAGGCAGCGGTCTGCGTCAGCCCCAGTTCGCCCATGCTTCGCTGAAGAGCGGCGGCGAGCTTGGACTTCACCAAACGACCTTCCGGATCCGAAAGGCCGAGATCCGCAAAGACGTTGCCACTGGAGGTCACATGCTCGATTGCCATGTCGGGGTCCTTTATAAGGCTTGTTTGCGTTGCGCTCTCTTCTCGGCAGCCAATCGTTGAGCCGCTTTCAGTCGAGCTTCGATCGTTTCCTTCTGGTGCTTCGGAACGGCGATGCCGCTCGTCGATTTTTTCTGGAAGGCGTGGAGAACGTAGATATCGTCGTCGATCTTGACGTTGTAGACGCAGCGATAGGTGTCGCCGTCGTACCGTTCGATCAGTTCGATACTCGAGCCATACGGCTTGGCGTTGACGTGTCTCATTCCAAGCTGGGCTAGGTAGAGGCCGTGTCCGAACTCGCTTCGGACATCCTCGGGCATGTCGACCAGGTCGTCCCTGCTACTACCCATCCACTCCAGTTCGCGCATTCTCCATCTCCGTTGACGATGGAAGAAGACCTATATCCATTTAGGTATAATGTCAACCGGGCTGACGGCTATCCGCTTGTTCAGTGCCCCGGACCTCGTCCGTTCTGCAGCCTTCAGTCCGCCTCCGGGCAGTTGGCGTTGATGCTATGTTCCGCTGCCGCTACACTGCCGGAAACGGCGAAAACGCCGATAGCCGTCAAGAGTGGGGTGGTCAGTGCAGCGCCAAACATTCGTCTCCCATGGCAGGCTGGCTGCTCGTGAGATCAGATTGGAGGCCGCGCGTGCCCAGCGGCACGGCGTCCAGGTCATGACATTGGAGCAGCTTGCGGCTCGATTGGCGGGTGGGTTCATCACCGGCATCGATCCGGAGGCGTTGCGCAACGCGATCCAGGCGTCGTTGACCGACAGCAACCTGGGCGAGCTCGACGACATCAAGGCCCTGCCCGGCTTTGTCGGCGCCGCGGCTGACACGCTGCACAAGGCATGGCGCGCTGGTGTGGATCTCTCGGCTCGTGCGGGCGAGCACCCGCGCCTCGCCGCCATTGCCGCGCTGGAAGATGCCGTCATCGGCCGTCTCCCCCACTCGATGCTGCGGCCCTGCGATCTCGTCGCGCGTGCAACCGAGCGCCTCGCTCATGCCCCTGCCCTGTTCGGGAGCATCGACGTCGTCGGTCACTCCGAACTCTCGCCCTGCTGGCGCGAACTCCTGTTCCTGTTGGCCGACACGGTAGCGGTCCGCTGGCATGCCGGCCCCCGTTCCGTGCCAAACTGGCTTGCCGGTTGCGCCATCGAGGTGCTCAGATCCGACCCCGCCAGTCCGAGCCTTGGAGCGGTGACCTGTGCAACCGGTCATCACGAGGCCGTCGAGGCGATGCGCTGGGCACGCGAGCTGATCGCCAGCGGGGTTGCCCGCCCCCATGAGATCGCCATCGCGTCCGCGGCGCCAGCCGCCTATGACGATGTCTTCCTCGCGCTGCGCGCCGATGCCAATCTCGACCTCCACTTCGTTCATAGCATTCCCGTTGTATCGACCCGGCCGGGCCAGGCAGCGGCCGCCCTCGCCGATGTCCTCGTGCGCGGAGTGTCGCAGGCGCGCATCCGCCGGCTGGCGTCACTGCTCGGCAGCGAAATGGGACCCATGGCCCAGCTGCCCGCGGGCTGGACGCGGCTGCTCCCGGATGGGGCGCCGCTCAATTCGATCAGTGCCTGGAACAGGCTGATCGACCGGCTTACCGCCGACGACTGGCCCGACGGTGTCGACCACGCGCCTGAGTTACGCGGCATCATCGCGATGTTGGCCGAAGGTACGGCGCTTGCGGCGGACACGGGCGAGAAGCTGCTTAGCGGTCCCGCACGCCGCATCTGGCGGCGCGCGCTTGGTCTCGGCAGTCCGGCCGCCATCGATATCACGATCGCGCAACTTCGCCTCGAGGACGAGAGCGAGCCCTGCGCGTCGGTCGCCTGGATGCCGGCTGAGGCGCTCGCGGCATCGCCACGGCCTTTCGTTCGCCTGTTGGGTTTGACGTCATCCCAGTGGCCCCGGCGCATCAGTGAGGATCGGCTCGTGCCCGACCACGTCGTGCCGCTGGCAGACCTTGATCCCCTGCCCGTCTCCGCTGTTGACCGGCGTGACTTCGAGACGATTCTGGTCACCACCGCCAGCCAGGTCGTGCTCAGCCGGGCGCGGCGTGATGAGGAAGGACGTCTGCTAGGCGCCAGTCCGCTGCTTCGGGGAAGTCCTCCGCCTGCCTATCTGCGGCGCAACCGGCGCCCCGACCACGCCATGAGCGAGACGGACCGGCTCGCAGCCCGACCGGGCGATGCTTCAGAACTGGCGCGGGCCGCCTCCGCTGCAACATGTTGGACGAACTGGCGCTCGTCGCACGTGACGCCCCACGACGGACAGGTTCGCCCGGATCACCCCGCGCTGGCCGCAGCCCTGGACCGCGTTCAGTCGGCCAGTTCGCTCAAGCTTCTCCTGCGAAACCCGCTTGGCTTCAGCTGGAAATATGCGCTCGGCCTCCGTGCTCCGGCCACAGCCGACGAAGCGCTCGTGCTTGATGCCCGAGCGTCGGGCGAGTTGCTGCACCACCTGCTCGACAACGCCGTGCAGCGGCTCGAAGCCGGTCAGGGGCTGGCCGGTGCCGACGAACAGGCCTGCGTGTCAGCGCTCGATGCGGCCTGTGCGGACGTCGCGGCGATGTGGGAGGCGGGTCAGGCCGTGCCGCCCGGTATTGTCTGGCAGCGGACCTTGGCGGACACCCGGCAAGTCGCGCTCGCTGCACTCGAGGGCCGACCCGAGCCCCTGCCCGGCCAACGCTCCTTTGCCGAAGTGCCGTTCGGCGGCCAGACCGCCAAGTCCGATGGTGCCCTGCCCTGGGCGGCTGACACGGTCGTGGAAGTCGCTGATACCGGCTTTCGGATCTCCGGTTACGTGGACCGATTGGACCTGTCAGACTGTGGCACAAAGGCGCGTGTCACCGATTACAAGGGCGGCAAATGCCCGAAGGACGCTGTGACGCTGGACGGCGGAAGTGAACTCCAGCGTTGCCTGTACGCCTATGCGGTTCACTCGCTTCTGGGCGATGACATGGAGGTGGAGGCGGCGCTCGTCTATCCGCGCGCGGGGGTGACCCGGCCGCTGCAGGACGCGAACGGCACGCTTGCCACGCTGGCCGGGCATCTGCGCGCTGCACGTGCCAACCTTATGGCCGGGCGAGCGCTCCCGGGCCCGGATACGGGCGGCGATTATGACGACCTCGCCTTTGCTCTGCCGGCAATGGCGGACAAGGGGTGGTGCCGCCGCAAGCAGGAGGCGGCGACGATAGCCCTCGGCGATGCCACCCTCGTCTGGGAGGCGGAGTGATGAACGTGATGGCACCCGTGCTTGCGGATGACCAGCCAAGGCTGACCGCGCTTACCGCTCACGACCGATCGCTGCTCGTCGAGGCCGGCGCAGGCTCGGGCAAGACCGCCGTGATGGCAGGGCGTGTGGCGCTGATGCTCGCCGCCGGCGTCGCGCCGAAAAGCATTGCCGCAGTGACCTTCACCGAACTCGCCGCCAGCGAACTGCTCGCGCGCGTGCAGGACTTCGTGGAAGAGCTGCTATCCGACCGCATCCCGCGCGAGTTAAGTGCGGCGCTCCCTCACGGGCTCTCGGACGAACAGCGCCAAGCGCTGACCGGTGCGTGCGAGAACCTCGATGAGGTCACCTGCTCGACCATCCACGGCTTCTGCCAGCGCCTGATCAAACCCTACCCCATCGAGGCCAACATCGATCCGGGCGCGAGCCTCGTGGACCCGGTCGAAGCGGAACTTGCGTTCGGTGACACGCTGGAACGCTGGCTGCGCGCGACGCTGGACGGCGCTCTGCCAAGCCTGATTTCGGAGCTGGTGTACCACGAGCCGGTGGGGGACTCGCTCTGGTGCGAGAGGTTGCCGACAGGTTGCGTCGACACCGCGTGCTGACAGGACCGCCGTCTCCCGCCCTCCCGCCTCTGATCGACGCCTTGCACGACGCAGTCGATGCCTACAGAGCCTTCGTCACCAGCACCTCCGCGCGGGAAGAAGAGAGCATCGCGGCAGCGGAAGCGTTCGCCGGGATGAGCGAGCGGCTCGTGGCGGCCGGGCAAGGTCAAAGCTCTCAGTCGTTGGTGGCGCTACTCACCGCCGAGCCCGACGCTTCGCTCCTCACCGGCTCCGGCTGGCGCAAGTATCAGAAGAAGGGGAAGTGGGAGGCTGCGGTCAAGCTGAAGGGCCTGCCCAAGGCACGCGGTGGCGAGTTGAACGGCGAGGCCGAGCGTCTGCACAACGCTGCGCGCGATGCCTGGATCGACCTCAAGGGGGCGGTCGCAGCGCGGGTTCTCTCGGAGGTGTTGGCCGCGGTCGCGCCCGTGGCGGACGGGTTCCGCGCCTACAAGCGCGCAGCGGCCTTGCTCGACTTCGATGATCTGATCTTCGCCGCGCGTGACCTGCTGCGCGATCATGAGCCTGTCCGGCAGGCACTCGCGTCGCGTTATGCGCATGTGCTGGTGGACGAGTTCCAGGATACCGACCCGCTTCAGTTGGAGATCTTCTGGCGCCTGTGCGGTGAGCCGATGGACGGTGCCGATCCCGCCGACTGGCAGACGTACCGGATCAGGCCCGGCGCATTGTTTCTCGTCGGTGATCCCAAACAGGCGATCTACCGTTTCAGGGGCGCCGATGTCGCCGCCTATGTCCGGGCACGCAACGCGATCCGCGCTCAGGGCGCGCAGAATCTGCTCAGCATCTCGACAAATTTCCGGTCCTGCGCCGGCATCCTGTCCTTCGTGAACAAGCGGTTCGAACCGCATATGAGCGAGGACAAGGGGCAGCCCGGGTTCACGGCGCTCGATCCCTTCCATCCCGATCCCGCCCACGGGCTGTGCGTCACCGCCCTGCCGGTCGCGTGCGCGGGCGAGGACGGGAAGGCGTCGGCCGACCGGAAGCGTGACTGTGAGGCAGAGGCGGTCGCGGAGCTGGTCGCGCGCCTGATCGGCAGCCATGAGATCGCCGACCGTCGGGCCGGAATGCAACGTCCGTGCCGACCCGGCGACATCGCTCTGCTCGCGCCGACCGGCAAGGACCTGTGGCGCTACGAGCAGGCGCTGGAGCAACGCGGGATCGCGGTCGCCACGCAGGCCGGCAAGGGCTTCTACCAGCGGCAGGAAGTGCAGGATCTGGTCGCGATCGCGCGCGTGCTCGCCGATGGCCGAGACACGCTCGCATTGGGTGCGCTGCTCCGGGGACCTCTGGTCGGGCTGACCGAGGAAGAGCTGCTCGACCTTGTCTGGACGCAGCCGCGCGCACCGGAGCGGCCGGGCGCTCTTCCTCACCTGCACGTCAACATGGACCTGGACGCGATTGCGCATCCCCTCGCGAGGGACGTGCTGGGCAAGCTTCAGGGGCTCAGGCGCCGGATCAACGCGACCACCCCGCATCAGCTGATCGCCGAGGCGATCGACACGCTGAACGTACGCGCGATCCTGCTGCAACGCCATCGCGGCCAAGCCGAACGTCCACTCGCCAACGTCGACCTGTTCCTGAGCCTGGCCCGGCCTTACGGCGTTCGCGGCCTGAGAGCGTTTGCACAAGCGATGGCGGACGCCTGGGCCGGCAAGGCGCGCTCGGCCGAAGGTCGGCCCGACGCGCAGGAGGAATCGGTGTCGCTTCTCACGGTGCACGCCTCCAAGGGGCTGGAGTGGCCGATCGTCGTCCCGATCAACTGCATGACGGCGACGATTGCAGCCGACACCACCGTCATCGATCGCGACGCCGGCATCCTGTTCATGCCGGTGGTGGGCAACCTACCCTCTGGCCACGCCGATGTGCACAGTGCTGAGAAGGCCGAGCAGGACCGCGAACGCATGCGCCTGTGGTATGTGGCTGCTACCCGCGCGCGCGAGCTGCTGGTGTTGCCGCGGCTCGATGTCGCGGCGGGCTCGAACAGCTGGTCGGGGCTGATCGACTTCGGGCTTGATGAGCTCGAGGTTCTCGACCTCGACGCTTATCCCGACCAAGCGCCTTCCGGCATCCACGAGGACGACAATCAGCAGACCCGGGAGCGCTTCGCGGAAGAAGCAACTGCGATCGTCGACGCTACCGCGAAAATCGCTTGGAGCGCGCCGAGCAGGGACGAAGGGCGCGGGGTAGATGACCACTCGCAGGCTGAACCCGAGCTGGTGTTCGGAGAGGTGGCCGGTGCTGCTCCATCGGGACCGGTTCAAGGCGGGCGCGAGCGGGGGCTGATCATCCACAAGCTGTTCGAGGAGGTGCTTACGGGTGAAATCCTGGACGAGGAAGCGCACCTCGCAGACCGGGCACGCGAGCTGATCGTGCAACTCGGGCTTGAGCCGGCCGGGGCCGCGGCGACCAGCATCTCCGAACAGGAGGTGGCACGGGTTGTTGTGCGCACGCTGGCCCTCCCCGAGATCGCAGCGATGCGTGACCGCCTCGTGCCGGAGCTTCCGGTTCTCGCTTCGGAGGAGGTCGACGGCATCGAAGTCGTCACCGCCGGGATCGTAGATGCGTTGCATCTTGATGAGTCCGGACAGCCGCGCGCGGCGATCGACTGGAAGAGTGATGTCGATCCGGATTTCGCCGCCACCGAGCAGTATCGCGGTCAGGTGAAGCGCTACCTTCATGTAACCGGCATCTCGGAGGGTATGATCGTGTTCGTGACGCGCGGAACCGTCATCCGAGTCTCGGCCTGATAAAACCGGCTCGCGCTTGCAGCTGCCAGAGTCAGGTCGGCGGAGCTGACTTCCTGCGAACTGTAGCTGTACGGTTGAGGGCGAAGCACCTCCCTGAAGTTCTGCGGCTCCGTCCTGACAATAATTGAAAACGGGACGGCCACCGTGCTCAGCGTACGATTTTTACCATCCTCTCACCGGCATCCTCATTGTTTACTCTCTTGCTCACGTTCGAGTCACGCAGCAAGGCGTTGGTACCCTGCCCGACCGCGACTAAGCATGGGCCCAGAATTGGGCGAAGCACCGCAGTCGAAGTACATCGCGTACTCCGGATTGTAGACTACGGCTTCAACAGGGGAGGTTGAGCCATAAATACACGGTCCATTCGGTTCATGAGGTCGGTGCGACCGCAGCTGTCTTTGCACGGTGGAGCGCGGTTACTCTCTTGACGTGGGCGATACTGCATCCGGCAAGGACCGCCGTCTTCGCGATGCTCATGCCCGCCTCGCGCAGCCCAACTATCCGCCTGTGATGGGCAAGATCGGGCTTGCGGCCGGTGTACCGGCCTGCCCGCTTGGCGATCTCGATGCCCTCCCGCTGCCGCTCGCGCCGCGTTTCGTAGTCATCCCGCGCAGTCTGGAGCGCGACGCGCAGCAGCATGTCTTGCACCGCTTCTAGCACGATCCGCGCGACGCCGGCGCTGTCCGCTACCAAGTCGGTGAGGTCCACAATGCCCGGCACCGCGAGGCGCGCGCCCTTCGACCGGATAGTCGCGACCAAGAGCTCGGCCTCAGACAGAGGCAGGCGGCTGATCCGATCGATCTTCTCGGCGATCACCACCTCGCCCGGCTGCAGGTCCGCCACCATGCGCAGCAGCTCCGGCCGGTCGGGTCGAGCGCCGGACGCCTTCTCCCGGTAGACGGCAGCGATATAGAAGCCGGCCGCTCGAGCACCGGCGACGATGCTTTCCTGCCGCGTGAGGTCCTGCTCGTCCGTGCTCACCCGCAGGTACACCCGCGCCGCTCGCACACCGCCATCTACCATCAGTTCGTCGCTCCTATGAGGCGTTTTTGGATATACCTTTGTTAGCCATCACTGCGGCAACCGGCTCGGAATCGCAATGACCGATACTGCGGAGCCTAGCCAAACGAGCCGAGTCTAAATGGCCTGTATCCGATAAGACAGTTTATCGGACAAAGGCCGTCTTGGCTCAAGGCGGGGCTCTTGCCTCATCGGGCAGAACACGCCACACTAGAACCCGTCCGCCACAACAAGGCATAGAGGGTTTGCAATGACATTACAGGTCACAGTGACGGCCAGTGGTCGCATGAGCCTTCCGGCTGACATCCGAAAACGCTTAGGGCTTGCTCAAGGCGGTGCGGTATATGTCGACGAGACGGACGACGGGATCGTGCTCCGCACTGCAGCACAGGCCGTGGAGCGCGCTCAGGCGCTCGCCAAACAATTCACCGGCGGCAACCCCGAGGCGTCGGTCGACGCCTTCCTTGCCCGCCGACGCGACGAAAGCGGCGAATGAGCGTCGTCTTCGATGCGTCTGCCCTCATCGCCATGCTCAAAGGCGAGCGCGGCGCGGCGAAGGTGGCCGATGCCATCGCCGACGCGCGGGTGAGCAGCGTGAACTATGCCGAGGTTGTCAGCCACTTTATCCATGCCGGCATGCCTGCCCGCGAGGTCGACGCAATGCTCGATCCGTTGCCGATGAGCGTGGTGCCGGTCGATAAGAGTCTCGCTCAGCTTGCCGGCCGGCTTCGTGCCGTCACAGCCGAAGCGGGGCTGAGCCTGGGCGACCGGGTCTGTCTCGCGTTGGCGCAGCGCGACGGTCTGCCCGCCTGGACCAGCGATCTCGACTGGAAGAAGGTCGCCGACGCTGCCGGCGTCAAGGTCGTGGCGATCCGGTGATGCCTGATCCCAACGCAGGCGCGTCATTGACGATCGGCGCGCAATGGCATCGCTGGGACCCGCACGTTCACGCGCCCGGCACCAAGCTGAACGACCAGTTCGGCGGCGCCACCTCATGGGACGACTATCTCGGTCGACTCGAGCAGGCGCAGCCAACGCTGCGCGCGATCGGCGTGACCGACTATTACAGCCTGGACTGCTATGAACGCCTCCGCGCGGATAAGAGCGCCGGGCGGCTTCCTGACTGCGCCCTGCTGTTTCCGAACATCGAGATGCGCCTTGGGATCGGCACGGTCCGGAACGCCTTCGTCAATGTGCATCTTCTGGTCAGCCCTGAAACCTACGATCATGTCAGCCAGATCAAACGCCTGCTCACCCGCCTGACCTTCCGTGCCCATGGCGAGACGTTCGCCTGCACGCCTGAGGAGCTGGCGGCGCTGGGACGCCGCAGCGACCCCGAGATCCGGGACACGGTAACGGCGCTCTCGGAAGGGTCACGGCAATTCAAGGTCTCGCTCGACCAGCTGCGCGACGCCTATGCGAACAGCGACTGGGCGCAGGAGAACGTGCTGATCGCGGTCGCCGGCGGCAGCACCGATGGCGCTTCGGGCGTGCGCGACGCAGCCGATCGGACGCTTCGCCAGGAGATCGAGGCGTTTGCGCACATCATCTTCGCAAGCACACCGTCGCAGCGGGACTATTGGCTGGGTCACAAGTCTTCGACCGCGGACATTATCGGCCGCTACGGCGCGCTGAAGCCCTGCCTTCACGGCAGCGACGCGCACAGTCTGGAGAAGGTGGCGGCTCCCGACCTCAACCGCTACTCGTGGATAAAGGGAGCACCACACTTCGACGCCTTGCGCCAGGCGCAGATCGAGCCAGCCGGCCGAGCGTGGATCGGGGACGCATCGCCTGCGACCGCAAGCTTTTCTCAGGTATTGTCGACCGTCGATCTGGTCGATGCGCCATGGGCGGTGACGCCCCGAATCCCGCTGAACCCCGGACTTGTCGCCATCATCGGTGCGCGTGGCTCCGGAAAGACCGCACTCGCCGACGCGATCGCGCACGGGTGCGACGCAACCGAGGATCCACCAAATGCCATGTCGTTCCTGGCGCGCGCTTCCGAGCTGCTCGCCGGCAACAGCGTCCGCCTGACCTGGGGTGACGGCGCGACCGACACGCGGCCACTCGACGGCAGCTATGATCCCGACGCCTCGGATTATCCGAAAGCCCGTTACCTGTCCCAGCAATTTGTCGACGGCCTGTGCTCGGCCGACGGCATAACCGACGCTTTGCTCGCCGAGGTCGAGCGTGTCGTGTTCGATGCCCACGACGCGACCAGCCGTGATGGCGCAGTAGATTTCCAAGATCTCCTGGAAGCCCGGGTCAGCCGCCACCGTCTCGCACGAGAACGTGAGGAAGAGGCGCTGGTGTCGCTGTCCGACCGCATCGGCAGCGAGATCGAGAAGACCAAAGGCGTGGCTGCCTTGGCCAAGCAGGTCGAGGACAAACGCCAGACGGTCGCCCGGTACACCGCCGATCGTGCGCGGCTCGTGTCGAAGGGGACGGAAGAAAGAGCCGAGCGTCTGGCGGAAGTCGCAACGGCTGCGGAGAAGGCGGCAGGCAATGTGCGGTGGTTCACCAACCGCGAGGCGGCGCTGCTCGTCCTGCGCGACGAAGTGGCCGACCTGCGGACCAACCGCGCACCGGCCACGCTGCGCGCCACGAAGGAGCGTCATAAGGCCAGTCGGATCAAGGAGCCGGATTGGGCACCATTCCTGCTGGACTATGAGGGCGACGTCGATGCTATCATCACGGCCGAGGTGGCGAGCGCCCGTTCCGGCGCCGCGGGCTGGCGTGGAAAGCCGGTGGCCGTACCCGCGGACATGACCGTCCCGTTGATCGCCGCCGACGCCGACCTGTCGAAGCAGACGCAAGCCTTGCTCGACGCCGAAGTCGCACGGCTCACAAAGCTGGTGGCGCTCGACACCGACACCCAAAAGCGCTTCACCGCCCTTACACAGAAGATCGCGGCCGAGAACATTGAGCTCGGCAAGCTGTCTGATCGCCTGGCGGACTATCAGGCCGCCAAGGATCGTATCCCACCGCTGCTGCAAGATCGGGAAAGCGGCTATGCGCGGGTCTTCGACTTCATCCTCGCCGAAGAGCAAGTCCTGCGGGATCTGTATGCACCAATCCGGCAGAGGCTGGAGGCCGAGAAAGGCACACTCGGCAAACTGTCATTCAGCGTGCGCCGGTCGGTCGATGTGGAACGCTGGGCCACGGCTGGGGAGAAGCTGCTCGACCTTCGCCATACCGGGAAGTTTCAGGGCCGCGGCTCCGTGGCGGAGCGAGCCGAGCGTGGCTTGGCGTCGGCGTGGCGCACCGGCGACGCGGCAGCGGTGACAGCGGCCATGGCCTCGTTCCGTGACGACAACCAGGACGAGCTGCTGGAGGCTGCGCGTGTGCCGAAGGGCAACCCCGTCGACTACCGGGCGTGGCTCAAGCGGTTCGCGCAGTGGCTCTATAGCACCGATCACATCCAGGTTCGCTACAGTGTCGATTATGACGGCACCGACATCCGGAGCCTGTCCCCCGGCACGCGCGGGATCGTGCTGCTCCTGCTCTATCTCGCGCTCGACACGGAAGACGATCGCCCGCTGATCATCGACCAACCCGAAGAGAACCTTGATCCCAAGTCCATCTTTGACGAGCTCGTCGGGCTGTTCATTGCTGCCAAGGCCAAGCGCCAGGTGATCATGGTCACGCACAATGCCAACCTCGTCGTCAACACGGACGCAGATCAGATCATCATTGCGGAAGCCGGGCCACGTGAGGCGGGCGGCCTGCCGGGGATCAGCTACATGGCGGGCGGCTTGGAGGACGCGGCCATTCGAGAACGCGTCTGCGAGATCTTGGAAGGCGGCGAGCACGCCTTCCGCGAACGAGCACGGCGGCTTCGCGTCCGCTTCCGGCGTTGACCTAACATGGTGTCGATGAAGTCACGCTTCCTGCAGCTTGTCGACCTCCCGCCGTTCCATCCCGATCATAGCTTGTCGAAAAGGGTGCTGAGCATCGATTCGAACAGCTGAAGCCTGATGGAGTCAGCCGTTTCGCGTCTCCGCAAGGAGCTCGTCAAGCTCGCTGAAATGACCCCAATCGGCACCCATTATTACGCGCAATCTAGCGAACCATTCGCGCGTCACGGACCGACCGTCCTGAACCTCATCCCTACAATGAGCATTGTAGATGCAACATGCGGCGTAAAGCGCCTGCTTGTCAGCCTCATAGGCGCTTGACCGTTCACCATGGCGCTGTCGAGTGCCTATGCTCTCCACATAGGCTAAACGCGACTCCATCATCTGCCCTGCTCGCGCGAAAAGCTGGTCGAGAGTTGCCCGTGCTCCCTCGGGAAGCTGATCGAATGCAGCCAAGTGCCTATCATAGGCTCTGTCATCGCGAGGACGTAGAAGACGTTGAGGAGTGGCTTTCGTCACGGCCACCGGAGCTGCGGCCCCAGGAAGCGACGATCGTTGCAGCTCCCGACGAACATTGTCGGAATAACGTAAGGCTGGGCGATCGTGACGGAGCTTGGTCATAGCGCGTGACCATAACCGGAGCCGTCCGGTGGTTGAAGCAACCCGATGACCACCGTTCAACGCGGGCTAATCGCCAATTCGTACCCAAAAGCACGAATCGATGCGCCATGATGACGACCTGACGGGTTGAACGTCGCACGTCAGCCCCATTTTCCCTTGAGTTCGGGCGTGGTGTGATCGACCATCAGCCGAACGCCGACGACATAGGATGGGAGAGGTGTCGAGCTGCTGGTTCACGGTCGACGTCGAACCCGATGTCCATCTGACGTGACCCCCGTTTCTTCATCCAGGTGGAACTAGAGACCGGCCCCTCAAAGGGACGGACAGAATGAAGCGGAAGCAGTTTTCGGAAGAGCAGATCATCGGCATTCTGAAGGAGGCCGAGGCGGGCGCGGTGGTGACCGAGCTGTGCCGGAAGCACGGGATGTCGAGCGCGACCTACTACGCGTGGAAGGCGAAGTTCGGCGGGCTGGAGGTGTCCGACGCGAAGCGTCTGCGGTCGCTCGAGGAGGAGAACGCCCGGCTCAAGCGGCTGCTCGCGGACACGATGCTCGACAACGCGGGTCTGAAGGATCTGCTGTCAAAAAAATGGTAGCGCCCGCCGCGAAGCGGCAAGCGGTCGCGCATCTCCAGGCGACGTTGGGGATGAGCGAGCGGCGGGCGTGTGCTGTCGTCGGGGCTGACCGCACGAGCATGCGGTATCGTTCGTGCCGGGCAGATGATGGCGACCTGCGGTCGCGGCTGTGCGAACTGGCGCAGCAGCGCCGGCGGTTTGGCTATCGACGGCTGCACATCCTGCTTCGTCGGGACGGCATCACGATCAACCGCAAGAAGACCCAGCGGCTCTACCGTGAGGAAGGTCTGACGGTCAGGCGCAGGAAGGGATGAAGGCGCGCCGTTGGCGCGCGGGCGCCTGCGCCGGTGCTGGCGCTCCCCAACCAGCGCTGGAGCTTGGACTTCGTCCACGACCAGCTCGTCACCGGACGGCGGTTTCGCGTGCTCAACATCGTCGACGACGTGACGCGCGAGTGCATCCGGGCGGTGGTCGACACGTCGATTTCGGGGCGGCGGGTCGTGCGCGAGCTGGCCGATCTGATCACCGAGCGTGGCAGGCCGAAGATGATCGTCAGCGACAACGTCCTATGTCAGGAAGCAGCGGCGGGTTTTGGCCAGCAGATATCCATGCGCCGACAACCGTCGGCGCGGCATGCAATCTGAGCCAGATGGCTCCCACCGTCAACGGGATCGCTCCCTGCCATAGCAAACACAGGATCCAGCAGCGCCGAGGCGGCCGTGGTCCTCACCATCCTTAAAACGAGATACGCACCCAGGTGGAAGGCCCGAACATTATCTACAGGGTCGCTCGACGAGCGCCCTCACGGCACTTGCAGAGAGGGGTCCTTCCACCTGGCATCCGACCGTTCGAGGAACGGCCGGTACTCTGTCCCCGTCTTGATGACGGCGTGAGCCACGCGCGCCATCTTGGCGGTGAGCGCCGTCATCGCCTTGCGGCGACGGTCGGCATCGTCCGCGTGCCCGGCGACATATCGTCCGAGCTTGTCGCGGAAGCTGTTGTCGCGCTGACGCGCGGCGACCTGGGCAGCCATCCAGAAGGTCCGGCGCAGGCGCGCATTGCCGTACTTGGACAGCTTCGTGCGGCCACGGAACGTGCCTGACTGACACGTTGCGAGATCGAGACCGCAGAACTTCAGGAACTGACGATGATGGTTGAAGCGCCGCAGATCACCGGCCTCGGCCAGGATGGTCAGCGCGTTGATCGGACCGATGCCCGGAATGTTGCGCAGCAGCTGGTAATCGACGTCATCGGCGAGCCGCGCATGGGCCAGCCGCTCGATCTCGTCTCGCTGGTGGATGAGGCTGCGGCCCTGCGCGATGACCATGCGGAACATGGTGATGGCGGCTGAGCTCTCCGGCACCGGCAGTGCCGTCGAGGCGGACGCCGTCTCGTAGATGTCGTTGATGAGGCGTGCCTTGGAGACCTTGCGGCCGATGAGCGGCCATGCCGCGGCCGAGAACGCCTCGCGGTCCAGCGCCGTGATGGTGGCCGGCGTCGGAAACCGCTCGATGAGCGCCAGGAACCAGTCGGACCGGCTGTTGCCTGCGAAGCGGGCGATCTCGGGGAAGTACAGCGGCAGGTAGTGGGTCAGGATCCGATGCCAGGTCTGCGTCTTCATCCTTGAGATCGTCTCGTGAGTCTTCGAGAGCTCCTGCAGGTCGTTGATTCCGGCCACCAGCGGGTCGACGTAGCGCTGCGTCGCACCGATCCGCAGCATGTGCAGGATGACCTGCGCGTCCTTGGAGTCGTTCTTGTCCCAGCCGTTGTGCAGCGCCTCGCGCGTTCTGGCGAGCGCGACCGACGAGATGAGGCGCAGCTCGAACCCTGCCGTCAGCAGCCGGTGCGCCAGCGTACGATGGTAATTACCCGTCGCCTCGAACCCGACGATGATAGGGCGCCCGATGGCAGCGAGTTGCTCGGCAAAGCCGTCATAGTCCTGCCTGGTCGCCATGACGGTCATCCGTCGGCGCCGGCCGCCTTCCGGTCGCTCGATGAGAACCTCCTGTCGGCTCTTGGACATGTCGATGGCTACCAGCACGGCGCCGGCAGGCGTAGAGGTGAGCTTGGTCATGGTCGGTCGGCCTCCAAAGTGTTGTCTCGACAACCTCACTTTAGATACCTGCTGACCGGCCATGGCTTGCCCTGATGAAGTCTACGGCCGCTACGCGGCCTTGTCTTCATCAGGGCCATAGCGGCTCCCGAACCAGCGCTTCCCAATGTGCTACGGCACCGAGCTCACCTCGAATGCGGTGCTCGCCTGGTCCGGCGACGCCGGCATCGAGTGGCACTACATCGCGCCGGGCAAGCCGACCCAGAACGGCTTCGTCGAGAGCTTCAATGGTCGTATGCGCGACGAGCTTCTCAACGAAACGCTGTTCTTCACCATCGGCCAAGCCCGTTCGATCCTGGCCCGCTGGGTCGACGACTACAACAACGAGCGCCCGCACTCCTCGCTCGGCTACGCCACCCCGGTGGCATTCGCCGCCGAACTCGAACAGCAACGGGCGGGGTTAACCCCGCCCGTTGCTTCACCTGCGCTCATGCGCGACATTGCCGGTCAGTCTCTGGTTGCCGCTGGATGAAAGGCGGGGGTCACGTCACTGCGATATAGGCAAGCGAATACCATCGCAGATCCAAACTACCGAGCGAAAGCGCTACCGGATGTAGGCCAAGGTCGGTAAACTGAATGTGGTGCATTTTGACGATCCCGGAGCATGACCGCGGACCGCGCTAAGCCTCCCCGGGCCTCCAGCCAAGACACGCATAGCAGCAGTAGCCGTCGATTGGCCCTGTACCTAATAGCAATGAGTCAGCGCGACCCGTCCGCGACCGACCTTGGAGTGCGTTTCTGACCGTAAACGTAGAGGATCGTCAGGCAGACGAGTGCCCAACCCGATCCCATTGCCCAGCCTGCAAGCACGTCCGTTGGCCAATGAACACCCAGGAACACGCGCGAAAAGCCAATTCCCATGACCAATGCGATCGATGCGCCGACAAGGAACACGCGGCCACGACGGGTCGGTGCCCATTGCGCAGCGAGAAGAGCGATCGATAGATAGACGATCGCCGAGTTCGCCGAATGGCCGCTTGGAAAGCTCGCGGAGCTGAAAGGCGCCCAGTGCTCCACCACATCGGGACGCGCCCGGCCGAACCAGGGTTTCACGAGCGCTGTGATTGACGTCCCAACTCCTGTCTCGGCTACCACGAAGGCAGCCAAAGCCGTTTTTCTACTAGCGGCGGCGAAGCCGGCGGTGAGCATTACCACGAGGGTCAGTGTTGCCGTGTCGCCCAACGCGGTCAGATCCAGCATCGCGGCACGTAGGGGTGCGATGCCACCCAGATGGACTCGCACCCAATAAAGCGCTGAACGATCGAAGGCATTTGTTTCGCCTTCCCGGATCTCGGAGCCGAGTTTCCAGACAACGAAGCCGACAATCGCAGCCACGGCCAACGTGACCATCAACAGGAGCTCAGGTTGGCGCCGCAAACGGTCCCACCCCATCGTTAACGTCGCCATGTCGCTACCCGCCAGACATATGCAACCACGAGCAGGACGATGATTCCAAGCGAGATCGGTCCGACGAAACGCTCTACCGCGCCATAGCCCTGCCCCAAGCCAGCGCCGGCGACGGCTAAGATCGACGTCCAGGCGGTGGTACCAAGGAGAGACCAGAAAACGAACCGGCCGAATGGCATCGCCAGAAGTCCTGCCGGGATCGATACGATCGAGCGGATTGTCGGCACGAGACGTCCCACGCAAACGAAGAGCGCTCCCCCGTTGGCAAAGAGGCGTTGCCCGCGGTCGACGTCGTTCCGGCTTATAGTGAGCCATCGGCCATACCGTTCGATCAAACCGTCGAACCGCGTAATGCCGAGCGCGCGTGCGACGAGATACCAGGCGATGTTTCCTGCCATCGCACCCGCGGTTCCTGCGGCGATCACTCCCGGCAGCGCCATCACGCCGCGACCCGCCTCCATGCCCGCAAGTGGCATGATCACCTCGGAAGGCAGTGGCGGGAACACCGTTTCTGCAAACATCAAAGCCGCAATACCGAGGTATCCGAGCTGCGCGATCAGGTCGTGGATCCAGCTGTCCATCGTTCACCAATTAGACCGATAGCGCGGCGAGGGAATGGCCGCAGGATTGTGATTTCCCAATCTTCGGGGCCAAGTGCCGACTTAGTGGCGTGCATTGGGAAATTGTATAGTTCCGGCAAGTGGGAGCCAATCGACTGCACCTATGACGGTGCCCATGCGCACACCCTTTCTTCTCGCTCCGTTGATCATCGCGGGCTGCGGCACCGAACCGTCGAAGTCGCCCGCCGCTCCGCCCGCTCATGCCGAGTTGATCGCGCATGAGGCCGAATTGCTCAAGCTGACACTGACGCCGGCCGCCCAGCAGCGTCTCGGGATAGCGTTGGTACGCGTGGCAGGTGGTTCGGCCAGCCAAAGGCGCCAGGTCGCCGGCGAGATTGTCGTACCCCCGATCAGCGCCAATGGGGTGCCGGTTAACTCGCTGACCAACCTTCAGCAGATCGGCAGCCAGCAAGCTGCGGCCAACGCCGAACTGGCCCGCGCGACGGCGCAGGCACAGCTGGCGCGTATCGCACTCAACCGCGCCGAAAGCCTGGTGCGCGAGGAAGCAGGCAGTGTGCGCGGTCGCGACGAAGCCGCTGCAGCGCTGGTTGCTGCTCAGGCCGCGCTCGGTGCTGCGCGCCAGCAGCGACAGTTACTGGGGCCAGCGGTCGCCTCACTTGGCTATCAAACTGTGTTGTGGGTACGCGCATCGGTGTTCGGCAGCGACGTGGGCGATGTGCGTCGGGAAGGCGCTGCAACGATCCGCGCGCTCGGCCAGGGCGGCGCACCCCGCGCTGCGCGTCCGGTGCAGGCAGCGCCATCGGCCAATACCGCCGCTGGCACCGTCGATCTCTACTATGCAGTCGATAACCGCGACCGCCATTTCCGCGTTGGTCAGCGTGTCTCCGTCGACCTACCGCTTGCCGGGCAGACCGAGGGACTGTCGGTGCCGTCGTCCGCGATCCTGCGCGATATCTATGGCGGTGAATGGGTCTATCAGAAGACAGCCGCCAACACCTTCGTTCGACAGCGCGTCGAGGTAGCAACGGAAAGCGACGGTCGTGCTCTGCTCGCCCGCGGGCTGGCGTCCGGCGCCCAGGTCGTGACGGACGGCGCGACCGAATTGTTCGGGACCGAATTCGGGGCGGCGCACTGATGCTCGGCCGGCTCGTCCATTTTGCGCTTGCGCAGCGCGTCCTCGTCCTCGCGCTCGCCGCCTTGCTGGTCGTGCTTGGTGTCCGCGCCGGGCGGGACGTGCCGCTCGACGTGTTCCCCGAATTCGCCCCGCCGATGGTCGAAATCCAGACCGAGGCGCCGGGCCTATCGACCGAGGAGGTCGAGAGCCTGGTCACGGTGCCGATCGAGACGGCGGTCAACGGCGTGCCCGGCCTTATGACGCTGCGCTCCAAATCGGTGCTGGGACTATCGTCGGTACAGATATTATTCGAGCGCGGGTCCGACGTGGTCAGCGCGCGCCAGATGGTCGGTGAGCGGATCACGCAGGTCCAGCCGCGCCTGCCGCTCGCGGCGCGTCAGCCGGTGCTGATGCCGCCGCTGTCCTCGACCAGCCGCGCGATGAAGGTCGGGCTGTCCTCGAAGAAGCTCGACCAGATGCAGATATCCGAGCTGGTGCGCTGGACGATACGGCCGCGGCTGATGGCCGTCCCCGGCGTCGCCAACGTCGCGGTATGGGGCCAGCGTGATCGCCAGCTTCAGGTGCTGGTCGATCCCGACCGCCTGCGCGCCGCCGGCGTGACGCTGGCCGAGGTCCGCGCCGCAGCGGGCGACGCGGTGCTGGTCGGCGGCGGCGGGTTTGTCGATACGCCCAACCAGCGCCTCGCGGTCCAGCAGGCGGGCACGGTCCAGACTGCGGCCGACCTGAGGCAGGCGATCGTCAAGCAGGCGGGCGAAGCGCCGGTCCGCATCGGCGACGTCGCTCGCGTGGTCGACGGTTTCGCCGCGCCGATCGGCAACGCCATCATCGACGACAGCCCCGGCATCATGCTGATCGTCGAGAAGCAGCCGACCGCCAACACGCTGGAACTGACCCGCGCGGTGGAGGCCGCCTTCGCCGAGCTGAAGCCGGGCCTGAAGGACGTGAAGGTCGATACCACGATCTTCCGCCCCGCGACCTTCATCGAACGGTCGATCGACAACCTCACCCGCGCCCTCCTGATCGGCTGTGTGCTGGTCGCGGTGGTGCTGTTCCTGTTCACTCGCGACTGGCGTCACGCGACGATCAGCCTCGTCGCGATTCCGCTGTCGCTGCTCGGCGCAGGCCTAGCATTGCTGTGGTCTGGAGCGACGATCAACGTGATGATCATCGCCGGGCTCGTCATCGCGCTGGGCGAAGTGGTCGATGACGCGATCATCGATGTCGAGAACATCGCGCGCCGCCTGCGGCTGAACCGCGAATCCGCCGATCCGAAGCCTGCGTTCGACGTGGTGCTCGCCGCCTCTTTGGAGGTGCGTTCGGCCGTGGTGTTCGCCTCGCTGATCGTGATGCTGGTCTTCATGCCGATCTTCTTCCTCGGCGGCGTCGCCGGCACCTTCTTCCAGCCGCTTGCCGTCGCCTATGTGCTGGCGATCGGCACGTCGCTGCTCGTCGCGCTGACCGTCACGCCGGCGATGTGCCTGCTCCTTCTCCCGAATGCGCCGCTAAAGGAGGAGCGCGACACCCGGTTCGTGGCCGCTCTGAAGCGTCGCTACGTCGGCTTCCTGCCGCGCGTCGTCGGGCGGCCGTCGCTCGCGGTCGGCATCGTCGCCGGCGGGCTGCTGCTCGCCGGGGTCGGCTATGCGACCTTCAAGGACCAGTTCCTGCCCGATTTCCGCGAAACGGACTTCCTGATGCACTTCGTCGAGAAGCCGGGCACTTCGATCGAAGCGATGGACCGGATCACGATGCGCGCATCGAAGGAACTGCGCGCGATCCCCGGCGTGCGCAATTTCGGCGCGCATATCGGCCGCGCGGAGCAGGCCGACGAGGTGGTCGGCCCGAATTTTACCGAACTGTGGATCAGCCTCGACGAGAACGCCGACTATGACGCCTCGGTGAAGCGCATCAAGGACGTGGTCGAGGGCTATCCGGGTCTCTTCCGCGACGTGCTGACCTATCTGCGCGAGCGGATCAAGGAGGTGCTGACGGGCGCCGGGGCCACGATCGTGGTTCGCATCTATGGTCCCGATCAGGACGAACTGCGTGCGGCGGGCGCGCGGGTCCGGTCGGCCATCGCGGGCATACAGGGCATTTCTGACCTGAAGCTCGAAAGCCAAGTGCTCGTACCACAAATTCGTATCCGCCCGAAACCGGCCGAACTGGCGCGGCTCGGACTGTCGGCCGGCGAGGTCCGGCGGCAAGCTCAGATTCTGGTGGCCCAGCAGAAGGTCGGCGAAATCTATCGCGACCAAAAAGCATTCGACGTCGCTGTCTGGGGCGAGCCGGCCGTCCGCAACAACATTCACGCATTGCGCGATCTGATGATCCAGACTCCGGCACCTGGTGGCACGCTGCCGAGTAACGGCAGTGGGTCGGGCGCCGGTGCGCCGGTACGGCTCGGCGACATCGCCGATGTTGAGATCGTCCCTGCCCCCAACGAGGTGAAGCGCGAGAACGGCCAGCGCCGGCTGGACGTGACGATGAACGTCGCGGGCGCAGACCTGGGAACGGTGGCGCAGGCGGTCGACGCCGCGGTCGCCACGGTGCCGTTCGCCACCGGCTATCACCCCCAGGTGCTGGGCGAATATGCCGCGCTGAAGGATTCGCGTCAGCGTCTCTGGTCCACCGGTGCGTTCTGCCTGATCGGCATCCTGCTCCTCGTGTGGATCGAGTTCCGCTCACGCCGCATCACCGCGTTGGTCGGCGTCAGCCTGCCGTTCGCGCTCGTCGGGGGCGTGGCGGCGGTGGCGCTCACCGGCGGTGTGCTGTCGCTGGGCTCGCTCGTCGGGTTCGTCACCGTGATCGGCATCGCGGCGCGCAACGGCATCATGCTGCTCTCGCATTATCAGCATCTGGAACGTCACGAAGGCGTGGCGTTCGGGCGCGAACTGGTGCTGCGCGGTGCGGAGGAGCGGCTGGTGCCGATCCTGATGACCGCAGCGTGTGCCGGCCTGGCGCTCGTCCCGCTGATCGTCGCAGGCAACGCGCCGGGGCACGAGATCGAGCACCCGATGGCGATCGTGATCCTCGGCGGCCTCATCTCGTCTACCGCGCTTAACCTGCTGCTGCTGCCGGCGCTCTACGCCCGCTACGGAGAGGAACGCGCGGCCTCGCCCTCGCCCGAGCGCAAGGAGGCGCTGGCATGACGCATCGCTGCCTGACGCCGATCCTCGCACTGCTCGCTTCGGCGTGCATGAGCGTGCCGAGGTCGCCGCCCACGGTCGCGCCGGGGAGCGCCACGGGCGGGTTCGCGACGCTACCCATCGCGTCCATCGCGCCCGTTCCGGACGACTGGTGGCGGCTCTACGACGATCCGGTGCTGGACGGGCTTGTGCGATCGGCACTGGCCGCAAATGCCGATCTGCGCGTCGCCTACGCCAATCTCGACGGCGCGCGCGCTGCGCTGCGGCAGGCACGGGCCGCGCGACTACCGCAGACCACGATCGAAAGCGCGCTGGGCGTCGACAACCCCGCCTCGCAGCCGAGCGCATCGGGCAACGTGCCCACGACGGATTACGATATCGCCGCGACGGTGAGCTGGGATATCGATCTGTTCGGTCGGCTGCGCTCCGCTGCGACCGCGACGCGTGCCGATGCCGACGCGCAGGTCGCCGTCGTCGACGGGCTGCGGGTCGCGGTCGTCGCCGACACCGTCCTCGCCTATGTCGACCTGTGCGGGTCGACCCGCGCGATCGCCGCCGCGCGCGCGGTCGCAACCGCGCAGGATCGCTCCGTCGGTCTCGTGCGCGAACAGCTCCGCGCCGGTGAGGTGTCACCGCTGGAGGTATCGCAGGTCGCGACGATCGCCGCCGCGACCCGCGCCGCAATCGCGCCGTTCGAGGCGCAGCGTGCCAACGCGCTCTACCGCCTCGCAACGCTTCAGGGGCGGCCACCCGCTGAAGCACGCGACTACAGCTTCGCCTGTACCGCCGCGCCCCGCTTGCGCACCGCCGCGCCGGTCGGCGATGGGACTGCCCTGCTGCTGCGTCGCCCCGACGTGCGCGAGGCGGAGCGTCGCCTTGCCGCCGCGGCGGCGCGGGTCGGTGTCGCCCGCGCGGACCTCTACCCGCGCGTCAATCTCGGCGGCGCGTTGGGGCTGCTCTCCGGTGGGATCAAGGCGGTCGCCTCGCCGCTCGTGACATGGGCTTTTCCCAATCAGGCGCCGGCGCGTGCCCGGCTCGAGCAGGCCCGTGCGACCGAACGCGCCGCGCTCGCCGGTTGGGACGTCGCCGTGCTACGATCCCTGCGCGAAGTGGAGACGGCGCTGGCCGCCTATGACGCGGAGACGCGGCGCAATCGCGATCTGGAAACGGCCGCACGCGAAGCACAGGCCTATGCCCGCCGGGCCGCGGCTCGCGTCCGCCTCGGCGACGCACCGGGCCTGCTCCAGGTCGACGCGCAGCGCGCGACCGCGGCCGCTACGCTCCAGCAGGCTCAGTCCGACCTGGCAGTTTCGCAGGGCGAGGTCGCCTTGTTTCGCGCGCTCGGCGGCGGGTGGCGAACGGGAACCGCTTCCGAGTAGAATATGGTCATGCGCATCCTGATCATCGAGGACGATCTCGAAACCAATCAATTCGTCGCCAAAGGTCTGAGCCAAGCCGGCCATCAGGTGAGTACGTGCGCCGATGGCCGAGATGGACTGTTTCAGGCCACCGGCGGCGACTTCGACGTGATCGTGCTTGACCGGATGCTGCCCGGCCTCGACGGCCTGGCAGTCGTCAAGGCGCTGCGGGCAGCCGGCGACGCGACGCCGGTCATCATGCTGACCGCGGTCGGCGGCATTGCCGACCGGGTGGAGGGGCTTGAGGGCGGCGCCGACGACTATCTCGTAAAGCCCTTCGCCTTCTCGGAGCTTGCGGCGCGGCTGAACGCGCTGGGCAGGCGGCCTGCCGCGCGGGTGGAGTCACCTACTCTCACCGTCAGTGGAATCGCGCTTGATCTGCATCGGCGGACCGTCGAGCGCGACGGTCGTCGGATTGTCTTGCAGCCCCGCGAGTTCGCCTTGCTCGCCGAGCTGATGCGCAACCCTGGCCGCGTCATGACCCGTACCATGTTGCTCGAGCGGGTCTGGGATTTCGATTTCGACCCGCAGACGAATATCGTCGAAACCCATCTCTCCCGCCTGCGATCGAAGCTGAATGCCGGTTTCGAGAGGGACGCGATCGAGACCGTTCGCGGCGCCGGCTACGTGCTGCGGGCCGAATGATGCTGAACCGCTTCAGGCGCTCGACCTCCGGCCTTGTCACCCTCGTTGCGCTCCTTCTCGGCATGGCGACGGCTGTCATCGGAACGGTCGCCTACGAAGTGACGCACGAGGCGCTGGAGCAGCAGCTCGATCACCGGATCGAGGCGGAGATGCGCTCGCTGATTGCGGAAAGCCGCGGTACGATGCCGGGCCTGACCGCCGCGATCAGGCGCAGAAGTGCCGCCCGATCTACCTCCAGCCTCGATTACATCCTCCTCGATCGCGAGGGGAATGCAATCGCCGCGACGATCGTGACCGATCATCCCGCCGCTCCCGGATACGAAGAGTTCCTGCACTATCGACGCGGAGAAGCCGTCGGGGTCGCCCAGGCGCTGACGACATCTCTTGGGGCCGGCACGTTGATCGTCGCGGCGGATCGCAGCGGGCTCGACGAGATTGATCGAACGCTCATGCAGCTGTTCGCCGGCGCTCTGGCGGTGACGCTGCTCATGGGGAGCGTTTCCGCGCTGCTCGTCGGCTGGATTACGCGGCGGCGGCTTGCGCGGATCGACGCGACCGCAAAGGCGATCATCGCAGGCGATTTCACGCGCCGGGTGCCGGTCGACGGCTCGGGGAGCGAGTTCGATCGCCTCGCCCGGACCATCAATTCGATGCTCGAGCGGATCAATACCCTGCTCGACAATCTGCGGCAGGTATCGAGCGACGTCGCACACGACCTGCGGACGCCGCTCACGCGCCTCTACAATCGTCTGGATGGCGCGCTCTCGGGTCATGAGGCGGAGCCGCAGCGGGGTGCAATCGAGGCGGCGAGGAGCGAAGCGGCCGAATTGCTGGAGATTTTTGCGGCGCTGCTGCGGATCGCCGAGATCGAAGGAATGCAGGATCGATCCCGGCGACAGCCAGTGGACCTGACGGCCTTGGTGGAGCAAATGGGTGAAACCTACGCGCCCGATTTCGAGGCGAACGGACATCGCTTCGAAGTCGATGCAGGCCCTGGCGCCGTTATCCACGGGGATCAGCGGCTCCTCAGTCAGGCCGTGGCCAATCTGCTCGACAATGCCTTGCGCCATACGCCTGCAGGAACGCTGGTGCGGCTTGTCGGCGAAACCGGCGGCCGGACTGCGAGCATCACCGTGCGGGACGACGGACCAGGCGCGGCGGTTGCAGACCCCAGCACGTTGTTCCGCCGGTTCGTGAGGGTCGAGCACGCCAGGGCCTCCCCCGGCAACGGCCTGGGGTTGGCCTTGGTGGCTGCGATCGTTTCCGCGATGGGAGGTGACGCCCGGATCGATAGCGGACCGGGGTTCGCGGTGATCCTCACTTTTCCGACCGTCGATGTCGGCCTGAAACCTGCCTGACGGACCACGGCGTTGGTAGGATCACCGCCAAAATTACGATTCCCCAATGTGGCCGAGTGTTCGATTGTCATCGTCCTCGAAGTTTTCCATTTTCGGCGGCGGGAGGCGCGAGTTAGGTGGAGATGATCAAGCCCGTTGAAAGTCTGCCGCTCGATGTCCTCTACGGCGTGCATCGCGCCGAGCTGCTGCGCTTTCTGATCTCGCGTACGGGCGATCCGTCCGAAGCCGAGGATCTGGTGCAAGACCTTTGGCTCAAGGCAAGCCGCGTCAGTGCTGGTCCGACGGCGAACGGCCGGGCCTATCTGTTCCGAATGGCGCAAAACCTGATCGTCGACCGCGCACGCGAACGGCAACGCCGAATGCGGCGTGAGCGGTTGTGGATCGACGACGGGGCACCACCCAGCGCCGCGTGCGAGGAACGCGTCGATCCCTCGCGTGACGCCGAGAAAGCGCTGATCGACCGCGAGGAGCTCGCTCGCTTGTCGCAGGCGATCGAAACGGTTCCCGACGGAGCGCGTCGGGTCTTTGATCTGCACAAGTTGAAAGGACTGTCGCACGCGGAGGTTGCCGCCCAGCTGGGCATCTCCCACAGCGGTGTCGAAAAGCACATGGCGGTTGCGATGAAATATCTTCGTCGCGCGCTGGCCGACTGAGGGCGAACGATATGCGTGTCGTCTTTGATCGCTTAGGATTTTTCGGAAAGGCTACCGCGCAATGAGCGCGCCCCGTCAAAGTGACGATGACGTCTTCGAGCAGGCCGTTGCCTGGCACCGCGCCCTCGCGCGTGACGACGCCGATTGGGACGCGTACATGTCATGGCTCGACCAGGATCCAGCGCACCGGGTCGCCTTTGATGAGGTCGCATTGCTGGACCGCATGATCGAGGATCATGCTCCTTCGCTGCAGCGCGAAGAGGACGCGGGCGTCGCCGATCATGCCCCGCAAAACACGCGCAAGCCCCTCTGGATCGGAGGCTCGATCGCCGCAGCGCTCGCGGCAGCGATCGCCTTGCCCATGCTGACGAAGACCCCGGCCGACATGGTCTATCACGCCGCCGCACAATCTCGGAGCATCACGCTCGCCGGCGACACGCGCGTGACGCTCGCTCCCCGGTCGAGCCTTGTCGTTCAGGCTGGCGATCCGACGAGACTGCGGCTTGCAGCGGGCGAGGCCTATTTTGCCGTGCCTCATGTCGCCGGTCGCACCTTGTCGATCCGGGCGGGTGATTATGACGTTCGTGATATCGGTACGAAATTCTCGGTCAATCTTACGCCGTCCTTCCTGACCGTTGCCGTGGCGGAGGGAAATGTGTCCGTCCAGCCGCATACGGGCAACGCCGCGGCCGTTCCGGCCGGCAAACAGCTTCTCGCCGAGCGCGGGCGCGGCCGCGCTCGTCTTTCGACGGTGGTTGCATCCGACGTCGCCAGCTGGCGACGCGGCCGGCTCGTATATGCCGACGCGCCGCTCGACGTCGTCGTTGCCGACCTCTCTCGTTATACGGGCAAGCGGGTGAGCGTCGATCAAAGGCTGCGAAACCGCAAATTCTCGGGAGTGCTAGCGATTGCCAATGGTCCGGGGATGTTTCGCGATCTTGCAGAGCTCATGTCTATCTCAAGCCGCCCTGATGGTGCTGGTGTCCGCTTCATTCCTGTCGGTGAGCGCTGAAGCGGTTGCACAAGCATCGGTCCGACTCGAAAAATCTACCGCCATCACCATCGACCTGCCGGAAGGCACGCTTGAAGCAAGCGTCGCACTCCTCGCGCAGCAGGCCAGTATCGCGGTGGCGTGGCCCAATCCGCTTCCGAAAGCCATGGTTCCGCGGCTCCGCGCGCGGCTGACACCGCTGGCTGCCCTGCGGCGATTGCTGGTTGGTACAAATCTGACGGTCACGCAGGTGGGGCCCAGAACATATCGCATCGAACCCCGCGGGAACCTGCGGCCCCGAACGCAGCCGGCGCCGCGCGCGCCCCGCGCTGCGCCGCCCATCGCGGTCCCGGAAGAGCTGCAGCAACAGGAAATCGTCGTGACGGCGCGGAAGATCATCGAGCCGGTCAGCGGCGTTCCGGGCGGGATTGCCGTCCTGCAAGACGCCAGGCTCCCGGTCGGCCGCCTCGCTGTCGCGACGACCGACGTCGCCCGCGGGCTGGAGGGGCTGTCGCTGACGAATCTGGGACCAGGCCGGAATCGGCAATTTATCCGCGGGGTCGCCGACAGTCCGTTCAATGGCCCTAGCCAATCGACCGTCGCGGTCGTCCTCGACGAGGCGCGCATCACTTTCGACGCGCCCGACCCCGACCTGCGGCTGGTCGATATGGAGCGGATCGAACTGCTGAAAGGGCCTCAAGGACCGCTCTACGGCTCGGGTGCGCTGGGCGGCGTCTATCACATGGTGACGAGGAAGCCCGACCTCGCCGCACATCAGTTCCACACGAGTGTGTCGACCGAGATCGTGCAGGGCGGCGGGGTGGGCGCCGGCATAGAGGGAATAGCCAACCTGCCACTGGCCGACGATCGCCTGGCCATACGCGGTGTGGGATATGCGTCGCGCGAGGCGGGTTGGGTCGACCGCGTTGGACAGAAGAGGAACGCCAATCGCGCCGAAACGACCGGGGGACGGCTGGCGCTGCGCTGGCAGCCCGATCCGGTCTGGACACTGGACGTCGCCGGCATTCTGCAGAATGTGAATACGCGGGACAGCCGTTATGTCATCCAGGAGGACGTGGTCCGCCGCCCGGCCGGTATCACCGAACCCAGTGACAACGACTTTTCGGCGCTCAGTGGATCGCTCGCAGGTCGTATCGGGGATTTAAGGCTTCTGGTCTCGTCCAGCTACGTCGATCACGCGGTCGACTATGTCCAGGACGCTACCGATGCCGCGCCGGCGTTCGGGCGTGTCGGCCCCCTTCGCTTCAGCGACATGCGACGCTACTCCGTCCGCAATCACGAAGCGCGACTGTCGTCGGCAACGCCGGGCGCCTGGTTGATCGGCGCCTCGTATATGCGCGCTGTGAGCGATGAAACCGGAACGATGGAATCGGTCAGCCGCGATCCGAATTCGACCCTGGTGCAAAGCCGGTTGCGGCGCGTGGTGGAGATCGCCGGGTTTGGCAATGCGACCCTGAACGTCGCGCCGCGCGTTCAGGCGACGGTCGGCGTCCGCCTCTCCCACACGGTCGACGAGGACGAAACTGCGGAGGAAGCTGGCGCTACCGTCAGCCGGATCGGGAAAACGACGCTCTCCCCCAGCCTCGCCATATCGTGGCGCCCGCCCGGCAGGGGACTGGTCTATCTGCGTTACGCCCGCGCAGTGCGTCCAGGCGGCCTCGCGCCAAATGCGACCACGCAAGCGACTCGCTTCGATGCCGACGAGTTGGGATCTGCCGAACTGGGCTATCGGGGATATCTGCACGGTGACTCGCTTCGCTTCGACGTCGGCGCCTTTCATACGAGCTGGTCCGGCATCCAGAGCGATTATCTGCTTCCGAACGGGCTGGTATCGACACGCAATGCCGGCAGCGCAGCCGTGCTCGGCACAGAGATCAGCGTGGATTGGGACGCATCGGCAAGGCTGCGCATTTCGGCAGGCGCAAGCTATGTCGACGCCAGGCTGACGCGGAGCGAGGACGGCGTGGAAGTCGATGATCGTCGGCTGCCGATCACGCCGGATCTCAGCGCCCGGCTCGTCGCCGCCTGGCGTTTGAACGTCGGACACTGGTCGGGGTCATTGGGAGGACAAGCGAATTACGTCGGCCATGCCCATCTGACCTTCGATCCCGCCGCCGATCGCACGATGGGAGGATATGCTCTGCTGTCGGCCAACGCGCAGATGAGCAGAGACCAGTGGACTGTCACTGGCCGAATAGACAATCTGCTCGACACGACCGCAGATACGTTCGCATTCGGCAATCCGTTTTTGAGGGAACGCCAGTTCACACCCCTGCGGCCCCGGACCGTCACGCTGTCGGTGTCACGCTCCTGGTGATCGGACGCAGCCGGTAGGTCGCAACGTAACCGACGTGATCAGACAGCATGCTGCCCGACGCATCCCGGCCGAACGGGGTCGTGATGCGGACCGCGTCGAGCGCCATGTCGGCACCGTCGAAGTGAAGCTGCCAATCACGGGCCCGCTGCAGCGACCAGCGTGCATCGCGGTCGAGAGCACCCCCTGTTGCCGCCACCTGCCGCAGGGCATCGCGCACCACGGGTTGTGCCGTCCAGCGCCGTACAGCGGCCTGCATCGGGAGCCGGCGAGCCGGCACCGACCCGACGTTGAGGTCTCCGGCGACGATCAGGGGGCGGCGCGCATCATGCGTTCTGGCGATGAACGCGGTCAGGTAAGCGAACTGCCGCTTCCAGGCGGCGTCGGCCCGTTCGGCTGGCACGCCCGACGCACCGCGGCTGTTCAGATGCGTGGTCAAAACGTCGATCCCGCCGGGGGCGTCCGGTGTTGCAATCGTCGCGATCATCGCGCCCTTTGCCGCGAGACAGTCGTAGCCGGCGCAGTCATAATGCGGGAATGTCATGCTACGGACGCGAAGGATCGGGTAGTCCGACATTATGGCAAGTCCACTGCCGACAAATTTGCCCTCAGTCTCACCAACCGACCACCGCGCGGCATCGGCGAAAACCCGCTCGTCGGTAGATGGCCGGCCTTCCGTCGTTGAATCGGTTCCCGGCCCCAGCGCGGCATATCGATAGCCTGACGCGTGGATCATCTTGCGTGCGCCTTCAGTGAATGCCTCTTGGACGACAGCGATATCCGGCGCATCTCCGGGTCGTGTCCGTCAACGTGGTGTAATTTCAGGTGTGCCACCGGGCCGCATCGTTCAGGCGGCCTTGGGTGTAATCTGTAGGGGCGGTACCTCCTCGATCTGTGGTGTGGCGAGAGCGGTCATGCCTTCGATCTGCATGTAGCGGTTCTGGAGCTGGTATTCGTCGTTCTGCTCGAGGAGCACGGCGCCGATGAGGCGGGTGATGCTATCCTCGTTGGGGAAGATGCCGACCACGTCGGCGCGGCGCTTCACCTCCTTGTTCAGCCGTTCCAATGGGTTGGTGGAGTGCAACTTCGTGCGATGCTGTTCGGGGAAGGTCATGTAGGCGAGCACGTCGTGCTCGGCGTTGTCCATGCAGGCGCCGAGTTTCGGCCAGCGGGCGCGCAGCTGGTCGGCGACGTGACGCCAGGTCTGGGTGGCTGCGGCATGATCGGGCTGGAGGAAGACCTGCCGGATGGCGGCAGCCACCATGGTGTTCTGGCCCTTGGGCACATGAGCCAGCGCGTTGCGCATGAAGTGGACGCGGCAACGCTGCCAGGTGGCGCCGACGACGCGGGTGATGGCGGCCTTCAAGCCCTCATGCGCATCGGAGATGACCAGCTTCACACCCTTCAGGCCGCGCCGGACGAGGTCGCGCAGGAAGGTCGACCAGAACGGCTCGGCCTCGCTGGGGCCGATGTGCAGGCCGACGATCTCGCGCTTGCCTTCGGTGGTGACGGCGACGGCGATTATGGCTGCCACGCTGACGATGCGGCCGCCCTCGCGCACCTTGAGGTAGGTCGCGTCCAGCCAGAGATACGGCCACTCGCCGGCGAGCGGGCGCTTCAGGAAGGCGTTCACCCGCTCGTCGATGTCCTTGCACAGTTTCGACACGCTCGACTTCGAGATGCCACTCATCCCCATCGCCTGCACCAGATCATCGACGCGCCGCGTGCTGACGCCGGCGATCCAGGCCTCCTGGATGACGCTGACCAGCGCCTTCTCCACCGTCTTGCGGGGTTCGAGGAAGCCGGGGAAATAGGCGCCGGTGCGCAGCTTGGGGATCTTCAGGTTGAGCGTGCCCAGTCGCGTATCCAGGGTGCGGTCGCGGTAGCCATTGCGCCAGGTGCTGCGCTCGCCGGAGCGCTCGTGGCGACCGGCGCCGATGAGGCCGTCGACGTCGGCCTCCATGATGATCTGCAACACGCTCTCGGCGACGCTGCGCAGAAAATCGCCGTCTCCGGTCTTCGCCATCAGTTCGGCAAGCGGTAGTCTGTCGTCGGTCATCGGGAAAAACTCCTCGGGTGTTGGTGAAGCTCGACACTTCCACCTTAACCGATGAGCCCGGTGGCCACCGAGACGCCGACGCCGGGGTGGGGCCTCGGCCCCACCCCGGCATACACCGTCATCTACACCGGGAAATTACACCACGACCGCGGACGCTACCCATCTCCGCGCAGGTGCATTGATCGCAGGGTAGCGGCGATGCTTTGCAGCGCAGCGACACGGCCCCCTGCGACAGGCCACGGCAACCCTTTCACATTGTAGGTCAAAAGGGAAACGCCGTGAGCGATGCGCGGCGCGCGCGATGGTATCCGCGCCGCTGGGCTGACCCGACCACCGGCAGCGCCGGCGAGCGCGACTGCCGCTGTGATGACCAGTGCTGCTGCTCCCAAACGCCCGATCATGCCTTCTGCCTCCCGCTGAGCGAAGGACGGCACGCAGCAGCAGCAGCCGCAGTCGACCATTGCCGAAGAATTTCTGATCCGCTGACTGCGGTGGGCCGCTGTGGTGCCGTTTAACCCCGTCAACGAGGGACGGGCGGTCGATGAAAGCTGGGCGAAACTATAGACGAATGCGTCGCATGACGCCTCTGGCGCCCTCCTCTTGCGCGGCGGTGCATGAATGACGCCGAGCGCACCATCGAAGCGCCTGCTTCTCTCGATCCATGACGTCAGCCCGCGCTTCGAGTCCCAGGTCGACCGCCTGCACGACCTGTTGAGCCGCTACGCACCCGTCGATCGCATCGCGCTGCTCGTCGTCCCGAACCACTGGGGCACGTCACCGATCACACCGGGCAGCCCCTTCGCGACCAAATTACGCGATCTCGCGCACCGCGGCGCAGAATTGTTCCTGCACGGCTATTTCCATCGGGACGATAGTAAGCACGAAGGTCGTCTCGCCCGCCTGAAGGCAACGCAGATGACCGCGGGAGAGGGCGAGTTCCTCGGCATCGACGAGACCGCTGCGCGTATCAAGATGCAGGCGGGCAAGAGCCTGCTGGAAGATATCGCGGGCACCCCGGTCGCAGGCTTCATCGCCCCAGCATGGCTCTATGGTCCCGGCACCTCGGCCGCGCTCGCCGAATTGAATTTTGCCCTCGCGGAGAACCATTTCAGGGTCTGGCAACCCGGCACGGGCCGGACGCTGGCGCGTGATCCGGTGTTGACCTGGGCGAGCCGCAGCCGGTCGCGCATCCTGTCGTCCTTGGCGGCGGCGCGCACCCTTCCCTTGGCAATGCGCTTCCTGCCGACCGCGCGCATCGGCGTGCATCCGGGAGATGCGCGGGTCCCGGCGATCATGACCAGCATCGAACGCGCTGTCGCCGGGCTCGTCCGAACCCATGAACCCGCGCGCTACGCCGATCTGGTGAAGGCTTAAGCCATGAAGATTTTGACCTTCCTGCACAGTTTCGAACCCGGTGGCGTCGAACGCATCGCGCTGCGGCTCGTGCGCGAGTGGCGCGCGTCAGGCTATGATGCGCCGCTCTTCATGGGCCGGACCGACGGCGCGATGCGCGACGATGTCGGGGTCGATCTCGTTTATCATAGCCCGCGACAGCCGCGGATCGGTTCGGGGTGGTGGGAAACGATATGGATGATCGTCACGCTACCCGGCTTCATTCGACGGACACGACCCGACGCACTGTTCTGTGCGGGCAACACCTATGTCGTGGTCGCGGTCGCGATGAAACTGCTGCTGGGCCGCGCCTGTCCTCGCATCGTCGCGAAGATCAGCAACGACCTCGACCGAGCCGATCAGCCCCGAGCCGGTCGTATGGGCTACCGCCTGTGGCTCCGCTTCCAGGGGATGTTCATCGATCGGGCTGTCGCCATGGCCGAACCGATGGTTGGCGAGATCGCCGAATACCTTCGCATCGCTAGAACACGCATCGACATAGTCCCCGATCCAGCCCTCTCCGACGCCATGATCCGGGATTTGCGCAAAAAGTGTGCGCGCACGCCTGCGGTCACGCAAGGTCGTCGATTTCTCGCCGTCGGACGCCTCGTTCCCCAAAAGAACGTCGCGCTCATGCTGCGCGCGTTCCAGCGGGGCGCACAGGCCGGCGATCACCTCACCATCGTCGGTGATGGCCCGGAACGTCCGAAGCTCGAAATTCTGGCTGCACGGCTCGGTGTCGATCAGGCGGTGACTTTTACCGGCTACGTCGCCGATCCGACGAGCCTCTTCAGCCATTTCGACGCCCTCCTGCTTTCGTCGAACTACGAAGGTGTGCCGGCGGTCGTCCTCGAAGCGCTCGCCGCCAACTTGACGGTGATTGCAGCCGGAGCATGGCGACACTACTCGCTGATGGCCGTCTCGGATTGCTGGTGCCGCCCGGTGACACCGCGGCACTCGCCGCTGCCATTAGCGCCGAATGGCCGCCCCGGAACGAGCAGCTCAGTCTCGATCAGGCGCGGCGCTTCACGATCGAGCGGTCCGCCGAGCTATACGCCGCCAGTTTCCAGCGAGCGACACGGTCCGCGAGCGCGACGACGCTGGCCCCGACCGGCACCGCCCCCACGATCGCCTGACGATCAGCCTCCAACCTGAGAGCAATATGCCACCGGTCGTATCCGCCCTGAGCCCTGCCGCGAGCATCGATGCTCGCACCATCCTGCAGCTCGAACCCAAGCCTCTCCTGGAAGGACGTCGACAATGGTCCGCGACTCTCGGGGGCGCCTTGTCGTTGCTGATCTTTTGTGCGGTCGCGTGGCAGCTGCGCACGGTCAATCTGCCGGATCTGGCCGCGATGCTGCCGAGCAGTGGCGCGTTCTGGCTGACCTTCACCTGCTATTTCCTCGCCGGGCCGGCATTGGAGTGGTGCATCTACCGGCGGCTGTGGAGTTTGCCGGCGATCGGCTTCCCCGCTCTCCTCCGCAAACTGATCAGCAACGAGATGCTGCTGAGCTATTCCGGCGAGGTCTACTTCTATGATTGGGCCAGGCGGCACCTGAAGCTCGCCACGTCGCCGTTTGCGGCCATCAAGGACGTCGCCATGTTGAGCGCGCTGGTCGGTAACATCGTCACGATAATCCTCGTGCTTGCTGCCGCGCCGCTGTTCCGAGGCCTGTCCCTCGGCACCGATGGACGTCACCTGGCCGCCTCAATTGCGGTCGTCATCGCTTCTTCGACAGTTATTCTCGTACTGCGCCGGCGACTGTTCAGCCTTTCCCGGCCCGATCTGCGGTTCGTGATATTTGTCCATACCGCGCGGATCGCGACCACGACACTTCTTGCTGCAACGCTGTGGCATCTGCTCCTGCCCGCAGTCGCGCTCGAATGGTGGATCGTCCTTGCCGCCACGCGACTGCTACTGTCGCGGTTACCGTTCATGCCCAACCACGATGTCGTCTTCGCCGGCGTGGCGACGTTTCTGGTCGGTGCGACCTCGCCTATCGCCGACGCCGTTACCCTGGTGGCCGCTACGTCGCTCGCCGGGTTGATCCTGTGTGGGCTACTGCTCGGCATCAGTAGCCTGGCTAGGACGCTCGCCCGATGAGCGTGCTCCTGCTGCTCGCCGCGCAGGCTATGGGCTCAAGTCCTCACTTGGGGAAGAGCGCAGGGCGCTGCCGCCCCGCGGAAGATGGTTCTGCCTTTCTGGTAGAGATCGTTGGTCTGAAAGATCGCAGGGGCTTGCTGAAACTCGAGCTTTATCCGGATCGCGATGGCGACTTTCTTGCCGACGACAATGTATTGCTTGCTGCAGGCAAGACCTTCCGACGGGTGGAGATCCCGGTGCCAAGCTCCGGTCCGGTAGAGATGTGTATCCGCGCGCCCGGACCCGGTCGCTATGCGATCAGCATCCTTCACGACCGCGACGGGGACCGGCGCTTCGCACTGTCGAACGATGGCGTGGGATTTGCCGGCAATCCCAAGCTGGGCTGGTCGAAGCCTCGCGCGAATGACGCGAGCGCGAGCGTCGGGAGCGGCCTAGCGCGCATCCGGATCATCATGAACTACCGCCGCGGGCTTGTCTCCTTCGGACCTATAAAGGACTGACCATGCGCATCGTCGATGTCTGTGCGTTTTGGACTCCTCATGGCGGAGGTGTCCGGACCTATATCGAAGGCAAGATGCGAGCGACCCGTCAAAGGGGTGACGAGATCGTGGTCGTCGTTCCCGGCGAGCGCCTCGAAAGGGCGGTCACGGAGGGCGGCACGATCGTATCGATTCCGGGTCCGCGTTTTCCCCTCGACACCAGATACCGTTACTTCAATGACGAGGAGGCGATGCATCGCGTTCTCGACGACCTGATGCCGGACGTCGTCGAGGTGTCGTCGCCGTGGGGAAGTCCCGCGATGGTCGCTCGGTGGCACGGGACGGCGCTGCGATCGCTGGTGATGCATGCCGATCCGCTCTCCGCCTATGCGTACAGGTGGTTCGGATCGATCGCAGCGCGCCATACGATCGATCGGCGCTTCGAAATATTCTGGCGCCATCTTCGGAGGCTCAACGAGGCGTTTGACCTCGTGGTGTGCGCCAGTGAGGGACTGACTGGACGCATGATCCAGGGCGGGGTCAGCAAAGCGATGACGATCCCGATGGGCGTGACTCCTGGTCTGTTCTCTCCCTCCCTGCGCAATCCGGCGCTCCGCGCGCATCTACTCGCCCGGTGCGATTTGCCCGAGGATGCGACCCTTCTCATCGGCCTAGGCCGACATGCGTCCGAAAAGCGCTGGCCCATGGTGATCGAGGCCGTCGCGGCCGCCGGGAGCCGTCGGCCCGTGGGGCTTCTCCTGTTGGGGCACGGACGGGACGAGGCGACCGTCGTCCGTGCGGCGAAGGGCAATCCGCATGTTCACCTCGGCGCCCCGGTGTTTGACCGACCGCGCCTTGCCACGATCCTCGCCAGCGCAGACGCACTGGTCCATGGTTGCGAAGCGGAAACGTTCTGCATGGCAGCCGCGGAAGCTCGTGCCAGCGGCATCCCGATTATCGTACCCGATCATGGCGGGGCTGCGGATCAGCTGCGCCCCGGCTTCGGCGAGAAATACGTGGCGCGCTCGGCTGCATCGCTTGCCGACGCCATAGTGCGGCAGATTGACGCAGGCGAGACAATGTTGAGGCGCGCCTCCTCCGCCGCTGACAGCGTGACAGACATGCAAGCGCACTTCGATGCGTTGCTCGCGACCTATCGCGCCACGCGACGCGACGCGCCGATCCTGCAGCAGGCCGCCTGACGATGTCGTGGTTCGGTTGCGACCTATCGACGTGAAGCTGATCGACCGATACATCTTCGCGCAGACCTGGCGCAACTTTGCCGCAATATGCGGGATCATCGTCGCCTTGTTGTTACTCGAAAACCTCTCACGACTCCTGCATCTGCTGGAGAACGTGGAAGAACCCATTTCTCTTCTGCTTCAGTTCCTGCTCGCGCTCGTGCCGGAATATCTTGGGCTCGGCATCCTGGTAGCGATATTTCTCTCGACGGCGCTCGCCGTACGATCGCTGAGCCTCGCGGGAGAATGGCAGATTCTCGCTGCGACGGGCGTGTCGCCGACCCGGCTTCTCCTGATACCAATGATGTTCGGGGCGGTCGGCGCGACCGCAGAGACCGCCATCAACTTCCACTATCGACCCGTCGGAGAGCGCAGGCTCGATCAATTGTTAGACGAGGTTCGGCTCGGTCGACACGGCGTCGGTGCGACGATCCGCTCGATCGTCAGCTTTCCGAACGGCGTGACGGTCACGATCGACGGCCATGATCGCGCGACGGGTATGTTGACCGGGGTATTCGTTGCCATGCCCGAGGTAACGCTTACGGCTCCGCGGGCACGCGCGACTCACGATGGGTTCGGCACAATCGTGCTTAGGCTGGAGAATGGTCGAGGACTGACACGCAGACGTGACGGGTTCAACGTCCTGTCCTTCCGATATCTGACGGTTCGCATCGCAACCACAAACGAGAAGGCGTCTACCGTAAGTCTGCCCGCGCTCGATCGTCTTCCTCTGGACAAAATCGTCGAATTGGCGATGCGCGAGACCTCAAGATCCCAAACCTCGATGCCGGCGCTCGCTTCGATCGCGTCACGGCTGACCTACAGCCTCATGGCGCTCGTCGTTCCGATCCTAGGGCTCGCGCTTGGATCACCTCCCATGCGCGGAAGGTCCGGGGCGGGACTCGTATTGGGTATCCTGATGATCGTCGGGTTCGTCCGCGCGGCGTCCTTCGTGGAAAGCTCTTCGTTGCAGCGACCCGTCTTCGCCAGCGGCGTGCTGATGTTGCTGATCGGCGGAGCAGCCGGTCTGCTTTGGCGGCTCGAAATCAGATCCGGACCAGGCTTCGTAGATCGATTGATCGATCGTCAGCTCGTCAGTCCTCTCCTCTACCTCGCGAAGGGAAAGGCACGAACAACGCTTAAGGTATAGTGCTAGCGGCGACCGCTCGTTCATCTACATTGGGATTTCTAAACTGACGCCCAACCTTGGTGCAAACTAGGGTGGCGTAGAGAGAAAAGCGTGCCCGATCCGGCACGCAGGAGATAAAGTCATGATCAGGAAGACATTGATCGCTGTCGCTACCGCCGCTCTCGCGACCGTATCGGTCAACGCCGCTACCCCGACTGCGAAGCTCGGAATGGCAAAAGCGCGCTCGATCGCGCTGAAGGCGGCGCCTGGCCGCGTCCAGAAGTCGGAGTACGAGAAGGAAGGCGGAGGCTGGCGCTATTCGTTCGACATCCGCCAGGGCAACCGCATTCATGAGATCGGTGTCGACGCGCACACCGGCAAGATCGTCGAAGACAAGTTCGAAGCCTTGGGCGCGAAGGATTGAGTTGCATGATGCGCGTGCTGCTCGCCGAGGACGATATCGACACGGCACGGCTTATTGCCGGTGATCTCACCGGCCGGGGCTATGACGTGACGATGGTTGCTGACGGCGACAGTGCGCGCACCTATGCGATCGAAGAACGATTCGACCTCGCGATCGTCGATCGAATGCTGCCATCGCTTGATGGCGTTGGCATTGTGCGTGCGTGGCGAGCCGCTGGCATCCGCTTGCCGGTGCTGATGCTCACCGCGCTTGGCGGCATCGCCGACCGGGTTACCGGGCTTGGTGCCGGTGCGGACGATTATCTGGTTAAGCCGTTCGCGCTGGCGGAGCTGGCGGCCCGGGTCGACGCGCTCCTGCGCCGGCCGCCGCTCACAACCCAGCCGACCCGCTTTCAGGTTGGGGACATCATGCTCGATCTGCTCTCCCGCGACGTGCGGCGCGACGGCCGGGAGATCCGCCTCCAGCCGCGCGAATTCGCAATCCTCGAGCACCTCATGCGGCATGCGGGCCAAGTCGTGACCCGGACGATGCTGCTGGAGACGATCTGGGGTTTCCACTTCGATCCCCAGACCAACATCGTCGAGAGCCATCTGAGCCGGATGAGATCCAAGCTTAACGCCGGTTTCGCCGTAGATCCGATCGAGACGCTGCGCGGGGTTGGTTACCGGATGCGACGGGATGGGTGAGCTCTGGCGAAGCGCCGCCTATCGTATCGCCTTCGTCTATTCGGCCGCATTCGCGTTGGCGATCGCGGTGCTCGGCGCCATCGTGTTCGTGGCGGCGGATGCCGCCTTCCGGCATCAGCAGGACGTCGCACTGGCCGACGAGACAAAGCAGCTCGTGGTGGCCTATCGCGCAGAAGGGGTGTCCGATCTGCTGGATGCGCTGGCGGCCCGTGGCGACGCCAAGGGCATTGCCGCGTTCGGATACGCGATGTTCGATCGTGAAGGCCGGCGCATCGCCGGGGATCTCGACACCCGACCACCACCGCCGGGCCTTCACGACATCCACTTTCGCGATCCCGAGGAGGGTCAGGACGCCGCACGCGCCATGACCACTATCCTGCCTTCCGGCGAGCGGTTGGTCGTCGCGATCGATACCGAGGGGCTGGAGCAGATCGACCGCACCATCCTTGGCCTTTTCATAGGCGCATTTGGGATCGTGGTCATGGTCGGCATTGCCGGTGCGCTGATTTTGGGCGCCTATCTGCGCCGGCGTCTTTCGCGGATCGAGGCGGCTGCGCGTGCGATAGTGGGCGGTGACCTGACGCGGCGCGTGGCGGTATCCGAGCGAGGCGACGAGTTTGACGCGCTTGGCGCGACGCTCAACGCGATGCTCGACCGGATCGAGCAACTGATGGAGAACCTCCGCCAGGTGTCCTCGGATATTGCGCACGATCTCCGCACGCCCCTGTCGCGGCTACGAACGACACTGGAGGCGGCGCGCGAGAAAGATCCGGTCGGCCAGAGAAAGGCGATCGACGAGGCTGTCACGCAGGGGGATGCGATGCTGTCGTTGTTTGGCGGCATCCTTCGCATCGCCGAGGTCGAGGGATCGACCCCTATAGCGTTCGAGCCGGTCGACGTGACCGCCTTGGTGGACGATATCTGCGAGGCATGCACGCCAGCGGTTGACGATGGCCACCGCTCGCTGTCGTGCCAGGCCGCCCCGGGTATGACCGTGAAGGGAGACCGCGAGCTTCTGGCACAGGCAATCATCAACCTCCTCGACAATGCGCAGGCACACACGCCGCCAGGAACGGCGATCACCATCACGGCATCTAGCGCGGACGGAAACGTCTGCGTCAGCGTCGTCGACAACGGGCCAGGCATCATGGAACACGATCGCGAGCGGGTGACCCGCCGGTTCGTGCGTCTCGATCCCGCACGATCTTCAGCGGGTCACGGACTCGGACTGAACCTCGTCGCTGCTGTGGCAAAGTCGCATGGCGGGCGCCTCGTGCTCGAAGACGCGCATCCGGGACTGGCCGCAGCTCTCGTCTTTCCGGAGCTGATTCGATGAAGACCGGCTTTTCGCTCCTGTGCCTGGCAGGTGCTCTGACAGGGTGCGCGCACTACACGCCGCTGCCGCTCGAGAACGGCGTGGACGTCCCGCTTTCCGTCCCTTCCTCGGAAGGACTGACGGCAGCGGCAGCGGAGCTCAAACGCCCCTATCTCCAGCCGACGACGATCGACCTGTCACAGCCGTTGGATCTGAACGCGATCGCGACGATCGCCGTCATCGCCAACCCGGATCTGAAGGCGCAGCGGGTTCGCGCTGGCGTTGCGGATGCGCAGGCATTTGCCGCCCGGCTGCTGCCCGACCCGACCTTTAACATCGGCGCCAACAAGGTCTTGTCGGGACCCGATGTCCTGCTTGACCTTGCTTCCGCACTCGGGTTCGATATCCAGTCACTTCGCACCCGCGGCGCACGGATCGCTCAAGCCGAGGCGCAAGCCCGTCAGGTCCGGCTCGATCTTGCCTGGGCTGAATGGCAGACCGCCGGTCAGGCCCGCCTTCAGGCGGTACGGGTTGTCGGACTGCAGCGTGCACAAGCGATCACGGCCGCGTCACGGGACGCATCGCGGTCACTCCTGACGCGCACCCTGCGCGCAGCAGGCCGCGGCGACCTGTCTGGCGATCAGATCCAGGCCGCCCGGGTCGCGGCATTCACCGCCGAGCAGCAGGCAAGGACCACCGAACGCGACCTGAACGTTGCGCGGTTCGCCCTGACGAAGCTGCTCGGGCTGCCGCCGGCTTCAATCCTTCGGTTGGCGATCACCGCCGATGCTGGCGCTCCGCCGGACGCCGAGCGTCTCTTCGCCCTCGCGCGGAGTGCGCGCAGCGACCTGGCCGCCTTGCGGCAAGGCTATTCCGCTCAGGAGGCTGCGGTCCGGCTTGCCATCATCCAACAATTCCCGACGTTGGACCTGACGGTTAACGCCAACCGGGATTCTGCTGGTAATGTCCTGACCGGCCCCGCGGTCGCCTTCACACTGCCGCTGTGGAATCGCAACCGTGGCAACATCGCCATTGAGCGCACGACGCGCGAGGCGCTGAAGGCGGAATATGAGGCGCGCCTGGTCCAGGCGCGGGCGGATATCGCCGCAGCAGTCGGCGGCATCGCGGTCGCCGAACGTCAGCGCGCCACGGCACTTGCTGACCTCCCGGCACTGACCCGCTTCGCGGCCGCCAGTCGCCGCGCCGCGAACCGAGGCGACCTAGCCGCAGCCACTGCCGAGACAGCCGAACAAGCTTCGCGGGACCGCGAACTCGTGGTGACACAGACAAGCCAGGACCTGGGGGAACAGATGATCGCACTCGAACTCCTGACCGGCACGCCCCGCGCGGAGTGGCTGAAGTGAGCGGCCGGATTGCGATCGTGCTGGTGGGCACGGCTCTCGCCTCCTGCAGCGGTTCTGGCACCGACACCCAGAAGGCCGCGGACCCGGTGGCGCTGGTCAAGCTCGCACCCGTGACGAACGGCGCGGTATCAGAACAGACCGCGGTCTATGGCGCGGCGGAGCCAGGCGCCGGTGCCACCGCAACGCTGGTGGCTTCGGAGGAGGCGCGGATAGTCAGGATCGTGGCACCGGTTGGGACGCGGGTCTCGGGTGGCCAGCTCGTCGTGCAACTCGCGCCTGGGCCGACCGCGAGCCTTGATCTCGTCAAGGCGAACAGCGATGCACGCGCGGCCGAGGCCGCTTATGCGCGGGCTGGACGCCTGCGTCAGGACGGCCTGGTCGGCAATGCCGAGGTCGAACAGGCCCGCGCAGCCGCGGCGACCGCCGGCGCAACCCGGTCCAGTCTTGCGCAGCGCACCGCATCGCTCGCCCTGACCGCCCCATCACCCGGCATTGTCCAAGCGGTCACCGGGTCGCCGGGCGATCTCGTCCAGCCCGGCACCTCGATTGCCACCATCGTCCGGGACGGCGTCGTCCGCGCTCGCTTCGGGATCGATCCGGCGATCGCGCAATCGTTGAGACCCGGTCAGCCAATCAGAATCGAGGGTAACGGAACCCGCGGCCAGCTGACGGTGCCGATCGATGCGGTCGATCCTGTCGTTGATCCGCAAACCCGGCTTGCCGCCGTTTTTGCGCGACTTCCGGTCGGCGCGCGGATTGGCACCGGCGAGATCCTCACAGGCGCCGTCACGACCAGCGCTGGCTCGGGCCTCCCGAGCATTCCCTATGCCGCACTGATGGATGACGGCGGCCAGCCCTATGTCTTCGTCGTCGCGAACGGTACGGCGCACCGGCGCAACGTGCGGACCGGGGCGAGTGATCGCAGGACCGTTGCGATTGTTGAGGGTGTCAAGGCCGGCGACCGGGTCGTGGTCGAAGGCGGCACCGCGATCGAGGACGGCATGAAGGTCCGCACCCGGTGAGCGTCCTGTCCCGCCACGCAAACGCGCTTATTCTGGCCGCCCTCATCATCGTTGCCGGGGGTGCCGCAGCAGCGTTGCGCATCCCGGTCAGCCTGTTCCCCTTCATCAGCTATCCTCGGGTGGTGGTGGCAGTCGACGCCGGCGAACGCGACCCCGCGCAGATGGCGGCGCAGATCACCCGCCCGATCGAGATCGCACTACGCGGCGTGCCGGGCGTGACGCATGTGCGATCAACAACCAGTCGTGGTTCGGCGGAGGTTGCGCTCTCTTTCCCCTGGGGTCAGGATATGGCCGGCGCCACGATGGCGACCCAGGGTGCACTCGCAACGGTCTTGCCCGATCTTCCGGCGGGCGCGCGCTTCGAAGTACGCCGATCAGATCCGACTTTGTTTCCCGTCCTGGGCGTCGCACTCACTTCATCCTCGCTTGATCCTCAGGCATTGCGTCAGCTTGCCGATCTGAAGGTTCGCCCCGCCCTCCTCGCCGTGTCCGGCGTGGCCGGGGTCGATGTTCTGGGCGGAAGCGCCCGCGAGTTCGCGGTCGATGTCGATCCCGCACGCGCCACGGCGCTGGGGCTCAGCCTCGCCGACGTGGCGACTGCGATCGGCAAGGACAATGCGGTTCAGGGCGTCGGGCGGCTCGAGGATCGCCACAGGCTTTATCTGGTGCTGGCCGAGAACCGGCTTGCGTCGATCGCCGACCTCGCCGCCACGCCGGTCAAGGCGGGCCAGACAGCCGCTGCAGGGATCGTCACGCTTGGCCAGATCGCAACGATTACCCCATCGGTCGCCCCCAGTTACACCCGCATCACCTCGGACGGGAAAAGCGCGGTGCTCGTCAATGTGCGCCAGTCGCTGACTGGGGACACGGTCGGCATCGTCCGGGAAACTGCGGCCCGGCTCAAGACGCTGGGTCTCCCGCCGAGCGTCACCGTCACGCCCTTCTATGATCAATCGGAACTGGTGACGGGAGCTGCCAACGCGGTGCGCGATGCGATCCTGCTCGGTGCCGTGCTCGCCGGGGTGGTGCTGTTCGTGTTCCTCCGTTCGGGCCGCCTCATGCTCATCACGGGGCTGATGCTGCCGGCCGTCCTCGCGGGAACGTGCCTCGTTCTGCTCGCGCTCGGCATGAGCTTCAACATGATGACGCTCGGCGGGATGGCGGCGGCGGTCGGTCTCGTCGTTGATGATGCCGTCGTGATGCTGGAGCATATCATGCGGCGACTCCAGGAGGGCCAGGCGTCGGACCGGCGCAGCATTGTTGACGCGGCGGCAGAAATGACCCGCCCGCTCGTCGGATCGACCACGGCCACGATGGTCGTCTTCCTGCCGCTGGCGTTCGTGACAGGCGTAACGGGGGGGTTCTTCAAGGCCCTCGCGCTGACGATGGTAGCTGCGCTCGGCCTGTCGCTGCTGTTCACGCGCTTCGTCCTCCCGATCGCGGCGGCCCGTTGGGTCGGCGCCCGCGAGGCGGAGGCGGCCGAGCGGGCCGGTGGCGTCCTCGCCCGGCTCGGCCGCAGCTATGAATGGTCCGCCGACCGGGCGTTCGGGCTCCCGGCGGTGTTCGCGGCCATCGTGGCGCTGGTTTTCGTGGGGGCCGGATGGATGGCCTGGCGGCATGTCCCGTCGGGATTCATGCCCGCCATGGACGAGGGCGGGTTCATCCTCGACTACAAGGCGCAGCCCGGCGCGGCGCTTAGCGACACCGACCGGCTGTTGCGCCAGGTGGAGCGGATCATCGTGGCGACGCCGGAAGTGGCGAGTTACTCGCGGCGCACCGGCGCACAGCTGGGCGGCGGGCTTACCGAAGCCGACGAAGGCGACTACTTCATCCGCCTGAAGGGCGGGTCGCGGCGTCCGATCGACGCGGTGATGTCCGATATTCGCCAGAAGATCGATTCCGACGTCCCCGGGCTTCAGGTCGAGACCGCGCAGCTCATGGAAGACCTGATCGGTGATCTCACCGCGGTCCCGCAGCCGATCGAGGTCAAGCTGTTCGGCGATGATCCCGCGGTGCTGGCGACGGCGGCAAAGCAGGTCGGTGACGCCATCGGCCGCATCAGCGGGGTGGTCGAAGTCGTTGACGGGCTTCGGGTTGCCGGCGACACCGTGTCGATCGCGGTAAATCCGCAGCTTGCCCTGCAACAGGGTCTCGATCCGACCGCCGTCGCGGGGCAGTTGGAAACGCTGATCGGCGGCACGCAGGCGACACAGGTCCGGCTCGGCGAACAGCTGGTGACGGTGCGCGTGCGCGCGCCTCAAGCCCTGCGGTCACGCGCCGACGAGATCGCCAGGCTGCCGCTCGTCGCGCCAGATGGTCATTTTGTCCGCGTCGGACAGGTCGCGAGAGTTTCTATCGTCGGCGGCCAGAAGCAATTGACGCGAGAGGATCTGGCGCCGTTCGTGGCGGTGACGGCCCGGCTCGAGGGTCGCGATCTTGGTTCCGCAATGACCGAAGTCCGCAAGAGCGTCGCCAATCTCAAGCTGCCCGCTGACGTCCGGGTCGATTATGGCGGCCTCTACACGCAGCAGAAGCAGAGCTTCGCCGACCTGACGTTGGTGTTCGTCGCCGCGTTGCTGCTCGTGGCGTTGCTGATCACCTTCCTGTTCGAGCAGCCGATGTGGACGATGGCGGCGGTCGGAACCGTGTTGCTGTCGGCTGCGGCAGTCCTGATCGGCCTGTGGGTTACCGGGATCGAGCTGAACATCTCGGCGCTGATGGGCCTCACGATGGTGGTCGGGATGGTGACAGAACTCGTGATCTTCCTTTTGGCCGAACTCGATCCGTCCAACCCGCTCGACGCTGCCGGCTTGCGGGAAGCGGCCGGCAAACGGCTTCGACCGATCGTCATGTCGGCGCTGATCGCGATCCTGACGCTCAGCCCGCTGGCGCTGGGTCTCAGCCGTGGCACCGGTCTTCAGCAGCCGCTCGCGACCGCGATCATCTTCGGACTGACGGCGGCCGTACCGCTCGTCCTGTTGTTTCTGCCCGCGGCGCTCCTTGCACTGCGGTCGCGCAAGAACGGTGCCGTCACCGCCCTATGATCGCCTTCCTATTTGCCGCGGCGCTGGCCCAGGCACCGACGCTTCAGCAGCGCCTCGCGCTCCCGCTTCCCGAGCAACGCCGGCTAATGGTCGAGCGGATCCGCACCGATGTTCGTAAGAGCGCCCCAAGCGCCGCCACGCCCGCGCTTGACCGCGCGCTGGAAATAATCGGTAAGCTGCCCCGCGAGGACTTCGTGGCGCCCGAGGGTCGCCGCTTCGCCTATGTCGATACGCCGCAGCAGATCGGATATGAGCAGACGATCTCCGACCCCTATGTGGTCGCGATCATGACCGCGGCGCTCGACCTTCCGCCGGCTGCCAATGTCCTCGATGTCGGCACCGGTTCGGGATACCAGGCGGCTGTTCTTTCGAGCTTGGCTGCCAAGGTTTGGTCGATCGAGATCGTGGATCCACTCGCCAAGGCAGCGGCAAAACGCCTGAAACGGATGGGCTATCGCAACGTCGCCGTCAGAAGCGGTGACGGGTTCGCCGGATGGCCTGAGAGCGCGCCTTTCGACGGGATCATCGTCGCTGCAGGCTCTGCAACCGTACCGCAGCCGTTGATCGACCAACTCAAACCTGGCGGTCGGCTCGTCATGCCGATTGGAAAGTCGCAGGTCTTCGAGCAGCTCCTAGTCATTACGAAGCAACTCGATGGTTCGCTAAGCCGCTGCTCGCTTGGTTGGGCGATGTTTGTACCATTGACCGGCAAGGGACAGACCCCCGATGATCCACGGGCGCTGTTCGACCGATCGATTCCGCTGTGTCATGGTAATCCGATCACCTGAGTGGATGCTTGCCGACCCGCCGCTTGCGGCGCGTCTGCTACAAGGGAATGACGTTCGTCGCGACGCACGGTTAACATGCTATTGGAAAGCCCAATGAGATCGTCCGACGACGGTACGTCGATCATCGGGCCATAACTTCCGAAAAGATTTGATCGGCGATCGAAACGTAGCGCGACGATGGGAACCCCGTGAGCCAAGGCATCGAGCAACCGGTGTTCATACCCGTCATGCAACCGCGCGAAAATAAATACGGCGCGAGGATCGCAAATCCAATAATCGCTGTCGTCTGCATCGGCGAACGAGGTGACACCGTCGATCCGAAGCGCCTCGACCCATTTCGCCATTTTGCGCCGCTTCTGCGCGCATCCCACGATCGTCAGCCGCTCGCCTAGCTTGCCCGCAAGGGCGAACGCCCGGATGATTCTGATGAGCTGGCGGACGTCGCCGCTGTCCCCGAATGCGATGAAGGAACGGTCCATAAAGGCAGGACGATGCTGTGCGGCGCTACCGCAGTCCGCCTCGTTAGGTCTCAGAGCAGGTCGAACGTGGCGGCTGCGGCTCGATTTATTGGGGTATCATCCGAAGCACGGGCCAAAGTTTCTACCGACAACCCGGTTGCGAACGTTTTTTCGATCAGGTGACTGCGGCAAGGCACTCACCGTGCCGTCCGGCTGCGAGGTCATGGAAGGAGACGTTCGCCAACCGACGGGCGATACCTTGCGCACCTCGCCGGAGAACGACCGTATGCTGATAACGATGCCGCTTTCTGCGATGGTTCAGCCTGTCGGTCCGCTATCCCCGGACGTGGCAACTGACCAGTCCGCTTCCGCGCTGCCTCCGGCATCGCCGCCGACCGCCGCGACCGACATCGCGCAGACCGTGCCGACGGGGCCCTCCCAGCCCGACGCGACCGGGGAGATTGTCGTGACTGGTCGTCGTCGGTCGGCAGGTGACCCGCTTGAGGCGATCAACGCGAAGTCCTTTGAGGCGACGCAGGCCGTCGACAAGGCCGTGTTCGGTCCTGTCGCTTTGGCATACAAGCGGGCCATGCCAAGCCCTGTTCGAAGCGGCCTGCGCAACTTCTTCAAAAACCTGCGCGAGCCAGTCGTTTTCGTGAACTACGTTCTGCAGCTTAAACCCGGCAAGGCCGCCGAGACTGCTGGTCGCTTCGCGGTGAACACGACGATCGGCGTGGCAGGATTCGTCGATATGGCGAAGCGCAAACCATTTAATTTACCTCGGCGCCCGAACGGCTTTGCATACACTCTGGGCTATTATGGGGTAAAACCTGGGCCTTTCATATTCTTGCCTTTTCTTGGTCCGACCACGGTGCGTGATGCCATCGGCGGGTTGATCGACCGCGCGGTCGTACCGGGTATCGGCGGACCGCCATTTAATCAGCCTGCGTATGTCGTGCCAGCAACAGGGCTGGGCGTGCTCGATCGACGGGCTGAGTTCGATGAAGACCTGCAGCGCATTCGTGCGAGCGCAGATCCCTATGTTGCGCGTCGCGATTTTTATCTTCGGAAACGGCAGCGTGAGATCGACGCGTTGCACGCGTCGTCGCTGTCACATACCAAGGTGACCGACCCGTCCTCTGCGCCTCCGCCGGCCTCTTCAGTCATGGTGCCGATTAACCCCGCTGCGGTCAAACTAACGCAGGGTTCGCCCACGATGGATGCACCAGCGTCCTCACCGATGTTGTAAGTCAGGCAGTTGATCACGCACGCGGGCTGACGACTCTGTTCGCAGAGGTGTAGACGATAGTGGCTAAAGACTCACTAAGTTCATCGCCATTCGGCGGTATCGGCACATCCACTACTGCCAACAAGGCTCAGAGCTTGTCTTTAAGGCCTTTGGCAGCCGCGAATGATACTTTCTTGGACGCGGCGATGTCCATCGGCTTACCGGTCGCGGGGTTACGGCCCTGGCGTGCCGGGCGATCCTTCACCGAGAATTTGCCGAAACCAGGAATCGATACTTCCTCCCCGCGTCCGGCCGCCTCAGCGATCTCGATAAAGACGGCCTGTATCGTCGCCTTCGCCTGCGCCTCGGTGGAGTTGGTTGTGGCAGCGAGCTTCTTCGCGAGGTCGGACGTGTTCATACGAGGCATTCTCCGGTTGATCGTGTGCAATCATAGTGGCTGCCGGTTGTGAGACAACCAAGTTGCTCGACCACATCAACGCCGGCATTTTTCGGCGGGATCGATGGGTTCGACGATCGTGAAGGAGAGAGACGGCTGCAGGCAAATTTCGTTTCGTCCGGCTCGAGGAGTCGCGGACACCCTTGGAACGCCGACAATCGGACAGCCAAGCCCGAGGCGTGCGTGTTGACGGATCTCCTCTAAAGCGGCGCGCCTACGCGCACAAATGCGGTGATCGTTCTAACCGGCCCGACGTGAGATCGCGTAGGTTCCGCACCCGAAAGCACGAACCTCTGCGACATAACGCCCGCCCGGTCGGTCGAGGCTCCCAACTCGCTCTTCAGTTCGGTCCTGCGATCGTTGACCTCTTTCATGACGCTTAAGCAACGGGGCGAAAGTGGCGAGCTGCTGTTTCACGATCGATGTCGAATCCGATCTCCATCTCGCCTGCTTCCGACTTGCCGGCACTTTCGCGGCCGCGGACGTTGAACGGTTGATCGTCGAGCGCGACCGAGCATTCCACGCCTTGACCTCAAAGCAGAATCGCCACCTCGCGCTCGTGGACATACGGCATATGACGCCTCAAGGGTTGAGCAGCTTCGCTGCGTTCGGCCAGCTGTTGTTGCAGCGCGAACCGCGCGCGCTGCGCCTCGCCTTTCTCATCGTGACAAATCTGGCGAGCATGCAGGCCCAACTCGCCGCCCATGGTCGAGGAGCACAATTTTTCTTTGACGAGGATCAGGCGCGATCATGGCTGCTTGCCCATGACACCCCGCCTCTCGCGTTCCCGATTGTCGCTTCTGGCAGCGTGCTGCAGCTTGATCCGCCCCCATGTTCGATTGCTTAGAGAACAATGCAACCTCCTGCTAGTGACGGCCGAGAAGCGCGGCCGCGTGTTCCGGGATCCGAAAGTGGAGCGCCGCAGCCAAGCCGCCCGTCGCGAAAAGGAACCAAAGCGCGGGCGGAAGCTGCGGGGTGCGGACGTTCGGCGCCGTGCCCCACACGGACTCGCGATAGCGCTGCCAGACCCGATTGATCCGATGGCGATCACGACTCTCGCCCGAACCCGACCTACCCGGTCGCATAGAGCGCGATCGCCAGAGACATGCAGAAGATCGAGAGCCAGATCACGATCTGGCCGAAGATGTGGAGGACGAGCCCCATCCAGCCGTAGCGACGGCGAAGCGCGATCCCGCTCGCGACCGCGACGAAGAACGCGATGGTGACGGGCATCGAGATCGACGGCGAACGCTTCAGGCTCGCCTCGACGATCGGCACGAGACCGACCGCCATCACGGCCCCTGTACATTGTTCGGACACAGATTCACGGTAGCGGTTTGACGAGCAGCGGCATGAGGCCGTTAGCGTCGAGATCGAGGCGATCGGACCAGACATAATCGCCAGTGAGATTGATGCGGTCCCATCCAAGCGGCGAAAGCCGAGTCAGCATAGTGGGATCGATCGGCGTGCCGCGACGGCGCATTTCTTCAATCGCGCTGCCGAGATATCGGCAGTTGAACAGTATGATCGCAGCGGTGACGAGGTTGAGCGCAGCAGCCCGAGTTTGCTGGTTTTCCAAGCCACGATCACGAAAACGGCCGAGTCGGTGGAAAGCGACTGCCCGGGCCAGACTGTTGCGCGCCTCGCCCTTGTTCAATTCGGCGGTAACGGTGCGGCGCAGAGCCGGATCGTCGAACCAGCGCAGCGTGAACGGCGTGCGCTCAATCCGCCCGACCTCGCGCAGTGCCGCGGCAAGGCTGTTCTGCTGGCGGTAGGCGGACAGCTTCTTCAAGATCAAGGATGGCGTGACGGTGCGGTCACGCATCGCTCCGATGACACGTTCGATATCCGGCCAGTGGTTGACGATCAGGTCCGGGTTGAGCCTGTGACCGAACAGCGATGCGAGCCTGCCATAACGCTTCGGGGGTTCGAAGGCGTAAAGGCGCCGATCTGACAAACGGGGAATGCGCGGCTCGAAATCGAGCCCGAGCAGATGCATCGTCGCGAACACGATATCGGAAACGCCGCCCCCATCGACGTGCAGCGCGGTTAGATCAGCGTTGCTATCGTGGCCGAGAATGCCGTCGAGCGCATGGATAGCTTCCCCTGCCGTACCGGCGATCACAGTCTGGTGAAGTGGCGCGTACCGATCGGTGATGGTGGTGTAGATCTTGACCACCGGGTCGCGACCATAATGCGCATTGACCGCTCCGCCGGCTTCACCCGGGCCGCCTAGGTAAAAGGCCTGACCATCTGCCGACGCCCGGTGCCCCTGCCCGAACCATGCGGCGATCGGTTCGGCGTGGATGGCATCGGTCAGACAGGCGAGCGCTGCTCGAAAGGTTTCCTCGCGCATGTGCCATGTCTGCATGCGCAGCAGCGCCCGGCGTGACCCTGCGCCGCATACCTCGGCCATGCGCGACAACCCGAGATTGGTCGCCTCGGCAATTAGGGTGGCGAGGAAGGCGCGCTCGTCAGCAGGCGGCAGCCCGGTTGAAACGTGACCGAAATGCCGGGTGAAGCCGGTCCAGTGTTCGACCTGGGACAGCACGTCGGTGATACGGGTAGCAGGCAGCATACCGTAACAGGCGAGCGTCAGGTGCCGCCCTTCATCTTGCCTGCCGTCATCATCCTTCTGCTCTTTGGGAAAGCGTAATCTCTCCCCGGCGAATAGGGCGGCATCACGCCCGTCCAGATTGCGGGCAACGCCGCGCAAGGCGCTGTCGAGTTGCTCAGCGCGCTGATCGAGCCATGCATGTGGGTCGCCGAGTGAGAACGGCGGTTGGACTGTTGCGCCTGGCGATGGCGCAAGCAGCACGTCCAATGACCGATGCATCCGCGACGTCGGCACCCAGATATCACCCGATGCCAGCGCATTGGCGAGCGCGCCGTAAGTCGCCATCTCCCAATGCGTCCGGTCGATCTTTCCTGCGACCACGACATGGCGTTGCCAGCGCCGCTCGACATGACCGAGCGGAACGTCGGCGGGAAGGGGTTTGCGCCAGTCGCCATCGAGATCCGACAGGACCATCATCGCATTGCGCAATGTCGCGGTGCCGGCCCGGCCGTAGAAATCGAGCGCTTGCAACCATGCGGACGCGGTGCTCGGCCGCGACGATGATCTGCTGCATGCCGTGGCTGCCTGGGAAGCGAGAACACCGGAAGCCGTTCGGCTGCGTGAGGTCCGCCGTTCGTTCGTCGAGCAGCATCCCGAACTCTATGGCAGGCGCTGACTGTCGTCGGGCACCTCACGGGTGTCTGCGGCGTCCGGCTCCAAGCGCCTCCACGACCATCCAGCTCCCGCGAGCACCTCCTCAATCCACTGCGCGACCTGCCCCGGCTCGCCGCTGCAATACCAGGTGAGGTCGTCCCCCTCCTCGCGCACCCAAGCCACGGCATGACCGGCCCGCCGAAAGCCGTAGGAGACCTCCACTCCATCCGGCCCGAACCAACGAGTGTTGGTGAGCGCGCACCAGAGGTCGACGCCGCACGCGCCGTCCGCTCTCACCTGCTCGCCGAGAAGACGGTCGAGAACGGCCTCGAACGCCTTGTAGGGCCGGTAGGCGCGGCTGCTGGGCTGACCTTGAAAGTCGGTGCGGCTAAAGAACGGAAAGGCTGCCTCCATACGTTGGTCCGCACTGGCGCGGTCCCAGGACCATATCACCTTACGCCTTGCGCCACACCGCCGATCGCTCGGGCGGCTAACGCCGGCTTCCCGCGTCCGGAAACAACCCCGGCATCCAGCTCCCCGCCAGCTTGGCTGGAAAGGCGATCTGGAGAGGTGCCCGGGAGCTGTCGGCCGTCAGCACGCCGAGGCTCGTCAGCGCCGAGGTGACCCGGCGCGCCTGGCGTTCGCCGGTGCCGACGATGCTCTCCACCTCGCCACGCGGGAGCTCGCCTCGGTACAACGCTGCGTCGATCACCTGGATGGCCTTGGCCGGCAGCCTTCCCCGATCCGTCTCTTCGGCCGCCCAGCGCCGGATGCGACTGCGCAGCTGCTCGGGCTCGACCAAGCCGGCCATGAAGTCGACCTGGTCGATGCAGGTTTTGAGGAAGAAGGTTGTGAAGCTCGCCAGCTCCTCCTCGCTCAGCGTGCCCCTGCCATCGAGGTCGTTGCGGCGGGCCAGGTCGCAGGCGGCAAGGTGTCGCTTGTAGGCCTGCACGTTGCGGCCGAGGCCGCGCGCGATCGACCACACGCCGCCCGTGTCGAGCGCATCGAGCAGCATGCCATGCGACATGAGGCGGGCGACCCGACCGTTGCCGTCGAGAAACGGATGGATCCAAGCGAACCGGTGGTGCGCGGCCGCCAGCGATACGATGGCGTCGGTTGCGCGGCGCTTCTGATACGCCCAGGCGAAGTGCTCGAGGAAGCGCGGCACGGCCCCGGGACTAATCGCAATGTGCTGCCCGACCCGGACATCGCGGGTCCGCAAGGCACCGGGCTCGACCGGAACGCGCTCGCCGCCGTCGACCGGTTCGATCCAGAGCATCGACTCGGGCAGATGCTCGCAGAAGCGCCGATGGACCTCACGCAGGCCCTCCACGCTCGTCGCGCGGCCCCCCAGCCCTCCCCCATCAATCCAGCCCTGGACTGCGATGTGCGCGGTCGCTTCCAACTGGAGGTCACGCTTGGCCGGGTCGGCGCTGAAATCGTTCTTCAGCGCCCGTTCGATGTCGACGGGATGAGTGTCATGCCCCTCGATCAGGTTGCTGTAGTAGCAGTTCATCGCCCGGACGAGGTCGGCGAGCCCCATCCGCATGGCGGGTGGCAGGCTGCTGCGGAACGCGGCAGATTTGGCGGTCAGTTCGAGCGCGAGATCGACGGCTTCACGGTATCGTGAACCGCCCTCCCCTATCTTCATGGGCTGCATGGCCCCGATGCCCTCGCCCCGGTCGGCGACCGCCTGGATGTCCGGTTCTTTGGCCATGTCCCGCAGCCTCTAGATCACTCTCTTGCCTTGCTAACGTTGTCCTATGCACGTGATACCGGGCCGCTACAATGTCCGGTTTGGAGGCCGGCAAATCAGTGAACATTGAAAAGAACAAAGCTGATCCGCCCGCCCATATCGCCTTGCGATCCCTCACATGTCGAAGTCGTAATCGTGGTCGATTTCGATCTCGGGCTCCTTTATCAGCTCTTTCACGGGAACCGGCGCTTGCCGGATAGCCTCCCGGGCTGGTTTGGTAGGCTCGCTGCCAATGGATCGGAGGGCGGCGCTCATTGCGTCCAGCTGGCGACGATCGCTTGCGCCTGGATCGTCCAGTCGGGGCAGCTCGCCCGTGGCTGGATCGAACCGCTCCCTGCCGGAAAGTGAGAGCTCGGGTGCCACGTCGCTTGCGTGCGGAACGTCACCACGATGCGCTTCGATCGCGCTAGCGAGTGCTTTCTTGTCGTCGGTGTGCAGCGACACGTCCTCGCGCGCGCGGGTCTGGAGCACGTAGTAGAGGCTCTCGCTGTTGAGCAGCCTGTCGCGGCTGTCCATCACCGTGATCGCGCGATCGACCGTCATCCCTTGCGCACGGTGCATGTTGATCACGGCGCCATGGCCAAGCCGCTCGCGCATCGGGTCGTCGGGCCCGATCACATGATTCCGGTCACGGCCGCACAGGTGGAGCGTGTCGCCATCGATCGCAGTAAGGGTCACTGCGGCACCGTTCGACATCCCACGCTTCAGGTCGCTGGCCGTAAAGACCAGGCGATCACCCTCGCGCACCTCGATCTCGCCGGGAACGGAGAGCGCGGCCCCCTCCCCTCCCGATCGGAGGCTCTTGGGATCGAAGAGCCCGGTGTGACCGTCACGGGCGAGCTCGAGCATACCGCTCGCCCGATCGATCAAGCCAACCTCGTAGGATCCCGGCACAAGCCCTGACTGGTGGCGGTAGATGTCGAGCCGCATACCCTCAGCCCAGTGCCGGATCTGGCGCAGCTCCTCACGGGTAAGGTTCAGCGTATCCCAGCTGCGCAGGCTCACGGCATCCTCGCCAAGCTTGCCCTGAGCAAGCAGCTCGGCCCTGACCGTTTCCAGCACGGCTTCGCGCAGGACGTGGCCTGAGGTGAGCAAGGCGGTGCGGTCGCGCTCCTCGGGCAAAAGCTTCAGATACTCGACGACGGCCGCTCCCGCCGGATGAGCGCTCTCCTGCACCTTGTCCGCGAGCCGTTCGAAGGCGGCAACGACCCTGCCCTCGCGCGCAAGGGAAGCGGCATCACGGAGCACATCGGTCTTTTGGCGCCGGTTCTCGGTGAGCCGCACCGTCGGAGCTCCCGCCTCCTGCAGCAGCGCGAAGGGTCGCCCCGCCTCAACCGCCGGGATTTGCTTCACATCGCCTACCAAGACCAACTTGGCGACGTCGCCGTTCCGGGCGACCTCGAACAGCCCGGCAAGCTGACGCGAGGACACCATGGAGGCCTCCTCCAGCACCACAACCTTACCCTTCACCAGCGCCGAAAGTTGCTCGTTCGGCTTGGCCGGGCCGACGCGGCTACCATGCTCCTTCAGCACGGATGCGAGCGAGCGCACCTCCAGCCCCCGTCCGGTCAGGTCATCCAACAACTTGTTCTGCGGGACCAGTACCAGCATCCGCGCCCCTACTTCCGCGCCAATCTCCCGTACGAGTTCGAAGAGGAACGACTTGCCGGTGCCGGCATCGCCTTGGACGACCTGGATGCGGTTGGTGCCGGACAGCATGGCGTGCGCCGCAACGCGCTGTTCAGCGGAAAGTGTGACCTCGCGCCGATCGGCCGCGCGGTCGAGTGCGGTGTCGACCGAGGCCGCATCGAGGATGGGTGTCCCCTGCCCCACCCCGCCATGCGCGGCCGCAACCAGCGCCTTTTCCGTCACCAGCATGTCGCGGGTCGTGAGCCGGTCTGCGTGCAGGCTGCCACGCGGCCCCGAGATGAGGACACCCGCCTCGCGCAGCCGCTCGATGCGCGCCTCGATACCGCGCACCGTCGCGCCCTTCTCGGCCAGATCGAGGCTGCTCTTCAGCAGGTCCGTGTAGGTGAAGCTCGCTTCTCGCTCGCCGAGGTGCCGAACGCCGGCCGCGACCGCGTAGCCGCTCGCCAGTTCGCCGCTCCGGCGCACCGCATCCGTGCCGTGGAGCAGCGGCTCGGGTCGTGGTCCGAAGGCATGGGTGATGCGCTCGAGCAAAGCGGCACCCCAGGCACGCACAGTGCTCAATACCGACCGCGGCCGCTCGACTCCTCGCGCGGCGTCCACGACGGCGGAGATGGCGGCACCATGTACCTCGGCCTTCTCGGCCCACATGGCGCGGGCAACCGTGGCATCGCCCGCCTGTTTGGCATCGCGGGTACTGACCGCGATCGTCTCCATCGCCTTGGGGCCGGAGGCGCCGAGCTCAGCCGCCCGGCTGAGGATCTGTTCGCGCCGGGCGCTAAACGCATCGATTGCGGCACGCGGTATGCCGCTGATCTCGAATTGGCCGTGCTTGCCGGTTATCTCGGTCCGGTAGCCGAGCTGCTCCAACCGGGCACGGAAGTCGGCGTGGAAGACGGCACCGATGGTGCTAGAGTGCTTCCACAGGGCCGGATTGTGCAGGGCGACCCAGCGGCCGTCGCCGCGTTGCGCGGCGTTCGCCACGACGACATGGGCATGTGCCTGCGGATCGAGCTTTCGGCTCAGGTCATGGTGAAAGATCGCGTACACCAGGCGACCGGGCTCGATCACCGCGCCGGCCTTGCCTGACCGCACCTCCCCGAACCGCTCCTCGGCCCACGCCATGGTGCTCCGAATAGCTTCGGCAAATGCCGGCATGACCCGCTCATCGCGTCCGATCAAGGCGACCAGCGACACTGACTTCGGCGCGCTGAACGTCAGCTCGAAACCCGGCGCTCGCTCGCCGTTGCCGCCTCTTGCAATGACGGCCCCGTTGGGCAGTTTGCCGTCCAGCACCTCGGAGAATGTTCCGGCATCCACGGTGCCGGACAGACCGAGTTCCTCGGCCCCTCCCCCGCCCCATTCGGACGGTCCCGCCTGCTCGCCGGTGTAGTAGTTGTCGGCCGCGTAATAGCTCGCCGCATCCCCGCCGCCGGCGATCGAGTTTGGGCGAACGGTCACGGCGTCTTGCTTTCCAGAGGCGGAAAGGTGAGCCGGCAGGGAAACGGCTTCTTCATGCGCTTAGCATGGGCCGCGCACTCGGCGTACCGGACCCGAAATGTGTCACTGGCGAGAAGGCCTTTTGTCTCCGCCATGAGCTCGCCAGTCGTGCGCCCATCGCCTGCCAAGCTCCATGCCGCAGGTACCGCGTCACTTTCACCCAGGAGACGAATTGAGAGCCAGCGGGTAGGTGCGGTATTGGCGAACAGCAGACAGATCAGAACAAGTCCGGCGATGCCAAGGGCGGCACCTACGCCAAGCTTTGTACGCGTATCCGACTGACGCTTCTCAATCCGGTCGAGCTGCTTTCCGAAGCCCTTTGCCTGCTCCTCGACGGCTTTAGTGACATTGCCAACGGAGACGGCGAGAGCACCCTGCGCTTCCTTGAACAGGACCGTGAAGTCGGTCTGGAACTTCGCGATCAAATCGCGGAGATGTCCGGTCCCGCCGGTCTCCTTGATGGTGGTCTTGATCGCGTCGAAACCTGCGTTCAAGGCGCCGGGTAGGTCCTTCGATTGTTGGGCGATCAGGGCCGAGACGCGACGGGTAACCTCGCCGATTTGAGCGGTCTGTTCCTCCATCCGATCGGCATGGCGGCGCTCGCGCTGTTGACGCACGGACAAGGCCGCTTGGGCCTCCCTGTCGAACATGGTGGTGACCGCCTGTTCCACGAGATCACGGATGGGGATGTTGCGCCGCTTGGACTCGGCGTCCAGCCGGCTGTGGACGTCACTCGAGACGTCGATGCGCCTGCGACCAGCGTCGGTCATCGCCGCAGTCTCGAACGCGCTTCGGCCAGCATGCGGGTCGCCAGCTCGGCCCGTCGTTGCCGCAACTGGGCAAGACCCTTCTTGCTGTCGGGGCCACGCCCGACCTGCGCTTCCGCGACGACCTCCAGGCCGGCACGGACCTTGGTCAGCTGGTCGAGAAGGATCTCGTCCAGCGGCAGCAGCTCGTCTTCGAGTGAGCGCACCAGCGTGTCCGCTACCCAGGCGCTGCGCGTCTTGCCGACCTGGCCCGCGCGGCGCTCAATGCCGGCGAGCTGGTCGGGTTGCAGGTACACCGTGATCGGTACGCGCGCCATGCGGACACCCCTTCTGCCCGGTAGCGAGTGTGCATTGCGCCTACGGAGCGCGCAAGGAGGAAGTGCAGAGCAGCGCAAGCAAAAACTGCGGGTTTCCTTGCCCTATCCGCTCTGTGGACCAGGACGGACCAGATGGTCCGGGCGCAGTATCCGCATAGGACCATGCGGCCGGAACGACGCAAATCTGCCCTTTTCTGCACCCCTTCGGGGTGCATCGGGTGTGCCCCCTAACCCTACTTCTCAGGTCGCTGGATGTTGCTGCTGTTCGGCTGGTCGGGGCTGATCCGGCGTCCGGCGGGGCAACCAGGCCGGCGTACAAGCCGGCCAGTCGGATCAGTACCGGCTCACCTTGTCGAGACTGCCCGTAAGGCCGCGAGGGTCTCCCCGTCCATCGCTTCAACCCTTTGCACCAATCGATCCCGCATGGCGCGGCGCGCTAACCGGATGAGCAAGGCCAACTCCGGCGCTTCGAACGGGTCGTTGATCGCCAGCTCGCGCGACCGCTCGCCGGCGGTGATGGTGAGGTGGAAGATGCGGGCGTCGGCTGCCGGCAACGCCGGGTCGGGCCGCGTAAAGAAGTCGATCGCATAGGCATGAGCGACGAGATTGAACCAGTCCTCCGGCGTGATTTCGTCGAGCCTGCGACCCTCCTCATGGTAGAGGGTTCCGTGCGCAGTGAACCAGCCCGAGATACCAAGGGTGACGGCGTTCGTCATGAGCTTGTACCCTCCCCTATTCCAGCACCACGCTGATGGTCATGATGGTCGGATTCAGCACCCGGCGACTCAGTTGAATGAAGCGGCATCGCCGCGTTCCCCGGGACGGCTTCGACCGTGTCGATCGCGTGCTGAAGCCGGGCGGCGGCAAGGGTGCATCCTGCCCGATCGAGCAGCGCCATGGCCATGCGCATCAGGGCCAAAGCCGTCCTGGTATACCGGTGCTCGACTTCGCTCATCGGGTCGCGTGATCCAGTCTGTCGGGAGGTCACGGACGCCAGTCAGCGGTCCTGCTCGGCGACGGGTCTCAACGTCAGATGCGGCATCAGGTTGCGCCGGATCTCGTCGTCACTGCCTAGGCCGTACCAGGTCGCGCAATGCTCTTCTTCGGAAAGCCGATGCCAGGCTTTGAGCGCCACTTCCTCGCTGATCGCGATGCCGTCGGAGGCCATCGCCGTCACGATCCGGCGCAGGTCGTGCCGACCGTCGACAAGCATCCGCTGCTCCCACTCGAGAGGCTTCAGAACCGCTTCATAGCGCAGCCGTTCGTGTCCGGACTGATGGGTCATCCGGCGTCTTCCGAACTCGTCATCGTCGCAGGCATTCCGAGCCGTTCACGCTGCTCATCGCGGGTTACGTAGCGGTCGGACTTGGCGCCCACGATGTCGGATTCGGAGCCATACCCAGCGATCACGAGAGCGGCCCGGATGAGCTCGCCAATGTCATGCGACCCGGCCTTCGCTTCGAGGCTCGCGAGCATGGGGTAAGGCAGGTCCAGCTTGACCCGGATCATCCAATCTCCCGCCGCGGTTCGGGTCGGATAACCGCCATGTCCGGGCTCGCTCCAGTCGGTGCCGGCAAAGATCAGCCGCAGGTCCGTAGAAGGGTCCGCCGACGCATAGGGCGGGGTCTCATGGGAGGGCAGAGGCGTCGGTTTAAAGTCGCTCAGGTCGAGGGTCATGATGGAGCTCCATTCAGTGTCTCAGTCGTATGCGAATTGGGCGGATCGACCCCTCAGAGTCCGTAAGTGCAGGGCGTCGAGAAGGTCGGTGCCAGCGCGTCGCGCCGCGACCAGAAGGTGGACTTGCCGTTGGGCGTCAGCCTGGTCGCAGGCACCGCGATCTCGACCATGGGTCCGCGGATCTGGATGACCGTGCCGCAGTTGGTTACGGTGCCGATCGCGAGCTCACGCCGAAACGTCTCGCGGTGCTTCTGCTCGGCTTCGCGATCGGCGACGTAGCTGTCCTGCGCGCGCTGGAACCATGCCGCCGAACGGATCTGGTCGGGGCGGTAGGCGTAGACCGCGGTGCGGGTCGGGACCATCGACACGCGGCTCATCAGCCGGCTGTCGAGGTCGCCTTTGGTAGCGACTTCGGTCGTGTCGTAGGTGATCGCGACGAAGCCGCCGAGCACCTGGTCGGCGCCGCGCGAGCACACCGCCGAGCTGCCGGACCAGAAGTGCTTGGACTCGCCCCGGGGCGGCAACCTGCGACCGAGCGCGCGATCACGGAAGGTGCGCGCCGCGTCGCCGTCTTCCGGTTCGATCCGACCGCCCTTGGCGGCGCATTCCTGCGCGAATGCATCGCGGGCGCGCTCGGCCGTCGCCGAGCCGTTGGCGGTGATCTTTTCGGAGAAGAAGCGGTAGCCGATGATCTCGTCGGCGTCGTCGAGCAGCGGAAAGACCTGCGGCGACGGGCGGGTCCGAAGCGACCCGCTCGTCTTCATGTCGGTATCGCCGCCGATGGTGATGAGGAAGCCGGCAATACCGGGTGACTGCTGCGCCATGGCCGGAATGCCCGCCAGAGCCGCTGTGAGCGCCGCTAAGACCTGAAATGCACCCTACCCTGCCATAACTGCCTCCTCGTCGTCTGGAGGCGTTCTCCGGCCCGTAAGCCGGGTGTTAGGAACCCGGGCTCTCGCGCGAGCGCTGCCGCCTTTAGGCGGAGCCCTGGACATGCGCGACAGCCACCCGGCCGACAAACATGTCGACCGGCCGAGAGACTCTGAGGTTCCTACGCCTCACCGCCGGGACTGACCGGGCGGCGCGCGGATGCTATCACGTCATTGGCACGGGAAAACGGGAAGGTTGCTCGCTCCCCTGCCCTACAGGCAGCGGCGCACGGTCCGGACCAGTTGCGCCAGCTCCGGTGCCTCGAACGGCTCAGGCACCGTCAGCAGCCGCGAGTGACCGCCATGGACGAGGCGGATGCTGTACGTGCGAGCGTCAGGGCGGAATGATGCAGCCCCATTCGGATCCGGGCAGGTGAACAAATCACTCGCCTCGGCCGCGGTGAGCAGCACGGCGACCAGTGTCGGATCGAGATCGGCGAGATGGCGAACCCGTTCGCCAGCCCGGCTGGGAAAGTGCGCGATCCCGCCGAAGATCGTCACGCCGACCAGATCCCCGCCTGTTTCCGGCTTAGAGCCGGTCACGCAGGCGCCCTGCCCTGCCTGGCGGCACGCCGCTCGCGAGCTCGACGGCGTCGTTCCTCGTCGCGCGCGACCTGGGCGGCATCGATCACCGGTGCTTCGACAAGACGAAACCCTTCCGCTCGCCGAGCAGCTTCTCTCCGTCGGACTCGCTCTGCCTGAACCTCGAATCTCAGATCGGAGCGGGTGACCACGTAATCCAACACGTGCTCATGCTGCCTGATCAGCGCGGCCAGCGCATGGACGGTCACCTCGTGGCCCACGGCCGCATCCACAGCTTGTAGCCAGCGAGGTGACGCATATCGGTGCCGTTGGACCCAAACATCGCGGCCGAGTTCCAGGCCTACTACCAGCGCCCACGCGACCGCATAGAGGCGGCTCGCCACCACAGGCGTCGTTCCGGTCACCTTGTCGACGACGGTGAGCGCGATCAGCCCGGCCCAGAAGGTTAGGATGCTGACGACCGGACATGGGTAGGTCCGGCTGACCTCCAGGCGAGCGACGAAGCGATCCAGCACCGGCACGGACTCTTTCCTGTCCGCCAATGCACATCTTTTAGCATTTCGGTCGTTTTCCATCGGATCACGCTCGCAAAAAGCTAGTCACGCGATATACGCTTTACGTATACTAGGCAAATGGTAGATGCCTGAAATGCGTTCTCCTGCCTCGTCTGACCTGCATGGTCGCATCGTGCACCTGCTCACAAAGGCACGCCGGGATGCGAAGCTGCGGCAGGTCGATCTCGCTGGGCGGCTTAGTTGGCAACAGGCTTACGTGTCGCGGTATGAAACCGGCGAGCGCCTGCTTGGCGTTGACGAGTATGTTGCCGTGGCACTGGCTATCGGAGTCGATCCGGTCATGTTGCTGAAGCAAGCTCTCGAGATTGCAGTTGGTAAGAGGGTTGATGAAAGACCAACTGAATAGCCGGCATCCGCTTAGTTGGCCGCGCCGGTGCGATCGACGAGCTGCGAGTCATGGACACGGTTCGTTGAAGACGCCGATATCACCCCACCCGTCCTTCGTCACCGCGCCACTGCACTGACTGGGGCCTGGATCAAGCAAGTCGCTGCCCGGTCCTGACGATTTACGCTAGCGCACGGCACTGGGGGTGAAATGCGACCCCAGAGCCTGCCTTTCTGAATCTCCAAAATTCAAAGAAAAGCATCTCGCGGGGTTAGAGGGTTCAATGAGAGGTTAAGAGGTTAAGGGTGCCGCTGTAGCTGCTCAAGTCAGCGACTTTCCACGATTCGTTATGGAAGGTGCGTTCCCGGAGTATCGTTGCAGCGTTCCTGAAGGATCATTGCTCGCGTTCCCGATGTATCGCCTCGCCGTTCCGGGAGTGTCGATGAGCGTTCCCGGAGTATCGATGATCGACGGACGGGTGGGAAATGAGCGCTCTGATTGAATCAGTTTGTGATGGCGTTGCGCCGGCGACGTTCAAATTGTCCGGGTCTGCGGTGCGCGACGAGGCCGTAGGGAGGATCAGTCACTCGCCACGCGATACATCCGGAACGCCATCGTCCTTGCGGATAATCTCGATGCCCGTGGAACGCGGCTTTTGCGGGACCAGTCTGCTGCAATGGACGTCGACCTCTTGCCGCTCTTTGGATACCTCCACGACGCGGCAACAGCTCTCGCCCACCAGGATCAGTTCGGCGCCCTGCAAATCCAGGCTGTAGCGGAAACCACCGTACATTCCGGGCACCGGGAACTATCAATCCCCGGAGGTCTCTAGCATGGGTGCCAGTCGTGGCAGGCGGAGTCCGCTTTTTGCCTCCAGATCACCGACGCGGCCACGGATGACGGCGTGAAAGTTCGCGCAGGCTCCGCCAAGCGCCCCGTGTGATCAGAGCCATCGTTACGGATGACGGTCCATAGCCATGCGCCACCTGATGCAGCGGCGCGAAGCCGGATGTGCCGCCCGGCCAAGAAGTGTTGGCGAGCGCCGGCGTTGTCCGGGCCATTCCAACAACCGTCGTTCAGTTGTAGCTCCGTGCCGCGTTTGCCAAATATCGCGTTGCTGCTCGATGTTCGGACGCAGAACTCCGCGCTTGCCGACGCCGTCCCACTCGGTAGCCATGACTCGGAGGTGACCTCGTTACCGCAGCGTATGTCGGTTCTTTGCATCAAAGCGCCGGACATAGCCGATGAAGGCGTTCTGGTAGCTCACCGGGGTTCGGCCTGCGTCCGCTTCGATCCAGGTGCGGAAGTCTGCGTGGAGTGTTTGATAGTCCCAGCCCGGGCATTCGGCGCGCAGCGTTGCCAGCGTGGCGTCGGTGATCTCGCCGAAGGTCGAGCGGGTGGAAAGGCTTTTCACGCTGCGGCGGATCAGCGCTGCGGCATCGACGCCGGGTTCGGCCGCAGGCTCCGCAACGGCATCGGCCTGCGGTGCGGGGGAGGATGCCTTGCCTGCTTTCGTCGTTTTGGCTGACAGCAGTGCCTTCGTTTCGCCCTCGCTTCTCCGACGCATGCGCAGCGCGGGCTCGCGCTTGCCCTCGGGCTGCTCAATCAACAGCGCATAGCCGGGCAGCTCGTCGCGCTCGGCGATCTTGGCGATCTCGAACTTGAAGCGGCGGTACTGCCCCTCGGCGCCCGACTTCTCGAACAGCGTCGGCATGGAAATGGCAAAGCCAGTCTCGCCGGCGCCGCCCGCGTGTTTGCGCGCGACCTTGTACAGCCAGCGCTCGCGCCCGCCGGTGATGTCGAAATAGGCGCGGTCGATCGACAGCACGCCGCCGGTCATCATCACGCCCTCCCAGAACCAGTTCGATAGCTCGATGGTCATACCGCGCGAGCGCTCGGTCTTCTCGTCGACCAGCTGCGTCCAGCCATCGAGCCAGCTGAACGTCGCCTCACGGCGGTTATCAGCGCGAATGTTGGTCTTGACCGTGGTCGACACCAGCCGGTCGAGTGCCTGGCCGAGCAGCTCGTAGGCGCGCCCGGTCGGCTGCCGCCCGATCGCGCGCAGCAGGTCGTAGGGCATCAGGTGGAGCTTGCGCGGCACGTCGTTGACGCCGCGGCGCGCCATGTCGGCGAGCATCGAGGCGCAGTAGATCAGGATGTCCGCGTCCCAGATCGTCGCCATGCCGTAATCAGGATTGGCCGAGACGTGGACCCACAGCTTGCCGTCCGGCGATCGGTAGTCAATCGGCTTCACCCGCTTCGACTTGGCTAGGCTGAAGAATGGCCGCTCCATCATCTCGCGCTGGTCACGCAAGGGCAGGTCGGCGAGATAGGGTAGGAACAGCTCGAACTGTTCGGAAACCGCCTCGCGGCGCGCGCGCGTCACGCGATGTTTCCCGGGGAAACATCGACCAGCGGTTTACAAAACCGATGCTCTGCCCCTGCGTGTTTCCCGGGGAAACATCAGCGCTGGAGTCCCTTCCCGGTTGCCTCGAGGTGGGCGAGCGCGTCGCGCAAGGCGGTCACAAGCTCGTCCGTGTCGGCGCCCGATCCCGCGTGCAAGCGGATCGTCACGCCCTGCCGGTTGGCCGATTGCACCGTCAGGGCCGTGCGACCGTACTTGGTGGCGTAGCGGTACGGCTCTGGCTTCTCCTCGCCCGCCATGAGCTTCGGCGCGTCGAGCAGCCGCCGCAGCACGTCCGCGGCAGGGTAGGGAAGGTCACCCGCTTCGCGCCGCGCCGCCTGTTCCTTGGCGACCTGCCGCGCCATGGCGGTGATCGCCTTGCCCGTATTCTTGTCGTCGAGCGCCTGGGCGAGCGAATAGGCCGGCTTCAGCTGCACGTCGCCCGGGGACGCGAAAGCTGAGATCACCACCTCGGGGATCGTTGCGACCTTGAGCATCTTGGACAGCCAGCCCTTTGAGAGCTTCAGCCGCTCGGCCATCCGCGTCTGGTGGTTGCCGTAGTGTGCCTTCAGCGCGTCGAGGTAATTGCGCGCCCGCTCCAGGTCGGACACGTCGGCGCGCGCGCGGTTCTCGAGATCCGCGAGCCGGAACGCGGCCTCGTCGTCGAGGCTGGCGACCTGTGCCACGAACTGCATGTCAGGATAACTGTGCGAGCGCAGCCAGCTGATCGACCAGTGCCGCCGCGTGCCGGCGATCACTTCGAACTCATAATCGGCATCGCCGTCGACGCGCCGTACCACCGCGGGCACCTTCTGCCCTCCCTCGGCGACGATCGAGTCGATCAGCTCGCGGCAATTCTCCTCTGAGAGGTGCGCGTACGTGCGAGCGTTGCCGGGCCAGATGCGCACGCGGGCGGGATCGAGAAGGAGTTGCGTGACCTGCCGCACCTCGCCGCTCGCGACGCGCGCAAGCGCAGACTCGCGACCAAGCAGCGTAGTGGCCCGTGGGCGCTCCGGTTGAGCCTCGCGCGCTGCTGCAGGGGAGGGGGCCTCGCCTCGCTCGGCCGTGTCGTCCGCGAGCAGCGCCGCCAGATAGTCCGATTGCTTACGCGCCATGCCGCACCTCCCTCGCAGAACGTAAGCAGGACATTGTGCAATAGGAAAGGTTAGGCCGCGGCATGAATAACCGCCTCCTCGCTAGCCGGTTCGACCCGCCCCCAGCCCTGGCGGACCAGCTGCTCCACCTGCCTAAGCGCCTCGTCCAGATTGGCGCGGCTGCGCTTGTGCGTCTTGGGCGTGCCGATCGGCTTTTCCAGCTCATACACGGTCATCATTCGCATCGCCGCGTGGCTGATCTCGGCCGACTCTAGGATCGGAACGGGAAGGAGGGCAGGGCCGAAGCTCTGCTCCATGATCGCGCGCACCATGGCGTGGCTGGGATCGTTGCCGTCGAACTTGGAGCAGATCAGCCGGACAAATTGGTAATCGACCTCGATGCCGGCCCCGGTCAGCTGGTGCAGCACCTGATCCATCATCGACAGGAACTGCACGGTCGAGCAGAAATCCGGCGTCGTCGCCGCCAGCGGCACCAGCAGAGCGTTTGCCGCCTGCATCACTGCCAGGCTGATCGTGCCGAGGGCAGGGGGCGGGTCGAGCAGAACGATGTCATAGTCGCGCGCGAGATCCGACAAACCGCGCTTCAGCTTACGGAAGCGTGCCGCCAGTACCGATCCGCCGTCGCTGCCCGCCGCGGCGAGCTCATACTCCACGTCGAACAGCTCGAGGTTGGACGGGATCAGGTCCACGTTCGGCCATGGCGTCCGCTTCACCGCGTAGAGCAGGTCCGCCTGGGTCGGGTCGATCGAGAGATAGGGGTAGAGCGTCTCGTCGCGCTTGATGTTGAAGTGCGGGTTGAAGCCGAACAGCGTCGTCGTCGTCGCCTGGCTGTCGCAATCGACCACCAGCACGCGATAGCCCTGCACCGCGAAATAGTGCGCGAGGTGCGTGGTAACGGTCGACTTGCCGACGCCGCCCTTGAAGTTCTGCACCGCGATGATCGCCGGCACGTCGAGCGGCGCGCGGACAGGGGAGGCGCCCAGCACCTCGCGCATCCGCAGCATTTCCTCGACCGTGTAGCCCAGCCGGCGTCCGCTTTCGGAAGCCGGGGCAGGGGGGAGCCGCCCGTCATCCTCCGCCATGCGGATGCGGTTGGTGGAGCAGCCGAGCAACTGCGCCGCCTCGGCGATGCCGAAGCGCACATTGAGGCCCTTGCGGCTCTCGGGCAGAAACGCCTTGCGTCGGAGGCGCTCGATCATCCGCTCGCCGGCATCGGCTAGGTCGCCGATCTGCGTCAGCACTGCACCATCCTGCGCCAAGACAAAGCCCCTTGAACCTTTTCACGCGCGACCTTGCCAGATTTCATTCAGGACGGCAAGGAAGCGGCTGAAGGGGAAACAATGCCGATCCTGCACTGGCTAACACGCGACCGCGACGTGAAGGCGGCCGATGCCGTACCGTACCGCCTGCTGGAGCGCGACGCAGCGCTTTCCGCGGGTGCGCCCGGCAGCGGCAACATGCTGATCCACGGAGACAATCTGGAGGCGCTCAAGAGCCTGCTGCCCTATTATCGCGGGCAACTGAAGTGCATCTATATCGATCCGCCATACAATACCCGCAGCGCGTTCGAGCATTACGACGAAAATCTGGAGCACAGCCAATGGCTGGCGATGATCTGGCCGCGGCTGGAGCTGCTGCGCGAGCTGCTGAACGAGGACGGCAGCATTTGGGTGTCGATCGACGACAATGAGGGGCACTACCTGAAAGTCATCATGGACGAGGTGTTCGGGCGCGCCTCTTTTCTGTCTACTATGATCTGGCGCAAGAACTACTCACCTAAGTCAACAGCTCGCCACTTCTCGGAGGATCACGACTATATCTTAGTCTACGCGCGGAGTGGCGGCGTGGAGAGCGGTTGGATCGAATGGGAGTTCACTGCAGACGCACGCAAGCTAATTCAGGAGTCGGAAACATACGCGGTCCTGAATAGACAGGCCGTGCTCGGGTTCCGATCGAGCTACGCCCTTAAGCTTTACGAGATCGGCGCGCTGCGTATCCACCAGCGACAGCTGACCTGGCGCTGCGATATCACTGCGCTTCGCGCTGCACTCGGCATAGCTCCGGACGTATATAAGGATTTCGCGCAATTGCGCCGCAAGGTGTTTCAGACGGCGAAGAGTGAGATCGACCAGCTCGCGCACTTCCGGGTTGAGTGGAAGGAGACGCGGCAGGGGAGAGCCGTGGCCGAAGTCGAGTTCCGTTTCGAGGCATAGGACGCACCCGCGCAGATCGGGACGGTGGAAGGGCTGGAGCGGCACTCGGCGGGCCGGCGCGCGCGCCGCGAGGGTGCGGTCGAGACAATCGCGGTCGCTGAGCCGCCGCGCCAGGTCAGCCCCAGGTCCGGCTGCCTGTCGTCGTGGGGATAGCGACGGACGAAACTGGTGGTGCGGCCGGCCAAGCGAATGACGCTGGCTCGAACGCGCGGCCGGCTGCCGTCTCGGACCTGATGCGTCAGGCCGCGGGGCGGATGAGGTCGGCCGACGCGGAGCGGCCGCGCGCGAAGTTCGCAAGCTTCCCTTCCGGCTCGCTGCGTTGGTCGGGAGCCGAGGAGTTCCTGGCGATCGGTCGCTCCCATGGCGGGGGATGGGACGTGGATCTCATTGCCGAGGCTTATCGCGGGCATATGGGCGATCGCCTTGCCAAGCTGAGCGGCGCCAAGCTGCAGAAGTCGTGGCAGGGTTTTTGCGAGAGCTATGTCGCGCGAAAGGGCCGGCCGAGCTGAAATTGCACCGGTGCAATTTCGATCTAGACGGGTGGCGCATAGCCCCCAAGGGGTCAGGCGAGCAGCACTCCCCGCAGTCGGGCAGTCCTGTTTTCGAAATGTGGCCTACCGTTGACGGAAAAGTGCAAATGGGGCATGCCATGCTCTCCTAGCGAAAGGACGGCCTATGGCGACCGCAATTGCGCGGGTTAGACCGGATCAGACCCGAATCAGCGCGCTCGCCGAGCGATGCTCGAACATCCTTGAGAAGCTGCGGGATGGCGCGCAGAGCAAGCGTGCCGACGAGCGACGCGAACCGATCTTCACGATCGGAAAGGCGGCTGATCTGGTGGGACGTACGCCGGCGGCGATACGCTAGGCTGAGAAGGATGGTCGCCTGCCTGAACCAGGGCGCACCGAGACGAACCGCAGGGTCGGTTATACGCTGGCACAGCTGAACGACATGCGCGGGGTGTTCGGCACGCGCCCCTGGCGCGCGGCGGACGATCCCTGCGCCGTGGTTGCCGTCCAGAACTTCAAGGGCGGAGTGGGCAAGTCGACGATTTCGGTGCATTTGGCCCAGTTCCTGGCGATCCGGGGCTACCGGGTGCTCCTGATCGACTGCGACAGCCAGGCGTCGGCAACGACCTTGTTCGGCTACGTCCCTGACCTCGACCTTCAGGAGGAGAACACGCTCTATCCGTTCCTGCGACAGGACGAGCTGGTCAGCCTCGAATATGCCATTCGCGCCACGCATTTCGACGGTCTCGACCTAATTCCGGCCAATCTGCGGCTTTTCCAGTCGGAGTACGAACTCGCGGCCAGAATGGCGCGGGGGCAGGGGACCCTGCTGGATCGGCTGCAACAGGGCATCGCTTCGGTTGCGGACCGCTACGACGTGGTTGTGATCGATCCGCCCCCGGCGCTTGGCGCGATCTCGCTTTCGGTGCTGCGGGCCGCCAACGCTCTGGTCGTGCCGGTGCCCCCCACCGTCATGGATTTCTCTTCGACCGCCGCTTATCTCGCGATGCTCGATGAGACGATGCAGGTTCTCCTTGAGCACGGCATGAACACCGATCTCGCCTTCCTCCGCTTCGTGGCGTCGAAGGTGGACGAGAACAAATCCATGCAGCGCGAGCTGATGGGACTGATGGGGCAGCTCTACGGCAATGCGCTGGTTCGCACGCCGCTTAAGGATTCGGCAGAGATCGACAACGCCAGCGCGCGGTTGATGACGGTCTATGAACTGGAGGGCCCGACGACGAGCAGGTCTGTGCGCGACCGGTGTCTGACGTATCTCGACGGCGTGAATTCCGAGATCGAGACGGATATCCGATCGATGTGGCCGAGCCACGAAGGCCGCCTGCGGCGGGAGGGACTGGCATGAGCGCGGATGGAAATTGCACCGGTGCAATTTCGGGTGAAGGAGAGGCACCATGAGCGCGAAAAACCGTAGTTTTGCGGCTAATCTGGCCGGTGCGATCGAGGCCCCGGATGATCCGCCAGCGCGGCCGTCACGGCTTGGCATGGGTGTGCTCGCCGGACGCAGCACGCGACTTGCTGAACTGGCCACCGGCGCGCTCGTCAACCGCGCGACCGAGCTGGTCGACCCCGCCCGGTGCCGGATGTGGCACGGGCACAACCGCGACTATGCCGCACTCTCAGAGGAGCGTTGCCGCGACCTGATCGACAGTCTCAAGGCGCAGGGCAAGCAGGAGATGCCGGCGCTGGTACACCGTGTCCGGGACGATCCTGATCACGACTTCGAGGTGATCTCGGGCGCGCGGCGGCACTGGTCGGTGAGTTGGCTGCGCAGCCACAACTATCCCGAGTTCCGCTTTCTCGTCGAAATCCGCGAACTCACCGACGAGGAGGCTTTCCGGCTATCCGATATCGAGAACCGCGCGCGCGAAGATATCTCGGACTTCGAGCGGGCTCGCGACTATCTCCGCGCCCTGGACGCCTATTACGGCGGGAAGCAGCAGGAGATGGCGGAGCGCATCAACGTCACGGCGAGCTGGCTCAGCCGCTATCTCGACATGGCGCGCCTGCCGGCCGAGATCATCGCCGCGTTCGCGTCGCCTCATGACCTCGGCATCAAGCACGTGACGCAGATCAAGCCGCTTTTGAAGCCCGAGGATCGCCGTTCGCGCGTGCTCGCCGAAGGGCGCCGGATCGCAGACGCGCGCGCGAGCGGGGAATCGGTTCCGCAAGCCCCCGCAGACGTGGTGCGGATGCTCGCCGCGGCCGCCGAAGCCCCCAAGAAGACAGGCTCCCCCAAGAGGATAGGAAAGGTGTCGAGCACCGTCAAGACGAGTGGCGGGACAGAGATCCTCCGCGTCAACGGCCACGGCCGAGCCGGAGTGACCCTGACCTTGCTTCCCAAGACGGGCGCGAGCCGCGCCGATGCGGAGCAGGCGCTTGGCGAGATTCTGGATCGCTTCTGGCCGGCGAGTTGACCGGACATGGATCCGTCTCACCCGCCTTCGGTGGTGCTGAGCCCCAGGCGTGCGAGGCGCTCGTCGATCGCACGCATCTCGGCATCGAAGTCGGACAGCACCGCATCGAGCGGCGGCCTCGGCGGGGGAGGGGCGAGCGGACGCCCCCGGCGGGCCGGCACGAAGCCGAAGGACTGGGCAAGGTCCGGGGGGAGGTAGGCACGCCAGCTCTGGCGCCCGCTCACCTCGACAAGCAGGCCGGAGGCTGCGGCGCGCGCCAGCAGCTTGCCGGCTCCGGAGATGGTCAGCCGAAGCCGGATCGCCACGGCACGGGGGCTCAGCACCGGCTGGACCTGGGCGAGCGCGAGGACCCGCAAGAGCGAGCCAGGCCGGCGCGCGCGCGATAGGGCATCGGCCGCGCGCAGGCGGTCTTCTTCGATCGCCTTGAGCCGCTGCAGGCCGGTTTCGGCGGCGCGGCGCAGCTGCTTCAGGTAACGCCTCACGATCGCCTCACGATCGCCGGGCTGCAGCCGCAGTGCTTTGTCGGCGCATACCAGATTGGGCAGCGTGTTGCGTGTCGCGCCAAGCTCGTTGAGGAGCATCGGCATCGCGAGCCAGGGGGCGCTGGTGCGATCGGCCCGCGCGTGGCGGGCGGTCAGCTCGAGCGCGCGCAACAGCACCGGCCTTGTGCCCCAGTCGGAAGGGGGATCGAACGTGAAGGGCAGGGCCTCCCGCCAGTGGCGACGGGGGGTCACGCGAAGGTTCGCTTGCCATTCTGTGAGCTGGGACAGGTCGTCGCCGACGGTCGGCTGCCGCGTCCGGGAGGGCAAGGGAAGCCCGCAGGCCTGGCCGAAAATGTCGATTTCGTCGATTTCTGCTCCTTGTCCATGCAGCGCTTCGGCATAGCCGCTCCACGCGGCCCGGCGCACCCAGGCGGATCGGCAGCTCGTGGCGGAAATCCATGCATCCAGGCTGGCGACGGCGGCTGCTGTGGTCTCGAGTTCGTGCGCGAGCGAGCCCGTCCAGCTGGGTATCGAAAGATCGGGAACGGGTACGGCCATCGGGCAGATAGTAGACGCAAGGGCAGTGTTTGGTCTAGCGTGTCGGTACGCACAGTGTTGATAATGGACCCTTATCAACACCCCATTGTTGAAGCTTCTATATGCCGGTAAGGATTAGGAGCCGGCTGTCCGTACGCCGGCGGGCCTCGACACCGGGGCGTAACAGGGAAGACGAGGCGTGTACGAGCATCTGAGTGACCTTGCGCAGCGGCTCGGCCGCCACATGGCCGAGCATAGCGCCAAGGGTTTGCCGACGCACTTCGACGATGCGTTGCTCGAGGCGTTCCCGGGCGAGACCCGGAAGACGTTGGGGACGGCGCTGGCCGAGCTGGAAGCGGATCGCCTCGTCACGCTCTCGCACGTGCTGGGTCCGCACCTGCCGCGGGTGCGCACCACCGTGGAGCTGTTCATCGCCAGCGACCCGGCGATCACCGGACATGATCCGGTCGAGGACTCGGTCGTGCTCGCGCGGCTGCTGCTGGAGAAGCCGGACCTTGGCGGGAACGCCGCGAAGCTCGAGGAGGCGGCGGGCTGGGAACGTCGCCGCTTCAATCCTGCCTTTGCCCTGCTGATCCCGTGCGTTCACGACGGCCGCGTCCGCAAGTCGCTCCAGGACAACTATCCCACCATGGGCATCCTGCTTGCCGACGAGGATCTGGTCCAGCTGCGCCGCTACGTTCAGCGCAACAGCGGATGATCAAGTTGACCCACAATGGAAGGCCGTTCGACGCCCGCAAGTTTGCCGCGGACATTGAAGCCAAGGCGATCGAGCTCGGGATGCAGGCGCTCGAGGAGAAGGCGAGGGGCGCCGCTGCCTCGATCGTCGATCCCGAGACTGGTAGTCACGCCAATGTGTTCGTCGATCGATTGTCGGGGAACAGGGTTGCGATCCGCACGACCGGGTCGCCCGCCTTCGCGCGTCTTCTCGAAAAGCGTCTGGGTGTCGACCCGGGAGATGTTCAGGTCATGAATGCCGCCGACGGGGCAAAGCACCCGAAAATCTATCTGGCCCACGCCAGCGAGGACAAGGACCGGGTCCGTCCAGTCGCCGAGTATCTCATGGCGAACGGCGTCGACGTCTGGTTCGACGAGTGGGAGATCGAGCCCGGCGACAGCCTGCGGCAGAAGATGGAGGAGGGCCTCGGCGCGATGACCCACTTCGTCGTGGTGTTGACCGAGACGTCGATCACCAAGCCATGGGTGGCCAAGGAGATCGACGTCGGCCTCGTCCAGCAGGTCGGCGGCAAGAGCCGGTTCGTGCCGCTGGTCGTCGACCTCGATCCCGCGAAGCTCTCGCCCTACCTCCAGGCGATGCTGTTCCTCAAGATCGATCCCGCCAGTGAGGCGGACCTCAAGGGCCTGGTGGACCGGCTGCATGGTGTGAGCCGCAAGCCACCACTCGGGGACGCGCCGCGTTACGTGCAGAAGGCTCCGAGTGGGCTCGAAGGCTGGTCCCCCGCCGCGATCGCGATCGGCAAGCACATTGTGGAGACCAGCGCGAACGCGACGGCCGTCGACCCCATCGTGACCCTCGCCGATCTGCCGGCGGCTCTCGGCATCGCTGCCGATGACCTGCGGATCGGGCTGCTCGACCTCAAGGACGCCGGTTACCTGCGCGAGATGAACATCAGCGGGCACTATGCCCCGCAACCGGCGCTGTTTGTGGACTTCGACGAGGCGTTCATGCCCTTCAGCCCAAGCGAGGACGCGCGCACGCTCGCCAACCGGATGGTGACAGGCGAGGAGCGGGCCGTCGACACCCGGCAGCTCGCCGAAACGCTGGGATGGGAGCCGCGCCGGATGAACAGCGCCATCTGCTATCTCGAGCGGGCCGGTGCCATCAATGCGCGGCACGCGCCCGCCTCCGCCCCCTGGCGGGCCGTGCAGCTCGTTCGCACCGACGAGACCCTGCGCTTCGCGCGTAGCCATGGCTGAGCCTGGCCTGGTTCGTGCCGAGACGGCGCCGATCAGCGAGGTCGTTGCGCAGGTCGAGGCGCTCGCGCCGGCGCGGCGGCTTGCCGACCCCCAGTTGGTCGCAGCCGCCGCCCGGGCCTGGTCGGTCAACACGATCCGCGCCTTCCTGTCGGACCTGAGAATCTGGGATCAGTGGTGCCGGCGGCGTGGCCTGACGACCGCCCGGGCCGACGCTGATGCGGTCGCTGCCTATCTGCGGGCTCTGTCGGGAGTCGAACAGGATCCGCGCAATCCGCTGAAGCGGCGGGCGCCCGCGACGATCGAGCGCTATCTGGTGAATATAGGCTGGGCCTACCGCATGGCCGGGCTCGAGGACCCAACCGCGGCGCCGCTGGTGCGGCTCGAGCTCAAGGGCTTGCGCAAGCTTCTGGGAACGCGACAGCGGCAGGCGCGGGGTATCCGGTTCAAGGGTGAGGTGAGCGACCTCGACGACCCGGCGACCGGAATCTGTCTCGCCCATCTGCTCAAGGCCTCCCGGCGCGACATGCTGGGCGCGCGCGATCGCGCGCTCCTGCGCGTGGCGTACGACAGCGGCTGCCGCCGCTCCGAGCTGGTCGCGATCCTGTGCGAGGCGATCGAGGGGCCCGACCCCGATGGATCCGGAACCCTGTTCATAGGCACGAGCAAGACCGACCGCGAACGGGCCGGCGCGCTCGCCTATCTGTCACCGGCGACCATGCAGGCGATCGAGGAGTGGCGGCAGGCAGGAGGGATAAAGACCGGGCCGCTTTTCCGGCGGGTCGAGACCTATTTCGACGGAGGGGTTCGGTCGGTGGGGGAGGGGGCTCTTCACCCGAACACGATCACCCTGATCTACCGCCGCCTCATTCGCGCGGCGTTCGACAAGAAGCTGCTCGGCACAATGAGCGAAGCCGAGCTGGAGCGCTGGGTGGCGGCTGTCTCCAGCCACTCGATCAGGGTCGGGGTCGCGCAGGACAATTTCGCCGCTGGCGAGAGCCTGCCCGCGATCATGCAAGCCTATCGCTGGCGCGACCCCAAGACCGTCATGCGCTACGGCGCGCGGCTCGCCGCCAAGAGCGGGGCGTCGGCGCGCCTCGCACGCCGCTTTCAGGAGAGCCGTTGAGCGATGGTCAGGATCACCGTGACGGAACCAGCCAAGCCGGAACGGCGTCGTCGCACGCTCGACCCGATAACCGTCTCCGAGATTGCCGCGGGCAGCCTTCAGGAAGGGCAGGAGCTCGATTTCAAGCGGGAAGTGAACCTCGACAAGCCGGAGGCGAAGATCCCGCTGCTGGACGATGTGGTCGCGTTTTTGAACCGAGGCCCTGCCCGCATCATCGTCGGCGTCGAGGAGAAGGGCGGCCGCTTCGAGAGCTTCCGCCCGATTTCGGGCGATCCGGACGAGACGGCGCTGCGCCTCCAGACGGTGATCCAGGACGGTATCACGGCCGTTCCCTTGGACGTGCAGGTCGTGCCGATCCACCTTGAGGAGGGGTTCATCCTCGACATCCAGATCCCGCGGCACGCCGGCGCGCCGTTCATGAACCGGCTTTACGGCGGCTATCTGATCCGGTCGGGCGCGCGCAATCTGCCGATCGATCCGGGGATGCTGCGCAGCAGGTTTGTCGACGAGACCGCGTGGATGAGCCGGCTCGAGGAACTGACCGCAAGCGAGGATGCCAAGCTTGCCGCCAGCGGTCGCGTGGTCGCACGCCAGGCACTGCGGATCGGGATCCTGCCACAGGAGCACTTCGACCATCAGCGCCGGGCGTTCGAGCACGGAGACCATGTCCGCTACCCAGGACCCGTATTCCACGAACATTCCGATCCCTGGTTCAAGGCGGCCGAAGATGGCCATGAGCTCTTCGCCAGGGACCTGAGGTCGCAGGGGATCGAACGCTTGTTCATCCGTGATGACTGGTTCGTCCATGCCCAGGCAGCCTTCGCCATCCAGCAGCTGAGCGGGGAGGGGATCGCCGCGCTCAACGAGACTGGCAACGAGCTCGCCTCGCATCTCGCCATCGCGATGATGCCGTTCTCGAGCGCGGGCACCTACGGTAAATTCTTCCAGGGCGAGGTCTCGTTCGAGCTGCAGGCACAGCTCACGGTGTTCGAGCTGTCCGACCTGTCCTCGCGCGAGGAACTGCGCAGCGTCGTCCTGACCGCGATCATGTTCATGTCGCAGCAGATGATGCGGAAGGTCGACCGCTCGATTCCCAAGGCGCTGCTCCTGGACGAGGCCTGGCAGATGCTTCGCGGTGGGGCGATGGCCGATTTCATCGAAACCTACGCCCGCACGTGCCGCAAGTATGGCGCCTCGTTGGTGACGGCCACGCAGTCGCTCAACGACTACTACAAGTCGGCCGGGTCCATAGCCGCCCTCGAGAACAGCGACTGGTTCGTGATCCTCCAGCAGAAGCCGGAAACGATCGCCGACTTCAAGAAGCACGATCGCTTCGAGATGGACGACTATACCGACGCGCTGCTCCGCTCGCTCAAGCGCAACGGCTTCGAATATTCCGACATCATGATCAAGGGGCCGGAGACGCTGGCGGTCGGCCGGCTGGTCCTCGATCCCTTCTCTGCCGCGCTGTGCCTGTCGGTCGCGTTGGTCGTGGGGTTCTTCGCGCAGTTCCATGCCGCCCTTGGCCGGGCTGCGCCGTGCTTCGCGGCCGCGCTGCTCGCCGCGGCGGCGCTGTACACCTGGCGGTACCGGGGATCGTCGACCTGTCCGACCTTGTCGCGGACAGCGCGGGCGTCGCGCGCATCGTGCTCGAAGCAGTGCAGGACATGCTGCTACGCGTCGCGCTTCAGACCGCGCGGGACGATTACGAGACGCGGCGCGAGCGTCAACGCGAGGGGATCGAGATCGCCAGGCGGGCAGGGCGGTATAACGGCCGCAAGCCGGACACGGCACTACACAAGCGCATCGTCGGCCTACGCCACGCGGGCATGAGCATCGCGCGCACCGCCGAGCTGGCGGGGTGCAGCATTGCCCAGGTGAAGCGGGTGACCGCGCTGCATCGGGGAACCCTGATCTCCAGCCGACAAAGCGAAGTCATCGGCGAATAGCGATCCAGATTGCGCGACGAGCTAGTCAGCTGGCGGCATGAGCTTCGACCAGCCTCAGCGCCGGCGAACCAGCACAAGTGCGTAGCCGCAGAGGATCGCCAAGCTGAACCAGGTGAGTGCGTAAACGAGGTGATTGTTCGGAAACGACACCACGGTCATGCCACCTGACGGCCAGCTGCCCGCGATCGGCGTCGCGTCTGCATCGATGAAGTACGGCATCACAGCCGTCAGGCCGCGTCGAGCGGCGATCGCCGCAACATCGCGCGAGTACCACCGATCTTCCGCTGGTCTGTTCGGTCTGAGGACGCGACCGCCCGGCTCGCTGAGGCGAAGGAGCCCCGCCACGCGCGCAGGCCCGAGTGGCAGCGCGGCCGCTCTGGTCCGGCGATCTGCGCGTTCAGGTGGGACGAACCCTCGATTGACGAGAACGGTGACGCCATTGGGTGTCACGACGGGAGTTAGAACCCAGAAACCGTTACCCTGTTCGGTCACGGCCTGCACCAGCGTCTCGCGGTCGTGCTGGAAACGCCCGACGATCATGACGTGGCGATACTGCCAATCTGATGCGGGCCGTCGGCGCCAGTCGGACAACGACGGCGCCGTGACTGGAGGAGCGTGGATCCTTTCATCCACCGCCTCGATAAGGGCGAGCTTCCACGTGCGCCGCTCAACCTGCCAGATGCCGAGAGCGGTGAACAGGAGGAGCCCGGCGAAGGCCAGGCCGGCCAGCAGCCATCGCCCTTTCGCGGACCGGCGCAGCTCGCTCACCGGGCAATCCCGCGCTGCTAGCGAACCGGTCCAATCTGCCCGCCAGGCATCGGCATCATGTTTGTGTTGAGATGGAACATGACCCAGATCGATCCGCCAATTGTGATGATGACGATCACGGCCGTGAACAGGAACGCCAGAAGCGTCCAACCGCCCTCGGACCGGGTGTCGAGGTGAAGGAAGCAGACCACGTGAACGACGATCTGGATCAGCGCGAGAGCAAAGATCACCGCCGCGATCCAGCCGGGTGCGGGGCCGGACTGTGACATCACCAGCCAGAACGGGACAACGGTGAGCACGATCGCCAGCAGCGACCCGATCCGGTAGCCGAGCCGGCTGCCATGCCCGTGCGTGTCGCCGTGCGCGTGGAGCGCGGCGTCGTAGGCTTCGGTGCTCAACGGATCACTCCATACAGATAGACGAAGGTGAAGACCCCGATCCAGATGATGTCGAGGAAGTGCCAGAACATCGACAGGCAGATGAGCCGGCGCTTCATCGGCTGGATGAGGCCGTGCTGACCGATCTGGACCAGCGAGGCGGCGATCCAGATCAGGCCCACCGTCACATGGGCGCCATGCGTGCCCACCAGTGTGAAGAAAGCTGACAGAAAGGCGCTGCGCTGCGGCCCTGCACCCTCTGCGATGAGGTGCGAGAACTCGTAGAGTTCGACGCCGACGAAGGCGAGGCCGAGCAATCCGGTGATCGCGAGCCAGAAGCGGGTCGGCCCGACGCGGCCCGCTTCCATGTGCGGCATCGCCTCGCCGAAGGTGATCGAGGAGGCGAGCAGGAAGGCGGTGTTCAACGCGACGAGCTTCAGGTCGAAGATCTCGCGCGGTACGGGACCACCGGCGTAGCTAGTGCTCACCACCCCGAACATCGCGAACAGCGAGGCGAAGATGAGCGCGTCGCTCATCAGGTAGATCCAGAAGCCGAGCACGGTGGCGCCGTTGCCGCCGTGATCATGGTCTTCCTGTTCGGCGAGATGCCAGGTCGTGCTCGCCTGGCGAGGCCCAAGTACGTGGTCGGTCATGTCAGGCTCCGGCGGCGAGCAGCTGCCGCCGCTCCCTCTCTGTGCGGGTCACTTCGTCCGCGGGGATGAAGTAGTCGCGCTTGAAGTTGAAGGTGTGACCGACGGCCACGATGAGCAGCCCCGCGAAGCTGAGCGCAGCCAGCCACCACATGTACCAGACCATGCCGAAGCCGAGCGCGAGAGCGAGGCCCGCAAGGATCACGCCGCTGCCCGTGTTGCGCGGCATGTGGATCGGGCGGAAGCCGTCCGCCGGCCGCTCATAGCCTCGTGCCTTCATGTCATACCAGGCATCGAGGTCATGGACGACGGGCGTGATCGCGAAGTTGTAGGCCGGGGGCGGCGAACTGGTCGACCATTCCAGGGTCCGGCCGTTCCACGGGTCGCCCGTCACATCCGCGAGCTGCTTGCGCTTCACGAAGCCGATCACGATGCTCATCACGAAGCCGAGGATACCGACCAGGATGATCACCGCGCCGATCGCGGCGATCACGAAATAGGGCTGGATGCTGATGTCGTCGAAGTGGTGCACGCGTCGCGGCTCGCCCATCAGGCCCACCACGTAGATCGGCGTCCAGGCGACCCAGTAGCCGATCACCCAGCCCCAGAAGGCAACCTTGCCCCAGAACTCGTCGAGCTTGAAGCCGAACGCCTTGGGGAACCAGTAGGTGAGGGCATAGCGTGGGAGGTACGCCAAGCAACGCTAAGGACGAACAATACCGGAACGGCGTGCAAGGGCATCACCTGCGGAGGCCGATGATGCCCAGCTCTTGCCACATCCACGTAAAATCATAGGTAGCCATTGGCTCGCCGACCCCGGATTTTGCTGCGCCATTCTCTATATATTTGAGGGCTCTGTTGCAAACTCTGATGCGGTTGCCAAGGTTGGGCCCTTGGATTGGTAAGGTCGGTTGTGATGGACGATTTCAAAGGGCGGCATTTTACCGGAGAAGTCATCCTATGGGCGGTCCGCTGGTACTGCCGGTACGGCATCAGCTACCGTGATCTCGAGGAAATGCTGGCGGATCGTGGCATCGATGTCGATCACACGACCATCTATCGCTGGGTGCAGCGCTATGCGCCGGAGATGGAGAAGCGGTTGCGCTGGTTCTGGCGGCGGGGCTTTGATCCGAGTTGGCGTCTGGATGAGACCTACGTCAGGGTTCGGGGCAAATGGACCTACCTGTACCGGGCGGTCGACAAACGGGGCGACACGATCGACTTCTTCCTTTCGTCGACCCGCAGCGCCAAAGCCGCGAAGCGCTTTCTGGGCAAAGCCCTTCGCGGATTGAAGGACTGGGAGAAGCCAACGAAACTCAACACCGACAAGGCACCAAGCTACGGCGCCGCAATCGCCGAGTTGAAACGAGAAGGGAAGCTCGCCGAGGAAACCGAACACCGGCAGGTAAAATATCTGAACAACGTGATCGAGGCCGATCATGGCAAGCTCAAGATGCTGATCAAGCCCGTGCGTGGTTTCAAATCGATGCCGACAGCCTATGCCACGATCAAGGGCTTCGAGGTCATGCGCGCCCTGCGCAAAGGGCAGGCCCGGGCATGGTGCCTGCAGCCAGGGATCAGGGGAGAGGTGCGTCTGATCGAAAGATCATTTGGCATTGGCCCCTCGGTCATGACCGAGGCCATGGACGTGCTCAATCAGCATTTCGCCAATGCTGCCTGATCCCCCAACAGGGTGACGCCGCTCGGCAGTCCCCCATGTTTGCAACAGAGCCGGGCGCTCCCCCGTTTGCCGTCCGAGCTTGCGTCCCCGCGCCCGTGCTGCCGCGAGGCCGGAGCGGACGCGCTCACTGAGCATGTCACGCTCGAACTGCGCGATGCCAGCCAGCATCGTCGCCATCATCCGTCCATGGGGCGTATCGACCTCGAAGGTCATGCCGCTCATGGCGACCACCGACACGCGCCAGCCCGACAGCCGGTTGAGTGTATCGAGCAGGTCCTGGGTCGAACGCCCCCAGCGACTGAGTTCGGTAACGAGGATCGCATCGATGTGGCGCGCTTGGGCCAGCTTCATGACCTGGTTACGTGCCGAGCGGTTGGCCTTCATCCCCGAGGCCGTTTCGCGGAAGACCTCAACCACTTCATAGCCGCCCCGTTCGGCAAAGGCGGCAAGGTCGCGCAGTTGCCGCTCGCACGATTGGTCGGCAGTCGAGACACGGGCATAGATGGCGGCGCGTTGTCCCAATTGAACCCCTCTGGATTTAGGCCCTAAAAAGCCTTGATTTGCGTGGGGTCAATGTTGTCCAAAACAGACTTCTGATCAACTGGGACAATGCGCCTGTGCCAAGACGCCACATCCTGACGGCGCGCCAGCGCTCGGCAATGCTCGACCTCCCGACCGATGAAGCATCGCTATTGCGACATTATATCCTGGCCGACGATGATCTGATCCATATCGAGCGCAGGCGACGTGCGGAAAACCGGATCGGCTTCGCCCTTCAGCTATGCGCGCTGCGCTATCCCGGACGCGCCCTTGCTCCGGGCGAACTGATCCCACAGGCCATCTCGGTCTTTTTGGGTGCCCAGCTCGGTATCCCGGGTGAGGCGCTCGTTCACTATGCCGTCCGCCGTCAGACCCGGCAGCAACACATGGAAGCGCTGCGTCGCATCTACGGCTACCGCATGTTTCCAGGGCGAGGTCCTCATGCACGAACCTTTCGGCAGTGGCTGGTCGCAGAAGCCGAACAGGCCCATTCGAATGAGGATCTGGCGCGCCGCTTCATAGCACGTTGTCGCGAAACGAAGATCATCCTTCCGGCGACATCGACGATCGAGCGATTATGTGCTGATGCACTGGTTGCAGCGGAGGGCCACATTGAAACGCGTATCGCCGGTCGGCTTGATGCTGACATGCGTAAACGTCTGAACACGCTGCTGACCGAGACCATGCCCGGAAATGTCAGCCGGTTCGTCTGGTTGCGCAAATTCGAGGTGGGTCATAACTCGAGGGCAGCGAACCGCCTGTTGGACCGACTTGAATTCCTGCAGGGCATAGGTTTGTCGGTAGAGAGCCTGGCCGGGGTTCCGACCCACCGGGTTGCGCGGCTACGCCGGCAGGGGGAACGTTACTTCACCGATGGTGTACGCGATATCGGCGTAAACCGGCGCCTGGCTATCCTCGCCGCCTGTGTAATTGAATGGGAAGCGGCTATCGCCGATGCGGTCGTGGAAACCCATGACCGCATCGTGGGTAAAACCTGGCGGGAAGCGAAACAGGTACACGAAGCCCGCATCGGCGACGCCCGAACAACCGTCACCGATACGCTGCGCGCGTTCACCACGCTGGGAACGGCCATGATAGAGGCCCGCAACGATGGCGTGCCGATAGAAACGGCACTGACGCAATCGCCGGAATGGGCCAGGCTCGACGACTGGGTGGCTATCGCAGCGCAGTTGAGTTCGACAATGGCTGAAGAACCGCTCGCCCATGTCGGGCGCGGATACCATCGTTTCCGCCGCTATGCCCCACGTATGCTACGATGCCTCAGGATTGGTTGCGCCCCCATAGCAAAGCCGCTTCTTGCGGCGGCAATGGCAGTCGGCGATGCGCGGTCGACAGTTCACCCTGGCATCGATTTTCTGCGTCCCAATTCGAAATGGCGCCGGCACCTCAAGGGTCAAGATGCCGGGGATGGCCGCCTTCGGGAAGTCGCTGTTCTGTTCCATTTGCGTGACGCCTTCCGGTCCGGGGACATGTGGCTGGCGCATTCCCGACGCTACGGCGATATCACGCAAGTGCTGCTGCCCTTGGCGATGGCGCAGGAACAAATGAGTCGATTAACCTTGCCACGCGATCCTCAGGCCTGGCTTGAAGATCGAACGAGGCGACTGGAAGAGGGCCTGAAGCGGCTCGGAGCCGCCGCCCGTAACGGCACGATCCCCCACGGAAGCATCGAGGACGGTGAACTTCGGATCGATCGGCTCAGCGCCGCTGTCCCGGATGAAGCCGAGGAACTCATCCTCGACCTTTATCGCCGTCTGCCTCCGGCCAGAATAACGGACATCCTCATCGAGGTCGATGCGGAGATCGGCTTCACGGAGGCTTTCACTCACCTGCGAACCGGCGCACCGTGCGAGGACAACATAGGCCTGCTCAACGTCCTGCTCGCCGAAGGCCTGAATCTCGGCTTGCGCAAGATGGCCGAGGCTTCGAACACTCATGATTATTGGAAACTGTCACGGCTTGCCCGCTGGCACGTGGAAAGCGAGGCCATGAACCAGGCTTTGGCCATGGTTGTCGCCGCCCAGGGCAAACTGTCTATGGCAGCGCACTGGGGCATGGGCGCCAGCGCGTCCAGCGATGGCCAGTTTTTCCCGACCGCACGGCAGGGCGAGGCGATGAATACGATCAATGCCAAGTATGGATCGGAACCGGGTCTCAAGGCCTATACCCATGTCAGCGACCAGTTCGCACCCTTCGCCTCGCAGACCATCCCGGCCACGGTGAGCGAGGCTCCCTATATTCTGGACGGCCTGTTGATGAACGAGGCCGGCAGACAGGTGACGGAACAGTTTGCCGATACGGCGGTCTATACCGACCATGTTTTTGGACTGAGTGCACTTCTCGATCGCCGGCTCGTGCTGCGCATCCGCGACCTGCCCTCCCGGCGCTTCTACGTGTTCGATCCGAGGGCGACGCCGACCGAACTACGAAAACTCGTCGCCGGTAAAATACGCAAGGACATCGTCGTAGCCAACTGGCCCGATCTGTTCCGCAGCGTCGCAACGGTCAACGGCGGCAGGATCACCCCCAGCCAGTTGCTCCGCAAACTGGCGTCCTATCCCCGGCAGAACGATCTGGCCCTCGCGCTGCGCGAGGTTGGCAGGGTCGAGCGGACGTTGTTCCTGATCGACTGGATTCTTGATGCGGACATGCAGCGGCGGGCACAGATCGGCCTCAACAAAGGCGAGGCGCATCACGCCCTCAAGAATGCGCTGCGCATCGGCCGCCAGGGCGAGATCCGGGATCGGACCAGCGAAGGCCAGCATTATCGGATCGCGGGGCTCAATCTGCTCGCGGCCATTATCATCTACTGGAACACGCTCCACCTTGGTAAGGCTGTCGACCTGCGCAGCCGGGATGGTCTCGATGTTCCGCCTGAATTGCTTGCGCACATCTCGCCGCTGGGATGGGCTCATATCTTGCTCACCGGCGAATACCGCTGGCCCAAGAGAGCCGAGCCGTTATAAAATTGTCCGGTAAATCTGTGATCTGTATCTGCAAGAAAGTACGATGGGCCGGTCGAAGGATAAACCGCTAACCGAACGCGCGATCCGCGCCCTGCTCGACAAGCATGCCTGTCCGGTTCCTTACCACGAAGTGAGGACGCGGTTGCTGGGTAACATCGCCTGTCCCGATCCCGCCGTGCAACCCATGGCGGTTATCGCCGGCCTGTGGGGTGGAACCTTGCCCGAGTTTGACAGCGTGGGTGACGCCAATGCGCTGCTTGGCGCTCTGGTCATGGGCCTGTGGAATGAACTGGCCAACCATCAGGACCCGAAGAAGCCATTTCGAGCCATTCGTGTTCCCCTGGAACCAACCAGTGCCAATCTGGGAAATCTGGGCTTGGTACGCGCACAGGAAGTCGAAGGTTTTGTGGAAGGCCTGTTCAATGGCGAGGAGGAAGCCGGGCTACCCGAACGCGCGCATGAAGCGGTCACGCATCTCGGGGAAATCAGAGCCATGATGGCGGGCGTCGCCGACCTCATCGAACGCACCAGGAACGAACCTGAGGATCGCGGGCAAATCAAAGAGACGATCAAGCATCTGCGTGTGATGACCGAGATCATGGAGACCGAGATCCATGCCGTGGTTCTGGCCTGTACGCGGGCGCGCGCCCAAGGCCTCCCCGGTATCACGACGCCGTTGGGAACTCGGCATTGAACCAGAATTCGGATGGGGAGCAGCGTCTTCGCGAAAAGCTGCGCAAGATCGAAGCCCTGTTCGCCGGCGCCGCCACGGCAGGTGAAAAGGCCGCAGCCGGTGCCGCCGCAGAACGTATCAGGCGCCAGTTCACCGAAACGAGCCGCCGCGAAACGTCGGAAGAGTTCAAGTTCTCCATTCCCGACCCGTGGTCCCGACAGCTCTTTACCGCCCTCTGCAGGCGCTATGGTCTCAAGCCGTTCCGCTATTCACGCATGCATCGCCAGACCGTGATCGTCCATGCGCCCGTCAGTTTCATCAATCAGGTTCTGTGGCCCGAGTTCGAGGAGCTCAGCGAGGCTCTCTCCGCACATCTCCTCGAAATCACCAATCGCATCATCCGCGAGGAGGTCTATGCGACGCCCGGAGAAGCTGATGAAATCGCCGAACCTGCGCGGCTACGATAGCAAAAATCCTTGACTGATCGCTTAGGGTGTCATTTCGCCCCCAACCGGAACTGACCCCAGGACTGGGAAAGCCCGCGCCGGCAGCGCCGACAACCTTGAGCTGGACGGGGCGTGGTAGATCGCTGAGGGCGATCGGCGTGGACGCTGGTATGGCAAGAGCGGTGGACATTGGTCCCGTATACCGCAAATCAGAACGGAATGGGAACATAGCAAAAACGCAACACGTACACCGTGCTTTCTAAGGTTCTACGGTCCGTGCTTTCATCATATGTTCCCTCCGACAGGTAAGGATACTGCCGTATTCTAAAGGTAAAATCCCAACTTTATGGGCTAATTTTGCAAACTCCCTCAAGCTGCATTGACGTTACTGGCGCTCCCGGCATTCTATCTACATACGATTTTAACTGAGCACCTGAAGTTTTATTTACATAGACTTCATAGTCTATTCTTTGCTCACCTAATGCAGTTAGAAACTTTCGTGTCCAAGCAAATGAATATGCTTTTGGCGTTTCAGCCATTTTGGCCATGGTCTCAAGCGGCTCACGACTGTAATTCTTATCTACTACATCTGCGCTGGCCGATCCGGCGTAAAACTCAAATGTTTCATGGTCACAGGTGATTGTGATCTGTTTCGAAGGTTTCTGCGCGAGTGCGTTACCTGGGGCTCCCAAAGCTAGAAGCGCAGATATCGCCAGCCAATTCTTGCGCATTCTGAGATCCCCGCCTGAAACTAAAACGAAACCCATTGCTCACGGAGAAAGCTAGATGGCGCACAATGCTGGCCTCGTCTACTAGGCGCAATAGGGTTGCCCCATACACCATATGCGCCATAGCTTTTGCGCCTGGCGCATATGGTATAGGTTATGCGCCCATGACCCCCCCCTCCCCCAAGATCGCGCGCGTCTATCTGCGCGTCAGCACCGACGCGCAGGACTTGCGCCGACAGGATTCGATCGTCACCGACGCAAAGGCCGCAGGATACTATGTTGCGGCTGTCTATCGGGAGAAGGCATCGGGCGCGCGCGCTGATCGTCCCGAGCTGCTACGCATGATTGCCGATCTTCAACCCGGTGAAGTTGTCATTGCAGAAAAGATTGATCGGATCAGCCGCTTACCGCTGCCCGAAGCCGAGCAGCTGGTTGAGACAATTCGCGCGCGTGGCGCGCGCATAGCTGTTCCCGGCGTCGTGGACCTATCCGACCTCGCGGCCGATGCCGAAGGCATCGCCCGCATCGTTCTTGAATCTGTTCAGGACATGCTGTTGAAGATCGCGTTGCAGATGGCGCACGATGACTATGCCGATCGCCGCGAACGTCAGCGTCAGGGGATAGCCTTGGCGAAGGTGGAGGGGCGCAGCGGAGGCCGCAAAGGCGACTATGCGAAGCACGCTCGCATCGTCGCATTGCGCGAGGCGGGAAAGAGCATCGCCCAAACCGCAGAGCTTGCCGAATGCGACCGTAGCACCGTCAAGAGGGCGTGGGCCGCGCATCGAGCCTCCCAGGGGCCAAAGCAGGAATCCAGCCCCGCGAAAAAGCACCATGAGCGGAAACGCTGATCGCTCAAACTATCATGATCGCAGCCGGTGGCAGCTGCCACCGGCCACCCTTTTGCCGTGCAAGCGAAATGCCAACGCTCAAACGATCAACGGCCCTACAGCTGTAGTTTCCATATTCAACATTGCAGATCGAGGGCAGCGACGAGGGGAGGACCAAGGCCGGTGGCAGCTGCCACCACCGTCAGCACGAATTGCTGCATCTACTTGGCACGCTTCCTTTGGGCGTTACTGTCTGCCGGATACGAACTGCGCATCGCCACTAATGCGGGCAAGCAGAAAACCGGCCTTTGGCCTTGGGTTTCCACAAGTGGACCCTCCCATTTTCAGCTTGCCCGCGTGGCTCAGCTTCGCCGCAAAAAATCCGTCAGCAACGCTTATCCAAAGGAGACTACCATGCAGAACATCGCTGAATTTCGGATCATCGGTCGCGTTGGCAACGTCGAACGGACCGATAAGGTCACTCACGTTTCCGTCGCTGCGAACTACAATCGCAAGGATGGCGACGAGTGGAAGACCGACACGCTTTGGAACCGCGTCACGTTCTTCCGCCAGCTGGCGGAACGCGCTGGCGAGCTGGGCAAGGGCGACTTGGTGCATATCACCGGACGGGTGCGCCAGAGCAGTTACGAGAGCAACGGCGAAACCCGCTACTCGGTTGACCTGATCGCAGAGGGAATGGGTATTTTGGCGCGGGGCGGGGCCGAATAGCCCCAACTCCTCGCCAAACGACGGGCGGCCGCAGGGCCGCCCTTTTTTGTGGACACAAGTCCCCGCTAACCCTAATATGATTAGGGTTTAATTTTGCGAGGCGTTTTGTGGCTGCCAAATTGTTCAATCGTGTTGCGAGCTTGCGGGCCGCAGCTGGACTTACGCAAGCCGAGCTTGCGGCACAGATTCTTGTCTCGCCTGAGACAATCGCGGCCATTGAGAACGGTCGACAGGATGCAACCCTGCTAACGGCGTTGCGAATGTCGCGCGCGTTGCAAACCCAAGTGCCGAACATCTTTAGGGAGCAGCCTTTCCCTAAGTTGATCGGCTCCGATCGAGGCGAGAGCCGAACAGCTTAGGAGGCCGCTATGCGCCGACAGATTGCCAACAAACTTCGGCGTGCGTCCCGCGCGCTCAGGACTGCCATGAATATCGCATGGCTTATCCTGTTGCTTGCAATCGCGGCGATCCTCCTGACTGTGGTTCTCGCAGTCGGTGCCCTAGCCTATTTCGCGTTTGGCTGGTGGGGTGTGGCGGTATTCGCTGCCTTTGTCCTTGCGGCTTGCTTCGCCCCGGAGCCATCGCCTGAACCGACCGCCCCGCAAGGCGAGCGCAAGGGCCTCAATCTCAATGACGATCCGAACCCGTGGTATATGCAGAGCCAGTATCGGTTCCACCACGGCCCAACCAACAATCACCGTGGGAACTGGTAATGCGAACAATTGTCGTAACGAACGAGCGCGGTGGCATCGGTAAAACCACGCTAACTTGCCATATTGCGTGGCACCTTGCCGAGCAGGGAAAGCGCGTCGTGGTTCTTGACCTCGACAAGCAATGCCATAGCGCGGGGATGCTCAAAGCGGACTTCGAGCAGATAGGCCCGGTCCAGTCGATTCTTGATTTTGACCCCGCCGACGAACCCCCAGCGCTGGCGTGCTTCAAGAACACGCGCCAGATTGTTGAGCTAACTACGGATGGACCACAGCAAGGCCAGCACATCGGCGCATACGTTCGCGCCATTCGTGTCGGCCTTGCCAAGCACTACGATTATTGCGTGATCGACACGGCTCCGGCTTGGGATGGACGGAACCTTATGGCGTTGATCGCGTCCGACTATGTCGCGATTCCCTTAGACCCTGACAAAACCGCGCGACAGTCGCTCAACGAAATCTCGCAAAGCATCCATCTTGCAAACAAGGTGCGAGGGGAGGGTAACGGCACCCGGTTCGGGATCGTCTTCAATCGCGTTCAGGCGACCAGCGAAGTTTCGCGCCAGCTGATGGAGCGAATTGCGCAGGCGCTTCCTTTGCATGTGGTGCCGCATACCATCCCGCACCGTGAGCACATGCGCGAGGCGGCGCTACTCGAAATTCCTGTTTGGCGATTGGCGAAGGACACCAGGCGTAGCGCGCCAGTCGTGCGCGAGGTCGTTTCTTACATTGTCGATCAAGCTGAGCTGGAGGTCGCATGACGCCTTTAGCGGACTTCATCGAGCGTCTGGAAGGTGCCGGATTTATGATTGAGGTCGAGGACCATTCGATCGAGCGGCCAATTTGGCGGCTTGCGCTGGACGACCAAGATGGTGGGACGTGCATGTGGGGCATACCCATTTGGATCGGAGGCCGCTGGGACATTTTTCTCAGAACGACCTGCTCCGCCGTTCACTCTGATGAATGGTATCGCAATTTTCACACGACACTGGCGAAGGCGATTTGGCTTGAGGACGAAGCCGGGTCGAAGATTGCCGAGAGCACGTATTTGAAAGAAGGGGTACGGCATTGAGCAAGGCAGCAACCAAACCCGCGAAGAAGGGCTTCGCCGATTTCAACATGGACGATATGGATTTCTCCGCCGTCCCTGCAAACACTGAGTTCAAGGCCGCAGGACGGTTCCAGCGCTTGCCTATCGCTGACATTGATCCAGACCCTTCGCAGGTTCGTCGCGACTTTGACCAGTCCGAGATTGATGCGTTGGCGACGACGATCAAGGAGCGTGGGCTGTTGCAGCCAATCGTGGTCGCACCGACCCCAAATGGACGCTACATCATTCGATATGGCGAGCGCCGGTATCGCGCTTGTCGCCAGCTCGGTTTCGATCAAATCGACACCGTTCTCGATCAAGCCGATGATGAGCGCGACATTGGGTTGGATCAGTATCTTGAGAATGAGCAACGGCAAGAGCTTAGCCTGGCCGATCGCGTCCACTTCATTGCGGCGCGAGTAAGTGAAGAGCTTTCAACAAAGGATCTAGCTGCGCGAATTGCAAAGCCGCATTCGGAAGTGAAGCGGCTATATTCGCTTCGCACGTTGCCCGACGACATTCTTTCAGCGCTTGCAGGGTGCTCGCCCCGATCAGCTGTTGCCATCAAGCACGCCATGTCACTGGACGAAGAGGCGGCGCGCGGATTTCTGGCTGCGAACGAAAGTCCTACTGCCGCCGAGTGCGAGAAGTTTCTTGCCGGGCTTCAAGGTGGAACGGAAGGGGCAGGGGAGCCGCAGATCGCGCCCGTCACCTCCATGCCCGACCCGCAGGCAGAGGATGAGCAACGGGTGCCGGTGGCAGCTGCCACCAGCGCGCGCATTGGGCAAATGGAGCAGGGCGATCCGAACGAGCATAATGGCGATCGGGAAGGGCAGGGGCAGGCATCGAACCAAGATGCCATGCGGAGGCGTCGCGCGACCCGTCAGCCAAAGGAGGCGAATGACGCACCGGCCATCATCATTCAGGGCCGTCGCGGTATTGTCCTAAGCGGCCAGGTCACGGTTCAGTTCGACGGTGAGAGTGCACCCCAAGCCTTCGACTTTTGATAACATTTACCCGTCAACGGTTGTCCGTTTTCCGGCATCTTGGAAATTTGAAGCGGTGGCAATTGCCACCGCTTTCTTTTTTGGGGGGTAGGTATTTATGTATGGCAGGAATGGCGACATTGACGGTGTATGGATCGCGCCCGTTATCGCGCAGCTGATAATGACCTTGCCGGATGTCATCCGATTGCCTCCCGAAAAACTTTGTGCCTCAGCCGAACGGCGCGACGCCGCTCAGCACGCGGATGCCATGCGGGAATGGCGTGTTGGGAGCTTGCGGCTGCCCGTGAACCTCCACCGCCATCGACGCTTGTCCTAGCGATAGCAGCAGGCAGAAAAGCGTCGCGTTCTCGCCTTCGATCGCATCCAGCGGAAAAGGTTTGAGATAATCGAGTATCGCTGGCGCGCGCTCGACCATGACGTCGTAAAGGAGCATGATGTCTTCCATCGAAGCTTCGCAGCGCGCCTTGGTGCGCGCCTCGATGGTTCGCCCCGCCCAACGGTCCACCAGCGGCTCGAGATCCTTGAACCCGGCGGGCAGGGTGGTCGCGATCTTCGCGTCGGTCATGCCAGCGCCTCCCGCACGGTGCTCGCCTTCACCCATTTATCGAGGGTTGAATGGAGATGGCGAATGGCGACCTCATTTTCCTGCAGATACATGAAGCCCTTTGCGCGCGATTGCATGCCTTTCTGGGTACGGGCGACATTGGCCAGATCCTCGAGCAACACCTCGACGACCCGGCTGATGAAAAGCTCCTGCCGGAAGCGTTCGGCAACGGTCGCCGCAGGCGGCACGTAGAAGCGCGATTCATACCGCGTGGTCTTGTGCGACGTCGGCCAGAAATTATGTATCCAGAAACCGCCCGGCCCGAAGTCGATATGGACGTGCGGAAAGACATGGTAGACGTCCTGCGCCCAACTCGTCGATTTGGTGGGATTGACCGCCGGATGCTCGAGAAAGCTAACCAAGGCAGGATCGTTGCTGCACGAGGTCACGCTCGCGGTGCTATGCGTATCCTGCCCCAGCCGTTCGACCTTGTTCGATGGCTTGGCAGCATAATTTGCGTTGCCATAGGTCGATATCAGCCTGTGCGCGCCGAGCATCCGCGCATCGAGCATGTGCGCGAACGGGTTTTCGGGAGAGGCGTAGGTCGTCCCGATCGTCTCGGCGTGGATCACGGGGATGTGATAGGTCTCAATGAAGGCATCGCAGATCGCCTTCCAGTTGGCATCGATATCGACCTGGATGACGATCGGATGGCCTGCGGCGGGATATGGTATGCCCGCCATCAGGTCAGCGAGCGGACCCAGAAACTCTCGCAACGAAACCTGCGGCTCGGGCGACAGGTTGATGAAGACCCATCCTTCCCAGACCTCGGCTGCGATCGGGGTAAGTCCGCAGTTCTTCTTGTCGAAATTGAAGAAGGAGGACTCATCGGGCACGCCGACCAAGCTGCCGTCGTTCTTGTAGGTCCAATTGTGATAAGGACAGACGAACTTCCCGGCATTGCCTGATGGCTTGAGGACGACATGGCTGCCACGATGCGAGCAGACATTGTGGAAGGCCCGCACATGGCCTCCCTTGGAGCGCGTGATCAGGACATTCGCATCGCAGACATCGATGTCGCGGGTGACGAAGTCCCCCGCATTTGGGATTTCCTCCTCCCGGCCCAGCAGCAGCCAGGCGCGACGGAACACCTGCTCCTTTTCCCGCGCATAATGTTCGGGCGAGATATAGGATTCGACCGATACCGGGCCGGTCGACAAACCCGCTTCCACCGTCACGTTGGATGGCGATAACTTGAAAAGCTGCTCGTTCATGTCGACTTCCTCTCTGTCCGCTCTGCTCGCAATGGGTTATCAGTGTTGAGTTGCACTGAGAAGTGACCCGGGATTTTCATTGAGAAGTGACCCGGGTGGGCGTGGATGATGTACTGCCTGCGACGAGCAGGGTCAAGCGGGTGATTTGTCCTTTCTGGATTTTGGGGCGGCGGAACTGGCTCTGAAGCGGAAGCTGTCATTGCCGGTTTCAAGGATATGGCAATGATGCGTGAGGCGATCCAGCAGGGCGGTGGTCATTTTGGCATCGCCAAAGATACTGGACCACTCGCTGAAGCTCAGGTTGGTGGTGATAACAACGCTGGTCCGCTCATAGAGTTTGCTGAGCAGATGGAACAGCATGGCCCCGCCTGAAGGGCTGAAGGGTAGATATCCCAGCTCATCAAGGATGACGAGGTCGAGGCGCAACAGACGCTCGGCCAACTGGCCCGCTCTGTTTGCGGCCTTTTCCTGCTCCAACGCATTGACCAGATCGACGGTGGAGAAGAAGCGGATCTTTTTGCGGTGATGCTCAACCGCCTGGACGCCCAAAGCCGTCGCGATGTGGCTTTTGCCGGTGCCTGGTCCGCCGATCAGTACGACGTTGTCGGCGCTATCCATAAAGTCACCACGGTGAAGTTGACGCACGAGCGCCTCGTTGACCTCACTGACGGCAAAGTCGAAGCCTGCCAGATCCTTGTAGGCCGGGAACCGGGCTGCCTTGATCTGGTAAGCAATGGACCTGACCTCCCGCTCGGACATCTCCGCCTTGAGAAGCTGTGAGAGGATCGGAACGGCAGCATCAAAGGCTGGCGCGCCCTGCTCGATCAGATCACCAGCGGCTTGCGCCATGCCATACATTTTGAGGCCACGTAGCATGACAACCACAGCGGCGCTGGCCGGATCATGACGCATGGCGTAACGCCCTCAGCGTGTCGTAGCGTTCGACATCGGCAACAGGCTCCTGGGCGAGGCGCAGGGCCTGCGGGGCATCGATTGGGGATGCCGGTGGAGCCTTGCCATCGATCAGGCGGTGCAGAACATTGAGGATGTGGGTTTTGGTCGGCACCCCAGCTTCGAGGGCCAGTTCGACGGCGCTGAGCACAGCCTGTTCGTTATGCTGTAGAACAAGGGCGAGGATTTCGACCATCTCCCTGTCACCACCGAGCCGCTTGAGCAGATGCCCCTGCAGTTGCCGGAAGGCTTCGGGCATTTCGAGGAATGGCGCCCCATTGCGCAAAGCGCCAGGCTTGCGCTGAACAACTGCCAGATAGTGCCGCCAGTCATAGATCGTCTGCCCCGGCTTCTGGTGAGAACGGTCGATAATCCGGTTGTGCTCGCACAAGATTTGCCCCTCGGCCGCGATGACCAACCGATCAGGATAGACCCGCAGGCTCACTGGCCGGTTCGCAAAGGATGCAGGAACGCTATAGCGATTGCGCTCGAACGCGATCAGGCAGGTCGGCGACACGCGCTTGGTATGTTCGACAAAGCCATCGAAGGCCCGCCCCATCGGCATCAGGCTGATAATCTCAACGGCGTGCACATCGGCAACTGTGCCGGGGAGGACGCCATGCTGGATTTCTCCCCATTGTGCGATGCACCGCTCTTCCAACCAGGCATTGAGGGCATCAAGATCTGGGAAGTTGGGCATTGGCTGCCATAACCGTCGACGCGCATCCTGAACGTTTTTCTCGACCTGACCTTTCTCCCAGCCTGAGGCCGGATTGCAAAAATCCGTTTCGAACAGGTAGTGGCTGGCCATGGCAGCGAACCGCGCATTGACCTGTCGGACTTTGCCCTGGCCGATCCGGTCTACAGCCGTCTTCATATTGTCGAATATTCCACGCTGAGGCACGCCGCCCAGCACCCGGAAGGCCTGCGTCAGTGCGTCGAACAACATCTCGTGCGTTTGCAGCAGATAGGCTCGCGTGATGAACGCCCGACTGTGGGAGAGCTTGGTATGGGCCACCTGCAGCTTGGTAGGCCGGCCATTCAGAAGGGCGTAATCTTCACTCCAATCGAACTGAAAGGCCTCACCGGGCTGGAAGATCAGCGGTACGAATGTGCCGCGCCCACTGGTTTGCTTTTCATATTGGCGTTCGGTCTTCCACGAGCGGGCGAAGGCGGCAACACGGCTGTATGATCCCTCGTAGCCCAGCTTAACCAGATCTGCATGTAGCTGCTTGGCTGTTCGCTTCTGTTTGCGCGACTTGCCAGATTCCACCCGCAGCCACGTCGTCAGTTTTTCTGCAAACTGATCAAGCTTGCTCGGCCGTTTGGGAACCTTGAACGTCGGCTCCACCGCGTCATCGCGCAGATATTTGCGGATCGTGTTGCGCGATAATCCAGTCCGCCGCCGGATCTCGCGAATGGGGATGCCTTGCCGAAAATGCCAGCGGCGGATCACACTGAGTAGGTCCATGTCGATCACTCCGATGCCTCCTGACTGTCAGCCAGGGGCGAGGAAAACATGGGTCAATTCTCAGTGAAAACTTATAACCCTCCCGGGTCACTTCTCAGTGCAACTCAACAGCCAGACCTTCCTGGCAAGCATAATCCAGAGCCGCCTCGCGAAGGCGTGTCGTCTGCTCGGGTGAATTGACCGGTGCCGCGGAACCCAACTACCACTCCTGCTTCTGTCAATGTACGATCGTTCCCGATCGGCACTCGCTCACGATTGATGTCGAGATAGGGGCTTGCGCGGGTCTCGTAAAGTTTTTCGCCGAATTTTAAGCTCGGTGAGGCTGCGATTGCTTCTCGTAACAAAAATGCCGCGATTGAATCGTAACTGTACGGTCGTTCCGTTAACGACTCGATGGCCGCGTGGCTGTCAGCCCGAGGATTTGATGAGATGCTTTCCGATGCCGCCGGCGCGCCCTTCTCCATCGCGGTCGTGTCCGACACGCAAAATTATGTGAGTCATCGCAACCAGCGCGAAGGCGGCTTCCCCTTCGACACGCGCGAGATGCTGTACGATGTGATGGCCTATCTTGCGCGCAATGCCCGGAGCGCGGGCGGCGAGATCGCCTTCGTGTCAGGTCTTGGCGACAATTGGCAGCATCCGAGCATTGCGGAGCCCGACCAGCTCAGTCTCGACCGAGGCATGAGGGCGATCGGCAATCCGGTGATCGAGGATTTGCTCCCTGCATCGCCTGAACAGTTGCTCTCGATCGAGATGCCCGCCGCTCGCGCTGCCTGGAACATCATCGCCGATCGTTTGCCGTTCTGCGTGATCCCGGGAAATCACGATTATGATCATCTGTGGACGGACCACGAGTTTCCGGCGGAAATTGGCGGAGGTATCAAGGGCAACAAGGTCGAAGGGATTGGCGGCCTTCAGGTCTCGGGGCTCGCGAACTGGACGAACATATTCGGCGCCTCATCGCCGTTCTTCGATGGAAAGGCCTGGTACGTGTCATTCCATGACGAGGGATGCAGCTCGGCGCAGATCTTCAGCGCGGGCGGCTATCGCTTCCTTCATCTGGGCCTGGAAATGTGCCCGAATGAGGAGACGCTTGCCTGGGCTGACGGCGTCATCAATGCTTACCCCGGCCTTCCGACGATCGTCTCCATCCACGAGTTTCTCAATGAAGAAGGCGAGCGCGCGTCCATCGTCTATTTGGACATGACGCTGCGGGACAGCCGACGTTTTGGTCCGGCGCGGCTGTGGGAGCGCTTCATCTCGCGGCATGACCAGATCCTGATGACCCTCAATGGCCATTTCCACGGCGTGAGACACCGGATCGACCTCAACCAGCACGGGCACAAGGTTTACCAATTCCTGGTCAATTATCAGGGCCGCAAGCAGTCGCTCAAGGATACCGGCTCTTCCGCGAGAGTGATCGACGGCATCGGCGACGGGTGGCTGCGGCTGTTGCGGTTCGATCTCGCTGCGGCCATGCCGACCTTGTACCTTCGGGCTTATTCGACCCACTATAAGGGTTTTGCACCCGATCTGCCGCGCTACGCCGAATGGTATGGGAAAGAGCATCCCGACATGCCCGCTGAGGAATTCCTGCGCCTCGACGATATAGCCTTCGATCTGGAAGATTTTCGACAGCGCTTCGGGCCGCCGGGCGCCGCAGCTGACCCGTAAGCTGGTGCGATCGGATCGGTGAACCGGAGCGCTCGATCCTAGCGCGGTCACCGCAAACTGTACGATCGTTCCGCCCAATTTCACCGCAACGCAGTCGGCTTCCCGGCTGTCGCCCAATCACGTCGGCAGCCCGGGGGGCTCTGTTGCAAACATGGGGGACTGCCGAGCGGCGTCACCCTGTTGGGGGATCAGGCAGCATTGGCGAAATGCTGATTGAGCACGTCCATGGCCTCGGTCATGACCGAGGGGCCAATGCCAAATGATCTTTCGATCAGACGCACCTCTCCCCTGATCCCTGGCTGCAGGCACCATGCCCGGGCCTGCCCTTTGCGCAGGGCGCGCATGACCTCGAAGCCCTTGATCGTGGCATAGGCTGTCGGCATCGATTTGAAACCACGCACGGGCTTGATCAGCATCTTGAGCTTGCCATGATCGGCCTCGATCACGTTGTTCAGATATTTTACCTGCCGGTGTTCGGTTTCCTCGGCGAGCTTCCCTTCTCGTTTCAACTCGGCGATTGCGGCGCCGTAGCTTGGTGCCTTGTCGGTGTTGAGTTTCGTTGGCTTCTCCCAGTCCTTCAATCCGCGAAGGGCTTTGCCCAGAAAGCGCTTCGCGGCTTTGGCGCTGCGGGTCGACGAAAGGAAGAAGTCGATCGTGTCGCCCCGTTTGTCGACCGCCCGGTACAGGTAGGTCCATTTGCCCCGAACCCTGACGTAGGTCTCATCCAGACGCCAACTCGGATCAAAGCCCCGCCGCCAGAACCAGCGCAACCGCTTCTCCATCTCCGGCGCATAGCGCTGCACCCAGCGATAGATGGTCGTGTGATCGACATCGATGCCACGATCCGCCAGCATTTCCTCGAGATCACGGTAGCTGATGCCGTACCGGCAGTACCAGCGGACCGCCCATAGGATGACTTCTCCGGTAAAATGCCGCCCTTTGAAATCGTCCATCACAACCGACCTTACCAATCCAAGGGCCCAACCTTGGCAACCGCATCAGAGTTTGCAACAGAGCCAGGTGGCCAACGCTTTGGCGAAGGCGTCGGAGAAGGTCTGGAACGGCGTCATCGACCTGCACGATGAGGGCCTGCGCCGGCGCATGTTCGCCAAGTGGCCGATCGAGGAGGTATGGGGTATCGGCAAAGCTATGGCGAAGCGTTTGCACCCGCTCGGAATCCGCACGACGGCCGATCTCGCAGCGATGCACCCTGACATCGCTCGTGACGTCGGGACTGTCGTGCTTGAGCGCTTAGTGCGCGAGTTGAACGGCGTCGAATGCAGCGACTTCCAACCTGAGCCGGAAGCACTGAAGTCTACGGCGGTGACGCGCACGTTCGGAGATCCGGTCCACGATCGCGAGGTACTGCGTGAAGCGATGGTGCGAAGGGCGGTACGCGCGGCCGAGAAAATCCGCGCTCAAAAACTCCAGGCTTGCCGGATGATCGCATTCGCGCACGGAAGCCGGTTCAAGCCTAATGCACCTTCGGCCTCCAAGGTGGCACGGCTTTCGCCCTCGACCAACGATCCGCGCGTTATTGCCGGAACCGCAGCGCGCATGGCCGAAGCGATGTTCGAGCAGGGCGCGGTCTACACTAAATGCGGCGTAATGCTGGAAGGACTGGAGCCGGAATCCGGAGCGCAGCAGGACCTCTTTGCTGCGCCTGATCCCCGTTCGCCTGCTTTGCTGGCCGCGCTTGACGGCATCAACGACAGGTTCGGCCGTAATACCCTGCGCCTCGCCTCCGAAGGAATGGGCGCCAAATCTTACGACACCAAACGGACCTTCAAGAGCCCGTCATGGACCACGCGCATCGACCAGGTGCCCGTTGCGCGCTAAACGCTGCCCAAAGCGATCGGCTCATTGGGGGGCAAGCCAGATCAAAACCATCGTAAGTGACGCGCAAAAGAGGGAAAGCCATATCGCTTGTAAACGCTCGCGCTAAATGGCGGCGTTCTGATCGCGCTATTTGTCAGTTGCCGGGTCCGATGACGAGGCAATCGCGCGCGGCCTGAACGATGTCAGCGGTGACCTCCTCGACGCGGTTGAGGGTCATGATCCGCCGCATCTGCGCGAACAGGCGCTCCATGAGCCGGAAGTTGCCGCGCGTGATGCGGATCACGGCTGCCTGCGCTTCGATCGCGTCGAGTTGGGCCGGGTCGAAGCTGATCCCGAAATCGCCGGCGTGGGTCGCGAGCAGCAGCCGCATTTCGGTCTCGGTAAGCGGTTTGAACTCGTGGACGAAGCCGATCCGCGAGTTGAGCTGGGCATAGCGGGCGAGGCGCTTCTCCAAGCCCGGCATACCCATCAGGATCAGCCCGAAGCCGTGGCGATCGGCCATGTCGCGGAGATGTTCGAGCGACTTTATGGTCAGGCGGTCGGCCTCGTCGACGATGACGAGGGGGCAGGCGATGCGGGCGGCGTCATGGGTGATTTCGTCCTGCGAGCCGCCCGCGACCGTCAGCCGGGCATAGCCCAGCTTAATGAGGTTGAGGCCCAACACCGCGTCGATCGTCTTGGGCGTGTTGCTGACCGACACGGTGTAGAAGACGGCGCGGCAGCGAGCGACCTTTTCGCCAAGGAGCGCGGCAATGGGACGGAGCGCGGCATATTCCCCCAGGTCGGGGAAGCTGGAAAACTCGCGCGCCGATCGCGTCTTTCCGACGCCCGGCCGGCCATGACACACGCCGATATAGCGGTAGTGCGCGCAGGCTTCGGCAAACTCGACGAACCGGGCATGTTCGCGGGTCGCCAGGAACGGCTGCTCGACCAGGAACTCAATCGTCAGCGGCGTAGAGCCGGAGCCCTCGGTAGGTGGTGGGCCGGGAAGCCGTATCCTCTTGGTCGCCATCGAAGGTCTCCGTGGGGGCAGGCACCTGCTTGTCGCGCTCCTTCGCGCCGCGCCGGGCGCGCTGGATCGCGCGCAACGACGGGTGCCCAGCGTGCTCGGAGCTGAGCGCACGGCAGACGAACCGGCCCTGGTGGTAGACGTGGATCTCGGTCAGGTCGCGGGGGTCATAGACCGCCTCGACCTGCTCGCCGACGAAGGCCGCGAGCGTGGGTTCGACATAGCGCCTGCCCATCAGACGGATGCCGTCGCGCAGCACTTTACGGGGCTTGGGCACGTGCACGAGCAGCATGTCGAGCTGTTCAAGGCTGTCGGGCATTGCGGGCAGGAACCCGCCCTTCTGCCAGCGCGTGATCGGCGGTTCGCCGGTGCTGCCATGCGGGCGACGATGATAGACGCCGCACACGAACGCCTCGAAGCGGGCGCGCAGCTCGTCGAGCGTGAGCACTGGCGCCGACAGCGGCTTGCCCGCGATCAGGTGGCCGGGCAGGTCGGGCAGGAACATGTCGTTGATGGTGCGGAACAGCCGCTCGATCTTGCCGCGCCCGCGAGGACGCCCCGGCAGCGAATGGATGAGGCGGATTTTGAGGGCGATGCACGCCTGCTCGATATGCTCGGAGATGAAATCCGAGCCGTTGTCGACGTAAAGCTGTTCGGGAATGCCGCTGACGATCCATTCGGGATTGGGCTTGCGCCAGATCGCCTGCCGCAAGGCGAGCGCCGTGTTGAGGGCACTGGGGGCATCGAGGCTGAGGAAGTAACCGGCGATGGCTCGGCTGTGATCGTCAACGATGACGGTCAGCCAAGGACGCACCGGGGTTCCGGCATCATCGAGCACGAGAATGTCGAGAACGGTATGATCGGCCTGCCACATCTCGTTCGAGGTCGCGGCTTCGCGCCGATGCACTAGCTCGTGCTGGTCGCGGTAGACGGCCGGATCGGAGGCTGCGGCGATCTGGCTTGCCGGTATCGCCCTGACGACACGCGCGACGGCCGCATAGCTGGGGGTTCGGTGTCCATGCGCGATGGCGAGTTCCTGCACCTTTCGGTGAATGGCGGCGACCGGGGGTCGCGGGCGCTTGGTGGCGAGAGTGCGGGTCAGTTCGACCAGATGTTCCGGCAGGTGCAGCCTGCCCCGATCGTTGCGCGGCAGACGCGCGAGACCGGCAAGTCCTTCGGCACGGTAGCGCCCGAGCCAGCGCTGCAACGTCCGCTCGCTCAGCGTGCCGGTGCGGGCGAGGTCCGCGAGCGGGATGCCATCGGCGAGGTGCGGTTCAAGGACGCGGTAGCGCTCGATCGCCAGCGGCGGGACAAGCGCCGGATGCGTCACCGCCGACGGTCCGTGTCGCAGGTAAGGAAAACGGAGATTTGCCTGCCCATCGCCATGCGAGTCCGCTCGCGTTGCCAAACCGGCCTGTTCGACGTAAATCTACCCGGTAAAGAAAACTAGGGCAACATAGACCTGCCGATGACGACTTTCTTCCCAAACCGCGCCCGATCGGGGCGCCACCGGCCCTACGCATGAAAATCGGTTACGCCCGCGTATCGACCGCCGAGCAGAACCTGGACCTCCAGCGTGATGCGCTGAAGGCTGCCGGCTGCGAGAAGGTCATCACCGACAAGGCCTCCGGGGCGACTGCCGCTCGCCCTGGATTGGAAAAGGTGAAGGAGCTGCTTCGCGCCGGCGACACACTGGTGGTCTGGCGCCTCGACAGGCTCGGCCGCTCGCTCCGTGATCTGATCGGATGGATGACCTACCTCGACGAGGAAAAGGTCGGGCTGCTGAGCCTGCACGAGGCGATCGACACGACCACCACGTCGGGCAAGCTTACCTTCCACCTGTTCGGGGCATTGGCGGAGTTCGAGCGCAACCTGATCCGCGAGCGGACCCAGGCCGGTCTCACCGCAGCCCGCGCTCGCGGCAAGAAGGGTGGCCGGCCGGCCGCACTCGGCAAGGACAAGCGCGACCTGGCCGTCAGGCTCTACCACGAGAACACGATGCCGATCGCCAAGATTTGCTCGATGCTCGGCATCTCCAAGCCAACACTCTACGCCTATGTGCGATCGGCCGAGACCAAGCCGGTAGCCGCGTAGCGACGCTCGCCGACAAATAGCGCGATCAGAATGCCGCCACTTAGCGCGAGCGTTTACACACGAGGGCGGACGCTGTCGCAAATGTCTGTTGCTAATCAGCCGTGTTCCAATGCACATCTGCGACATGCTCCTCGGCTATGCGCGCGTATCTACCGACGATCAGGATCTCACGCTTCAAAAGACGGCACTGAAGGCGGCCGGATGCCGGCGGACATTCGAGGAGAAGGTGTCCGGCGCCAAGCGCGCCCGACCGGAACTCGACCGGATGCTGGAGCAGCTGCGCGACGACGACGTGGTTGTGGTCACCCGGCTCGATCGCCTAGCGCGGTCGACGCGCGACCTGCTCGACATCGCCGAGAAGCTGAACGAGGCGGGAGCGGGGCTGCGCTCGCTCGCCGAGCCCTGGGCCGACACGACCACGCCTGCGGGACGCATGGTGCTCACCGTGTTCGCCGGCATCGCGGAGTTCGAGCGCGAGCTGATCCACCAGCGTACCAGTTCCGGCCGCGCGGCAGCCATGGCGCGCGGCGTGAAGTTCGGGCGTAAGCCCAAGCTCACTCCGGACCAGATCGCGCTCGGACAGCGTCTCGTCGGCGAAGGCACATCGGTGCGCGAAGCGGCGAAGCTGCTGAAGTGTCATCATGCCACGCTCTATCGGGCGCTCAACCATCCGGCGCAGATGCCCGTACATCGCTCGACACGTTGATTGAGGAGTAGGATTTCGCCATGATCTTCGCGCTTCTACTAGCGGCAAGTTCGCCGAATTCCGCGCTGGAGGCGGAGCGGGCCTACTCGGAAGCTGTACTTGCCAGTGGCCGTCAGGCAGCGGCACGCAGTTTCGGTCCACAAAGCGACCCCTGGCCAATACAACATGCGCCCGAAACCGCGCGCTCTCCATCTGTGGCCAGCATGTTGCAAGCAGCCGAGAGTAGCCGAAGGTGGTGGCTCACAATGATGAGTGTCGAGAGCCATGCCGAGCGCAGACCCGAACTTGTCTTTCCGTCCTGTGATCCGAGCGGGTCGGCAGTTGTTATCGGCGGGCTGTACGATGGCGGAAATCGAGTTGGATCATATAAGACGCTTTGGCGGAACAGTGCTGAGGGGTGGCGCTGGGAAATCGACGACTATCGTCGGGATGGATCGAAGGCATTAGCGGCAGAAAGTTTACAAGCGATCGAACCTGAGTGCTCGGCAAAACTCACCAATGAACAGCTCCAAATCCAAGCCGTTAGCGATGCGAAAGAGATCGCGTCTGTTTTGCGACAGGAGCAGGCCGGCAAACAGGTCGACTGGTTGGCTGTTCCAAGACGAAGCGTGGCCGAAGACGTTATCTTTGTCGGCAACGATGGCCGACGCATCCGCAGGCTCCCCGCCAAGCTGCCCATTCGGCGCATAGCGGGTGCGTTATCGTCCGGAAGCAGTTACGATGAAACGCTACGGTGGAGTAGCCGCGTCCTGGACGGGTCTGCACAAGCCCATAGCTTTCAGATCACCCAGTGGCGCGGTCCCAAGAATGGATGGCAGATCGTCTACTACGAGCTCCGCGGGTGAAACATCACGAGAGGTGATCCGGTAACTTCCAACTCGTCCAACCTCACAAACCCACGAAACTTAATATACTTTGCGGCAACGCTCAGGCCTTTGTTGACCATTTGTTCCGACTGCCGCTGTCCATATGACAAACCTTGAGGTGCCCCCTTATTGAGGCGGTCTACCAGCCGCTCGAGCTCGGCTCGCGGTACCCGTGCGATGTCTGTGTCGGAGGGTAGGAAGCGCCGTATCCTGCCGTTGCTGTTCTCCACGCTGCCCTTCTGCCATGGCGCTGACGGCTGGCAGAAGTACGCGGCCATGCCCAGGCTCCCCCGTAGGCGCCCATACCCGGCAAACTCGGTGCCCCGGTCGAGTGTGATGGTGCGACGGAGGGAAGGGGGGAGGGCGCTGAGGTGGCGCTCGATGCCTTCCATGATGCCGGCCGAGTGACGGCTGCTGTTGGGCGTAAGCACGGTGAAGCGGCTGCGACGCTCAACCAGCGAGGTGAGGTTGGCCTTACCGTGATGCAGCTTGAACTCGATGAGGTCGCCTTCCCAATGCCCAAAGTCGGCCCGCTCAGCGATGTCTGGCGGTCGAGCCGCGATGGTGTGGGCGGGCGGGATGTTCAGGCCGCGTGGCTTGCGAGCGTAGCGACGTCGGCGTTTCCGTCTGCCGGTGGGCAGCAGGCGCGCGAGCTTGGCCGCCCGACCGTCAGGCCCATACACGAACTGGTAGATCGTCTCATGGCTTACCCGCAACGGCCCTGCGGTACGGTGCCGAAGGTAGCCGGCGATCTGCTCCGGCGACCAGGCGGCTTCCAGCCGATCGACGATGTAGCTGGCGAGTTCGGGATATCGGCTGATTTTCGCGGCCCTAAGCCGTCGCCCAACCGCCATCGATTGAGCAGTCAGCGGAAAGTACCCGCGGAACATCGGCTCTTCGTCGAACCGGTGATTGCGCTTCAGCTCGCGGTAGATCGTGGACGGGTGGCGCCCGAGCTCGGCCGCGGCCTGGCGCGGACTTCTACCGGCGCTTGTGAGCTGATACAGCTTGCGGCGTTCGTCGAGATCCAGATGCGTGTAGCTGCCCATGCGCAACCCTCCGCCGGGTGGAACCCGCACTTAAGCTGGGTTTTCGCACTTCGATCTAGAATGCACCCTTACAAACGCGTGTTGCCGCCAGTTAGAAAAGACACATTCTCCGCTAGATAGAAATGACACTCGCTTGTGGCAGCGGGGGCAGCGTGGAGCCCCCCAAACAGCGCAGCGCTGCCCCCGCTGAGGCGATCACCTCTTGGCTCTTGCGCCATCGGACCCGCTGCGCCAGCAGTGGGCCCGGTCACGCAAGGCGAATGTCCGAAGGTGGTGGTTATCAGAAGGGCAGCTTTGCGCCCTTGACGGTGTCTAGAAACGGCCGAGGCTGGTGAACGTCGCCCATGACATCAGTACGAGGGCTAGTAGGGCGCCGCAAAGGGCAAGCAGGCCATACACCACGTCATCGCGCTTGGAGGCGCGCATATCGACTACAATGCGTTGCCCACAATAGGCCAGGTTGCAGACCAGCAGGATCAGCGCCAGCAGGATGGTGATTAGGTTACCCATGCTCACCATCATCGCCAATCCGGGTGACGTCGGCAATTGGGCGCTAGCCGTCAGGCAGCTTTTCCGCCCGAAAGCAGTCGGTTCGGCCAAAGCGAGTTGAGCGCCATCTGAAAAGGCCATGCAGGCGCCAGCTCACCGAGCATATTCTCCTAGGCCGCGCGCTATAAGCTCCTCGTTTGACAGGCGAGGACCGCGCTTCAGCTTCGGTGTGCACAGCCGGCGACCGTCGATCTTGCCCGTGGCGGATGCAGCGGTTGCGAAGACCCCGACGGACCGGGAACTGCGCGCCGGCTCGTTGTTGTTGCGCTTGGGGTGGTGCGGCGCAGCTGCCTGGATAGCCTGAGCCATGGCGAGGGCGGCACCCAGGTGCTTGTTGTCGACGATAGCGGCCTGGTTCACCCGGCGCATCTTGTCGAACATGCGGTAGGGTAGCACGCGCTCGCCGTGGCGGATCTCGATGCGGCCGTCCGGGTACTCGCAGACATGCACGCGCTTGCGCGCCAGCGAGCGGGTGAGGGCCGTCGGCTCGAGAATGAACATTGCCTTGTTGAAGTGCAGCGCCAGAGAGGCGGTCACGGTCCGCTCCTCGCGCCACACCATCTCCGCCTCGACATTCTCATGCGCGGCCAGCGGGCGGTGCACGTCGCGCGGGTCCGCCGGGGCGCAGGCAAAGCGCGCATTGTGCCGGGCGACATAGGAGGGGAGGAAGGCGTTGGCGTCGTCGATGGAGGAGATGCCCGCCAGCCTCATGGCCTTTACGAGCCGGTCCTGCAGCGTGCCGTTGGCGCGCTCGACACGACCCTTGGCCTGCGGCGAGTTGGCGCAGATGATCTCGACGCCGAGTTTGTCGAGCGCCCGGCCGAGATGCGTCATGCCGTCGCTGTCGGCGGTCGCGTTGTTGTTCCGGAAGACGCTGTGCTTGTCCGAATAGAAAGCCACTGGCTTGCCGTGCCGCTCGAGGTAGCTGCGGGTCGCGCGCATATAGGAGAAGGCGCTCTCGCTCTCCGCCATCTCCAGGTGCATGAGCTCGCTGGTCGCGTCGTCGATGTAGACCAGCAACGTGCAGCGCGGGCCGCGGCCCTCGAACCAGTCATGGTCCGACCCGTCGACCTGAACCAGCTCGCCACGACACTCGCGCCGGTAACGTGATTGATGAAGCCGGGCCCGCTTCGCAGCCTTGGCCTTCCACACGCCCGCTGCCATCAGCATCTGCCGCAGCGTCTCGCGCGAGAGCGTGATCCCATGCTGCTCGGCCAGGTACTCACACGCCAGCGTTGGCCCGAAGTCGGCATAGCGCTCACGCACGATGGTGACGACACGCTCGCGGTATGCGTCATTGAACCGCCTGTTGCTCGGCCGCCCGCGCTTGCGGGACACAAGGCCGGCAGCGCCGTCGATCCTGACGCGGCCGAGCAGCCGGTAAATCTGCCGTGGGCAGAGGCTCAGCGATGCTGCCGCATCGCTGATGCGCAACTCGCCTCGCTCGACCCGCTGCAGAACATCAAACCGCGTCAGTTCGCTCTGGCTCATCGCAACCACCGTCATTAGCGCGCGCCCTCAACAGTGCGGGCGACATGCCATCCGTCGGCCGCGTTGACGTCGGCTGTGACATCTCTAACTTGCAGCCAGGTGACATTTGTACGTTGCGTCTACACCCTTACAAACGCGCAAGATCGATAATATATCTTATGTTAAATCAAAGACTTAGCTTATTTCCGGCATCGGTCTTGCAGAGACTGACGTGGCTTTTCCGCAGCTAAGGCTTGGCCAGTCAGTCGCGAATTAGCCGCGCCGTCGATCCCGCGCGCGAGCGTGTCGTGGATCTTCGTAAAGATCCTGCAGCGCGCGCAGCCGAAACGCGTTCCACCAGCGTTGCCAGCGATGCTCCTCGGCATCGTGGATCATGTGACATCGCTGGCATAGCGCGGCGAGGTTCCGCGGCGCGCTATTGCTCGGATCATGATCGAGGTGAGCACAGGCGAGCACGACATAGGTGATCCGCACGACGTCTAGCGCGAACAGGTCGCCGACGTTCACCCGCCGCCCCTCTCCCGATCGCCAGCATCGCGCTTCGCTATCCCACCAGCGCCCATCGCCCAGATGCGCGACGTGCCGAAGATGCGGTCGCCGGCAGCGTTCGCAGCGCCCTCCTGCCCGCACGAACCGGATCTGGTCCGACAGCAGCGGCCAGTCGATCGGGTACAGCCAGCGGTTTTCGGGGCGGATCGGCATCCATGACTCTATGAGTCATGCGAAATGAGAACAAAAGGAAAATCTCGTTCCCTTCATGTTCTTATCCAGCATATCATGCGCGCATGTCCGCGTGTGTGATTCCCCTGTCCCAACCGATGCCGATCGCCGATCTGCCGCCAGCGTTTCGCCTGAGGGTGGTGAGCGCGGCCGGCGCTGGCTTCCCCTCGCCTGCCCAGGACTGGGAGGAAACCGCGATCGATCTCGTGGCGCTGCTGCGCCTCGACCGCGCCGCCAGCTTCGTGTTCCGGGTCAGCGGACAGTCCATGATCGACGCTGGAATCTATGATGACGACGTGGTGGTGGTCGATCGCGACGCCACGCCGGTTAGCGGCCGCATCGTCATCGCCGTGGTCGACGGGGGCTTCGTGATCCGCCAGTTGGTCTGGCGCGACGGCAAGCCGGTCCTCGAGGCCCGCAACGCGCGGATGCGCTACGACGCGGTGATCGCGGATGAGAGTGTCGAAGTGTGGGGCGTCGTCCGCGCCTCCGTGCGCAACCTGCAGGGCTGACCGCCATGTGGGCGATCGCTGACGTCTCCAACTTCTATTGCTCGTCGGAGAGGGTATTCGACCCGTCGCTGCGCGATAAACCGCTCATCGTGCTGAGTAACGGGGACGGCTGCGCCATCGCGCGCTCCGAGGAGGCCAAGGCGCTGCACATCAAGATGGGTGCGCCGATGTTCAAGATTCGTGATATCGTCCGCGAGCATGGCATCCAATACCGCAGCAGTTCCTACGAATTGTATGCCGACATGAATCGTCGCTTCAATCAGGTCCTCGCCGAGCACAGTTGCACGGTCGAGGTGTACTCGATCGACGAATCGTTCTTTCGCCTGCCGGTGCTCCCGAACGGCCTGGGCGACGTGGCTGCCGCGCACCGCGTGATCGCGGCCGTCAAGCGTGCGACGGGCCTGCCGATCCGCATCGGGCTTGGCCCGACCCGGACGCTGAGCAAGGTTGCCAACGCCCTCGCCAAGGCGTCGGAGAAGGTCTGGAAGGGCGTGGTCGACCTGCACGACATCGAGCTGCGGCGGCGCCTGTTCGCGCAATGGCCGGTCGAGGAGGTCTGGGGCATCGCGCGAGCGATGACCGAGCGGCTGCGACCGCTCGGCGTCAGGACGACGGCCGATCTTGCCGCCCTCCCCCCGGAGGTCGCGCGCGACGTGGGGACGGTGGTGCTGGAGCGGCTCGTGCGCGAGCTGAACGGCGTCGAATGCACCGATTTCGAGCCGGAGCCGCCCCCGTCCAAGGCGACCGCGGTGACCCGCTGCTTCGGTGAGCCGGTGCGCGAGGTCGCGGCGCTGCGCGAGGCGATGGTGCGCCGCGCGGTCCGCGCGGCCGAGAAGATCCGCGCGCAGGATCTCGCTGCCACCCGCCTGATCGCCTTTGCCCACGGAAGCCGGTTCAAGCCCAACGCGCCGTCCGCCTCGCGCATAGCGCGGCTGTCGCCGGCGACCAATGATCCGCGCGTGATCGGCGGTATGGCGGGCCGCATGGCGGATGTCATGTACGAAACTGGCGGCGTCTACACCAAGTGCGGCGTCATGCTCGAGGGGCTGGAGCCGATGACCGCGCACCAGGCCGACCTGTTCGCGGTGCCCGATCCGCGATCCCCTGCCCTGCTCGCCGCGATCGACGGGCTCAACGGGCGGTTCGGCCGCAACACGATGCGGCTTGCCTCCGAGGGCTTTGGCCAGAAGAGCTACGACACCAAGCGTGCGTTCAAGAGCCCGTCCTGGACCACGCGGATCGATCAGGTGCCGATCGCGCGTTGAGATCAATAGCGATAGCCTGCCTGCCGGCAGGCCGCTGCCAGCTTCATCACTCGCCCATCCTTCGCGCCGTACTGGCGCAACCGTGCGGAATAGCTGTCGCAATAGCTTTTCGCGCGAGCGGACAGTGGCACCCCGTTCGGACCTCGCGCGGTCGCCGCCCCGCCCCGTTCGGCATAGCCACGAGCAGTCGCTGACTGAACCTGGGTGCGCGCTTGCGCGCCCAGATCGACTGCGCCGGGCATGTCCTGCGCGCCGGCAGGGGTCGCGATCGCGAATATCCCGACCGTGAACACAGCAACCAGGCTACGCATTCGATGTTCTCCCTCGAATTTCCGTCAGGCCATCAACGATTTGGCGGCAGCATCGTGCCGGTCGCGGGAGCGATTATGGATACAGGCGGTTGTAGAGGTGATGAACACGTCGACCGTACCTTTCGCGCTCACGGTCGATGACGTCCCGATCATCCTGATGGACATGACGCTGATCCTGGAGGACGCCGGCTTTCGCTGCCATGAGGCGATGGACGGGGATACCGCGATCGTGCTGCTGGAAGAGCAGGCCGACAATACAATCCTGCTGTTCTCCGATGTCGAGATGCCGGGATCGATCAACGGCTTTGCGCTGGCGCGTCATGTCGCCCAGCACCGGCCCTGGATCGAGATCGTGATCGCCAGCGGCAATATCCGTCCCGATCCGGGTGACATGCCGGAGAAGGCGACGTTCATCCCGAAGCCCTTCTCGGCTGCGATCGTCCACGAGCACCTCCGCAGGACGCTGCCTGACGGCAAGAAGCCCGCGCCGCTGAAGAATGCGGTGACGACGCCGGTTCAGCCGGGAGCCTGAGCCACCCCTGCCGAGGCGAGCAACTGCGCGTCGGTCGCGTCGCGGTTGTCGATCCACCATTTGGCGTCCGCGATGCCGAGCAGCGCCGCGCCGGTTTCGACGCTATCGAGAGGTTGATCCTTGCGCAGCAAGGCGATCCGTTTCGCGCGAATGGTCGTTGCCCAGCTGACCTGTCGTTCCGAGCCGTTGAGCGGCGCCAGCGACAGATGGGCAACGGCTTGTTGCGAGGCCGCGGCGTCGCGCTCGTTCTCTTCCTGGCGCTGCTTGCGGTAGCACGCGCCGCAGACCGTCGTGCGCAGCCAGGTGGCCTTGCGCTCCTGCTGCGACGCGAACCCGGCAATGAAATGGGTTTGCTCATGGCCGCAGGTGTGGGTGATGCGATGGTCCATGACGTTCAGCCTGTCATATGGGCCGGATTTGTTCCAGCGGGATTGAGTCGAGCCGTTCGGTTCCGGCGACCGATGCTCGCGGCATGAAGATGGCGATCACGACCCGAGTGGGCTGCTCATCACCAGCACGGTCGCGCGCGCGATCGGCGCCGGCGCTACGCCGGCTCTGAAGGGGGCGACCGCCCCCCACCGCAGCGACTTGGCGACGGGGCGATAGCTGACCGGATGGATGCCATCCCGGCTCGGTTGCGCCCGCAGCGGGATGACGGTGTCGCCGAAACGTGCCGCGATCGACGTGACAATGGATGACGCGCGCAGGTCGTAGGGGGCAAGCCAGGCCACCTTGACGGCGGTGGTTCGCCGCCTGAGCGCAAGAAGGTTGGTTGGGAGCGCCGGACTGGCGGCATCGTTCGACCCGAGTGCGATGAGGGCGACGGTGGCGGCCGAAGCGCCCCTCACCCGCCGCTCGATCTCGGCCGAACCGGCACCCACGCGCGCATGAACCTCGCAGCGTATGCCCTGTGCTGCCAATGCCTGCGCCGTGCCGACCGCGGTGCTGTCGCCCAGGATCAGGCAGAAGGGAATCATGGCCGACCAGCCTGATGGGCAAGCGGTTTTCGTGGAGTGGTCATGTCGCCGTAGGCAAGTAGCCCGAAGATGGCGACAGCACAGCCGGCGATGCCGAACGCTGCGCGTGCCAGCCCGATCAGCCGCGCCTTGCGACCCTTGCGAAGGTGGTTCCACCCTCGATCGAGCGAGGTACGCCAGGACAGCCAGCCATCGCCGATATCGCTCGCGCCGAACATCGCGATGGGGATCGCGACGGCCAGCATGATATGCCGGATGTCGGCGCGGGCGATCACGATGGCGAGAAAGGTCGCGACCAGAATGAACAGCGCGATGGCGTTGATGACGCTGTAGAGCGGGCGCAGCCGAAAGATCCGACGCGAGGGCGCAGCGAGGTAGCGCACGATCGGACGGCGGCAGGTGTCGCAGACCAGCATGTGCTGCCCCAGCGGCCAGCGGCGCATCGCCTCATGGCAATACGGGCATTCGGGCCGGGGCAGGCTGATCATATTCATGCGACGTGGCCGACCCTGATCGCATCGGGAAGTGCAGCCCGGATCACGTCGGCGACGTCGGGCACGCAGATCCAGTTGGAGAATCTCGGGTTCCAGATCGCCTTGCCCTTGCACAACGCGGAAAGAACCTCCCTGCCGATCTCATCGTCGCGCGCGGCCCTGAATGCGATGCGGCCATCTGGCAGTGTCCGCTCGACGATCCCGGCGCATACCTCGATAGGTGCGCCCGCCTTGACGGGAACCGCCTTGGCAGGGGGCGATACCTCCAAAACGGTGCATTCAACCGCTACCGATGTGGAGGGACTTTGCGCCGGATGAACAGTGACAGGCTCTGCCTCGACGTACGGCGGCAATTCCGGCACAGACGCGGCCTGGACGATGGGCATGTTGATCGGCCCAGACGGGTCGCCGGTATGAGACGTATCGGCGGCGTCCGTGCTGTCAGGAACGATGCCGAGGCGGGTATAGATATCGCCCTCCTGGACATGGTCGGCGATGAGCTGGTCGGCGATCTCGACCATCTGCGCGGCGGTGACGCCGGTCGAAAACATTCGTCCCAGGGGCGATGACCCGCCGAACGGCACCCAGGCTTTGTAAAGGTTGTCGCATTTGTAGATCGGCTCGTCGCTGCCGATTTTGGAACGGTCGATCATCGCGGTGGGCGGAACGGACACGAATACGCCGACCTCCGCGAACGCCCTGTCATGCCCTTTTCGCTTCAGCCACGCCTGCAGCACCTTGCGTTGTCGTTTGGCCTGTTCGACCGGATTGGGGATGTTCTGCGGCTGACGTTGCGAGCGATACCAGACCATCCATTCGCCATGCTCGTTCTTCGAGATCCGGCCAGAGTAGTTCTTGGATTCGAAGATCGAGGCGGTGCGCGACGCCCGCGACAGCAGGATATGATCGAACTGCGCGAACCCGCCCTGCCCGTCCGGCAGGCGCAGATCGTGGATAAGCAGGTTGCGGTCGTTGTCAGGCCCGAATTGGTGATCGAGCATATAGGCGGTCTCGCGCTCGCCCCGCATCCCCTGGCGATGGTTCCGCACCGTCGATCGCACGCGCTCGGGGAGAGCCGCGAACTCGTCGGACGCCATCACTTCGTCGGCAAATGCGATCTCGGCCGCGCGGGTCGATTTCTTGCGGATCATCGTTTCGGCGTTCCCGGATTTGGCTGCGGCAGCGGTTGAACCGCCTGCGCCGGTAGCGGCGCGGAGGCGGGAGGCACCATTGCGGGCGGCTTGGCCGGCACCAGCCTCGCCTCGAGCCGTGGCCGTGCATCCTCGATCAGCTTGCGGAACGCATCGAGCGTCGCCAGCGTGGTGATCTTGCCGATGTCGGTCGAGGCGTAGCTTCCACCGAGCGCACCCACGCCAAGGCCGAGCAACAGCCCACCGCCCACGACGCCGATATCCTTCTTGCGCGCCGACCCGCTGGCGACCGCTTCCTGGATGCCGGTGTTCACGTCGACCAGCGTCATCAGCACCTGGCTTTCGAGTGTCTTCGACTTGAGCCCGACCGCCCCGCCGAACACACCGCCGACCCCGCCCCCGCTCTCACGCGACTTGGCGTCGGAATAGACCACCTTCACCTCGATCAGATAATCCGCCTTGGTGACAGGCCGGGTTGTGGCAGTCCCGCCATTGATCGCGCGTTCGCGTTCGAGCGCGCTGAACGCCTCGCCGCGATCGGCGACGCGGAAGCAATTGGATCGCGCGATCATCAGCTTGACCAGTGGCAGCGCGTCGACGCGCGCGGTCGAACCGCCGTTCTGCATCTCCGCCATGCGCATGAGCGCCTGCAGTTGCGGCGACAGGCCATCGGCCGGGTTGGCGGCCTTCTCCTCAACCAGCGCGGCAACGCCGAGCGGCACCTGGCATTGCGGCACGGCGGTCGTCTCGTCGACGCCGGTGCCGCCCTGCCCCAGCTTCTGGGCGTGGGCCATTGAAGGTGTGACGGCCGCGAGCGCGGCCGTCACGACGAGCATGCGGGTGCGATCAAGCACCGGCGCCCGCCTTCTTCGCATGCGCTGCGGGATCGCAGATCCCGGCACGCTCCTCGTCCGCCGCAACTTTCTTCGCGGCTTCGTCACAGTCCTTGCAGTCGGGACAGTCCGCGCAGTCCTTGCATTTGCCGTTGTGAAGCGCGTGCGCGCGATAGCGCGCCTTCTTCGCCTCGACCTCGCGCGCGGCATCGGTGCCGGCATGACTTCCGGCGAAGCTCGCCATCGCGAGCAGGACCGGCGCCGACGACTGCGCGCTGGCGGCCGACGGCAAGGCCACGGAGAGGGCGGCAAGCCCCAGCGCGGCGATCATCTTCAGTTTCATCGTGTGTACTCCTTCCCTGGCCGTTTTCAGAAGAAACCGTTGCGTCGGCCGTCGCGACGGTCATCGTGGCGGGCGCTGCTGTCGCCCAGCGCCGAGCGCCGGACCTCCAGCTCAACCCCGTCCCCCTTGCGGCGAATGCGGACATCCTGCGGGGCGATGTTGTTGCGCTTCGCCCAGCGGTCTGCGTCGGCATCCGAGCCGAACTCGCCCATTTCCTCGAAATCCCAGTTGCTCATGTCTCCTGTCCCGGTTGATCGCCGTGCCGGCGCGCGGGGGCCGGTCCTGGCGGTGCGATGCGAAATCCCCGCGCGTGGATGAAGGACAGTGTCACTGGATCGAGGCCGGTTTGGCGGCGATGCGCCGGACCACGAGATTGCTGTCGGCCCCCAGACGAAGATCGAGCGTGTGCCCGACCCGTCGCGTGAACAGCATCACGCCGGCAACCTCGTCGTGCAGCGTGCCCTTGCCGAAGAAGGTCCGAGAATCTGCCCATTCGCGGCCGTGGATGAAGCGGACGCGATATTGGCCGAGCGGGGCTGGCACGGTGACACGCTCGAAGGCGCGGACATAGACCGACAGCCGGTTCTTCGCCGTCGCCGGATCGAGCAGCTGGACGATGCTATTGTCTGCCGCACCCTGAATGGTCAGGTGGCTTCTGACGGTTCGCAGGTCGACGCTGGAGGAGACGGCGACCGTTCCCGATTCCGGAAAACCGGTGTTCGTCCCCACGATTGACGCGAACAGGCTGGAGGTTGCGCGCTTGATCTGGCCCTGCCCGGCCCAGGCCGCAAGGACCAGTGCGATGGCAACACCGACGCCCAGCGCCTGCCAGTAAGGGGCCGGCGTGAAGCGCGGGCGGGGCCGCCATCGACCGCGCTGATAATCGTGGCCCCTGTTCCTGGCTTCGAACCACGACCCTTTCGATCCGCCAGATATCCAGCTCGCGCTCCCCAGCGGCACCGATTTCCTGAACCCGAAGCGGTTCAGCTCGACCCGTGCCTTGCGATCGTTCCATTGCGTCGCACCGGGATCGAGCCCCTGCCGCTTGCGGTAGCGATCGCGCATATAGTCGCGATCATCGATGCCCATCGACCACCTCCATCGACTGCGAGGGGAGAGCCAGGGGAAACACGTCCATTCTGGACAGCATCGCGTGATCGCGCAGCGAGGCCTCGACGGCGACAACCTCGCTCGAAGTCAGTCCAGGTTCGCGTCGTACGAACAGGATGGTCGACGCCGATCCTGCCAGCCAGCGCGCGATGGAGATCCTGGGCATCAGCCGGTCGTGGTCGGCGAAAGCGTGGGTCGCTCGTCGCACGCCGGCCAGCACGGTCATTCCCCAACGCAGGGCGTGACCGTTTCCAGAATCGTGTCCCGCCGCCTCTGCGACGGCTTCCGGCGGGAGATCCCGTATCAGATCGCGGACGGCCGAAAGGGTCGCACCAGGTTCATCGCCGGCATGCTGGATCGCGCGGAGCAGCACATAGCGCGAAGCGCAGGTGTAGCCCGAGCAAACGTCAGGATCGTCGGGAAGGAACGCTTCGATCGCGGACGAGCGTGCATAGTCGCTCGGATGGTCTGCGAAGAAGTCCCAGTTGCCGCGCGCGGGGTCGATCAGCTGGTCGCGGACCTGGTCGGCGAGTTCGGCGATCGCGTCGCCATCGCCGAATACCGCGAGCCGGCCCCCGTCACCGGCGCGGACCGCTTCAAGCGCCGCTTCCGTCAGATCCGCGGTTTCGGCGATCGTGAGGGTCGCGTGCGTCGGCTCGGGTTGGCGCCGGAAGCGAAAAGGGAAACTACCGTCCACCGGGCGTACCTTGGGTTGCGGGCGGAACGAAAATTCCACCATCGGTGTGAAGCGACGCGCTGACGATTCCGCATCCGACCGCCCAGGCGAAGGTGAAAGCCGCCACCGCGGCCGCCAGGAGTCCCGCCTGACGCAACCGGCGCGTCAGCGGGACGATCATGCGTGGTGCGGTTGACCGTGGCTCCACGGGCTTCCTGCGGGCCTGATGGCCATACTCGGCCGTTCCCTCGATCGCGTCGCAGGGCGGCGTGTCGAGCCGCGAGGTCCGACCGATGCGGGGAGGCCCGTGCATATAGTCGCGGTCGGCGAGGCTCATCGTGCTGGCTCGGACCGGACCCGGAGGGCACGCAGCGCGCGGGTGAGCGGCAGGAGTAAGACGTAGGTCAGGCCGAAAATCGCGGCCATCGCAAGCGTTTCGCCGCCCCAGTCGAGCGCATCGTCGCGCCGCGCGAGCTGGCTGCATTGCGTGAGCGTATGAGTGTCGAGGTCGCAGGCGTGCCAGTGCTTGGTGGCGATCACCTGGTCCCAGGTCGGTGGTGATGTGGTCATGCTCATAGCTCCAGTCCGATGTCCTTTTCGGGGTAGGGAAGTTCAGGCCCTTTGGGCTCGACCGGGACGCTGAACCGGGAGAGGTCGAGCGAGGGATCGGTACGGATGTCGATCTTGCCGCCGGTCGAGGGGCGGGCTGTATCTGCGCTCGGCTCGCCTCCGACTTTCTCCGGTCCGCGATCGAGGTCGGGCGGCAGCGAAGGGTTGAACGTCTCGCCCGCGCCGGCTTTCGTGGCTGCGCCGGCAGCGCCGCGATCGGGGTCGATCGACAGCGCGCCGGTGGTCTCGAGCGCCGAGGTCTTGTTGCCCTCGTTGCGCTCGATCGCGGCGGTCAGCTTCTCGCGGTCGTCGGTGAACAGCTGGATGTCGTCGCGGACGCGCGTGACGGTGACGTTGAACAGCCGCTGGTTGGAGAGGTTCGATTCCCTGTGGCTCATCACCGCGATCGCGGTGTCGGTGGTGATGCCCTGCGCCGCGTGCATGTTGAGCGCGTAGGCGAGGCTGATCCGCTCCATCATCGGATCGCCCGCCTTCAGCTCGTGGAGGGTGCCGTCGCTCGCCTCCACCTTGATCCCCGACGGGTCGGCCGAGACGACGCGGGCGATATCGTTGTTGTTGAGGCCGCGGTCCTTGTCGTTCTGGGTCCAGCGGATCTTGTCGCCCTCATGCAGCTTGATCTGCTCGCGCTGGGCGAGCTGCATCGCGTCGGTCTTGTCGACCGGCGATATCTTCTGCGGATCGAAGGTCCGTACCCGGTTGCCGATCTGGACCTGAACGCGCCCCTTCGCGTCGACGCCGAGCACGTCATAGGTGCCGGGGCTGAGGCCGAGCTCGCGCATGGCATGGCGCAGGTCGATCACCTGGCCGGGCTTATAGGTATGCGCGTAGCGGAGTTCCTCGCGCGTGACGTTGACCTTGTCGAGGACCGGGGTGACGACGCCGTCCCCTTTCAACGTGCCCTCCGCGGCGAGGCCGTCCTGGATGCGCACGTTGAGCTCTGCGCGCGCGACGCGGCCCGACGAGAACATCGCGGTGGTCTCGCGCTGTTCGGGGGTTAGGCCCAGCCAGTGTTCGGCCGCGGCCTTCACATGCTCGGGGTTGGCGGTGACCTTGTCGCCGAGCATCGCCATCGCCTCGCGCACCTCGCCGCGGTTGGTCAGCGCGGCGACGGTGCGCAGCTGCTCGGTGCGCTGGCGCAGATTCTCGTCCATCCGCGCCAGCGTGATCCCGCCGGCCTGCGCGAGCGCGAACGCCTTGCCGGCGTCGACCGCGGTGATCTGCTGGCGATCGCCGATCATCAGGAAGCGATCGACGCCGAGCGCATTGGCGATGCCGACCAGGTGCTTCATCTGCTCCGAGCCGACCATCGAGGCTTCGTCGAGGATGAGCGTGGTGCCGGCGAGCGCGTCTCGCGCGCCGTCATAGCCCGCGCCCTTCCCAGCGAGCGCGTGGCGGGCATAGCTGTGGACGAACGAGGACACGGTGCGGCTCTCGATGCCGGCTTCGGCGCCGAGACGATCGGCGGTCGCCTTCATGAGCGCGAGACCGACCACCTTGCCGCCTTCCTGCTCGACATTGCGCGCGACGCTCGCCAGCATGGTCGACTTGCCGGCGCCCGAGACGCCCTGGACCGCGACGATGCGATCGGCGGAAGTGAGCGCCATCGTCGCGGCCGCCATCTGCCCTGCATTGAGTTCCTTGTCGCCCGATGCGGCGTTGATCCGCTCGATAACGGTGTCGGCGGAGACGATCACCCGCCCCTCCCCCTTGCCGCGCTCGATCTCTGCAAGGATGCCGCGCTCCGTCGCGAGCGCCTCGGGCGTCGTGACATGGGTGACGACGCTGTCGATCCGGTCATCCTTGCCCGGAATCAGCTTCTCGTTGCGGATGAGCTCGGAGACGCGCGCGTCGACATGCGCGGCGGTGACACCCTTCAGCCCGAGGTCGAGCGCGGTCCTGGTGATGTCCGGCACCGCGAACGCGGCTTCGCGTTGGGCATGGATGCGGATCGCGGAGGCGACGGCGTGCTGGGCGCGCAGATCCACCGGCGCGATGCGCAGCCGGTCGAGGCCGCTGGCGACGAGCGGATCGGCGGGTCGGAATAACTCGCCCAGGCTTTCGCGGAGATTGGCCAGGACGTCACCGAGGCGCTCCATCGGTCGTGGCTGGGCATCGAGGCCGCTGGCGCCAGCACGCTCGCGCGCGGCATCGACCAGTGCCTTGCCGTCGAATCCGAGCGCGGCCGCCCGGTCACGCCATTCCTGGCGCAGGGCATCGCGATCCTCGACGTTCAGCTTGGCGTCGCGGGTATTGTTGGTCACCTTGCGCAACGCCTCGGCGGAGGTGACACCGAGCTCGCCGGCTTTCGCCAGGATATCGGCGCGCCGCTGGCTGAAGGTGTCGATCACCTCCTTAGGCACGCCGGCGATCTCGAACTGGCCGTGCTTGCCGGTGACGCTTGTTTCGTAGCCGATCTTTGCCAGCTCGGCGCGAAACTGGGCGTGATAGGCCGCGCCGATCGTGGTGTTGTTCTTCCAGAGCTGCTGGTTGTGGAGCGCCTGCCATGCCCCGTTCGCCATCTTGGTCATGTTGGCGATAAGGACGTGGATGTGGCCCTGCGGATCGAGAGCGCGGCTCGTGTCGTGCTGGAACAGCGCATAGACGAGGTTGCCGGTTCGCACCGCATCCCCTGACCTGGACTGATCGTAGGTGCGGCCTTCGGCGAAGGTCTTCTCGACCCATCCCATCGTCGCCTTTACGGCGTTCATATGCGCGGTGAGGACACGGGTGTCGCAAGCGACATAGGCCATTACGCTGGCGGACTTCGGCATCGAGAAGGTCAGGTCGACACCGAGCCTGCGACCCTCGACCTGCCCGACCTTTTCGCCATCGGGCATCTCGCCGTTGAGGATCTTCTCGAAGTCTTCCTTGGTCACCTCGCCCTTGAGGCCAAGGTCGGCCGCGCCCACCCCGCCCCAGGCGGTCGCCTCGGACGAATGCTCGGCGGTGTAGTAATCGTCCTTGGCGAAATACTGCGCCGCGCCGGAGGCGGACTTGACGGAAGCGACCGACAGCATCGGCTACATCCCCATGTCCATGTCGTCATCGATCTCCGGCGAATGATCCGGGCCGTGATGACGATGGTGGTGATCGGGGTCGCGCTGCGTCGCAAACCCATCGCGCAATTCGCGGGTCGCCTGGTCCTCGTGGCGATCGGCATCACCGCGATCGGACCGGCTTTCCGGGGCATGGCGTGACGCCTCGCCGCGCGTCGGATCCACCCCGCTCTGCGGACCCGCACGGTTCTCGATCAGGGACATGCCCATGCCGCCGAGTTGGGCATCCAGACTGGATGAACCTCCCGTCACAGGCTTGGAAGGTTCGCCCCCGACCCTCGTTGCGGCATCCGACGCGCGGACGGCATCGACGCCGGTCGGGCTGCTGGCGACGCCCTTGCCGGTTATCTGATCGATCACCACCGGCAGCGACCCGGTGACCTCCATCGCCGCAGCCGCCTTTTCAGCCTCGCTACGCGGCTTCTCGGGCTGCGAGGCGGTCAGGTCCGGCTCTTGCCTTTCCTTCGCCTCCACGCCCCCCACAGGCCGTGTGGGGGTATGCTCGCGGCCACCCTCACCCCCCTCATCCGCGCCATTGTTCCCGGTGTCGAGCGACGCAGGTCTTCCGGCGAGACGTATTCGGTAGGCTTGAAGTTCTTGCGGGGCACCGCCCCCGGCGCGACCTCGGCATAGGAGCGGTATTTCAGTTCGATCCGCGCAGCGGGAAATCCATCGGGAAACTTCACGAAGCCGTGGAGCGACGGCAGGTTGCCGATGTCGTAGGGGATCGCCAGCGGCTCGATCGCCGTGCGAGGCGTGAGGGTCGAGGCGTCGCGGGTGTTGTTGTAGCCGTAGCTGTAGGCCTCATCCATCTGGCGGACCTCGCGGCTGCCGATGAACTCGGAGCACTTTTCGGCTGTGGTTCGATCGGCGGTGGCGAGGATCAGCTTGGTGCGCGCAAGTCCGGTGAGCGCGGTCGCGTTCTGCAAGCCATAGGTCGCGACCAGCTTGTCGAACGAGTCGATCCCAAGGACGAACGCACCGCCGAAGTTGCGGGCCGACTGGAGGCCATGCTCGATACCAGGAAGCGCGTGAAGCGCATGGACTTGGTCAAAACGGATCCAGGTCCGCAGGTCACGGGTCTTGGGCAGGCGCATGAGGTTGTTGACGGCCAGATCGATCCACAGCGTGAACAGACCGCGGGTCATCTCGAGGTCGTTGTACGAGCCGGTGATGAACATGATCGAGCCGTCGCGATTGTCAGGTCGATCCAGTCGCGGATCGAGAAGGCGGGCAGGCCGCCCGGGACAGGGTCCGGCATGAAGCGTAGCGCCTGTCCGTTGACGTTCAGAACCGAGCGGATCAATTCCGCCATGCGGGCGGCTTTCTCGGTCGTCGGCCGGGGCGGCGATGGTGTCATCGAGCTTGGCGTTGATCGACTTCAGATCGGCCTGCATCAGGTGGTCCACGATGGCGGCGTTGTTCGCCTCACCCATCTCTTGAAGCTTCAGGCACATCTCGATGAAGAGCATCCGCGCGGCGTTCTGCCAGAACGGTTCCTTGTCGTCGGGATGCGAGGGAATCGAGGCCGATGCGGCCGAAACGAAGTCGGCATAGTTGCGGCATTCGTCGAACAGCGTCCACGGCGCGCAACGCTCGTCCATAGGGTTGAGAATGACGTCGGTTTCTGGGTTGTAGAACGTCTCCACGAACACGCCGGTCAGGTCAAAGATCGCGCGATGACCGCGCGCGCGAAGCTGCGAGACGTGGCTGCGCAGCTGGGTCGTCTTGCCGGTGCCGGTGGTGCCGATGAGCATGGTATGGCTCTGTTCGAGCCGCCACGGATAGGGGATGCCGGCGATCGTGTATGGAACGTGGATGCCCCGGTCGATCCGATCGAGGATCGGAGCCTTGGCGACGAGTTCGGGGACGTACGGCGGATCGTGTTCGGCGGGCTGGGTGCGGAACTTGCGTCGGTTGTGGCCGCTGACAGTTTTGACGAGCACGTCACGCTCGACCAACAGGGCGCCGCGGTTGTGGCGTTCCTGGAGCATGTCGCTGCCGCGCTTGTTTGCCCACATGATGAACCACATGATGATCGGTGCTGCGATGAAGGCCGACGTGGCGGATCTGCATCAGGAAGTCTTGACCGTCTTCGCCCAGGCATGAACGACATGGGGTTCGTAGGGGACGTAGCCGATCGGAACCTTCGTCGCGATGCCGTTTGGCAAGGTCAGGTTGATGAGGTGGATTACCCCGCCGACCCACGTCCAGATGGCGGAATAGAGCTTCATCAGGTCGAGCTGGAATTCATGCTGGGCGAACCAGGCCAGACGAAGATATTGAACAGGACGATGAACGTCCCCAGCCATATCCAGATGGGCACCTGGAGGCCCGCCCAGGTCATCTTGTACTGACTGGCGAGAGCTGCGAACCGCGGGTGAAATTGCCCGAGTTGCGGGTGATCCGCCCCCGCGCGGAATGGTGTTTTACGGTCGCCGCCTGACCGTTGAACCGGATGTCGCCGCTACGCATGGAACGTCGCAGGCGCTCCTTCGCGGCTTCGCGAAGCTGGGGTACGACGTCGCCGTGATCGCGTGTGATAATCACGTCGATCACGCCCGCCTGCATGTACTCGAGAACAAGGAACCACCAGGTAATGTGAAAGTATGCTCGGCCTGAGCGAAACGGATACCGAACATAAGCGCCATGCACGCGGCCTCAGACCGGGAGCACGACCGTTTCGCGGCTACACGATCAAGTGCCGCAATCTCTTCAGACGAAAGTCTGAAAGCTATCGTCGAGTTAGACATTCACCACCCACTTGAAAGTGGCTGGTGGGGTTTTCGGAGAGTGGAAAATACTACAGCCTGGTCCCGTATATAGTGAAAACGCATTCACCCTGCAAACAGGGATTTTCGCGCGTTCTCAAGCGCTTAGGGGAGAACCACCAAGGCGTTTGCAGGGGCAAACATGTTTGCCCTCCAAACACCCGCATGCAGACACCTAACCTGCGGCGTGCCGCGTACGGTGTGCAAATCCTAGGGAGCTCTCGCGGTGGTGGTGGCATCATGGCTGGAATATGAGATCATTGGACTGGGTTCCGGGAGAGTAAGCGCACAGGCACCGTTCACCGGACTGGACCGAAGGGTATTGGGCGGAGCAATCCCGCCCGACGACGGA
>NZ_JBLZUS010000001.1:0-92050 GCF_048565505.1 Sphingomonas sp. TX0543
CTAAGGATGTCGACGAGACCGGCGTGCGCAAGTTCGATTGCGCTGACATTGCCCGAGTGGGACTTGCCAAGAACGACGTTTGGCGCGCCCATGACGTTCTTCATCCCATGATCGTGAGCGCGCTGGGCCGCTTCGAGCGTGGTCGGAAACTCGCAGATACCCACGCCGTACGTGTGCGACTGGTCGACATCCTCGACAGTGGTATCGTCATGGCTCGCCAGGGGCAGGCCATGAAGGGCAGCCTCTGCAAGGATTGCATCGCGGCTACGGGGGGTATGGGTCTGCTGGTTGTTCCGGCAGACTTCGAGATGCGCTGCAAACTCTTCATCATTCCAGACCCGCGCATGCTTTTTGCGGTAGTATTCGCGGTAGATGTCCAGGTTGCGCCATTGGCGCTGGCCGGGCGTGTGATCCATGAGGCTGATGAGGCGGACGGTTGGGTCTGCCAGCCTGCCTCTCGCAAACTCGAGGACACCGGGATCGGCAAGCTCGCAGCGCAAGTGAAGGTAGTGCTCAGCCTTCAGCAAGCCGGCGTCGCGCGCCGCTTTCAGACTGCTGATCGCTCCGTCAAGCATGGCTGCACGGGCACCATCGCCATCGTAGTCGCCGAGCGCGAGTGAATCGACAACCGTGGTGATACCGGCGCCGAGGAGTTCCCAGTCGTGCGTCAGAACCGATCCGATCGGGAACGGCCAGGTCACGCGAGGGCGCGGACGGAAGTGGCGCTCGATATTGTCGGTGTGAAGGTCGATCAGCCCCGGCAGCAAGAAGTCGCCTTCCAGGTCTTCGCCCGGGACTGCGAGTGTCGCCTCTGGTTCGACGGCAGCGATTTGCGCGCCGTCAAGGCGGATGCTGCCCGTGACGACGCGGTCGGCCAGAACCAGTTGGGCGTTTGTGAGCAGATCAGCCATTCAAGGGGCCTTTCGAGACCTTAGAGCCCGATTCAAAAGTTTCTCAATGGTTTGAGAATGTTGCGATCCTGCGGGTGAGCATGCGGATGCTGGCCACGGTGGCCCATGCGGTGGAGCTTTCGATGGATCGCTCCCAGTCTTTGGCCAGACGGCGGCACCGGCCCAGCCATGCGAATGTGCGTTCGACCACCCATCGGCGCGGCAAGATCTCGAAGCCTTTGGCGGTATCCGATCGCTTGATGATTTCGAGCGTCCACCTGCCGTGGCCCTTGAGCGCGTCCTTGAGTTTGCTGCCTGCATAGCCGCCATCGGCGAAGACGTGCCGCAGCCAGGGGAACCGGAAGCGGACGGCTTTGAGGACATCGGGCGCGCCATCGCGATCCTGGATGTCGGCGGCATGGACGAGGATGAAGATCAAAAATCCGCAGGTGTCGGTGAGGATGTGCCGCTTGCGGCCCTTGATCTTCTTGCCCGCATCGTAGCCGGAAACGCCGCCGCTTTCCGTCGTTTTGACCGACTGGCTGTCGATCACGCCCGCCGTCGGGCTCGCCTCCCGGCCAACCTGCTGGCGCGCTGTCATCGCCAGAAGATGGTTGATTGTCGTGAGCAGGCCACTGTCCCGCCAGCCGTAGAAATAACCGCGCACTGTCGAGATCGGTGGAAAGCATTTGGGCAACATGCGCCATGCACAACCGCTCGACGCTATGTACAAGATCGCGTCCATCACCGCGCGCAGGCGCGTTGTCCGCGGCCGCCCACCACTGCGAGCCGGTGGCAACAAAGGCTCGATCAGCGCCCATTCCCCGTCGCGTAAATCGCTTGGGTAGCCCGGCCCATTGCGCATATGCTGCCGCCGGGCGGTATCAGTCCAGGCCATGTGCTTCTCCATTCGTCTCGACAACGACGGTGAATCACATCCTGCTGATATCGCTCAACTACTTTCCGCTCGGGCTCTTAGGGAGACAACTTGCATTCAGCGTCTCTGCGAATGCAAACGAAAGCGTGATTGAACCTAGATGTCTAGACATCATTAACCCCATGGGTTTGCGTTGCCTTAGCGCTTGTGGCGGCATCGGGATCGATCAGGTCACCGTAATGGGCCCGCGCAACATCGGGATGCGAACGGATACGCGACTTCAGGTGGTTCTCACCGACGCTGCGGAACAGCGGGTTGGCCGGGTCAGAGCTCACGCCGCGGGCGACCGCCTTGAGTTCGGGCGGGAGGTCGATGAGAGGGATATGTCCTTCGTGGCTGGCACCAAGAAAGAACGGGATGGAGTACCGAACGATTCCGGAAGGCGGTGTCACCGCTGCATGGACGTCTGCGCGCACGAAACCATCCGTTGCAAGCTCGAGCAATTCCCCGGTGTTCACGACAAAGGTGCCCGGGATCGGTGGTGCTTCGACCCAGCTGCCATCCTGGCGCTGGACACGGAGACCCTCGGTGCTGTCCTGGAGCAGGATCGTCACGAGACCGCCGTCCTTGTGCGCCCCGACGCCCTGTTCAGAGCGGGCCACATCACGGCCGGGATAGCGAACGATCTTCAGGTGCTGACGCGGAGCCGATTTGTAGAGCGGCTCGAAAGCACCTTCCGGTTGCCCGAGAGCAAGTGCGATGGCTTTCAGCAAATCGATCGCGACGCGGGTCACTTCGGCCTGGTACGTCGTGATGATCGGCTTCAGGCTGGGCATTGCCGAGGGCCACTGGTTAGGGCCAATCGTCCGCTTCCATGCGGGCGTGTCCGGACCAATCTCGGCGAAGTCCTCCTCGCGGTCGAAATCGACCTGCTCGCGCCAATCCTGTCGGCCGCCGGTCAGTTCACCGCCGATACGGGTGTAGCCGCGGAATTGGGCCGATTTGACGATGTCGATTTCGAGCTTGGCCTCGCGCGGCAAGGCAAAGAACATCCTCGATGCCGTCAGGGCCTGCGAGATGAGGTCGGGCCTGACGCCGTGACCACGAAGATAGAAAAAGCCATGATCGAAAAGGATCTCGCGCAATTCGCCGACCAGCTGCTGACGGTCCTCCTGGCTGCCATACAGGAGTGACAGATCAAGGAAGGGCAACTGGCTCGTCGACACAGCTTCCGCCGACGTGAACTCGTTGGTGCGCTGGAGCACCGGATCGGGGAGTTGGGTGACAGTCACTGGGCGTTGTCCGTGATGCGGGTCTCGCGCGGCGCCATACGAACGACCTGCTGCTCCACGGGGAGGTCTGGATCGTACATGTACTTCGGGCTGGCATCGAGAAAGTCGTGGGTGTGAACGATGACGGCTCCGCCTTGCAGGAATGCGATGGCATAGGCCGGCGGCTCCATGCTGCAGGGGATGCCGCGCTCGATGGTGAAGTCGAGCCAGAGTTGGTGGTTGAGGCCGCGCAGGGTAGTGAAGGGAATGCCGCGCCAGCTCCCTGCGATCGGCCGGTGCACGTGGCCGAAGAAGATGTGCCGGATATCGTGTCCTTCAAGCACCTTTGCAAAGGCGTCCGGATCCTCGAGCATGATCTCGTCGACCGCGCGCAGGTTCACGGGCAGCGGATGGTGATGCATGAACAGGTAGCATGGACGACCCGCTGCCTCTTCAAGCCGCGCCTTCAGCCATGCCTGTCGCTTTGCGCAATAGGCGCCTGCGTGCCCGGTCGCCTTCTTGGTGTCGAGGAACAGGAGGCGCCCGGCGTCGGTGTCGATGAAAGACTGAACGAAACCATCTGCGTCGGTTGGCTCTTCGGGAAACACCTGGAGAAACTCGTCACGGGCGTCGTGATTGCCGATAACCAGGCGGACGGGCACCGGCAGCGCTTCTAGCGCTTCTCGCAGGCGGATGTATGCGCCGTGCTCGCCATGATGGGCCAGGTCGCCGGTAATGACACACAAGTCGGCATCAGCGTGGTTGGCAGCGATATCGGCGATGCAGGCCTCAAGCCGCACGCCGGGATCGTTTTCGAACAGACTTCGCCCTTTGGGAACAAGGTGCAAATCCGTAATCTGGATGATTTTCATCTTACGGGTCTCGCTCAGCGCCACAGGCGGCGCGAGGCGATCTCGGCGCCCTGAACCATCGCTTCGAGCTTACGCCAGCCAATTGCCGGATCGACGGTATGGAAGGAGGCGAAGCTTGCAAACCCGCAGTCTGTACCGGCGATCACGCGTTCGCGGCCCACCAGATTGGCGTATTGCTCGATACGCTGCGCCACCACTTCCGGGTGCTCGATATAGTTCGTGCAGGTGTCGATGACGCCAGGCACGATCACCTTGTCCTCGGGAAGCGGCGTCTCCTTGAACAGGCTCCATTCGTGGGAATGGCGCGGGTTGGCCGCTTCGAGCAGGATCGCCATCGGCTTGGCGGTCACGATCAGGTCGAAGATTTCGTGCAGGTCGATGTCGTGGTGGTGGGGCGATTCGTAGTTACCCCAGCACAAGTGCAGACGCAGACGGTCGGCCGGAATGTCGCGCAGGGCGTGGTTGAGCACTTCGACGTGAAGTGCGACTTCCTTACGGAAGTCCGCGACTTCCATCGGCTGCGCGCGGAAATGCCGGCCAAGCGCGAGTTCGGGACAGTCGATCTGAAGGAGAAGGCCGGAGGCGACGATGGCGTCGTACTCCCGCTTCATCGTGTCTGCGAGCGCGTAGAGGTATTCCTCCTGCGTCGCGTAAAACTTATTGGGCATGTAATGCGCCATGATGCCTGGCGAAGAGGCATTCATGAACGCGTCCTCAACCGCGACGCCTTCAAGCGCGGCCTTCAGGTTGTTGATGTCGGACGCGACATGCTCATCGCCATGATAGGAGAGCGGGCCGACGCAGGCCGGGGTCTTGATTTCCATCACGATCTTGCTGGCGAACTCGGGGAATTCGGTGAGCTCGGACAGGGCCAGCGGGTGATCGACGCCGGTGAGGCCGGTCATGCGGTCACGCGCATAAGTTGCATAGGCGTATTTGCTCATCTCGCCGTCGTCGACGATGGAGATGCCAAGATCGGCCTGCCGCTTCACCACGTCGCGAACCGCAGTCGTGATTTCATCGGGCATCGCGTCAAGCGATGCGGCGTCGAGTTCGCCGCGTTCGCGTGCCAGCAGCTTGGCTTCCAGGCTTGCCGGACGCGGCAAGCTGCCAACATGGGTGGTGAGAATGCGATCGGTGCTGATCTTCATGTCATACTCCTGAGCATTTTGCAGACCTGTTCCTGAGCAACCCGGCAGGTCTTCGCGCTTGTGCGCTCACTGTGAACGTTTTGATCGACCAGCGCCCATTGCGAGATCATGCTTAGCAAATCTGGGCGGCAATCGGGTTAAGAGGTCGGATCGACAAGCGCCGATCCGACCGTGATTATTGAACTTAGAACCGCTTCGATGCCGACATGCCGATCGTGCGGGGCCGGAAGGTGGTGTCAGTGAAGAGATCCGATCCCACCAGGTCCTGGTAGCGGCCAAGTGCCGGATGGGCGTTCAGCGCGTTGGTCATGAAGAGCGCGATATCGACGTTCTGCCAGTTCACGCCTGCACGCAGGTTGAGCTGGTTAGTCGCCGGGTTTGCCGGGATGTCGGGCTTGTAGAGCACCGGCGATGCCGGGTTCTGCGAGTTGAACGGTCCCGGATTACGGCTGTGGAAGACATCTTCTGCACGCAGATAGCCATCGATGTCGCCGGGCAGGACGAAGGTATATTCCGCGGTGGCGCGCAGGTCCCAGGGCGAATTGACCCAGGGCGGTGAGCCGATGACATCGCCCTTGGTGTTCAGGATGACGCCGTACTGCTCGATCGTCTCCTTCATGCGGGTGCCCGTGTAGCTGGCGGACACGCCCAGCTTGAACGCGTCGGTCACCTTGGCATTGAGGGTGAGATTGAAGCCGTTGACCTCAGCCTTGCCGGCGTTGGTCGTGTAGGTGTAGCCGCAGGTCGGGATATAGACACCCTGCTGGATGTCGTTCCAGTCGATATGGAAGGCGTTGGCGTCCACGCCCAGACGGCCGCCGAACAGCTTGCCCTTCAGACCGGCTTCGTAGCTCCAGACCGAATCCGCCTTGAAGGAGGCCGGCTGCGAGGGAACCGGGCAGCCAACGCCGCCCTCTTCGGTCTGCAGCGGGATCGGGATGTTGGTGCCGCCGACGCGGTAGCCCTTGCCGGCCGATGCATAGAGCATGAGGTTCGGGCTGGCATGATAGGTCACGCCCACCTTGGGGGTGAATGGCTTCTCGTGGTTCTTGCCGCTCGAAACCGGGAACAGGCCGCCGGTCCAGTAGCCGCTCTGCTCCTGGTAGAAGCTCGATTTGGTGCTCGCGATACGAGCGCCTGCCGTCAGCGTCAGGCCCTTGACCACTTCCCAATCGACCTGACCGAAACCTGCGATCTGCTTGTCGTAGGAGTAGAGGCTGCCGGTGAACTCGGACACGTAGGGATCCATGCCGAGGTAGGCTGAATAATACGGGTCGATCGAAACGTGGGTGTCGTGCTGGGTGCTGTCGGAGTAGAATGCACCAACGGTCCACTTTAGCGCAGCATCCGGGTTCGAGGAGGAAAGACGCACTTCCTGCGTGAACTGGTGCAGCGAGGTGGTGACATCCTTCCAGGCCGCGTCGGTTTGGCGCGCGGGATAGGCGAGGCCCATCGGGTTGCCATAACCGACAGTTACCGCGCCATAGAAGCTGGTGATGTCAGCGAGCACGCTGCCCTTGCGGTCGAGGTACGAGCTGACCGAGGTCAACGTAACACCGCCTAAATCGGCTTCGAGCTTCAGCGAGGGAAGCACGAACTGATCTTGGTTAGGCTGACGCAGAAGACGCCCGTTCTTGAACTTGCCTTCGCTCGGATCGGAAAGGTACTCGTAGTACGAAGCGCTGTCGTTCGTATTGACCTTCTGGAAGTAGATCGACGGCGTGATCTTCAGCCACTCCGTCGGTGCTGCTGTCACTGCAGCGCGAAGCGCATAGGAGTCGGAGAAATTCGAGTTCGCCTGCACGGTCTTCAGGTTGAACGGATCGACCCGGTCGATGTAACCGCCGTCGTGGCGATACCAACCGCTGACCCGGAACCCGAGCTTGTCATTGACAATGGGCCCGCCGAGCGCGGCGCCGGCTTCGTAGCTTGGGCTGCCGCCCTGCGTGAACGAGAGCTCGGTACGCGCCATACCCGTGTAATGATCGAGACCGGGCTCAGGGCTGATGAAGCGCAGCGCACCGCCTTCTGCGCCTGCGCCAAACAGCGTGCCCTGGGGGCCGCGGTCGACTTCGACGTGATCCACATCGAACATCAGGGGCAGAGGATTGCCGAAGCCCGAAATCCACGTGGCACGCGCCTGGATCGGGGTATCGTCGATATAGATACCGGTCGTGGAGTGACCGACGGACGAGTTGATGCCCCGGATGGCGATGTTGGTCAGCGCACCGCCGCCATAGTATCCGGCCGACTTGTCGAACTGGACGCCCGGCGTCATCTGGGCGAGGTCGGACACGCTGCGGATGGCTGATTTTTCCAGCGCTTCGGGATTGTAGGCCTCGACGCTGATAGGCACCTTCGAGATCTCTTCACGGCGCTTGGTTGCCGTCACGACGATATCGGAGCCATCGCTGTCAGCGGCGGCTTCGTCTGCGATGGCTGGCTGAGCGCAAATGCCAAGAGCCACGATGCAGGCCGCGCCAAGGAGGCTGGCGCGACGGGCGCCGAAAACTCGTTCGGATGAATAGTGCGACTTATTTGTGGTGGAGTCGTAGCGCTCCAGCAATTCGGTTGCGGAAACAGTCATTTGAACCCTCGTGAAATCCATGTTTGAACCGATTGGTCCGCGCAGCTGACCGTGCCCCCGGCCCGCCCCGGCCTGCGCGCCGGGACATCCCTGAAACATTCGAATGTCCCGCTAGTGTTGGATTATGATAGTTTCACGACATGGGGAAAAATTCATCCGAATGATTTGACGATCGCAGGTCAGACGTTCGCAAAAGTCCGCAGATTTCCGCGAGTTTTACCAGCCAACCTTCGACGGCTCTGTTGCAAAAATCGTGAAGCTTGAGCATGCTTGGCGGAGATTGGACGGACGGAACGATGACGGATTTCAAGTGGCGCCATTTCCAGGGTGATGTGATCCTGTGGGCGGTGCGCTGGTATTGTCGCTATCCGATCAGCTATCGCGACCTTGAGGAAATGCTGGCGGAACGCGGCATTTCGGTCGACCATACGACGATCTATCGCTGGGTCCAGTGCTACGCCCCGGAGATGGAGAAGCGGCTGCGCTGGTTCTGGCGGCGTGGCTTTGATCCGAGCTGGCGCCTGGATGAAACCTACGTCAAGGTGCGGGGCAAGTGGACCTACCTGTACCGGGCAGTCGACAAGCGGGGCGACACGATCGATTTCTACCTGTCGCCGACCCGCAGCGCCAAGGCAGCGAAGCGGTTCCTGGGCAAGGCCCTGCGAGGCCTGAAGCACTGGGAAAAGCCTGCCACGCTCAATACCGACAAAGCGCCGAGCTATGGTGCAGCGATCACCGAATTGAAGCGCGAAGGAAAGCTGGACCGGGAGACGGCCCACCGGCAGGTGAAGTATCTCAATAACGTGATCGAGGCCGATCACGGAAAGCTCAAGATACTGATCAAGCCGGTGCGCGGTTTCAAATCGATCCCCACGGCCTATGCCACGATCAAGGGATTCGAAGTCATGCGAGCCCTGCGCAAAGGACAGGCTCGCCCCTGGTGCCTGCAGCCCGGCATCAGGGGCGAGGTGCGCCTTGTGGAGAGAGCTTTTGGCATTGGGCCCTCGGCGCTGACGGAGGCCATGGGCATGCTCAACCACCATTTCGCAGCAGCCGCCTGATCGGCGCAGAGCGACAGCCTACCTCTGACTGCCGCCAATCTTTGCAACAGAGCCGTTCCTGGTTCTCACCACCCGCGGCGAGATGGTGCTCGAGGCCGATTACTACAGCGAAAAGCGCCTGTCGTTCGAGACCGATGAGAATGGCAAGGTGACAGCGACGGCCGAAGAGCCGGTGTCAGGTTCCACCAAGCGCGGTAACGCTGCACCTTCAAGGCCCGAGGCAGTTGCGCCGGGCACGGAGAAGCCGATCAGCGCCCGCCTGTTCGACGAGCTTTCCGTGCAGCGCCGCAATATCCTGTCGGCATCGATGCTCACCGATGCGGGGCTCGCGCTCGACTTCGCCATCTTCGCGCTGGCTGACAGCCGCAGCTATGAAGGCCGGGGAACCTCGATCAGGGGCGGACGACCCAGCGATCCGGCGACCGGAGAACTTTCGCAGTCCACAGCCGAAGGGATTCTCGCCGAGGCCGAGGGCGCGCTCGACACGGCATGGCAGGAACATGGCTGTGCAGCCCAGCGCTTCATTGCCTTCCGCGAACTTGCCGACGAAGCCAAGGCGGCGTGGCTCGCCTATGCGGTGGCCATCTCGCTCGAAGCCAAGAAGGGCTATGGTTCGGAATACCATCCGATCCATGCTGTCATCGGCAGTATGCTCGACATCGATGTTGCAGCGATGTGGCGCCCGACAGCCGAGAATTTCTTCGACCGGGTGAGCAAGACCTCGTGTCTTGCGGCACTGACCGAAGTCGGCGGCAGCGATCTTGCAGCGCGCTATGCCGCATCGAAGAAGGCTGACCTCGCCAAGACCTGTGAGACGATCTTCGCCGGTAAGGCCATCGTTGAACAGGACGTCAAGGAAGCAGCGCTGGCCTGGCTCCCCGAAGGCATGAAGTTCACGATTGGTGCCAATCCCGCTGATCCGGTCATCCCGGACACCGACGAAAACGACCCTGTCGCCGACGTCTGCGATGGCGATGACGGTGGAGCCGACAGCGAGGCCGACGAGCTGATCGGTGACCACGAACCTCAACACGCCTGTGAAGAAGCGGCGGTAGCCGCCTGAGGCGGTCAATCGCCCCTCCTGATGACCTGGCCCGGCCACTCGCCTGAGTGAGCCGGGCCTCTTTTTTGTTGAGGAGCAGGCCAATGCGCCAACGACCCAAGCGCGACGTCGCGCAGGAAATCACCAATCTGATCATCGCTACAATTGAGGCTGGAACACTGCCCTGGCGCCGACCCTGGAAGAAGACCGGGATGGGCGGAGCGCCGCTGCGCGCAGCAGGCGTCCCCTACACAGGGATCAACCGCCTCTATCTTTGGGCGGTCGCTGACCACTATGGTTATGGCTCACGCTACTGGATGACCTGGCGGCAAGCCATCGAGCTTGGCGGACAGGTCCGCAAGGGCGAGACCGCCGAACCGAGCATCTACTTCAACAGCACGAAGAAGACAGCGATCGACCATGCGACGGGCGAGGAATCGTCAAAAACAATCCGCTTCATGCGTGCCTACAGCGTGTTCAACGCCTCTCAGATCGATGGCCTGCCGCCGCATTTCTATCCGAGCCCCGTGCCCGAAGCGCCGCCGACGCCTTCGCAGAAGGCCGCTGCGATCGAGCGCTTCTTCTCACCCGTTCCGGCTGACATACGCCTCGGCGGAGACCGCGCGTTCTACTCGCCGGGCGCTGATTATATTCAGCTTCCGCACCCCAATGTCTTCAACACCGAAGACGGCTTCGTGGCCACGAAAGCGCATGAACTCGGACATTGGTCGGGCCATGCCTCGCGGCTCGCCCGCGAGTTTGGCAAGCGTTTCGGCGACAAGGCATACGCTTTCGAGGAGCTGGTGGCCGAGCAGGTGAGTGCCCGAGTCTGCTATGAATTGGGTCTGCCGGCAGACCTTCACGAAAGCCATGCCAGCTACGTCTCGCACTGGCTGGAGATCCTCAAGGCCGACAAAACGGCCATCATCACCGCAGCCGCGAAGGCCGATCAGGCGTTCAACCATCTTGCGGCCTATTCGGGCTACCAGAGCGAACCTGTGCAGGAAGAGAGGGAGGAAGCCGATGAAACGGCGCCAGTTCCGGCTTGTGCTTGAGCCGGCACCGGAGGAGGTCGTTCGCCTCACCCAGCTTCACCGTTATGCGGGCGATGTCGCAGGCCAGGGGAGGGCGCCCATCGGTGGTGTGCTGGCTGAGTATATCGCAAGCCTGTTCCCCCAGAGGGATCCACGCCAGGTGCTGGACGGTCTTCTCGGCAAGGGGGACGCCGGTTGGTCGCTTGGCACAGCTCCGGGTCAAGGCCGATCGCTCATCATCCAGACAACCGAGGCGGGCGTAGCGGTCTCGGCAATAGCGAGGATCCTCGAACAGATTGCGCCAGGGGCGCTCCTGCGACCGATGATCTACGAGCCGTTGCCGCTGGAGAACCCGAGCGAGCACCGCGGCAGCCTGCATTGAGGGAAGGGGGATGGGGCCATTGCATCTTGCAATGGAAAGGAAGCCTCATGTCCTGCGACATCGATTACCGTTACCGCCGCGCACTCCAGCCTGATGGACTGACAACCTTCGAAAATGCGCTGCGAGCATTGAACGAGGCCGTGGATGATGTTCGCCTTGCAGGCCGGCAGGCCGCAACCTGTCCGGCAGTGCTGCTGCTGACGCGCCACCTTCAACGCATTGCTGACGGAAGGCCGACCGAATGTGAGGCAGACGACCAGGCTCTGCGGTCCCAATGCATTGAACGCCTTGCCGAGCTCAAACACAGGCCTGCGATCATTGCGCTGGTCAAACGCGGGATCGACTATCGTCCCGAAGAACTGCGCCACTACCGGCGCGAGGGCACGCGGGCGCTGCGCCAGATCGCAGCAGGGATCGGGCTCGAGCACGCCGATTATCGCATCAGCTATTACACCTCGCAGGAACAGCTCGCGGGCGAGCATGTGCTGGAAGCCGACGGGATCTACGTCCGGATCAGCCCGGAAAGGTTCGGCGAGCCGGGTCTGGCCTGGCGCAACCCGTTCTGGAAACCGCCTGGCGCGGTGATGCGCAAAGCGCCGATCACCGCCCTTGCAGACATTCCCGCACTCACGGCGCGGATCGCGCGCGAATTGAAGATTGCTCCCCCGGTTCAGCCGGGGCTTATCTGAAGGAGAACGCACATGGGCTGGCTTTACATGCACCGTGCAGGAATGGGCGGCTTCGACACTCCCAAGGCCTATCTCGACAATCAGCTCACATGGGAGCGCGAGAATGAAGAAACCGGCACCTTCGAAGGATGCCGGGTCATCAGAAGCGTGTCCACAACCGGGGCCTATTACGCGGCTGTCCAGCGCTATGGACCGAACAACCAGACCCACGCCATCTCCGCGGTGATCTGTCTGGTGCGCTGGAACCCCAAGGCCGCAGACGGCTTCCTGTTCGGCTACAAGGACTGTGCGCCGTTGCGGCGCTGAAATGGAGTATCAGTGATGATGAGGTAAGTTGAGAATGCCTCTGCTCGCCGGACTAACCTCGGGCCTCACAAGGTCTGAAATCCCGAAAGGGACGGGGAACAATAGCATGTTCGGAAAAGGCCAGATGCGTCTTAGTCGCAAATGGAGGCGATGACGGTCAGGGCAAGGTGCGTATGGTGAAGGCTACACTGCTTAAATCCCAGTCTGCAGCAATCTATATAGCGATACTGGCGAAAGCGACTGTCACGCCAGGTCCGGATGATGACAGCGGTCTCATGTCTTGGCCGCCTGTTTCTCAGCCCATCCGGTGCGCCTCTCGTCGAGGGGTTTAGTGGACGAACGGGACACCTAACCGCGCCGCATCTCCATTCAGCGTAACTACGGGATGCCCTAAACAGGCGGCTTCTGCCGGCCTGCATGGGTACGGAGCCGCCATATTACTCAAATGCCCGGGGTAATGCCCGGGACATCGACCTCTTCGGAGGCGGCGGTGCAACTGTATAAGGTCTCGAGCGATCGGGCCGAAAGCGGGGAAGACCGGGGGAAGGGCGGCAGCTGTGATTCTTCAACCACCGATCATGGGGTGTGCTGATGCTGCCAGAAACTGTGAAAGGCCGGTTGGAGGCCATTCCGGCGCTCGTTGCGTCGGGCAAAAGGGTGAATGGACTCTATCGTCTGATGGGGTCTCGCCTCCTTTGGGAGGAGGGGCTCCAGAAGATCGGATCCAACAAGGGTGCGATGACGCCGGGTATTGACGGCGAGACCTTCGCGGACTTCGGACCGGAAGACCTCGACCCGATTATCGCCAGCGTGACGGCAGGGACCTATGATCCCAAACCAGTGCGTCGGGTGTTTATCCCGAAAGGCAAGGGCAAACGGCGTCCGCTGGGTATTCCCACGCGCGACGACCGCCTCGTTCAGGAAGTGGCGCGGCAACTGCTCGAACGGATCTATGAACCGGTGTTCTCGAACGCCTCCCATGGATTCCGGCCGGGCCGGTCGTGTCATACGGCGCTTGAACACGTCAAAGCCGTATGGACGGGGGTGAAATGGCTCGTAGATGTGGATGTCGCGGGGTTCTTCGAGAACATCGACCACGACATCCTCCTGCGGCTGCTGCGGAAAAGGATCGATGACGAGAAATTCATCGGCTTGATCGGCAGCATGCTTAAGGCGGGTGTTATGGAAGACCGGGTTCACACCCGGACCTACAGCGGCACTCCGCAGGGCGGTATCGTCTCTCCAATCTTGGCCAACATCTACCTCCATGAACTCGATATGTTCATGGCGGAACGGATCGCGGCTTTCGAGAGGGGGAAGGTCCGTGCCACGAACCCGGAATATGGGCGACTGGCTGGGCGCATCCAGAAACAACGGAAGCGCGTCACCATGCTGCGGGCCAAAGACAATGTCGACGAGGTGAAGGTTGCGGCCTCCTTGGCCAAAATCCAAACCTTACTGCCGCAAAAGCGGTCCATCCCGTCGAGAGACGCGATGGACCCCGGTTATCGCCGACTTCGTTACTGTCGCTACGCGGACGACTTCATGATTGGGGTTATCGGTAGCAAGGAGGATGCACGAAGCGTGTTCGCCGAAGTCAGGGCATTCCTGACCGAGGCGCTGGCGCTCACGGTGTCCGAGGAGAAAAGCGGTATCCGCAAGGCGAGCGATGGAGCCGCCTTCCTTGGATATGAGGTCCGCACATATACGACACGCCAACGGGTTGTCCGGAGCCGACAAGGTTCCGTCAGCTTCCTTCGTAGGCCGCCGTCGGAAGTGATGCAGCTGCATGTCCCTTGGGAGAAGGTCCACGCGTTCGCTTCTGCAAAAGGTTATGGTGATCTGTCGGTGTTGAAGCCGCGTCATCGTAGCCTGCTGCTCAGCTGCAGCGACGTTGAGATCGTCCTAGCTTACAACGCCGAATTGCGGGGTTTTGCGAACTACTATGCTCTCGCCAAGGATGTGAGCTTCAAGCTGAACAGGCTTGAGTTTCTCCAGCGGTGGAGCTTGTTCAAGACCTTGGCCAGCAAGCACAAAACCAATGTGCGAGCGGTCGTGGCCCGCATGAGGACGGGGCAGGAATTCACCATCGGCTACGACGTCGATGGCCAGCCCCGATCGGTCAAAGTCTGGAAACTGGCTCATCTGAAACGTGATCCGGCCACCTCGTCCAGGATTGATATCCAGCCTTGGACGCAGGTGTTCACCCACTCACGTACGGACTGGGTTGATCGTCAGAATGCCAAGCAATGCGAGGCTTGCGGTCGATCCGATGTTCCGTGTCAGGTGCACCATATCCGGGGGATGGCCGATGTTTCGCACCGCGGTTTTGTCGTGAGAATGAAGGTGGCACGCGCCCGCAGGACGGTGGTCCTGTGCGAGCAATGCCACTGGGATACTCACAGAGGCCGCCTGCCCGATCTACGGCAAAGTGATGGTTCGTCACAGTGGAGAGCCGCATGCGGTGAAAGCTGCACGTGCGGTTCGGCGGGGGGATCAGGGCTGACTCCATGAGCAGCACCAATCCTACCCGACTGGATGAAAATTCAGGGCCGGTCGAGGCCGGGTGTCCCAGAAGTATCCTCGAGGAGTTGGGGCCAACCAGTCACCCTTATGCCCTTGACTGGCGGAACCGGTGCTACCGCCAGCTCCGGCTCAAGGAACGCAAGATCGCCGATGGCGATATGATCCGGCTGCCTGAACCCATGAAGTTCACCGACGGCAGCGAACACGCTGAATTCAGGGTGACAAAGCGCGGCGCGAAAATTGAACTCAGCACGCCCGATGGCCGAGGCCGGTTTCGCATCAGCAGATTGATGGAGCGCCGATTTGAAGTCGTGCCCCCAAAGCGCGCGGTTCGCACATTCTTCCCGGCAACGCCGTAACGCTCGGGAGGTGATCATGCTGCCTCAGAGCCTGGACCCCAGAAGGGCGATCCTGTGCGGGCGCGCCAATGCCGAGCGTGTCGCCATTCGGATGACCGCAAATTCCGGGCAGAGCCATGCCGTGGTGAGGACGGACAGCAAGCTCCAGCCCTTCTGCGTTCTGCCTGCAGAAGAGGGCCTTGCCGGTGCAATCGAATTGCAGGTCGTGGTTCTGTAAGAGCGGGTAACCTCTTCGGCAAAACCGGAACACCTGCTGGGTCTGACACCCAAACCTTGATTACCGCAAGATTTGACGCTATATCGCGTCAGATTTCATGGGAAAGTGCAATGGCGATTCAAAACTACGCTGACAACGGCGCGTTTGCTCCGCGCAAGATCGTCGACGCGCTGCGGACGACCAGCGACGAACTCGCACGCTCGCTGGGCCTCGGCAAGGATGCGATCCAGCGCAAGGACCGGATCGCCTCTGATCGCACCCAGCGCCGCCTTCGCCAGATGGTCGAGGTGCTCAACAAGGTCGAGCCGCGCTTCGGTTCTGCGCTGCTGGCCTACGCCTGGTACCGCTCGGAACCACTGCCCGGCTTCTCGGGCCAGACTGCCATGCAGCTGGTGCAGAGCAACCGGGCCGATGACGTGCTGACCTATATCGACGCGGTCGACGCCGGCGTCCACGCTTAGTCCAATGCACTTTACCGGGCTGCTCTACCGCGCCCACAATCCGGTCTGGTCCCGTGAACCCCTCTCAGGGGAGGGGGCCGCCCGATTTGGCGGACGATTCAATCGCATGGGGCGCATCGCGCTCTATACTTCCCTCGCCCCTGAGACCGCGCTGCGCGAGGCCAATCAGGTTGGCACCCTCCAGCCCACCACGCTGGTCGCCTATCAGGCCGACATCGGGCCGCTGCTCGATGGCCGGGACACGGCTGCATTGCATCCCTTCGGCATCACACCGGCTGAGCTCGCCGACCCGTCATGGCGTGATCGGATGCTCTCCGGCAAACCGGTCCCGACGCAGGACCTGGCGGAGGCCGCGATCGCGCAAGGCTATGCTGGCATCGTTGTCCCGAGCTACGCCCGCGGTGCCCCCGCGGACGCGCTCAATCTTGTTCTGTGGGACTGGGACGGGCGCATCACGCTTGTTGATGACGACGACCGACTTGGCCTTCGCAATAACTGATGGCCTCTTATTCGTCGATCATCCCTCCGAGGCCGGGATCGAGATACCACGATGGGCCTTCGGTAAAGTGGGCATTGCGGGCAGGAACAGGGCCATCAGGCTCTGACGAGACGTAAGGGTTGAGCATCGGTGCCGGGTGCTGGCCCGAGCGCAGAATGTAACCCGACATCTGGCACCGCGGCCCGAGGAGCTCAAAGAGCCATTCGAGATCGTCGAGCATCTGGACCACTCCGCGCCCTGCCAGCGCATAGTAGAGGCAGCGCTGATAGTCATCGCAATGGCAGGACAGGATCTGCGTTAGCCGAGCCTTGGCATTGGGCAGGCCCTGAAACACGCCCTGCAAGGTCTCATAGAGCTCGCGCGCTGAGTAATAGGCATCGAACGGCTCCACTCCGATCGAGGCATTGGCGAGCATACGCTTGGTTGGACGGCAATTGGGATCCAGTGCCGCGTCGCGCAGCGTGACATCGAGGTCGAACTTGCCGATATCAAAGACCTTGTTCATTATTCATGGGCTCCTGCAGATTGTGAACATATCATGAACAAACAACAGGGTCAAGGCGTCACCATGCATGTGGCTGGTAGGTAAGGACACCACAGGAAAGACCGGCAGGGTCGCCATCAGCGACGAGCTGAAGGCTGCGCTGGTGCGCTGGTATACTGGCCGGGGCAGCGAGGCCGACCACCGCGCATCGGTCTCACTGGTCTCCACCGCGCGCGAGAACCACAAGTGGATCGCCTGCGATTGCCTTGGGGCAGAGCGTCCGCCGCCGCTGATGAGCGCGGCCTATCTCAGTTTTCAGGAAACCTACTATCTCAGGCGCCTTACCTCGCGGCCAGGCCACGATTCAGGCTGCCCGTTTCATCTGCCGCAGGCGCCACCGCGCATCCGCGAGACCGCAAAGGACTCGCTTTACGCTATCGGCCTTCCCAAGGGCCTGTTCAGCGCGCACCAGAAGGCACCGGAGAAGCTCGCACAGAGGCCAGAGGACATCGAGCCTGACGACCGCTCACGCGGCGTCGCGATCCCGCGCCTGGGCAAGCTACTCTGGCTGCTGCTCGAGCGGGCAGGTGCAAACGTCCTGCGCGAATTGCCGCCCAGTGGCCGACGCGAAGGCTCGATCAGCGCAGAAATGCGGCACCTCAAGCGCGCAGCCGAGGGCCTCGAGATCGCCCCGGGCATTCGGCTGTCGGATCACCTCTACACCAACGCCATCGATTACGAGAAGCGGCGTGTCCATGCCCGGTTACGCTCTGCCGCCGAGACCTGGCCGCTCGAGTTTGCGCCGCAGGCCTTTCTGCTTCTCGAAGCGAGCGAGGTGACGTCGAGCGAGGTCGTGACGGGGCTCGGCACCGTCGAAATCCGCAACCGCATCCAGCATACCGGGATCATCCGCGCCGAGGTCGAGCCACCGTTTCTGGTGCTTGCTGTCGTCGGCGAGCACAGCCGGCGCGAAGGATACCTTGCGCTGCGGGCCTATGCCCAGCCTGTGTTCAGCGGAAACCAGTTCGTGCCCGCCGAGCGCGACCACGATCGCGATGTGCTGCGCGCGCTCCAACAGGCCCAGTATGAACTGCGCCGCCTCGGTGTCAGGATGGCAGTCAAGAAGGTCCTCTTTGACATCACGCTGGATGCTGGCTCGGCGAGGCCGGATTTCTTGGTGGCGCTGCTCGATGAGCATAGCGGGGTTGAATGCAAGTTCGCGCTCCAGATCCTGCAGTCGGATGATGCTGACTATCTTGAGCTACGCAGCATCGAGCGCGAGCGTCTCTGTCAGGCCGGGCTTGTCGTATCCCTGCCGGTGAGCAGCGTGTCGCCTGAGGCAATTATCAGCGAAGCCCGCCGCATTCTCGAGTGAAGGGGAGGGGGAGGATTTGAGCGAACCTGAAGAAGGAGAGTTCGCTCATGCCATGCTTTGCTCCGTCGCCGCGCCCATCGACATCGATCTGGGGTGCTGTCCAGCAGGCCGATCAACTGGCACCCGGCATATGGTCCGTTATGACCGCCAGCCACGGCGGCATCATTCTGTCCGAACAGAGGCAGGCCGCCATGCCGCCGGCGCTAACGATCGAGGGCGGGTCCTACGAGGAAGACTGCGACTGGTCGCTCCCGATCCTGGCCTTCACCAGCGAGCTTGAAGGGCAGGGATCCTGTTCCGCAGGCTTCCTTCAGCTTGCCCGCGATACTGCCCGATGCTGGCACCCGGATCGCTTCAGCGCCTTTACCGGCGAGGCCGTAGAGGAGAAGCTTTGCGCGATCCTGCGAGCGCGCAAGGCCTACATCGCCGCGATCGGCGAATTCTGCGTCACCAGCGCCTGGGGCGATTGGGCCGAATGGGTGCCGGAAGGCAAGGTCGGCGTGATTGCCCGGCAAGTCGAACGCGTCGATCACCTTGGCCGGCCAACCTATGGCGAGGCCGAAGTCTGCGCGCTGATCGCCAAGGACCTCTACGCCGCGCGCGGCGAGGTCACGGCGCTGCGCGATACGGCGCACGAAGTGATCCCGATGCCTGAGGCCCTGCGGCCCAAACGAGTGGGCTGATGAGCTCGCCGAAGGTCGCCCGGCTCTGGCCAGGCATCAATCCGCCGATCTGAAGGGAAGGGGGAGGGGAAGGGCGAACCAGTGCGATGAAGGACCCCTTGCCATGAACCCGACAGTTATCCGGCCCAGCGTCAGCCCGAAGACGATCACCAAAGTCACGCGCCTTTTCAACGGTACCATCGGCGATATTCTGGGGGAGCTCCTCCAGAACAGTCGCCGCGCGGGCGCTTCCCGGATTGATATCACCTGCTGCGCAGATCAGGACGGAGCGCGACTGACCCTTGTCGATGATGGAAGCGGCGTCGCCGATCCCCAGACCATGATTGCGCTGGGGGATTCGGGCTGGAACCAGCACATCCATGAAGCCGAAGACCCGGCAGGCATGGGTGTCTTCAGCCTGGCGGGCAAGGAAACCCGGATCAGCTCGCGTCATACCGATGTCGACATCGGATGGTCGGTCCATGTTCCAGCGGATGGCTGGACCGGTGCGCAGGACATTGCCGTGCAGCCCCTTGCTCGCCCCATCGGGACGACAATCAGCTTCCTGATGCCCGGCGTGAGCGAGCAGACCACCGAGCGGATTCTGCGCGAGGTCGCGAAGTTCTACCCGCTGCCGGTGTTCTTCAATGGCACGGAAATGCCACGCGAGGACTTTCTCGCCAAAGCAATCTACATCGCCGAGTGGAACGGCAGCCAGATCGGCGTGTTCGAAGGGCGCGAATACCACCAGGACCCCACCACGAATTTCCATGGGATGGTGCTCACCCGCAAGCTTGCCAGCGTCTCGGAGAGCCTTGGCGGCAAAACATACCATGCCCGGCTCGATATCGGGGCCACCCCGGGCCTTGCCCTTGTGCTCCCGGCGCGCAAGGAATTCGTCGAGAATGCCGCCTTTGCGGCGCTTCAGGCGGCCTGCAGGCGCACGATCTATGCCGCGCTGACGCACAGAGGCCAGCACCGGCTTTCCTTCGAGAACTGGAAGGAAGCGCGCGATCTTGGGGTTGCCCTACCGGAGGCCGACCCCTGCCTGCCCCGCTGGCATGCTGCCATTGCGGAGAGCGACAACGTCAATGTCGAGTATGAGGAAATCGCAGCAGGTGCGGACACGATCCTTGTCGCGGATCTTGAGCCCGATATTGCCCAGGGACTGGAGCGCGCGCTGCGCGACCACCCCTTGCGCCCGCACCTCGTCGAGAACCATCCCGCATACGCTGGCTATGGCTGGTATGACGCGCTGCATCAGCTCGGCAACGTGCGCTTCTATGTTGAAGCGGGGGAGCAGGGCCACGTTATCGCCGAGAACGGCAGCTTCGCTCCGATCGAGGACCATGTGCGTGCCGAGACGATCGAACTGCGGTTCTGTGTCTTCCACCGCTCCAGCGAAACGCAGCGCGAGGAACGGATCTCGGCAGATGTCGCCTTCGTCGTCGGCGAGGATGGCTGGTACAGCGGCATCGACCAGATCCGCATTGCCTATGTTCCGGGTCCGGCGCTGACTCCTGAAACGCTGGTCGATCTGATCGAGAACGTCTGTTTCTGCGCGAACGACGACAGCGAGGCCGACTCCTGGGACACCCAGCACGAGCACTTCTTGCGCGATGCGCGCGAGCTCGCGGCCCGGGTGCTGCTCGGCGAGGACGAGGCCATTGCGGCGCGTATCCGCGACACGCTTGCCGGCATCCTCTGGGTCATTCCCAAGGACCGGCAGGTTGCCATTACCGTTGCTGCCGGGACCGCGATCGATGTTCAGCTTTCCGCTTTTCAACCTGCGGACTGAGTCCCGCGAGGCCGTCCGGTTGTCCGCTCGTCGTCTCTTGGATCAGGAGGAGGCCTCCAATGCATGACACATCTGACCTCACTTGCGCGCGGCAACGCACCGAGCGCATTGCGCTGCTCAATGATGCCGCGCGCCAGGGCCGTGACCGAACGGCCCGCATCGTCATGACCTCCGGGTTGCTTGCAGAATTCGGCGGCGACACCGTGGCACAAAGCATGATGGTTCAGGCTCGGTTGATGGCCGCTCTGCGCCATTGCACCTTCGCCCCGGATTCGCCCGAGCGAGACTTTGCAAGCATGGATGTCGATGGCATCAAGGTGCTGATGAAAGTCGATTTGTATGATCCGGGCCTTGTCAAGATCGCATTGAACGGTTCCTTCTGTTGACGGGTTGGGAGCCCCCACACGCAATGCTCAAGGATTGGCTTCATTCGTTCCGAGGTCAGCTGATGCACTATCCGTGCATAGACTTGTATCCGGTCGCGGCCGTGCCCGCGCACCATAATCCGTATTCACATCCCCGGATCGAGCAAAGGCGGATGCGGACCAAACTACTACTGGGCGTTTTCAGGCGCCATCAACTTTCCCGGTCACACATCACACCAATCCGCGTCGCCTTATCGAGCCTGTTGCAACATAAGCATCAGGCGGCGCGGAGCTCGGCACCTTGAGGGACCAGACCGGTCTCCACAAAGCGCCAAAGCGCGATTAACAATTTTCGGGCGAGCGCAACGATCCCCACCTTTGCCGCGCGAGCGCCGTTGCCTTTGAACCGGTTGCGATACCAAACGGTCAGTTCGCTACTTGGCTGATATTTCAACCAACACCAGGCAAGTTCCACCATCTGCACACGTGTGCTTCGGTTACCGGCTTTGCTGATGCCCTGATCACGCGACACGTCGCCGCTGGCGAAGGGCGCCGGAGCTAACCCAAGGAAGGCCGCGACGTGTCGTCGGCTTTCGAACTTTCGGCAAAAAACCTCTGCAACCAACATTGCCGCGCTGTTCGGACCAATGCCCTTCAGCTGCTCAAGGCGAACCGCTTTCTCTCGGCATGGGAAGGTAGACTTGTATGATCCGGGCCTTGTCAAGATCGCATTGAACGGTTCCTTCTGTTGACGGGTTGGGAGCCCCCACACGCAATGCTCAAGGATTGGCTTCATTCGTTCCGAGGTCAGCTGATGCACTATCCGTGCATAGACTTGTATCCGGTCGCGGCCGTGCCCGCGCACCATAATCCGTATTCACATCCCCGGATCGAGCAAAGGCGGATGCGGACCAAACTACTACTGGGCGTTTTCAGGCGCCATCAACTTTCCCGGTCACACATCACACCAATCCGCGTCGCCTTATCGAGCCTGTTGCAACATAAGCATCAGGCGGCGCGGAGCTCGGCACCTTGAGGGACCAGACCGGTCTCCACAAAGCGCCAAAGCGCGATTAACAATTTTCGGGCGAGCGCAACGATCCCCACCTTTGCCGCGCGAGCGCCGTTGCCTTTGAACCGGTTGCGATACCAAACGGTCAGTTCGCTACTTGGCTGATATTTCAACCAACACCAGGCAAGTTCCACCATCTGCACACGTGTGCTTCGGTTACCGGCTTTGCTGATGCCCTGATCACGCGACACGTCGCCGCTGGCGAAGGGCGCCGGAGCTAACCCAAGGAAGGCCGCGACGTGTCGTCGGCTTTCGAACTTTCGGCAAAAAACCTCTGCAACCAACATTGCCGCGCTGTTCGGACCAATGCCCTTCAGCTGCTCAAGGCGAACCGCTTTCTCTCGGCATGGGAAGGTAGACTCCTCATGGAGCACAACTTCAGCGCGGTTCCGCTCGATGTCCTTGATCTGATCGTTGAGCAACGCGAGCCGTTCGAAACAGCGCTCAATTTGTCGACGAAGGTTTGGTGGCAAAGGCCGCCCATCGCCGGTGCGCGTGTCGTCGAGCTGTTTTGACCAGTCACCACCCTTGATGGCCTTGACAGTTCGTATGCCCTGTAATGCAAGTAGCCCCCTGATCCGAGAGATAATTCGGGTGCGCTCGTGCACGAGATCGCCGCGCTCCCGCATTACTCTGCGTGCGTCCTCTTCTTCGGGGGAGGGCACGTCCACGACCCGGCACACGCTTTTGTCGCCAGCGAGATAGGCTTTGAGGATCCCGATCATGGCTTCGGCGTCGATGCGGTCGGTTTTTGCGCGCCTGCCTCGCCGCGACACGAGGAAGCTGGCGGGATCCAGCACATATGTATCGATGTCGTTCGACCGCAGTAGCCTTGCGAGCCAGAAGCCATCATATCCAATCTCGAAGCACAGGCGAATGGCGGCAGGTTCACCGATACGATCAGCGGCCTTGCACTCAAGATTGCGAAGGTGACTGATCAGTTCCGCGCTGTTCCCGGCAGGAATTGTCCGTAGCGAAGGCTTCGCCGCTCCTGGCGAGAGCGAAGCAACAAGCCAGTTGCGCTTGCTGAGCTCAACGCTGACAATGACAGAAGTCTTGGGGCAGTAATCTGACGACGAGTTCTCCATGTAGCGTTCTCCGTGAGGTTTGACGGAACAACGGCATAGCCGATCCGGCCTGCATAGGATCTATTACGACACCGAACTGGCATTTGGGTCCGAGGATCCGGCCAATCCAGCGATGACACGGCGCGTCATCACGCTGATGCGGCCAGCGGACTACTGATGAGTTCAGGGGCTGACATGTCAGTGCGCCGCGGGGCATCGGCCCAGTTAAGGGTGGGGAGGTAACGAGCGCATGAGCAGGCACAAAGTACCGCTTCGTGACGGGATTGCTGCTGCCAGTGCCTATGTCGGATGGGACCGACCGCTTCAGACCTATTTCGCGCAGGTTCTGAGCGCTCCTGACGAAGACGGGGAGGAAATCGAACTCGTATGGGTCGGAACCGCTTTCGGCGAGCTGCCCCGAGCGGTTGACGCAATCCGCGCGCTCGAGCCCTATTGCCATATCGAGGCAAGTCTTGCCGCACAGCTCGAGATCGACAGGATGGCCTGCCTCGCCACGCGCGATGGACCCAATCAGCTCGAAGCCAAGGCGTTTATGGCGCGCCTCAACCAGATCAAGGACGGGTCCGAGCCCGAACCTTAGGTCGGTACAGACCGCGCCTGGCTCGAAGCAGGGCCGGTTCAGCCCCAATCCACCTATCGAGACTCCTCAGCCCTCTGGGCTGGACAGGATGACGCGCGCCTGCGGTGGCTGGCGCACGGGCCGGGCCAGAGGCCCGGAGGAGAGGGGGGATGGGAGAAGGTGTTCCGAACAAGGGGTTCGGACGGCATCAGGAGAACTTCGACATGAACATCGGCACCCTCAAGGCCAACGCAGAAGGCGTTCACATCGGCCGCATCACCACCCTGACCTTCAGCGCGACGGTTGCGCTGCGGGCCTTCGAATCCACCAACGAGCGGGCACCCAAGTTCGACCTCATGGCGCTCTCGGCGGACCGCCGCAGCTGGGTCAAGATCGGCGCGCTCTGGGAATACTCGTCGAACGAGACCGGCGAGTGCTTCCTCTCGGGCCAGATCGACGATCCCAGCCTCTCGGCGCCGATCCCGGTCGCCATGTTCCAGCAGAACGATGGCAGCTACAACGTCGCCTGGCGCCGCTCGAAGCCCAAGGCCTCGCTCGACGGCTTCGGCAGCGAGAGTGAAGGCGCCCTGCCGCCGCTGACTGCCACCGGCGACGAACCGGCCAGCGACCGCAGCGTTGACAGCGCTGCTGCCACCGGCGACGGTCTGGGCGACAGCACTGCTCCGGCACCCAAGGGCAAGACGCGCGCGAGCGTCGACGCCTGACCGGGACAAGCCCCCGGTGACCGGTGCCGCGACCCGCGCCGGTCACATCGGGAAGGCCCGTCCGCGCATTCGTCGCGGGCGGGCCTTTTCTTTTGCCCGGTGCTTGCAAGCCGAGCCGACCTGCAGCGGAAACTCTGCCTGCGAGAGAGAAGGGGAGGTGCCGTTCAAGCAAAGGAGGCTTGAATGGCACAGACAAACTGGACTCTCGATCTTGGCGGGGCTCCGTGGAACGAAGACTGTGCGCAGATCGGCCACACCCAGAACTTCGACCTCGTGAATACCGCAGAAGCCATGCTCTACAGGGCTGCGCTGATCGCGGTGGCTGGGCCTCCGCCTCCGGGCGTGACCCTGCGTATCAAGGCTAACGCTCATGATTTCGGAACCTACCGGACGGTCGAGGCGAGCATCGACAATGAGCAGGACGATGGCAGCCATGCCAGCTATCTCGAGGCCCTCGAGACCGGCATCGCCTTCTGGCATCAGGCCGGGTTTGCACCGCCTGAATTCGGCAAGCTGACGGTCAGCGATCAGCTGGCGGGTTTCGTCTTGGATGCCGTCGCAAGCGCGCTGCGGATCACACGGCCGAGCAGCACCGGCGCATTCTTTCCGGCGTCCTCCGGGCCGCTCCACCGCAACCTCACCGCAGCCTTTCCGGAAGCGGCGCAGCGCGCCTTTTCTGAAGGGGGCCTGCCATGCTGACCGACAGCGAGCGCTTCGCCTTCAGCGCCTGGCGGATCCATGCGTTCGCTTCGACGGGCAATGCCTACGACGCCGTGCAGACCGACGAGACTATCGCTGCTGGCGATACTCTGCTCATTCTCGATGAAGGGATTGTCGGCGTCGCGATGACCTGGCCCTTTGCCATCACCGCAGAACCGGGCAAGCTTCACGCGGTCTGTGCGCCGGGCGCTGGCGAAACCCTTGGGCACATTGAAAGGGCGCTCGATGTTCCAGACGGGTCAATCGCTCGAGCCTGCCGCCTCGCACGGACTCTGGACTTTGCGATTGATGCGGGCCTCGTCCCCTTGTTGCCGGAGCTGCCGGTAACAGAGGTGGACAGCTAGCGCAGCTGGGGTCGCCACAGAAAACTTGCTATTTTGGCAATAATTGCTATTTTGGTGCCAAGAGGAGATACCACCATGCCAGCGGCGGCGAACGAGCACCCTAGGGTTCCCCTGACCCGGTTTCACAACAACACCGGCGAGTTCCTCGATCTCGCAACCAAACAGCCGGTCGTCCTGACCAGCCATGGCCGCGAGCGGCATGTGATCGCAGATAGCGAATATTTCCGCCATCTTGAACAGGCGGCGCGCGGTATGATCGCAGATCACATGAATATCGAAGCTGTCGCTTCGTCCGACATGACCGAAGCCGACCGCCAAGCTTTCGCCAATGCACGGCCCTCGGACAGCGAACTCGCCAATGACCGCTGGGAAGACTGACCGCCCCGCCGCAGGCCATATCCTCCGATACGTCTACCTCTTCGAGGAAGAGCAGCGCCAAGGCCGCGACGAGGGCGTCAAGGAACGCTTTGTCGTCGTCGTGGGTGTGGAGGGGTCACGCTATCTGGTCGCCGCGATCACGACCAAGGGTGAGGGGCGCAAGAACGCCATCGTGATCCCCGATGAGACTGCGCGCACAGCTGGCCTGGCTCCCGGTAGCGCCATCGTCATTTCGGAATTCAACCGGTTCACCTGGCCCGGGTTCGACATCAGACCCCTGATGAAGCAGCCCGGATACATTGCCGGACGACTCCCACCGCGGTTCACGGCAAAGATCATCGATGCCATAGCAGCCTGGAGATCAGCTCCCGTCGATCGGGATTGATTGGCGCAACGTGCAGACAGGCAGCCCCCTTGGGGCCTTGTCCGATTGTGCATCAGCGCCAGGCCAGTGGTGCCAACCTTGCGGATCGGCACCCCAGATAGCCAAGGTCAGGTGTTCCGGACTACTGCCGCAAAGGGACTATTCGCTCACCGAAATCAGCGAAAACGGACAATCAGTCCTGCGATCATCCTTGATAGCAGCAAGCCGAGACGCGGCGAGGTTGATGTCCAGGCACGCAATCAGCCCCTGTGCCAACAGCACGTCCGCCGTCCAGTGCCCATGCCTCTCTGGTCGAGCTTAGGGCCAACCTGCAGAAATGCGAGCCGTGTTGCCCGGCAAGCCGGGCTGCCCGCACCACCTCGATTTCCGAGGTTTCCCGCGCGCGAAGGCGCGCGGTGTCCCAGCTCTCCCGCCGAGGCTCGATAAGGGCACCGGCGGACGAGCCGTCGGCATCAAGGAGGCTCTTGCAATGAACATCGTCAACCTCGTCGGCCGTCTCGCCAAGGATCCCGTTGTCCGCGATCGCAGCGACACCCGCATCACCGAACTGATCCTCGTGACCGAACGTCCGGTCATCCGCGACGGCAAGGTCCAGAAGGATCCGGAAACCGGCTACCCGGTCAAGGATGCCGAATTCCACAAGGTCACCGTCTTCAATGGCCTCGGGCTCCCGCTGCGCCAGCACAAGGCCAAGGGTGACCAACTCGCCGTGACGGGCCGCATCCACTACTCGCGCTGGCAGGACGCCGAAGGCAATGACCGCTATGGCTGCGAGATCATCGCAGAGAACGTCGAGTTTCTCTGAACGGCAGGGCGGCGCGCAAGCGTCGCCCAACACCTTGTCACGATGGCGAAAGCTGGACGCCGGTGGCGTCCAGCTTCGTCCCACGGTGGCCGCAGCTGCAGCGCAGGTGTCGCGCAACGATCTCCAGTTTCATCGGAATGGATTTGGCAAAGCATCGGTCTCGCAGTTTGGTTGCGGGGACGATCACAACGCGGTGGCATCCGAGACATTCAACCTGTGCATTGAGGCCATGGCGAACCAGATCGGCGAGGGTATCGAGACGTTTGCTGCTCATGAGGGCATAGCGTGGATGGTACGCTAAACAACGCTAAGGGCGAACAATCAGCGAACGCTTATGCGACGCGGCTATCCGGCGGGAGATTGAGGGCCTTGCGGCCAGCGGAAGCGGCTGCGCGATCCCAGAGGAAATCGCCGGAGAAGGCAATATGCTCCCAACCCACGGGGGACGTATGGGCGAGCAGATAATCAGGCACCGCGACCGAGGTTGATCGTAGATGCTGGGCGGCAGCATCCATGTAGATCGTGTTCCAGTAGACGATCGCGGCGATGACTAGATTGAGGCCGGATGCCCGATATTGTTGCGCCTCATGGCTGCGGTCGATGATCCGGCCTTGGCGGAAGGTGTAGATTGCCTGCGTCAGGGCATGGCGTTGTTCGCTGTTGTTGAGACCAGCATGGCATCGCTGGCGCAGATCGGGATTTTCCAGCCAGTCCAGCATGAACAGGGTTCGCTCGATCTTGCCGATTTCCTGTAGCGCGACGTCGAGTTGGTTCTGCCGTTCGTACGCGGCGAGCTTTCGCAGCATGACCGATGGCGCGACATGGCCGGCCTTGATCGAGCCGACGAGGCGCAGCACGTCATCCCATTGTTCAGCGATGATGTCGGTGCGGATACGCTTGCCCATTAGCGGGGCGATGGCCGGATAGGCCTTAACCGGCGCGATCGGCGCGAGGCGCCGGTCTGGAAAGTCGCGCAGGCGCGGGCAGAAGCGAAATCCCAGCATCGCGCACAGGGCGAAGACATGATCGGTCGCCCCGCCAGTGTCGGTGTAATGCTCGACGATTTTCAGATCGGTGCCGTGGCTGGTGAGGCCGTCGAGAACATAGGGTGCCTCATGCGTCGCGGCAGAGATCACGTTGACGTGGTAAGGCGCACGCTGGTCGGAAACATGAGTGTAGAAGCTGAAGCCATGATCGACGCCATAGCGGGCGTTGATATCGCCGCCCGATGCACCGCGCTTCGCGCCCCTGAAGAACTGGCCATCGGAACTGGACGTTGTGCCGTCGCCCCATACGCGCGAGAATAGCAGGCGGTGATGCGCGTTGATGAGCACGGCCAGCGCCGCGCAGTAGCTGTCGTCGCGGATATAGGCGTCATGGGTCCACAGGAGCTGGTCGCGCGTCACGCCCTGGCTCGCGGCAGCCATGCGCGACAGGCCGAGATTGGTGGCATCCGCAAGGATGGTGGCGAGCAGCGCGTTTTCGTTGGGGCACGCTTCGCCGGTGCGCAGGTTCGTGAATGCAGCAAGAAAGCCGGTTTCCTGCGCCACTTCATGCAGCAGCTCGGTGATGCGGATGCGGGGCATCATCGCATCGAGCCGGTCAGCCAGCGCTTCGGCATCGGGCATCGCGATCGTGCGAACCGGGGATATCTGGAGGCGGCCGTCGCGGAACCGCACACCCTCCAGAGCGTCGCGCTTCAGGCGCTGGGCAAATTTCTTCAGTCGCCAGTCCAGTTCGCGGCCCCGTTGTTCGAGCCATTCGCTGGCTGTGGGTGGCAGACCAAGAGCCGACACGATTGGCTTCGCCTTCGGTTCGCTGAGCAGGTAGCTGTCGAACTGGCGGTATCCCGCCGATCGCTCCACCCAGACATCCCCCGAACGCAACTTGTTGCGCAGATGCGCGATCGTTGCGATTTCCCAGAGCCGCCGGTTGATCTTGCCGTTATCGCCAACGACGATTTTTCGCCATTCTTTACGGAAGGGCATCGGAGCGTCGGTAGGAAGATCGCGTTTGCCCGACCTGTTGAGGTCGCGCAGCATTTCGATGGCAGCGATCGTTTTCGCACTGCCCTTTCCGGCCCTGAACTGGAGCGTCTCAAGCAGGTCGGGGGCGAACTTGCGTAACGTCGCATAGCGGTCGGCCGCGACCGTCAGCGGATCGAGGTTGGCGGTTTCCGCGATGCTCGCCACTTCCGGCCTCGCCTTCATCAGGGTGTTCCACCCGACCGATGCGTCCAGGACCTCAATTGGATCTTCGCCAGTATCGACCGCATCGGTCAGCGCATCGATCGTTCTGCGAAAGATCAGCATCAGCCGCGCCACGTTCTTCGATGTGGCGGCATAGCTACGCGCCTGGGCATTCTTCGCGCGGGTGAAGATGCTGCCGATCAGCTTGTCCGCCATCTCCAGAGCGCTGTCGGTCAGCTGCTCTTCAAGATCGAGCAGGAAGGCAACCAGCGTGGCGCGCCGCCGGGAGGGAACGTATCGCTCGATCATATAGGCAGGCGATGCACGGCCTTCCCGGACATATTGCCGGAAGCGGTCCGCGTGGATGCGGCCAGCCACGTCCGGGGAGATGCCGATCTTCCGCACTTGCCGCAGGCGGTCGAGAATCTGGCGGATATGATCGGGCCTTGCCGCGATGGGAATGGTCTTGAGCGAAGCGAGCTGGCTCATGCCCCCGGCGTCGTCAAAGAGCTGGTCGAGGGCGTGGACCTGTTCAGCGCTGAGATCGTCGATCAGGGCATAGGCGGCTTGCTTGCGGGCACGCGCGCGCCCCGCGCTGCTGGCACGCTCGATGGTGGAGATGGACGGCAGCAGAATCCGGGCCTCACGAAGGGCGGTGACAACACCGGTCGCTATCGTCATCCCCTTGTCGGTCGCCCATGCCGTTTTCGTGGCCGCTTCGATCATGAACGGAATATCGGCACGCGTCGGCCCTCGCAGTCCCAAGCGCGCGGCTAGCTCGCGAGCATGGTCCGTCATGGTCTGGTCCCTCGCCGCATAGTCAGCCAGATCCGTGACGCGCAGGCCAAGCTGTTCTGCGACGAAGGCGGCGAGATCATGGGGCATCGCTCCCCTGTTCTGTATCAACTGCGCCAGTGTGATGCCCGGGTGGCGCAAGAGCGCGAGTTGCAGCGCGACGCCCAACTGGTTCCGTCGTTCCCGTCGCGCGCCGATGATCTCGATGTCCGCAGGCTCGAAGGTGTAGAGCCGAGCCAAGTGGTCGCGATCGGTCGGGATGGCAAGGATCTGATTGCGCTCGCTCTCGGTCAGGAGTTGATGCTTGCGCTTCGTCATGCCGATTCCCGTCCACAAAAGGTCAACTGCGCCTATGGACAGCCATGAGTAAAGAGACATAGTATGTGGACGGCTATGGGCGGGGTGAAGCGGTCGCCCTTCAGAGCGTCCACAGAACGACCGTTTGGGAGACACGATAGATGGGCGGCATTCTGGGCTACGCCCGCGTCAGCACCGGCGATCAGGATGTGGCGGGCCAGACCATGCGACTGGAGAATGCCGGCGCCATCAAGGTGTTCACCGATGTAATATCGGGAAAAAGCATGGAGCGGCCTGGACTGGCCGAACTGATCGCCTATGCCCGCAAGGGTGACACGCTCGCCGTGGTCCGCCTCGATCGGCTTGGGCGTTCGCTGACTGAACTGCTCGCCACAGTCGAAACTTTGCGCAGCCAAGGCATCGCCCTCCTGAGTCTTGAGGAAAAAATCGACACCTCGTCGGCCGCCGGCGAACTCATCTTCCATGTGTTCGGAGCTATCGCCCATTTCGAGCGGCGGCTAATCTCTGAGCGGACCCGCGATGGGATCGCCGCTGCACGCGCCAAGGGCAAGCAGCCTGGCCGTCAGCCGCTCGACATGTCCAAGGTGGATGCGGCCATCAAACTGGTCGAAGCCCGTATCTCGCCGACAGAGGCAGCACGGCAACTCGGCATCGGCAGATCCACCATCTATCGCGAAATGCGCCGCCTGGCTCTGTTGCAAACATGGGGGACTGCCGAGCGGCGTCACCCTGTTGGGGGATCAGGCAGCATTGGCGAAATGCTGATTGAGCACGTCCATGGCCTCGGTCATGACCGAGGGGCCAATGCCAAATGATCTTTCGATCAGACGCACCTCTCCCCTGATCCCTGGCTGCAGGCACCATGCCCGGGCCTGCCCTTTGCGCAGGGCGCGCATGACCTCGAAGCCCTTGATCGTGGCATAGGCTGTCGGCATCGATTTGAAACCACGCACGGGCTTGATCAGCATCTTGAGCTTGCCATGATCGGCCTCGATCACGTTGTTCAGATATTTTACCTGCCGGTGTTCGGTTTCCTCGGCGAGCTTCCCTTCTCGTTTCAACTCGGCGATTGCGGCGCCGTAGCTTGGTGCCTTGTCGGTGTTGAGTTTCGTTGGCTTCTCCCAGTCCTTCAATCCGCGAAGGGCTTTGCCCAGAAAGCGCTTCGCGGCTTTGGCGCTGCGGGTCGACGAAAGGAAGAAGTCGATCGTGTCGCCCCGTTTGTCGACCGCCCGGTACAGGTAGGTCCATTTGCCCCGAACCCTGACGTAGGTCTCATCCAGACGCCAACTCGGATCAAAGCCCCGCCGCCAGAACCAGCGCAACCGCTTCTCCATCTCCGGCGCATAGCGCTGCACCCAGCGATAGATGGTCGTGTGATCGACATCGATGCCACGATCCGCCAGCATTTCCTCGAGATCACGGTAGCTGATGCCGTACCGGCAGTACCAGCGGACCGCCCATAGGATGACTTCTCCGGTAAAATGCCGCCCTTTGAAATCGTCCATCACAACCGACCTTACCAATCCAAGGGCCCAACCTTGGCAACCGCATCAGAGTTTGCAACAGAGCCCCTACTATGATCCTCGCGCGGATTTTATTCAGATGCCGCCATTCGAGGTTTTCCATTCCGCAGATGATTATTACGCCACGCTGGCACATGAGGCGGTGCATCTTGCAGGACATGAGAGCCGCTTAAACCGTAAGACTCTGATTTCAACGAACCGCGCAGACTATGCGCGGGACGAACTTGTCGCGGAATTGGGAGCCTGTTTTATCGGCGCGATTATCGGCTTCAAGGTCGAGGATCGTGAGGATCATGCCGCATATATTGAGCATTGGTTGACCGCTCTTCGCAATGATAAACGCGCCATTTTCGAGGCCGCTCGCGAGGCTCAGAATGCCGCCGATTATCTCCTGGCGATCATGACCGACCAAGGGAGTTGAACGCCGCCCGTTCCACGGCAAAACAAAAGCCGCCGCGCAAGCGCGGCGGCTTACTCCCAAAGGGGTATTTTTGGGGGCGATTCAATGTGGTTTATATACATATCCCGAAATTTTAACTATGGTCGGGAGAAGGTCGTTTTCAGGTGCAAAATGGAACATATCATCGACACCTACCGCAGTAAGATCAAGGCGATGGGCTATAATCCCCGGCGGCAAGAAGATTTGCCTGCTGTGATGGATGCTTATTGCGAAGCTATCGCAAATGTCAAGATCGAAGGGTTAGAATTGCTTTCCAACGATCATGCGTTTTGCTTGTTGTTGGTGGAAACCGAAATACCCGTCGATGTAGCGATTGGGCTGGCACAGGAATATAATCGTGAAGTCCTGAATCGCCAGAAACTCGCTGCATGACAGGTGATTGACCCATACACTTGGCAAAACAGCACCGTTCTTCGGAATAAGCTGGGACTGCGCGACGATAACATTCTCAAAGAGCGGGAAGCCTTCTTCTCGGTATTCAGGCATGGCGAGCTGTTGGTTCAGCGCGCCGCGCCCGCTTCGACGGCGCGCGAGTATCGCGACCTTCATAAACATCTGTTTCAGGACGTTTATGATTGGGCCGGTAAATTCCGAAATGTGGACATAAGCAAACCCGGCAGCACCTTTGCACGGGCGCATTTCGTACCGCACAGCATCGAGCATGAGTTTGGCAAGCTGCCCGACCTTGCAGCGCTCAAAGCCATGGATCGCGACCGTTTTGCCGACGCCATGGGGCGGCACATTTCAGAGCTGAACGCCATCCATCCTTTCCGCGAAGGGAATGGCCGCACCATGCGGCTGCATTTGCAGCTTCATTCCGTGGCAGCTGAGAAGTTTCTTTCAATCCAGGCCATCGCGCCAAAAGACTGGATGGATGCGAGCAAAGACAGCTTTCACACCGGCAATCATGCATCGCTCACCAAAGTCATTCGCGATGCGATGCCATTGGAACACAACCGCACGGAGCCTTTGCGCGGCCCAGGTGGCATTGCGTTGCCGCCTTCTATGGAATCGCTGATGCCCGCAGGCGAAGGCCGTTCCATGAGCATCGAGCAGGCCAAGGAACAGATCAGCCGATACTTGCCCACGGCGCAGGCTGTGGCTTCTAGGCAGGTTGAGCAGTTGAACCGGATTGCCGAAACGTCGGCAGACATGCGCCAGCTGGCGACACGTTCGGCTCAGGAGCTTGCTTTCTTCCGAGATCCGAAAGGGCCGATGCATCATTTGCAGATGATCGAGCAGCGCCGCTATCACCAGATCGAGGTCAATTGGTCGGAGGGTATGGACCCACTACAACGGGTTCGCGCGATCAGCGGCGGCGCTGCTGTCTTTCTTACGAACATGAACGATCGCGACATTCAAGCCGCCGATCGCGCGCTTCGATTGCAGGCGATGCCTCCCGGCGTCAGTCAAGTTGATCTACGCCTTGCCGAGCAATTCCAGAAAAACACACCCGACCAGAATCGGGCCGATGAAAGATTGGCGCCGTTCCAAGCCGCCATTGACAAGCGGCTCGCTGACGCCGCCCAGCGGGGCGTGCCAAAGGATCAGATTGCGGCGGCGGGAGAAACCGCAAAAGCCAATGTGATAGCCGCGTTGCGCGAAGGCAGGGCAACGCCGCAGCCTACCGAGCAAACCAAGGGCCGCGAACGCTAAGAGTGTGCGGCCTTGGCCGCGCGCTTTTGGATTTGCCAGCTGCCACATAGGATCGAGCGGCCCAGGCCGCGCGCCGTTGGTGGTGGCAGCTGCCACCGGGGGAACACCAAGGGCACCTGCCCTTTCGTTCCCGAAGCATAATCGACAGGACCGAGTTGCACGACAAGTTCGGCCAGGCCGACGCGCTCACGCGCGCCGGGCCTCTCTAACCGTGCGGCCCGCACCACTCCCATCGATTTTGCTTCCCCTCCCCATCCCGCGCTTCGCCAGCGGGTCAGAGCCGCAGGCCGTAGGCAGCGGCTTCGCCTAAAAGGAGTGAGGAAAATGGAAGCAACCCCGGAGCAGATCGCGACGATTGCGGCGCTGAACGACCTTGCGCGGCGGACTATGGGGGTCACTTGCCGCACCGTCATTACGCAGGGCGTGGCGGCGCTGGACAGCAGCACGCAAACCAACATCATCAAGATGGTCGAAGCCTTTGAGGATTTCACCACCGACAACGATCCGAGGGGCGAGCATGACGCCGGTTTCCTTTATCGTGACTTGACCGGCCAATGGCACACCAGATGGACCGCAGAGGACGCGCGGCCTTCCCTCTCTGTCATGTGGAAGATCGACTTGTATGATCCGGGCCTTGTCAAGATCGCATTGAACGGTTCCTTCTGTTGACGGGTTGGGAGCCCCCACACGCAATGCTCAAGGATTGGCTTCATTCGTTCCGAGGTCAGCTGATGCACTATCCGTGCATAGACTTGTATCCGGTCGCGGCCGTGCCCGCGCACCATAATCCGTATTCACATCCCCGGATCGAGCAAAGGCGGATGCGGACCAAACTACTACTGGGCGTTTTCAGGCGCCATCAACTTTCCCGGTCACACATCACACCAATCCGCGTCGCCTTATCGAGCCTGTTGCAACATAAGCATCAGGCGGCGCGGAGCTCGGCACCTTGAGGGACCAGACCGGTCTCCACAAAGCGCCAAAGCGCGATTAACAATTTTCGGGCGAGCGCAACGATCCCCACCTTTGCCGCGCGAGCGCCGTTGCCTTTGAACCGGTTGCGATACCAAACGGTCAGTTCGCTACTTGGCTGATATTTCAACCAACACCAGGCAAGTTCCACCATCTGCACACGTGTGCTTCGGTTACCGGCTTTGCTGATGCCCTGATCACGCGACACGTCGCCGCTGGCGAAGGGCGCCGGAGCTAACCCAAGGAAGGCCGCGACGTGTCGTCGGCTTTCGAACTTTCGGCAAAAAACCTCTGCAACCAACATTGCCGCGCTGTTCGGACCAATGCCCTTCAGCTGCTCAAGGCGAACCGCTTTCTCTCGGCATGGGAAGGTAGACTCCTCATGGAGCACAACTTCAGCGCGGTTCCGCTCGATGTCCTTGATCTGATCGTTGAGCAACGCGAGCCGTTCGAAACAGCGCTCAATTTGTCGACGAAGGTTTGGTGGCAAAGGCCGCCCATCGCCGGTGCGCGTGTCGTCGAGCTGTTTTGACCAGTCACCACCCTTGATGGCCTTGACAGTTCGTATGCCCTGTAATGCAAGTAGCCCCCTGATCCGAGAGATAATTCGGGTGCGCTCGTGCACGAGATCGCCGCGCTCCCGCATTACTCTGCGTGCGTCCTCTTCTTCGGGGGAGGGCACGTCCACGACCCGGCACACGCTTTTGTCGCCAGCGAGATAGGCTTTGAGGATCCCGATCATGGCTTCGGCGTCGATGCGGTCGGTTTTTGCGCGCCTGCCTCGCCGCGACACGAGGAAGCTGGCGGGATCCAGCACATATGTATCGATGTCGTTCGACCGCAGTAGCCTTGCGAGCCAGAAGCCATCATATCCAATCTCGAAGCACAGGCGAATGGCGGCAGGTTCACCGATACGATCAGCGGCCTTGCACTCAAGATTGCGAAGGTGACTGATCAGTTCCGCGCTGTTCCCGGCAGGAATTGTCCGTAGCGAAGGCTTCGCCGCTCCTGGCGAGAGCGAAGCAACAAGCCAGTTGCGCTTGCTGAGCTCAACGCTGACAATGACAGAAGTCTTGGGGCAGTAATCTGACGACGAGTTCTCCATGTAGCGTTCTCCGTGAGGTTTGACGGAACAACGGCATAGCCGATCCGGCCTGCATAGGATCTATTATGATCGCGAACTTGAATATGGCAGCGCCGAGCCGTGGAACCCCGATGCCACAACCCGCGTGCTGACCATTCTTCTCGCTAACGAATATTGAGGGAGGCAACCATGAGCAAAATGCCCCCGGTGATAGAACTTAGCTGGCGCGATGAAAACTATGGTGCCGTCTGCGCCGTCGCCGCCTTTCGCAACTATGCCGGATCGCTCGATTGGAGCGACCGAACCCAACAGCGTTTTCGCGGATGCCTGAAACGAGCGGGCTTCGCGTTCCACGATGGCCGGTGCAGCTATATCGCCAGCAGCGGCACCCGTGAGGATCGACAGCGCGCCCTTTGCGACGAGCTGGCCCGCGCGGGCTTCCAGATCGACAGCGGCGACGTGCGCGCCCTTCCCATCAGCGAACAGGAGTGATCCACCATGCAACCCATGCGACACCTTGACCGGGACACCCGCCGCGCGCGCCTTCTGGCGGCGCGGACGCGGCCCGTTGGCGGCATAAACCGGCGCGGCATCTTCACCGGCCATTGGGACGGCGGCGATGTGGTGCGCCAGTTTCGCGGCGACAATGGTTCGTGGATTGGCCTTGCCACCTACAGGCCAAAGGATGACCCGGAGCCGCAGCAATGAGAATTAGCAACACCGCGAGCGCAGTCCGCGTCACTCTCTCCCCTACCGAGATAGGCGAGTTGCAATTCGTGATCGAGGCGGCAGAGCGCGCAGGGCATTATATGCCCGCGCGCGTCCCCAACATCATAGCGGCGCTGGCGAGCAGCGCCGCCGATGTTCGGACGAAGCAGGCCGCGAAGCGTGTGGCGAAAGATAGAGCGGAACGGATCGAGCGCGTTCGCCGCGAGCGCGAACAGCAGTTCATGCTGGGCGACCGTTACAGTGTCATGGCGAGCCGCGCCGACTACGCCGACGCGGCTCGCGATCCTGACGCCTGCCGTTGGGTTGAACTTGTGTTTCATGAGATCATGGGAAGGCCCCTCCCCGACCAATGCGAAATTCGGCGCGATGTGTGGCTTGTTCGCGTGGTCCAATTGGAGGGCGGGACATTCGGTGCGGTTGTGGGTTGCGATTGCACCGAAACCTCCGACCTGGCTGAAATCACCTGCGTAGCGGAACGCATGATTTCTCGCTTTGAGGGCGAGGTTTGAGCAACATTTAAGGCGTGTGGGGTGGTGGCAGCTGCCACCGCTTGGATTGTGGCTTCACGAAATTGTGACGCGCAGAGCGCCCGCATTTCTGAAAATCCGTTGTATAACCTCAATCGAGCGAGGGCGGGGCCTGTAGCAGCGGACCCCGCTAATCCTCTCGCTCAAAGGAGGTGATGTGATTTGACAGCATACGAAGCAGCACAATTGACGATTGCAGCCGTTGCGCTTGTGGTCGCGATTGTGAAGCTGGGGAGGTCCGATAAGGGCTAAGCCAGCGGGGCGGGTGGTCTAGCAGGGCTGCCCGCCCTAAAAGTTTGAACCCGCCGCGTAGCAGCGCGGCGGGTTCAGGTAGGTGTGTGACTGACGCCGCACACGAAGCAATCCCTATATAGCCTCTTTTCCCTGCCAATCCAATAACCGCCTTTTATAGCCCGATTTGCGGCTGACCCGGCAGATGCATCAAACTCCGATGGCCGATGGCAAAAGTATCAAACATGCAAGCTGGCCCGCCACATTTCCGGCCAATTGATAGCCACTGTCGGAAAACCCATCATCCCCGGCCATCCACGTCGCGATCAACCCAGCGGCCCAGCCAATTCCCGGCAAAAGCATGATTTTCATCACAGGTTGGGAGATCGCCAATAGCGCGGGCGTCTCAAAGACGCCGCTGAACCCCGCCAGTGATGAAACCGCATGGAGAACGACCGCCACGCCGACCAAGATCATTTGAGCCAGCATGATATACTGGACCGCTAAAAGTGACGTCTCGTTATAGGCGTATCGTGTTTCGCTCAGCATGATCTACTCCCTCTGAGCGCAGCATATCTTACTCACTTTTGAGAGCAAGCCATGAGCGGACAGGTCGCGGCGCTTCGCGCCGGTCACACGGGAGGGCTATAGCAAAGGCCCCGGTCGCGGTGCTTTTCGCTTCACCCAAGGAATATCAGTTCGCTCGACGGCCATCCTCTCAGCCGGATATGGCCGATCAAATTGATAAAGATCGGCAAGCGGCGCTGTTAGCCAGGTGCGCCAATGCTCTGGATCGAGGATAACCGGCGAGCGATCGTGAATGTCGGCAAACTCAATGCAATTGTCCGTCATGACGCCAGTGTATGAGAGGCCCCAATCCTCATTCGACCACAGCCCCGCCCACGCGAAAATCGGTTGATCGGGAACCGACAACCACGCTTCTGTCATCTTGCCCTTCGCACCGATGGCCTCTGCAAAGCGCGCCGTGGGAATGAGGCAGCGGTTGCCGGGGTCTATCGCCCAGCGCTTCCAAAATGCGCCCAGCTTGTCAAAGCGAGCATTATTGACTGGCTTCGGCGCGAGCGGCTGACCTTTGCGGCCCTTAAGCGTAACCGGGAAGCCCCAGGTCATCCGCTCTAGGACCATCTCACCGTCAACAAGCCGGACGACAGGGCCAAGCTCTTTCGGATGAACGCGATCGGGATTGGCGTTGTACTGCGCGCCATTTCCATTCGCGGGGATCACATCGAGAATTAGCTGGCGATCGCCGGGATTGTATCTGTTGCACATGAGAGGAAGCTGGTGGAGCAGCCTTTGGCTGTCAATCAGCCGGGTTAAGTGCCCGCGCGATTAGCAATGACTGTCTCCGAAAATGACCCCCCACAGGCCATCGACGTTTGAGCGGCGATCCTATGTTCCCTTTCCGTTCCCATATGCGTTAGAAGGGCAAAGAAGGGAATCACGATGTTGCTGCCACTCATGCAGCCGGTCCCGCTTGCCGAGGTGCCAGAGGGACTAATTCCCTTGCTCATCGGGGCGGCGGGAGCTGGCTTTCCCAGTCCCTCGCAGGACTGGGCTGAAGATCGCATTTGCCTGATCGAGTTGCTGCGGCTCGACCGCGCCGCCAGCTTTGTGTTCCGCATTAGCGGCACCAGCATGATCGACGCGGGTATCTACGATAACGATGTGGTGGTGGTCGATCGCGACACGCGCGCGGTCGAGGGCCATATCGTCATCGCCATAGTGGACGGCGGCTTTGTATGCCGTCAGCTCGCCCGCCGCCAGGGCGGCACTTTCCTAGAGGCGCGCAACAGTCGGCAGCACTCCGATCCGACCCCCGCCGAGGGTATCGAGATTTGGGGCGTGGTGCGAACCAGCGTCCGCGATTATCGGCTTTAGGTGGCCTCATGGCGCACGCGATTGCCGACATTTCAAATTTCTACGTCAGTGCAGAGCGGCTTTTCGACCCGAGTTTGCACGGTATTCCGGTCCTTGTTTTGAGCAACAACGACGGTTGCGCGGTCGCGCGCAGCGAGGAAGCCAAGGCCCTGCATATCCGCATGGGCGAGCCAGTTTTCAAAATCCGCGACCGCATCGAGCGGCACGGCATCCAGCTTCGATCGAGCAATTACGAACTCTATGCGGACCTCAATCGCCGTTTCAATGCGGTCATTGCTGAACATTCCGACACGGTGGAGATCTACTCCATAGACGAGAGTTTTTACCGGCTCCCCGCCCTACCCAATGGGCTAGGCGACGTGGCAGCGGCACATCGGTTGCGCGAGGACATATTGCAGCAAGTCGGGCTTCCGACCCGGATCGGCCTTGGACCAACGCGCACGCTATCGAAGGTTGCCAATGGTCTGGCGAAAGCCACCGAAAAAATATGGGGCGGCGTCGTCGATCTTCACGACACCGAATTGCGGCGGCGCCTATTCGAGAAATGGCCGGTTGGAGAGGTGTGGGGCGTAGGCAAGGCGCTTGAAGCGCGCCTTTTGCCCCTTGGCGTTCGCACCACCGCCGACCTGGCCGCGTTGCGGCCAGAGATCGCGCGCGACATTGGAACAGTCGTCCTCGAACGTCTCGTGCGCGAGCTGAACGGCATCGAGTGCATGGATTTTCAGGTCGAACCGGATGCGATGAAGGCTACCGCCGTAACCCGCCAATTCGGGGAGCCGGTCAAGACACTGGACGCGCTGCGCGAGGCCATGGCGCGCCGCGCGGCACGCGCGGCCGAGAAGATACGCGCCCAGGGCCTCGTCGCGAGCCGACTGATCGCCTTCGCGCATGGCTCACGCTATCGGCCTAATCCGCCATCCGCTTCGCGATCGGCGCGCCTGTCGCCGGCGACGAATGACCCCCGCGTGATTCTAGGCATTGTAGGTCAGATGACCGAGGCCATGTTTGAGCGGGGCGGGGTCTATACCAAATGCGGCGTGATGCTGGAGGATTTGACGCGGCAAGGCGAAGCGCAGGCTGACCTGTTCGCTACCGCCGACCCGCGCGGGCCTGCATTGCTGGCCGCAATGGACGGCCTCAATAGCCGGTTCGGGCGGGACACCATCAAGATTGCCGCGCAAGGTCACGGCGCGAAGGGCTTCGACACCAAACGCAGCCGAAAAAGCCCGTCATGGACAACACGGATCAGCGAAATACCCATCGCCAGATAGGCTAGGCAGATTGGCGGAAATGTGGCGGCTGAGCCGCCGCGTCGTTCGATAGTGTCGGGGCCTGTTCCGGCCCCCTGGCGCAAGGGCTGGACCGTCTCGACCGCTACGCGGCCTCGCTTGGCGATCATGGCGGTATCCCCGCCCTTCCTCCGCTGCGCTCCGTGCAGGACGGGCGATCCCCCTCCCCCATGACCGGCCCTCACTGCGCCATTCCCCGACCCAGCTCGCCACTTGGCAGAAGTCGATGGCCCATCGCCTTCGGCTTCGATTTTTAGGGAAAGGAACTGCATATGGGGCAAGAGCTTATGAACCCGCATCAGATCGCGGACATTTGCGAGGGGCGCGATAAAGCGATTTCCCTTTGGCTTGGTCTTTTCGATCAATACCACGCGACAACAGCCGAGGCGGGCAGCATCTGCATTGGTGGAAATCTTGGCCTGTCCGGTGCGCGCGATCATCATCGCGGAGAAGATACCTTAACCGCCGCATTCGTGCGCGCGCGCGCGCTGGACGAACGCGACCCCAAGACGGGCAAGATCACGACGATTGAGGCCCGCGACAATTTCGAGCGGATCGCGACCATGGAAATAGATCGGCGCTGCTGGTCGAACTTGATGGAGCGCCTTGGCTTCGATCAGTTGCTAGATGAAACGGCGCGCCGCGAGTTTTACGAGGGATTGCGCGAGGCACCGGCACCATTCACGACCGACAATTGCGCTGCAACGTTCGGGCATATCTGGGAGAACCGGCGCGACCTCTATTTGCGCGGCATCGCCACCGTTTTTTCAAAGCTGGATCGTCGCTTTCGTTCGCATGACGGTTTCAAGATCGGCGCGCGTCTCATCATCGACGGCGCAATGAACGAATGGGGATCATGGGAGCGTTACGAGCGACGCGACAGCTTGCGGGACGTGGAGCGCGTTTTCCTTGAGCTGGATGACAAAGCGCCCCTGCCCGAAGGGTTGAGCATGGCGGCAATTGTTGGAGAGGCGGCGCGGGATCGCGTGAATCTCCCGACAGTCGTTCACGGTGATTATTTCCGCGTTCGCATCTTCAAAAACGGCAATCTGCATATCTGGTTTGAGCGCGCGGACCTCTTGCAACAGGTCAATTTGCTTCTCGCTGAGTATTACGGCGAGGCGATTGGCGATAGCTACGACACGACCGAGGCAGAGGATGCCCCCCTGTTCCATGTCACCCCTGCCAAGGACTTTGGTGCTTTCATGACCTCACCCACGGTTGCGGCGCAAGTCGTCGAGCTTGCACGGATCATGCAGGGCGACCGCGTGCTTGAACCCAGCGCTGGCAAGGCTGCGATTGCGGGTCGCGCTCGCGACGAAGGCGGCACCGTCACTTGCATCGAGATACAACCCGGCCTGGCACACGAATTGCGCGTGATCCACGGTTTTGCGGACGTGAGGCAGGCCGATTTCCTCACGCTGGAACCGCGTCACTTCGCACCTTTTGATAAAGTGGTGATGAATCCGCCGTTCGACCGTGGGCGCGACTGCGATCATGTGCGCCATGCCTATCAATTCTTGAAGCCGGGGGGAGTGCTCGTTGCGGTCATGAGCGCACGGGCCGAATGGTCGGAGGATAAGCGGCACAAGGCATTGCATCGCATCATCGACAAATGCACCGCGATCTATGGCAACCGCAAATGGATCGACCTTCCCGCTGGATCATTTGCCCATGCAGGGACCAACGTGAACACGGTTTTGCTTGCCATCCGTAAGCCCGATTGATCGGCGCAGGCGGTGGCAGCTGCCACCGCCTAATGACCGCCCGTTGGGCGGACGTTCATTTGTTATATCCCCCCGTCAGTGTCTTCCTAGCATGAGAGACGCGCCGGATCGCATCAAGGATCGTCGGTCCCCCCAATTTGCTGCGCAAATCGGCTCCCCCGTCGCCCGCTATCGCGGCCGCTTCGCGGTCCCTGACCCGACCCGGCGCGGCTCTCCCCCTTGGCCCTGCCAATTATGGCAATAAGGAGGTTGTTATGTCCCATCGTCTGTTCGCCCAGCTTGCATTCGAGCGTGCGCTTGGAAATGCAGCGATCGAGGCGTTGAGGAACGCCCTAAACGATAAGGACCACTTCGACGCTGAAAGCATGTGGCCGAAAGATCCGATGTTCATCGGCAAATCGAGCGCCGATATAGAAGCGGTTTCGACTGAGCTTGCGCAGGTCATTGAAGATCGGATCAGGGACGTTCTTGATGGACCCGGCATTCGGAACATCGAGCGAGGCGATTGCTTCGACGCGCACCTGGTCAACATGATCTTGGCGGCGAAAGCTAAGCGCGAGCAGTCCGGCTGACACCGGACGGGGCGGGCTTAGCCCGCCCCACTTCGCCCTATGGGCGAAAAACCGATGATCTCGGTTTCAACACGGAGCGAGGAAGGGGGCATCGAACCCCCTTCCTCGCAATCTCTTCTCTCTGTGTGTCGTGGCAGTTTGGCATGGGTGCGCGCCAACTTTCAAGGATCGGCGGTTCCCCCAATTTGCTACGCAAATCGGCTCCCCCACCGCCCGCTCTCGCGGCCGCTACGCGGTCCCTGACAGTCGGCGCCGGGGCCCATGCCGTGTTTCTCCCGTCAACAACGAGAAGGAGAACCGGATGCACATCAAATTGTTTAGAGCACTGAAAGCGGCTAATCTGTCAGACGACGCCGCAGCAGAAGTAGTTGAGGCTATCGAGGAGTATATCGCAGTGAAGGTACAGGAGGCGAACAAGGGCCTAGAAAGCAAGCTGACCGCCCAAACATGGGTAATCGGCTCTGTCGGGTTCGTCCTGGCCGTCATCGGCCTCGCGCCAGCATTCGTCAAAATGTTCAACTAAGACCAAGGGGGGCTTCGGCCTCCCTTTTTTTACCCATCCGAGCGAGCTGCATACGCCCACTGTTCAATAGTATGTGTCGCCCAGCGAAGGTGGCTAGTCGTCTATCGCCTTGGCCCGTATCGCTTCGGCAATCTGCGCCAACAGTTCAGCCACCTCGTCAGACTCACCCGCCGAGAACGCTTCTACAATTCGGGCCGACTGTTCAAAGCCATCTGGCGCTTGATCCATTATAAATTGACCTTTCAGACATGGGTGGCATCAGCGCAACCTGACCTATCCAAGCGATTGCTTTTAAGGCTCCTTACTAGGCGGAGGGAGCCATATCTTGTAGTTCCGCTATATCACGCAGCATTGCCGCCCAGCTTCCCAGGATCATTCCTTCCTCTTGGTCGACCTCCCCCGCGGTGACGGCATACATGCCGAGAATATTGGCGACCTCATCCGTTTCGATCAGCCCCTTGCGCGCGAGCAACGTGGCAAAGATCGACAAGGCTCCGCCCATTGCGCGCACAAGTGAAGCGTTCTCAGGGGCATCAAGGCTTTCGCGGTTGTCGTTGGACAATGCACTACTCCCTAATTGGAATGTGACGTGGTTTTGATCGAGCCAGCGCCTTTGGCACTATCTTTCGACGCCAGCAGTTGGACGACCGGCATTCCAAGAGCATCGGCAATGCGCTCCAAAGTGGAAACCGTCGGGTTGGCCTTGGCGCGAGCGATGAATGAAATGTGTGATGCAGCAACGCCGGATCGTTCTGCCAATTCTGATTGTGTAATCCGCAGCTTTTTGCATCTGGCGCGAATGTTCGCGGCAAGCTGGATCATGAGCGGCGACTCTAGATCGCTCAGATTCAGATACACGGGCATGACGATCCTTCCTTCCAACCTGGCGCAGAATGTCGGCCCCGGCAGCATGGCGCAATAGGGTTGCGACGAGAGGTTATTGCGCCAAGGCTTTCGCGCCTAGCGCACATGGTATAGGTAGCGCGCCATGCCGATATATGCTCCCGGAGAGGCCCTGGCATCTCCCTTCTCAGAGCTAAATCGAAAGGTGTTCCGGTCTTGCCGCAGGCGTGATGCCCTCGTCTAATAGGCCAGCCGCCACCGAGACCAGCATGTTGGACGGCGACCGGTAGAAATCATCAGCCTTGACGGCGGTTCGGCCCGAAGACCCGGCAGAATTCCATTACCATTGGTTCTTTATGCCTTCGTTGCAGCGTAAACGGCTCGCGGCCGCCGAATTACCGAAAATGGGGGCGCCCTGACCGGGTGGCCAAAACCTAACCATGATGGGTATGCCTATCTGCAAAATTTCGTCACAGCCTGCTGACCCTCCCGGGCTGAGTGGGTACGGCGAGACGCCGAGCGTCTCGTACGAAGGGAGAAGCCCTATCTTCCCTGAGGAAAGCCAATGCATAGATAATTCTCACCGAGACCATTCGCGCACGAGATCCAGGGAATCCAATTGTCTCCGGCAACGAATCCAAAACCAATTGCCATGTGGTCAAATTTTATATATAATTTCGCCATCCTGACGGAATTGTTCTGCGTGGGATTAGGACCCGAAAGCCATGACAAATCATTCGCTGGAAGCCGTAACTCGAGACATGCTGATCGACGCCGCCCTGAAGGCCGTCACGGAGAAGGGCTACACCTACAAGCGCAGGCCCGGTCGCGGGCTGTCGAACACCTATGAGCTGACCAAGGACAAGGTGACGAAAATCGCCTGCGTGCGGACAACTAAAGATCGTGCCATCGCCTTCGTCCCCCAAGAGGGCGGCAAGCGCTGGAAAACGTTGAGCGACAGCGACCTGGTTCTGGTCAGCGCCATCGACAGCCGTGAACAACCCCGGTTTATCGCGGTACACCTGTTTGACGCGACGGAAGTGACGCAGCGGTTCGACACGAGCCATAAGGTACGCATCAAGAACGGTCACAAGGTCGAGGATGACTATGGGATGTGGGTGCCGCTCGACAAGGCCGACGACACTGTTCCCAGCCAGGCGGGCCACGGCCTTGCGGCCGATTTCCCGCCGATCGCCAATTACAATATCGACGATCTGCTTGAAGACGGGGATGCTGGCGAGGCGCTGGCCGAAGAGGTGGTGCATACCCCGGATGCGGCGCGCGCATTCGATTTAAAGACCGTGGCCGAGGTACTGACCTTTTCGCGTGAAAAGATTGCGGTCCTAACGGGCATGCCGATCGAAGGAATCAAGCTGGATTTGAAGATGGGTATGTGATGTGCCCCATGCTGGGGCAGATAAGGCCCTCATCAGCCTGGCCGTCGAACTCGAAACAGAGGTCTTTTAGACCCCATGACTGCCAGAGCCTCGGTGGCTCAAATCTGAGATGCTGATGATGGATTTTTCAGCAGCGGAGGCGAGTCATGGTGAAGGCAGTGAAATATGTTGGTCTGGACGTTCATAAGGAGACCATTGCGGTCGCAGTTGCCGAAGGGGAACGCGGAGGCGAGGTGCGTTTCGTCGGCACGGTCGCCAATGAGGACGATGCGGTCAGGAAACTGGTCAAGCGGCTGACGTCACCGGGCGTGACGTTGAATGTCTGTTACGAAGCGGGTCCCTGTGGGTATGGTTTGCATCGACTGCTGACAAAGCTGGGACAGAATTGCATCGTCATCGCCCCCTCAATGATGCCGCGACGCCCGGGCGACCATGTGAAGACGGACCGACGTGACGCAATGACGCTGGCGCGGCTTTTACGCGCCGGCGAACTCACGGCGATCTGGGTGCCGGACGAAGCGCATGAGGCGGTACGCGATCTCATCCGCGCTCGACGAAATGCGCAGGACGATGCCATCGGGGCCAAGCAAACGGTGCGCAGCTTCCTGTTGCGACACGATCGTCGTTTTGGCGGCAAGGCAGCCTGGACAAAGATGTACTGGCCGTGGCTGTCCGAGCAGCGGTTCGATTTTCCCCATCAGCAACTGGCATTCGAGGAAATGCAGAAGCGGGTGCTGGAGGCGCAGGCACGGGTCGGGCGCTTAGAAGCGGCGCTGGCTGAAGCGGTGGACGCATGGTGTTTTGCGCCGCTGGTCCGCAATCTACAGGTCCTGCGCGGTATCAGGCTGGTCAGCGCCGCGACGCTGGTGGCCGAGGTTGGCGATCTCACCCGCTTCGACAATCCTAAGCAGTTGATGGCGTATGTCGGCCTGGTGCCGTCCGAGCACTCCAGCGGTGCCCGGACCAAACGCGGCAGGATCACGCGGGCGGGCAACGCGCAGGCACGAACCATGCTGATCGAGGCTGGCTGGTCGTATCGACTGCCCGCACGCGAGGAGCGCCGCTATCGTGAGCGGGTCATCGAGATGCCCGAGGATATCCAAGAGATCGGGTGGAAGGCACAGGTTCGCCTGTGTCAGCGCTACCGGCGCCTGGCCGCCGCCGGCAAACCACAGCCAAAGGTGACCACTGCAATCGCGCGTGAACTGGTCGGCTATGCCTGGGACATCGCCCGTCGGGTGTCACCGGCGGTGGCTGGCTGATCGACGTACAACGATCGCGAGAGGAGGCGCCAGCGCACCAGCTGCATAGCCTTGGCTGGCGTGCCGCGGGCACCCGACTGTGATGGGCAATCCACGGTATACGGTGGGGCAGGTTCGTCCGACGCCCGAACTTAGACGGAGGATAGGCCCAGCGACGGATACGGGTAGTGCGGTAACCAACCCGCGGATGAGAGCATGATCAATCGTCGTCGATCAGGCGTCCGCGGCACACCCGCCAAGGTCAATGCGAACGCTGGTCTTGCGGCCAGCGAAGGGGTAAACTTGGTCAGTATCTCGGATGGCAGTCATGAGAGCGTATATCTTTGCCCGTTATATTTGGGGCCCCCGCCTCGTAGCTTGGTGCCTTGAATGTACTATGCTGGTACGAATGTTTTGGGAGGTACATTTGCCGAAATCCATTAAGAGCGGCAGTCTATGAGCGATCCTATCTACCTCGACGGCTTCTCGACCCTGCCGCTTGCCCCAGAGGCCCAGACCGCCATGGTATCCGCGTGGTCTAAGCCGGGTAATGCCGGTTCGCCCAATGCCGCGGGAGAACGAGCCGCGCGGATGGTGGCTGATGGCCGGGCGGCGGTGGCCGCACTGATCGGCGCCGCACCGGACGAGATCATCTTCACCTCGGGCGCGACAGAGGCCAATAATCTCGCTTTGCTCGGCGCCGCACGCGCCATCGCACGCGAAGCTCCGCATAGGCGGCGCATTCTACTTTCGGCCATCGAGCACAAGGCGGTGATTGAACCCGTGCGCCAGCTCGAAGCCGAGGGATTTGTCGCCACGATCGTGCCCGTGACGCCAAACGGCGTCACCGATATTGCCGCCCTGCGCGCGCTTGCGGGCAACGACATCGCCCTCGGGTCGATAATGCTTGTGAATAACGAACTCGGGACAATCCAGCCCGTAGCCCAGGCAGCGGACATCGTTCACGAGGCCGGCGGCCTCGTCCACTGCGATGCCGCCCAGGCGGTGGGCAAGATCCCGGTCAACGTAATCGATCTCGACATCGATTATCTCAGTTTGTCAGCGCACAAATGCTACGGTCCCATGGGCATCGGCGCGCTCTACGTGTCCGCGGCCGCCATCAGACCTGACGCGCAATTGTTCGGCGGTCATCAGCAAGGCGGCTTGCGTTCCGGCACAGAGCCCGTGCCCCTGATCGCGGGGTTCGGGGCGGCGGCTCGCTTGGCCGAGGCGAGCCTTGCCATGGACGCAGAGCATGGGAACGGTCTGCTTGGTCTGCTTCTCGACGAAATGCGCCGAGCCCAGCTTCGCTTCTCGATCGTTAGCGGCGACGCCGAACGCATCGCCGGAGGCGCTGCAATCGCCATTTCTGACGCCGATGGGGACATTTTGAGCGCACTACTCGCTAGAACAGTGGCAATCTCGACCGGGTCGGCCTGTACATCAGGCCAAATTCGGACATCTCATGTGCTTGAAGCTATTGGTTTTCCAGAGAAAAAGGCTCGATCTGTCATTCGACTTTTCTGCAATCGCTACACAGGTGAACAGGAAATTCGAAATGCTGCCGAACAGATTGTAGAGGCCGTCCACCGATGCGGACTTGCTACTGGTGACATTCGCCAGTAGCACATTTCCATGGCGCGGGATGATTTGAAAATTGATTCGAAGGTGCAGTTCACGGGACATGAAACGTTCCCGCTCCGACTGCTGTGGCTGAAAAAAGCGTATGACGCCGTCGGTGCTGAAGCTCCTATAAGAACATTCCAGGAACAAGAGGCCATAGCGCGCTTCGGCGTCGGCCGCAACATGGCCAATTCGATGCGTTATTGGGCCAATGCCTCAGGCCTGTTCGACGAGGCGGACCGGATAATCCGGCCCACCATGCTCGGCCACGCCATTCTAGCCGATGACGGCCTAGACCCCTTTCTTGAACAGGCCGCATCTATCTGGCTCGTCCATTGGCATATCGCGAGCATCCAGACCAAGGCCACGACGGCGTTTTATGCCTTCAATATCCTAAACGCGATTGACTTCGATCCGGCCAACCTCCTTGAGGAACTGATTGCCGCCGTCACCGCCAACGGTTGGCGCGCCACGCGCGGTACGCTGAAACGCGACATCGAAGTCTTTTTGCGCAGCTATGTGCGCAAAGGCGAGACATTCAGCGAAGACGCTGCCGAACCGCTGCTCGCCGAGCTCTCCCTCATCCGCGAAGCGCGGCTAGGTGGCTGGTATGAATTCGTCCGGGGGCCAAAACCAACGCTGCACGACGCCATTTTCGCCTATGCCCTTGGTGCCTTCTGGGAACGCAGTGGCGGTGCCACGACCCTAACTGCCGAACAGATCTGCTATGCGCTAGGATCACCGGGGCGCGTCTTCAAGCTCGACGAAGACAGCGTGGTTACCCGCCTTATGCGAATTGATGACGTGACCGATGGTGCCTGGCAATGGGTCGATACCGCCGGGCTGCGACAGATCCAGAAGATCAGGGACATCGACGCGAGAAGATTGGTCCCCGCCGCCTACCGCTCGGGAACGGCTTGGAAAGCCGCAGCATGAAGGCACTTGCTACACAGGTCGCGATCGACCGGCGTTTCGCGCGTTCGGCCAGGCTGGATGCCGATCTCAACGGCACGCCGCCGCTCGTCGGTTACGTCCTGCAGGCGACGGTTGCCAAGGCGCTGACCTTGCTCGCCGAAAGCCAGATGGAGAGCCAGCAGGGCGCCTTCACCTGGACCGGCCCCTATGGCGGTGGCAAGTCGAGCGCGGCGCTTTTTCTGGCCAATCTGGTCGCAGGGCCTCATGCTAACCGGAAGATCGCCCGCGAAATTGCCGGTGAAGAGCTCAGCGAGCTCTATGCAAAAGCATTCCCCAAGCGCGGAGGCGACTGGAAAGTCGTCGCCGTGACCGGCGGGCGGGTTCGGCTCCGCGAAGCCATCACTGAGGCGGCAGCGCAAAGCCTGGGATGGGACGGCCAGACAAAGCTGCGCTGTGGCGAGAGCGACGACAACCTGATAGAATCCCTCCTGTCAGCACAGAAAAAGCGCGCGAGCGGAATACTCCTGATCCTCGACGAACTCGGCAAAATGCTCGAGCACGAGGCGCTCGAGGGCGGTGACGTGCATCTGCTTCAGGATCTCGCGGAGCGGGCATCACGCAGCGACGGCAGGCTTGTCGTCATCGGTATCCTTCACCAGTCCTTCGAGCAATATGCCGCTCGCGCAGCGCGCGATGCCCGGCAGGAATGGGCCAAGGTCCAGGGCCGATACCAGGATATCGCGTTCCTCAGCGGCGCGGACGAAACGGTCGCACTCCTCGGGCGAGCCATTGCCAGCACGCCGCCCGCTATCGCGTTCGAGAATGCGCGGCTCGTATCTGAGGCCGTGGCAAAGCGCCGGCCAACGGAAACGGAAAGCCTTGCCCGCGCCCTCGCCGACACTTGGCCGCTCAATCCCGTCACAGCACTGCTTCTGGGGCCGGTTTCGCGTGCGCGCTTCGCGCAGAATGAGCGAAGCGTCTTTGGCTTCCTCAGTTCCGCAGAACCCGCCGGATTCCAGCAGTTCCTCACGGCCACCAAGGTGGGAGCAGGAACCTATGACCCGTCCATGCTGTGGGATTATCTCTCCGCCAACTTCGGTATGGCGCTCGCGAGCGGACCCGATGGCAGCCGCTTCAGCCTTGCCTTCGAGGCGATAGAGCGGGCCGGAGCGAAAGGGGGACCGCTCCATGTCGCCCTCACCAAGTCCGCCGCGGTCATCGAATTCTTCCGTAATGGTTCGGGCCTGGCACTTGCGAACGATTTCCTCGCCGCCGCGCACCCGATGGTCCCGGAGCCCGAACGGGCCGCGGCGATCAAAGATCTCCTCGACTGGGCGGTGCTAATCCGCCAGCCCCGACTGGGCGGATACGCTCTTTTCGCCGGGAGCGACTTCGATCTGGAAGACGCAGTTAACCGTGCAACCACGCCCATAGACAACCGGCAACTCGAACATATTCCCCAGCGCGCAGGCTTCGGGTTCGCGACCGCAAAGCGGCATTATTTTATGTCCGGGGCACTCCGGACCTTCGAGGTCGCACTGCAGATCGTCGGTGCCGATGAAACCGCCGAAACTCTCGCCGCCGCCCTGCTCGCCCGAAGTAAGCGCGGAAGCGGGTTGCTCGCTCTGACCCTCAGCGACGGGGCGCTCCAGCCGTCCGACCTCGACGCTCTTGCCAAGGCGGCAGCGAAACTCCTCAAGCGCAATGGCTGCGTGATAGCGGTAGGAGCGGCGGCGGACAGTTTCGCGCTGCGTTCTTCGGCTGCGGAATTACTCGCTGTCGAACGCGTGATCCGGGACCATCCCCAGCTCGAGGGGGACAGGATCGCGCGCCGGGAAATCGCCGCACGCCAGTCCCTGTGCATCGACGAACTCCACCGCACCCTCGAAGGGGCGCTCGAAACGGCGAGGTGGTTTCTCGCCCCCGCCCCCACGAAGGGATGGCGCGAGCCGCTTGCGGTTGTCGCGAGCGCGCTGGCCGACGCCGGTTATCCGTCCGCACCCATTCTCAAGAGCGAGTTGCTCCAGCGCGACAAACCCTCGTCCAACGCCATGGCGGCACTAAGGGATCTTGCCCACGCCATGGTCAGCCGTTTTGCAGAATCCGATCTCGGGATCACGGGTTACCCCGCCGAGCTTGGCCTCTATCTGACAGTCCTCAAGCCGTTCGGCCTGCATCGCAGCACTGTCAACGAGACTTTCGCCTTCGGTGAACCCGACGACAGCGCCGAAGGTAAATCCCTGCAACCAGCTTGGGATCTCATCGACAAGATGGGGGTGGATGGTCTCGACGTGGTCTTCAACCACTGGGCGCAGCCACCCTACGGGCTCAAAGCTGGTGTGATGCCCGTGCTGGCGCTCGCCTATATGCTGGCGAGGCGGGACACCGTCGCCATCTACATCGACGGCATCTACCAGACGGCGATCGACGACGTGGTCGTCGACAAATTGCTGCAAAACCCAGCCGAGTTCCGCCTGCGGCGGATAGACCGATCAGTTCGCGAAACGGCATTCCTGAGTGGCCTTGGGGAGCTTTTGGGCTGCACGTCGAGTGAGGGATCGCTGCCGGTCGCCGCTGCGCTCTTCCAGCGTTTTGAAGCGCTCCCCGACTATGCCACGCGCACGAGCCGGTTGGATGGGGATGCGCGCAAGGTTCGCTCGGTGGTCCTGAAGGCCGAGGATCCGGAAGCTCTTCTGTTCGACGCCCTGCCCGAAGCGTTCGGCGATCGGCTTTCACCAGACCTCGTCTTCAAAGGTCTTGTGTCCTGCGAGACGAGCTATTCGAATCTCCTTGGCGAACTGCGACAGGCCCTGGCACGAGCCCTCGGGATCGATGTCGACAGCTTTGGAGGCATTTCCGAGCGGGCCGCGACCATCAAGGGCCTGACGAACGACTATGCCTTCGATGCGTTCGCGGATCGCGCGGGCGCGATCGAGCAAGGTACCGGCGATCTGGAAAGCCTTGTGAGCGTGCTCCTCCATCGGCCCGCCCGCAACTGGTCCGACCGGGATCGTGAAGAGGCACTTACAGAAATCGCGCGCTTCGGCCGTCGTTTTCGTGAACTTGAGGCCCTCGCGGTGGTCCGGGACCGCAAGTCCCATACCGAAGCACTCGCGCTTGTCGTCGGCCTCGACCCCAAGACCCCGCCCCTGATGCGCAGCTTCGTGCTGAGCGAAAAGGAAAAAAAGGCTGCGGCGACGCTCGCGGACCGTGTCGTCGCAGAGCTGCGCTCTGATGACAAATCGGGACGCCTGAGGCTGGCGGCGCTCGCACGAGCCGTGGCAATGCTGGCTGCCGAAGCCGACGATGAAGTGGAGGCGGCATGACCAGGGAACGTCATATTCTGGGCCTCTCGGGCGGCCGCGACAGCGCAGCCCTTGCAGTCTATATGCGGCAATATCATCCCGAATTGCCGCTCGAATATTTCTTTACCGACACCGGCAAGGAGCTGCCGGAGGTCTACAAGTTCCTCGACAAGCTCGAAGGCTTTCTCGGACGGTCGATCGCGCGCCTGAACCCTGACCGGGACTTCGACTTCTGGCTCAAGGAATATGGCAATTTTCTGCCATCCCCGCGAACCCGTTGGTGCACGCGCCAGCTCAAATTGCGGCCGCTCGAACACTGGCTGCGACAGGATCTCGACGATGGAACGATCGTCCATTCCTATGTGGCCATTCGTGCTGACGAGCCGAGCCGCGAAGGCTACCAGGCGACCCACGCCAATATGCGCGTACACCTGCCTCTGCGCGACGCCGGCATTGACCGCGCGGGCGTACTCGAAATTCTCCAGCATTCGGATGTTGGCGAGCCGGAATATTACCAGTGGCGCTCGCGCTCGGGCTGCACCTTCTGTTTCTTCCAGCAGAAGATCGAATGGGTGCGTCTTTCAGAGGAACATCCCGATCGGTTCAAGGAAGCCGTGGACTATGAGAAGACGGCGCTACGCGACGGCTCGCCCTTCACCTGGACGCAGGGCGAGAGCCTGACCGAACTGCTCGCCCCCAAGCGCGTCGAGCAGATCAAGGATGACTATCAAAAGCGGCGCGAACGGTTGCTTCGCAACCGCCGCGTCAACCCATTGTCGGCAAAGCCAGCTCCGACCCTCGACGACATTTATGGCGTCGATGAGGGATCGAGCAGCTGCGTCATCTGCCACAAATAGAAGCAGCGTAACAGGCGACGATCCGCCGTCAGAGCATCCCCGCTTTCCCTATTCTGAAGTTCCGTCGCTGGCGATGATGGCATCGACCGCCGCGTCGATATCGTCGTCGGACAAAAACGGCGCCTGCGCGTAGATAATCGCCGGCTCACCGCTGAGGCGCGCGGCCAGATGACCAAGCCCGAGGAGCTGTTCCGCGCCCTTCACACCGAGCGCGATTTCCGAGGTCCCGACGCTTGCCACCTTCAGGATCAGCCGATTGCCGAGGTTATCCCTCAATTGCATCGGCATCACGTTCGCGTCGGGTCGCTGCGCCGCAAAAATGAGGTGCATCCCAGCCGCACGCGCCTTTACGCCGAGGCGCGAGACATTAGATGTGACCGCCGCCTTATAGTCATCCGTCAGCATCCACTCGGCGAATTCGTCGTGGATCAGGAAGACATAGGGCAGCCGCTCGGCCACGCTCACCTTGGTGTTGTAGGCCCGGACGTCGCGCGCGCCCACGACACGGAATTGCTCATAACGCCGCTCCATTTCGGCCACGAGCGATTCCATGACCTCGACGGCCCGCGTCTGGTCGACGATTACGCCGCCCTGCAGATGAGGCAGCCGTTCGATCGCTGCATAGTCCACTCCCATCTTGGGATCGATGAGATGGATATGCGCGAGCGCGCTCGGGTTGGTAGCCGCTATGTCGAGCAGCAGCGCCTGGATCAGTACCGACTTGCCCGAGCCCGTTGCGCCCGCAACGAGCGTATGCGGCTCGTGCTGCTGACCGCCCGCGAAGGGCCCACCCAGATTGAGATAGAGAATGTCACCGTCGAGCTCCTTCAGGCCGAGCACGAAGGAGGCATTGACCCCTGCCGCGTTGCGGTTGAGCTCGCGACGCCCCCACACGTCCCACAAGGACACGATTTGTCGCTGCGGCCGCGCGACTCCGACAACGATCTCGCCAGGATGCGGCGAAACAGAAATCAGGCGCAGGCCATGGGTGGTCAGAAGCGCCGATTGCTTCGCCTCGATGTCCTCCACGCGAAGCCGGTCGCTTCCCATAAAGCGGATCAGCGCCGCGTTGGGCGTTAGCCGCGTGCCGAGCACCTTGGCTTGCAGATTATATCCCATGAGCGCGGAGCGCAGCTTTTGCGCCGTGGCCTCTAGCCAGGCCTGATCATCCGACGAATCCTCCTGCGCGCGCTGCGCGCGCGTCGCGACCAATGCACTGAACGGTGATAAGCCGCCGGAAGGAAGCCTAGTGGGTTCTGAAGCTGGAGTGGCAGAACCTGCGGCGGATAGGCGCTCTACGGGGGACGGCTCGGACGCAGTGGTATCCGCGATAGAGGGGGCTGGCGGTTCGCCCGGAGGCTCTGGCTGCGCGTCCGCTGCGAGGGCAGAAGGCTGTGAAGGCGGTGTTATTGGAACCTGCGCGTAGGCAACCGGGCCTGTTTCCTCCTCGAGATCATCGTCATCATAGTCGTGGCGTATCGCCTCCAGGGCAATGGCCGCCTTGGGCTCGACGTTCACATCCTTGGTCCAGTCCACCCGCGGCGCGGGATCCCGATAGGCCAGTTGGTCCCAGCTATCATTTTCTCCGAGACCCGAGCGTACGGGTTTGAGCGGCTGTCCCGCCTCATAGGCCTTGAGCAGCTGGCGAAGACCCTCGCGCGAAAATGTCTCCTGAAGACCGCCACGGACATCCGCGACCCTCTCCTGCTCCCCGAGCGAACTCCCATCGGTTGCAGGACCGGTGATAAAGATATGGGAATAACCGCGTAGGTCGATTGGGACTGCGCCGCGGCGGATTCCGTCGCGCACCTGCTCGAGCAGATTGGCCTGCCCCAGCGCGGCCGTGCCGTCGAGCAGCAGGTCGGCAATGCGCGAGAGCCACAGATCGCGGTCCAGACGGCCCGGGTCCCCAAACAGCGCGTCATCGATGCGCGCCACTGTCTGGCGCAATTGTTGTCTCGACTTGCGGGTCGCTTCGGCAGCGCCGCTCTGTTCGACATATTTGGCTTCTGTGACGATCGCGCGCAGGCGCGGCTCCATGCCCTCGCCCCCTACCAGGCACAAGGCGAGGATGTCGGCAATGCCCTCTTCGCGCTGGCCCAGCCACTCAGCATAATCGTCGAGCAGGAACCAGGCAACGGCCGGTTGCGCGCCGAGCTCCTCGGCTACAAGTGCCCGGCTAAGGACCAGCCCAATGAGCTCGCCCGCCGACACGCCGCGCTTAGCCGCGCGCAGCACGATATCTCCCGATATCGAATTGGCGTCCTCGATCAGCCGCCTTGCGAGCTTCGAGAGGCGATCATCGTCAAGGCCGAGCGACAATTCGGTCAGCCGGCGGCGCACGAGGACGTTGAGGATCCGCAGTTCCGAAGTCGACGAGACCACCATGTTGCGGCCATGCGTGCGCTGGCGACGATACCGGATGACATTGATGCCTTGCGCGGCGAGTTGGCGCTTGTCCAGCAGGTCGTCATAGGTCGCGACCCACTCGGCAAGCTCATGCACCTCGTCGAACATCGCCTTGAGACCGGAATCCTGGAACGAGATCTGCCGCGCCGGTAGATAATGCTCGTGGCTCCCATGGGCCTGCCGGCGGATGACATTCGCCACGGCATCGACATAGGCCCAGCCTGCTTCAGGCTGCCGGGGACAGGTCAGGTAGACGGTCGCCTTCAGCTCATCCTCGGCCGTCACGCGGCGATAGGACCACCGCGCCGGCACATGTTCGAGAAGCGTGGGATTGCTCTCTGTGGCCGGAACGGCGAACCACTGTTCGCGCGCCTGGCGTGACACGACATCGTGAAGGAAGGCAACGTCGATCTCGCGCGCCGGGCTGCCGGGACGGGTCGCGCCGCTGTCCAGCAAGACACCGATGCGCAGCTTGGACATGAAGTTGCGCGACGTCTCGCTCACCACGACCGCGTCGGGATCGCCCTCAGACCGGTCGAGGAGTTCGCCGTAGACTCGGGCGAGCCTCGAGCGGTCACGATGGCGCACCAGGACGTTACAATGGACCTCTTCCTGGTCCTGGACCGAGCTCAGGCTGTTGACGGTCGCAAGCGGCAGACCGGCCGCATCGCAGTTGAACAGCATGATACTCAGGTTCGAGCGCTCATGGGGCTGTAAATCAAGATACCGCTCGAGAAGCCCCCGGATTTGCCGCGAGGCTTCGGCCGGATCGACATCGGTGGTCCCTTCGGAAGGATCCCGGACCGGCCGCTCAAGCAGGCTATAATCATTGATCGTGCCAGTCTCCGCGAGGAGCACGGCTTCCGCTCCGTCATATCCGACCGCGATTTCCGGATAGAGCGGATGCGCCAGTTCATCGCGGAGATCCGAGAAAAAGAGGCGCGAGTCGCCGAAATTCACATCGACGTCCGAGAGGAGATAGTCGGCGAGCCCCGCTAGCGACCGCATCCGAACGGCGCCGGCAGCCATACGCAGAGGGTGCCAGGGGGCCACGATGGCCGAGGGCGCACTTCCCGTGACGGGAATGACGCCAAGGCTGAGCACCGGCTCCCATAGGTCCCGGCGATTGAGGTCACCCGCAGCATGCCGCCCAAGTGTGTGGAGCAGCACGCCGAACGCTTCGGCTTGGGTCAGCAACGCCGGCGAGGCAAAGCCCGATGCCTGCAGGGCGGTGATCGCCTCGATATATTTTCCGGCAAAATCGGACCAAGCCGCCTCGATCGCGGAAAGTCCGGCCGTATCGATACGCCCAACCTGCCCCGCCATCTTCAGCGCCTTGAGAAAAGCCTTGGCAAGATCTTCACCTGCGCTGGTTCGCGGAATGAGCGAACCCGCGTCCTGGCCGAAGGCGGGCTGGAGCGTCCCCACATCGGCAAGAGAGACCGACTGCAAGGCCCCCTTGCGACTGACGGGGAGCCGGGCGACGCTGCTACGGGTCATCGGCCGCTTGACAAGCCGGCCGAGATCCTTGGGCAGTTCAAGCCCGATCGCGCCGGGCCGCGCGATCCAGATCAGCTGAACGGTGGCGCGCTCCGATCCGCATTCGAGCACGATGTCGAACTTGATCTGAAGGGCCGCACGCGACGTCGACTCGTTGCGCCGATATTTCTTCCGCTTCTTCGCCCGGTCGAGCAGTTCCTCATATTCGAAGAGGAAGGGCACGTCCCATTCGACCGCAGCCCCGGTCAGCGCCGGCAGGCCGCGATACCGCAGACCGAAGGCAAGCCCCACATCCGCATTGATATCAAGGAGCTGCGTCGGCCTGCGCCGCGCCGCGCGAACCTTGAGCGTACGCTTGCCGGCCGCGAGGTTGACCTGACCGAACAGGCGCTCGAAAGCGCGCAGCAATCCCTCGAGGAAATCGGTGCACTCGATCGGGCGACCGAAAATGAAGCGCTCCCATTTGACGCGCAGCGTCTTGTCCTGCCCCAGATCGTCCCTGTGCGCCTCGAAGAAGTCGCGATCGTCGTCACGCGTCTCCTTGAGCGAACGACCTTTGAGTGCTTCGAGATATTCGACGTCAGAAGGGCTTAGCCGGTCCGGAAGCGTGAACTCGAAGAAGGCGAGCGTCTCCTGCGGCAGCGTTGTCTTCTTGAGCTTGATCCCCGAAAACAGCTGAAGAACGCTTTGCGCCTCCCACTCAAATTGAGACAGCGCATCGGCGGCATCGTTCCAGCCCGGCGTCGCGGCGATGAAGGCCTCTATCGCGCCGTGCACTTCGGTTGGTATATCCTCCTGCACAGCCTCGAACTGCGAGCGCAACTCGTCGCTCTCGATGATCTGCCTATTAGGCTTCTGCTTCGCGAGTAGCGGCTTTCGGTCCGATACGAGTTTCTCGATCAACCGCTTCCAGCGCCGCGATTGTTCAAGCTCCTTGTCCCGGATCCCCAGGAAATAGCCGCTGTCGCGTGGGAGATGCAGGGCGGGCAGCGCCCATCCCAACGCATCGGGCACCGTCGCCGATTCCGCGGCGATCCTCTCTCGTGTGAGAGCGACATAGTTCGAGATCTGGTGGAGCGTCCAATCGTCAGCGGCGTTGAGACCCTTGAGAGCCGCCTTCCAGGCGCCGATCTGGCTATCGGGCAAGCCTAGGCCGACGGCTGCAGCCTCGACCCACGGTTCAGGATCTTCGGTAAGCTGTTTCGCACCTATCAGCATGACGTCGCCGAGTGATGCCCCCTGGTCGTCGTCAGTGTTGGCGATCAACAGCGCCGGACGGTCGCAGTCAGCGTGTCGGATCGCCACGGTCCGCTCGTCGGTCACGACATGATCGGGCAGACCCAACTCGCCTACCAGCGAGCGGGGAAGCGCGATTTTGAGAAGCGCATCCGTCGCCGGATCCTGCAGGAGCGCGCTCGTGATCGCCGCGACCTGCTCTCCGGTCAGGCGGTCGAGCAGATAGCGTGCGACCCCCTCGGTCTCAGAAGGGGCGGTTAGACGCTGGCGGATGGACGCGGCGCCGGCGGCGCCAATGAGATCAGATGGGGTCACGCGGCTTGGGCTCGCTGGAAGGGATTTTCAACATAGGCACAGGAGTCGGAGAGGCGCTTCAGCAGGCCGAGGCTCGCCAGGCGTTCCTCCAGGCGCCGGGCATTGTCGGAAAAATCCTCTTGGTCGGCGTCGCCACTATCGATGTAATTGCGCGCCTGCCCGTCGCCGATCACGATCCCGTATCGCTCGTGCAACAGGGTCAGGAAGTCCCTGAACTCGAGTCTCTTGCCGACACAGCAGGCGACGAGGGTCTTGAGCAGCCTGTCGGTCGGCGCATAGCGCACGCGCCGGCTCGATCGGCGCGACGACAAACCGATCGCTCGCGCCCAGGTCATGTGGATCTTGCCGATATGCTGCTTGTGGCGGCTGATCGCCTTGTCTGCGAGCCGGTCGATCAGAACTTGCGGGTCCGGCACCTGTTCGTCGTCCTCGCCGTCGGGCCAGCCGAAGGCCTTCTTCAGGATATCGGCGGCATGGAGGACCGAGGCGTCGGACGCGCAGGCAGCAGCCCATTCTTCCGTTTCGCCGACGCGGCGCACGAACCGCTCGACCGCCTGCTGCGGAAGACCATTGTTGCGCTGGTAGGAATCGGCCGAAAGATCGCGAACGACCGACTTCCTGGGGGAGACGATCTCACAGACGAGGCGGACCGGTTCGCTTGCGAGCACCTCACGCGCGCGTTCCAGTTGGTACAGGATGAGGTTGAGGCCGGTCATCGTAACCAAGTGCGGGATCGCGTCATAAGCCGGGATGGGGAGCTGCAAGACGGCAAGCCAGTCCTCGGCCAGACGATCGAAAAGGGGGTGGGCCGAGCAAGGGAGATAAGCGCCCCCCCGCTCGCCTTTCGAGAATTGGGCCTCTCCCTGCAATGCGGCGGCCATGCGATCGTAGGGCGCCGGATTTTCAAGGAAGCGAGATACCAAGAGCCCGCGCAGCGTGTCAGCCTCACGGCTACGGCAAAGCATCAAATAGAGGAGTTCGCCAGTGCGGGCGAAAAAGCGCCGGTCATTGGTCACCCCGCCACGGGGATTGACGTTGACATCCTCGTACAAGGCGTTCGGGCCGAAGGGAAAGACGAACTTGGAGCTCCAGCGCTTGTTGCTTGACCCCTCGATCGCCGAGCCCTGTAGGAATTCAATGACCGCCGCGAAATCCTTAAAGCTCTCGAACCTTTCACGAAGATAGGAAAAGTCGCGCTCCTCCAGCCCTCCGGCGGTATCCGCCATCTTGGCGAGCCAAATGGTCCAGGCTGCCTCGTCGGTACGGTCTTCGGCCATTACCGTCATGATGTGCGGATTATTGAATACCAGGTTACGCAGCCGCAACTGGAGCTGCGGGCGATAAGAGAGGCTATTGAGCGCCTCTTCGCGCAAGGTGCGTCCCGCCCGGTGCTCTGCAAGGAGCACAGTCATGAATTCCAGGAAGCTCAGCCAGGGGGTCTGTTCGTCATAGAGGCGATGGCCCCAGATAGCCTCGTCGATCCAGAAGTCCGGACCGGTGCGATCGTCGAAGCTCGTTGGGCGTGCAAGAATTTCCATGATTAAACCCGCACGATCACACGGCGCGCAACCGCCCGGCCGTCATTTCCAAGGTCGATGAAACGGAGCATCAATTCTCCATCGGCGATCTCGTCGCCATCCAGTTTACGCCGGTTCTCGGTCTCTCGCAGGAGCCGGGCCTTGAACGCCAGCAGATCCTCATGGCATTCGAGCGAAAAGCTGCTCGGCAGCGCGCCTTCGGCCACACGCCCGAGAAACTCGAAGCGGGTCGGCGACAGGGCTAGGCTGACCAGCGGGATCTCGCTCCCTCGGACGAGCTTCACACAAACGGAAAAACCGCCCGCGCCATCGCCGACGACGGTCACCTCTTCGCCGCCCTGGCGGGGCACGGATATTAGCTCGTCGAGCAAGGGGCTGCGCTTGGACTGCGAGTAGCTGCCCGATGTCGCGAGCACGAGTTCATCCTGGTTCTGGACTAGCATACCCGTGAAAATACGGTTCAGACCGCGGACGATCATAGTGATCGCCTGGCGCGGCACCTGCTCGCCGGCCTCCAGCTTCTGCGCAACCTCGAGATAGAGCCCGGCATAACGGAAGACCGTTAGATCCCACAGGTCGTAGTCCGCTGCAAGTTCATCGGGCATAGTGAAGAACAGCCGCTGTCGCTGGGATCGCAGATTTCCGAGGAACGCCGTGCGATCGGTTGTTTCAGCCCCTTCGAGATAGGCGCGTTGCGCCGCCGAATAGGCAGGCGTTGCACCATAGACCGGGTCGGACAGCACCAGACGTTCATAATCTCCGCGATAGGCGGGATCGTCGGCCCCGTAGACGAGGAGGTTGTCGACGCGATTGCTCGTTTCGGCGCCGATGCCAAAAGTGTTGAGCTTGCGGAACAACTCTGTTTTTTCCGCTTTGCTGGGTCGCAAATTTTCGCCAAATATATTCCGGTAGATGCTTGCAAGGTCGGCCCTGCCCTCCTGCACGATGCGCGGCACCTCGGCGCAGCTCATCAAGCCGTCCCGCGCTTCGGGATGGCCCAGGATGCTGTTGGCGACCAGTGCGAGGAGTTGGCGAACCGGGAAATGACTCCCATTGCGTTCGCTGAGCTCGATAAGCGCAGCGATGCGGCCCTTGAACGCATCCCCTTCGTCCTCGCCCATCAACCGGCGCCTGTTCTCATATATCGGGCATACAGCGTCGCCCATATTGGCCGCGCAGCTTCCGCAACCCTCCCAGCCATCATGGCTTGTCACCTCTTCGATAATGGTGGTCATCATCTGGGCAGCGGGTGATCGGCTCAGATCGTCAAGATCAACCGAAATGGCGGCGTCCGGGTTGATTCCCGTCACTAGAAGCTCTTCGACGACGGTGGTGACGCGCTCGATTTCGGCCGTGTGGGGCGCCGACTTCAGCTTTTCGAGCAACTGCCCGTGATTAGCGGCAAGGAGGTAGAAGGTCGAAGACTGCCGATTGGCGACATCGCGCGCAAAATCAGAGATTAGTTGCGCGCTTTCTTCGTCGCGCAGTTCGCTCATGTCCTTGACGATGACGAGCGTGCGGCTGCCGACAGCGAGGGTCTGTACCTTCGCACCTTTATTCCAGGTCGCCGGATCGCCCCCTAACGCGACCCATACCTCGCGGCAGTGATAAGTTTTTCCGTCGCCCGCCGTGCCCGTGATGATGTGCGACGCAGGAGCCTCAGCTTGAAAGTTCTCGACTAGCCGCGTTACGAGCGGAGCCGGGAGCGTGATCGGCGCAATTTTGTGTCGCTTCAAAGCCCTTTGAATCGACTCATCATACATATTGTCGTTGGTCGGAATCGGGCCGTAATTGCGCAGGAAGCGCACCCAAGCCGCAGCTGTCGTGTGAACTGACAAAAATTCCCCCCTTTGCGCGACTTATAGCTTCTACTTAGTAACCGCTGCACCGACCCCACGTATTCTGGTTGGTTTTTGAGGGGTAGATCTGCGCGAGACGTTGAGGAGCTCGAGCAGTGGTTGACGAAATTGATGCGGCGCCAAACGTTGGTTTGACGTGTGCGTCGCATAGTGCAAGTTCGCGTTTGACCGTTAGTTTGGAGCCAGTCCGGCGTCGGCACGAGCGATGGCCGGATGATGAGCGCGATCGTATTCTTGCGGAAAGCTTCACTTCCGGAAAAACGGTAGCGCAGGTTTCGCGGGATAACGGCGTCGGCCTTGGCCTGCTGCATTATTGGCGCCGGCAGGCGCGAGCGGCGGGGACCGTTGAAGAACTCCGGCTTGTGCCAGTGACGGTGGTTCGTGAGGAGCAAGCGCAAATGCCGGCCGTCCCGGCATCACCGCCCAGCATGGAATTGGTGGTGCGCGATGTGACAGTTCGTATTTGCGGCGCCGTCGAGGCGGAGCACTTGCGCACCGTTCTGGCGGCGATCCGGGAATGATCCCGATCGATGGAAGCGTGCGGATCTATGTGGCGACGCAGCCCATCGACTTCAGGGCCGGGATCAACCGGCTGATGGGACTGGTGACACATGTTCTGGGCCACGATGCCTGTGCCGGTGATGTGTTTGTCTTCCGCAACAAGGCGGCTGACAAGGTCAAGTTGGTCCGTCATGATGGATCCGGCGCGGTTATGGCGACAAAATGGCTCGACCGTGGGAGGTTCCACTGGCCCTCGTTGCAAGGAGGGACGCTTGCCCTGACGGGGCCGCAATGTGTGGCACTTCTATCGGGCCTGGACTGGCGCAGACTGCCGTTCCAGGAGGAAAGGCGCCCTAAGGTTTTTGGCTGAAATCTGCGGTTTTGAGTGGCGGCGCAAGGGTGGTGTGGTATAATCCGCCATGCCCTCGCGAGCCGATGACCTTCCCGAAGATCTCGAACAGATGGCCGCCCTTGTGCGGGAACTCCGGGCTGAAAACGCTCAACTGCGCTCGCTCCTCAAAGGCATGGCCCAACAAGCATTCGGCAATCGATCGGAACGCGCCAGCGTCATTCTGGGAGATCAGGGGCAACTGGATCTGGGCGATCTTGTGAGCACGCCGACGGTCGCGGCCAATGACGATGAAGCGCCAGAAGACAAGCCTGTGATCAAGCGCCCGCGCGCGAAGCGCGGCATAATGGCGCTGCCCGCCCATCTTGAGCGGGTAGAGCAGGTGATCGATCCGCAGACATTGGATTGCCCTTGCTGCGCAGGCAGGCTCCACAAAATCGGAGAGGATGCCAGTGAGGCCCTCGACTGGGTTCCGGCCATCGTACGCGTCATTCGTACCGTTCGCCCTCGCTATGCCTGCCGCAATTGCCGTGAGGGGGTTATTCAGGCACCAGCGCCCCGGCGTGCGATCCCGGGCTCGATGGTTACCACCTCGACGCTGGCCTGGATGGCCACAGCGCGATTTGCATGGTCAATCCCTCTCAACCGGCAGCTTCAGATGCTGGCCGGACAGGGCGCCATCCTCGATCGCGCCCTACCAAGCCGCTGGATGCGCAAGATCGCATGGTGGCTGAGATCTCTGTATGAATTGCAACTCGCGTACATCCACGCGCAATCGCGGATTTTCTGTGACGAGACGCGGATGCCGGTCCTTGAGAAAGGAAGAAAACGAACCCGGATCACGCAGTTCTGGGCACATGCCTGCGATGATGGTCCCTGGTCAGGCCCGGCGCGACCGGCGGTGGCATACATTCACGCGCGCGGCCGCGGGCATGCCGAAGCGCGCCAGCAGCTAGCCGGCTATCGGGGCATCCTCCAGGTCGACGGCTATGGCGCCTACAAGGCGCTGGTCCGCAAGGGGGCGGAAGGGATCGTGCTGGTCTTTTGTCTTGCCCATGTCCGTCGCAAGTTCGTGGACGCCTACCGTAAATCCCCGTCGCCGGTGGCCGCCGCGATCATCGGCCTGATCGGCGAGGTCTACGCGATCGAGGCCCGGGTGCGCGCCAGCAATGCCGCACATCGGTTAGCGGCCCGCCAGGCGGAAACCTGTAAGGTGATGGCTACGATCAAAACGCAGATCGACGACATGCTGCCCAGGCTCTCACCCAAATCCGATCTGGCAAAGGCGATGCGCTACACCCTCAACCACTGGAAGGGCCTGACGCTATTCCTGGAAGACGGGCGTGTCGAGGTCGATACCAACACCGTCGAGCGAGGGATGAGAAATGTTGCCCAAGGTAGAAAGTCGAGCCTTTTTGCGGGGAGCGAGGAAGGAGCCCGGACCTGGGCGGTGCTTGCCTCGCTTCTCCAGACTGCTCGCCTCAATGGCCTCGATCCCTACACCTGGCTCAACGATGTGCTCGAGCGGATCGTGAATGAGGAGGTGATGATCAACGATCTGCACAGCCTGTTGGCATGGAACTGGCGCCCTGCGACTGATCGGCTAGAAGCGCTGGCAGCATGAGCTTCAAACGTCAAACCGCATCCGGCAGAACGCTCTCATTAGAGCAGCTCGAAATCTGGCTCGATACGCTTGATCCGCCGGTCGCCGGTGTCTCCTCGATCGATGGCTTCCTCGCGGCGTTGGCTGCCGGCCCGTCCATCATCAATCCGGACATATGGCTCAAGAGCATCCTGCGCGAACACGTCCAAAGCGCCCGATCGGCACCCGCGCGCCAAACGATCCTTAAGCGCTACAACCAGATCTGCATCGAGCTTGCCGAGTGCCCTGAGGTCTATGCGCCGATCTATATGCGGACCGAGGACGGCGAGGTCCTGCTGGAAGACTTTGCCAATGGCTTCTTCACCGCAATGCATCTGGACATGGACGCATGGAAGCCCTTCGTGTCTGATCGAGACTTCGGCCTGCCGCTTGCAGCTATCCTTGGCCAAAGCACGATCATCGATGGCATATCATGGATCGACCAGCTCCAGGATCCTCTCGCAAATCAGGCTCTTGCAGATACCTGGCGGATGATCCCCCAGATCATCTCCTTCATCCATGACCAGTGTGCCTTTGCAAGAACCTTGACCGTACACTGAAGCCTCTCCACATCCCACGTGGGGTCCAAGCAGCGGTTACTCTACTTAATCAGCCAACACGATCAACGAAAAGTGTTAATCTGCCAATCGGTTCTCGCGAAGGCCGCTCCAGTATGTCGTCCTAGGTTTACGGAATCAGGTGCTTTACCACGGGTGAAACGGGCGAAGGCGTTTGGCGCATATGGTCTCGTTGCATTTCAAGATGCCGTTCAGATGGGTACTCAGTGACGGCAGGGATGTACACAAAACCGCTAATCTGAGGCTCTGTCACCGACCCGACGATTTCGAACTTTGAGGCGGTGCTTGAGCAAGTGGGCGACGGCTTCGATGCCGTCGCCTTGGCCCATAAGAGCCTGCCCGCCAGGATCCTAATCTCGCGAGCTTGACCACAATAAGGCTTGCGGTACGATCCAAATGTCGTTCCCAATGACCTGCGAGGCCCTGTACCCTGGTCAGTCCAAGCCTGTTCCCATCGCGGAACCCGGCACTGCACATTGATCCGGACTAGGACTATGTTGGATTCGTAACGGCATTCGCTGTGTGCCGGGCCACCTCAACCAACGGATCACTGGTTCTTCAGGATAGAACGCTGTTGCAAACCCGCGTTTAGCAAGAATAAAGCCGATGAAACGCGATCAAATCCGATCCGTACGAAGGATGCCATATGAGCGGCGGCGACGATTTGCTGGTATGGGTTGGCGATCTGGATAATTACGTCAACATTGACGCGATCAATCGGGCCAACCAGAGGGAAGAAGAAGAGGCAGCGCTTAGGCAAGAACTTCGAGAGATCGGCGAGTTGCGCTTGCTCGGCGGAAAAGCCACCTCGGCCAAAGATCTTTTCGATCGCAACATCGCACCGTCAGAATGGCGCCACGCCGTGCACCTGGCAGAGATGACCATCGGCCACGAAAATGCCGAAGGACGCTTTTTGAAAGGCCTGCTCGACCTGGGCCGATCCTATGCGATCGCCAGATATGCCCGCTGGGAAAAGCTCGATTATCCCTCGACCATAACGGCAATTCTTCCCCATGGCATCCGCGCATTGATAAACCAGCTACTATTGGCAGAAGGCATCGAACGTTCCCGCTACGTAGAGGACGTTGTCCGATCAGCGCTGATTAATACTGACAGAAATGGTCTGACTGCCTATAGCAGAACCGGGCAGGTCCAATCTGCATTGCACAAAATAACAAATGGGCCGCCATTTTTCGTGCGTACCAAAAATCTGGACCGATCGGGCATGAGGAACATCCTATCCCTCACCCGCCTTCATTTTTCCGTAGCGGAACTCAAGGCGATCTCGATCGACGATTTGAAATCGCTCTTTTTAGATTACGAGAAAGAAAGAGCAGCTGCTGCTAGGTGCGACAATCCTATCGTGCCCAATGGGAAGCCGATACGGGGGTGGAGCCAGCGCCACATCCAGCCTCTCACCAATCTTTATCCCTTTTGCATTCGCCATGCGCTGAAACGCGCCACTGCCGATGGTCAGGGCGAATTGGATCGGGCTGCGTTGGTAAATGAGCTCGCACTCACCCACTGCGGTATCCTGAGAATGAGGCGAGCCGGTCGCGACAGAACCAGATCAAAATGAACAAGACTTACCGTTTCCACCGCTCAGGCGACCTTCCAAACGACAGAGAACCGGTGCTTTTGCGAAAGCGCACGAGGAGCCAGCGTGGCCCGCTCCATCTTATCTCGGCAGACCCTTACACGATCACCGATGAGTTCGGCACGCGCCCTATCGAAACCTATGGAAATCTCACGGAAGCGCGCCCAATCACACTGACCCGTCGAGAAGCCGATCTAATTGCATTGGCCAATCCCGGCATCGTACCGCCGGCAGTTCTTGAAGACCTTCATCCATGGCTGCCAGAGCAGCGTTATCTGAATGACTCTGCATTAAGCTTTGACGCACTACGAACGATAGTCCGCAGGTACCATCACCATCTGGTTTCGCCTACATCGTACTGCGATGAGAAATGGAGCACGATCTGCAATGCGCTCCGTCGGAGAAGTTTGCTCGATGCACGCTTCTACACTGCTTGGCATCTGCCTATTCAGGATGTTCACATTCTTGAGGAACGCCGACAGGATCGGAGCGTCATCTCGATCGATTTCAACGGGATGTATCCGGCCTGCATGCAACAACTGTTTCCAAAACCGGCGGACCTTCGATTAATCAGCCTTGATAGAAGGCTTGATGAAACCGAAACCCTTGGGATCGGGCTGTACAAATGTATTCTCGAAGGTCCTTCAACAGATTTCATTACGCGCTACAATCCGCTGCGCAGCTTTCACTGCGGTCGTCACCTCCGCACCGGGTTGGACGAAGCGATTGAGGTCGACCTCAACGAATTCGAGGTTGAATTTTTCCGGAAACATTTTCGAGCCATCCATCTGGTGGAATCGGTCGTTTCCGACAAAACTGTACGCCATCCCTTGGCCAAGGAGGTGCAGCGGTCATTCGCCAACCGGCAAAGCTACCGCAAACAAGGAAACAAGGCGCTCGCAGATAGAGAAAAGTTTCTTGCGACGCTGATGGCTTCGAGCGCAAGCCGCCCTTCAAGACCACGTCGCAAATTCTCGACCAGGAGTCTTGCGATGGATGCGATGAAGGGAACCTATGGCATCGATGTGCCCCTTGATGAGCCGGACACCGCAACAGAAATATGGCTCCAGGGCAGAAGGGGCATCAGGCTTTTCGAAGAAGCGGACGCCGTGGTTGTGCAAGGTCCTAACCTGAGGGATGGCTCGGCGTGTCATCTTCTCGGGCAACGCATAGTCGCACGAGGTCGTATTATCCTCCTCGCGATGATGGAGAGAATCCATGCGTGCGCACCCGATGTCCAGATTTGCTACACGAACATCGATTCTATCCACTTCTCCCTTCCGACCGAACACCTCGACAAGGTACTCACCTGGCTTCGGTCCGAATGCTCAGAAGAAATGGGATCGTTCAAGATCGAGGCCGTCACCCGGCATGGACTCTGGCTGGAGCCTGGCCGGTATTGGCTCTATTCCGATGGCGTTGAAAAATTCAGGAACCGCGGCATCGGCGACCGGCGACAGCCATTCAAGGATCATGCAATCCATGTCGCCAGCCGCCAGCTGGACGAACTGCATGTGCCAATAAGAGCAACCTTGCGCATGGAGACAACCATGTCACCTTTGCGCTCTCTTCGAAGGAACCCTGAAAGCGGCCTCACCCATCAGTACCTTATGGAAACCGGTAGTTCGACCCCGTTCGCCGAAATTTTGAGCGGGTTGGAGGCAAACTCCCGGAACGCGATCCCGATCCGGATGGCTGCGTTCAGAAATTTAGAGCAAGAACTGGAATCTCCTCGCTTCGCTGCCACAAAGCGAGCTAAAAATAGGGGTCGGTTCCGGCTGAGGGCGAAATGACACCCTAAGCGTCGGCGTCTTTCGGCCAGAGGTATTCGCCGGTGAGGAGGATGTGCGCCCATCCGAGCGGAGAGACGTGGGCGAGAAGATGGTCCGGCGTCTCCAGCCCTTCGCGTCGCCGTGCCTCGACAGCATGACCAAGATGCAGGGTGTTCCAGTAGACGATGATGGCGGTGAGCAGGTTGAGGCCGGCGATCCGGTAGTGCTGGCCCTCGGTGGTGCGGTCACGGATTTCGCCCTGGCGGCCGATGCGCAGGGCGTTTTTCAGCGCATGATGCGCCTCGCCCTTGTTGAGTCCGACCTGCGCGCGGCGCTGCATCCCGGTGTCGAGAATCCATTCGATGATGAACAGCGTGCGCTCGATCCGACCCACCTCGCGCAGGGCTGTGGCCAGGTCATTCTGGCGCGGATAGGCGGCGAGCTTGCGCAGGATGCGGCTCGGCGCGACCTGCCCGGCACTCATGGTGGCGGCACAGCGGAACAGGTCGGGCCAGTTGGCGACGACCAGCGCCTCGCGCGCCTTGCCGCCCACCAGCGGGCGCAGTTCAGTCGGCGTGGCGGCAGGGTCGAAGACGTACAGCCGCTTGGACGGCAGGTCGCGGATGCGAAGTACGAGGCGATAGCCGAGCATCGCGCTGATCCCGAACAGATGGTCGGTGAACCCGCCGGTGTCGGCGTACTGCTCCTCGATCCGCCGCCCGGCCTCGTTCATCGTCAGCCCGTCGAGCAGATAGGGTGCCTCGCTGACGGTCGCGGGGATAGGCTGTGATGCGAACGGCGCGAAGCGGTCGTTGACATGGGTATAGGCCTTGATGCCGGGGTCGTTGCCGTAGCGGGCATTGACCGTGTTCATCGCCTCGCCCTGCCGCGCAGCGGGGTAGAACTGGCCGTCGGCCGACGCGGTGGTGCCCATACCCCACACCCGCGCCATCGGCAGGTCGCCCTGCGCGGCGACCACGGTCGCCAGCGCCTGGTCGATCGCCTCGCTCTCGACATGCCAGCGCGCGAGGCGGGAGAGCTGCCAGTAATCATGGGTGTTGCACGCCTCGGCCATCTTGCGCAGGCCGAGGTTCAGCCCCTCTGCGAGCAAAACGTTGAGCAGGCCGATCCGGTCGCTGCACGGTATGCCGGTGCGCAGATGGGTGAAGGCATCGGTGAAGCCGAGCGCGGCATCGACTTCGAGCAGCAGGTCGGTGATGCGGACAGGCGGCAGGCGACGGTACAGATCGAGCACCAGTTCATCGATCCCGTCCGGCGGATCGGCGGTAAGACGGTCGATGCGCAGCATCCCGTCCTCGATGCCGCCGTGGGGGATTGTGCCGTTGCGCGCGGCGCGACCGAGGCGGGCGAGGGCATCGGCAAGCCGCGCCTTGCGGTCGGCCAGCCAGACATGCGGGTCGGGCGGGACCGCCAGCTTCATGCTGCGTGCGACCGCCATGGGCACGAGGACATGGCGCAGGTCGCCGTAGCGATGCGAGCGGTCGAGCCAGATGTCGCCTGAGCGCAGCGCGTCGCGCAGGTGGAACATCACCGCGACCTCGCGGAGACGCGCATCGTCACTGCCCTTCACCCGCAACTGACGCCGCCACTTGGAATGCGGGCGCAGGAAATCGTCGGTCACCGGCAGTTCGCCTTTGGCGGCGATGGCCTTCACCGCGTCGAGCAGGGGGCGGGCGACCGGTGCGGCTGCGAGGTCAAGGCAGCGTAGCATGCGCGGCGCATAGCGGCGGAAGCGGTGATATCCCTGATCGACATGCGCCAGCGGATCGTCGCTCAGCGTGTCGGTCAGCGTCGTGGCTGTCGCGACAAGGTAGTCGAGCCGGTCCCAGCCCGCCACGCGCGCGACCGCATCCTCCAGCGACGCACCATAACCATGTGCGTCCAGCAACGACCGGCCGATCGCGGCGAACCCGTCCAGCGTCGCGGTGACCGCGCTTCTGGTTTCCGCGGTGCGGGCATCGTGGAGTTGCTTCGCCTCGCGCCAGGTTCGGCCGACGATGCGGTCATGCGTCTCGATCACCGCATCGGCGGTCGCGGCAGCCCATTCGACGACGCAGACCGCGAGGATGGCGCGGCGCCGGTCGGCGTTCAGATCGCGCAGGCCATCGGCGAAATAGCGTTCGCCCTGCCGGCGCAGCCGGGCGACGCGGTGCGGCGGGACGCCAGCGAGCAGGTCAGCGCCGAGGTTCATCGCGCGGAGAAACTCCAACCGGTCGAGCAGCCGGTTCGCCGCGGCGGAATTGTTGCCCGGCTCGATCCGGCGCAGCCAGATGAAGCGGCTGATCGCGCCTGGCAGCATCTCGGTCGTCAACCGATCGAGCCGGGTGCAGGCGACGCGATCGAGGCGCGCGGCAATCCGCTTCTCGATATTGCGCTCGGTCGCGACCAGCGCGTCGGCGCACAGTCGCTCGATGGTGGTGATCGCCGGCAGGATGGTCATGGTGTCGCGGCAGCGGGCGATGAAGCGCCGGGCGAGATCGTCATTCGAGCGCGCCTGTTCGGCTTGGCCAAGCAGCCAGTCGCGAAACGCGCGTGCCGGTGCGCCCTGACCGGGGAACGATCTGTAGCCGTAGGTCCGTCGCAACACCTCCATGTGCTGCTGGCGGGTCTGTCGGCGGACGGCATAGCGGGCGAGCGTGTCGCCGGTGATGCCGAGCTGGGCGCCGAGGAAGGCCGACACCGCCAGCGGGATGACCTCACCCGGTACCAACATCCGGCCGGGATAACGCAGCGCACACAGTTGCAGCGCGAAGCCGATCCTGTTCTCCGGCCGGCGTCGCCGGTCGATATGGACCAGGTCGTCGTCGGCCAGGATGTAGTGCCGCAGCAGCGATGCCTCGTCGGTCGGCAGGTCGAGCAGCACCGACCGCTGCCGGGCGCTCAGGATATGGCGGCGCGGCATGGCACAGTGTCCCGATTGAACAGAAGTCTGTTTTGGACAACACTGACTCCACGCAAATCAAGGGTTTTCGGGGCCGGATTTCGGGAAGGTTCAATTGGGACAACGCGCTGCCATCTACGCCCGGGTCTCGACCGCCGACCAGTCGTGCGAGCGGCAGTTGCGCGACCTTGCCGGTTTCGCCGAACGCGGCGGTTATGAGGTGGTCGAGGTGTTTCGCGAAACTGCCTCGGGCATGAAGGCCAACCGCTCGGCGCGCACTGAGGTGATGAAGCTGGCGCAGGCGCGGCACATCGATGCGATCCTCGTCACCGAACTCAGCCGCTGGGGGCGCTCGACGCAGGACCTGCTCGATACGCTCAACCGGCTGTCGGGTTGGCGGGTGTCGGTCGTCGCCATGAGCGGCATGACGTTCGAGGTCGACACCCCGCACGGGCGGATGATGGCGACGATGCTTGCCGGCATCGCGCAGTTCGAGCGCGACATGCTGAGCGAACGGGTTCGCTCCGGCCTCGCCGCAGCTCGCGCGCGCGGCCGCAAGCTCGGGCGGCAGACCGGCGACCGCCCCAAGTCCGACCGGCTCGCCCCCAGGGTGCTGGCGCTCGTCGCCGAGGGGCGCAGCTATCGCTGGATCGCGCGCGACCTCGGCCTCAGCAAGAACACCGTCACCGCGATCGTTGGGCGGTCGAAGGCGGACAGGTCTCCCGAGATCGAGGTAATAGCATGACCAGCCCGGCAGACGATAATCGCTCCATACCCGAGCTATTCAATGCTGCATTTGAAGGTGACAATGATGCAGCATGGGACGCTGTGGCTGCACTACATTGGCGCGGATCGAAGGATGTGCTGGACCGGGCACTTGCCCTGGCCTGCTCACGTGATCCTAAAGAACGCGGACGGGCTGCCGACATTCTCGGGCAGATCGGCATTCCAGATCGTACATTTCCTGATCAGTGCTTTGCGGCCGTCCTCCGCCTGCTCGCGGATGATGACCAGCAGGTGGTGTTTGATGCCATCTTTGCACTTCATCATATAGATCGGTCACGTGCTGCCCCGTACATCATCCCCTTTGCGCACCACAGCTGGGACAACATCCGGTATGCAGTCGCGTTTGCATTAGGAGCTGTTGATAGCGTCGAAGCGCAGACCACTCTGCTATCGTTGATGACAGATCGCGATCCCGAGGTGCGAAATTGGGCAACTTTCGGGATTGGTCAGCAAAGCGACGCTGACTCAGATGCCATCCGACACGCGCTAAAGAATCAACTCTGCGACGCTGATCCTGACGTTCGCTATGAGGCAATCATTGGTCTTGGTCGTCGCCGCGATCGACGTGCGTTGGGTTTCCTCAAAACCATGCTCCACGATGATCCAGATGACGTTTTTGCACGCGAAGCGGCAGCAAAGCTCTTGGGCATAAACGAAAGCGGGGATCGAGCAACTGACGAGCTGCTTGGTTCACTTCAGCGGCTTCAGCGATGGGGCGGCGACAGGAAGACCGATAGTTCATAACCGCTGCTGCAATCAGGCATGCATCGCGTGAAACGGCTTCGCACTTTCTCCAACCATGCTCTTTCGGCTTAGAGTGTCATTTCGCCCTCAGCCGGAGCCGACCCCAACTGGAATCTCCTCGCTTCGCTGCCACAAAGCGAGCTAAAAATACCGCTCTAAAGTGCGCTGAACGCGCCCCGTGAGGGGCGTATTCGGAGAACACCAGCTGCGAGACGGGCAAACCGGGCAGATCCGGCATTCAAGGCTATTCGTCAGCGACCGGGCAAAGTCATCTCGAATACGCACCCCGCATTTCTGCCAAAACGCGGGGCCGCATTACCAATGTCTTGTCAGGCCGGAGGCCCCCCGTGGGGGCGTGTTCGGAGAACACTCAAAGCAGGAACGGATTCACCGGGCAGATCCTACAGACGAGATCATATCTTTGCGCGTGCACGACTTCCACCAATTTTCGCTGCAGGAAGAATTGCCCTCGGCCTCGCTGCCACAAGCCCGAGGGAGATTGCCGATTGCATGTGCGGCGTAAGCCGTCCCGCGAGGGGCGTGTTCGAAGAACATTGGCTGCAGAGTCGGATGATCCGGGCAGATTCTGCGAAGGTGAATATAATACCAATCCCAATCGAAGCCATCACTATCGCGATAGCGCACGCCGGCATTGGTCGTTCTATGTAACGCACCTATCATAGGTCAAAGGAACCCAGCGCCGGCGTGATCGTCGAAGCGTTCGGCCGACCGCACATAGCCGAGCAGCACTGTCACCGACTTGTGCCGCGAGACCTCCTGCATCTTGGCGAGCGAGGCGCGGGTGCGCGCCGCCTCGGTCAGAAACCCCGCCCGCAACGAATGGCCCGCCATCACCTCAGGATCGAGCCCCTGGAGTCTGGCGTAGCGCTTGACGAGGCGTGCTACCGAGCGATCGGACATCGCTTCCATCGTAAATTCCCCCCTGGTGCCAACCCGGGTAAACAGCGGGCCCGGCGCGCCGCCGCGCACGGTTAGCCAGGCATTGAGATGGGCGGCGGGCCGCACTACCTTGCCTGCGGGCACTGCGATGGTAGTCCCCTCGCCTTCCTGATCGGTCTTGGAATGACCGATGCGCACCGTCACCCCGGCGTCGACAAGTTCGACGTCCGCCAGCTGCAGGGCCACCAGTTCGGAGCGGCGTAGCGCCGCGGCGAGGCCAAGCGCGAGGATCGCCCGGTCGCGCACTGCACGCGTGCTCAGCCCGTCCGACTTGTCGATCATGCCCGCCAGATCCTTCGCGCTGATCGCCGCTTTCTTGCGGGTGGGCCGCGCCCGCTGTTCGCGGCGAATCCCGGACAGCGTATCGACGATCAGTTGGTGGGTGTCGTGCGCCGTCGGCGGCGGGAGGCCTTCATGGCGGTGCTGCCAGACGATCGCGGCAACGTGGCGCGTAATGGTGCTGTCCGCGCGGCCCGCGCGGGCGAGCGATGCGAGGTAGGTGGCGACGACTTCGGGAGCCGCCGGGAGCGGCTCGAGCCCCCTGCCCCAGCACCAGTCCTGAAACTGGCGCCAGTCGCTGGCGTAGGCGCGCAGCGTATTGGCGCTGCGCGACCGCAGGCGATAGGCTCGGGCGGCCTTAACTTCTTCGACGAGTTCGGGGGCGGAAGCCGGAGACAGGTGGCCGGGGATGACCAGCGCGCTCACCGGGCCCAAAATTCCCGGCCGCCCTGCCCCTTCGTCAATCCGTTCTTCCACCCGCCGCCTCTTTCGCTTCCATTCGTGCTTTCACACGGAAAACACAAACCGTCATAGCCCCATTCATCCTATCCGTGAAGGACACTTATCGGACAGCAAAAGCGCCGTACAAGCTGGGTATACTTTTTTGGGCGTTTATATACTATACTGCCGATGGTATCCGCCCCAGCACCCTGGCAACTGACGCTTGCCCGCATCGAAGGCGCCCTCCCCTTCATCTCGCCTGAGCTGTCCGAATGCCTTGCGCTGGCCTCACTCCGGCGCCTCTGGCGCGTGCACGTACGCGATTATCCATTTGATAATCTTGGGATCGAACATAATCCCGGGCTCGAAGCGGGCGAGCTCGTCCGCTCGTGGCATTCCGAAGAACGCCGTCAGTTCTTGTCGTGGATCAGCCGGCGAGGCCACCCTCCCCTCGCCCATGCCGCCAAGCTGGTCATGGCCGCCAAAAGTCACTCCGAAGGATTCAGCGAGACATGCAGGCCTGCCGATGCCGCGCTCGAACGGCTCGACGCGCTGCTGCCGAGCCGCGATCCGATGGGCACCCTCCTTGAATGGTTGGCGGAGCTGCGCACTGAAGAAATCGATTTCCTTGAGGGTGGCAGTGAGATGGTCCAGGTCGGAGGGTTCGCGGTAACACGTATGGCACCGCGTGGGGCGGCCTGGGCGGCATCGCTCGCTGCTGCCATGCGGCCGCACTTGTTTGGGCTGGGCTCAGCGCCAATGGCGCTTGCTGGGGTCATGCCGCGGGCTCTGTTCCGTGAACTTCACGAGGAACCCCTGCCCGTCCTATTAGGCCGTGCGCTTCAGGCTACCGCTGAGAGTGCAGCCGCAGACCTCCGTGCCATGCAAAGGGCTCACCTGCAGGCTGAGGGAGCACTTTCAGGCCTGTACGTCTCCTCGACGGCTCCCCTGGCTTGGCGTCTGGTAGCCGGCATCGGACCTCTCACCCGTGCGGAGCTTGCCAGAGGCCTTGGGGTGACCAAGCGAACCGCTTCACAATCAGTTGCGGCTATGGTGACTGCCAACATGGTCAGCCTTCGAACTTCCGATAGCGCAATCGTCCCAACGGACACGTGAACGTATCATGGACCCCGGAATACTTCCCGGTAGCAAACGCCAATTCGATGATGTGAGGTCGCTCTGCGACACAGCAATTGTTCTACGAACTTTGTCGCCCTGCCTGCGTCGGCGAAGGATAACTTGCGTCGCTGTCCACGCGTTCCAATCCGCCCCCATGAGAATTCAACAATCGTGACACCGAACAGGTCCTGGCTTCGAGATATGACGTACCGCCTTGCAACATTGAGATCGGGATCTTTGGCTTCGAGCCAGATCTGACATTCCCTTTGTCCATCCTCTAACATGCGGAGGACTATGCGATAGCCACGTGAAGTTAGGCCAATCGGAAGTTTGAATCACAGGTCCCTGTCGTGATTCACGGAATCGATCTTAAGGCTGTCACCAGCGCTAATCTGCCGAGCTGCCATCCTAGTGGAATGTACGCATCGCACGCAAAGCGGTCATCGTCGAAGGGATATGTCGGCCTTCCCTAATCTTGAATCAAATCAATAACAAATCCGCCGCAGGCGTGAACGTTAGGGGATTTAGATTCTAAGGTTAAGAGGTTACCTGCTCGCGATCAGCCTGCAAACTCCTGATTTCTCGCGAGTCGGGGCGGCTATGCCGAATCTGAAAACACGATGTTCGGTTTCTGATAGCACGACCGCCAGATTCTAATAACACGTCATCTGATGCCTGATCACACGTTCGCCACCTCCTCGCCCTGTTGATAACTTTGAAAGCGCGGCTGAGAACGTGAGGCCAGAGGATCAGTTAGCGTTCCGATTCACATATGATGCGCCGATCCCAAACTTTCTGATCCCCCTTTTGCCCCTATGCTGAAACGAACGTGTTTTCGGAAATGTGGTATTTCCGGTCGAACGTGTTTTCAGGAATGGTTTTTGGAGGCATTTTCCATCGCCCAGCTTGAAGGCCGACCTGTCGGGTTTCTGGATCGCAGTGACCGAAGTGGAGCCTTAGGCGATCTGCCAGCTGGCTTGAGCGCTGCAGAGTAGATCGCTGATTTCAGTCAAAGATGGACGGCAGAAGCACGGCCGTAGTGTCTATGCCGGTGCTCTTGGGCCTAGTCAGCGATTTATTAGCAGGCGCCGAACGTAGACGCGGTCCGCTGATCGGGCGGGCTAAGCGAAGTGATTCCCGAAAACACGTTCGCTAGCTGCCGTGCATGATGAGACTGTTCTTAATGTTACGATAGATCGCTATGCCTGCGGCAGAGCGTAATCAGGCCTGAAGCCGAGCGGCAGCTCTACCAGCGCGCCGGGCGCCGCTACCAAGTCCTGCAGAAGGGCGCGATCTTCAAAAGCCCGGAAGCGTATGCTTGTTGCGCTCGTGGTGCTTCTTCATGAAGCCGTAGAACCGTTTCGAGTAGTTCCTTGGCAACTCATGCGGATTGCTGTTCAAGAAGGAATCGAATTGCCGCATCAGCACATCGAGATCCCAACCAGGACATTCAGCACGGATGGCCTGATAGATTTCGGGGTCAAGAGTGTCCTGCGCGCCCCCTCCCCTTCGTCGTGACTGAGATTGGCTTGCATTGCTGTCCAATGCCGCTGATGCATCGGCTTGCTGTTCGGGGCGCAAGCTCGCGCTCGTTGTTGCAAGGAGCTTGCGCACGAGGGCAGGATCAACGAATTCCTGCGGAGGGCTGACCTTGGCTGCCTTTTCGGGGGTTGCGCGCTGAATGCGCTGGGCTCTGCTCTCCGTGGTGACAGAGCCACTATCCTCGGTTTTTCCAGAAGGTTTTTCGAGATGGCGACGCATCACCATCTTTAGCTTTGGACGCGGCGTCTCTGCTCCAATGACCTCCAGACTGATATCCGGCAGGTTGTTAGCTCGCGCCAATTCAAGAATCTTGTTCTTGAACGAGGGTAGGGAGCTTTCGCTGCCGCTTTTCTGATGAAGAGTTTCGAAGCCGATCGTGAAACCTTCTGGCCCATTGCCACCAGCGTGCTTGCGAGCTGCGCGGTAGAGCCATTTCCCAAGTCCGCTCGTTATCTCGAAATACAAAGGCGAAATCGCAAGGACATTTCGCTTGTCCATGACCCCGTCGAAGAACCACTTGGAAAGCGTGATTTCCATCCCAAGCGAACGCTGGGTTCGCTCATCAACGAGATGAGTATAGCTATCGATCCACGAAAATGTGGTCTCGCGGGATTTGGAGTTTGCTCGGATGTTCGTCTTGATCGTCGTGGCCTGAAGACGATCAAGCGCTGCGATCAGTCGCTCATAGGCGCGCCCGCTTACACCCCAGCAGATTCGCTTGAGAAGATCGCCAGGTTGAACACGAATGGTCGGCGACAGGTCGTTGTCACCCCGCTCGCGCAATTCGTTGAGGTGAGACGCCAGATAGATCATGATATCTGCATCCCAGATGGTCGCCATCCCATAGGCTGGGTTGGCTGATACATGGACGGTGACCGACTTGTCCGGGCTGAGGTACTCAATGGGTTTCAGGCGCTTCTTCTTCGAAAGGCTGAAGAAAGGACGCTGCATGGTCTCCTGATAGTCCCGCAGCGAGATGTCGCTGAAATCAGGCAGCGTGAAGAACATCTCGAACTGCACCCGGCGACCGGAGGAGGACTGATCTTTCTCGCTCACGTTCTTCGCCTAGTAAATCTGCCGCTGTCCCACATGTGGGACAAGTGTGTTAAACATAGGAAATAAAACGATAAAAGCCACATTTTCAGAGTGGTAAAGGCATGGCCATAGGTGGGTTCGAAACCCTCCTTCATGGGGCAGGCCTTTTTAGAATCTTCGCCTTCTCAATCAGAGGGCGCAATGCATCGAGGATTTCGTCAGCGCTCAAATCAGTGGGGTTGATCGTTATCGTGAGCCCTCGTGCACGATCCTTTTCGATGACACCAATGGACGATCCTGCGGCTTCGATTACGGCTTTCTGGGCACGGCCAGGCCTGCCCGAAACTGCCTTGAGCAGACGGACAACAACCTGAGGGCCAGAAATTGGCTCTTCGTCTCCGGATTGCCGGAAACTTTGTTCCGCAGCGATTTGCTTTGCTGCTTCCTCCATCCTGGGGCGCAGCGATGGGTTGCGTATGGCTGGAAGGAGCTTGTCACCGTACCGGACCTGAAGTTCCATTGGCGAGGCAAATGCGCTTACGATTGTTTGCGGGATCTCTGTCAGGCCGATGTACCGGGCGAGCGTAGATTTCGAGATCTTCACGCGTTCAGCAAGCCGTGCCTGAAGGCCATCGTAATAGGTGTCGACTGCTGCCTTGTAGTTCAAACCGCGTTCTAAATCTGAGATATCTTCCCTCTCGCGGTTCTCGATATCAGCAAGGCGGAACGCAGCTTCGTCATCGAGATCTTCGATAATCGCTACGAGCTCGATATCCGGGTAGTGATTGGCGTTGAGCCACGCGACAGCCCAGTGGCGCCTTGTGCCAATGATCAGTTCGTACTGCAGCTCACCTTGCTGTTTCCGACGCACGACAACTGGGATGCGGTTCCCGTTTTCTGCTTGGATCGATTCAATCAGAGATCGCAAACGGGGTTCGGTGAGCTGTTCGTAATCACGGGCGTTTCCCGGCCAGATTGAACATTCTGCAGGTTTGAGCCGAATGGTCGGACGCTTGACCATCCGCGCTGCTTCCGTGAAGCCTTCAAGCCGACGTGTTGTGAAATTGCGCGATGCGGTTGCCCCTGCAGCGTCCTTGGCTTCAGAGACGGAAGGCTGGTCAGGGGCAGGGGAGGCGAGGGCCTCGCCAATCAATGAACGACGGCTCACGCTACAACACTCCCTGCCGTGTCAGATGACCGTCTCGAAATGCTCTTCGACGGCCACTGCTCATGTATTTCGTTCAGAACTTCTCCGAAGACTGCGTTGAGATTGTCCCGGCAACGCTGGTAGGTTGCGTGCGCAGCTGAAGGCTTGCTTTCATAGATCGACCGGAATGCCTGAGTGGCATTCTTGATTTCCTCAGAAGCCAGGATCGGCTGATTCAGCAGGAAATTGGCATATGTGGCCTTCATCATCTTCCACATGTCGGCTTCACCTGGCTTGCTGGGGGTGTAGGCCGAGCAGACGACGCGAATGAACCCATAATCAACAGGTGTTCCGTGATCCTCGAGGATCTCGATATTCTCGGCGATGGTGTCCATGAAATGGATGGTTGAAAGATAGTCGAGCTGCCTTGCCGGAACCGGGATGAGCATACCTGTTGCAGCGGCCATCACATTGAGGCCCAGGAACCCCATGGCCGGCGGAGGATCGAGCAAGACGACGTCGAAGTCCTTGATGATACTGTCGATGCCAATACGGAGACGCTGAAGTCCCTCGCGCACTGCTTGTCCGCCCTCCGTCAACGTTGCCGTGAGGTCCCACTCTGCATCCTGCAGGCCAAGGCTTGACGGCACTATTTTGATTGTAGGCCAAGCGGTTTCTCGGATTGCCTTCCTGAAATCATCGAATGTACTGCGAGGCGACAGGAAGTTTCCTAAAGTCTCCTCTTCATCGATAAGTGCTTCGGGCTGGATGTCGAACATAGTTGTCGTTGACGCCTGCGGATCGCAGTCGATCACGAGAACGCTATATCCGTTCAGTGCAAGAAAATCGGCGAAATGCTTGGTAATCGTACTCTTGCCGACGCCGCCCTTGAAATTCTGCACGGCTACTACGACCGCATTCTCATGGGCTAGCTTGCCCGGATGAATGTTCAGCGCCTTGCGAATATGAGTAAGGTCTTCGAGCGTGTAATAGCGACGGCCATTGTTAAGCTGCTTCGGAGGCGCGAGACGTCCCTCCTTCTCTGCCTTGGCAAGCGCTTCAGGCGTTCTTCCGACCAATTCCGCTGCCGCCGTAGGCCCAAACGTGATATCCAGGACCTTGCGTTCATCAGGTTTGAACACCACAGCTTTGACCCGATCGCGCATCATTTCGCAGGATCTGGTCATATTTCGCAGTGTGTTCACGGTGTAGGACATGCGTCTGCCTTTCGATGAATCGCAGTTCTGCGACCCAGTTCGTGTTTTATGATCATTTTTGGCGGTAGAAGTCAAACCGATATCATCGGGATGGTGCCGGTCCCGAATTCCCGGCGCTGCCGGGCACCCCTTGTCGCATAGCCTGTGGTGATCACGGGCTCATAACCCCGAGGCGAGAGGGGAGGGGGATGGCCTGATGCGGTTCAGCATCAGGAGCAGACCGTGACCGACCTTATTGAACAATCCAGCCAGAAGCTGGACGCAGGGCTCTGTTGCAAAGATTGGCGGCAGTCAGAGGTAGGCTGTCGCTCTGCGCCGATCAGGCGGCTGCTGCGAAATGGTGGTTGAGCATGCCCATGGCCTCCGTCAGCGCCGAGGGCCCAATGCCAAAAGCTCTCTCCACAAGGCGCACCTCGCCCCTGATGCCGGGCTGCAGGCACCAGGGGCGAGCCTGTCCTTTGCGCAGGGCTCGCATGACTTCGAATCCCTTGATCGTGGCATAGGCCGTGGGGATCGATTTGAAACCGCGCACCGGCTTGATCAGTATCTTGAGCTTTCCGTGATCGGCCTCGATCACGTTATTGAGATACTTCACCTGCCGGTGGGCCGTCTCCCGGTCCAGCTTTCCTTCGCGCTTCAATTCGGTGATCGCTGCACCATAGCTTCGTCGGCAAATATCCCGAGGCAAAGGGCTACGCGCCGCTGCGCGCCTATGCCCAGCCTATCCTCAATGGGCGGCTGTTCGCGCCCGTCGATTCCGATTTCGAGCGCGACGTGTTCCGAACCATCCTGCGCACTCAGCAGGAATTGCACGGCCGGGGCATAGACCTCGCGATCGACAAGCCGGTCTTCGACACCCTTACACCCGATGGACCGTGTCGCCCTGACTTCCTGATCGAGGCACGATCACGCGAGACCGGCGAGATCCGCAATCTTGTCGTCGAGGCCATGGGCTTCAAAACCGAAGAGTACGAGGCGAGCAAGGCCATCACGCATCCGCGCATGGCGCATCTTGGGCAAATCGTGACCATCGACCGGCAGGACGACGATGCGCACACGGGACGGCGCGCCCTGCTTCAGGGGCTCGGCCTTTGAGCCATCAGCGCCAGGAAAGGCTGGCCGCAAAATATCCGATGATGCCGAGCGTGACTGGCGTCGAGAGCAGATAGAGTTTCTGCCAGCGCCACCAGATCCGGGGCAGCAGCAATGCAGCACCTTTCACGCTGCGCACGTCCTGCCAGATCCGATCGTTCCAGATGCCGTGCAGCGCGACCGAGACCGACAGGACCATGGCTATCGCACAGCACAGGCTGGTTGCGAGGTAAATGGCCATCCAGTTGGCGATCTCGAGAGGCGTGAACTGCGACATCTATCCTTCCGCTATACCTGTAATTTTCTAACAGGGCACCCGATTCCATAGCCTACTTTCTTACAGGCAAATCGATAATATCCTTGGACTATCAGGCATTTTCACAGACAAATGCGGCAAGAGTGGAGAGGGAAGAGAGGGAGTGGACCGAGCAGATCGGCCAAACGCCCTTCAACCATAGCAGCTGCCTTGCCACGCATCTGCGTCATGGAGGTAACTCCCCATGGAACGCTTTGTTCTCTTCATCAGCGAGCCGGGATCTGATGACATCGTAGACATTCACCCCAACAAACCGGCGGCCGAAACCGCGCTCGTCGAATATGTGCGTGCCCGCTCCGCCATCATCGGCATGCCTGTCCATCCTGACGACGATTGTGCGGTGGCGTCCTATTTTCAGGATAGCGAAGCCATCTACGCCATCGCGCGCGTCATGCCGCTGGCCAAGCCGGGCAATGACCAATGACCATCGTCGCCCGTCGCCCCTCGCAGCAACTCATCGACATCGTCGGCACCCTGCGCGGCACCTGGCACGGAACCCGGGCCATGTGCCGCTGCCCGGCCCATGATGACCACGAGCCCAGCCTGTCCCTCCGGCAGGGGGATCGCGGCATCCTTGTGACCTGCTTTGCCGGTTGCGATTCCATCGACGTGCTGCGCGAACTCGATCGCATCGCCATCACGCGCCACTATGAGCCGCCACCAGACAATGTGCGCGCCGGCACCGCGAATATCGAACGGCTCTGGTCGCAGGCTCAGTCCGTTCCGGGCACGCTCGGTGAACGCTATCTGGGGTCGCGATTCCTGCTTCCCGTTCCCGGTGACGTCCGCTTTCATCCGCGCTGCCCGCATGGCGCAAAGCCCAACACCGTTTTCAAGCCCGCCCTGCTGGTCGCCGTGCGCGAAGGTCAGCGGCTTGTCGCCCTGCAGCGGATCTTCCTCGATCCTGAAACCGCGCGCTACACCGCCAAGGCGACCATCGGTTCGCTCGGCATGGGCGCATGGCGCGGGGGCGGTATCGGTCCCACCATCGGGCTTGCCGAAGGCTTCGAGACGGCCCGCGCGTGGAGCCGCATCAACAACCTGCCGTGCTGGGCAACGCTCGGCTCGCGCCGGTTCGGCCTGGTGACGATCCCCGACAGCGTGACCGAACTGATCCTCGCGGGCGATTACGACACGGCGGGGCGCCGGGCCGTAAACCGGGCATCGCACCGCTACGCCCATGACAACCGCGTGATCCGTGTCGATTTCCCGAAGGGGTACAAGGATTGGGCCCAGGCGCTCGAAGCCCTCGAGACGCAGAAAAGGGGAGGGGGAGGGGAAGGGTGATCTGCCGTTCGGCAGAGAGCCCAAGGAGACCCCCATGCGCGACCTTCTCGATCTCACGCACGTCAATGATGCGCCGGCGGCACGCACGATCGCCACCCTTCTCGCCGCCGATGCCGCCATCACCCGCCGCCAGCTGAATGACGCCATGGTACAGGCGTTCGGCGGCAGCGATGCCGACGGGCGCTGGACCCAGCGCGACAGCTTCGAGATGCTCGAGCATGCCCTGGCCCTTCATCTCGCAAGCGACGGCCATCGCATCAGCGCCCCTGCAGACATCGCCGTTTCGTCCGCGCTGATGCAGCGCCTGCCGACCCATACCGTGCGCAGCGAGGAACAGATCGAGCTGCAGCAGTTCTCCACCCCTGCCGATATTGCGGCGCTGGCCATGCTGCTCGCGTCGATCGGCGCCGACGACGTCGTGCTGGAGCCGAGCGCCGGCAACGGTCTCCTGATCGCCCAGGCCCCGCGCGGGCGCATGCTGCAGCTCAACGAAATCGACCCGCGTCGCCGTGAACGGCTCGCGCACATCTTCCCCGATGCGACGATCACAGGCCATGATGGCGCGGCGCTGGTCGCCCTTCACGCGGATCTCCCACGGCCGAGCGTCGTGCTTATGAACCCGCCGTTTTCCCGCAGCATCGGCCGCGGCGCCGATGACCTGGCGGCGCTGCGCCATCTGCAGGCGGCGATCAAGCGGGTCAGCCCTGGCGGGCGCGTCGTCGCCATCATGCCCGACTGGTTCACGCCCTGCGCGCGCCTGCGCACTGCCTACGAAGCGATCCTGAGCGGTTGCACGGTGCGCTCCTCTCTCCGCCTCGAGCACTGCTATCGCAAGCACGGCACCAACATTGCGGTTCGCCTCTATGTCATCGACAAGATCGCCGGCGACCTCATGCCTGCCGTCATCGAGCGCGCAGCCGTGCTCGACTTTCTCGACGCAATCGACATCCCCGCCCGCATCAGACTGGAGCCCGCCGCCAATCTTCCGGCTCGCGCGGTGCCTGCAAAGCCGACATCGCTGTTCGGCGCTGCGCGCAGGACCAAGGTGGCAGCACCACGGCCGTATCACGCGCCCAAGGCCAATGCGGTTCTACCCGTCGGCTATCGCAAGCTGGAAGCCCCGGCGCCGCTGGCCGAACAGGTCGGCGTCTACCTGCCGTACCGGCCTAGCCGCATCGTCTTCGACCAAGCCGGCGAGCACCCCACCGCGCTCGTTGAATCGGTCGCCATGGGCTCGATCCCGGCGCCGATCCCCGATCACGTCCCCCATCTGCCCGAGCGCACCGTTAGCGAGCGGCTCCTGTCCTCCTCCCAGCTCGAAACCGTCGTCTATGCAGGCCACGCCTGGAACCAGACGCTGCCGGGCACCTTCAAGCCCGCCAAGGAAGGCGTTGGCCTCGACATCGACCCTGAAGGACGTAAGTACCGCAAGGGCTTCTTCCTCGGTGACGGCACCGGCGCGGGCAAGGGCCGCCAGATCGCCGCCTGCATCCTCGACAACAAGCTGCAGGGCCGTCGCCGCCACATCTTCGTCACCAAGAACGAGCCCCTGCTCGAGGACATTCGCCGCGACGTCACCGCGCTTGGCGGCCTCTCGGCCGACGTGCAGCCACTTTCGAACTGGAAGATCGGCCAGCCCATCACGCTCGAAGAGGGCACCTTGTTCGTCACGTATCCGGGGCTGCGATCGGGCCGCTCGGATGCAACGCGCCTACAGCAGATCCTCGATTGGGCCGGTCCCGACTTCGACGGCGTGATCGCCTTCGACGAGGCCCACGAAATGGGCGGTGTCGCGGGCGGGGAGGGTGCTCTCGGCAAGACCGAAGGCTCCCAGCAGGGCTCTGTTGCAAAAATCGTGAAGCTTGAGCATGCTTGGCGGAGATTGGACGGACGGAACGATGACGGATTTCAAGTGGCGCCATTTCCAGGGTGATGTGATCCTGTGGGCGGTGCGCTGGTATTGTCGCTATCCGATCAGCTATCGCGACCTTGAGGAAATGCTGGCGGAACGCGGCATTTCGGTCGACCATACGACGATCTATCGCTGGGTCCAGTGCTACGCCCCGGAGATGGAGAAGCGGCTGCGCTGGTTCTGGCGGCGTGGCTTTGATCCGAGCTGGCGCCTGGATGAAACCTACGTCAAGGTGCGGGGCAAGTGGACCTACCTGTACCGGGCAGTCGACAAGCGGGGCGACACGATCGATTTCTACCTGTCGCCGACCCGCAGCGCCAAGGCAGCGAAGCGGTTCCTGGGCAAGGCCCTGCGAGGCCTGAAGCACTGGGAAAAGCCTGCCACGCTCAATACCGACAAAGCGCCGAGCTATGGTGCAGCGATCACCGAATTGAAGCGCGAAGGAAAGCTGGACCGGGAGACGGCCCACCGGCAGGTGAAGTATTGACGTGCTCCCCTGAAACTCCGCCAGTTTGAGCTAGAGTCCGCCTTCGTGAGGAGACGGACGTGAAGAAGACCAGGTTCAGCGAGGAGCAGATCATCGCGGTGCTGCGCGAACAGGAGGGCGGGATGAAGACCGCCGACGTGTGCCGCAAACACGGGATCAGCAGCGCCACTCTGTACGCATGGAAGGCCAAGTACGGCGGCATGGACGTGTCGCAGGCGCGCAAGCTGAAGGTGCTGGAGGAGGAGAACGGCCGGCTTAAACGGCTGCTGGCCGACGCCATGCTCGACAATGCGGTTCTGAAGGAAGTCGCGGCAAAAAACTGGTGAGGCCCGCCGCTCAGCGGAAGGCTGTTGAGCATGCTCGGCAGCTGTTCGGCATCAGCGAGCGTCGGGCATGTACCATCTTTGGCGTGGATAGGACGTCGGTGCGCTACGCGCCCCGGCGTAGTGATGATGGCGACCTGCGGTCGCGGTTGCGGGAGATCGCGGCCGAGCGTCGGCGCTTTGGCTACCGTCGGCTTGGGATCATGCTGGCCCGCGAGGGGCTGGTCATGAACCACAAGAAGCTGCTGCGGCTGTACCGCGAGGAGAACCTGCGGGTCAGGCGCCGGCGTGGCCGCAAGCGAGCGATGGGCACCCGAGCGCCTATGACGCTGCCCCAGGGACCGAACCAGCGGTGGAGCCTCGACTTCGTCAGCGACACGCTGATCAGCGGCCGGCGCATCCGCATCCTGGCGGTGGTCGACGACTTCACGCGCGAGTGCCTGGCGCTGGTGGTCGACACCTCGCTGTCAGGTGCGCGGGTCGCCCGCGAGCTCGACGCCGTCATCGCTGTGCGCGGTGTGCCGCCGCTGATGATCGTCAGCGACAACGTCCTATGTCGGGAAGCAGCGGCGGGTTTTGGCCAGCAGATATCCATGCGCCGACAACCGTCGGCGCGGCATGCAATCTGAGCCAGATGGCTCCCACCGTCAACGGGATCGCTCCCTGCCATAGCAAACACAGGATCCAGCAGCGCCGAGGCGGCCGTGGTCCTCACCATCCTTAAAACGAGATACGCACCCAGGTGGAAGGCCCGAACATTATCTACAGGGTCGCTCGACGAGCGCCCTCACGGCACTTGCAGAGAGGGGTCCTTCCACCTGGCATCCGACCGTTCGAGGAACGGCCGGTACTCTGTCCCCGTCTTGATGACGGCGTGAGCCACGCGCGCCATCTTGGCGGTGAGCGCCGTCATCGCCTTGCGGCGACGGTCGGCATCGTCCGCGTGCCCGGCGACATATCGTCCGAGCTTGTCGCGGAAGCTGTTGTCGCGCTGACGCGCGGCGACCTGGGCAGCCATCCAGAAGGTCCGGCGCAGGCGCGCATTGCCGTACTTGGACAGCTTCGTGCGGCCACGGAACGTGCCTGACTGACACGTTGCGAGATCGAGACCGCAGAACTTCAGGAACTGACGATGATGGTTGAAGCGCCGCAGATCACCGGCCTCGGCCAGGATGGTCAGCGCGTTGATCGGACCGATGCCCGGAATGTTGCGCAGCAGCTGGTAGTCGACGTCATCGGCGAGCCGCGCATGGGCCAGCCGCTCGATCTCGTCTCGCTGGTGGATGAGGCTGCGGCCCTGCGCGATGACCATGCGGAACATGGTGATGGCGGCTGAGTTCTCCGGCACCGGCAGTGCCGTCGAGGCGGACGCCGTCTCGTAGATGTCGTTGATGAGGCGTGCCTTGGAGACCTTGCGGCCGATGAGCGGCCATGCCGCGGCCGAGAACGCCTCGCGGTCCAGCGCCGTGATGGTGGCCGGCGTCGGAAACCGCTCGATGAGCGCCAGGAACCAGTCGGACCGGCTGTTGCCTGCGAAGCGGGCGATCTCGGGGAAGTACAGCGGCAGGTAGTGGGTCAGGATCCGATGCCAGGTCTGCGTCTTCATCCTTGAGATCGTCTCGTGAGTCTTCGAGAGCTCCTGCAGGTCGTTGATTCCGGCCACCAGCGGGTCGACGTAGCGCTGCGTCGCACCGATCCGCAGCATGTGCAGGATGACCTGCGCGTCCTTGGAGTCGTTCTTGTCCCAGCCGTTGTGCAGCGCCTCGCGCGTTCTGGCGAGCGCGACCGACGAGATGAGGCGCAGCTCGAACCCTGCCGTCAGCAGCCGGTGCGCCAGCGTACGATGGTAATTACCCGTCGCCTCGAACCCGACGATGATAGGGCGCCCGATAGCAGCGAGTTGCTCGGCAAAGCCGTCATAGTCCTGCCTGGTCGCCATGACGGTCATCCGCCGGCGCCGGCCGCCTTCCGGTCGCTCGATGAGAACCTCCTGTCGGCTCTTGGACATGTCGATGGCTACCAGCACGGCGCCGGCAGGCGTAGAGGTGAGCTTGGTCATGGTCGGTCGGCCTCCAAAGTGTTGTCTCGACAACCTCACTTTAGATACCTGCTGACCGGCCATGGCTTGCCCTGATGAAGTCTGCGGCCGCTACGCGGCCTTGTCTTCATCAGGGCCATAGCGGCTCCCGAACCAGCGCTTCCCAATGTGCTACGGCACCGAGCTGACCAGCCTGGCGATCCTGAGATGGACGCAGGAGCGACCTGTCGAGTGGCACTACATCGCGCCGGGCAAGCCGCAGCAGAACGGCTACGTCGAGAGCTTCAACGGTCGTCTGCGCGACGAATGCCTCAACGAGACGCTGTTCGTGTCGCTCGGCCACGCCCGCTCGGTGCTGCGGCTCTGGCGAGACGACTACAACCATGTGCGCCCGCATAGCGGTGTTGGCGGGCTGACGCCCGCCGATGCTGCCAGGCGGGTTGCGCAACCCCGCCCCGAGGGGCACCATAACAACCCCGGACTCCAGTTATGACTGGTAGAGCTTTGGGGAGCACGTCAGTATCTCAATAACGTGATCGAGGCCGATCACGGAAAGCTCAAGATACTGATCAAGCCGGTGCGCGGTTTCAAATCGATCCCCACGGCCTATGCCACGATCAAGGGATTCGAAGTCATGCGAGCCCTGCGCAAAGGACAGGCTCGCCCCTGGTGCCTGCAGCCCGGCATCAGGGGCGAGGTGCGCCTTGTGGAGAGAGCTTTTGGCATTGGGCCCTCGGCGCTGACGGAGGCCATGGGCATGCTCAACCACCATTTCGCAGCAGCCGCCTGATCGGCGCAGAGCGACAGCCTACCTCTGACTGCCGCCAATCTTTGCAACAGAGCCTCCTCACGGAAGCACCACGGAAGCAGTTTGCTACGCTTCGGATGTCGCAGAGACAAGCCGCCGGAAATGCGGTGAACTGGCATCGGCCCACACTGGTTTGCGTTGACCGGCGACCGTCGATCCATGTAGGGACGGCGGACTGCACCCGTAGCTCAGCTGGATAGAGCGCCACCCTCCGAAGGTGGAGGCCACACGTTCGAATCGTGTCGGGTGCGCCAGCTACCGTTAAATGTCGACGAGGCAGCCCCGGACCTCGACTGTCTAGCGCGTGCCCGACGTGCAGTAGTCGTCCAGCCAGGTTGTTCTTGCGCCGGCGGCGGACCACAGCATCGGGAAGAAGCTCTCGTTGAGGCCGGCGTCGCCGGTGATCTGATAGCGCCGGTAGATGTAACCTCCGCGCCGATCAGAAAATCGAGCTTGGCCGGAAACGAGATGAACCCCGATCGACCGGCGCATTTGGCCGGTGGAGCCGTTAGGTCCGGACCCATGCCAGGTTTCACCGGCGTGGATGACGACGGACCCCGCCGGAACCTCGGCATAGTATATGTCTGGCATCGGTGCGTTCGCGGCGTGGGCGGCAGCGCGAAGTTGGCCGCGATAATCCCCTGCCGCATGGAAGCTGGAAGGCATCGGCGTGCAAGGCCATTTGTGTGACCCGCGAGCGTATTCGAGGGTTCCGGTTTGGCGGGTCACATCGTCGAGGGCGAACCAGAAGGTGATCGTCTCTTGGGGATCAAGGAAGTCCATGAATGACGTGTCTTGGTGATACGCGATCGGCTTCCCACCGGGCGGCTTCCACCAGATCGTGTCCTGTCCGAGCTTTGCGCTTGGCCACCCGGTGAGACGGCAGGCGGCTTTGCCAAGGTCTTGAGACAGGCTGAGCGCGGCGATCGTGAGATCAGCTTTCCAGGCATTCGCCATGTGCCGCGTCACGTCAGGTTTGCTCAGTTCCTCTCGCCAGTACCACTCGTCCGGGTAAACGCCCGTATCAAAGTCTCCGGCGAAGAGCGGTTCAAAGCGGGAGCGGAGTTGTTCGACCGCCGTCATAGGCAAGACGTTCTCAACTGCGAGGAAACCCTCCTCGCGAAACTGCTCCACCTGCACGTCGGAGAGTGTTTCCAACCGGTTCATGGCAAGCGGCGACATGGCGATTTTCCTATGTAGTTTTCCTTCTGTTGACGTATAGAGGCGCTTCATCTGTCGTTCAAACGAACGAATTATGGCATTTGAGGCATATCATCGAACTTGACCGAATAGATTTCGCCATTCTGGGCATTCTGCAGGAAGACGCGCGCACGACGGTCAAAGCGATCGCTGCGGAAGTTGGCCTAGCCCCATCCTCCGCACATCAACGCATTCGCCGGTTGTGGGAGACTGGCGCGCTGAAGGGTCTGCACGCGGAAGCCGATCCAAAGGTTTTTGGCATCGGTCTCGAGGCGTTGCTCATGATCGGGCTGACCAAGCACAAGCGTCAGACGGTCGACGATTTCCTTCGGGATGTCACCGAGATCCCGGAAGTGCGATCGGCTTACCTAGTCACGGGACGCTACGACCTGGTCGTGCATGTCGCCGTCCGCGACACGCTCCATTTGAAAGACGTGGCGCTCGATCAATTTACGAGCCGGCCCGGCGTCACCCGTATCGAAACATCCATCGTCTTCGAGGCCCGTCGGCGCGACAGGTTGCCGAACTATCACAGCCCTCAAGACGCGACCTGACAGAGGGGGCGACCATGCTTTCGCAGGCTCTGTTGCAAAAATCGTGAAGCTTGAGCATGCTTGGCGGAGATTGGACGGACGGAACGATGACGGATTTCAAGTGGCGCCATTTCCAGGGTGATGTGATCCTGTGGGCGGTGCGCTGGTATTGTCGCTATCCGATCAGCTATCGCGACCTTGAGGAAATGCTGGCGGAACGCGGCATTTCGGTCGACCATACGACGATCTATCGCTGGGTCCAGTGCTACGCCCCGGAGATGGAGAAGCGGCTGCGCTGGTTCTGGCGGCGTGGCTTTGATCCGAGCTGGCGCCTGGATGAAACCTACGTCAAGGTGCGGGGCAAGTGGACCTACCTGTACCGGGCAGTCGACAAGCGGGGCGACACGATCGATTTCTACCTGTCGCCGACCCGCAGCGCCAAGGCAGCGAAGCGGTTCCTGGGCAAGGCCCTGCGAGGCCTGAAGCACTGGGAAAAGCCTGCCACGCTCAATACCGACAAAGCGCCGAGCTATGGTGCAGCGATCACCGAATTGAAGCGCGAAGGAAAGCTGGACCGGGAGACGGCCCACCGGCAGGTGAAGTATCTCAATAACGTGATCGAGGCCGATCACGGAAAGCTCAAGATACTGATCAAGCCGGTGCGCGGTTTCAAATCGATCCCCACGGCCTATGCCACGATCAAGGGATTCGAAGTCATGCGAGCCCTGCGCAAAGGACAGGCTCGCCCCTGGTGCCTGCAGCCCGGCATCAGGGGCGAGGTGCGCCTTGTGGAGAGAGCTTTTGGCATTGGGCCCTCGGCGCTGACGGAGGCCATGGGCATGCTCAACCACCATTTCGCAGCAGCCGCCTGATCGGCGCAGAGCGACAGCCTACCTCTGACTGCCGCCAATCTTTGCAACAGAGCCC
>NZ_JBLZUS010000006.1:0-36668 GCF_048565505.1 Sphingomonas sp. TX0543
ATACAGGCGGTTGTAGAGGTGATGAACACTTCGACCGTACCTTTCGCGCTCACGGTCGATGACGTCCCGATCATCCTGATGGACATGACGCTGATCCTGGAGGACGCCGGCTTTCGCTGTCATGAGGCGATGGACGGGGATACCGCGATCGTGCTGCTGGAAGAGCAGGCCGACAATACCATCCTGCTGTTCTCCGATGTCGAGATGCCGGGATCGATCAACGGCTTTGCGCTGGCGCGTCATGTCGCACAGCACCGGCCCTGGATCGAGATCGTGATCGCCAGCGGCAATATCCGTCCCGATCCGGGTGACATGCCCGAGAAGGCGACGTTCATCCCGAAGCCCTTCTCGGCTGCGATCGTCCACGAGCACCTCCGCAGGACGCTGCCTGACGGCAAGAAGCCCGCGCCGCTGAAGAATGCGGTGACGACGCCGGTTCAGCCGGGAGCCTGAGCCACCCCTGCCGAGGCGAGCAACTGCGCGTCGGTCGCGTCGCGGTTGTCGATCCACCATTTGGCGTCCGCGATGCCGAGCAGCGCCGCGCCGGTTTCGACGCTATCGAGAGGTTGATCCTTGCGCAGCAAGGCGATCCGTTTCGCGCGAATGGTCGTTGCCCAGCTGACCTGTCGTTCCGAGCCGTTGAGCGGCGCCAGCGACAGATGGGCAACGGCTTGTTGCGAGGCCGCGGCGTCGCGCTCGTTCTCTTCCTGGCGCTGCTTGCGGTAGCACGCGCCGCAGACCGTCGTGCGCAGCCAGGTGGCCTTGCGCTCCTGCTGCGACGCGAACCCGGCAATGAAATGGGTTTGCTCATGGCCGCAGGTGTGGGTGATGCGATGGTCCATGACGTTCAGCCTGTCATATGGGCCGGATTTGTTCCAGCGGGATTGAGTCGAGCCGTTCGGTTCCGGCGACCGATGCTCGCGGCATGAAGATGGCGATCACGACCCGAGTGGGCTGCTCATCACCAGCACGGTCGCGCGCGCGATCGGCGCCGGCGCTACGCCGGCTCTGAAGGGGGCGACCGCCCCCCACCGCAGCGACTTGGCGACGGGGCGATAGCTGACCGGATGGATGCCATCCCGGCTCGGTTGCGCCCGCAGCGGGATGACGGTGTCGCCGAAACGTGCCGCGATCGACGTGACAATGGATGACGCGCGCAGGTCGTAGGGGGCAAGCCAGGCCACCTTGACGGCGGTGGTTCGCCGCCTGAGCGCAAGAAGGTTGGTTGGGAGCGCCGGACTGGCGGCATCGTTCGACCCGAGTGCGATGAGGGCGACGGTGGCGGCCGAAGCGCCCCTCACCCGCCGCTCGATCTCGGCCGAACCGGCACCCACGCGCGCATGAACCTCGCAGCGTATGCCCTGTGCTGCCAATGCCTGCGCCGTGCCGACCGCGGTGCTGTCGCCCAGGATCAGGCAGAAGGGAATCATGGCCGACCAGCCTGATGGGCAAGCGGTTTTCGTGGAGTGGTCATGTCGCCGTAGGCAAGTAGCCCGAAGATGGCGACAGCACAGCCGGCGATGCCGAACGCTGCGCGTGCCAGCCCGATCAGCCGCGCCTTGCGACCCTTGCGAAGGTGGTTCCACCCTCGATCGAGCGAGGTACGCCAGGACAGCCAGCCATCGCCGATATCGCTCGCGCCGAACATCGCGATGGGGATCGCGACGGCCAGCATGATATGCCGGATGTCGGCGCGGGCGATCACGATGGCGAGAAAGGTCGCGACCAGAATGAACAGCGCGATGGCGTTGATGACGCTGTAGAGCGGGCGCAGCCGAAAGATCCGACGCGAGGGCGCAGCGAGGTAGCGCACGATCGGACGGCGGCAGGTGTCGCAGACCAGCATGTGCTGCCCCAGCGGCCAGCGGCGCATCGCCTCATGGCAATACGGGCATTCGGGCCGGGGCAGGCTGATCATATTCATGCGACGTGGCCGACCCTGATCGCATCGGGAAGTGCAGCCCGGATCACGTCGGCGACGTCGGGCACGCAGATCCAGTTGGAGAATCTCGGGTTCCAGATCGCCTTGCCCTTGCACAACGCGGAAAGAACCTCCCTGCCGATCTCATCGTCGCGCGCGGCCCTGAATGCGATGCGGCCATCTGGCAGTGTCCGCTCGACGATCCCGGCGCATACCTCGATAGGTGCGCCCGCCTTGACGGGAACCGCCTTGGCAGGGGCGATACCTCCAAAACGGTGCATTCAACCGCTACCGATGTGGAGGGACTTTGCGCCGGATGAACAGTGACAGGCTCTGCCTCGACGTACGGCGGCAATTCCGGCACAGACGCGGCCTGGACGATGGGCATGTTGATCGGCCCAGACGGGTCGCCGGTATGAGACGTATCGGCGGCGTCCGTGCTGTCAGGAACGATGCCGAGGCGGGTATAGATATCGCCCTCCTGGACATGGTCGGCGATGAGCTGGTCGGCGATCTCGACCATCTGCGCGGCGGTGACGCCGGTCGAAAACATTCGTCCCAGGGGCGATGACCCGCCGAACGGCACCCAGGCTTTGTAAAGGTTGTCGCATTTGTAGATCGGCTCGTCGCTGCCGATTTTGGAACGGTCGATCATCGCGGTGGGCGGAACGGACACGAATACGCCGACCTCCGCGAACGCCCTGTCATGCCCTTTTCGCTTCAGCCACGCCTGCAGCACCTTGCGTTGTCGTTTGGCCTGTTCGACCGGATTGGGGATGTTCTGCGGCTGACGTTGCGAGCGATACCAGACCATCCATTCGCCATGCTCGTTCTTCGAGATCCGGCCAGAGTAGTTCTTGGATTCGAAGATCGAGGCGGTGCGCGACGCCCGCGACAGCAGGATATGATCGAACTGCGCGAACCCGCCCTGCCCGTCCGGCAGGCGCAGATCGTGGATAAGCAGGTTGCGGTCGTTGTCAGGCCCGAATTGGTGATCGAGCATATAGGCGGTCTCGCGCTCGCCCCGCATCCCCTGGCGATGGTTCCGCACCGTCGATCGCACGCGCTCGGGGAGAGCCGCGAACTCGTCGGACGCCATCACTTCGTCGGCAAATGCGATCTCGGCCGCGCGGGTCGATTTCTTGCGGATCATCGTTTCGGCGTTCCCGGATTTGGCTGCGGCAGCGGTTGAACCGCCTGCGCCGGTAGCGGCGCGGAGGCGGGAGGCACCATTGCGGGCGGCTTGGCCGGCACCAGCCTCGCCTCGAGCCGTGGCCGTGCATCCTCGATCAGCTTGCGGAACGCATCGAGCGTCGCCAGCGTGGTGATCTTGCCGATGTCGGTCGAGGCGTAGCTTCCACCGAGCGCACCCACGCCAAGGCCGAGCAACAGCCCACCGCCCACGACGCCGATATCCTTCTTGCGCGCCGACCCGCTGGCGACCGCTTCCTGGATGCCGGTGTTCACGTCGACCAGCGTCATCAGCACCTGGCTTTCGAGTGTCTTCGACTTGAGCCCGACCGCCCCGCCGAACACACCGCCGACCCCGCCCCCGCTCTCACGCGACTTGGCGTCGGAATAGACCACCTTCACCTCGATCAGATAATCCGCCTTGGTGACAGGCCGGGTTGTGGCAGTCCCGCCATTGATCGCGCGTTCGCGTTCGAGCGCGCTGAACGCCTCGCCGCGATCGGCGACGCGGAAGCAATTGGATCGCGCGATCATCAGCTTGACCAGTGGCAGCGCGTCGACGCGCGCGGTCGAACCGCCGTTCTGCATCTCCGCCATGCGCATGAGCGCCTGCAGTTGCGGCGACAGGCCATCGGCCGGGTTGGCGGCCTTCTCCTCGACCAGCGCGGCAACGCCGAGCGGCACCTGGCATTGCGGCACGGCGGTCGTCTCGTCGACGCCGGTGCCGCCCTGCCCCAGCTTCTGGGCGTGGGCCATTGAAGGTGTGACGGCCGCGAGCGCGGCCGTCACGACGAGCATGCGGGTGCGATCAAGCACCGGCGCCCGCCTTCTTCGCATGCGCTGCGGGATCGCAGATCCCGGCACGCTCCTCGTCCGCCGCAACTTTCTTCGCGGCTTCGTCACAGTCCTTGCAGTCGGGACAGTCCGCGCAGTCCTTGCATTTGCCGTTGTGAAGCGCGTGCGCGCGATAGCGCGCCTTCTTCGCCTCGACCTCGCGCGCGGCATCGGTGCCGGCATGACTTCCGGCGAAGCTCGCCATCGCGAGCAGGACCGGCGCCGACGACTGCGCGCTGGCGGCCGACGGCAAGGCCACGGAGAGGGCGGCAAGCCCCAGCGCGGCGATCATCTTCAGTTTCATCGTGTGTACTCCTTCCCTGGCCGTTTTCAGAAGAAACCGTTGCGTCGGCCGTCGCGACGGTCATCGTGGCGGGCGCTGCTGTCGCCCAGCGCCGAGCGCCGGACCTCCAGCTCAACCCCGTCCCCCTTGCGGCGAATGCGGACATCCTGCGGGGCGATGTTGTTGCGCTTCGCCCAGCGGTCTGCGTCGGCATCCGAGCCGAACTCGCCCATTTCCTCGAAATCCCAGTTGCTCATGTCTCCTGTCCCGGTTGATCGCCGTGCCGGCGCGCGGGGGCCGGTCCTGGCGGTGCGATGCGAAATCCCCGCGCGTGGATGAAGGACAGTGTCACTGGATCGAGGCCGGTTTGGCGGCGATGCGCCGGACCACGAGATTGCTGTCGGCCCCCAGACGAAGATCGAGCGTGTGCCCGACCCGTCGCGTGAACAGCATCACGCCGGCAACCTCGTCGTGCAGCGTGCCCTTGCCGAAGAAGGTCCGAGAATCTGCCCATTCGCGGCCGTGGATGAAGCGGACGCGATATTGGCCGAGCGGGGCTGGCACGGTGACACGCTCGAAGGCGCGGACATAGACCGACAGCCGGTTCTTCGCCGTCGCCGGATCGAGCAGCTGGACGATGCTATTGTCTGCCGCACCCTGAATGGTCAGGTGGCTTCTGACGGTTCGCAGGTCGACGCTGGAGGAGACGGCGACCGTTCCCGATTCCGGAAAACCGGTGTTCGTCCCCACGATTGACGCGAACAGGCTGGAGGTTGCGCGCTTGATCTGGCCCTGCCCGGCCCAGGCCGCAAGGACCAGTGCGATGGCAACACCGACGCCCAGCGCCTGCCAGTAAGGGGCCGGCGTGAAGCGCGGGCGGGGCCGCCATCGACCGCGCTGATAATCGTGGCCCCTGTTCCTGGCTTCGAACCACGACCCTTTCGATCCGCCAGATATCCAGCTCGCGCTCCCCAGCGGCACCGATTTCCTGAACCCGAAGCGGTTCAGCTCGACCCGTGCCTTGCGATCGTTCCATTGCGTCGCACCGGGATCGAGCCCCTGCCGCTTGCGGTAGCGATCGCGCATATAGTCGCGATCATCGATGCCCATCGACCACCTCCATCGACTGCGAGGGGAGAGCCAGGGGAAACACGTCCATTCTGGACAGCATCGCGTGATCGCGCAGCGAGGCCTCGACGGCGACAACCTCGCTCGAAGTCAGTCCAGGTTCGCGTCGTACGAACAGGATGGTCGACGCCGATCCTGCCAGCCAGCGCGCGATGGAGATCCTGGGCATCAGCCGGTCGTGGTCGGCGAAAGCGTGGGTCGCTCGTCGCACGCCGGCCAGCACGGTCATTCCCCAACGCAGGGCGTGACCGTTTCCAGAATCGTGTCCCGCCGCCTCTGCGACGGCTTCCGGCGGGAGATCCCGTATCAGATCGCGGACGGCCGAAAGGGTCGCACCAGGTTCATCGCCGGCATGCTGGATCGCGCGGAGCAGCACATAGCGCGAAGCGCAGGTGTAGCCCGAGCAAACGTCAGGATCGTCGGGAAGGAACGCTTCGATCGCGGACGAGCGTGCATAGTCGCTCGGATGGTCTGCGAAGAAGTCCCAGTTGCCGCGCGCGGGGTCGATCAGCTGGTCGCGGACCTGGTCGGCGAGTTCGGCGATCGCGTCGCCATCGCCGAATACCGCGAGCCGGCCCCCGTCACCGGCGCGGACCGCTTCAAGCGCCGCTTCCGTCAGATCCGCGGTTTCGGCGATCGTGAGGGTCGCGTGCGTCGGCTCGGGTTGGCGCCGGAAGCGAAAAGGGAAACTACCGTCCACCGGGCGTACCTTGGGTTGCGGGCGGAACGAAAATTCCACCATCGGTGTGAAGCGACGCGCTGACGATTCCGCATCCGACCGCCCAGGCGAAGGTGAAAGCCGCCACCGCGGCCGCCAGGAGTCCCGCCTGACGCAACCGGCGCGTCAGCGGGACGATCATGCGTGGTGCGGTTGACCGTGGCTCCACGGGCTTCCTGCGGGCCTGATGGCCATACTCGGCCGTTCCCTCGATCGCGTCGCAGGGCGGCGTGTCGAGCCGCGAGGTCCGACCGATGCGGGGAGGCCCGTGCATATAGTCGCGGTCGGCGAGGCTCATCGTGCTGGCTCGGACCGGACCCGGAGGGCACGCAGCGCGCGGGTGAGCGGCAGGAGTAAGACGTAGGTCAGGCCGAAAATCGCGGCCATCGCAAGCGTTTCGCCGCCCCAGTCGAGCGCATCGTCGCGCCGCGCGAGCTGGCTGCATTGCGTGAGCGTATGAGTGTCGAGGTCGCAGGCGTGCCAGTGCTTGGTGGCGATCACCTGGTCCCAGGTCGGTGGTGATGTGGTCATGCTCATAGCTCCAGTCCGATGTCCTTTTCGGGGTAGGGAAGTTCAGGCCCTTTGGGCTCGACCGGGACGCTGAACCGGGAGAGGTCGAGCGAGGGATCGGTACGGATGTCGATCTTGCCGCCGGTCGAGGGGCGGGCTGTATCTGCGCTCGGCTCGCCTCCGACTTTCTCCGGTCCGCGATCGAGGTCGGGCGGCAGCGAAGGGTTGAACGTCTCGCCCGCGCCGGCTTTCGTGGCTGCGCCGGCAGCGCCGCGATCGGGGTCGATCGACAGCGCGCCGGTGGTCTCGAGCGCCGAGGTCTTGTTGCCCTCGTTGCGCTCGATCGCGGCGGTCAGCTTCTCGCGGTCGTCGGTGAACAGCTGGATGTCGTCGCGGACGCGCGTGACGGTGACGTTGAACAGCCGCTGGTTGGAGAGGTTCGATTCCCTGTGGCTCATCACCGCGATCGCGGTGTCGGTGGTGATGCCCTGCGCCGCGTGCATGTTGAGCGCGTAGGCGAGGCTGATCCGCTCCATCATCGGATCGCCCGCCTTCAGCTCGTGGAGGGTGCCGTCGCTCGCCTCCACCTTGATCCCCGACGGGTCGGCCGAGACGACGCGGGCGATATCGTTGTTGTTGAGGCCGCGGTCCTTGTCGTTCTGGGTCCAGCGGATCTTGTCGCCCTCATGCAGCTTGATCTGCTCGCGCTGGGCGAGCTGCATCGCGTCGGTCTTGTCGACCGGCGATATCTTCTGCGGATCGAAGGTCCGTACCCGGTTGCCGATCTGGACCTGAACGCGCCCCTTCGCGTCGACGCCGAGCACGTCATAGGTGCCGGGGCTGAGGCCGAGCTCGCGCATGGCATGGCGCAGGTCGATCACCTGGCCGGGCTTATAGGTATGCGCGTAGCGGAGTTCCTCGCGCGTGACGTTGACCTTGTCGAGGACCGGGGTGACGACGCCGTCCCCTTTCAACGTGCCCTCCGCGGCGAGGCCGTCCTGGATGCGCACGTTGAGCTCTGCGCGCGCGACGCGGCCCGACGAGAACATCGCGGTGGTCTCGCGCTGTTCGGGGGTTAGGCCCAGCCAGTGTTCGGCCGCGGCCTTCACATGCTCGGGGTTGGCGGTGACCTTGTCGCCGAGCATCGCCATCGCCTCGCGCACCTCGCCGCGGTTGGTCAGCGCGGCGACGGTGCGCAGCTGCTCGGTGCGCTGGCGCAGATTCTCGTCCATCCGCGCCAGCGTGATCCCGCCGGCCTGCGCGAGCGCGAACGCCTTGCCGGCGTCGACCGCGGTGATCTGCTGGCGATCGCCGATCATCAGGAAGCGATCGACGCCGAGCGCATTGGCGATGCCGACCAGGTGCTTCATCTGCTCCGAGCCGACCATCGAGGCTTCGTCGAGGATGAGCGTGGTGCCGGCGAGCGCGTCTCGCGCGCCGTCATAGCCCGCGCCCTTCCCAGCGAGCGCGTGGCGGGCATAGCTGTGGACGAACGAGGACACGGTGCGGCTCTCGATGCCGGCTTCGGCGCCGAGACGATCGGCGGTCGCCTTCATGAGCGCGAGACCGACCACCTTGCCGCCTTCCTGCTCGACATTGCGCGCGACGCTCGCCAGCATGGTCGACTTGCCGGCGCCCGAGACGCCCTGGACCGCGACGATGCGATCGGCGGAAGTGAGCGCCATCGTCGCGGCCGCCATCTGCCCTGCATTGAGTTCCTTGTCGCCCGATGCGGCGTTGATCCGCTCGATAACGGTGTCGGCGGAGACGATCACCCGCCCCTCCCCCTTGCCGCGCTCGATCTCTGCAAGGATGCCGCGCTCCGTCGCGAGCGCCTCGGGCGTCGTGACATGGGTGACGACGCTGTCGATCCGGTCATCCTTGCCCGGAATCAGCTTCTCGTTGCGGATGAGCTCGGAGACGCGCGCGTCGACATGCGCGGCGGTGACACCCTTCAGCCCGAGGTCGAGCGCGGTCCTGGTGATGTCCGGCACCGCGAACGCGGCTTCGCGTTGGGCATGGATGCGGATCGCGGAGGCGACGGCGTGCTGGGCGCGCAGATCCACCGGCGCGATGCGCAGCCGGTCGAGGCCGCTGGCGACGAGCGGATCGGCGGGTCGGAATAACTCGCCCAGGCTTTCGCGGAGATTGGCCAGGACGTCACCGAGGCGCTCCATCGGTCGTGGCTGGGCATCGAGGCCGCTGGCGCCAGCACGCTCGCGCGCGGCATCGACCAGTGCCTTGCCGTCGAATCCGAGCGCGGCCGCCCGGTCACGCCATTCCTGGCGCAGGGCATCGCGATCCTCGACGTTCAGCTTGGCGTCGCGGGTATTGTTGGTCACCTTGCGCAACGCCTCGGCGGAGGTGACACCGAGCTCGCCGGCTTTCGCCAGGATATCGGCGCGCCGCTGGCTGAAGGTGTCGATCACCTCCTTAGGCACGCCGGCGATCTCGAACTGGCCGTGCTTGCCGGTGACGCTTGTTTCGTAGCCGATCTTTGCCAGCTCGGCGCGAAACTGGGCGTGATAGGCCGCGCCGATCGTGGTGTTGTTCTTCCAGAGCTGCTGGTTGTGGAGCGCCTGCCATGCCCCGTTCGCCATCTTGGTCATGTTGGCGATAAGGACGTGGATGTGGCCCTGCGGATCGAGAGCGCGGCTCGTGTCGTGCTGGAACAGCGCATAGACGAGGTTGCCGGTTCGCACCGCATCCCCTGACCTGGACTGATCGTAGGTGCGGCCTTCGGCGAAGGTCTTCTCGACCCATCCCATCGTCGCCTTTACGGCGTTCATATGCGCGGTGAGGACACGGGTGTCGCAAGCGACATAGGCCATTACGCTGGCGGACTTCGGCATCGAGAAGGTCAGGTCGACACCGAGCCTGCGACCCTCGACCTGCCCGACCTTTTCGCCATCGGGCATCTCGCCGTTGAGGATCTTCTCGAAGTCTTCCTTGGTCACCTCGCCCTTGAGGCCAAGGTCGGCCGCGCCCACCCCGCCCCAGGCGGTCGCCTCGGACGAATGCTCGGCGGTGTAGTAATCGTCCTTGGCGAAATACTGCGCCGCGCCGGAGGCGGACTTGACGGAAGCGACCGACAGCATCGGCTACATCCCCATGTCCATGTCGTCATCGATCTCCGGCGAATGATCCGGGCCGTGATGACGATGGTGGTGATCGGGGTCGCGCTGCGTCGCAAACCCATCGCGCAATTCGCGGGTCGCCTGGTCCTCGTGGCGATCGGCATCACCGCGATCGGACCGGCTTTCCGGGGCATGGCGTGACGCCTCGCCGCGCGTCGGATCCACCCCGCTCTGCGGACCCGCACGGTTCTCGATCAGGGACATGCCCATGCCGCCGAGTTGGGCATCCAGACTGGATGAACCTCCCGTCACAGGCTTGGAAGGTTCGCCCCCGACCCTCGTTGCGGCATCCGACGCGCGGACGGCATCGACGCCGGTCGGGCTGCTGGCGACGCCCTTGCCGGTTATCTGATCGATCACCACCGGCAGCGACCCGGTGACCTCCATCGCCGCAGCCGCCTTTTCAGCCTCGCTACGCGGCTTCTCGGGCTGCGAGGCGGTCAGGTCCGGCTCTTGCCTTTCCTTCGCCTCCACGCCCCCCACAGGCCGTGTGGGGGTATGCTCGCGGCCACCCTCACCCCCCTCATCCGCGCCATTGTTCCGGGTGTTCTGACGACGCCGGTCTTCCGGCGAGACGTATTCGGTAGGCTTGAAGTTCTTGCGGGGCACCGCCCCCGGCGCGACCTCGGCATAGGAGCGGTATTTGAGTTCGATCCGCGCAGCGGGAAATCCATCGGGAAACTTCACGAAGCCGTGGAGCGACGGCAGGTTGTTGATGTCGTCGGGGATGACCAGCGGCTCGATCGCCGTGCGAGGCGTGAGGGTCGAGGCGTCGCGGGTGTTGTTGTAGCCGTAGCTGTAGGCCTCATCCATCTGGCGGACCTCGCGGCTGCCGATGAACTCGGAGCACTTTTCGGCTGTGGTTCGATCGGCGGTGGCGAGGATCAGCTTGGTGCGCGCAAGTCCGGTGAGCGCGGTCGCGTTCTGCAAGCCATAGGTCGCGACCAGCTTGTCGAACGAGTGGATCCCAAGGACGAACGCACCGCCGAAGTTGCGGGCCGACTGGAGGCCATGCTCGATACCAGGAAGCGCGTGAAGCGCATGGACTTCGTCAAACAGATACCAGGTCCGCAGGTCACGGGTCTTGGGCAGGCGCATGAGGTTGTTGACGGCCAGATCGATCCACAGCGTGAACAGACCGCGGGTCATCTCGAGGTCGTTGTACGAGCCGGTGATGAACATGATCGAGCCGTCGCGATTGTCGGTCGCGATCCAGTCGCGGATCGAGAAGGCGGGCGGGCCGCCCGGGACAGGGTCCGGCATGAAGCGTAGCGCCTGTCCGTTGACGTTCAGAACCGAGCGGATCGATTCCGCCATGCGGGCGGCTTTCTCGGTCGTCAGCGGGGCGGCGATGGTGTCATCGAGCTTGGCGTTGATCGACTTCAGATCGGCCTGCATCAGGTGGTGCGCGATCGCGGCGTTGTTCGCCTCACCCATCTCTTGAAGCTTCAGGCACATCTCGATGAAGAGCATCCGCGCGGCGTTCTGCCAGAACGGTTCCTTGTCGTCGGGATGCGAGGGAATGAGGGCCGATGCGGCCGAAACGAAGTCGGCATAGTTGCGGCATTCGTCGAACAGCGTCCACGGCGCGCAACGCTCGTCCATAGGGTTGAGAATGACGTCGGTTTCTGGGTTGTAGAACGTCTCCACGAACACGCCGGTCAGGTCAAAGATGACCGCGCGATGACCGCGCGCGCGAAGCTGCGAGACGTGGCTGCGCAGCTGGGTCGTCTTGCCGGTGCCGGTGGTGCCGATGAGCATGGTATGGCTCTGTTCGAGCCGCCACGGATAGGGGATGCCGGCGATCGTGTATGGAACGTGGATGCCCCGGTCGATCCGATCGAGGATCGGAGCCTTGGCGACGAGTTCGGGGACGTACGGCGGATCGTGTTCGGCGCACTCGGTGCGGAACTTGCGTCGGTTGTGGCCGCTGACAGTTTTGACGAGCACGTCACGCTCGACCAACAGGGCGCCGCGGTTGTGGCGTTCCTGGAGCATGTCGCTGCCGCGCTTGTTTGCCCACATGATGAACCACATGATGATCGGTGCTGCGATGAAGGCCGACATGACGAGTGTCGTCAGGAAGATCTTGACCGTCTTCGCCCAGGCATGAACGACATGGGGTTCGTAGGGGACGTAGCCGATCGGAACCTTGGTCACGATGCCGTTTGGCAAGGTCAGGTTGATGAGGTGGAATTTGTCCCCGCCGACCCACGTCCAGATGGCGGAATAGAGCTTCATCAGGTCGAGCTGGAATTCATGCTCGGCGAGGCCCAGCCAGACGAAGATATTGAACAGGACGATGAACGTCCCCAGCCATATCCAGATGGGCACCTGGAGGCCCGCCCAGGTCATCTTGTACTGACTGGCGAGAAGCTGCGAACCGCGGGTGAAATTGCCCGAGTTGCGGGTGATCCGCCCCCGCGCGGAATGGTGCTTTACGGTCGCCGCCTGACCGTTGAACCGGATGTCGCCGCTACGCATGGAACGTCGCCAGGCGCTCCTTCGCGGCTTCGCGAAGCTGGGGTACGACGTCGCCGTGATCGCGTGTGATAATCACGTCGATCGCCGCCTGCATGTACTCGAGAACGAGGACCGCACGGGTGATGTTGAAAGTATGCTCGGCCTCAGCGAAACGGATACCGAACATAAGCGCAGTGCGCGCGGCCTCAGACCGGGAGCACGACCGTTTCGCGGCTACACGATCAAGTGCCGCAATCTCTTCAGACGAAAGTCTGAAAGCTATCGTCGAGTTAGACATTCACCACCCACTTGAAAGTGGCTGGTGGGGTTTTCGGAGAGTGGAAAATACTACAGCCTGGTCCCGAGGTATAGAGTGAAAACGCATTCACCCTGCAAACAGGGATTTTCGCGCGTTCTCAAGCGCTTAGGGGAGAACCACCAAGGCGTTTGCAGGGGCAAACATGTTTGCCCCTGCAAACGCCGGCAATTACAGACACCTAACCTGCGGCGTGCCGCGTACGGTGTGCAAATCCTTGGGGACTGTCGCGGTGGTGGTGGCATCATGGCTGGATGTCCGATCATTGGACTGGGTTCCGGGAGAGTAAGCGCCGCAGGCAGGCGACCACCGGACTGGACCGAAGGGTATTGGGCGGAGCAATCCCGCCCGACGACGGACCTGGCCGAAGGTCAGTGTCCGTCGCCTCATGCTGGTCCGGTAAAGCCGGACCAGCGAGCGATTATGAGTGTCGCTATTGTGCCGGTGGAGCGGTGCTGGCATCGTGGGAAATGGAGGCCGATCCACGATCAGAAAAGGCAGGTCATATGGCACGGAGTATCGAGCAGGAACGGGCACAGCTTGAGGCGGACGAACAGCGGCTCAACGAACGCCGCAAGCAACTGGCCGATCGTGAGCGTTCGGAGCTGCTGAAGGAGGTGGAACGGTCGGGGTTGATGAAGGCCGATCCTGCCCAGTTCAGCGCGATCATTGGAGCGATCAAGAAACTCGGGATCGCCGAGACCGTGAAGCGCCTGACCGCGTAAGCGGGTCAGCGCGAAAGCGGGCTCAAGCCCATCATGCAAATAGAAGGGGAGCTGCCGTTAGGCGCTCCCCTTTTCAATGCTTGGGCCGAGTTGGCGAAGCTTCGGTCCATTCAGGCATAAGAATGGGGAGCATCGAGGCGAAGCCCGATGCTCCCCGACGCGATGGCGACTGGAGGGAGGCTATCCCCAGACCATGCGTATCCCTTCACTGGTGTCGGCCTGAGCAGCGAGGGTGTCGAAGCGTTCGAGGTAACGACCATCGAGGCGACCAAGGTCGCGGCGAACATAGGGCTGGCCGAGTGTTTCGCGTAGTTGCCCGATGGGCATGCTGCCGCAATTATCGTCCGAAAGTCGCAGCGCGTCGAGGACGTGGAAGGCGTTGCCGTTCGCGAGATTGATCTCCGCTGCGCCGTCCGGGGTGCTGGCGACGCGCATCGTGATCGTGCGGGTCGCGTCATCGTGCCAGAAGCGCACGTTGAGGCCACGGAACTGGGCTTCCTCGACCACGGCGATGACACCCACATCGTGATCGAAGATCGCGCAGATCGACGCGAGCGACCAGGGGCAGACGCGAGCTTCGAACGAGCACGACACGAGCGGGTCATCATCCTCGTCTTCGAGCAGCTGGCCACGTTCGCGGGCGAAGGCGCGGAACGCGGCAAGCTGGCGGGCGGTGATGACGGCGGGCGCGGCGTCGGCTTTGCGATCGACGCTGAGGAAGAAGGTGATCGACATGGTCTGTCTCCCATTGGAACCATCATCTCCGGTTCCCCTCCCCTTCCGATCCGTCAGGATCGGCATGGCCGTTCACGGGGTCATGGGTCGGTCCGCAGGACCGGGTGCCCGAGCGATGCGTAGCTGGTGCTCGCAATGCGCAGGCATTGCGGCACCGCGAGCGAGCCGGGCATTGGTCGGACTGCGCCGGTCGATGCGTAGCGAGCGCGACACGCGCAGGCGTGGCCGCGATGCGAGCGAGACGGGCGCGGTCGATAAGCGGGTGCGATCGGCACGAGCGAGGCGTAGCGAACCGGCGATCCGAAGGGATCGTCGTGAAGCGAGCGAGCCGTGCCGGTCAGCCCATACTCGATCGCATCGGCACGGCGCGATGCGCAGCGGCAGCGCAGGCGATGCGACGGCATCGCCGCGCCCGCCAGCGAGCCGTGCCGATGCCGCAGTCGAGACGCCGGCTGAGCCGCGACGGTCGATGCGTAGCGAGCGTGACACGCGCAGGCGTGGCCGCGATGCGAGCGAGACGGCGTGGCCGATCAATGGGTGCGATCGGCACGGCGCGATGCGCAGCGGCAGTGCAGGCGATGCGACGGCATCGCCGCGCCCGCCAGCGAGCCGTGCTGATGCCGCAAGCGTGACGCCGGTTGAACCGCGCCGGTCGATGCGTAGCGAGCGTGACACGCGCAGGCGTGGCCGCGATGCGAGCGAGACGGCGCGGTCGATAAGCCAACGCGATCGGCACGGCGATGCGTAGCGAACCGGCGATCCGAAGGGATCGCCGTGAAGCAAGCGAGGCGTGCCGATTGGTGTTCAACGACGATCGCCAGTCGTATCGGCCGAGGCGTAGCGCGCTGGTCATCGCATTCAGCGATGACCGCAAAGCGAGCGAGGCGATGCGACGGGTGTCGGTATCGACCCCGGCACCGGCGAGGCGTAGCTGGCAGTGGCAATGCGACGGCATTGCCCTGCCGCGAGCGAGCCGTGCCGAGCGGGCAACGTGGCGTGATCGACCGCAAGGTCAGTCCCACGCGGCGCGATGGGGCTCGATGCCCCGGAGCGCCGCCCAGGGCGACGTAAAAAAGGGGAAGGACTCCGGTTTCCCGGAGCCCTTCCGTGAGTGCGTCAGGCGCGACGGCCGCGCTGGCTGGGCTGCACCGGCGCCTGTCCGTCCTTGCGGAAGACGTGGAGCGGTACGCCGGCGGTTCGCAGCTTGCGCGCGAAGTCGATCTGGACGCCCGATCCTTCGCAGACGATCGCTTCGACGGGACGCAGCGAGGCGATGCGGTCGTTGCGGAGGAACCCGCCCCGGTTGCCGTGGCGCTTGTCGAGGAACATGCGCACCAGCTTGACCTCGCGCGAGGCCGCCCACGACGCTGCGATGGCGTCGGCACCCTTGTTCATGGCGGTGGTCATCAGGACCATCGACGGGATGCGACGCTTGATCTGGTCGAGGCGTTCGAAGAGCTGCTCGTGGTCGTGCCATTCCATGCCGCCCGAGAAGGCGACAATCGGGCCGCTCGGGTTATGCTCGTCCCGACGCTTTGCCGCGCGCGCCGCCAGATAGTCGGCACCGTCGATCATCGAGGCGGTCAGCTTGGACGACACCCTGCTGCCGCGGACGGTCGAGAAGGGCCGTCCGGTCTCGACGCGATACACGTTCCCGGCGTGGTCCCGCATGCAGCGCATCGCCTCGGCGCAATTCTCGAGGGTCTGGCAGAGCAGCTGGGTTTCTTCGAGTTCCACCGCGTAGATCTCCGAGGGGTCGTAGCTGCGCACCAGGTCGCCCAGCTTCTTGGCGGCGTCATCCTCCCGCCCCTCGATGCGCTTGGCCACCATGTGGAAGCTGTTGACGAAGCCCCATGCGAGATCGGCGGCGAATTCTTCCATGCGGGTGTCGCGGAACACGTCGAACATCGTCGCCAGCATCTGCTCGACGGCGTGCGCGGCCTGCTCCGGGTCGGGCATGTCCAGCTTCTCGGCTTCGCTGACGATGGAAAGCTTGGCCATCTCGCTCGCCTCGATGAACGCCCCCTGATAGGTCTCGGTGGTGTCCTCGTCGGCGCGGCGCTCGTTGATCGCGCGGCCCATGTCGTTGAAGTTGCTGTACTTGGTCATGATAGCCTCCATGAGTTGAAAATCTCACCTTCTCTCGGTGAGGAATCTCATCCGGCATGCGGCGGTCAGGGCGGTCAGGGACGTTAACCGGGAAGCCGCGGCCCGCAGGGTCGCGGACCCCGGTTAACGCTCGCGCGCGGGGGAGCCGATTTTCTCGTGCCCTGGAGGCGGAGCGAAGCGGAGGCGGAAGGGTGCGTGAAAATTGGGGGGACCGCGCGTCCTTGACGGCCCGCCAACCCCGCATGCCAGACTTCCTCATCACAGAGAGAGAAAATATTATGTTGTGGTGGGCACGCCGGGTCGGACCGAGCACGGGCGGCGGTGATGCGCCGCCAGGCGCAGCGCCGCAAAGGCAGCGCCAGTGAGCCCGGGAGGACGAGCCAGCTGCCGCCGCCCGCGCGCAGGACGCCCGGCGCCGGCATAGGGATCGTCACCCGCAGGGCGTGCGCCGTTGTGGCGCGAAGAAGAAAGGAGAGTTCGAATGAACTGAGCTTATTGGCATAGCTCATGCCTGACCGACTTACCGGTGCTGGTGATGAACCGGCTGAGATTCCGAAAGGAAAACGGGACCATAGCATGTCGGGGTACGGATCGAAGTTGGGCGCCGCAGCCTGACGGTTGACCAGCAGGCAAGGCGCGCATGGTGAAGACTTGATTGTTTGAATCCCAGTTTCCAACGACCACTAGGTAGGTGACGGTGAACGCGGCTGACACACCGTCTCGAGCGGAGCGAGGAGCACGGCCCTGCAAATCGCTGCCAGTCCGCCCGGCGTGGCCCCGGTAAGGGGATTAAGGAAACGAACGGGGCACCTAAACGCGCCGCGACTCCTCACTCGCGCAACTGCGGGATCGCCTAAACAGGACGGCTTGCCGGACCTGCATGGCGACGGAGCCGTCATAGTAGTCAAATGCCCGGTGTAATGGCCGGGACAACCGCCGAGAGGCGGACGGGACAGCGGTATAAGCGGGAGCGATCCTTGTCGAAATCCGCGCGCCCGGGCGAAGGACGGCAGTTCTGTAAACTCGATGGATCAACGGAAAGGAACTGCTGATGCAGACCGCTACTATCCTGAGACGGATCGAGAAGCTTCCGGCCCTGTCGCGGGCGGGCAAGCGGATCAATGGTCTCCACCGCCTCATGCGGTCCCGCTGCTTATATGAGCGGGCTTATGACAGGGTATCCCGAAACCGGGGTGCCATGACGCCGGGAGTAGACGGCCAGACCTTCGACGGCATGACGCTGGCGAGGCTGGATCGTCTGACCCAAGGCGTGGCGGAAGGCCGTTACCGCCCTCGTCCAGTGCGGCGGGTCTATATCCCCAAGGGTAATGGTAAAATGCGCCCATTGGGCATTCCTACGGCGGATGATCGCATCGTTCAGGAGGCGGCGAGAATGATCCTCGCGGCGATCTATGAGCCTGTGTTCTCGAAACACAGTCATGGGTTTCGCGCGGGTCGCTCCTGCCACACGGCTCTCGAAGAGATCCGCAGAACCTGGACGGGCGCGAAATGGCTGATCGAAGTGGATGTTCGCGGGTTCTTCGACAACATCGACCATGATATCCTGCTCAGCCTATTGGCCCGCCGGATCGATGATCCTGTGTTCATTGATCTGATCGGGACGATGCTCAAGGCCGGGTGCATGGACGAATGGAAGTTCGAGCGGACCTATAGCGGCACTCCACAGGGCGGGGTCATCTCGCCCTTGCTTGCCAACATCTATCTTCATGAGCTTGACTTGTTCATGGAGGAAATGCGGGCTCGCTTCGACAAGGGCGTCAAACGGCGGGCCAATCCCGCATATGTTGTCCAAAGCCAGAAAATCGCCGCACTTCGCAAGGAGATCGATGCAATCCGTGCCGTTGGCGCGGATGAGGCAGAGGTCCGAACCCGTCTTGCTCGGATCGAAGCCATCAATCGGGATCGACGGAAGATATCATCCGTTGATCAAATGGACCCCAACTTCCGCCGCCTGCGCTATTGCCGTTATGCCGATGACTTCCTCGTCGGCGTGATCGGCAGCAAGGCGGAGGCCGTCCGGATCATGGCCGATATACAGCACTTCCTTGCTGATCGGCTCAATCTGGCGGTATCACCGGAGAAAACCGGGGTTCGCGATGCGTCGAGGGGATCGCCCTTTCTTGGCTTCCATGTATGCGCCTTCACGTTGCGCTCTCCCGGTTCAATGGCGGGGCGTCAGAAGGTCGGCGGCGGGATGCGACGCATCCTTCGTCGGCCAACGCGGGGGAACATCAAGCTGTGGGTGCCAAGAAACCGGGTCTATGCGTTTTGCAGGCGCAAAAAGCTCGGCAACCTCGACATGAGGAATGGCCGAGTGCGTCCGCAACTCATGGAATCCAGTGTGGCGGAGATTATCGTTGCCTATAACTCAGAGTTCCGGGGCTTCGCGAACTATTATGCGATCGCCGATGGCGTGAAAGCGTCACTCGACAAGTTGGAGCTGGTCATGCTCAGGAGCCTCTTTGCGACTGTAGCATGCCGGCGACGCTCGACGAGGCGGCAGGCCGAGGAATATCTGAAGATGGGGTCGGATCACGGTGTTATCACCGTGGTTCGGGGCGAGCCGCGCGTCCATAAGGTGTGGAAACTGAAGCATCTGATCGTGAAGACGTGGGATAACCCCCTCGTCGACTCCATCACGGTAGGCTCTCGCCTTGCGCAGAGCCCGAACGATCTGGTCACGCGCCTGAGTGCCGAGCAATGCGAGGCATGCGGCGACACCGATGGTCCGTTCGAGATGCATCATCCCAATCGCCTGAAAGATAAGCGACGCGACCAACTGACGCCTTGGGTACAATCGGCACGACGGCGCAGGACAGTCGTCCTGTGCCACAAGTGTCATGTTGCGCATCACGGTGGCCGGATGCCTGTCAGAATGGAGAGCCGTGTGCATTGAAAGGTGCAAGCACGGTTCGGGGGGAGGCGCTGGGGCGTCCTCGAAAGAGGCGTCTCGCGTCTACCCTACGGAGACCCCGCCAGGGGGCTCCGTGAGGCCCGCCAGGGCCGAATAGAGCCCGGTCCCGCCCACAAGGCGGGACGCCCCGCCCTGCCCCTCTACGGCCGTCCCACAGCCAGCACAGCAGGATCAGCAGGATCAGTCCCATTCATACTCGCCACCGTCATCCCCGGCATCGTAATCCGGCATTTCCTGGATTCCCGGATCATCCGGATCGCGGTGTGCATCGGGGTCCTCGCCGTGCGGGTCGGTCTGGATATCCGGTTCGCTTGCGAACCGGATATCTTCATCGACCCGGTCAGCAATGTCCGGCTCGACGGCACTGTCATCGTCGAGCCAGCAGGAACGCGGACACTGGAGCAGCTGGTGACCACGATGGACGAAGGGCTGGCCGTTCATCAGGATGGGTCGCTCGGCGAGACGCCGGCAGGGTTCATTGCGACGGTTGCGGAAGCCGCACGGCACCGCCAGCGGGGCGAGCGCGACGGCATTGCCGTCGTGGTCGCCGCCGGCGGGTGCCGGCTCGTCGACCCGAGCGACCGGGTCCGGTGCCGCAGGTATCGGCTCGGGCGCGAACGGGTCGCCGTCGAACATGTCGCGCTGGACGGTCATGGTGCCGGACCTTTCAGGTGAGCGCGCGCTGGCGCAAGGCCGCGGTGCGAAGCACCGTGGGCGAGGCGTCCTGCGCGGGCGATGATGAAGCATGCGCGAAGGGCGACGCCCGCAGGCGCCGCCCGGTTCGCTGGCCGGTCAGTAGAACTCGGCGCGATCGGCGATGATCTCGCAGCCGTAGCGGTCGTTGCCGTCGCTGTCCTGCCAGCGGGTGTAGTGCAGGCGTCCCTCGATGGCGATGAGGTCGCCCTTCTTGCGGTTGCCGGCGATCGCCTTGGCGAGGCCGTTGAAGCAGGTGACCTTGTGGTATTCGGTCTCCTTGACGGTGAAGCCGTCGTCGCCTTTGTAGGTGTGGCCGTCCTTGTTGAGCTTCGGGCGATCGGTCGCCACGAAGATGGTCGCGACGCTGGTGGCGCGATTGACTTCGCGCAGTTCGGGGGTGCGGGTCAGGCGGCCGACGAGGTTCACGTTGTTCATGGCATTGCCTCCTTGGGTTGGTCGGCGGTCCGTCCGCCGGTGTCACCTGAAGGGCGTCGCGGTTCGGGGCGTCGCACCGGAGGGCGAGCTGGGCCGGCGCGCAGGCGGCGGGCCTGGTCGACCGGAGGGGAACCCCTTTTGCAGGGGTGGTGCGGGCAGCCGCGCGAAGCGCGGCAACACGGCCCTGCCAAAGGGGTTGCGAGGCCCCGGGGCGCGGCGCAGGTGACACGAAACGGCGGATGGGCCGTCGATCAGCCCAAGGTTCCCGCAGGCATTGCCATGGACAAACCTCGTGAACCGCTCATGTCGGTCGCCTGACCCGTACCCCCGAACGACCCGGCGCGAAGGCAGGCGTGCCGCCAGCGTCGCTCGCTGACCGACGTGGTGCCGCTCCGAAGCTCGACAAGGACGGCCGCGCCCGGGCGACGACGCACCGGCAAGGAGACCGGATGCCGCAAGGTCGCCCGACGGCCGACCCTCGCCAGGGCGATCGCCGGCAACCGCATCGGACCTGGGCGTCCTCATCGCCATCGGGGTTAAACGCCTGCCGATACCCGCTGGCAGGACAGCGACGGCTTTACGCGCCGCCCGGCTGCGAGATCATCGCCGATTGTGATGATCTATCCGTCCGGTCAGCGAACCGGGCTGTGTCTGCGGGCGCCGCCCTTCGGGTTGGCGAGGATCGATCGCCTACTCGGTTCGCCGGGTGGGGGTGATCCGATGCTCGACGATCAGCGCCGCGACACGTTGTACGATGCGGCTCGGCACCTCGGCGATGATGGTGCTACCGTCGTTACCGGCGCGAACGTCGGGTCCGACCCATGCGAAATCGTTCACGTCGTCCCACACGATGCGTGATCGGTCATCGAGGCCGAAGGCCTCAATGAATCGCGGCGGCAGAGGGATGGATGCAGCCGGTGAATAATCGCGCGTCGTCAGTGGCACCATCAGGACACGGAGCCTTCCGGCTGAGCGATAGCTGCCAACCACCATGCAGGGGCGGAGTTTCGAGCCGTCCTCGTCGCCCCGGTTATGTTCATGCCGCCAGAGGTAGAAATACCAGATCAGGTCACCGGCTTGCGGTTCAATCGACGTACTGATCGTTCTGGACGGACCCGGCGCTGGGCGTCGCGGTCCTGATGGCGTGGATGGCTTCATCGCTCAACTCCTGCGGCGAGAGCGCGAGGTGATCGAGGCGGGACAAGCGTTCGAACTCGGAGGCGGGTAGCATGACCACGCGGGCAGCGCCGTTGCGCTCGATTGCGATCGGATGCGTCATCGCCTCGTCGTAATAGAAGCCGAACCGCTTCGACACGTCGGTCGATCTGGCCTTTTCGATTGTAGGGGTCATGGTTTCCCTCATCTTTCGTTACGCGGCCGGGGATCGATTAAGCCCTGCGTCCCTCCAGGATGGGACCCTCATCTGGTCCTGCCAATGTTGTAACGGCCATCTTTCTGTTACATGGGAATCCGTATCTTCCGTAAAACGGAAGACAATCCGTACACCACGGACCGCGCGGCTGCAACAGGCACTAACGGCAACAGGGACCGCTTCGGCGATGAAGCGATCCCCGTCGAGGTGGCGATACGGGCGACGCGTCAGCGCCGCCCGATGCCGGTCAGACCCTCTCGTCGACCGGCGCGGTGCTGGCACCCAGCCCGTCTCCGGTGTCATCGCCTGCGCCCGAGGTCGCCACGTCACGGCCATCGGCGGTGAAAGGCAGCGCGGGTTCGCCATCGTCCGCCTTGACCCCGAGCGCGGCACCGACGTCGCGGCGCTTCTGGGCGCGCTGCCACACGACGTTGTACGAGCCGTCGTCCTGGCGGAAGGCCGAGACCTGGAGCGGCGCGGCGAGCGACGGATCGTCGATGCGGCCGTTGAGGAACGCCTCGCCGGTGTTGTTGGAGGTGAGTTCAAAGAACGCGCCGACCTGCACCCACGTCCGGCCCGGGGTGAGCGCATGGATCTCGTAGCGCGGGGCGCGCGGATTGGACGACTGGACCGGCTTCAGCGCGATCGTCATCGCGACCGCGAGGGTGGAAATGCGGCCCATGAAGATGCCCGCGTCGTTCTGCTTGATCTGACCGATGTTCATGACGTGTCTCCTGATGTCGTGCTGGACCCCATGTCCTCGACACCGATCTTCAATCCTCCTCCCCTCCCCGGCCCTTCGGCCGGGCAGGGCGCGATGAGCGCCCCTCACCGACCGCGTTCTTCACGCGGACGGTGGTGCGTGCGGGACGCGGATCGGGCTAGGTCAGGAGGATGTGCCGATGGCGCTGTTAGCTATCGGTCTCAGGCTTTCCCGGGACGATGGAGAGCGCAGGCGGTTTGAAGCCACCCAACCGGAAGTGCTCACCGATCGCGGCGAGGTCACCTAGAGCATTGTATTCCTGAAGCGTCAGCACGACGCTTTCGTTGTCGTCGGCCGAGAATATCGCGCGCGGACCATGACCTGGCCAGACCCGAACCTCGGGCGAGAACGACCCGGGCGAGCCTCCCGACCACGTCCTGAACGGAAGGTCGTTGGTGCAGCAGAAGTCCTCGATATCCTCGATATTGCCGTTCTGGACCTCGTGAGCATGGAGGCGCAGGGGTTCGCCGGATGTAACGGATTCAAGCGGTTCTCCCCCCATTCGGTCGAGAGGCCGTAGAAATCGGCGAGTTTGTACAGTTCGGGCAGTCGATCGGCGGGAAGTTTCCCCCGATCGTAATGGAGACGGAGACGCGGTCGGCCATGTCGGGACCTCGTGATGAAGTGGACGTGCCGGTCCCGCGAGCGGTGTCATCACCATTCGCCCGGCTATCCATTCATCACCCCCTTCCCTTGAGCGTGGCCCAGGTTCGAACTGCGATATCCTGTGCTTATACGGCGATAAAGCGAAGGAATAGCTAAATTATCGATCCGATACGGTGTTGAATCGGGACTGGAGCCCATGAAGCAAAAAAAGGGCGACGCCGTGTGCCGGCGTTGCCCCGAGTTTCGGCGTGCGGGAGCGAAAGGGGGCGCGCCCGTGCGCCATGCGGTGCCGTGAGGGAGTGCACGGCACCGGGGGTGGATCAGGCGTCCTCGGCGACGCGCTGGCGGCGACCGCGGCCCTTGCCGACCGGCTCCTCGACCGGGGCGGTGGTTTCGCCCAGGCCGTTGTCGGTGGTGCCCGCATCGTGATCGGGGCCGTTGCCGACCGGGCCGCCATCGGCGCCGAACGGCGGCGACAGATCGTCATCCGCCTTGACGCCGAGCGCGGCACCGACATCGCGGCGCTTCTGGGCGCGCTGCCACACGACGTTGTACGAGCCGTCGTCCTGGCGGAAGGCCGAGACCTGCAGCGGCGCGGCGAGCGACGGATCGTCGATGCGGCCGTTCAGGAACGCCTCGCCGGTGTTGTTCGAGGTGAGTTCGAAGAACGCCCCGACCTGCACCCACGTCCGGCCCGGGGTGAGCGCGTGGATCTCGTAGCGCGGCGCGCGCGGGTTGGACGACTGGACCGGCTTGAGCGCGATCGTCATCGCGACGGCGAGGGTGGAAATGCGGCCCATGAAAATGCCCGCGTCGTTCTGCTTGATCTGACCGATGTTCATGACGTGTCTCCTGTGATGTCGTGCTGGACCCCATGTCCTCGACACCGATCTTCAATCCTCCTCCCCTCCCCGGCCCTTCGGCCGGGCAGGGCGCGATGAGCGCCCCTCACCGACCGCGTCTTCACGCGGACGGTGGATCGTGCGGCAGGCGGACGATGTCGGTGCTCAGTGGGCGAGCTGGTCGGTGAGCGCGGTGCCGATATCGGCGTGCGCCGCGGCGAGCGCGCCGATCGCGCGGCTGACGACGTCGGTCGCCTCGTCGCTCGGATCGATGCACCAGCATTTGCCGGCGTGGCGGATGTCGATCAGCCGGTCGGACTTGTTGTCGATCCCGAACGTGTAGCCTTGACGCTGGTCGAAGCCGGCGACGGTGACGTCGGTCGTTTTGGCCTTGATCGTGACGACGGGCGCGACCGCGGGGGTCAGCAGCACGGTATCGCGCGGCGTTTGCGCCTGTGGGACCAGCGCGGGTGCGGGCGGCTTGCCGAGCGTCGGCATCTTCGGGATCGGCACGAGGCCGTTCACCGCGTCCTGCGCCATGTCGGCCGCCATTGCGGTCGCCATGAAGATGGCGGTGCGCGCGAGATCCTGGGCGATGGCCTCGCGGTGCGGCTCGGTCAGCGTGGGGAGGAGGTGGCAGAGTTTGGTGTCGAGCGCGAAGGCGACGGGCTCGGCGTTGGGATCGATGCACATGATCGTGACCTTTCGGCAAAATGCCCGGACCCCATGTCCAGGATGCCGATCCGGTCCCTCTCTCCTTCCGGCGCAGCCGGTGCCGGCATCGTCGCGAGGCGATGCCGTGCCGTTCAGCGAGGCGGTCGCGGATGTCGCATGAGGCGCTTCCGGGCGGCCGACAGATGATCGATCGAGCGTTGCAGGAAGAAGGCGTGCGCGCTGTCGGATTCGAGTGTCCCCAACCGGCGTTCGAGCGCCGTGATACGGTGGTGGATCGCATCGATCGTCAGCATGATATCGTCGAACGAGAGCGCGACGACGGTCTGCGGATAGGGATAGGGCAGCGCCGGCGCGACGAAGGCGAGGAAATGGGGCTGCACGGGCAAATGGTGCAGGAGGGCGGTCGCGACCGCGCGGCGGATCTGGGAGGCGCCGTGGACGAGTTCTGCTAGCAGCACGTCCATCGCCATCGGGCGGACGATGCGCAGTGCGCCGGGGTCGAGGGTGACGGCGATCGGATCGGTCGAGGCGAGACCGATGACGCCCTCCGACAGGATGGCGAGAACGTCGCCTTCCTCGATGCAGGGACCGTCATCGAGACAGGCGTCATGCGCGGCTTCGCTGGTGTCGAAATAATGGACGCGATACATGGGCTGGTCCCTTTCTGCTGGGTCAGGAATATTCCGGGCGACGTGCGGGAAACCGCGTGGGCGGGAGGCCGGAGAAGCTGAAGGCGCGGAAGCGTCCGCCGGTGTAGGCAGCCGAATCCACCGGCGGGCGATGCCGCTGCAGGCGCTCGAGCAGCCGGTTGGCGCGGCGCATCGCCGCGACCGCGGCCTCGTCGTGGTAATGGAGGGCGATCACGCGGACGAAGGTGCCGGTGTCGTACCGTAGGGTAGGAGGGGTGACGCCTGCGAGAGGACATCCCACCTCCCCCCTCCGAACCGGACGTGCAACTTTCATTGCATCCGGCTCTCCGCTTCGCGTGTCACGGAACGCATGTCCGGCAGCTTTCCCGCATGAAGGAGTTGGTGACAGGACACACAGAGTGCCCGCACCTTCCGGTTCCGCTCAGCGGCAAGCCGCCGATGCACGGGACCGTGCCTCATTCGTCGAACGGGATTGCTGTGATGAAGATGAAACGGTCCTTCCGTGCTTCCGCATGTTGAGCATGCGTCGGCAAGCGCCCGGTCCGTCAGGTTGGTCCTGGCAAACCGGAGCGCCTCGGTGCGCGGTACTTGGTCGATCGACGCCCAGATGACGGGTTGCCTTTCGACTTCAGCCAAGCGCCAGACCGGCACCCTCCTCTCATCCTTTCCAACGCCAAAGCGCGCTGCATATCGACCCGGAGCCACCCTGAAGCGCCGAAGAGCAGCGACAAGGCTGATCCGGTGCTTGTTTCCGAGGGTCTTGAACAGACTACCTCGCCAGAGGTGCTCCAGCTTGCTGAGCGCGCGCTTCACGTCCACCGCCAACGCATAATAGTTAGCGAAGCCGCGAAGTTCGGCATTGTAGACCTTGACGATTTCCGCGTCGTCCATGTGGAGCAATTTCGGACGGCTCCGTGCATGACTTAGATCATACTGACCGTAGTCGTGCCGCAGGCTAAACGCTTGCACCTTGTCGCGAGGAACGAGCAGTTGGATATGATCCGTGACCGTCCGTTTCGTTGCGACGATACCGGGTTTGACTCGTTGTTTGACGAGCCGGTCCGATGCCGTTCTGGTGCGCACGTCATAGCCAAGGAACCGTGCTCCCTTCTTGGCGTCGCGTATCCCGCTCTTGTGCGGCGAGGTGCGGAGCATCAGGTTCGCGGCGAGGTAACCCTCGACCTCGGTCTTGATTTTCTCGGCCTCGGCCCGGCTGCCGATAACCCCGAAGAGGAAATCGTCGGCATACCGGACATAGCGCAGACGCTTGAAGTCTGGATCGAATGGGTCCGTCGCGGGTAGCTTGCGCATGGCCGCTGTGGTTTCCCTGATGCGATCCAACCATGGCTGGATTTCGTCATCCCGCCCGGCAGCACGCAGTGAGTTGACGCGCTTCCGGGCATATTCGGAACGGCGTTGTAGATGCCTGTAATCGGCGGACTTACGCCGTTGAGCACCTTTATCGAAGCCCGCAATCAGGCCGGCGACGAAGCCGTCCAGTTCATGCAGATAGACATTGGCGAGCAGGGGCGAAACGATGCCCCCTTGCGGCGTCCCACTATAGGTTTCATGGAAACGCAGCTGCTCAAGATACCCTGCTTTCAGCATCTTCCCGATCAGCGCGATAAAGCGCCGATCATCGATCCGCTGCTCCAGCAGGCTCAACAACTTCTCGTGGGAGATGTTGTCGAAGTATCCTTCAATGTCGATTTCGACGAGCCACTTCACGCCGCGCCACGTCTTGCGGACGTGATCCAGCGCCGTGTGACAGGACCGTCCCCGCCGAAACCCATGCGACCGATCCGAGAAGATCGGCTCATAGACTTCATTGAGGATCATCCGCACGACTTCCTGAACCAGTCGGTCGGTCGCCGTAGGGATGCCAAGCGGTCGCGTTTTGCCGTTGGCCTTTGGGATGTAGACTCGCCTGACCGGCTGGGGGCGATATTTGCCCTCTGCAAGTTGGGAGATCACGGTGTCGATCTGACTTTCGTCGAGATCGGTCACCGCAACCCCGTCGATGCCCGGGGTCTCGGCCCCGCGGTTCTGTTGGATGCGTGCCAACGCCGTGCCCCACAACGAGCGGGACAGAAGCAATCGAAAAGCACCGTTTATACGCTTGCCGGTCAGGGCAATCGTTCCAAGTGATTCCAGCCTTTTCAGGGCAGCATCGGGTTGCATCAGCATACCTCCGCCAAGAAGCGTGACTGGATCGAAGCTGCCGCACTTCCCCCGGTTGGTTGCGCTTTCGGACGGGTCGCCCCGCCCTTATACGGCCTACCGTCCCCCGCCGAAGCGGAAGCTGTCCCGGACATTACTCCGGGCGTTTGAGTAATATTGCGGCTCCGTCGCCATACAGGTCGACAAGTCGACCAGCTACAGGCGATCCCGTAGTTACGCGTGAAAGGATATACATGAACGGTCTTAGGCGGCCTTTTCATCTCTAGTCCTCCGAGGGAGGTCACGCCGACAAGGTTGGCCGGGCATGCCGCTGGTATGGACATGCCCGCTTCTCGAGCCCGAGATGGTACGTGGGGCTCGACACGTCGGTGCGAGGTCTCAGTCGCTTTCCTCGCCGCCAAGGGTTAGGCCGCGAGAGATTGGGCTTCACGCAGTGTAGCGTTCACCATAACCGTCTTGCCTTGACCCGCCGCTTCGCATGCGACTGTCCACTTTGGGCCTTTTCCGAGCATGCTATGGTCCCGTTCCCCTTTCGGAGTTTCAGCCCGAAGGCACCGGTAAGCTCGGCAGACAGATGTCATTGCCAACAAACATCACGTCATCAGACGCACTCCTTTCTCGCGCCGCAACGGCGCACACCATCCCCCTTCCTCGGGGCCGCCCCAGGCACGGTCGATTTCGTAGAAGGCGAGGATGCTGCGCATGGGGTCAGCTCCGGTTGTCACCGGGTCGGATGATCCTCCCGGTTCATAACAGCCGGTCCCCCTTCCCCTTCCTCAGACGTCCGGTGCTTCGTCGGGACGCTGGTGGCGCAGCGCACGCGCGAGCGCCCGCTTGCGGGCGGTCGCCGCGGCGCGCGACGGATAGGCGCCCGAGAGGCGAGAGGGGTGTGACAAGCTGTTGTCGAACACGACCCAGCCCGTTGCGGTATGGGCGACGTGCATCCCGTCGCTGCGCGAGGGGGTGGTCATGACGGGCGCGCCCGCCTGATCGCGGCCTCGGCGATGAGCTGGCCGGCAAGCGTGTTGCGATGCGACGCGATCCGGCTGTCGGGCGCAGCCACGACTTCGGCCGCGCGTGTCAGCAGCGCAGCGAGGTCAATGTCCGACATCGGCGCCGGGTTGGTCGCGGATCGCGCGGGTTCTTCCCCGGCCTTGTCGAGCATCAGCACGAGGATCGAGGGCTTGATCTCTTCGTCGAGCGGTCGACTGTCGGCGACGAACTTGCCGCCACGCGTGATCGCGAACGCGTTGAAGGTGGGTGATACCCCGTTATCGGCGTTGGGGATCGTGGTGCCGCGATCATATATCCTGACAGTCAAGCCAACTTGGGCGCTTGGCACAGTGGCAAAGCGCTACTGCACTTTGTCACTGTGCCAAGCGCAACCGCCGAAGGCGGAGTTCATCGTGCTCGGCGTGTCATTTGCTCATGCCTACCGGCACTCGTCTGAGCCCTTCAACAGATGGCAAGATTTGGCGTTTCGAATTGAGCCATATTACGGCCGTGTTGGGTGGTCAGTTGCCATTCCTCTGCGCGAGGCATGACCTTTGGGCATTTGCATCCTGCTTCATCGCAACGGCGTGGAGTCCAACTGCGAGCAGAGGTATAGCAAGGCCGACCATAAACTTCCGGGTGGAGGGCGCGAGTTTCAATCTCTCCATCAGAACCGCGCCTGCGAACAGAGCTATCACCGCCCCGATCCGCGTGATTGTGTAGAATACGCTTTCCGGCCTGCATGGCATCGCGGTATTGAAAAAAATGAGAGCGACCGCGATCAAGCCCGCCAGAAAAAAGCCGAGGCTCAAGATTGTGGCGGCGGCAGGAACGAATACGCGCTCGATCATTGCATTCACATACCGTGATTTGGAATGCCCGCAACGGGGCGCGAGCCGCCAGACCGCTTTTCTTGCCGCGCTGCGGTAAGCCGCCCTTCCGCTGACCGATGCCCATGGCCGCGCCGGGAAAGGCCGAAAGGGGTGGTGAGCGGACCGTGAGCTTAGGGTCGCTGGATAAGGGTCGCAATCCAGAATTACCGATGATATTTGACGAGAGGGGTTGGCCAATCGTGACGGCCAAATAGCTGAAAAATCGGGGGCATCATGCGATATTTGATAGCGGCTGCAGTGATGGGTTTAATTACTGTTCCGTCCACCTTGCCAGCGCAAGATATTCGCCAAGTGAAGTATCAACGATGGGGTATGTTTGGTGGATATAAAGACAAATTGATAGGTCAAAATTCATGGAAAGTAATAGCCGGTGTCAACGGAAGGGCTCCGGAAGGCAGCGCTTTTAATATTGCACTCTATCGGGCAGCAGAACTCAGCAAGGTGGCAGGGTTCAAGTATTTCCAGATCATTAATCAGAAAGGTAAGCAGTCATATGTAAGCCTTGGCGGAGCGTCTTCCAAACATAGCGCTGGAGGGGATGCAGAACTGCAGATTATAGCGGTTAACGAACCTTCTGCCCCCGAAAACTGTCTGGCCGAGAGACGGGAACTTTGTATGACGCTTGAGGTAGACGCTACCATGCAGCGAGTGAGCCCATTTCTGAAGTTCCCTCGCCTCAAATGATGTGATGCGGCACTGATCTGAGCCGCCTTGCTTAATGTCCGCAACGGGGCGCTTGCAGACCGGTAGAAAAACTTCGTTGTCGGCGATGCGCCACATCGAAGGCAACGTGCAGTAATCTGTCAACATTCGCCAGTAAACCACCATTTCGAGATCGGCCAGCCATTCTTATTTCGGTCATTTTCTCGCTGACTTTCAGAACCCCCGGGGTCGGCTGAAGGGTACTCTTTCGGCACGGGCGCGGGGATGGCGGTAAATGAGAAACCGGGAACAGGATGAGTCGGGAAGGCGTAGTTTTGGTGAAGAGGTTAGCGATGCTGCCGGGCCTACGGCTCGCGAGGATCGATCCCGGCAATTACCGCATTCAGACGGTCAAGTTCGTTCCGGAGGGCCTGACGCTGGAGATCGGATATGCGTCGCTCGCGTAAGTGCGACTTGGCATCGACAGCCGCGCGTTCCCATGCCGGCCTATGGCGCGCGGTGATGCAGGCATTGGGGCAGCGGGTCGGCTCGCATAGCGCGGTAAGCGGCTGCGAGGGATCGCGGGTCGTCACGCGCTTAAGACAGAGCGCCGTCGCAGGATCGAAGAAGCAATCGGCGAGCTGCCCAACATGGAGGGTACGCGCGACGCTGGCGAGCATCACACGTAACCTTGCTCGGTCGGCGATCATGGCAGGCAAAGGACCGAGTGCGTCCGCGGCCTCGTCGAGAGTCCGCGCGATGCGCGGTCCTGCCGGACCGCCAAGCGATGCGCCGCCTCGCCGTCGGTCGAAATAATCCAACAGGTCATCAAGCTGCCCAAGCTGGCGCTCTGCCTCGACTTCGGCGCGAAACCCGGATCTGCTGGTTCCGGAATAGCCATCGAAAGCGGCAACCGAGGCGTGTTTATACTGGATCATGCCGGCGATGGTGCCGAAAGGACGGTTAGCGATATGCCACGCGATGGTGCGACGAAACTGGCGCGGTGTGATGTGCCATGGCTTGCCATCGGGTCCGGCCGGGACGATCGGCATGTCGGCGCTGCCGAAGGCGGTGGTGACGTGATCGCGAAACGCGTTGAGATGGCGTATCACATCAACTGACAGATGCGTCCTGCCGGAACTGGAGCGTAATGCTGGCCAAAGCGTATCGCTGCCACCGGAGCGTGTCGACCTTGCCGACGCCAGGCGTTCGAGCACCGCTATGGCGTCTGCTACCGGCTCTATCGTTACCCAGCTTGCCGCCTCACCTGTGGTTGCGCGACGCTTATAGATGGTCGATCGAATACGGAATTGCTCGAGCAGGCCGTCCTCGCTGCGCTCAATCGAGAGGCAACCGAGCCGCATCGCCTGGACCTCGGAGTCGCGCATGCCGGTGAGATAGGCGCACACTATATAGGCAGCGACCTGAAGCATCTGCTCTTCACGTGCGAGAGTCTTCACGTCGAAGCGCGCGCACCAGGGCTGACCACTGTCGGGATCAATTGAGATCGGCGTGTCCATTCCGCCTGTTTCGACACCGAGGTTGGCGACGGCAGCCGCGATAATGGCGCGCGAACGCCTGTCGATTCGGAAGCTCATGGCCGGCTCCGCCGCAGCATCGACACAGGCGTGAAGCTCGAGAAGATGGTAGTTAATCGTCGGCGTTGCTTTCTGCGCGCCGACGTTGCTGTTCTTTGCGGCCCAGATTTGCATACCCCAAATCGGCACGCCACGGCCTTGCCGCGCTCGGCGGGCGAGATGGCGCTCGAGGCGAGCATGTTGTCGCCGTCGCCGCTCCGAGTTCGGCAGTCGACGCTCGATGGCGAGCAGCCGGGTGCGGCGCGCCTCGAGACGATCGAGCGCCTCTCGAGCCGCCAGGATGTCGTAGGCGAAGATGCTGACGTAGCGCAATGACCAGGCGAGCAGCGCGGCGATAACATTCTCGGGAAATCGCGGCGTGCGGTTCTCAACGACGTACCGGTGGCCTGCGACGCGAGCGGGTGCCTGTCCGGCCCAAGGTTCGAAAGCGAGACCACCGTTGGGCAAGTGGTCGCGATAGTGATAGAGATGGGAGACTGATTGCAGGTGTTGGCCGACTACTTCGGGTAGGAGGGCGAGATCGTCACGAAGATGACGGGCGTAAGCATCGACTAACGCCGGATCGATGCGTGCAAGATCAAGCCGTTTGAGCTTCAGGCGAACGAAGGCGAAGAAACGGCGTGCGCGGTCGAACGCGTGACGGATACACGTTGGCGGCAACTTTGGGGCGTAGCCGGGAAGATCGACGTTGAGGCGCGCATAGAGATAGGCGCGCATGGCGGCCTGCATATCGGCATGTTCGAGCAAGTCGAAATGCACCATCATCTGGGTGCGCTGGGTGTTCTCACGAAAGATAGCGGGACCGAGATCCCAGCTTGGATCGCCGACGCGCGATAGCTCCTCGCGGGTATAGCCCGGCTTCAGCGGCGCGCTCGCCAGCACTGGGCGATCGTCGAATGCCAGCGCGCGGACATGAGCGGGCGCGGTCATCCTTGTGCCTCCGGCGGCAAATAGAGCCGCTCGTTCTTCATCTGCTGGCGTGCATCGGTGATTACGATATCGGAGAAGGCCGGCAGGATCTGGCGGGTAATGCGGGCATGGACATGACCGAACTTGACCGCCCAGTCGCTCGCCAGCAGGCCCCGTCGCTGCTCTTCGACGAACGCGAGGAAGGCGAGAATGGCGGGAAGCTTGCGCGCGGTGATGACGGCGTTGGGACAATCGAGGCAACCCCAGAAGGGCTGCACGCACGGCGATCCGGCTTCGGTGAAGGGGCTACTATAGAAGCCTGCGCAAGCTGCGAGCCAGACATCCTGCTCGCCGTCGAGTAACGAACCCACTGTACCCGCCGGCGTCAGCGGCAAGGCCTGTGCGGGCGCTTCGCGCAGCGCCTGTTCGGCTGAAGGCGCAAGGACGATCGGCATCGCCGTAGCCAGCGCTTCGCGGAACGCATCAGCGACGGTCGCCTCATGCAGGGGCCGGAGCGATGGGAGATCGGCATAGTGCCGCGCGGCGACCTCACGGGAGTGTCCGACAGCGAAGCGAGCCATGTGGCCTTCAGTTTTGGTGTACCACAGCGCCTTGTGGGTCTTGCGGAGCCGGGAAAGCAATAGGTGGAGCGGTTTGCCGTCGTCATCGACAATATTGTGCCGCGCGGCCCAGGCCGTGACGCGCATGTTCCCAAGAGAGATACCTGTCCGAAGGCCTCCCTTTTGATGATAGGTCCAGAGACAATCGCCGGGCAGGTGCTTACGAGCGGCGGAGGTGATGTCGATCAGGCGGCGGATCAGCCCGCCGGGCGTTCCGCTACCGCCGTCGCGGACGCGCATACTCTTGTGCGCAGCGCCGCCCGCGCGGCGCTTCAGGTAGCGCAGTTCCACAGTGCCGGCACGTGCATTGGCGAGACAGTCCACGGTCAGCGCCGTTAGGCACTCGGGCTCTAAACCGGTGTCGAGCGTGAGCATGACGAGCAAAGACGGTAGATCGGAGCCAAGTAAATGATGCCGGCCATGAATGTAAGCGCTGAACCCGTCGGATGGCAAACCGTGTCGTCTGTGCAAGGCATATAGGTTTACCATGTCGCGCTGGTCGGTCAGGATAGAGCCATCGCGAGCGATGATCGCTTCAACGTTGGCTCGCGCACTCACGATTGCTGGCTTGTCGTCGTCGGTGCGATCCTCAACGCGGAGACGACGAAACATTGCTTCGACGTCAATCCGGGCTGCGTCGCGCAGTGCTCGCGCTACGAATGGGCTGTACGCATCGCGCGGGGTCGAACAGCCGACCGAGGTGGCCAGAATATAGCGTAGCCGCTTTTGCAGATCGGGCGCGATCCAGTCGCGCCCGTCGGCTTCGATTACGCGTAGCGTGTTGACGATCATGCTGACCGTTCCGTGACAAGTTCCCGCGCGTATCCCGCTCCGTTCGAGCGCTTCCGCGAAGCCATCGATGTGGATCGCACGCAGATCACCGGGACCGACCACCTCGGGAGCTTGGTCACCCAGCCAGGCGAAAAACCGCCGATAGCCATACCCATACTGTCTGACAGTCGTGGCGGCTCCCAAGGGGCCGCCGAGCGCGGCCAATCGTCGCAGTGCGCCGGCAAAGGCGATCGCTAGCGGGCGAGGATTGAACCTTGTCATATCGACCAGGACCGTGCCGCCATATCGCGCCTCGATGGTGAACTTAAGGCCGAGTACCGGATCGGGCTTCTGTGGCTCCGGCGTGATCGACGCGAAGATCACAGGACGGCCCTTTCGGGGACGCCCGCTCATGCGCCCTGCTGTCCCGGCAGCAGCGCGAGCAACTCCTCGACGGCAGCATCCACCGTATCGGCGCGGGTCGCTATATGGTCGAGGTAGATATAGGTGGTGGTGAGGCTCGCGTGGCCGAGCAGGCGTTGTACCTGTTGCAGCGGATCGCCCAAAATCAGCCGATAGCTCTCCATTGGTCCCGCTGGCAATGCCGCTTCGCGCAGCCGCTGCTGGATCAGCAATGCGAGCATATGGACGGCGAAGGCGTGGCGAAGCTGGTGCGGACTGATCGACAGCGGGAAGCCATTCTCCGCGCACCGCTTGCAGGCGCGGGTGAAAATCACCTCCCACGAGTTAGGGCGGACAGGCTGCCCGACCTCGGTCAGCCATAGCGCCGCTGGCTCGCAGGGCGTTCCATCCTCGTCGCACAGGATTAGGCGGCATCGTTCCTCCGGTGTGCAGACATCGCGCATGCGGTCGAGACCGGCGCGGGTGACAGGGATCGGTCGGGCGAACTTGGTGACACCGTCGCGCGCGGCGAACTTGGCCAATCCCGAGGCACGCTCGATGGCGACATAGGCTGCGATCTGACGCAGCAGCCGGCGCGGAACCAGAACGCTGCGTCCTCGGTCGCCCTTGGTGAGCGGCGGCGGGAGAGGCAGCCAGAGCTGCTGGGCCCGGTTGCCGTCGCGGTCGATCGAAGGAAGCTCGGCAGCGAGCAGGCACGACGCCTCTTCGAGGCGCAGGCCGGTGGTGACGAGAAGATCAGCAAACAGCGCGTTGCGCAGCCCGTTACGATCGCGAGCACCGGGGCGCTCCGTGCCGTCAGAGGTAAGGCCGCGCAGGCCGATCTCGCGGAAGACGCGGTAGTCTTCCATCGTGACGAACCGCACGTCCGATCGCTTGGCAACACGTTCATAGGCGTCGTTGCGCGCCGCGATCATGCCGCGCCGGCCTCCCTGGGCCGGTCGCCACACGGCGCGCCGGCTGAACGGCACCTCGGCGATCAGACCATGTTCCTCGCCCCAGCGGTAAAGGCGATCGAGGCTAGCCACAGCCCGGTTCCAACTTGCCGCCATGATCCGGTGATCAGCCTCATCGAGTCGTCGCTCACGATGATAGGCGGATACATCATCGCGGGTTGCTTCCCACACCGTCTTCCCACAGGCATCGAGAAAGCGAAGCCAGACCGCGACATCATAAGCATAGGCGCGAAGCGAATGACGCGAACGGACCCCCGACAGCGGTAGGTCGAGAAAGAAGCGATCCAGATCGCGATCATAGAGCGCGTCACCACACAGGATCAGTGGCACATGCGCGTCGAGACCCTTGGCCGCGCGGCGCTCGCAAACAATGATGGTCGACACCGGCGCGAAACCCTCCCCCCGGACCCCCCACCCGGAAGCTGACCTTCACACCGATGCACCCGATGGCCCGGCAGTAATAAGGCTGGCCTTCGCCAGCTCTTGGGTCAGCGCTACGGCCAGCCTGATTACTGCCTACCGTGGGCGTCCATCACCGACCCTACTACAAATTTGCGGTCGGCGCAGACTGTCCAGATAAGGTCGTGGAACTGGATGTCGATGAAGCGGGGCGGGCCACCATAAGTGGATTCGAGAAAGCAGAAGGTGACGCGGCGACCCTCGCTGGTCTTCGCCGTGATCGTGAACGCGCCGTCGGGCACGTCGATTGGTTTGTGCGGCACGTCGTTGTAGCCGGCGAAGCCCGCGGCGATCGCGTCGGCGCGCGTCATGACGGGGAGATCGGTGATATCGGGCATGATGAAAGCTCCTTGCTCTGGATCAGGCGGCACGCTTCAGCGCGATCAGGTCGGAAAAGCGGTCTCGCACCGCGCCGGCATTGGGATAGAGATCGGCGAGACCGTGCCGCGAGAGGATCGGTGCGCGGGACGCGGCGATGATGCCGGCCTCCTCGATGGTGGGAATGCGCGGCGGCCAGCCTTTGACGTAGCGCAGGTCGGGCGGCATCGCGGCTTCGAGCCGTCGCCGCTCGGCGGCATCGGCCTTGGCGAGGGAAATCCGGTTCCTCAAATTACCCGGTATGTGACGCGGTGCGACGTCGGCGAGCCAGCGTGCGGGCTGGAACGAGAAGGTTGAGGTCGCCTCGAGGCCGACCAGGTGGAGCAGCGCGGGACGGTTCGCCGGTGCCGAAGCCGATGCCGGGGCGTCGCCGAGCGATTGAAGGACGAAAAGCGGCACGACAGTCGTGACGACTGGTAACAGGTGTAGGCGACGTGCAGCGGGATGCCGAGCGTATCGTGCGCGGCGAAGACCTGTGGTGTCGTCCAGTGCGCGATCGGGTTCCACAGCATCATCGCGGTGCCGTGCGGATTGCCGGCAGCGGCGTAGCGCGCGTCTGCTTTCCATTCGGGTGTGCGTGACCGAGCGATGCTCTCGTCGCGGCGCAGTCCCAGCACGTTGATGATAGTCTGGCCGCGCAGCAGTCTGGCGAGGTGCGGCCCGATGACATGGGCCTTCATCTCTGAGGTGCAGAAGCGCAGCGCCGAGGATGACCAGGGACCGATCAGATTCATAGGTTTCGAGTGCCTCGTAGCGCGCCTTGCCGTTGGCAAAGCGCGTGGCCCAGCGGTCGGACAGGTCGCC
>NZ_JBLZUS010000003.1:0-350592 GCF_048565505.1 Sphingomonas sp. TX0543
CCACGATGTTTCGGCTTGATGCCGAGAGTACCCGCATCATCCTGATGGCGGGTATTGCCGCAGGTTTCGGGGCCGTTTTCGGCACACCGCTGGCAGGCGCCGTTTTCGCTCTCGAAGTGCTGGCAGTCGGCCGTGTGGAATATCGGGCGCTGGTGCCGGTACTGATAGCTGCGATTGTCGGCGACTGGACCTGTCACCAGTGGGGAATCCACCACGGATTGTACCATATCGACTATCTCCAGCGCGCGGTCGGACCGATTGCCGTCGACCCGGTGCTTCTGCTCGAGGCGGGCGTTGCCGGTGTGGCGTTTGGACTGGTCGGCCTGCTGTTCTCCGAACTGTCGCACGGCTTCGGCGACTTCGTGAAGCGCCACGTCCGCTTCGGGCCGCTGCGTCCCTTCCTGGGCGGCCTGGCGGTGATCGCTCTGGTCTATCTGCTCGGTACGCGCGACTATCTTGGCCTCGGCGTCTGGGCGCCCGACGCCTCGACACCCACCATCGCCGGCTTTTTCGCGCCGGGGCCTGACTACTGGAGTTGGGCGCTCAAGCTGCTGTTCACGGTCGTGACGCTGGGCACCGGCTTCAAGGGAGGCGAGGTAACGCCGCTGTTCTTCATCGGCGCGGCGCTCGGCCACGCCCTTGGCACCCTATTCGGCGCTCCTGTCGATCTTTTTGCCGGTCTCGGGTTCGTTGCTGTCTTTGCCGGGGCAGCGAACACGCCTTTGGCCTGCACCATCATGGGCATCGAACTGTTCGGTGCTACCCATGCCGTCTACATCGCCGTAGCCTGTTTCGTCGCCTATCTGTGCTCAGGCCACAGCGGCATCTACCTGTCTCAGCAGATTGCCGTCCCCAAGCATCCGCGCATTTCCATCAGCCCCGGCATTACGCTGCGGAGCGTTCGCGCCGCGCGCCCTCAGATCACAAAGCAGGATCTTCGTAAAAATGACTGACACGGCTATTCTCACGTCCAGCGAGATCGGCATGCTGCGTATCTACATGGCGCCGCGTGATACGGCAGAGCCGCGCAAGGCATGGAAGCTGTGGTCAGCACGCCCGCTCTATCGTGAGCTTGTCGTCCAGGCCAAGGCTGCCGGTCTGATGAACGCCGTAGCCCATCATACCCATTACGGCTTCAGCAACCACGGGCCGGTGCTCGATCAGGGCGCGGAAACGAGCAATCCCTATCTGACCATGTGCGTCGAACTGATCGGCCACCGCGCCGATCTTGAACTGTTCTGCCAGCGGCATGCCGCCCTGCTGTCGACGAAGGTGGTCATCTACAAACAGCTCGAACATTGGTCGATCGAAGCCCCGGCAAGGCCGCATCAGGAGAGCAAAGCATAAAGATCCTTTCCGTCATCGTCGGAGCCGACAGCACTGCGACATGCCTCAATGCAGCCGTTCTCGCAGCGCAGAGCGTGGGGGACTGTACAATCGAAGCGCTGAATGTCGTGGTCGATCCCGGCCTGCTCGTTGCCGCCAGCGAAGAGGTCGATATGCAGCGTCTGCGCGAACATTGGGAAGGCACGGCCAGCGAGCGATCGGCCGCCTGCCACACGGCTTTCGTGGCATGGACCGCAGGAGCCGCCCAGGACGCGCCACCCGTTGCCTGGCGAACCATCGTTGGGGATGAGCAAGTCGTGGTGACGCAGGAGGCGAACAATGCCGACCTGCTGGTCGTGATCGCCCACGAGCGAAACATGGACGGCGGGGACGCCCTGCATGCCGCGCTGTTCGATAGCCAGAAACCGGTGCTGATCGTCCCGGTTTCCTGGAAGCCCCAGCCCGGTCAGAGCTTTTCGCGTGTGGCTGCCGGCTTGAGCGACTCCGATGCGGCAAGGCGCGCCATCGAGGCGGCCACGCCCTGGTTGGAAGGCGCCACTGACGTCACCGCTATTCGGATCGGCGATGCAGGTGATCCGGCGCTCAAGCTGGAAGCGCTGCTCGACGATGCAGGGATTGCGCACCAGCTCCACGTCGTGCCGCGCTCGCACGAAAACCTTGGTCAGCAACTCCTGACTGAGGCCCATCTGGCGGGAGCGGATATGCTTGTGACGGGAGCCTATCGGCATAACCAGCTGATCGAATGGTTCGCAGGCGGAACCACCCGGCACCTGCTCGCCAAGGCGGACATCCCGCTCCTGATGGTTCGCTAAGGTTGAAGGGGGCGTGATCTGACGGGCGCATCGACACGACGCAGCAGAGACAGGTAGCATCGCGCGATGATCTCCATCCCGAACCTGACGCTCGCTTATCTGCTGCTCGAATGGGCGATCCGGCTCATCATGGTGGTGGTCATTCCGGTGCGGCGTCCGCCCGAAGCGGCGCGCAGTTGGCTGCTTCTCGTGCTGTTCTTGCCGGTGCCCGCCTTCATCCTGTACCGCCTGATCGGCCGGGCCGCGTTCCCATCCTGGCGGCGGGACCGCTTCAGGCGGGCGGCGCCGGAGCGGGAGAGTGCCGGGCAGGCGCTGATGAGCAGCAAAAGCGCGCCTTCCCGGACAGCTGTGCTTGCACAATGGCTGGGCGGTTTTCCAAACTGTGGGGGCAACGCCCTCCATCTGCTTGAGGACTATGACGGCACGATCGACGCTATGGTGACGGCGATAGATGCAGCCCATGTTCGGGTGCATCTGCTGACCTACATCTTCGCAGACGACCGGACGGGACAGAAAGTCGCAGATGCCCTTGGCCGCGCACATGCACGCGGCGTCGATGTCCGCGTCCTGATCGATGCGCTGGGCTCGCGCCCTTGGGCAAAACGCAGCCTACCGATGCTGGCGGACCGAGGCGTCACTGCCCGCCTGGTCCTGCCGGTTCGCTTCGCGGCGCTTCGCCGTGCGCGAAGCGATCTGCGCAATCACCGCAAGCTGTGCCTGATCGATGGCAGGGTCGCTTTCGTAGGGTCGCAGAATATTGTGAACCGCGATTTCAAGCCCGGGATCGTAAATGACGAACTCGTAGCGCGGGTTGAAGGCCCGGTTGTCTGCGCGCTCGATGCGGTCTTTGCCAGCGACTTGTTCCTTGAGACCGAACAGACCATCGCGGCCTTGCCCGTGCCCGATGCCTCAGGCGCCTCAGAATTGCAGGCGATGCCCAGTGGGCCAGACTACCGCGTGCCCGGCTATGAGCGATTGCTCGTCGAACTCGTTCACGAGGCGCAAGAGAATATCACCATTGTCTCGCCCTATCTGATCCCAGACGAAGCCCTGCTGACCGCGCTCAAGAACGCGGTCGCACGCGGCGTCGCGATCGACCTCGTCGTTTCGCGTGTCGTGGACCAGCGGCTCGTGAACCTTGCCCAGCGATCCTATTATAGCGAACTGCTCGAGGCGGGCGTACGCCTCCACCTCTACCGCGACAGGTTGCTGCACGCGAAGAACGTATCGATCGATGGCCGCATGGCCGTCATCGGATCCAGCAATGCCGATGTTCGCTCCTTCATGCTGAATGCCGAGATCAGCCTGATCTTGCATGATGAAGCGTCCACCGGACCTCTCGCGGATGTCCAACGGGGATACATCCGCCGAAGCGACTGACTTTTGCTGGAGGAATGGCGTGATCGCCCGCGTGTTTCCCGCTTCTGCGAAAATCTAGCTCGCCTCGTCAGTCCTTTGCTGTGACCTCGCGCCTGCGGTGCCGGAAGTGTGCGGCGAGGCCGACGAGGAGCAGCACCGCGAGTACGGGCAGCAGAACATGGCCCACATCGCGGACGCGGCCAAAAGCGGCCTCGATGCCCTGACCGAAAAGGTAACCCAAGGTCACGAAGACCGTCGCCCAAACCATGGCCGCCAGAGCGTTGATGGCCATGAAGCGGGAGGCAGGAAGCGCAGTCGTGCCGATCGCGATCGGGCTGACGGTGCGCAGGCCATACAGAAAGCGGAACCCGAACACGAACAGCACCGGCCGCCGCTCGAACACATCGATGGCGCGGCGGAACGCGGCTTTCTGCTGGACGCGCTGAACGTAGCGATGATTGCGGAACCGGCGGCCGAGGGCAAAGAAGATCTGATCCGCGACGAAGGAACCGAGCGCCGCCGCTGCTATGGCGGCGGGGTACGCGATCAGGCCACGGTGGACCATCACGCCGCCCAGCACGACTACCGTCTCGCCTTCGATGCCCGCACCAAGGAACAGAGCCGCAAGGCCGTACTGGCTAAGGATCGCTTCAAGCGTCACGGCTTCTGCCGCTGGACCACCGCGCCAGCCTCATCCGGCGCGCCGGAACGGATTACGAGGAAGCGGCGCTCTGCAGGCGCGGCATCCTTGACGATCTGCCGGATCGGGCCAACCGCATTGACGATCGCCGCGCCTGCCGGATTGGTCATGAACTTGGCCAGCGGCTCGATTGTACCGGTGCCATCCTGACGTGCCGCCAGACCCAGCGTAAAGGTCTGCTTGGGCGCCAGTCCGGCGACGGCAGCCTGCAGGATCTGGACCTGCCCCTGATCGAACAGCGACACCTGGCTCTGTCCCTGACCTTCCAGGACGACCTGCGCTTTCCCCTGCGCCTTGGCGAGCGGCACGAGGTTGTCGAGGCCTTGCCCCGAAGGCACGGCGCCGGGCACATAGGCGACGCCTTGCGGGCCCTGTCCGATCGGGATCGTGGCAATGACCTTGTTCGTGGCCGTATCTATGACGGCGACTGCATCGTCATTTTCCAGCCCGACATAGATCCGGCTGCCATCGCCTGAGGGCCAGAGCCCATGCGGCAGCGCGCCGACCGGCACCGAGGCGATCTGGTCGAAAGTGTCGGTGCGGAACACCTTGACGATATTCTGCGTGCCGACCGTGACATAGGCGAACTGGCCTTTGGGAGTCCTGGCGATGTTGACATGGTTCGTGATCGGCCCGGTGTCGATCGTCTTCATCACGGCGAAAGGCGGCTTGGCGTCGAAGACCATGACCTTGCCGACGTCCTTGAGCGTCAGCCATACCTGCTTGCCGTCAGGCGTGGCGGCGATGTCCGGGCAGAACGGGCTGTCCTGCTTCACGCGGCCAACGATGCGCTTCGACCTCGTGTCGATCACGACGGTTTCCGGCGAGAAGCTGGAACAGACGTAGCCGTATTTCCCATCGGGCGAGAAGATCGTCATGCCCGGCCCATTGGGTACAGCAATACGGCCCGTCTCCTTGAAGGTGGTCCCGTCGAGCACAGCGATATAATCCTCGCCGCGCACGCTCACCCAGACTTCTCGGCCATCGGGCCGGAAGAAGGCTTCATGCGGGGAACGCCCGACGTAGGCGGTGTGCTTCACGGCATTGGTCGCGGTATCGATGAAGCTGACCGAGTTGGACCCGATCGACACGACCGCCAGTGTACGGCGATCAGGCGAGAAGCCCATGCCATGCACCAGAAGCTGGCCGCGATAGAGCGGGCTGAGATTTGCAGGCGTAGGATCGCCGAGCTTGATGACACCCAGCAGCGTGTTCGTCGACGGATCGATGACCGATACCGTGTTGGAAAACTGGTCCGAGGTGTAGAAACGGTCCTGAGCGCTGATAGCCCGATCAGGCTGGGCATTGGGAACCTGCTGCGCATTTGCCGGGAGTGCGACAAGGGCAGCCGCTATCGGCAAGGTGTACGACACGATGCTCAGCGTCTTCTTCATTTGTCGTCTCCCATGTGATGGTGCGCGCTGGCAGCGGGGCCTGTCTTTTTCGCGAGAATGTCCTGCATGACGGCGATCTCCTGCCGCTGCTCGACGATGATGCCCTGAGCCAGGCGGCGCAGGCGTTCGTCTTTTCCGTATCTGAGCTCCGCTTCCGCCATCTCGATCGCGCCCTGGTGATGGGGGATCATCATCGCCGCGAAGTCGCGGTCCGGGTCGCCCGATGGCGCAATCATCATCGCATGGTGCATCCGCTCCATGGAGGCTGCCATCTGGCTTGCAAAGCCATCGGACGATGCCGCCAGTGCGGCCGCCGATGCTGTCGCCGCGCAAAGGCCGGCCAATCCCCATAGCAGTTTCAAGTGAAGCCCTTTCGTCATGGCGTTCCGGCGATAACGCCTACAGCGGTCGCAGGTGTCATCCTCGCAGCATGCAACGGAAAAAATGCGAGCTGCCGAGGAGCAGGTACGCCAACGCAGGCGTTGCCTGTCGAACACATGGCGCAACACTCGCCATCGATCCAACCGATGATTTTTGTAGTTTCGATAGGATTTGACGATCAATGGCCTGGCTGGATGATCCCGCGTTGATCGCCGAACGCAGAGCGGCACTTGGTGCGCCGCACATTGCGCCGCTGGAGATATGGCGTGAGGGGCTCGTTGGCGCAGGACACACGGTGCCGCATTTCGACCCGTTCGATGGCGGCATAGATGCGCGCCTTCTCCTGCTTCTTGAGACGCCGGGCCCCGGGCCTGATCGCACTCGCTTCGTGTCGCGGGACAACCCATCTGGCACTGCTCGTAACCTTCGCCGTTATCTGGAAGCGGCGGGCATCGCGCGAATGGACATCGTTCAGTGGAATTGCGTGCCCTGGATCGTCCACGCCCCCGGTGCCCGCAATCGCGCGCTGCGCCGAACGGAGATTGCCGAAGGTCTCGCAACGCTTCCCGACCTGCTTGCGAAACTGCCGGGCGTGCGGGTCTGCATCTTGGCGGGCCGGGTGGCGGCGGGGGCGGAAGCACTTATCGAAGAGGCACGGCCCGATGTGTCGGTCATCACCATGCCCCACCCTAGTCCGGCCAATGTCTGCACCAGTCCTGATGTCAGCCAACGGATCGAAAGCGCGCTGCTCGCCGCCAGGAACGCACTCGTCAAATGATCTTAGAACGAGATTGGAATGATATAATCAATGCGTTGGAGTGATTGATCGGGCTGCGGTATCAATGGTGACAGGAGATCACCATGACCCTTGAACAATTACGCATCTTCGTGGGCGTTGCCGAACGCGAACATATGACGCGGGCCGCCGAGGCACTGGGCGTGACCCAGTCCGCTGCCAGCGCGGCGATCGCTACGCTGGAGGCCAGGCATGACGTGCCGCTCTTCAACCGCGTGGGCCGCGGCATCGAACTGACCGAGGCGGGTCGCATGTTCCTCGATGAGGCACGCGCCGTTCTTGGCCGCGCCGCGACGGCGGAGCTTACCCTGGCCGAGTACGGCGGCCTGAAGCGCGGAACCCTGCGCCTTGTCGCCAGCCAGACCATCGCCAGCTACTGGCTGCCCTCGCGCTTGGCTCAGTTTCACAGCCGCCACCCCGCGATCCGCGTCGAACTCGCAATCGACAACAGCGAGGGTGCGGCGGCACAGGTACTGGATGGCCGCGCGGAACTGGGCTTTGTCGAAGGTTCGATCGACCAGCCCGCACTCGCCCACTGGAAAGTCGGCGAGGACCGGATGCTGCTGATCTCGGGGCAGGCTGTCGATACCATCGATGAGGACTGGGTGCGCGGCGCCAACTGGATCGTGCGGGAGCACGGGTCCGGCACACGGTCGAGTTTCGAGGATGTCCTGCGTGATCGCGGTATCGATCCGGCAGACCTGAACATCGCCATGACGCTGCCGTCCAACGAAGCCGTACGGTCCGCTGTCGAGGCCGGCGCCGGTGTCGCGGTCCTTTCCGAACTGGTGGTGCGCCGCGCGCTTGCTGCGGGGCACCTTCATGAATTGCCGCTCGCGATGCCAGCCCGTCCATTTGAGGCGTTACGCCACAAGGAACGGTATCGCACTCGGGCAGCCGACGCGCTGACCGAACTGGTCAAGGAGTTTGGATGATGACCACGGATATCAAGCCCATCCTCGAAGGGATGCGCCCGCTCAGCCGGCTCGATCACCCGCGCGAGATGATCCGCCAGTTCACGCCCAACTGGTTTGCCGCAACCATGGGCACGGGCATCCTTGCGCTGGCCCTCCCGCAGATGCCGGGCATCGGCGCTTCGCTCAAGCCGGTGGGAGAAGTGATGTGGTTCTTTAACATCGGGCTCTTCACCCTTTTTACCGCGCTCTATACCGCGCGCTGGATCCTGTTCGGCCACGAAGCGCGGCGCATCTTCGGGCACAATACCGTATCGATGTTCATCGGCACGATCCCCATGGGCCTCGCCACGATCATCAACGGCTGTCTCGCATTCGGTATCGCGCGCTTCGGCGAGGGCATCGTGCCGGTCGCCACGGTCTTGTGGTGGATCGACGCCGCCATGGCGGTGAGCTGCGGTGTGCTGATCCCGTACTTCATGTTCACGCGCCACCAGCATTCACTCGATGGGATGACGGCGGTGTGGCTGCTGCCGGTCGTGGCGGCCGAAGTGACGGCTGCCAGCGGAGGACTGTTGGCGCCGCATCTGGCGCAGGGCAGCGCACAGTTTGGGATGCTCGTCACGTCCTACATCCTGTGGGCCTATTCGGTCCCGGTCGCCTTCAGCATTCTTGCACTGTTGATCCTGCGCATGGCGCTCCACAAGCTGCCGCATGAGGGCATGGCCGCATCGAGCTGGCTGGCGCTTGGCCCGATCGGTACCGGCGCGCTGGGCATGCTGGTTCTGGGCGGCGACGCCCCCGCGATCATGGCTGGGCATGGGCTGGCCGATGTCGGCACTGTCGCCCAAGGCATCGGCACAATCGCCGGTCTGTTGCTGTGGGGCTTTGGCCTCTGGTGGCTGGCGCTCGCCTCGCTCATCACCTGGCGCTACTGGCGGGCAGGTATCCCGTTCAACCTTGGCTGGTGGGGCTATACCTTCCCGCTAGGCGTCTTCACCGTGGCAACCTTTCGCCTTGGCACGACCCTGAACCTTGCCTTCTTCGGTATCGTCGGCACCGCCCTGACCCTGGCGCTCGCGCTGATGTGGATCGTGGTGGCCGCCAAGACCCTGATCGGCGGATGGCGCGGCAATCTGTTCGTATCACCCTGTATCGCCGCTACAAACTGATCGGGCATTGCGATCAGTAACGGCGTTCTGATCGCTTGCTTCTCACAGCAGCACCCGCCACCATTTTGCCCGAGAGGATACGACCATGGACAGACTGGATGCTGAGCTCGCGGCCGAAACAAGCCGCCGCCGTTTCCTGCAGAATGCCGCGCTCGGCGGTGCAGCCATCGCTGCCGCACCCGCTCTGGCGCAAGGCATCACGCAGGGTCTGACCGACCTGCATCTCCCCGGCGGCAATGCGCAGCGCCCAATGACGAGCGCATTTCCCGGCAAAGGAAGCATGATCCTCCAGCGCGTCCATCCGCCGTTGCTGGAAACACCGATGGATGTCTTCGACCGAGATGTGTTCACCCCCAATGACCAGTTCTTCGTGCGCTGGCATTGGGCGGACATCCCGACCTCGATCGACGTCGATGCCTTCCGGCTCACTATCCGCGGGCACGTCAACAAGCCGATCGCAATCAGCCTCGAACAGCTGATGCGCCTGCCGCGGGTGGAGATGGCCGCGGTGAACCAGTGCTCGGGCAATTCGCGCGGGCTGTTCCAGCCCCGCGTCCCCGGCGCGCAGTGGGGCAACGGGGCGATGGGCAATGCGAAGTGGCTCGGCGTGCGCCTGCGCGATGTGCTCGATCTGGCCGGGGTGAAGGCGGGGGCGGTCCAGGTCCGGTTCGGGGCGCTCGATCAACCTGTGGTCGCCGGTGCCCCGGACTTCGAGAAGGCGCTCGACATCGATCATGCCCGCGACGGCGAAGTGATGATCGCCTTCGGCATGAACGGCACGCAGCTGCCGCTCCTCAACGGCTTCCCGATCCGGCTGATCGTGCCGGGCTGGTACTCGACTTACTGGGTCAAGATGCTGAACGACATCGAGGTCTTGCCCGGGCCTGATGACGAATACTGGATGGCCAAGGCCTACAAGATCCCGGCGACGCCGGGCGCCAATGTAAAGCCCGGCGCCAAGGACTTCCCAACCGTTCCGATCAACCGCATGATCCCGCGTTCGTGGGTTACCAGTCTGGGCGAAGGTCAGCGGATCGCACACGAGGCCTCGATCCCGCTCGGCGGTATTGCCATGGGCGGCGACTGCGGCGTGGCACGGGTCGATGTGTCCACCGACGGCGGTCGCCACTGGTTTGCAACCAAGCTCGGACCGGACCACGGGAAGTACAGTTTCCGGCGGTGGGACGCCCAGGTTCCCTTGCCCGGCCCCGGAAAGACGTCGCTTATGTCGCGCTGCTGGAATACGGCAGGCGTCGCACAGCCGATGGCGCCGATCTGGAACCCTGGCGGTTTCATGCGCGGCAATATCGAAACCACTACCATCGTGACGGCATAAGGAGCTTTGGCATGAAAGCGCCAACCCCAGGCATGCTGGCCGTCGGACTGCTCGGCGTGACCGTCTTCACCCTCATGATGGTGGGCCCTCCCGGCAGCTACACCCCGCTGCCCGAACCCCAATCCACAGGGCCTACACCCAGCAGCATTTCCGTGAACGGCTTTACCATGACCTCGGATACGGTCGATCTTCCTATCGATGAGCAGCAATATCCCGATGGCCCTCATGCCGATGTCATCAATGCGAATTGCACGTCTTGCCATTCCGCCAGCATGGCGATGACCCAGCCAGTGCTTTCAGCGGACCAGTGGAAGGCAACGGTCACCAAGATGAAGGATGTCTACAAGGCTCCCGTGGCGGACAAGGACATTCCGGCTATCGTCGACTATCTGACGGCGATGAGTGCAGCGCAGGATGGGGCGCCGACCGGAAAGGCTCAGGATACCGCCCCCGGCACCGCGCCGGATGCCTCCGGAGGAACGGGTTGAGGCGCCAAGCTGCGTAACGTCTGCTTTCAGGCGCTACCCTAGGAGCATTGAGCGGCGGGAATGGGCGCATGTTGCCCAATCGCGGGACGGAATGGAATTGATGAAATCCAGCAGAAGCGCCGCATTCAGGTGCGCGCCGCCAACCTCCTAAGTTAATGGACACTTGCCGCTAAAAAGCGTGCGGCCAGCTAGAGGCCAAATGCGCCTGCCATCCGTAGGCTCGCGGGTACTTAATGGCGCGAAGAGAACGCATTTCCGGCCGCGTCACGGAAGAGAGTTTTGTAGGCCGTCGAGGCGCTCCGTAACGCGGACATCCGCTCGACTTTTTCGTTCCGATGGCACGCTGCTTCCACTGTTCTTTTCAACGTCGGCGAGCACGCCTGACGATCTTGGATGAACTGTTGGAGTGCGATGCTATCGACCATCCGCGCCCATACGTCGACAACCGGCTCGTCCTCGTTTCGCACCGTTGGGTCACAGTCTGCATCGAGCATCGCGGCGCAGATTGCGATAAGGCAACGACGCATTGAGGGGCTGGCAAGCGCGAGCGGCATTTCACAGGAAGGCTCGTTGGGGCAAACGTTATCGAGCGTGAGCACAGGCGCCGCAAACCGATGTAGGAGTCTATCACGCAGTCTCCAGCGCCTGTGGGCCCTTGCGAACAGTAGACAGATTCTGGCGGATTCTTCGAGCAGCTGACCGGCTGAAGTGTCGTTGAAGCGAAATTGATCTGGGACCTTTCCCCTAAGCGCACCCCTCAGCGCGGCTTCAAAGGCTACGATATTGATCCAGATGGGCTGCGCTGCTGGCTCAAGCTCGAGCGCCCTGGGGTGCGCCCGTTCGAGGCCCCGACGGCAGCGAATACAGCACAATCTTGGCGGCCCCTGCGATGACCGCTTAATCGCCCAATGACTACTCCCGCAAGACACGCATCGATCGACGAGTGGCCAGTGGTGCCGGAAACAGAAGCCCCACGCAGCCATGGCCCAGTCCGCACGGATATAGGCGGGGCGGCCAGCGGCATAGTCCTCGGCAAGGCAACGACTGCACCAGCTCAACCGGAGGGTAAGAGCGGGCGCGAAATCTCGGCTAGGATCATCGGATGGAACGTGGTGCCAGGCTACAAAATCCGGGGTGATCCTCGGATACCGATAGCAAAGACCGAGTTCGGCGACACTGTTTTCCGTGAAGCCCTCGCTTGCGGCAAGCTCAGCGATCATCGATTTTTTTGGGTTTACATCGGGATGCCGCCAATGGCCTGCGCGATTTCGATAGGCGCGCAGCAAAGGCTCACCCGGAGCCCGCTGATCGCGCACGCGCGCCAGCCATGAACTGAGAAGTTCATCCGCGAATGGCTCCACGAAACTCATACGGTCGCCCGGCCGATTGTCCTTCGCTTGCCTGCCGACGTAAACATGGAGACGAGAGGAAGCGTCACGTCGTTGGCCTCGAAGCTTGCGGCATCAAGCATCTCGCGGCCATCGCGGATAGCCGTGACAGCGGCTGCCTCGATGAGCCGGAATATTCGGCCCGTCACACCCTGGGTGAGGGCCAGCACGCGTTGCCGCGCTTCGACGGTGTCGAGCATCGATGGGCGTCTCAGGGGCAGCAGGCCCGAGAAGCTCGCAAGCAGCTGGCGCAGGGCATGATCGTTGCGCCATGGCATCAATTCGAACGCCCCAAACCGGTCGGCAAGGTTCGGATCCATCAGGACCGCCATCCGCGCGTCCTCGGTCCCTGCGCAAACAATTGGAATTTTCAGATCGTTGGTCAAAAAGCGGATAGTATTGAGGAACACCCGCTGCTGGCGAGGAGTGCCGGCGAGCATCTTGTCGATTTCATCCAGGACGAGCACCTTGGTTTCGACTTCGGCAAGCAGTTGCCTGGCTTCCGCTCGCATCGATCGCACGGACAGTCGGCTAAGGTCGACGCAATTTAGCGCGGTCAGCACCTCGGTGTAAAATTGCTCCTCACTCGGCTCTGGCGGTATCTGCGCGAGCAACACCGGCATCTTGCTGAGCCCGGTCCTGATATCGAACTGAGGAGCGTGAAGTTTCGAGAAGCGGCTGACAATTTCGGTCTTGCCCATCCCGGTGGCGCCAAACAGTAACAGGCAGGGCATTCGCCCTCGCGGCGGATAGATTACCAGGTCTTCAAGGTGGCGGAGCGCGGCCTCAGCCTGTGGCAACGATATCCAGCGGTCGCGGCGTAGCCAGTCGATCCGGGCCTCATCGGTCAATTCGGCATACTCGCGATAAGCCGGGAAGATATGGCTGTAGAGCACGTTCATGACTGCTCCTCGATCGCGAGTGGTACAACCGGCCCGTCGAGATTTGGCGGTGTCAGCTGCGCGTTGGCCTCTTGGTGCTGGACAAAGGCCGCAGGCGGTTCGCCGCGGATGAGCGCATCGACGATGCGTTGGGTTGATCGTCGAGCTCCGCGCGTCTTCTCTACGGCCCTAAGCACAATCCTGCGCTGCGTGCTCACCATCTCGAAAAGCATCTGCTCATCGACGGCGGTTCGCCCGCGCTCTCGAAGCGCTCTCAGGGCTTGGTCGTGCTCGAACTTGGTAATTGCAGGACGCCGCTTATCGCGAAGAGGAACTGTGACATGCTCGCCGCCGGGCAGTTCGAGATAGACGGCCGAGAGGTTGAGCGGATTGTATTTGATCGGGAATTTATGAACGCTGTTCGCGACCAGCGTGGCCAAAGCGCCATGCCAGTAGAAAACGTGGAAGAGTTTGATGCCCTCGCGCCGGACCCGGCGCATCTCGAACGGGAGGAAGTCGAGCAGAAAACGTTCTTCATCGGCCGGCAGGCGCAGGGCTGCAACACGCTTACCTTGATCGTCCTGCCACGCTGTCATCGGGGGGACGCCAAGTGAGCTGTGAATGGTGCGATGATAGATTCCCACCTGGAGGGCGAACCATCGCTCGAATTCCTTGAGGGTCATGCAGGCTTTGCCCTCAGCGTCGTAGTCTCCCTTGTCCTGGATGTTGGAGAACGTAGTACCCGGAAGAAGGTGAACTTCGCCGATGGCGGTGCCGATCATGCGCTCGATGTGCCCGCCAAAGTGCGGAGTGCGCGGTGGACGGTAGTGAAGCTCGATCCCAAATTGCTGGCAGCCCCGAGTCAGCGCGCGTGAGTGAAATTCCGAGGCATTGTCGAGATGGAGGATGTCTGGCAGGCCGAAGACAGGCCATGCGAAGGTGAGCTCTCGATCGGCCAGCCAATCATTCTTGGGCAGTACTGCATGACGGATCGCCATGCCGACCGAAATCGCGGAAGGTCGTTCCAGTGAAATGTAGAAGCCGGGTATCACCCGCGTCGCTACGTCGATCTGCAGGGTCAGCGTTGGCCGCCCGACCGGTCTCCTGAGATACTCATCGACGATGATGATATCGACCAGCGTGTGGTCCATCTGTACGACCTGAAGAGGGTACTGCGCCTCGTATGAGCTGACGACGGGTCGGAAGCGGTCTGCTGCGGCTTTGGTCCCATCACGGGCGCCTGTCAGGCGTGTCCGTTCCACGGCGTTGACCCGCAGGACAACAGTTTGCCGTGCTGGAGGTCGCAGATTCTGCTCCAGGCACGAAAAGCGAATTTGACGGACCAGTTGTGCGATGGTGGGCTTTGGACGGCTGAGATAAAATTGCTCTATTTTGGCATCGATCAGGCGTTCCACCTCGCAAGGGGAGGCGAGAGCGCCCTTTGGGAAATCCATCGTGCTGGTCGACCAACGAACTGGTCACTGGGTTTTCCCGGTATCTCGCGAGCAGTTCGTAAATTCGGGACCGGTTGAGGCTCAGCTTCAGGCCGGCCTCAGCAATCGCTTTGCGTCCGAGCCGGGGCTCTGCCGTAAGCGCACGAATGATAGGCTCGCGCTCACAAGCTTTGCGCCATTCTGTATGATCAACCGTCGTGAGGGCAGTGCCTGTTTCGGCCATGACCTATCCCCGATTTTCGCCAGGGACTCGTGTTGCCGGGTCCGGTCGTTTTGTAGCAGAATCGCGCTGTCAGGTCGAACGTCCGGAGGTATTCTTGTACATGATCCACGCAACTCGGCCGTTTTCTCGTCCGCCCGTATTCTTTAAGTGACACGTGCGGTACAAGCGCCGCCGAGGAGCGAGGCGCGTCATGGCCACCGAAACCGCCCAGGAAGGGCAGAAAACCGTTGTGGCGGCGCCTGAGGCGACCCTGCCGGTCGTCGGGGCTTCGGCCGACCTTGTTTGGACGATCGTGCAGATGCGCGCCGGCGAGCGCATCACCGTCAACGAGGCGCTGATCGCCGCCTATCAGGCCGCCTCGTCGCCCCACAGCATCCGCGCGCTCAAATCTGACGTGGAGGCGTTCGACGCCTGGTGTCGGCGCACCAACCGGATCGCGCTGCCGGCGACGGCCGAGACCGTGGCCGATTATCTCGATGCGCGGGCGGGGAAGGGGAGCCGGCCGGCCTCGCTATCCCGCTACAAGGCGTCGATCGCCAAGATCCACCAGCTGCTCGATCTCAAGGACCCAACTTCGGCCCCGCTGGTCAAGCTGCGGCTGCAGGCCGTGCGCCGCGAGAAGGGGACGGCGCAGAAGCAGGCGCGGCCGCTGCGGTTCAAGGGCCCGGTGCGCGACGTCGAGCGCGACAAGGCGCGGGGGCTCAATATCCGCGCGCTGCTCGAGAGCTGCGGCGACGATCTGCCGGGCCTGCGCGATCGGGCGCTGCTGTCGGCCGCCTACGACACCGGATTGCGCGCGTCCGAGTTGGTTGCGGTTGATCTCGAGCACATCATCGAGGCGATCGACCCCGAGGCACGGCTGCTGCAGATCCTGCGCAGCAAAGGTGATCAGGACGGGGAGGGGGCGACCGCCTACCTAAGCCCTCGCACCGTCGCGGCGATCGTGGCGTGGACCGAGGTAGCCGAGATCACCGCGGGGCCGCTGTTCCGGCGGGTGCAGGTGCGGCGTTACAAGGCCCGTGCCGCCGTGAAGGGGCGCCGCATCGACAGCATCTCGGGCCGGGAGACCTGGGATCTGCGCAAGATGCTCTCCAAACCGGCGGTGAAGGCGCGCGTCGAGTACGACATTGGCACCGTGGCGCTGCATCCGGGTTCGATCGGGCCGATGTTCCGGTCGATCATCCAGCGCGCATTCGACCGTGGCGCGCTGCCCGATCTGACAGCCGAGGATGTAACCCGGCTGCTCAAGGGGATCAGCGCGCACTCGACACGGATCGGGCTCAATCAGGACCTGTTCGCAAGCGGGGAGGATCTCGCGGGCATTATGGATGCGCTGCGGTGGAAGTCGCCGCGTATGCCGCTCGCCTACAACCGAAATTTGGCAGCAGAGCAGGGAGCGGCTGGTCGGCTGATGGCGAAAATTGGATAGGTACGGACCATTGTGGGCCAAAGGCCTCATGCCCCAGTCGAGCGTCGCGCTACTAGCACAGCATCCCGATTTTAAGTGGTTGAGGCGGGAGAGGACAGTGCAGGAGACGAACCTGCCCGATCGGAGCACCTAGATGCTCTCGCCACGGATGATATAGCTTCAGAGATCGTCTCCTGCCTGCGAGGATTGGTGCTCGAGCGCGCCATCGGGCTATTCCGGTGCGATTGAAGCACCAGCATCCTTGAGCGCCGCAAACCCGCCGGGCACGTGGACGACATTCTCCACGCCCATCTCCTTGAGTGATTTCGCGGCAAGTGCTGAGCGGGCGCCGGACCCACAATAGAGCACCAAGCGCGATGCGGCAGCGAGCTTGGCAATGTGGGTGGGGCTCTCCGGATCGACCTGGAATTCCAGAAGGCCACGTGGGACGTTTACCGCACCAGCCACCAGCCCCGATTTCGCGACTTCCCCCGGCTCGCGGATGTCAACGAACTGGACCTCGGGATTGCCGACGAGCCTGGCGGCATCCTCAGGCGCGATAGTTTCGACGAGGGCATTGGCTTCGGAAACCAGCTCTTTTGAGGTACGCGTCATCACTCTTCTCCTGTCAACTGATCGTTTTTCCAGGCTTTCAGCCCTGTTGGGATTTACCGCCTATCTGGCGTAGCCGTTCCGGCAGGTCTGTCGGGCAATCACCGCAAAGCTTGTTCGCCGGAACGGCAACGTCGATCTTCTTCGGGTAGGGAAGATCGAGAGCATCCATGATCGCGACAAATTCCTGAACGGTCTTGCCGGCAAGGCGCGGGTTGCGCTCGCGCTCCTGCGCCACTGTCGTGATGTGGCGATGATTATAGTCGTGAGCCGGGAAGATCAGACCGTCGCCCGGCAGAGTGAAAATCTTCTGCGTGACCGAGTGATAGAGCGTGGCGGCGTCACCGTTCTGGAAATCGGTGCGGCCACAGCCGTCGATCAGCAGCGCGTCGCCGGTGAAGGCGCGAAGGCCATCGGGCTGATCAACCAGGTAGGTATGGTGGGCATCGGTGTGCCCCGGCGTAAACAAGGGCTGAAGCTTGAGCGCGCCGACAGTCAGAGGCTGGTCCTCGGCGACGCCGACGTCGGCACAGGGAAGGCCGTCCATGGCGGGGTACGCGATCTTGGAGCCGGTCAGGCTACGCAGATAGCAGGCCGATGTGACATGGTCCGCATGCACATGCGTCTCCAACGTATAGGCCAGTTCGAGTTCCAGTTCCTGAAGCGCGGCAAGGTCGCGTTCGATCCTTTCGAGGACAGGATCGATCAGGACGGCTTTACGCGTCTCCGGGCAACCGAGGAGATAGGTGTAGGTCGAGGACTCGGATTCAAACAACTGACGAAAGATCATGATCGGTCTCCAATGGTGCCTAGCCGCCGATCCCGCCCACGCTGCGGAACAGCATGTAGGCGGCCACAGCCAGCAGGACGAAAGCGAAGATGCGGGTGAGCAAGCCCTTATGATCGGCGAGCCGGATGGCGGTTTGCATGCCGGCGACGCCGCCAGCGACCCCGCCAGCGATGAAGAAGCCGGCCACGCGCCAATCCACGAGTCCTGACAGGGCATAGTTGAGGGCTGTCGCCGATCCGAACGTTCCCACCGAAAACAGCGACGATCCGACCGCGTTGAGGATGGGCATGCCGCTGCCGAGCATGATGCCGGGCACAATCAGGAAGCCGCCGCCGATGCCGAAGAACCCTGACAGGAGGCCGGCGAGAAGGCCGATCGCCACGAGCCGCACAGCGATGGGGCGCGTGATCCGCACGCCCGGGTCGCCGCCGCCGGATTTGCCGCGCAGCATGGAAACCCCCACCACGATCATCACGCCTGCGAACAGCACCAGGAGATGCTGACCCGCCACCATCTTGCCCAGGGTGGAGCCGATCAGGGCGCCTATGACGCCCGATGCCCCGAAGACGAGGGCGCAGGGCCACTTCACGGTTCCGGCCCGGGCGTGCTGGATCAGGTTGGCGAAGGCATTGGCGGCCACCGCCAGCGCGCTCGTGCCGATCGCGACGTGCGGGTCCTTCATGCCCACGACATACAGCAGCAACGGCAGGGCAAGGATCGAGCCGCCGCCGCCGATCACCCCGAGGGTAAAGCCGACGACGACACCGGATATGAGCGTGAGGATGTCGACCGGCGTCATGGGTTTGCCCCGGGCCTGGCTGCGCGATAACGTTCCTGAAGGGCGAAGACGCCCATGCCCGCCAGCATCGCCACGACGAACACCAGCGCCGCCGGCGCTCCGAGGCTCAGGGCGACCAGGGCCGGACCAGGGCAGTAGCCGACGAGGCCCCATCCGACGCCGAACAAAGCCGCGCCCGAGAGAAGCTTCTTGTCCAGGGACCGGGACGATGGCCCATTGAACGCCGGTGCGAAAAGCGGAGCATCGCGCCTTCGGCCGAGTGCAAATCCCAACGCTGAAACCATGACGGCCGAGGCCAGCACCAAGGCAAGGCTCGGGTCCCACGACGGCGCGGCGACATCAAGAAACGCCAGAACCTTGCTGGGGGCTATCATGGCGGAGACGATCAGGCCGAAGCCGAAAATGAGCCCCGAGGCGAGCGCGATGAGCAGCTTCCTCATTGCTCAGAGTCCGATGACGTGTCGGGCGACGTACACAGTCGCGGCCGCTGTGATGAGGAAGACGCCTGTCGCGGCGAGCGAGCGGGGCGAGAGCCTCGCTATTCCGCAGACGCCATGCCCGCTGGTGCAACCACTCCCGAGCCGAGTCCCAAATCCCACCAGAAGGCCGGCTGCGATCACGACGGCGACTGGGGCCGGCGACGTGAGGTCCGGTAGCAGGCCGCCCGCCGCCCGGTAGAGCAAGGGCGCGGCGAGCAGGCCGACCAGGAATGTTGCGCGCCAGGCCATCTCGCCGCGGACAGGCGCAAGCACCCCGCCGACGATGCCGCTGATTCCAGCGATGCGCCCATTGGCGATCCACAGGAAGGAAGCCGAGAGGCCGATTAGCGCGCCGCCCACGATGGCCGAGAATGGGGTGAAACCCTCCATCGTCAGGATTCTCTGCTCTCAGCTTCGTCACCGGCGCAAAAGAGTGCGTAGAGTTCCGTCAGGATCGGCAGCACGCGCTCGGACGTGATGCGGTAGAATATCGTCGTTCTTTCGCGCCGCGTCCCGACCAGGCCCTCATCGCGCAGCATGCCCAGATGTCGGGACAAATTGGACTGGGTCAGCCCGAGGCGTTCGCCGAGTTCGGTGACGGACAGCTCCCCGCCGAGCAGGCTGCACAGAATCATCAGGCGGTGCCGGCTCGCCAGCGAACGGAGGAACGCCTCAGCTTCGCCGGCCCTTTCCCCCAAAAGCTCCGGAGACATTTCAACGAGAAAGGGTGGCACGGTCACTCCATACATCCTATATGCGCCATATATGATGGATAGGCGTTCAATCAAGCGCCAGCTTAGGAGGTTCCCGTGCGCTACGATTTCGCCAGACTATCGCGGCATCCTTCGAGGAAAGTGGCCGTGCGAAGCTTTGAGGTGCTGGAGCGCGAGCAACCAATGCTGACCGACAAGGCTGCTGGTGTCGCTTCCGAGCTGCGCTGCATGCTGGGCCCGATTTAGATGCTCGATCGACGTTCGCTGTTGGCCGGCGGGGCGGCATTGTTCGCCACCGCCGCTTGCTCGCGCTCCACGCCGGCGAGCGACAGTGGTGGTGCAAACCTCCTCCCGATGCCGCCGCTGTTGGACGCGCAGCCTGGTCGCTCATTCGCGCTACAGGTCCAGTCCGGAACGACTTCATTTTATCCAGGGCGTCCGAGCGACACACTCGGGTATAATGGTAGCTATCTCGGGCCGACGATCAGAGTTCGTCGTGGCGACGACGTGGCGGCTGCCGTGACCAACGGGCTCGACACGGACACCACTGTGCACTGGCACGGGCTTTTGATCCCCGGCGAGTTGGATGGCGGCCCCCATCAGATCATCGCGCCGGGCGCGACTTGGCGACCCACGCTTCCGATCCGGCAGCCGGCAGCGACCCTTCTCTATCACTCACACGTCCATGGGTTGACGGCAGAGCAAGTCTATTCGGGTCTGGCGGGGGCGTTGCTGGTAACCGACGATGAAGAGCAAGGCCTGGGCCTCCCGTCAGAATATGGCGTGGACGATCTGCCGCTGCTCATCCAGGATCGTCAGTTTGAAAATGGTCGCCTTGTCCTGCCAGGCGGCATGATGGTCGCCATGCAGGGCCGGCGCGGCGATACGATCCTGGTGAACGGCGCAGTGAACCCGCTGGCGGCGGTGCCAAATAGGTTGGTCCGCCTGCGGCTCGTCAACGCATCGAACGCCCGGATTTATGAGCTGTCGTTTTCCGATCGACGAAGCTTTCATTGGATCGGAACCGAAGGCGGGCTGCTCGAACGGGCAGTAGCATTGGAGGCCATAACTTTGGCGCCGGGCCAGCGCGCCGAGCTTCTCGTGGACTTCACGGACGGCAGACCCGCCTCGCTGGTCACGGCGGCTGATACTAACAGCTCGATGATGGGCGGCATGGGCAGAATGGGGCGTGGCGCCGGAAGGACCGATGCCGCCGCACCAGCGACCGTGCTGCGGTTTGAACCACGGCCGTCGGGACAGGCTCGTGCCAGCGGCGTCGTGCCGACCCTTCTGGCATCACGAACTCGGCCCGACGCCAGCAAGGCGGTGCGCCGTCGCCGTCTGATCCTCAACATGGGCATGGGCGGCATGATGGGCTCAGGAAGCGGCGGTGGCGGCCTGACGATCAATGGCAAGCCATTCGACATGAATCGCATCGATGAGATGGTGAAGCTAGGCTCCACTGAAATATGGGAGGTGTCTGGCGAGATGATGCGCCACCCGATCCATATTCACGGCGTCCACTTTGATGTTCTCACCCGTGGCGGCGGGAAGCCCGATGTTGTCGACCAGGGGCCGCGCGATACGGTCCTCGTCAAGGAGCCGGTGGAGCTTCTCATCCGATTTGATCAGCCGGCAAAAAGCGCTCCCTTCATGTATCACTGCCACATCCTTGAGCATGAGGATAATGGAATGATGGGCCAGTTCAGCGTTGCGTAGGCGGAGGTTCTCATTTCTGCGGAGTTTCGGCGTCGCCGTTTAACAGGAGAGCAACGTTGTCGAAAAGAGCTTTTGCCGCATTTTTACTTGCGGCAACGATGCTAACGGGCCGCGCCTCGCTAGCTGCACAGGATAATCGGGTTTATCCCGTGATTCCCGGATACGGCGGGATCGTGGCCGTGCCCCGTGCTGCCGAGCGCCCTGATCCCAAGCTTCGCTACCGTGTCCTGTTCAATGTCACCAAGGCCGCAAGCTCTCCTGACAGAGTGAATCCCAGCCTTGAGAAGGTCGCGCGCTTCGTGAACCTGCTTGGCGCGGACAATGTCCACCCTGCTCCTGGTGACATCGCCGTCATCATTCATGGTCCCGCGACCCCGCTCATCCTGCAGAACGCCCCATATGCGGCGCGCATGAAGGTAGCGACAAACCCGAATGCCGCGCTGATCGCGGCGCTTCAGAAAGCTGGTGTTTCGGTCCGCGTATGCAGTCAGGCCATGGTTGGAAATAATATCACCCCGAGCGAGGTGACGCCGGGCGTCGCTATCGACGATTCAGCGCTCACAACCTTGGCGAATTTCCAGATTCGGGGCTACGCGCTCATCCCGGATTGAAGGTGCGATGCGGCCCGCCCAAGCTGCAATGCTTGGCGGTGACAGCGGAGTGGCGCGTTGGATCAAGAAGTCATAGCGGTCGCATTGAGGTGATCGCCGGCATCCACGGCACCGTGATCGCGACGACGCCGAAGCGCCATCGCCTCACCCGCAGCAGCTCGCCACGGTCCCGTTTGCCTTCGCCTCCTGAATCGGAGGACATGGAACATCGCCGAACGAGCAGAACACGCAGCAGTCGCCGGGCAGGGGCCGCAGCACCGCCGCGCAATGCCGGCAATCATAGAAGAACTGACAGGCGTTGGTGGGCATCGTCTCGCTCGCAACCCCGCCGCACTTAGGACAGGTCAGAGTGGAGGTGAGCTGCATCAGGAAAGCGCCTTCATCAGTGGCGCTTCCAGGCGGCCCCATATCAGCACGACCAGCGTCAGCGCCGTGCCGATCGCGAGCACGATCGGGGTAGCGCGAGAAGGCAGCGGTAAGGTGCAGGAGCGATCCACGGCGCAGGCTCTTCGACGCCGCGCATAGGACCACCACCCGGCAGCCAGCCCCAGAATCGAGAGCGCTGTCAGCGGCCAGCGCAGCGGCATCAGCGCGGCGAACGCGCTGGACAGGCCCGCCCCCATGCCGAGCGCCGCAAGCGCGAGCGGCAGGACGCAGCAGGACGCCGCAGCTAGGACCGCACCGAAGCTCGCCAGCGCGCCGAGGGCGGATAACCCCGCATCGGCGCGGCGTGGTGACGCGGGAGCGCCCAGGGTTTCGTGTGGTATGGTCCTTTGCGTCATCGGGTCGTCTCCGGCAGAAAAATTCGCTATGCCTCCTGTAGCGGCTACAGGAGCAAGAGATTTCATGCGGGACGAGCAAAGTATCGCGATCGGCGAGCTGTCGCGCCGGACCGGGGTGAACATCGAGACCATCCGTTATTTGGGGTTTGAGTAGCAACGGAACAGAAAACCTACATAGGCCTGCCACCGGTTAATCACGGCGTCAGACATCACTCGGAACGGGGACACGTAGCTGGTTTTCGGACAGTCCGATTTCAAAATACCCGCAAATTTGTGGCGTTACAGACATCCGCGCAATCAGTTCATGATAGTTAGCCACGGCCATCGTGACCTGTAGCTTTCCGCCTTTTGCTGGAATAGATCGGGCCTTGGATTGAGGGGGTTTATGCGCAGCTCACCGGAAGCGAGGTCAGCAAGGCCATTCGGCAGGTACAGGTCGCCACCCTGTACATCGATCCCGACGCAAGTGCAGGAAATGAGATAGCGGTCAATTCCGTCACGGGTAGAGTTGAGCGAGGGATAATCGCCCCCGAAGCGTTCCCTATACCAGAGATGCACGCGCGCTTGATTTTTTTATCTCGACTGAGATTGGAAGATCAGCAGTTGCCTCGGCGATGCGACGAATCGCCTGATCCTCAGCATCCCAAGATAGGTCTCGATCGTCAAAATAGAAAACGTCGTAGTCTTTTATGCCCCACGACGGATCTCGTCCCGAAAGCTGATTCCAGACGGTCTGAAACAGGCATCCCGCAGTTAAGTAGCAGTCGCGCAACCCCATCACTTGGAGACGGCGAAGCAGTTCCTCGTTGAACGGATTTTTGAGCACGTACGCGTGAAATTCTTCGTCGGTCATGCTGTGATCTTAGCACGCGCCTGACCGGTTCTAGCAATCTTCCGATTGGTCACGAGCAGCAGCTTTTAGGCGCAGCGCTGCTGGCTCCCTGGGTCCAACAAACCCCGGTTTGATACGAGCCACCCCGACGATCATGAGCGTGCCGCTTTAAGGCCCATAATCTCACATCTACCCGTCCAGAAACCTGTGGCCGATAAACCCATCCGCCGATAGATTGATGGGATAGGGAGACGGACGTCGATGCTGATCGGGTATATGCGGGTATCGACGGGCGAGCAGAATCTCGATCTGCAGCGTGATGCGCTGGATCGTGCCGGATGCGACAGGATCTTCGACGACGTGTGTTCGGGCCGTGCGACGGAGCGGGCCGGACTCGACAAGGCGATCGATATCATGCGTGACGGCGACACGCTCGTCGTCTGGAAGCTCGATCGGATCGGACGGTCACTGCCCCACGTCGTCGGGCTGGTCGGCGATTTGCAGAAGCGCGGCGTCGGACTGAAGGTGCTGACTGGCGATATCGATACGACGACCGTCACGGGTCGACTGGTGTTCGGCATCTTCGCGACCCTTGCCGAATTCGAGCGCGACCTGATCCATGAGCGCACGATGGCGGGGCTCGCTGCTGCCAGGGCGCGTGGGCGGTCGGGTGGTCGGCCACGGATCATGACGAAGCAGAAGCTGAAGGCGGCAATGGCCATGATGGCGGACCGCGACAACGCCGCGCGAGACGTCGCTGTCCAGCTCGGCATGTCGGTATCGACGCTCTACGCGTATGTCGATGCAGAGGGGCGGCCGCGGGAGCGCGCCAGCGAACTGCTGGGTAAGCGTCGGGCACGGTCCAAGGTAGCGGCATAGCCTGAGCAGTGCCGGTCGGCTTTCTCTCGGACGACCAAGCACTGCGCTATGGTTCCTTCGTCGGCGATCCGACATCGGAACAGCTCGCGCGTCACTTCCATCTCGACGACGCGGACCAGGCATTCATCAGTGCGCATCGCGGCGATCACAACCGGCTCGGCGTGGCGGTGCAGCTTGGCTCTTTGCGGTTGCTCGGCACCTTTCTCGAGGATCCGGCACTGACACCGGCATCGGTCACACGGTTTGTCGGCAGCCAGCTGGCGATCGACGGAACGGTCGAACTGATGGCGCGATATTGCGCAACCAAGGGGAGATGGCGGCACGGTCCGCGCATCCGCGAGCATTATGGCTATCGGGGTCTTTTCCGATCCCGGCGTCGCGTTTCGACTGCACCGTTTCATATATGCCCTGTGCTGGACGGGCACCGATCGACCTTCGGCCCTGTTCGATGCAGCAGCGACATGGCTGATCGAATCCAAGGTGATGTTGCCGGGCCTTTCCGTTCTCGAGCGGGATATCGCACGGGTCCGCACCCGGGTTGCCGGGCACGTTCATCGCCGCCTGGTCGCCAAGCTGACGCCAGAGCAACGCGCCCGGCTCGATATACTCGTCGCTGTTCCGAGGGACGGACGACAAAGCCCGCTCGACCGGCTGCGTGACGGACCATATCTACAAAGCGGCCCTGAGATCAGCCGGGCGATCGACCGATTGACCGAAATCCGCTCGTTCACCGCTGACCTGCCCGAGCTCGACCGCGTGCCGCCTGGCAAGGCGGCCGCGTTGGCGCGATTTGCCGGTGCCGCGAGAGCTCAGGCGGTGGCTCGGCTTCCCGACGATCGGCGAGCGGCCACTTTAATTGCCTTCATCCGCACGCTCGAAGCATCCGCCGGCGACGATGTCATCGACCTGTTCGACGCCGTGTCGACCAGAATGTTCTCCAACGCGCGTATCAATGCCAAGGAAGCGCGGATGCGCTCGCTACGCGATCTAGACGCGGCATCACTCCGGCTTCGTGATGCCGGTGCTGTGCTGCTCGATGACAGTATCAGCGACACGGAGGTGCGCGCGGCCGTGTTTGCATTGGTCGATCGGGCAGCACTGACCAACGCCGTCGCCCAGGTGAACCTGCTCGCCCGGCCGACCGACGAGAGCTACTTTGTCGAATTGCGTCAGCAGATGGCACGATGCGCTATCTGCCGAAAATGCTTGCAGGGCTCGATCTCGCAGCGGCGCCCGCAGGGCAGCCGTTGCTGGACGCGGTCGATCATCTGCGAAGGGTTCACCGGGGCGAAAAGCGCAGGGGACCGGTGCCGACCGCGTTCGTCCCCAAGGCCTGGGGCCGTCAGTTGAAGACCGATGACGGCACGTTCGATCTTACCGGATATCGGCTTTGCACGCTCGACCGGCTGCGCCGCGCCATTCGTCGCCGCGACGTCTTTCCCGTTCGCTCGCTTCGCTATGCCGACCCACGCAAAGGCCTGCTGACGGGAACCGCCTGGGAAGCGGCGCGACCGATGGTGTGCCGCACGGTCGGCGTGGCGGTCGCCGGCGACGAGGAAATCGCCAAACTGTCCGCGCGCCTGGATCTCGCCTATCGCCAGACAGCCGCGCGTGTTCCGGATAATGATGCCGTGACCATCACCAGGACGGCGAGCGGCGCAGACCTGTCGTTCGAGCCACTCGACAAGATCGACGAACCCCTCAGCCTCACCGATCTTCACAAGGCGATCGATGCACGGCTGCCGCAGCTGGACCTTCCCGAACTGATCCTGGAGATGCACGCGCGAACCGGGTTCGGGGCGGCGTTCACGCATGCCAGCGAAGGTAACGCCCGCGCCGGGGATATAGCGACGACGATCTGCGCCGTACTTGTCGCCGAGGCGACCAATACCGGGTTCGAGCCGCTCCTACGTCCCGAGATGCCCGCGCTACGCCGGTCTCGATTGAGCTGGGTGAAGCAAAACTTCATGCGCGCCGAGACACTGACCACCGCCAACGCGCTGCTGGTCGCCGCGCATAACAGGATACCGCTGACCCGCGCCTGGGGCGGCGGCGAGGTCGCCTCGGCCGATGGGCTGCGGTTCACCGTGCCGGTCCGCACGATCCACGCCGGCCCGAACCCACGCTATTTCGGGCGCGAACGCGGCGTCACCTGGTACAACCTGGTTTCCGACCGCTTTTCCGGGCTGAATGCCGTGACGGTCCCCGGCACATTGCGTGACAGTCTTCATCTGCTGGCGGTCGTGCTGGACCAGGAAACCGAATTGCGGCCGATCGAGATCATGACCGATACGGCCGGCTACACCGACACGATATTCGGAATATTCCACTTGCTCGGGCTCCAGTTCTCGCCGCGTATCGCTGACATAGCCGGGGCACGGTTCTGGCGTGTCGATGGCAAGGCCGATTATGGCGTGCTGGACGATCTCGCGGCAAACAGGATCAATATCAAGCTGATCGTCGAGCATTGGGACGATCTCCTGCGCCTCGCCGGATCACTGAAGCTCGGCGTCGTGAGGGCGATCGGACTCACCCGTGTCCTTCAGACCAACGATCGTCCGACCAGGCTTGCACGCGCGCTTCAGGAACTTGGCCGTCTCATCAAGTCGCTCTATATGCTGCGGTTCATCGACGACGAAGCCTACCGGCGTCGTATCCTCGTCCAGCTCAACCGCGGCGAGAGCCGCCACCAGCTTGCTCGCACCATCTTCCACGGCAAGCGCGGCGAACTGCGCCAGCGTTATCGCGATGGACAGGAGGATCAACTTGGCGCGCTCGGGCTGGTCGTCAATCTGATCGTGCTCTGGAACACGATTTACATCGATGCCGCGGTCAACCAGCTCCGTGCGGAAGGCCATGTCATCCTGGACGAAGACGTAGCCCGCCTTTCGCCGCTCGGTTTCCGGCACATCAACATGCTCGGCCGCTACGCCTTTACTATCCCCGACATGGTCGCGCGCGGCGAGCTTCGGCCGCTCCGCGATCCCGGCACCACGGGCATCGACGACGCGTGAGGTCGCGCCCTATGTAGGTTTTCTGTTCCGTTGCTACTCAACCCCCTATTTCGAGCGCGTCGGCGTTCTCGCGACACCACCGCGCACGAGCGGCGGGCGGCGAGTATATGGAGCCGATCACGTTCGCGCCCTTGGATTTATTCGGCGCGCGCGCGAACTCGGCTTCACCCCGGCCGAGGTGCGCGCGATCCTGTCACTTGGCGCTCACGCGCAGGCATCATGCGACGAGGTTCGCGAGATTGCAGCCCATCATCTAGAGCGGGTTCGAGCGAAGATGGCGGACCTAGCGCAACTCGCCAATCTGCTCGCCACGACCATCGACCGTTGTGAGGGCGACGGGGCGGCGAGTTGCGCCGTGCTCGATTTACTGGACCAGCATACAACTGCGCAGGTGTCACAACCGGGTCGGTTTTGAAACCATTTACGCGTGCCGCCCCTTCGAAGGGTTGGGTGAACCAAAATCCCGATGCAAAATGCGCCTCGCTTCTGACACGGCCGAAACGCGTGGGTGCCGGGACGCGTCAAAACGAACCGGGCTGTTGAAAAAGTTAGATAGCGTGCCTGCCGACCTGTCTCGAAAGGATTGTTGATCGGGGATGGTTGCGGCGGGGTATCCTCCTAGCCCTGCCGACTGACACTGAGAGAAGGCGAAGCTGCTTGCCGAAGAGGTAGAGAATGACGGCGTGGCGGACGCGCCGCCTAGCCGGAACTGATCGCTGCGGATGGTGCGCGTCGCATCCGCGGGATGGGGGACGATCTGCTGGAAGGGCTGCCAATGGGGGGGCGGGCGCCCGTAGCCGATCCGCTGAAGATGGTGGGCGGCCTTGGCCTAATCGGCGAAACTGAGATGGGTTTGGTATTGGGCGGAAGCATCCGCCCTGATATCAAGAAGGCGGCCCCTCGATACCAGAGGCTACAGCGGGATGGCCATGTGAATATCGATATATGCGCGTGCGCATTAGGATTCAATGAAAAATTGAAACTGGCTCAACCTCGGCGTGTCACCCTAGCCGCGCTCCGCCCAAGCGGATCTTCTACGGCGACGCTCCGGTCACGGTAGCCAGCTATCAATATATCGTCTATGCTGGATATATGGATAGCGAATCGGCAATTTCCGCCTTGGGTGCACTGGCACAAGGAACGCGCCTCGATGTGTTCCGGCTGCTGGTGAAGTACGGACCGGATGGTCTTGCTGCCGGCGAAATCGCCCGCCAACTCGACGTGCCGCAAAACACAATGTCAGCGCATCTCGGCATCCTTGCTCGCGCCGGTATCGTGCGATCCGAACGGCATAGCCGCTCGATCATTTATCGCGCCGATCTCGACGCGCTGCGGTCCCTTACCTTGTTCCTGGTCAAAGATTGCTGCGGCGGTCGAGCGGAGCTGTGCGCCCCGCTCGTCGCCGAATTGGTGCCCTGCTGCTGATGGAGTCTGCCATGTCCGATCGCACGTTCAACGTCCTATTCCTGTGCACGGGCAATTCCGCCCGCTCAATTCTCGCCGAAAGCGCGCTTACGAAGCGTGGGGGCCAGTTCCGCGCCTTCTCGGCGGGGAGCTATCCCAAGGGAGCAGTGAACTCTGACGCCCTCGCGCTCCTCGCGGATATTGAATACCCGATTGAAGGGCTGCGCTCGAAAAGCTGGGATGAGTTTGCGGTGCCTGGCGCGCCTGTCATGGATTTCGTTTTTACCGTCTGCGACGATGCTGCCGGCGAGGCATGCCCGGTTTGGCTGGGGCATCCGGTTACGGCTCATTGGGGGATCGAAGACCCCTCTTCGGTGCAAGGCAGCGATATGGAACGTCGGCGCGCATTCGTCACGGCGCTGCGATACCTCGAAAACCGGATCGCGCTGTTTGCGGCCCTGCCGATCGAGAAGCTGGAAGCCTCCGCGCTGCGCGCCAAGGTGCGCGAGATAGGGCAGGGGGAAGGCGCATCCTCACCCCGTTCGGACGTCGCGTGATGGCAACCGATATCGTCATCTATCACAACCCCGAATGCGGAACGTCGCGCAACACCCTCGGTCTGATCCGAAATGCCGGCATTGAGCCGCATGTAATCGAATATCTGAAAACCCCACCTTCGCGCCCGCTGCTAGTCGAGTTGATCGATCGCGCCGGCATTACACCCCGCGAGCTGTTGCGCGAGAGGGGGACACCCTATGCGGAGCTTGGTCTCGGCGACACGTCGCTTTCTGACGACGCGCTGGTGGATGCGATGATGGCGCACCCGATCCTCATCAACCGGCCCTTGGTCGTCTCGCCGCTAGGCGTGAAGCTCTGCCGCCCTTCCGAAGCCGTGCTCGATCTGCTTCCAAGCGACCAACTCGGCGCGTTCGCGAAGGAAGACGGGCAACAGGTAGTTGATGATTCGGGTGAGCGCGTCGCCTGATGCTCCTTGCCGTACTGATCTTCGTCGCGACGATCGCGCTCGTCATTTGGCAACCCAAGGGCCTTGGCATCGGATGGAGCGCAATGGGCGGGGCTGTCGTGGCGTTGCTCGCGGGCGTCGTTACGCTGTCCGACGTGCCGGTGGTGTGGGGCATCGTCTGGAACGCGACAGCCGCGTTCGTCGCGATTATCGTCATAAGCCTGCTGCTCGATGAGGCCGGGTTCTTTGAATGGGCGGCGCTGCATGTCGCCCGCTGGGGCAGGGGGCATGGTCGTCGGCTGTTCGTCCTGATCGTTCTGCTGGGCGCGGCGGTGTCTGCGTTGTTCGCCAATGATGGCGCTGCGCTGATTCTGACGCCAATCGTCATTGCCATGCTGCGGGCGCTGGGTTTCAAGGACGAGGCAACGCTGGCGTTCGTCATGGCGGCGGGGTTCATCGCCGATACGGCCAGCCTGCCGCTCGTCGTCTCGAACCTCGTCAACATCGTGTCGGCCGACTTCTTCAAGATCGGCTTCGGCGAATATGCGTCCGTGATGGTGCCGGTCGATCTGGTGTCGATCGCCGCCACGCTGGGCGCGCTGCTGTTATTCTTCCAGCGCGACATTCCGCAAGCCTATGACGTGGCGGCGCTGCGCGCGCCCCGTGAAGCGATCCGTGACGCCGCGACCTTCCGTGCCGGGTGGATCGTCCTCGCGTTGCTGCTTGCTGGTTTCTTCCTGCTTGAACCGCTTGGCGTGCCGGTCAGCGCCGTTGCCGCTGCCGGCGCGATCCTGCTGCTGGTGATCGCGGGCCGTGGCCGCGTGATCCAGACCGGCAAGGTGCTGCGCGGTGCGCCGTGGCAGGTCGTGATCTTCTCCCTCGGCATGTACCTTGTCGTCTATGGCCTGCGGAATGCTGGCCTGACTGACCATCTGGCGGCGCTGCTCGATCGCACCGCACAAGGGGGCGTGTGGGGAGCGGCCCTGGGAACAGGCGTCATCGCGGCTGTCCTGTCTTCCGTGATGAACAACATGCCGACGGTGCTGGTGGGGGCGTTGTCGATCGACGCCACGCACGCCACGGGCGCGGTCAAGGAAGCCATGATCTACGCGAACGTGATCGGCTGCGATCTCGGCCCCAAGCTGACGCCGATCGGTTCACTCGCGACGCTTTTGTGGCTCCACGTTCTCGGCCAGAAGGGCATTCGGATCGGATGGGGGTATTACTTCCGTGTCGGGGTTACGATCACGGTGCCGGTGCTGCTCGTCACGCTCGCCGCGCTTGCCATCAGGATCAGCATTGCATGACAGGATTGCTCCTTACCGCGCTATGCCCGGCCTCGGGCCGCTATCTCGTGAAAGCGCCCTGATGCCGCTCCGTTACCTTCCCGAGCCCGACAATCTGCCCGCCCTTGATCGGCGCTATGCGATCCAACGGCCCGCACTCGGCCTCGGTGCGGGTGATCCGGCGCCGCGAATCCTGCTGCTCTACGGCTCCCTGCGCGAGCGATCATTCTCACGGCTGTGCGTCGAGGAAGCGGCCCGCCTGCTGCAATTCTTCGGGTGCGAGACGCGCATTTTCGACCCTTCCACGCTGCCGTTGCCCGATCAACATGCCGGCGATGATCATCCGGCTGTTCACGAGCTACGCGAACTGTCGATGTGGTCAGAAGGGCATGTATGGTGCAGCCCCGAACGTCATGGCCAGATTACCGGGATCATGAAGCTGCAAGTCGATCACCTTCCACTGTCGATGGGCGGGATGCGCCCGACCCAAGGGCGCACGCTCGCGGTAATGCAGGTGTCGGCCGGGTCGCAGTCATTCAACAGCGTTAACACGCTGCGCGTTCTCGGCCGCTGGATGCGGATGGTGACGATCCCAAATCAGTCGAGTGTCGCCAAGGCGTTCAACGAGTTTGACGACGCCGGTCGCATGAAGCCCTCCAGCTATTACGACCGGATCGTAGACGTGACGGAGGAATTGGTGCGGTTCACGGTGCTGCTGCGCCCGCACAGCGCTCAGCTCGTCGATCGCTACTCGGAACGCAAGGATGCCGGCGTGCTCATCAATACGGCAACCGATCTGTCGAGTATCGCCACTGCTCCCCAGCAATAGCGTCTGGCCCGCGTCGTCTGGGAATGCGCCGATCGATGTTTGCTTGGCTTCAATCGGGGGAGAGGTTAGCGCCAGGAGGACAGGGCCACATACCGCTTAAGTCCGAAAGTCAGTCGTGATGCACCATATTCAATTTGCCGATCTCGGCCTCACCCCCATTGCGCTGTCCCTCGGTCCGCTCGACCTGCGCTGGTATTCGCTTGCCTATATCGCGGGCATCGTTCTCGGTTGGTGGTATTTGCTGCGACTCCTCGCACAACCCGCCGCTCCGATGATCCGCACGCAAGCCGACGATCTGGTGTTCTATGCGACGCTCGGCGTGATCCTGGGCGGGCGGCTCGGATATGTGATCTTCTACGGTCCCGAGATGATCCTCGATCCCCTGCAGATCTTGAAGCTGTGGGATGGCGGCATGTCGTTTCACGGGGGCGCTGCCGGTGTCTCGTTCGCGCTGATCATCTTCGCGCGTCGGCACGGCTTGGATTGGTTGCGTGTCCACGATTATGTCGCCTGCACGGTGCCGATCGGCCTGTTTTTCGGCCGCCTCGCCAACTTCGTGAACGGTGAGCTGTGGGGAAAGCCGTCCGATCTGCCGTGGGCGATCGTGTTCCCGGGAAGCCATGACGGCCTCGCCCGGCATCCAAGCCAACTCTATGAGGCCGGACTTGAAGGGTTGGCACTGTTTGCCGTGCTCGCCTTCTTGTTCTGGTTCACCAATGCCCGCCGTAGGCCCGGTATGCTAGTCGGGGTGTTCCTCATCGGCTATGGCCTGGCCCGGTTCACGGTAGAGTTTTTCCGGGAGCCTGATGCCCAGCTCGTCGGTTTCGCGGCGCGAACCGGCCTCCACATGGGTCAGTGGCTCACCTTGCCGATGTTCGTCGGCGGATTTTACCTGATTGCCGCGTCCGCGGGCCGCAGGCGTCGCTTGGATACAGCGACCACCGTCTCGCAAATATGACCGACCCTCGTCGCATCTTGGTCGCGCAAATCATTACTCGCAGGCGCGCTCGCCTGCTAGTGCGCGACTTTCGGGGGTGGCTGCGCGCCAGCGAAGCATCGTTCATCGTGCTGGCGATCGGCATTGGCGGGGCTGCCGGCCTGCTGAGCGTGGTGCTGGGCGCGCTCGCGCGCACTCTGCAGCACTTGTTGTTCGCGCTACCCCCGAACACCCGATTAAGCGGCGTCGCGGATCTTGGACTGCCGAGCCTAATCGTTCTGCCGCTAGGTGGCCTTGTCTTCACAGCGTTCGGATACGCGACCCGTGCCCGCAAGCGCCGCCTGGTGGACGCGGTCGAGGCTAATGCCCTGCACGGCGGGCGCATGTCGCTCCTGGATAGCCTTGTCATTTCAGGGCAAACGGTTCTCTCGAACGGCTTTGGAGCATCGGTCGGCCTCGAAGCCGCCTATGCGCAAATGGGCGGGGCCGTAGCATCGGTGCTCGGCGGTTGGTTGAAGCTGCGTCGTGCCGATCAACGAACGCTGGTCGGGGCCGGGACGGGCGCGGCTATCGCCGCCGCGTTCGGCGCTCCTCTAGCCGGGGCGTTCTACGCATTCGAGATCGTTATCGGGGCTTACACGCCGTCGGCGATTGCACCCGTGGCCGCTGCGGCTCTGGCCGGTGCGCTCGTCGCGCAAACTTTCGGGCAGCAACCCTATCTGATCGACGCTGCCTCAAGCGTCTCAGTCGAGACGCACCATTACCTGATCTACGCAGGGCTGGGCGCTATCTGTGCGCTGCTTGGGATCGTACTGATGCGCGCCGTGGCGCTGGTCGAGCGTGGAACGCGACGAACGGGGATGCCGGAATGGGCGCGCCCCGCGCTAGGCGGCCTGTTGTTGATCCCGATCGCGATAGTGTCGCCACAGTCGCTCTCGGCCGGGCACGATGCGCTTCACGCTGATCTGGCGATCGGCGCCTCGCTTGGTTTCATCCTGATCGTGCTGTTCGCCAAGAGCGCCGCGTCGATCGTATCGCTCGGATTTGGATTTCGGGGCGGGCTTTTCTTTGCGTCGCTGTTCCTCGGAACGCTGATCGGTCACCTCTTCGCCGAAAGTCTGACATTGATGGTCGGACATCCCGTGGTTGATCCGCGCAATGCCGCGCTCGTGGGAATGGCGGCGTTCGCCGTCGCGGTCGTGGGCGGGCCGATGACGATGGCAATGCTTGTCCTGCAAGCGACGCATGATTTTTCTCTGACGGGGGCGGTCATCGCTGCGTCATTGGTGTCCTCAACCATCGTGCGCGAGCTGTTCGGCTATTCGTTCTCGACGTGGCGGCTTCATCTGCGCGGCGAAACTATCAAGAGCGCGCGCGACGTGGGATGGGTGAAGACCCTTACCGCAGGGCGGATGATGCGAAAGGAAACCAAGCCTACGCCCGCCTCCATGTCGATCGCAGAGTTTCGGCGTACCTTCCCACTCGGATCGACCAGCAGGGTTGTCTTGGCCAACGCGCAAGATGTCTATGCCGGTATCGTAGTCGTACCGGCCGCCTATGCGGAAGGGCTCGATCCGAACGCCAGCGTCGCCACACTCGCCTCCGGGCACGACGTGGTGCTGACGCCGGATATGGACATAGCGGCAGTGATGACAAATTTCGATGAAGCGCGCACCGATGAACTTGCCGTGTTGTCGGCTGATCGTCATGTGCTCGGCGTCGTCTCGGAAACCTATGTCCGGCGGCGCTATACTGAAGAGTTGGAAAAGGCACAGCGCGAGCTTTTCGGCGAGCGTTAAACTCCATGAGCGCCGCCCGAGCCCGACACCAAAGATTGTCATGCAGGCATAGATAGGGTAGGGGGGTATGATATGGCTCACTTGTCCGAAACGAATGCTGATCTGGTGGCGCGCGTGCGCCGAATTGCGGGACAGGTCGGGGCGGTCGAGCGCGCACTACAATCGGATTCCTCTTGTTCCGACGTGCTGCACCTGGTCGCGGCGGTGCGTGGTGCGGTGAATGGCCTCATGTACGAAATCATTGCCGAGCATCTGGAAGCGCATGTGTCCCGCGCAGGGCTCGATGACGCCGAGCGGGCGGCCGGCGCCAAAGAATTGCTGGCGGTGATCCGCCGCTACTCCAAATAGGACTTCCTCATGGCGACATTGCCCGAAATCGAAGCCTTTGCGCACGATCATGTATTCCTGGGTGCGGCGCACGACGACAACGCGCGCCGAACCTTGTGGGTCGTGGCGCTCACCGCCGGGATGATGGTGGTCGAGATTGTCGCAGGATACCTGACCGGCTCGATGGCGCTGCTCGCCGATGGCTTTCACATGGCGACGCACGCGGGCGCGCTCGGGGTTGCCGCGGCTGCCTATGCCTATGCCAAGCGCCATGCCTCCAACCGGGCCTACAGCTTCGGCACGGGCAAGGTCGGCGATCTGGCCGGGTTCGCGTCGGCGATGGTGCTGGGGCTGATAGCGCTCGGGATCGGCGTCGAGTCTATCCTTCGTCTGTTTCAGCCGATCACGGTAGCATTCGGGGAGGCGACGATCATCGCGGTGGTCGGCCTGGGCGTGAACATCGCCAGCGCCTTCCTGCTTTCGGGCGGGCACCATCACGGGCACGATCATCATGGGCACGACCACGGCCATGCTCACGGCGCGCATGGCGGCGACAACAACATGCGTTCGGCCTATGTCCATGTCCTCGCGGATGCGCTGACCTCGGTCCTTGCCATCGCGGCGCTACTGGCGGGTCGCTATTTGGGGTGGGTCTGGATGGACCCGGTGATGGGGATTGTCGGCGCGATCGTCATCGCGCGCTGGTCATGGTCGCTGATGCGCGACACGGCGTCAGTTCTGCTCGATGCGACCGATCATCATGTCGAGGACGAAGTGCGCGAGCTGGTCGAAACGCCCGGGGACGCGCGCATAACGGACCTTCATGTCTGGCGCGTCGGTCCGGAAGCGCACGCTGCGATAGTAAGCGTCGTGGGCGGGCAGGGGATCACCGGTGACGAGATTCGCGCCCGGCTCGCGCCAGTTCACGAACTCGCGCATATCACGGTCGAGTGTCGGTAGAGCCGCGCAGAACCCGACGAAAGGAAAACGCGGTGTTGGAATCGACGAAGCGCGAGCTGGCAAGCAAGGTGCCCGCTGTCACGCTGGGCTTCTGGCTCATCAAGATCCTCGCGACCACGCTCGGCGAAACGGGCGGCGATACCGTCTCGATGACGATGAACCTCGGCTATCTGGTCGGGACTGCCATCTTCCTGACGGTGCTGGTCGCCTTGGTGTGGTGGCAAGTCGCGGCGACGCGCTTTCACCCGTTCCTCTATTGGGCGACGATCATCGCATCGACCACGGCGGGAACGACGATGGCGGATTTCGCCACGCGCTCGCTTGGCATCGGCTACACTGGCGGGTCAGCGCTCCTGCTCGCCTGCGTGGTGGCGTCGCTGATTGTCTGGCATCGAACGCTCGGCTCAATCTCGGTCGACACGGTGCGCGAGCCGAAGGCTGAGTTGTTCTACTGGATCACAATTACATTCTCGCAAACGTTGGGCACTGCGCTCGGCGACTGGACGGCCGATACAGGCAACCTCGGCTATATCGGCGCCGCGATCATATTCGCGGGGCTGCTCGCCGTGCTGGCGCTGCTATATTACACGACAAGCGCTAGTCGGGTGCTGCTGTTCTGGGCGGCGTTCATTATGACGCGTCCCCTCGGGGCTGCAGTCGGCGATTTCCTTGACAAACCGCTGGATCACGGCGGGTTGTCATTTAGCCGGCCGTTGGCGTCCGCTGTTCTGACCGCTGCCATCCTGCTTCTTATCATTGTTCTGCCGCAACGCGCCGGGCAGCACCCGAAGCACGTGGTCCTCGACTGAGCGCGCATCGCTCTGGATCGAACGCTGTCGAGACTGGGGCAGTCTTGCGATGCCGTGCTGTATGCCGGCATAGTGTGGCTAACGAGTCTTGGTACGGCGGCGTGCAACTCTCATCGAGTTCACGGTCACCACGGGCTCAACTTGCGATCTCTCGGCCGTTAGCAGACCTGTAGGATCGGCTCAGGAGGCCAGACGCGCGAGTATCGGACATTCGGGCCGCTCATTGCCGTGGCAGCCTTTTGCCAAGTCGAGCAACGCTTCCCGCATGGCGTTGAGCGCATCCGCCTTCCGCCCAAGGTCGGCGGCGCGCGATTCCGCCAACATCTTGACCTCCGAACTGGCGCGATCGCGATCGGACCACAGACAAAGCAGCTGTCGGATTTCTTCGATCGGAAAGCCGAGATCGCGGGCATTTGCAATAAAACGAAGCCGATGGACGTCGGCTTCGCTGTAGTCGCGATAGCCACTATCCCGCCGCGCCGCCGACGGGATGAGGCCGATCTTCTCATAGTGGCGGATCATCCGCTGCGAGACCCCGCTCGCCGCCGACGCACCGCCGATGTTCATAATGTCACCCGATTGAGGCGCAGCGCGTTGGTGACCACGCTGACCGAGGACAGCGCCATCGCCGCCGCCGCGATGATCGGCGAGAGGAGGATGCCGAAGATCGGATAGAGCAGCCCCGCTGCGATCGGGATACCTGCGGCGTTATAGACGAAGGCGAAGAACAGGTTCTGGCGGATATTGGACATTGTCGCTTCACTGAGCCGGCGTGCGCGCACGATGCCGTTAAGGTCGCCCTTGAGCAGTGTTACGCCAGCGCTTTCAATCGCAACATCTGTGCCCGAGCCCATCGCAATGCCGACATCGGCGGCGGCGAGCGCGGGTGCGTCGTTTACGCCGTCGCCTGCCATCGCGACGATGCGGCCCTCAGCCTTCAATCGCGCGACCACCGCGCTCTTTTGATCCGGCAGCACTTCGGGTTCGACATCGTCGATCCCGAGTTTCCGCCCGACCGCTTGCGCCGTGGTGCGATTGTCGCCCGTCAGCATGACGACCTTTATGCCCTCCTTGCGAAGCGCCGCGATGGCCTCGGCCGTCGTCGCTTTGATCGCGTCGGCAATCGCAAGAATTCCGGCCGCCTGCCCGTCGATGCCGATGAAGATGGCGGTCGCGCCATCCTGGCGCAGTTCGTCCGCCTGCGGTTCAAGGGCGCTGACGTCGATCCCGCTTTCTGACAGGAAACGGGCGTTGCCGAGCGTGATGCGCTTGCCATCCACCGTGCCGATCGCGCCCTTGCCGGTCGGTGAATCAAAATCGGTGACCTCGGGAAGCGCAATCCCCCTATCCTTGGCGGCGGCGACCACGGCCAGTGCCAGCGGATGTTCGGAGGCGCGCTCGACGCCGGCGGCAAGCCGCAGCAACTCGGTCTCCTCGTAACCAAGGGCGGAGATGATGCGGGTGACCGATGGCCGTCCCTCGGTCAGCGTGCCTGTCTTGTCGACGACCAGTGTGTCGACCTTCTCCATCCGCTCCAGGGCTTCGGCATTCTTGATGAGCACGCCAAGACCCGCGCCCCGGCCGATGCCGACCATGATCGACATCGGCGTCGCCAGCCCCAAGGCGCAGGGGCAGGCGATGATGAGGACGGCGACGGCGGCGATCAGGCCATGGGCGAGGCGCGGCTCCGGCCCCCAGATACCCCATACCCCAAAGGCAATGAGCGCGATCAGCAGAACGGCGGGCACGAACCATCCCGCGACCTGATCGGCCAGTCGCTGGATCGGTGCCCGCGAACGCTGCGCGTCAGCGACCATCTGGACAATGCGCGCGAGCATCGTGTCGCGGCCGACCTTCTCGGCGCGCATGACGAGCGCGCCGCTCTGATTGATTGTTCCGCCGATGACAGCGTCGCCGAGCGCCTTCGTGACCGGCATCGACTCGCCCGTCACCATTGACTCATCGAGCGAGGATCGGCCCTCCTCGACCTTCCCATCGACCGGCACCTTTTCGCCCGGTCGAACACGGAGACGATCGCCAACGGCCACTTGGTCAAGCGATACCTCCTCGTCATTACCATCGGCGCCAATGCGGCGCGCGGTCTTGGGCGCGAGGTTGAGCAGCGCCTTGATCGCGCCTGAGGTCCGTTCTCGGGCACGTAGCTCGAGCACCTGTCCCAGCAGCACGAGAACGGTGATGACGGCGGCGGCCTCAAAATAGATTGCGACTGTGCCGTCCATCATCCGAAACGCTGCGGGGAAGATCCTCGGAGCGAAGGTTGCGACCACGCTATAGGCCCAGGCCACGCCCGTCCCCATAGCGATGAGCGTGAACATGTTGAGGTTGCGCGTCCGGATCGACACCCAACCGCGTTCAAAGAATGGCCAGCCTGCCCAGAGTACGACCGGGGTTGCCAGCGCGAATTGCAACCATCCCGATAGACGGGCCGGCACAAGATTGTGCAGCGCCGGGAACAGGTGGCTGCCCATCTCCAGGACAAAGACCGGGATGGTGAGCAACAGCGCGATCCAGAAACGCCGGGACATATCGAGCAGTTCGCCGCTTGGCCCGGTGTCTGCCGTCACGAGGTCCGGCTCAAGTGCCATGCCGCAGATCGGGCATGGCCCGGGATGGTCTTGGCGGATCTCCGGGTGCATCGGGCAGGTCCAGATCGCGCCTGGTTGGGCGACCACCGCCTCTGTGTCACCCGCGGACAAGTAGCGCACCGGGTCGGCGGCAAACTTCGTGCGGCAGCCGGCGCTGCAGAAATGATAGTCCTCGCCGTCATGCGAGGCATGATGTGGCGTTGCCGTGGGATCGATCATCATGCCGCAAACCGGATCCTTGGCCGTCTTCGCGTCGGCGTCGCCGCCGTGTTTGCCCGCGCAGCAGCCGTGCGCACCAGAATTGCTCGCTGGAAGAGGATCAGTCACAGGCTCGTCTCCTTATCGACGAAGGTCAATCTGGGGTCTGACATCATGTCAGGGTCAAGCCCGGCCCACATTTATTTTTGCGCGCGTACCTTGGTGCGTTCCCACGTCAGCCGGACAATAGATTGTGGATGGCCGTCGCGGCCTTGGCCGCCTGACCTGCCGCGACCGCAATTTGATCCAGCCCTTCAACCATGTCGCCGGCAGCAAATAGGCCGCCGACCGTCGTTTGCTGATGCTCGTCAACGACGATGCAACCTGCCGGGCTCCGTTCAGCGCCAGCCATTCGCGCCAATTCTGAGCGAGGAGAGGTTCCAAGGGCAACATATAGCGTGTCGAACGGGAGCAATTGGCCATCAGTCAAATGGGCGAGCAAATTCTCTCCATCGATCGACAAGTCCCGGATTGGCGCGCGTTCGACCGCAATACCGCCTCGAGCCAGATCTGCCTCTTCGGCTTCCGAAAGTTGCGAGCCGTCTTGGGCGAGCAAGGTCACGGTGTCGCTGTAGTGGCGAACGAACAGAGCCTCGGCCGCACCATGATCGGAGCAGCCCAGCACGGCCACTCTCTTGCCGCGGACCTCATAGCCGTCGCAGATCGGGCAATAGCGTATCAGCCCTTGGGCAACGGCTCGATCATGCGGTTCCTGCTCCATTCGCGGTCGATGATTTGTCACGCCTTGGGCAAGTAATATTGTTCGCGCACCGAAGATTTCGGCTTTCGTTTCGACGACGAAACCATTCTCGACCCGGTCGATGCGCTCGACCTCTCCGGTGACCAATTCGGCACCGTAGCGGGCGGCATGTTGATGCATACGAACAAGCAGATTCCCGCCAGAGATACCGTCTGGAAAACCGAGGAGGTTATGTGTCGTCGGTATGGAGGACGCGCGGCCATCGCCAGCATCGATGACCAGCGTAGAACGCAGAAACCGGCCTAGATAGGTTGCGGCTGTCAGCCCCGCGGGGCCGCCGCCTATGATCACGCAGTCGTACATGCCTGCCTTTCGCTGACCTTGGTCGTCACTGGTATTACGCGGCACGCCGCTCCTTCCCTCGAAAGCGTGCGCGTTCCTCGAAAAAAGCAGTGGCCCGCGAGGGGTAAGCCCCGTCGCTGCGTAAATTCAGATGAAGCCCATCGCCAACAGGATGGACAGCTCAGGTGCCCACGGGTCGCAGCGTGGCGCGGGGGCGAGCGGACGTGGGGAAGACGGGTTGGAATTACCGATCGCGCTCCATTGTCGCTCGCCCCGGAACAACCACATGTCGCAGCGTCAGGGGGCGAGACACCATCATCGACGGGGGAAGATGGAGACCTGCAGCCCTTTTTCGGTCTCGATGGGCCAAGCGCTTTGGGTGATCATGGTTGTCGCTGGTCTCCCGCTGTACTCATGTTGGTGGTCGGGCTTATTATCTCGCGGACCTGGAAATCGCCTATCTTCCTTATGGCAAACTCGAACGGCACAAGGAGGCGATTTCCCGTTTTGGCTCGGGCTTGAAAGCGATCAAGGCGATTTCGCGCGCGCTACCTTGACGCCGGATTACATCCCGGAGGCAGGCGGGGCCAACATCCCCAACCAGGCAACGAGGGCAAGAATGGTAACGGCGCACCCGGTTTCGATTGCGAGGCTGCGGCGGAGTGACCCTATCGCCGAGGATGTGTTGCCGGTTTCGATAGCCGCAGCAAGGGAGGGCGTCAGGAAGAAGCGATTGGCGGCGGCCAGAATCAACATGACGCCGAACAGGATCAGCTTCCCTGCCAGCAGTAGACCGTAGAGACTGGTAAAAAGTGATCCGAGCTTCGACGGTCCGATCAGAATCCAACTGTTGATGAAGCCCGACAGGATCAGCAGCGCCACGACAGCCGATCCGACTTTTGCAAAGCCGTCCAGCGCGCGGTGGGAGAGGTGGATATGATCTAGCGCCATGCGGGCGGCAGGGCGGAAAATGAGAAGGCAAAGGGCCAATAGGGCTCCTACCCAAATGGCCGCGGCCCACAGATGGGTGATGTCGGCGCCAAGATGGATCCATCCCCGCAAGCCTTCATCGGCAGCGCCATGACCGGTCCAGGCCAAGGTTGCGAGAGCGACAGCGGCGGTAGCAGATAGAGACCACAGCGCGAAAGCGGGGCGACGCCATCCGACGATGGAAAAGTACAGCACGAGCAGGAGGGCCGCTACCCGTACTTGCCAGACCGTACCGATCGCGGTGCCTGATATCAGAAGGTTGACCGTGGCGCGGTCCACCTGATCGATCGGCATGCCTCCCATCGAGGCCGCCAGGACTATCATGCCCAGGATCGATAATCCGATGCCGGCAAGCGCGATCGTCGCCAATACCGAGCGGAAACGCAGGACCGAGCCGGATGCTCGCTCGGTCCCGCGCAACGTATAGAGGCCGAACAGCGGCAATCCGAAGAGGAGCATCAGGTCAAGATAAAGCCCGAGCCTGACCGCGATTGCTAAGATGTCCGGCACGCTCTTACTGGACCTTGAAGGTATAGCTGCCCTGAACGCGATGGGTGTCGGTAGAGACGACGTGGTAGTCGACCTTGTAAGTTCCAACCGGCAACGGCTTGGCAAGCGTGGCCACGAGCGTTTTGCCATCGGCGGCCACAGTCGCCGCGACGCCGTTCATCTTCATCGGACCCATCTTCATGCCGGGCATTTCGGTCATCGTCAGGTCGATCCCCGAGAACTGCGCGACCAGCGCCTCCGAGAAGACGAGCTGGATCCTCGTTGGGGATGCGCCGACAGCATTGGCTGCCGGGCTCGCGCTATTGAGCTTGGGATGTGCCTGAACAGCGGTAGCGGCGAGGACAGACGCCGCCATGGCGACGGCAAAAGCTGTTTTACGAAACATCGATTTCTCCATGGGCGGCGATACTGCCGACAAAGCGATTTACGCACCGCGTGGCGCGACCCCTCATTTAGCTTCCAAGATTTCTTCAATGTCGGGAGGCCTACGGGTTCGCACCAGAGATCTGCGCGGCCGATGAGGGATGAACGCGCGCCGTGCGTATGCTCAATTGGATGCGTGCGAGATCACCGAGGATCCAGGGACGCATTCTGCTCGGGAGGACGCGATGGAAAATTCGAGGACAGCATGGCTGCGGAGGCATTTTCCAAGCGTAGGCTTTATTGCCGCGACCGGCTTAGTTGGCGGAGCGCTTGCTGGGATCGTCGTGTATGTCGGTGCCTATGACATAGGGGCTGATGCGCCGCACACGAAGCCGGTTTATTGGCTCATAGAGCAGCTCCGTGATCGTTCGATCGCCGTCCGGTCACGCAACGTGAGCGTCCCAGCCAACCTAGCGGACGTGAAACGGCTGCAGAGCGGCGCAGGACTTTACACCGAGATGTGCAGCGGCTGCCATCTCGGGCCGGGTTTGGAAAAGTCCGAGATCAGCCAAGGTCTCTATCCCAGGGCTCCGGAGCTTTTCCGGGAACAGCAGCGATCGGTAAAGGCGCAATTCTGGATCATCAAGCATGGGGTCAAGCTGACCGCGATGCCGGCCTGGGGTAAAACGCATAGCGATGAACTGATTTGGGATATGGTCGCCTTTGTGCGGAAGCTACCGCAGATGACCCCGGCCCAATATCAAGCCGCAATTGCCAGCGCGCCCGAAGACCATGACGCGATGATGATGGATATGCCCGGCATGAAGAAGACGATGCCATAACGATGTGGTGCTTACCCGGCAGGCGCTGGCAGTCGGGCTCCGCTCAGGACAGCGGTGCTTTGACGGACAGACCGATAGAGGGAACAATGGGCAAGGTGGGTCCGGCGCCAGCGCGCCCTACCAAATAAGAGATCGGATTTTGCGATGAATATGGATTTAGATGGGCTTTTGGCCCGCTTGCGAAACGAACCGGGACATCCGGCCCTTATCGGTCTGGAAGAGGCCGTGTTCAGGCGCATTGCCACCCTGCCGCAGGTTTCGGCCGCTTCTCAACTCAGGCTCGGCGCGGTGGCCGCCTTTGGCGCGGTGTTGCTCGGTATCGCCAGTAACGGATTCACGCCACCTGCCGAGGCATCGGTAACACTCTCGCCTTTCGGGCCATCCAATCCGCTTGCTCCCTCAACCCTGCTGGCGGGCCCACAATGAAGCCGAAGCTGCTCGTTCTGATCGCAATCGTCGCCTTCGTTGCGGCCGTTGCGGGGGTGTTCCTGGGTCGCTACTTCTTCCCGCAGCCCAAGGCAGCCGGGGTCGAACTCCACGACGTATTGCACAGCAAGCTGGATCTGGACGACCGTCAGAAGGCTCAAGTCGAGCTTCTTGAGCAGCGCTTCGCCGTGCGCCGACGCGCACTGGAGCTTGAAATGAGAGCGGACAATGCGCGTCTCGCAGCCGCGATCGAAACCGAACATGGTAACGGACCGCGGGTCGCGGTGGCCGTCGATCAGTCGCATCAGGCGATGGGTGCGCTGCAAAAGGAAACACTTGGTCATATCTTCGCCATGCGCCAGATCTTGCGCCCTGATCAGGCCAAGACCTTCGACCAGGCGGTGGTACATGCGCTCACCGACGATGTACGGTGAGTCTGGATCTTCAGGCGTGTTCGGATGGTGAACTTGCGGCGCTGACGCTCGCGGGGCGGCAGTCAGCCTTCGCGGAGATCATGCACCGACACCAGGCTGCGATATTCCGCTTGGTGCGTGGCCTCGTCGGAAATGCCGAGGACGCGCTTGACCTTACCCAGGACTGCTTTGTATCCGCGTTCAGCCATCTGCGAAAATATGATGGTGCGCGGCCGCTACGGGCTTGGCTGTCCCGGATTGCGATCAACAAATGCCGCGATTGGCGGCGCCGACAGAAGGTGCGGCAGCTTTTCACCTTCGGTTCTGCTGCGTCCGACGACGAGATCGAACAAGTGCCGGATGAGGCACCTTCCGCACATGCCAATGCTGACGCGAAAATGCAGCTCAAGCGAATTGCGGCCGCTATCAGCGCATTACCTGCTCCATTGCGAGAAGTTCTGTTGCTTCGCACCGTCGAAGGACTGAACCAGTCGGAAGCCGCAACCGCGCTCTCGATCAGCGGCAAGGCGGTAGAGACGCGTCTCTACCGGGCGCGGGCGCGCCTTGCAGAAATCTTGGCCGAGGAATGAGGGGTGCGCCCCGCTCGCGCGTAAGGAGAGAGAGATACCGCGTTCCAGCGTCTTTGCGGACCCGGAGTGCTGCAGGTTGAACAAGGAGATAGTATGCCCCCGGTATTGAACCGCCGCGACCTTTTCCGCGGCGCCGCATTGACCGGCGGTGGTCTGGCACTGTCGGCCTGGATGCCGGCATGGGCTCAGCCCGTTTCGGCCGGGATCGTGAAGCCGCTCCCGACCGTCACCGGCAACGATATCACGCTCAAGATCGCGCATCAGATGATGATGATCGATGGCCGGGAAAGCCATGCGATCGGTATCAACGGCACAGTGCCCGCGCCCCTGATCCGGTTGCGCCAGGGCCAGACGGCGCGTCTGTCGGTGATCAACGATCTCGATGAAGACAGTTCGATCCATTGGCATGGCCTGCTTGTGCCGTTCCAGTTCGATGGCGTGCCCGGGATCAGCTTCCCCGGCATCAGGCCCAAGTCGACCTTCGTTTACGAGTTCCCCATCGTCCAGGCCGGCACCTATTGGTATCACAGCCATTCGGGGTTGCAGGAGCAGATGGGCCATTATGGGCCGATCGTCATTGACCCGGAAGGCGAGGATCCGATCCGATCGGATCGCGAGCATGTCATCGTGCTTTCCGACCATAGCCAGATGCACCCCCACGCGATCTTCCGGAAGCTCAAGCAGGCCGGGGGAGGCTATTTCAACTACCAGCGTCAGACGCTTGCCGGTCTCCTGGCCGGGAAGGATCAACCGCTCAAGGAACGCCTGGACTGGGGCAAGATGCGGATGGACCCCACCGACGTCTCCGATGTCACCGGTTCGACCTACACCTATCTCGTAAATGGGCATGGTCCCCGGGACAATTGGACCGCGCTTTTCAGGCCGGGCGAGCGGGTTCGACTGCGTTTCGTCAACGCCTCTGCTATGACGACATTCAACGTCAGGATTCCCGGCCTCAAACTGACGGTCGTTCAGGCAGACGGCCTCAATGTCAGGCCCGTCGAGGTCGATGAATTCCAGATTGCGGTCGCCGAGACCTATGACGTTATCGTCACGCCAGCGGATGACCGCGCCTACACGCTGGTTGGCGAATCCGTCGATCGGTCGGGCATGGCGCGCGCCACCCTGGCCCCGCGCGAAGGCATGACAGCCGAAGTCCCTCCGCTTCGCAAACGGCCCCTCGCCAACATGAAGGACATGGGGATGGGGGATATGGACATGGGGGGCATGCCCGGCATGGACCACGCAGCGATGGGACATGACATGTCGGCGGGCGGAACCGCCGCGGGTGGTATGGCGGGCATGGACATGGGGTCCGGTGCATCGATGCAAGGCATGGATAAGACGGCGGGTGGTTCCATGGCCAATATGCCTGGAATGGGAGCCCCTGCCGGTGATGCGATGGGCGGCATGGCGATGGGTGGAATGGGCGGCATGAATATGCGCGACGCCAGCAAAGCCCCGCAGGTCAAGATGGGGCCTGGTGTACAGACGATCTCGACCATGCCGATGGATCGTACCGGAGAGCCCGGACAGGGCCTTGAAGATGTCGGGCACCGCGTCCTTGTCTATCGCGATCTCATGGCCGTGGAGCGCAACCCGGATGTCCGGGCGCCCGATCGTGCGATGGAGATCCATCTAACCGGGAATATGGAACGCTATATGTGGTCGTTCGACGGGGTGAAGCTCAGCGACAAGCGCGAGCCCATTCCGTTTATCGAAAACGAAAGGGTCCGCGTCACGCTCGTGAACGACACGATGATGTCGCACCCGATCCATCTTCATGGACATTTTTTCGAGTTGATGACCGGGCATGGCGAATATTCGCCGCGCAAGCACACGGTCAATGTCGCCCCTGGAGGCAAGGTAAGTTTCGACGTCACCGCAGATGCGGTCGGCGACTGGGCGTTCCACTGCCATATGCTCTATCACATGCATGCCGGGATGATGCGCGTCGTCTCTGTCCGGCCTCGGGGAGAAGCCGCATGAAGTCGCTTCTCCTCCTGATCGGCGCGGTGCCGCTCGCTCTCGCGGTACCGGCCAGCGCACAATCGATGCAAAACATGCCCGGCATGAACATGCCGATGGCTCAGCCGCCAGCAAAGAAGAAGCCAGCGGCCAAACCGGCACGTCAGGCCAAACGCGCAACCGCCGTGAAGCCGACTGCCAGACCAGCGCCTGCAAGGCGTAGGGCACCCGCTGCGAAACCCAAGCCCGCTATGCAAGGCATGTCGGGAATGGGCGATATGCCTGGCATGACCATGCCAGCCAGCAAGACGCCCCCGGCGACCGATGGCCATGCCGACCATGACATGTCGAGCATGCCGGGCATGGCGATGCCCGCGCCCGCAGGCGGTGCGATGAACCACGCTATGCCGGGCATGAATATGCCTGGCGGCGCAAGCGGTCAGCCGATGGAACATGACATGTCGTCGATGCCCGGGATGGCAATGGACGGGCAGATGGCGGGTCATGGGGCAGGGGGCACGAGCCTTGCGCCGGGTGACGCGCCGGCGCCCGCCCCTCCGAAAGATCACTATGCTGATCGGATCTATCAAAACGGAGCAATGGCCGATTCACGCTCCATGCTGCACAACGAACATGGCGGCAGCTCATCCTCGATGATCCTATTTAACCTGGCCGAATATCAGGTCCGCAACGGACGTGACGGCTACCGTTGGGATGGTGAGGCGTGGTTCGGCAAGGATCTCGACCGGCTCGTGGTCAAGACCGAGGGCGAGGGGGCTTTTCGCGAAGGGGTCGACAGTGCTGAGGTTCAGGCGCTCTACAGCCGGGCGCTGGATCCCTATTGGAACGTGCAGGCCGGCGTCCGGTATGATTTCAAACCCAATCCCTCCCGCACCTACGCAACGATCGGCATCGAGGGAGTCGCGCCTTACTGGTTCGAAACGGAAGCAGCCTTGTTCCTGTCGAATAAGGGCGAGGTGCTGGGGCGGATCGAAGGCTATTATGACCAGCGCATCACGCAGCGACTGATTCTGCAGCCCCGGGTCGAACTGAACCTCTCGGCTCAAAATGTCCCTGAGACACGGATCGGATCGGGGCTGTCCAATGCCGAGCTGGGGTTGCGGCTGCGCTACGAGGTTCGCCGCGAATTCGCTCCCTATATCGGCGTTTCCTACGACCGTAAGTTTGGGCGGACGGCGGACTATGCGCGCGCCGATGGGAAAGACGTCAAGGCGACGAGTTTCGTCATTGGCGTGCGGACCTGGTTCTGAGAAGCACCCGGCTTCGGCTCCACCTCGGGGTTAGCCGCGTCCACCGCTGGCTCGCCCTGATCATCGGTGTGCAGTTATTGCTGTGGTTTTCCAGCGGCCTGATCATGAGCGTGCTGCCGATCGACCGGGTTCGCGGTGAACATCTCGTGGAGCGGCTATCGCAGGCGACGCTTGATCAAGCTCGTCCGCGTGCACCGCTTGATCTCGTCTTGCGCGAGGCGGCCAAGCCCGTGCGTGAAGTTCGATATCGATTGCTCCTCGGACGCGAGGTTGCCGAGGTCGAGCTGGCCGATGGCGCAGTGCTGCTGCACGACGCCGAGACAGCGCAGTCCATTCCACCTCTGAGCGCCGCTATGGCCCGGGTGGTGGGGGTGCAGGCCTACCGTGGGACGTCGCCGCCACCGAGCGTGCGCGCCGTTTCGACCGCGAGCACCGAATATAAAGGGACGCTGCCGGCTTGGCGGGTCGATTTCCCGGACCGCGACGCGACCCATATCTATGTTGCGCAAAACAGCGGTCGAATCGTTGCCGTCAGAAACGGCACTTGGCGGCTCTACGACTTCTTCTGGGGCCTCCACATCATGGATTGGAAAAACCATGAGGATTTCAACACGCCTTGGCTCATCGGGTTTGCCGGTGGAGGGCTCGCGCTGGCGATCGCGGGATCGGCTCTTTTGTATTTCCGCTGGCCGCGAAAGCGTCGCCGAACGGGCTAAACGAACCGCGGAGAGTAGCTGGGCGGGGACCAAAGGAGACGACCAATGATGAAAAATGCGTATGCGAGCCTCGCCCTCCAGACCCTTGTCGGCGGCATCATCATGTATTTGGTGATGTTTGTCATGATCGACAGTCTGGGGAGCTTCTACAACAACCTCAACATGGTCTACATGACGCTGATGATGGTCGCGCCGATGGTGGCGCTGATGATCCTCGCCATGGGCCATATGTTTCCGTCGAAGACCGTAAATGTGGTCCTGTTGATCGGCTCGGTTGCAATATTTGTCGGATCGTTCGCGCTCATCCGTACGCAAACGACGATCGGCGATACGGCATTCCTGCGTTCGATGATTCCACATCATTCCGGGGCAATCCTCATGTGCCGTGAAGCGTCATTGAAAGATCCGGAGATCGTCCGTCTGTGCGGCGGCATCGAGGAATCGCAGCGGCGGGAGATTGATGAGATGAAGGCTATTCTTGCCCGTAAGTAGGTTTCGTAATCCCATTCTCGGAAATTTGCGCGGCCTGGCGAGGGTAATGGCGCGCTCGCGCGTATTAACAATGCGGGGCGATGAGGAGAGAATTGTGAAGAAAATAATCGCCGTCATGATCGTCGGATTGTTGGCCACGCCCGCGATCGCGCAAATGCAGGGCATGGACCATTCGAAGATGGACATGGGCCAGATGATGAACCCCACGCCGGCCAACCCGTATCCGCCGGCCGAGATGGAGATGCATCAGAAGATGATGTCCGCGATGGGCAGCGACGCGACGGAAACCTGGGTTCGAAAGATGATCGAGCATCATCGCGGCGCGATCGCGATGTCACGCATCGTCTTGCGCGACACAAAGGACGCTCGGGTTCGGATGATGGCGAACAAGACGGTTAGCGAGCAGACGCGAGAAGTAGGCGAGCTTCAGGGCTGGTTGAGAGCTCATCGTAAGCGCCCGCAGTAAAGCTTTTCCCCGTCAAAACGAGGGGGGATCACCGAAGGTTTATATGACACTCAAAATCGCTCTTGCTGCGTTCGCCGCGTCTCTCTCGGTCGCCAGTGCCGCGGCTGTACCTATCGTCGTGCATCGCGATCCGGGCTGTGGGTGCTGCGAGAAATGGGCCGCCCAGGTTCGCCAGCAATTCGGCCGGCGCCTATCCATCATCGACGATCAGCAGCGATCCGCCTTTCAGCGCGCGCATGGGGTGCCCGCTCGACGGTCATCGTGCCATACAGCGATCGTCGATGGCATGGTTTTCGAGGGACACGTCCCGATCGCGGACATGAAGCGCGTTCTCGCGCAGCGTCCGCGTGGTGTGAGCGGTCTCGCCGTAGCGGGCATGCCTCTCGGATCACCAGGCATGGAAGTCCCCGGGCAGCCGGTTCAGCCGTTCAATGTCATAGCCTTTGGTGCCGGCCGCGAAACCATTTACGCGCGCCACGGCGGATGAGCATGGCGTTGCTCTTGGATCAATATTGGCGTATTCGGTTATAGCTGTGAAACGTGCCCTTCATCTCTTTCTCCTTCTCGGAGCCCTGATCGGTCTGCTCGGCCAGGAAGGTGCCTTTGCATCGGCGTCGCCTGTGTTGTCCGCACCGACGGTGATGACCGGGATGGCCACGGCAGGGATGTCCGAAGACTGCATGAAGATGATGGCGCAGCAACAGAAGCCTGCGCAGAAACCCTGCAAGGGCATGACGCTCGCCTGCATCGCCGCGATGGGCTGTGTCATTCCCATGGCGGTTCGCAACGACGCACCAACGCTTGCGGTGCCCGCGACTGGTTCACCCTTGGCCTTCTGGACGACCACCACTGTCTTGCACGGCAGTGACCTTACGCCCGAACCGGAACCACCGACGCTCCTTGGCTGATCGAACCCGGCCGTCAGGCCGACAGGATCGTTGCGCCTTTTGCGCACCCAAACATCCCGTCTGATCTGCGGCTACCACGATGATTTGCCAAAGGATTACAGTCATGAAAAACCGTATTTTCTATGCGCTGCTGGGCGTAGCCCTCGCCGCACCCGTCGCCGCATTCGCCGGCGAGCCCGACCACAGCCAGCAGTCTGGCCATTATGAGTGGAAGTCGGTTCCGCAATATGGACCGCGTGCGCCGCTCCAGGGTCAACGGCGCGTCTGGGTGCCGGATGCTCCGCAAATGGCGAACTGCAACTGCGACATGATGAAGATGAGTGCCGCAGACTGCATGAAGGAGATTCATAGCATGGCATCGCCTTCGTCGGCCCCTTCGGCCGGCTAGGCACAGGTTCTGGCCGCTTCAGGTCGCATAGACGGCTAGGCCAGCAGTGGCGGCGGGATGCCCCCCATTCCGCCGCCACTGATGTGCCTGTCATAGCGCGCGCCACCGGCCCGGCCCTCCGATCAGGAGTTTTGCATGCGATTGTTTCTTTGCGCGCCGCTGCTCGCGGCGATTCCCGGAATTGCGTTCGCCGGTCCGCTTACCTTCGATGCGGCGCTTCGCCAGGCGAAGCATGATGCTCCATCCATTCGAGCGAAGACACTTGGCACCGATGCCGCGCGTTCCGCGCGTGGCGCAGCGGGCGCGCTGCCCGATCCGACGCTGGCTGTGGGCGTCGAGAGCTTTCCGATCTCTGGACCGCTCGCGTTCGAGCCCAATCGTGACGACTTCACGATGGCGCGGGTCGGGGTCAGTCAGGACATTCCCAATCTCGCCAAGCGCCATGCGCTGCAGGCGCGCGCCGACAGCGACATCAAGGCGGCCGAGGCCGATTCCGCCGTCGAGGCGCGCACCGTCGAGGTTGGCACCGCGCTTGCCTGGATCAATCTGGCCTATGCCGAACGCAGGCTTGCCGCACTCGACGATGTTCTGTCCCGCCTCGAGCGCGTGGTAGGGACCACGACGAGCGCGGTCGCGTCGGGTAACGCCCGGCCGGCACAGACGCTTGCCGGTCAGCAGGCGGTCGCGGCGATGCAGGATCGCCGCAGCGAGCTCGTCTCGAACGTAGCGCGAGCACGCGCGACGCTGACCCGCTGGACCGGCGACCCCGCGCCCGAGATCGCCGGCCCGATCCCCGAATTCCCGATCGATGCGGCCGAGCTGCGTATCGGCCTCGATCGCCATCCGACCATCCAGATGATCGATGCCCAGGCCGGCCAGGCGGACGCCGATGTGCGTGTGGCGGATGCGGGTCGGCGTTCGGACTTCGGCGTGAATGTCGCCTATCAGCGACGCGATCCCCGTTTCGGCGACTATGTCTCGGCCGGCGTGACGGTCAGCCTGCCGTTCTTCACCCGCAATCGTCAGAACGCCGGAATCGCCGCAGCCCAGGCCAATGCCGGGCGCGTTCTGGCCGAACGCGAAGCCGCGCGCCGCGCGCTTGCTGCCGACCTCGATGCCGATATCGCCGACCATGTCATGCACCACGAACAATGGATGCGCGCGCAAGGAACGCTGCAGCCGCTCGCAGAGCAGCGCGTGAAGTTGGAGACCGCCAGCTACGGAGCGGGGCGCGCCAGCCTGGTCGATATCGCCGACGCCTATGCCGCGCTCGCCGACGCCACCCTCACTGTCCTCGACCGCGAAGCCCTGGTCGCCGCCGACGGCGCCCGGCTGACCCTCACCTACCGGAGCGAAGACCGATGAGCCTTGAGATATCACCGCACGCCCGGTTGGGTCTTGCCGCCGCAGCACTCGCACTCGTTGCCGGTGGCGCGGGTTATGGCATTGCCCATCTCGGCGGGAGCGAAGCCCCTCCTGCGCAAACAGCCGATGCCGGTCGGAAGGTGCTCTACTGGTACGATCCGATGGTGCCGTCCCAGCATTTCGACGAGCCGGGCAAGTCGCCGTTCATGGATATGCAGTTGGTTCCCAAATTTGCCGACGAGGGCGGGGGCGACGCGCCCGGCGTGCGGATTGATCCGGCGACGTCACAGACGTTAGGACTTCGCACCGCGGCAGTCCGGCGCGGTGAGCTGGCCAGCAGCCTGACCGCCACCGGCACGATCGACTTCAACCAGCGCGATGTCGCGATCGTCCAGGCGCGCGCTGGCGGGTTCGTTCAAAGGGTCTATGCTCGGGCACCCGGCGACATCATCGGCGCCGGTGCCCCACTCGCCGACCTGCTCGTCCCCGAATGGGGTGGCGCACAGGCTGAGTTCCTGGCGGTCCGCCGCACCGGGAACGCTGCGTTGATCCAGGCAGCGCGCCAGCGGCTCATGCTGCTTGGCATGCCGTCCGGCACGGTCGCATCGGTCGAGCGAACGGGTCGGCCGCACAATGTCATCACGATTTCCACGCCGACCGGCGGTGTCATCAAGACGTTGGATGTGCGGGCCGGCATGACCATGACGGCAGGACAGACGCTCGCCGAGGTCAACGGCCTTGGCACGGTCTGGCTCAATGCTGCCGTGCCCGAAGCCATCGCGGGGCCGCTCAAGCCCGGGCAAACCGTGCAGGCCACGCTTGCCGCATTCCCCGGCGAGACGTTGTCGGGCCGTGTCTCGGCGATCCTGCCTACGACACAGGCCGACAGCCGCACGCTCACCGTGCGGATCGAACTACCCAATCGTGGTGGTCGTCTGCGCCCGGGCATGTTCGCTACGGTGTCGTTCGGCGGCGGCGCGCAACCGGCGCTGATCGTGCCGTCCGAGGCGCTTATCCGCACCGGCAAGCGGACATTAGTGATGCTTGCGCTCGACAAGGGCCGCTACCGGCCGGCCGAGGTGCAAACCGGCAGGGAATCCGGGGACGACACCGAGATCCTCGCTGGGCTCTCCGAAGGCGAGAAGGTCATCGCCTCGGGACAGTTCCTGATCGACTCCGAGGCTAGTCTTTCCGGCGTGCAGGCACGGCCGATCGGTGGCGGTGTGCCGATGGCAGTTGGCAAACCCGCAGCTACCGCCGCGCTCTACGAGACCGTGGGCAAAATCGAGCAGCTCTCCGCCAATTCGGTGACGCTGAGCCACGAGCCAGTGCCGGCGATCAGCTGGCCGGCGATGACGATGACCTTCCAGCTTCCGGATCCAAACGTCGCGCGGGGCCTGAGGACGGGCGACCGCGTCCGGTTCGGCTTCGACCAGCCACCGGCCGGACCGACGATCCGGCGTATGACGAAGGTTTCCGGCCAGTGATCGCCCACCTCATCCGCTGGTCGGTCAGGAACCGCTTCTTCGTCTTGATCGGTGTGCTGGCCCTTATCGGCGCGGGCGTCTGGGCGGTGCGATCGACCGCAATCGACGCGCTGCCGGACCTCTCCGACACACAGGTCATCATCCGCACCAGCTACCCCGGCCAGGCGCCGCAGATCGTCGAGAATCAGGTCACCTATCCGCTCACCACTACCATGCTGTCGGTGCCGGGCGCCAAGACGGTGCGTGGCTATTCTTTCTTCGGCGACAGCTTCGTCTATGTGATCTTCGAGGACGGCACCGACCTCTATTGGGCGCGCAGCCGCGTGCTCGAATATCTCAATCAGGTGCAGGGTCGCCTGCCGGCCAGCGCGCGCAGTGCGTTGGGGCCGGACGCGACCGGGGTCGGTTGGGTTTATGAATATGCTCTCGTCGACCGGACCGGCCAGCACGATCTGGCCCAGCTTCGCGGGTTTCAGGACTGGTTCCTGCGCTACGAACTGAAGACCGTTCCCGGTGTTGCCGAGGTCGCCAGCATCGGCGGCATGGTCAAGCAGTACCAGGTGCTGCTCGATCCGGTGAAGCTGGCCGCCTACGGGATCACCCACCAGCAGGCGGTCCAGGCGATCCAGCAGGCCAATCAGGAAGCGGGCGGCTCGGTGCTGGAGATGGCCGAGGCGGAATATATGGTCCGCGCCTCGGGCTATCTGAAGACGCTCGACGACTTCCGGGCGATCCCGCTGCGCACCGCTGCAGGTGGCGTGCCGGTACGGCTGGGTGACGTCGCCACGATCCAGATCGGCCCGGAGATGCGGCGGGGCATCGCCGAGTTGAACGGCGAAGGCGAGGTCGCCGGTGGCGTCGTGATCCTGCGCTCGGGCAAGAACGCCCGGGAAACGATCACGGCAGTCAAGGACAAGCTCGCCGATCTCAGGAAGAGCCTGCCACCGGGTGTCGAGGTGGTGACGGTCTATGACCGCTCGCAGCTCATCGATCGCGCTGTCGAGAACCTCACCCACAAGCTGGTCGAGGAGTTCATCGTCGTCGCCATCGTCTGCGGCCTGTTCCTCTGGCATGTCCGCTCGGCGCTGGTCGCGATCTTGACCCTTCCCTTGGGGGTGCTGGCGGCGTTTGTCGTGATGCGGTTACAGGGGGTGAACGCCAACATCATGTCACTGGGCGGCATCGCCATCGCCATCGGCGCGATGGTCGATGCAGCGGTCGTCATGATCGAGAATGCCCATAAGAAGATCGAGCGATGGGAGCAAGAACACCCGGACAAGCATCTCGAGTGCGAGATGCGCTGGATCGTCGTCACGGAGGCCGCCGCCGAGGTCGGCCCTGCGTTGTTCTTCAGCCTGCTGATCATCACGCTCTCCTTCATTCCGGTGTTCACGCTGGAAGCGCAGGAAGGCCGGCTGTTCGCGCCGCTCGCCTTCACCAAGACCTATGCGATGGCGTCGGCGGCAATCCTGTCGGTGACCCTGGTGCCGATCCTGATGGGCTGGCTGATCCGCGGCCGCATCCCGGCCGAGCAGGCCAATCCGGTCAATCGCTGGCTGACCAACCTCTACCGGCCAGCGATCGACTGGACGATGCAGCGGCCCAAGACGGTGCTGCTGATCGCCGCTTTGGTGTTCGCGACCACGGCCTGGCCGCTCTCCCGGCTCGGCGGCGAGTTCATGCCGAACATGGACGAAGGCGACCTACTCTACATGCCCTCGGCTTTGCCGGGCCTATCTGCCGCTAAAGCCGCGCAGCTGCTCCAGCAGACCGACCGACTGATCAAGACGGTGCCCGAAGTGGAAAGCGTGTTTGGCAAGGCCGGGCGCGCCGAAACGGCGACCGATCCGGCGCCGCTGGAGATGTTCGAGACGACCATCCAGTTCAAGCCACGCGATCAATGGCGTCCGGGCATGACGCCTGACAAGCTTGTCGACGAACTCGACCGGGCGGTGAAGCTCCCCGGCCTCGCCAATGTGTGGGTGCCGCCGATCCGTAACCGCATCGACATGCTTGCGACCGGCATCAAGAGCCCGATCGGGGTCAAGGTCTCCGGCGCCGATCTCGTCCAGCTCGATCGCATAGCGCATGATGTCGAGACGGTGGCGAAGACGGTTCCGGGGGTCAGCTCGGCACTCGCGGAAAGACTGACCGGCGGACGCTATGTCGATGTCGATATCGACCGCGCTGCCGCCGCACGGTTCGGGCTCAACATCGCCGACGTGCAATCCATCGTCTCGGGCGCCATCGGCGGCGAGACGATCGGCGAGACCGTCGAAGGGTTGGCCCGCTATCCGATCAGCGTACGCTATCCGCGCGAGCTGCGCGACAGCCTCGAAGGCTTGCGCACTCTCCCGGTCCTAACCCCTTCGGGCCAACAGATCACACTCGGCACGGTCGCGACCATATCGATCGCCGAAGGACCGCCGATGCTCAAGACCGAGAACGCCCGGCCCTCGACCTGGGTCTATGTCGATGTGCGCGGGCGCGATCTCGCCTCGGTGGTCGGCGACCTCCAGCGTGCGGTGGCGAAACAGGTCAAGCTCTCGCCCGGCGTCAGCATCGCCTATTCGGGCCAGTTCGAATATCTCCAGCGCGCGGTCGACAAGCTCAAGCTCGTCGTCCCCGCGACGCTGCTGATCATCTTCGTGCTGCTCTACATGATCTTCGGCAGGTTCGACGAGGCGGCTCTGATCATGGGGACTTTGCCGTTCGCGCTCACCGGCGGTATCTGGACGCTCTACCTGCTCGGCTTCAACCAGTCGGTCGCGACCGGGGTCGGGTTCATCGCGCTCGCCGGCGTTTCGGCCGAGTTCGGCGTGGTCATGCTGATCTATCTGAAGAACGCACTGGAGGAGCGCGATACCGATCCGGATGCCGCGCAGATCGAGGCGGCGGTGCGCGAAGGCGCGCTGCTCCGCGTCCGGCCCAAGGCGATGACGGTCGCGGTGATCCTCGCCGGCCTGTTGCCGATCCTGCTCGGATCGGGCGCGGGCTCGGAGGTGATGAGCCGGATCGCGGCTCCCATGATCGGCGGCATGCTGACCGCACCGCTGCTGTCGATGTTCGTACTTCCTGCCGCCTATCTGCTGCTGCGTCGCCCGAAACACCGCCATTCCGACACCGTCCCAACCTCTCAGCACAGGAGTGAGTCATGAGAATATATCTGACCGTAATGCTTGCCTTCGGTGGTCTCAGCGCCGCGCCCGTAATCGCCCAAACGATGAGCGATATGAAAGCCATGCCTGGCATGGCCGGCATGGATCACCCGGCGCCGGCTGCGAAGACCGGACAAGGCACGGGTGTCATCACCGCGATCGACACGAAGGCCAATACGCTGACGATCCGCCACGGCGCGATCCCCTCAGTAAGTTGGCCGGCCATGACGATGACCTTCAAGGCCAGCTCCCCGACACTGCTTCACGGTCTCAGCGTGGGTCAGACGATTGGGTTCGATGTCCGAACCCAGGGCATGGCCGCCGAGGTGACCGCAGTTCGAACGAAATAGAAGCTCCCCAAAAGCACTCGAATTTGATTCGACGGCCACGCCGTAGCCGGCTTTAAGATGGAGATGACCATGCATTATGTACGACTGACTATTGTCCTCGGCCTCGCCGCATTGACCGCCGCGTGCGGCAAGAAAGCAGAGACACCCGTTGCGGCCGAGACCAACCAGACGGCGCCCGCCGCAGCCATGAGCGGCGACATGGGCAATATGGCGATGGAGCCCTCAGCGACATCAGCGATCAAGGCCAAGGGTCACGGCACAGTCACCGCGATCGACAAGGCCGCGGGCACGATCACGCTCAATCATGGCCCGATCCCCGAAGCGAAATGGCCAGCGATGACGATGGCGTTCAAGGCAGCGCCCGCGATCACCGAAACTGCCAAGGTCGGCGACAAGGTCGATTTCGACGTCTCATTGACCGGCAGCGCCGGTGAGGTGACCGCCATCCACAAGCAGCCCTGACTAGCTGATTATGGCACCGGCCTGTCCGGCGCTATGATAAGGCTTTGCAGTTCAGGATTCATCGTGTGAGTCGATATCCAAAGGTGCTCGCGCCGGGCGTGTTGCCGGCGATTCTGTCAGCCATCCTGTTCGGCGCGAGCACACCATTGGCCAAGTTGGCGCTGGGCAACGGAGTCAGCCCCTGGCTGCTGGCGAGTCTGCTCTATCTAGGCTCGGGCATCGGCCTCGCGATCGTTCATACCGCTCGCAAGACGTTGGGGAGCGGCCCGGCGGAAGCTTCGCTTCTCCGGTCCGACCTGCCTTGGCTGGCGCTCGTCATCCTGTGCGGTGGAGCAATCGCGCCGGTTCTGCTGATGGCGGGACTGGTGACGACGCCAGCGTCCACAGCGTCGCTGCTGCTCAATCTTGAAGGTCTGGCCACTCTCGCCATCGCTTGGCTGGTTTTCCGAGAGAATGTCGATCGACGCTTGCTGATTGGTGCGGCAGCGATTCTGGGCGGCGCGGTGTTGCTGTCCTGGCGCGGAGGCCCCGCCGGTGGTGGTCTCGGCACACTTGCGATCGCCGGCGCCTGTCTCGCCTGGGGCATAGACAACAATCTCACGCACAAGCTGAGTGGTGCCGATCCTGTGCAGATCGCAATGCTCAAGGGATTGGCGGCAGGTGCCGTCAATCTCCTACTCGCTTTCACGCTGGGTGCATCGCTTCCAGCCCTGCCGGTGATTGCGGGTGCAGGGCTGATCGGCTTTTTCAGTTATGGGGTCAGCCTGGTGCTGTTTGTGCTTGCCTTGCGGCACCTCGGGACGGCGCGATCAGGCGCTTATTTCTCGACCGCGCCCTTCATCGGCGCGCTGCTGGCTATCGTCCTCTTTGATGAACCGGTTACAATGCAGCTCGTAGCCGCCGGGATCTTAATGGCTATCGGGCTCTGGCTACACCTGACCGAATCGCATGGCCATGGCCACGCACACGAGGCGCTCGAGCATGAGCATCGTCACGTCCATGACGTTCATCACCGGCATGACCATCCGCCCGGCATCGTGTCGGGCGAGCCGCACAGTCACCGGCATCGCCACCTGCCCATGATCCACAAACATACTCATTATCCCGACTTGCATCATCGCCATCCGCACCCGCATTAAGTGCGCTCAGGCGGTGAGGCTGGCCGCAGCTCAAGGCTCGGCGGTGCGATGTTCATCGCGCGCCGCTTCCCAAACCTTGCGTGCCGCATCCATGTTCATCGCGGCAATCGCAAGCCCGACCACGATGTCGGGCCAGATCGAATGACTCCGGGCCGTCGCCAGTGCGGCACCGATGATCGCTATATTGGCGAAGGCGTCGTTGCGCGCCGAGAGGAACGCCGCTTTCGTCAGACTGCCGCCATGATGGCGATAGGTGACGAGACGGAAGGCGCAGAGCAGGTTGACGGCGAGCGCGCCGAGCGCGGTCAGCGACAGCGGAACCGGCGCTGGCGGCACCGGCAGGTTGAACTTCTGCCAGAGCGTCCAGAGCAGCGCGAGCGCGGGCGCCAGCAGGATCGCCGACAGCGCCATCCCGACCCTGGCGCGGCGGCGCGGGTCCCAGCCGAGGGCGGCGAAGATCAGGAAGTTGACCGCGGCGTCCTCGAGAAAATCGACGCTGTCGGCGAACAGCGACACCGAGCCGATTCTGGTCGCCACCGCGAACTCGATCCCGAAATAGGCGAGGTTGAACAGGGCTACCAAGCGCACGGCGTGGCGGAGTTGATCATCAAGCGTCGACATTTAGCGTTCCTACGTACCAGCAACTCGGCGTGCTATGAGCAATTCAAAAAGATTCGGGACTGGCGGAGCGCGGGAGACGTAAAATGGGATTCTGACCTGCTCGTCATTGGAGAGGTTGCGAGCTGGTGATTTTGGTCGGCGGATGGGCTGAACGCAGCTAGCGGCGCCTCTGACGCGGCCTGTCAAAGCCGCCCCATTCAAACGAGCCAGGCGTTGGCGGTCGCAACGAGCAGAAGAACGCCCAGCATTCCCCGATAGATGACGAACGGCCAGGCGGAGAACCGCTCAAGGACGCGCATCAGCGCCCAGATCGCGGCGAATGCTGAAACGGACGCGACAACCAGGCCGACCGCCAGAACGGACCAGCCATGCATATCGAGATGGGCCTTGTGCAGCTCCCATAACTCCTTCGATCCCGCCAGAGCGATAGCCGGAACGCCCAACAGGAAGGAGAATCGGGCTGCTTCCTCCCGCTTGAATCCGAGCGCGAGCGCGGCGGTGAGCGTTGATCCGGAGCGCGATACGCCTGGAATGAGGGCACCGACCTGCGCAAGCCCGACGAGCAGCGCGTCAACCAGCGATGCCTTCTCAACGCTGCGGCCGTGGCGTGCCAGAATCTCGGTGAGACCCATCAGCACCGCCATCGCAATACAGGCCCAACCAATCACGGACAGGGCGCGAAAGGGCGAGTTGCATGTATTGAGGCTGTTCGACAACAGAGCGCCCGCCAGCACGATCGGAACCGTCGCGAGAGCGATCCAGATCGCCAGACGAAGATTTGGCTCGGCGAACTGCCGACGGCCGATTGCCGATACCGAACCAACTACCAGGCGGCGTACATCCTGCCAGAAATAGCTGATCACGGCGGCGAGCGCGGCGAGTTGCATCGCGGCTGAAAAAGCCGAGCCGGGATCCCGCCATCCCAACAGAGCCGGGACGACCCGCATATGGGCTGTTGACGAAATCGGCAGAAGTTCGGTGATGCCTTGCACCACTCCCAGTATGGCGACCTTGGCATAGCCCAGTGTCACGAAGCCCGTGTCGATGCCCGCGGCACATTGTCCGGTCATAGCAGTGCGGTCCTATTGGGTGGTGGGTAAGCGAAGATCGCCGCTTCGCTGCCTGGGTAGCCGAATTATCGAACCCGCTGATCGCGACCGACAAGGCGCATACCGTTGAGCACGACCAGCAGCGAAGCGCCGACATCCGCAGCGATGGCGCCCCAGAGCGACGCCATGCCGATCAGTGTCATGCCTGCGAAAACAAGCTTTACCGCCAGCGAGAAGCCGATGTTCTGCCGGATCACGGCGAGCGTCGCCCTCGAATGCCGAATGAGCCACGGCAGGCGGGAGAGATCGTCCTGCATAAGCGCGATATCCGCCGTTTCGATCGCTGCATCGCTGCCAATCGCGCCCATGGCGACACCGAGGCCGGAGCGCGCCATCGCCGGCGCGTCGTTGACGCCGTCACCGACCATGGCGACAAGTCCGTGCTGCGCCACCAGCCTTTCTATCGCCGCGACCTTCTGTTCGGGAAGCAGTTCGGCGTGAACCTCATCCACGCCGGTGTCACGCGCGATGGCTTGGGCAGGCGCACGACTGTCTCCGGTCAGCATGACGATCTGCGCGACGCCAAGTTCATGCAGTTGCGCGACGATCCGCCGCGCCTCGGGACGCACCGCGTCACCGACTGCAATCAATCCGATGACCGACTTTGCCTCACCGACAACGATCCCGGTCAGTCCGGCTGCGGCAAGGCGAGCCAGTTGGACGGCTAGCGCATCACCTCTGCCGTCTCCAAGTCGCTCTCCTAGATAGCCCGGGGATCCGACCCAGACCTCGCGACCGTCGACAGCGCCAACGATTCCTTTTCCGGGCAACGCCGTCACCGCCTTTGCGGGGATCACGTCAACACCGCGTTCCACCGCGGCATCCAAAATGGCTCGCGCAATGGGGTGCTCGCTTCGTGCTTCGATGGCCGCCGCAACCGCGAGCAGTTCAAGCTCGTCCCGGCCGCCAAGCGGGACCAGCTCGACCACCTTGGGACGTCCAAGCGTAAGCGTCCCCGTCTTGTCCATGGCGATCGCGGTGATGCGGGCAGGCGTCTCGAGATGGACGCCTCCCTTGACCAGCACGCCCTGCCTGGCCGCGCCGGTCAGCCCCGCGACGATGCTGACAGGGGTCGAGATGACCAGGGCGCAAGGGCAGGCGATGACGAGCAGAACCAGCGCCTGATAAAACCAGGCGGCCCAACTGCCCCCGAGAAGAAGCGGCGGCACGAGGAATACCGCTAGCGCAAGCGCCATCACGACCGGCGTGTAAATCCGCGCGAAACGTTCTACCCACTGCTCGGTCGGCGCCCGCTTGCTCTGCGCCTCGCCGACCATACGCACGATGCGCGCGAGCGTCGTGTCGGAGGCGGGCCGGGTTGTTACGATCTCGATCGCGCCCATGCCGTTGATAGTCCCGGCAAAGACCGTTGCGCCTTGCGCGACGGTGACGGGGATGCTCTCGCCCGTAATCGGCGCCTGATCGACCGCGCTCGTCCCCGCAACCACGTGCCCGTCGAGCGGAATCTTTCCGCCGGGCGGAACGATCACCTGCGTGCCGACCGCGACGTCAGCGACCGGCACGTCCTTCTCGACGCCTGCGGCATCCCGTATCCGGGCAGTGTCGGGCGCGATGTCCATGAGCGCGGCGACGGCGCGGCGGGCACGTCCGAGGCTCCATGCCTCGAGCGCGAGGGCGAGGGCGAAGAAGAACGCGACCGTCGCCGCTTCGAACCATTGCCCGATACCAAGAGCACCGGCCACCGCGACGATCATGAGCAGGTTCATGTCCGGCCGGAGCCGCCGCGCCGCGAGGACCGCCTTGGGGGCGACGTATCGAACCGCCGCGAGGATCGCCAGGGAATAGGCGAGCATGGCGAGGAGGGGCGGATGAGCCTCTCGGGCCAGATTCTCGTGCAGCACCGCTGCGAGGCCGCTTGCGCGGACATGGATCGCAAAGGCGGCCGCGACCAGCACGCCGCTGGCGATCGTCAGCGCCGCCTGGATGCGGCGCCGACGCTGCTCGCTTTGCGCACCGGCACTGTTCTCGCCGTCTTTCCAGAGTTCGGCGCGCATACCGCTGCGCTCGACCGCCTTCAATATTCCGGCATGATCTACGGCGTCCGAAGGCCCTGCGACGGACATGCGGCCATTGATGAGATCAAATGACAGGTTCTCCAACCCAACGACCGGCCCGACTTCGCGCTTGAGAACCGCGACTTCGTCACCGCAGTCCATGCCGTGGATTTTGAAGATGGCGCTATCCGGACGGTCGGGAAGCATCTGTTCGACAGGCGCCGGTTCGCTCGAGCAGCCGCTGCAACCGCCGGCCTCTGTTTTATCCTCGGCGAACGCATCCGCTGTGATCAATTCGGCTGTCATCCCGGTGGTCGATACGGCCTCGATCACTGCCTCCACCCCGATGCCGGAGTCGACGTCGACATCAAGGAAACCGTGCTTCGGCTGGAACGACAGACGCTGCTCGTCTCCGAAAAGGGGGACGAGGACCTCCTTGAGAAGCCGAACCTCATTCTGGCAGTCGAGCCCGCGGACCTTGAAGCGCCGCCAGCGGCCCATCGCTGTAGCGCGCGCGTCGGTTTGCTCGACCATATCGTCACCTCGACTCTTCGACATGACATCCTCTATAAAGCCTCAAGTCACTAGAGGGTCAAACGATATGTCCGTCGAGCTGCTCAGCATCGGAAAGCTCGCCACCGCGACCGGAACCAAGGTAGAGACAATTCGCTACTATGAGAGTGTGGGCTTGCTTGCCCCACCGGGGCGGACCAAGGGCAATTATCGGGCCTACTCCGCGCAGCATCTCGCACGGCTCAGCTTCATCCGCCGCGCACGCGCGCTGGGTTTCTCGATAGGCCAGGTCCAGGAGCTTCTCAAGCTCGCTGACCAGAAGGACATCTCTTGCAAGGCTGTGGACACGATCGCTCGCGAACATCTTGCCGAGATCGACCGAAAGCTTCGGGATCTGAATACTCTACGGTCTGAATTAAGCAGCGTGATTGTCCAGTGTGGACACGGCACGATTTCGGAATGCCGCATCATCGAAACCCTGGCGCCGGATTCCGCGGCGGGCGGCTAGGAGGGCGGCAGACTCAGGATTGCGCCTGCGGTTAGCTCCGCTAATGCAAGCTAGTCGCAAAACTGCTTGACCCTCTAGCTGCTAGAGGGTCTAAAGGAAGCGGATGTTTACGTCCTCGAACAGCCTTCGCCTTTTTCCGATTCGCGGGCGATTACCCTCACTCCACCGATGGGTGCTCCGCATGTTGGCGGTGCTTGGTGCTGCGGCCTGTACACTGGGCGCAAGCGCCATCGCCCAAGCCGAAACGGCTGACGTTCAGACCGCATGGCGGCTGCTCGACTATATGGCCGTGGACTATGGCGGCGCGGTCTCCGCCGGCAAGATCAAGAGCGCGTCCGAGTATAGCGAAATGACCGAGTTTGCAGCGTCGGTCTCCGCGCGCCTCGCGACGCTGCCGCCAACACCCGAGCGCAGCAAGCTCATCAATCGTGCGGTACGGCTTCAGGCTGTCGTCGCCGCCAAGGGCTCGCCGAGTCAGGTTGCCGATCTTGCCCATGGTCTCGCCGCCGATCTGCTCAAAGCCTATCCGGTCCCGCTAGCACCGGCCAAGGCGCCCGATTTCGCCCGCGGCGCGACGCTCTTTGCGCAAAATTGCGCGAGCTGCCACGGTATGGCCGGCGATGGCCGTGGCCCGAACGCCGCCAAGCTCGCCACCCCGCCGATCGCGTTCACCGATGTTGTCCGCGCCCGCCAGCGCAGCCCTTTCGCGCTGTATCAGGTGATCGATCAGGGCATCGATGGCACCGCGATGCAGAGCTTTTCATCGCTTCCGACCGATGATCGCTGGGCTCTCGCCTTCTATGCAGGGCATTTTGCCTTTTCCGATGCGGCTGCCAAGGAAGGCGAACGGCTCTGGAAAGCCGATCCCGGCCTTCGCCAGCAGATTCCCGATCTAATCGCCCTGGCCGGCCTGACCCCGGAAGCCCTCGCCAAGGACGTGGGAGTCGACAAGGCCGATGCGGTCATTGCCTATCTGCGCCGCCACCCCGAAGCGGTCGTTCAGCACGCTCCCGGCTCACTTGATGTCGCGCGCGCGAAGCTGGGACTGAGCCTCGCGGCCTATCGCGCAGGCGACCGCCACGCTGCGCAGGAACTCGCGCTCTCCGCCTATCTCGACGGGTTCGAGCCGCTCGAGCCGATGCTGACCGCGCGCGATGCGACGCTCATGGGCCACATCGAAAGCGCCATGGGCGAATTTCGGGCCTCGCTCCAGCAAGGCCAGCCCCTGGCCGACATCGCCACGCGGGTGCAGGTGCTGAACGGTCTGTTCGATGACGCGGATGCGGCATTGTCCCCGGACGCCGCGAGCAGCGCATCGACCTTCCTTGGCGCCTTCACGATCCTGCTCCGCGAAGGTTTGGAAGCTCTTCTGATCGTGGTCGCGATGATCGCTTTCCTCCGCAAGGCCGGGCGCCCCGAAGTATTGCCCTATGTCCATGGCGGTTGGATCGGCGCGCTGGCGGCGGGCGGCCTGACCTGGGCGGTTGCAACCTATGTGATTGGGATCAGTGGCGCGAGCCGGGAGCTCACCGAAGGGTTTGGATCGTTGTTCGCGGCCGTCGTCCTGCTCTCCGTGGGGATCTGGATGCACGGCAAGGCGCAGGCGGACCAATGGCAGCGCTACATCCGCGAAAAAATGTCGCGCGCGCTGTCACGGCAATCGGCCTGGTTCCTGTTCGGCTTGGCCTTCATCGTCGTCTATCGCGAGGTGTTCGAGACCATCCTGTTTTATGCCGCGCTCTGGACCCAGGGCAATGGCGGGGTCATGCTGGCTGGCGCCGGCTCGGCGGTCCTGCTGCTCGGCCTCATTGCCTGGGCCTTGCTGCGCTATAGTCGCGACCTGCCAATCGCAAAGTTCTTCGCCTATAGCGCGTGGCTGATGGCGCTGCTCACCATCGTACTCGCCGGCAAGGGTGTGGCGGCGCTTCAGGAAGCCGGCATCATCGACATTGCCCCGCTTGCCGGCGGAATCCGTGTCTCGATGCTGGGCATCTTCCCGACCGTGCAGTCGATGGCCGCCCAACTGCTCATGCTCGTCGCGGTGGCCGGCGGGTTCATTCTCAACCGGCGTCGTGCAGTCGTGGCAGCCACCTGATGAAGATTGAAGCAGCAAGCGATATTCGCCTTGACCCTCTAGTAACTAGAGAGCGCATGGGGCTGTGATGATGTTTGCGCGAGTGCGCGACCATGGTCTGTAGCAGCTGCCAGTGGCGGAAGCACCGGCTACTTTCGGAGACACCCTGAACAACATTGTCAACACAATGAACGATACACAGCAAGCTGAGGACGTGGTTACCGAGCGCTACGAGCGTGGGGAAATGACAGACATTAGTGCAATGTTCTTCGTTGGCTTCCTCGCGCTGCTGTTAATCGAGCAGACCGACATGTGACCGACCATTATATAAAAGGCGTCGAAGAGCACCGCTATCGATCCAGTAAGGAGAACAGAATGTTGAGCGTTCGGCGCGGTGATCCTGGTAAGAGACCTCGATCTTGCTAATTCAAGATGGATTCCATAAATGCACCCTTCTCAAGTCTCACTTCAGAGCCACGCATTTGACTTCTGGCTTGCACGCGGTGCTGTAGCATTGATTGCAGGTCTGCAACTCTTGTTCGTCAACAACAACCTCATTTTTGGGCCAAAGTGGTTGGCCCCCGCCTTTGAACTCGCGATGCTCGTTCCCTTGTCGATCGCAACCGTGTGGACGCAAGGCCGGGTTCGTCATGCAGAGGGCGACGGCCATTGGCACATCATATGTCGCCACCGAAAGCTAATCCGCCATTTCGCCTTGTTGCTGACAGCGATAGTTATGATACTCAATTCCTACGCATTGGTATCCGTCACGAGAGAGCTGCTTGGTGGCGCAAAAGGCGGGCAATCTCTCTTGATCGACGCCATGAATATATGGTTTACGAACATAATCGTTTTTGCGTTATGGTTTTGGAACATCGATCGTGGTGGGCCAGCGAGACTTGGGTTGCACGATGACAAGAGGCCTGACTTTCTCTTTCCACAGATGACCGGGACAGGAGATCAGGACCCGGCTTGGTCACCAGGGTTTATTGACTATTTCTACGTTTCCTTTACAAATGCGACAGCATTTTCTCCTACGGACACCATGCCTCTGAGTGCTCAGAGTAAGCTGCTGATGGCAGCCGAAGCGACGATATCGTTATTGACAGTAGGGCTGGTTGCAGCTCGGGCAGTGAACATCCTGACTTAGGAGCGTGACGCCTTGCGGTTCTTCGCCCTGTTTATCGACATATGGGTCAGTGTTACATCCACACTCTTTTTCAATCGGTCCATCTGGCGACGCGAGCGGATAAGGGCAAAGAGCGTGAAGCTCATGGTGAATCCAGCCAGCAGGGTGCTGCCAACCCACGCGATCAGACTGAACCCCAGCAAAGCGATAGTCATAACTGCTACGCCGGCGGCGACCACCGTTACGGGCAGCCAATTCCGACTAATGAATCGGCTCGCGCGCCTCGGCGGCGGATAGGGAAATCGATGATCATGGAGCATAGTCGTCTCGATCATGGTAAAAGCCGGTGAGCGGGCCGTAGACCATAGCATGGCGGGACCGCCACGTCAGCCCGTCGCGGCCAGACCAGCGGGTCCGGGGGAAGCGGTGATCCTACCGCCACTTCCCCCGGCGCTCGCGCCAGACGTTGAATCCGGTGCGAGACAAGCGACCGGATAGCCGAAACAGCCGGAAGATGAGGCGTCGGGGTGCTACGCCCGTCCACATGAAGATCCGCGCCGCAGAAAGCGTTGATTTCCCCGCCCAAATCCAGAGGCCCGCAGGCAGCAGCAGTTCCCACCAGTGCGCGCGCCGCCTTATTACCACAACCTGTACTCCGCGCCTGGACCGGCCACAGATCTATGGGCGGACCGTGTTTGCACCCAAACTTTTTGGTGGATCAATGATGCGAAACCACCATGAACCCACCTATCACCAGGGCACATATGGCGAGCGCAAACGCCAATCTGCGACTGCTTCCGATCTGGCGCCGCTTTCGTTTAGAAAGAGATGTCGAGCGGGGTGTAAGAAAATAGCTTCGTCGATATCTGCCCATCGCAACGCGCTTACCTGTCTGCATCCCCAAAAGACATTTGATCGACGTTTTTCCCCTAGGCGCTACGCCAGCCGTCACCGCCGATCGGCCTTCATCGATCTTGGCAGAAGAAAGCTGGCGTTGTCGTTGTTGCTGGCGGTATCTGGCGAGCAAGCTACGCCTGCCCGTTGTTCGCCATCGACATCGTTCCTTTCCATCCGGACCATCGCCTATGCCTGAAATCGAGAACGAAGGCCAATCCGGAGCAGCGCTGGACGCGGCGCATGTGGGGGACATCGAGGGGGCGTTCGGCACGATTCGTCTAGGTGATGAGGCCCCGCGCACCGGACTGAAAGCCAGGTTCATGACGCTGCTCGCGGTGGTTGGTCCCGGCCTCATCGTGATGACCGGCGACAACGATGCAGGCGCCTTCGGCACCTATGCCCAGGCGGGTCAGAATTATGGCACCAGCCTTCTTTGGGTGCTGCTGCTCTTGGTGCCGGTGCTCTACATCAACCAGGAAATGGTGCTCAGGCTGGGAGTGGTCGCCGGTGTCGGTCACGCGCGCCTGATCCTCGAGCGATTCGGAAAGTTCTGGGGAGCGTTCAGCGTCATCGACCTATTCATCCTCAACGCGCTCACCATCGTGACCGAGTTCATCGGCATCAGCCTGGGACTCGACTATCTCGGCCTTCCGAAGATTGCCGGGGTGCTGATTGCAGCCGCGATCGTCGTGGCGGCTGCGAGCACCGGGTCGTTCCGACGTTTCGAGCGGGTGTGCCTGACTCTGGTGATCGGTTCGCTCCTGCTGGTCCCGATTTTGTTCATGGTCCATCCGACCTTCGGCCAGGTCGGCCGAGGCCTGCTCATTCCCAACATCCCCGCAGGATCGGACCTGTCGAAGGTGGTGCTGCTGATCATCGGCATTGTCGGGACGACCGTCGCGCCGTGGCAGTTGTTCTTTCAGCAATCCTATCTGATCGACAAGCGCATCACGCCGCGCTTCATGAGTTACGAGCGCATCGATCTGTGGATCGGCATCGTCATCGTGATTGTCGGCGCGACGGCGATCATCGCGTTCACGGCGGCGACCTTCGCAGGCCATAGCGAGTTCGGCCATTTTACCGATGCCGGCGGCGTGGCGAGCGGCCTGGAAAAGTATGTCGGCAAGGTCGCGGGCATCCTGTTCGCTGTGGCGCTCATCGACGCATCGATCATCGGCGCGGCGGCCGTCGGCTTGTCGACCTCCTATGCCCTGGGCGATGTGCTCGGTCTGAAGCATTCGCTTCACCGTAAGATTTCCGACGCGAAGGGCTTCTACGCGGCATTCGTCGGCATTCTGGTCGGTTCCGCGGTCATCGTCCTGATACCCGGAAGCCCCTTGGGCCTGCTCACGACGGGGGTGCAGGTGTTGGCGGGAGTGCTGCTGCCGAGCGCCACAGTGTTCCTCCTCCTGCTGTGCAACGACGAGGAGGTGCTTGGGCCATGGGTGAACAGTCGCGGCATGAACATCTTCACGGCTGCGATCATCGCGGTCCTGGTGGTTCTGTCGCTCGTGCTGACCGCCGGCGTCCTCTATCCCAATCTCGACGCCAAGGTGATCCTCTACATCCTGGCGGGGGGCACGATGTTGTCGCTCTTGGCTGGCGCAGTAATTTTAGGCTACCAGCACTTCCATCCGCGCGCGACGACGGCCAAGACGATCGACAAGTCGCAGCGACTCTCATGGCGCATGCCCCCACTCGCCTTGCTCGCAGCCCCAAAGTTGCCGCTGGGCAGCCGCATCGGCCTGACGGTCCTGCGGAGCTATCTGCTGGTCGCGATGATCATGGTCATCTTCCGCGTCTACCAACTTGCCGTTGGACACGGATGATGATCCGGTTACCATCAACAAGGCGGCCGTTTCGATGGCAGAGCCGCAATGAGGAACCTCATAGGTGAGTGACAGTCCAGCACATCCAGCAACCGATGAAGCTCTTTCTTTATCGTCCTTGCTCAAGCACGCCGTAATCGATGGCGCGGGGCGGATGCTAGGCAAGCTCTCGGATGTGGTCACTCGGCTTCGCGATAATGATTACCCCCTTCTATCGGGACTTGTGATCGGCATAGGCAATGCCGGACACTTCGTGCCGATGAGCGACGTGAGCAGCATCGACCCCAAGGCGATCCGTCTGCGTACCGCAAGAGTGGATTTGCGGCCCTTCGAGCGTCGCGATGGCGAGTTGCTGCTGAAGGAGAATGTTCTCGGCAATCGCCTCATCGATGTTGCTCGGAGCGCCCTAGTCAAAGCCTATGACGTCAGGCTGGCATCGTCGGGGGAGGGTTGGCTTGTGACCGGCCTGGACGTCCACAAAAGCGGTTGGTTTCATTTGGGGCGCCATGAGGAACATCCCGCACGAGACTGGCACTCGTTCCTGCTGTTGATGGGCGATCAGCGTGAATCGAGCGCGCGTTCGGCCTCCAGCCGCGTGACCAGGCTCAAGCCTGCCCAAATCGCGGATATCATCGAGAGCGCGTCGTCACGGGAAGAGGAAGCCCTGCTGGCGCATGTGCATGAGGACCCGGAACTGGAAGCCGATGTTTTCGAGGAGCTGGACGACAATAAGCAGGCCAAATTACTTCACGCACGAAGCGATGAGGAGGTTGCGGAGCTTCTCTCCCGTATGCGGGCCGACGACGCCGCGGATGCCATCATGGACCTTGTGCAAGAGCGGCGGCAAGGGGTGCTCGACTTATTGGTAGACGCTCAGAGAACCAAGGTTCTTACCCTCCTCGGATATCACGAGGCCACGGCCGGCGGACTTATGGGACCTGACTTTCTGACGCTGGCAGAGGACAAGACGATCGGCGACGCCCTTCAAGCTGTTCGATCGGCAACAACGCATCAGCCCGAAGTGCTGACGACGATCTACACGCTGCGTAGCGATGGCACCTTGGGAGGTTCGCTTAGTTTGGTCCGCGCCTTACAGTCCGCCCCCGAAACGCCGCTCCGCGAAGCGGCCGACTCGCATCTTGTGGTCGCTTCGCCGGGAGACGATATCATCGCGGTGACGACTCGTATGGCGGATTTCAACTTACTCTGCCTGCCGGTGGTCGATGCCAGCAACAAGATGCTGGGGATCGTCACGGTCGATGATGCGCTTGAAGCCGCGATCCCGCGGGATTGGAGACGGCGCCGGTCTTAATCGCATAGCCGATCCACCATCATCGACTGTCATGCGCCCTATGGAGCGAAAACATCCACGGCTTGGGGCCGGACGCGGAAATGAGCCGGCGTTTGAGTGACGAGCTCACCGTCCGCATTCACGGCACGCGGGCGGCGGGTATGGATGACGAACTCGGGTTGTTTGGCGGTTCGGACCTCCTTCCATGCACCGTGCTGCCCGCGGCGAAAAGCGCGCAGTTTCAGGAGCAGACCCCAGACACGTCGGCTTTCGAGGCTGTAAAGGTCGAGCTGCCCGTCATCGATCGTTGCATCTTCATGAATGATCGAACCCCCGCCATAGTGGCGACCGTTTCCGACAGCGACCTGCATCGTTTTCACGCGAACATCGCCGGCTCTCCCAATGATATGTGCGTGAAAACGTCGGCCGGCGACCAGCACCTTAGCCGCAGCGAGCGAATAGCCCAGCTTGCCCCAGCGTCGCTTGAGTTCCGGGCTGAGGCACGCCGCAAGATCAGCGCTCAGGCCGATGCTCGCGACGTTGAAGAACAAATGCCCGTTCACCTCTCCCACGTCGATCCGGCGCGTCTTGCCAGCGACGATCAGACGCGCGGCGGCTTCGAGGTCGTCCGGAATCCCAAGGGTTCGGGCGAGATCATTCGCCGTTCCGAGCGGCATGATGCCCAACGGCAGCCCCGCCTTGATGATCCCCGCCGCCGCGTTGCTGAGGGTGCCGTCACCTCCCGCCACGACGATGCGATCGACGTCCGACGCGTGCCACGCAATTTGCGCCGATACCAAGCGCGGATCGCGGCATTCAACCAGCCTAACCTCGATGCCCGCTGCCTTCAGCGCCTTCGCGGCGTCGATCGCGCGACCGCCGCTCCGGGCGGACGGATTGTGCAGAAGCAGCGCGCGATGCGGACGGGGCTGCGATCTTCTGTCGCCAGGCGGACTCACGCGATTTCCTCGACGCAGCGATATTCAACGTCCGCCGCGATGACCGGAGCTATGGATTTGCGCGTCATGGCCGTAATCTCGGTGGGCGTCGGATGGGTCCAGGCTGATTGGAGAGTCCCGATGCGGTTCGTCCGCACGATAGCTCGGTCGATCGTTCGGCCCTGAATAGGATGAGTTGGGATAGCTCGGAGGAGCGTAGGCCGGCGCTCGGTAGGGCGGCGGCGGGACATAGCTGTAGCCGCCGTAGGCTCCGCCCGAATAAGCATGCCCGCCGTCCCAGCTGACCCCGCCATGCATGCCGCTCCAGCTGACGCCGGCGCCGTGGTGTTCGTCACGCGCGAGCACGGGTGATGCCGCCAGCATGACGACCATCATCCCCGCCAGTGCCGGTATGTGCTTCCTGTTCACGAAATCCTCCGCTCGGCCCGCGTCGAGTTCAACGCAACAAGAGCGCATCATATGGGAATCGGTGGCGAAAGAGGCCAAGTATTTCTCATGGCGACGAAAATGGGATGTTGCTGCAGCCATCGTTACCTTGGCACCGCCCCATCCTTGGTTTGCCAAACTGATTAAGTCGTTCGGGACCTAATTCGGCGACGGGAAAGCGTGATGTCGTTTCGGGCCTTGAAGCTTGCCGGCCTGAGCGCCGTTCCGGCCGCATTGTTGGGCGGGTGCGCGACCACTACCTACCCGCCACGATATGCATATTACCGCGTGCCCTGCAATACGCCTGGCGCGGTAGTGGCCGAACCCGTCGATTCCCAGGCCGCCGCCCCAGCGCGGCGAACGTCCCGCCGACGTGCGTGGCGGCCATCTCCGACGCGTCGTATTGCCGTGGGTACAATTCCTATCATCCGGGCGGCTATTACGGCTAGCCCTATTACGGATCAATCGGCGTAGGGATCGGCCTGCGGTCAATTCACCATCATGACTTCGGTGGCGGACACTTTGGGGGAGCGGCCATGGCGGAGGCCATGGAAGGAACCATTGATGCTTGTGTCGCATCGGCGGGATGAACAGGTGCTGCCGGCTCTATTCCCGCTGCATTCATCGCGGGGAGCCTAGTTCCTGTCTTAAGGCGTGACGATCCGTCATCCCTGCCGAGGAGAAGACCCATGAAACGTTTTCTGATCGTTGCCGCCGCCGCGCTTGCTGCGGCTGTTCCCGGCGTGGCGATGGCCCAGGACGGGCACGGCTATGGCGGTTACTCCCAGGGCCAGACGTATCGCGGCAATTCGGGCTATGGCGGCTATGGGGCCTATGGCGGTTATCAGGATCGAGGCGGCTACGGTTATAACGACTCGTATCGCGGTGCCGACTATCGTAACTACGACCGGCGAGACTATCGATACAACGACCGCCGCGCCCGCGAAGAGTGGCGCGAACGCCGGCATGAGCGGCGCGAGCGCTTCGATCGGCGCGGTGGCTACGGTTATTATGGCTACTGATCCCGCAGCCAAGCGTTGAACATCCGTCGCTGGTCGGCGATTGCTGAACTTTGTACGAGGACATGATCATGGCAGACGTGATACCTGCGGCCGCTCCAACGCCGCAACGCGCGCAGGGCCTGCTCTGCCCGGTATGTCGGGTGGACCTCATCCTCGCCGACCGGCAGGGGATCGAGATCGACTATTGCCCGCAATGCCGGGGCATCTGGCTCGACCGCGGCGAACTCGACAAGATCATCGAGCGCAACGCCGCCTACGAGGCGTCTGTCCCCCCGACGCAAGCAGGACCAAACTACCCGGCCCAAGGCCCGGGTCCCGCGCCGGGATATGCCCAGCCCGCACCGTGGGGATATGGCGAGGGTCACCATGGCGAAGGCCATCATGGGGGTGGTCACCACGGAGGATATCAGCGTGGCGGGTTTCTTGGCGGCCTGTTCCGGCACTGATCGCCCTAGCTGCCCTGTTCGACACCTCACCGCGCTAAGTTCATAGGGCCATGTTCATGATGTCCTTGTAAGCCGACAACACCTTGTTGCGAACCTGCAGCGTGGCTTCGAAGCTGACGGACGCGCGCTGCTGGATGAGCGCGACCGTGGCGATATCGGTGGTTTCGCCGCGCTCGTAGGACTCCGTGGCGACATCCTCCTGCTCCTGAAGGCTATTCACCTTCTGGATTGCCTGGGTCAGTGTGGACGCGAAACTCGTCCTTGACGTGCCTGCCTCTTCGACGCCTCGAGCCGCGCTGGTGGTAGGCGCGACGTTCGCGGTTTCGCGCAGCGCGGCGTTTCGTTGGAGAATGGCGCTTCGTAGCGCCAGCACTTCAGCCGCTCTCACCTCCATGATCATACCTTTCATCAGCGCAGCTATCCTCGCCACGTCACGTTACGAAAGCGTTAAGCATATTGTCGGCTTTCACGGTTGGCCGGATTCAGGCGCGCCTCGCTGAACGTATGGAAGATGCGACACTCACGCAGGCTCATTGGACACTGGTGCTTCACGGCCTGAGTGAACCGCAGGGTGACTGGCGAACAGACCGACCGCGAACAGATGTGCAAGCGAGCGCGCATTGGCCATCAAAACGGCGGCGGCTAGCGCGAGATAGGCCCAGGACAGCCATGTCAGGCTGGCGATCGTCCGGCCTTCATCGCCAAGAAAGGCGAGCGTCAGGCCCACCTGCAGCGCGAACAGCGCCGCAAGCGCTAGTCCGGCCCAGAGGGAAAGCCGCAACTGCAGCAACAAGGCGATGCCGAACAGCGACTGTGCGGCGGTGAGGAAGAATTCCTCATGCTGTCGCGCATCGAGCGGCAGCGCGGTCAATCCGCCCGCGCCCAGGCTCATCGCCAGCGGCAGCATACCGACGAGCAGCGTCCACTGGTTGATCTTGTCGGAGATCATCGTCGCGAGTCCGTTGGCGGCGCGGCCCGACAGGACGAACAACACCGCGATCGTCACCGCCGGCGCCTCGCTGGCGAGCGGCGCGAGCCATTGGATCAGCAAGAATTCGTCGATCCCGATCAACCGGCCTGAGGCGACCATCGATTCCGCGAACGGCTCGGCCGACGCGAGGATGACGATCGCAGCGACGATCGTCAGCCCACCCATCGCCAGCCACTGGCGCGTCGGCGACAGCGTGCCGAGCGCGGCGGCGGGTCCCGGCTCGTCATCCTCCTCCTCTTCCGCTTTTGGAAGGTAGCTCACTCTCCAGACATAGGCAGCGAAGATGGCAACCAGCGCCACGCTGTCGATCCAGCCGATCGCGTTGCGAAAAAGAATGGTGAACGACCAAGCCGTGCCGATCAGAAGAAACACGATCTCGGCAGCATTAATTGGGGCTAAATCGATTCGCCGTTCGCGCGTGCGGAGCCAGTGGATGACGACCATCAGAGGCCAGGCCAGTCCAACGAGCAGGCGGTTGGCGCCGGTCATGTTGGCGGCAGCATAGTGGACATAGTTCGAACCGGGATTTTGCCCTGCGGCATAGGCGTAGTAGAAGTCAACGGCATATTCGGGGAGCACCGTGACCAGCGCGATGGCAGCGACGATCAATCCTTGGCTCACCCGTTTCTCGGCGGTTTCAGCGCCCCACGATAACATGAACCCGGCCGCCAGAATCGCGATGCCGAACAGCGCCGCATCAAGCAGCGGGTCGGGACGCCAGCCGCCCACGCGGAGCACGATAGCGGGAACGGTCGCCGCGATGGCGACTCCGAGATAGGCCCCGAAACGGCCCCGTGCCGCTGGCTTGATGGCGGCTGGCATTTCTACCTCCTAAACTGAGAAAATGCACACGCGCCTTACACTACTAATAGCCTTCGTGTTCCAACTTATAATCTCTAGCCATGCGCGGCGATAAATGCAGCTGAACTAGATCGTGGCCAGCATGTCGGCAATTACCCGCGCGTCGCGAACACGGTTAGCCCTGCGGGCTAGAAATATTCAGCGAGCGTAAGCTCGCGGGTCGTTCCGGCATCCATTCCGAGCTTTAATCGGGTGCCCGCGGGACCAAACCTGAATCGCCAAAGCGCCCCGTAAGTATAGTCCGCATCAGTGGGATGCCCGTTCATCGTGACGATCCGGTCGCCAGCCGCCCCGCCGCCCTTTTCCGCAGGGCTGTTCGCTGCCACATGGACAACGGTGAGCGAGGTCGGAGAAGCTGCGAATCCGAGGCCGCTGGGATCCTTCAGCATCGGCAGGCGGTGACGTGGATCGAGCGAGCGGAGCCATACGAATCCGGCCGTCACATCAAAAGCCACATCGAATTTAGCGATAAGCGGTAGCCCCATATTGCCGACCGTGCTTGTTCCAAGCCAGTTCCTCATTACCAGCGTGGGATTGTTCGATGTGCCGAGCCCTTCGATGTTGATGTTCGGGATCGTGAAAACGTCATTGTTCTAAACGCCATCGATTCCACCTAGCGCTGCGGTTGAGACGGGCTTCCCGTTCAGCAGCCTTGATCGCGGGCATAGGTGGACGAAAGCATCAGCGCGGTTGAGCTGCCTAGGTCGAGCATGAGAGGCACGGGAGCTTGGCTCGCAACGAATTCTCGAATGAAAAGCTCTTGCTTGGACCCGCGCCCGAGCGCGATGGATTTGCGGAGTCGGCCAGAAACGCCCCACACCTGATGACTGCGAGCCGCATTCTCAAAATCGAGCGATGTAGCTCCCCGTAAACATATCTGCGCGGAGGAGAATGTCGATTAGGCGGCCGAACGTTGCCGAAACAGCACCGAGATTAGCCACCACGGCAAACGGCAATCGTCGAGTTTCGCGGGCTAGTCACTTCAATATCGTGAACAAGTTGCACTGGAGCCTTGGCGCTCAGGCCGCTAATCATGCGCCGCTCGCCATTGTTCAGGCTGAGCTTCTCCACGAGCGCGGGGCTGATCATCGTAGCACCGCTGCCACTATCAAGCACCGCCCGAACCGGCAATCCTGCGACTTGCGCCGAGACCAGGAGCGTGACCTCCGTCCCGATTTCCAACGTTATGGGCGCGCTGCGGCCGACATAGGCCGGATGCGGGAGAAGGGATTGCCGATGCTGGCGCGCCAGGAGCAGGCGCCGGCGAAGGCCGGCGACGCGCTCGACCAGGTGCGGCCGCTTGGGAGCCGCGACCTTGCCAGCGCGATCGAGCGTGACCCCCGGCTCGCGCGCGACGAGGCCGAGGGGAACACAGTCGGCGCGGCGAAGGCGATGGAGACGGAGCGCCAGGTTTGCATCGACCCGGAGAAGCGCGCCGGACGGTTCATGGAGCAATGGCAGGGCATGAAGGAGGCGCGGGCCAACATGGAGCGCGCCGGCGATCGTGCGGGCGCGGAGAAGCTGGGCAAGCGCTTGGAGAGTATCGCGGACGGATTGCACCGCGAGGCGCGGCGGAACAATCAGCAGATCATCGCCGACGCCCGCGCCGGACTGGACCAGGCTACGCGGCAGATCGCCGGCATGGTGGCGTCGGCCCGGCACGACGACGAGCAGAACCGATGGCTTGAGGGAATCTGCGCTGGAGTTGATCGTTGGCATGACGTTGTGGGCAGCGCTCGCCGTGCCCATCGCGCGCGTCACGCCCGAGAGTTGGCATTGGCCCGAGCGGATGGCCGCACGGACGCCCGATCGGCCGATGTGGGATGCCGGGCAGCGGTTGATGAGCGTTGCCGCGCCGGAGAGCTGGCGGGCGATCGTCGCCGGCGACAGGATCGTGATCGCGAACCGGGACACGATCGACGGGCGCAGGAAAGCGGCGGCGAAAGCGCGCGACGCAGTGCGTTGCACGATTAGGGTTAGGCCATGATGACTGCCGCTTTTATGTCCGAGCCGAGCGCGCGGGGGTAAGCTGTGGTCGTTTGAGTCGACAGGTGTTTGGATGCGATGCACAAGACTATCTTAATGTCGGTATTGCTGCTACGAGATGGTTTGTGCGACGCATTTTGAACATCCTTGCTTGCCTAACGCTGGTTTTCTCTTTGGAGACGACGGCGATGGCGCATGCACTGGAGCTCCCGGATGCAAGCGTGAGCACGCACATGACGAGCGGTGAGGTAATTGCCGAAGGACACACACCCGGCGACGCTGACCAGGTGCCCGCGGATGGCGACAAAGGCTATCCTCACCATCATGGCGGTTGCCACGGCGATCACATCGCTGCGCCGGTGAAGGTCGCAAGCACTGCCCTCACGCCAGACTTTCGTCTCGCCCCTGTCTTTTCGGACCGGTTGATTCGGCCAATGTCGACGGCCGACCCTGCGTTGAGGCCTCCGAAAGCCTGACGACCCGCTGACCCCGCCGGCTGCTGCCGCGCGGGGCTAATCAGGTTCGTCAGGAGACATCATCGATGCATCGTACAATCGCGACCATCATGGTCGCGGCGTCCCTCGCCAATGCGGCCGGGGCGCAGACATCACCGCCGCCCGGTATCCCGGCGGCGACCACGTCGTCGCAAGCGGCTGAGGCGTTCTCGCTCGAGAATGCTCTTGCTGCTGGCGGAATACCATCCACGCCATCACCGGCTATGGCCAAAGGCGCTTCAGCCGGGGGTGGCGGACCAGCGCCTCTTCCATCGGTTGCAGCCGCAACCGCTGGCGTCGACGCCGCGACTGCGGCTCGGCGCGTCGCCGGATTGCGCCCCAATCCCGAGTTGCAGGCGCAGGTCGAAAATATCGGCGGCACCGGCGTCTACAAGGGGGTGCGAAGTTCCGAAACGACCGTCGGTGTGGCACTTCCTTTGGAGCTAGGCGGCAAGCGCCCGGCCCGCGTGGCGCTGGCGACCGCGCGCCTCACCAGGGCGCAGGTCCAGGCTGAGATTTCACGGGCCGATCTTCGCCTGCGGATTACACAGCTCTATATCGAGGCCGCTGCGGCCGAGCGCCGCTCTGAAGTGCTGGCCGAGCAGGCAGGAATTGCCAACAATGCGTTCCGCGTGTCGAGCGAGCGCGTAAAAGCCGGCGCGGTCGGTCCTATCGAGCAGCAGCGCGCCGAGGTGCTGCGGATCAATGCGCAGGTCGCGGCCGACAGCGCGACGCGGCAGGCGCAAGCTACGCGGGCCAATCTTGCAACGTTGCTTGCCGTGCCGGTGTCTGGCCCGCTCGATCGGGCGTGGTTCGAGCGGATCGACGGGTACGGACCGCCACGCCCCGTGGACGTCGAAGGGACGTTGACGCTTGCTGCCGCGCAAGCGGACGTTCGCACGGCAGATGCGCAGGTGCGCGTTGCACGATCACTGCGGACGCCGGACCTGACCATCAGCACCTTCGCACGCCGGTTGGAGGCTACGAAAGATACCGCTGCCGTGGTCGGCATCTCGATCCCGCTACCGTTTTTCAACAACGGAAACGCCTTTGTGGCGCAATCGCGCTCCGAGCAGACCCAGGCCATCGCGCTGCGCAATCTCGCCGTGCTCGATATTCGCCAGCAAATCGCCAGTGCACAGACCGAGGTAGCCAATGCCGCTGCCACGGCGCGGGCAGCGGGCGGGCCAGGCCTCGCGGCGGCGCAGGAAGCCGCCCGCATCGCGCGGATCGGCTGGGCGCAGGGCAAGTTCGATCAGATCGCGTTGCTCGATGCCGAGCGCACCTTGTCACAGACCCGCCAGACCTACGTCGATGCCCTTGCGGCCTACCATGACGCACAGGCGCGGCTCGACCGGCTCACGACGCCGGCCCCCCTTTCCGGAGACAATCGATGATCGATCAGGACGATAACCAAAAGCGGCGCTCCCTGACTGGCGTTGCGGCAATTGCCCTTGTGGCGGGGCTAGGCGGTCTCGCGCTTTCGAGTTGCGGTGCCGACAAGCCGACCGAAGCGGCAGCGAGCAACACCACCACTGCTGCTGCACCTGAAAAGAAGGTGCCTGATACCGTGACGATGGCCACCCAGGCGATCGAACAGGCGGGCATTGCTACCGAGACCATTCGACCGGGCGGGCTGGGTTCGGAAATCGTCGCACAAGCGACGGTAAGCGCGTCGCCGCAAGGGGAAGCGATCGTGACCGCGCGCGCCGGCGGTGCCGTCACCCGGCTTTTGAAACGCCTTGGTGATCCTGTCCGTGCTGGCGAGACGCTGGCAATCGTCGAGAGCCGGGACGCCGCGCAGTTCGCAGCCGATCGCACGGTCGCAGCCGCGAAGTACGCGCTTGCGCAGAAGGCGCTCGCGCGTGAGCAATATCTGTATCGCCAGAAAGTGTCGGCGCGGGTCGATCTTGAGCAGGCAGAAGCGGGAGCTACGTCGGCGGCAGCGGAAGCACGCCGGGCGAGCGTGGCGGCGGGTGCCGCCAGGGTGACGGCGGATGGCCGGGGCGTCGCGGTATCGAGTCCCATTTCAGGGCGGGTAACGTCAGAGAATGTCAGCCTGGGCGCGTTCGTGCAGCCCGAAACCGAACTGATGCGCGTTGCCGACCCCTCGAAAATCCAGGTCGAGGCGGCCGTCGGACCAAGCGATGCACAGCGGCTCGCACCCGGCGATCGTGCCATCATCGAGCTGCCCGATGGCCGAACCGTGGACGCGCGGGTGCGTGCCGTCACACCTAGCCTCGCCAACGACACCCGCTCGGCAACTGCTGTCCTCGACGTATCGGGCAGCCTTCAGCCAGGGCTCGCGGTGCGCGTGCGGCTGATGCCGAGCCGCGGTGACATTTCGAGCGGTATCGTGGTGCCGGAAGATGCGGTGCAATCGCTCGAAGGCCGCGACGTCGTGTTCGTCCGCACCGCAAAGGGCTTCCGTGCCCAGACCGTGACGGTTGGTCAGCGTAGTAACGGCCGTGTCGAAATCGTTCGCGGACTGCCTGCCGGCAGCCAGGTCGCGACCAAGAACGCATTCCTGCTCAAGGCCGAACTCGGCAAGGGCGCGGGCGAGGAAGAATAGACCATGATAGCCAACCTTATGGCGCTCTCCGTCCGCGCCCGCTGGACGGTCCTTGCCTTGTTCCTCGTCATCGCCGGGCTCGGCGTGTGGCAGCTCACCAAGCTGCCGATCGACGCCGTGCCCGACATCACCACCAAACAGGTCCAGATCAATACGGTCGACCCGCGGCTTTCGCCGGTCGAGATGGAGAAGCTCGTCACCTATCCCGTAGAGATTGCGCTCGCCGGTATCCCCGGCCTGGAGACGACACGCTCAATCTCGCGTAACGGCTTCAGCCAAGTCAGTGCGATTTTCACCGACAGCACTGATCTATACTTCGCACGTCAACAGGTCGGCGAGCGCCTGCGGCAAGCGACGAAAAGTTTGCCGCAGGGCGTGCAGCCGCAGATCGGACCGGTCTCGACCGGTCTGGGTGAGATCGTCATGTACACGGTCGGTTATGCCAATCCGGACGGCAAGGGCGCGAAGAAAGTCGCAGGCCAACCCGGCTGGCAGCCCGACGGTAGCTATCTGACGCCTGAAGGAGAACGGCTGACCGACGCCGTAACTAAAGCGAGCTACCTGCGTACCGTCCAGGATTGGATAATCGGACCTCAGCTTCGGTCGGTTAAAGGCATTGCCGGCGTCGACTCCATCGGCGGCTATGCGAAGACCTTCGTGGTCGAACCGGACCCCACAAAACTCGCTAGCTTCGGCATCTCATACAGTGAGCTCGGCGAATCCCTAGAGAACGCCAATCTCGCGGTCGGCGCCAATTACTACAACCGTGGTGGCGAAGCCTATCTTGTGCGCGTCGACTCCCGCGTGCGTACCGTCGACGAGATCCGCAACGCTGTCGCTGCGACACGGGGCGGAACGCCAATTACCATCGGCCAGATCGCGAACGTTCGCGTTGGGGGCGATTTGCGGACGGGTGCCGGGAGCATGAACGGCCGGGAAGCTGTCATCGGCACGGTGCTGATGTTGATCGGCCAGAACAGCCGCGTCGTGGCTGAATTGGCAACTGCCAAACTCGACCAAGTAGCAAAGACGCTGCCACCGGGTATCGAGGTGAAGGTGGTGCTAAACCGCGCCGCGTTGGTTGGGGCCACTGTGGCTACCGTCCAGCGCAACTTGACTGAAGGCGCGATCCTGGTCGCTGCGTCGCTTTTCCTGCTGCTTGGCAATTGGCGCGCGGCGGTAATCGCCACGCTGGTCATCCCCTTTTCGTTCCTGATGATGGCGATGGGCATGAACGCGTTCAACGTGCCCGGCAACCTGATGAGCCTGGGGGCGCTCGACTTCGGTCTGATCGTCGATGGTGCCGTCATTATCATCGAAAACTGCCTTGCCCGCCTCGCGCACCGACAGGAACATGAAGGCCGGCTGCTCTCGCTTCGCGAGCGCTTGGAGGAGACGATGCGGGCGGCACAGGAGATGATCAAGCCGACCGTCTTCGGCCAAGCCATCATTTTGCTCGCCTTCGCTCCGCTGCTCACTTTCACCGGTACCGAGGGCAAGACGTTCTCGCCGATGGCGATCACCATCATGCTCGCGCTCGTGGCTGCGTTCGTGCTCGCAATCACGCTGGTGCCGGCGATGGTTGCGATCCTGATCCGTGGCAAGGTCGCGGAAAAGGACGTGTGGCTAATCCGGAAGTCCAAGGACCGCTACCTGCCGTTGCTGGACAAGGCGATCGCACGCCCGTGGCCGTTCATTCTGGGGGGGGTAGCCTTCTTCCTGGCGGCCATTCCAGCGTTCGGCTTGCTAGGCTCGGAGTTTATCCCCCAACTCGACGAGAAGAATCTGGCTTTCGCCTCGACGCGCGTCCCCTCGGTCAGCCTTGATCAATCGCTGGCGATGGAGCGCAAGGTCGAGGACGCCGTCACCAAAGTCCCCGAAGTCGCCTTGATGTTTTCCAAGACAGGCACCGCGGAAGTCGCCAGCGATCCGATGCCGCCCAACGTTTCGGACGGCTTCGTAATTTTGAAAGAGAAGGAGGAGTGGGCGAAAGGCACGACGAAAGCCGACGTGGTCGCCAAGATTCACAAGGCGACTGGGGGCCTGCTAGGCAACCTCTACGAGGTGAGTCAGCCTATCCAGCTTCGCTTCAACGAGCTGATCGCGGGCGTTCGCGGCGACGTCGCGATCAAGCTCTATGGCGACGATCTCGATAAAATGGCGTTGACCGCAAACGAGATGGTCCGGGTGCTCCAGACAATCCCTGGCGCGGCCAGCGTCAAGGCCGAACAGGTCGGTGGCGCGCCCGCCCTTGACGTGCGGCTTGATCGAGCCGCGATCGCGCGTCTCGGACTTACAGTGCGCGACGTTGCGGACACGGTCGCGGCAGGGCTTGGCGGCCGTGAGTCGGGTCTCGTGTACGAGGGCGATCGGCGATTCGACGTCACAGTGCGCGTGCCCGAGGCGACGCGTGCGAACCTTGACGACATTCGTACGCTGCCGGTGCTGCTGCCCGAAGTCGCGGGACGGCCACGTGCCCAAGTGCCGCTCGCGCAAGTCGCTCAAATCCGGCTGACGGAAGGTCTGAATCAGATCAGCCGGGAGAACGGCAAGCGTCGTGTGGTCGTCCAGGTCAATCTCGGCGGCCGTGATGCTGGGTCGTTCGTCCAGGAGGCACAGGCGAAGATTGCACAGGTCAAGTTGCCTGCCGGTTATTACCTCGAATGGGGCGGTCAGTTCGAGAATTTGGCCGCAGCGTCAAAGCGCCTATCGATCGTGGTGCCGCTGTGCTTCTTGGCCATCTTCGGGCTGCTCTACATGGCACTCGGCGGCTTCGGCAGAGCAGCGTCGGTGTTTTTGGCGGTGCCGCTTGGGCTGGCGGGCGGCGTGTTCACGCTGCTGCTGACCGGGATCAACTTTTCGGTGTCGGCGGCGGTCGGGTTCATCTGTCTTGCGGGCGTGGCGGTCCTGAACGGACTCGTGGTGATGTCCGCTATCCGGGAACGCATCGAAGCTCGACTGCCGGTAGCGGAGGCGATCCGCCACGGCATGGCCGAGAAGATGCGGGCGGTCATCATGACCGGGTTCGTCCCCGCGATCGGCTTCGTGCCGATGGCGCTCGCCCACGGCACCGGTGCGGAGGTGCAGAAGCCGCTCGCCGTCACCGTGATCGGCGGTCTCGTCGCCGCCACCATCCTGACACTGCTGGTGCTGCCGGCGATCGCGAAAGTCATCCTCGGGCGGACCGATCGTCAAAATGAGCAAGAGGCGAACACGCCGCATGGCGAGGAACACGCCCCCCTGAAAGGAGAAGCATGATGGGAGAACCGGTCCGGAAACTGCTGCGCATCTATACGGATGAAGCGGCCTATATCGGCGATCGCAAGGTCTTCGAATATGTGGCCTCGCTGGCGCGCGATCGAAAGATGGCAGGCCTGACGGTGCTTGAGGCGCTGATAGGCTTCGGGACTTCCGCGCACGTCCATCGCCGCCATGTGCTTGAAAGCGATCGGGCCGTGGTGATCGAAATCGTCGATTTCGAAGATGCGTTGCGCGCGTTCGTCTCCGATCTGGATGATGTGCCTGACATCGGGCTCATCACCCTCGAAGCGATCGAAGTCATTGGCGGCAAGGCCAACAAGACGCTGGAAGGCCCGGTCTGATGAACCCCGACCCGGTGAATGCGGGGGCTTGTTTCACGCAGACCCCCGGTTTCTCGCCAGCACCCATCAATCCCCGATCAAACCGGGAAGGAGGCCGCCTTGGCGCGGCCTCCGGTTTGGCCGTGTCGTGGCCAGACAGGACAGGCTGCCATGAAGGAAGAAACCACACTCGATTTCAATATGTCGGCGCTGCGCGTCTGGTCGCTGCTCTCCGATTTGAAGGGCTATGCGCGCTGGCACCCGGTCTATCGCATAGCGGGAGAGGCCGAACGCGGCGCGCAAATGGATGTCACTTGGCTGCTGTTCAAAGGCGACCGGAGGATGACAACGCAAATGGTCATCAACAGGCTGGTCAAACCGCAACTGATTGGCTGGCAGATGGGCGTTCGGGGGTTTCTGACCTTCGACGAGCGTTACGAAATCGAACCCATCGCGAACGGTGTTCGCATCCACCATTCGTTCGAGTGCCGGGGCGTCGTCGGTGCCCTGGTCGGCCGATTGATGCGCAAAGGATTGCGACGGACTATGCGGCAGCAAGACGCCGCCTTTCTCGCGCTCCTACGTCGGCAATCCCGTCTTCCGGGGCATTCGATGCGCCAGCGCCGCCGCCACCTCAAGCCACCGCCAGGTCGCGATGCGGCCAATGATTGAGGGCCGCGTTGAACACCCAAGTAAAAGGAGTTTGTCATGGTAGAGGGTCAAGAACACAAAGGGCTGTTATGCCCGACTTGTCGGGTCGATCTCGTGATGAGCGAGCGCCAAGGCATAGAGATTGACTATTGTCCGCAGTGTCGCGGTGTTTGGCTCGATCGCGGAGAACTCGACAAGATCATAGAGCGCAGTGTCGCCGATGACGGGGCGAGGCCGCTGAACGACCGTCTTGGGATATTCGATGACCAACGCGGCAACGGCGATCAGCGGAGCCATGGCGGTCATGGTGAAAAGCACGGCTACGAGCGCGGCGGCCATGGCCGGCGCAAGGGCTTCCTGCGCGAATTGTTCGACTGAATTGCTGTGAATCGGCCGCCGCACAATGAGTCCTTCGGGTGCCCGTGTGAGAACGGCCCGCGCCATGGGCGTGCCCCCTTATATGCCCATGGCGAACGATCAAGGAAGGCCCGGCGAGCGAAAAGGGGGCCGGCGCGATATATCATCATCGTGGCCGGCCTTGCCCTTGCGCCGGGCCTGCTCGGCTGCTCGCCGTCGCCCAGCGACGGCGAAACCGACGTGTCCGGCGATCGCCGATTGCCGAATTTCATCGGGGAGCACTTCTACGTCTGTCCCGATGGTTCGCGGCTCGATGTCGATTTTCTGCGTGATGGCCTGACGCTAGACATCAAGTCAGGCTCGAACGCCGTCCCGGTGCGAGTGACCTCGCCAGCAAGCGGGCAAACTTATGTCGGCCACAACCTCAACGTGACGATCTCGGGCGGGGACCAGATCACGCTCCTGCGGCCTGGCGCGCCGCCGCTTGCCTGCAAACGAACGCAAGGGCGTTCGGACGGAGTGAACTGAGTGATGCTCGCGCCCCTCTTCTGCGGAGCCGCGGCCGCCGCCTCCTTGCGGTCCAATCCGAGGCGAGAGCGCCATCGCCGAACGTCTCGACGCATCTTTCGGATGCTCGGCCTGTCGCTGATGCCAATTCCGCCGGGGCTTATCTGGCAGGCTATGAGCATTCACGACCATGCTTTAGATTGCGGGCCGCAGGGCTGGCGCAATGCGCTTGCGCTGCTGTGTGTCGCAGCCGCCGGATGCCTCGCCGCGCTCTTGATCGCTTTTAGACGGTCGACGGACGGACGCTTGATCCCCGCATCCGACACGCGGGCCATCAGCATCTTCGTCCTAATCGGGATCGCCAGTTACCTCGCCTGGGCGGCGCTCCTGCGTAGCGGATACTGCACATCGCCGGGGGTGCCGCGATGACAAGGCGCAACCCCGCTCGGCGCAATCTCGGAGAAATTGAAATGTCGGATGATCTCGCGCGCCCCGGCGATAAGCCGGACCAAGCTTACTGGCGCAGGCGCGCCGGAGCGGCGGTATCGATATGACAAGGAGGCGGTGGGACACCAGCGATCATCGTGACGAGAACTCCCGGCGAAAATACCCTGACGGGACAAGCTACGGGCCTTGGCACGATGCGACCATGGCGCTTGAGGGGCCCGTAGCGCGGGCGCTGGGCCACAGCGCTGCGGTTTCGAAGAAAATAGCCCGGATCCGTGATGGGTTGATTGCCGAGCATCTCGGCGTGCCCTGCTCGGCGGCCGAAGAGGCGTATACTGAGACCGGGTCGCTTATCCGCACGATAGAGGATCTGCGGGGTAATGAGAGATCACTGCGGGCGTTCGACATGCCCGGCCTTGCGCCTTTGGGCGAGTGACTTGCGGATACGAAGCTTCTCGATCCCGAAGGCCCGGAAGAGATGGTCGAACCTCTGACCCACCGCCGTTCGCTGGTTGCGCGTTTTGGCAACTTTCACCGCGATCGCCGGCGCGCCAATCATTCGAAGCACGCGCGGTGACTCGCTCCGCCAGCAGCCCCATGCCCGCTCTCCCGATGGCCGCCCCCAAACCAGCTTGCGGGTTTGCACCACTGTCACGGGGCGATCGCAAATGGCGCCATTGGGAAAAGCGCGAATTCCAGCGGCACTGGTGGTTACTCCTGTTAATCTCGTTCGCCCCCATCCCGCCAATTTTGATTTTGCTGGCAGCGGCCGTCCACCGCCACAAGCGCGCGTGTGTGCCCATGTTCTATGACGATGCGCTTACGATCCTTTTTGTCGCGGTTGCCTGTTGGCTTTGGTCAGAACTTGAAAATATTAAGAAGGCCGCTCGTCTTGAGCCAATCGCACCCAGCGACTTAAGGTCGATTTCAATCATCGTCTGTGCAGGAGTTTTCGCCTATGCTGGATTGGCTCTGTATTGTTTTGGAGACTTTTGCTCTGCGGAGACTAGGTAGCTGTTTTACGCTTTTTACTCGACAACAAAACTGCTGACCTTCTCTTCGATATTTGAAAGGATTGGTTGATGTCGGAATCAAGGCCGATCGCGAAATCGGACCGTGAGGCTGGACCCGCAGAGTCGGATGCTGCCTATTGGCAACGGCGAGCCGAAGAGGAGCTCGAGTTGGCGCAGACTGCCACAAAACCTGAAACGGTCGCTGCGCACTATGTGATCGCGGAGGAATATCTGAAACGGGCTGGCGTTGACCATGCCGATTGACGGCGCTGATCCGGAGAGACGGCCATGACCCGAACTCAAATCGTAATCACCTTGCGTGAATCGCGGATGCGCGTCTGGTCGGCTCTCGTCAGTTCAGAGCACCTTTTGGTGTCGCGGCTCGAAGAGCCCAATAAGCTCGGCAATACAAGATGCTTCATTCGTATGAAGGGATGGTCGAAGTCTCTTCACATGGAGGCGATGGTCGACCTTTTGGAAGAGCGTTGCTCGTTTTCCTGGAGTAGCGGCGTGAACTTCGCGCTCAAAATGATCGAGCCGTACGATCTATCCGGTGATGGCGACAAACCGATAATCACCCATAGCTTGGCAATAAGCGGTGCCGTCGCGCCATTTGTCTCCTCCTTCTTCATGCCACGCCTGCGCGAGTTTCTTACCGCCGGCGACGAGCGCCCGCTCGATATCTGCGTTCGCGCGCAAATCAATCCAGCTATCGTCGGGCATAGTCCCGCCAGGCACGACTGTTCAATCTCAACGACTACTGATCATCGCAATCAGCAAGGTCTTGTAAGCTCAAAACAGGGAAGATGAATGATGCAAAGGAAAGGCATTTTTTGGCTCGTGCCCTTGCTAACGCTCGTCGTCGGCTGCTCGAAGGCCGAGGAGAACCGGAGGGAAGCGTCCAAAACTTCCGCTGATATGTCGCAACATAAACCGGCTATGAATCACGCGTCGTCCGGCGATGCCGACACAGACTTTCTGCAAGCCATGATCCCCCATCACCAAGGAGCGATCGACCTGGCGCGCGATGAAATCGCGAAGGGCAGCGACCCCAAGGTGCTCGCGCTCGCTCAGAAGGTCATTCAGGACCAACAGGCCGAGATTACACAGATGGAAAAGTGGCTCGCTGATCGCCGCTCGCAACGCCAGGAGACGAAGTGATGGAACACGACCATGCGAGCGAGGCCGGCCACAGCCACGATCATACCGCAGGCGCAAACGCAAAGATGCTGACTTGGGCGCTGTGCCTGACGGCGACCTATTTGGTGGCCGAAGTCATCGGGGGCTTCGTCTTCAACAGCCTCGCCCTTCTGTCCGATGCAGCGCACATGCTGACCGACGTTGCAGCGCTCGTTATCGCGCTGATGGCGATAAAGCTCGGCCGCAAAAGCGCCGACGACAAAAGAACCTTTGGCTACCGCCGGTTCGAAATCCTCGCGGCGGCATTCAACGCCGTGCTCCTGTTCTGCATCGCAGTTTACGTTTTCGTTGAAGCCATCAAGCGCTTCAACGCTCCGCAGGAGGTGCAATCGTGGGGCATGATGATCGTCGCGGCTATCGGACTGGTAGTGAATCTCATCTCGATGCGGCTCCTGACCGCCGGCAAGGATGCCAGCTTCAACGTCAAGGGTGCCTATCTGGAAGTATGGGCTGACATGATCGGCTCGGTCGGCGTGATCCTCGGCGCGCTGGCGATCAAATTTACGGGCTTCACTTGGATCGATCCGATCGTTGCCGTCGGCATCGGCCTATGGGTCTTGCCGCGCACTTGGATTTTGCTGCGCGACACGACGAACGTGCTGCTCGAAGGCGTCCCGGCCGGGCTGACACTCGGCGATATACGGTCTGAAATCGCGGGCCTGCCTGACGTCGCCGGCCTGCACGATCTTCATGTTTGGTCGACCAGCAACGACGAGATTAGCTGCACCGTCCATGTCGTCCTGCGAGCGGGCGCGGACGGCGACAGCACTCGCACAGCGGTTCAAGCCATGCTCCGCGACAAGCATCGGATCAAACACTCGACGGTCCAAACCGAGCGATCCGAAGCCCCGTGTGACGGGCAAGCACACCTTCACCAATAGCCGCCGATCGCAATGCTCCTTCACGCCCATGCCGGCGTCCTGACCCACGAAAGGAAGTCGTCATGAACGACAAACTCAAACTCGACATCCCGGTCCTTCTTCCGGACCTTCCCGACGCCGCCGACGCCTGCTTGGATCGACTGGTGTCCACGCTGGTTTCGCGTGATGGGGTCGAGCGGGCGCATGTGATCTGCGTCGATGATGATACGCCAGCGGCGCTCTGCATTCACTTCGACGCCGCGAAGCTGCCGTTGTCCCGCGTGCGCGACATGGTGCGCGTCGCCGGTGCCGAAATCACCGAGCGTTTCGGTCATGCGATCTGGCAGGCCAAGGGCATAAACCACGAGCGCCGTGCCCGCACCGTCAGCGAAGCGCTGAGCGGCATGAAGGGCATCGTACAGGCGAACGCCAGCACGAGCGGATCAATCAGGGTCGAATATGATCGCCGCGAAACGACGGAACAGGACATCCGCGACGCTCTGGCCAAGCTGAACGTCGGTCTCGGAAAACGGATCGCCGCCGACGATCACGCCGGGCACAATCACTCCGGGCACAGCCACGGCCCCGGCGGCCATGGGTCGAAGGAAGAGAGGCATGGTCCCGGAGACGATCACGATCATGCCCATGGCGGGATTCTCGGACCCAATACCGAGCTGATCTTCGCGCTCGCTTGCGGCGCGGCGCTGGGCATCGGCTTTGCTATCGAGAAGCTGGTGACGGGCGCGCCCTCCTGGTTGCCGCTCGCGCTCTTCATCGCCGCTTATGTCTTCGGCGGCTTCTACACGCTGCGGGAAGCGATCGAAAATCTGCGCCTGAAGCGGTTCGAGATCGACACGCTGATGCTGGTGGCCGCTGCCGGCGCTGCCGCTCTAGGAGCTTGGGCGGAAGGCGCGCTGCTGCTGTTCCTGTTCAGCCTTGGCCATGCCCTCGAACATTACGCCATGGGGCGCGCCAAGCGAGCGATCGAGGCGCTTGCCGATCTGGCCCCGCGCACCGCCATGGTGCGCCGGGGCGACGGCGGGACGAGCGAGGTTCCGGTTGAGAAATTGAAGCTCGGCGACATCATCATTGTGAAGCCCGATGAGCGGGTAGCTGCCGACGGCTTCATCGTCAAGGGCACGACGGCGATCAATCAGGCCCCCGTCACGGGCGAGAGTATGCCCGTCGACAAGCGGCCCGTGCAGGATGACGAAGCGGCACGCCAAAACCCCGATAAGGTCGATGCGGCGAGTCGGGTGTTTGCCGGCACCATCAACGGTAGCGGCCTCGTCGAGATCGAGGTCACGCGGCTGTCGACCGAAAGCACGCTCGCCAAAGTGGTGAAGATGGTCAGCGAGGCGGAGACGCAGAAATCGCCCACACAGCGGTTCACGGATCGCTTCGAGAAATTCTTTGTGCCGGCGGTGCTGGCGCTGTCCTTCCTGCTGCTGTTCGCCTGGGTGGTCGTCGATGAGCCGTTCCGCGCCAGCTTCTATCGCGCCATGGCCGTGCTGGTCGCAGCAAGCCCGTGCGCGCTCGCCATCGCAACTCCTAGCGCCGTCCTGTCCGGCGTCGCGCGTGCGGCCCGTGGCGGTGTTCTCGTAAAGGGCGGCGCGCCGCTTGAACTGCTCGGCTCGCTCGATGCGATCGCCTTCGACAAGACAGGCACGCTGACCAAGGGGGAGCCGCGCATTCAGGAAGTCATCCCGGCGCCAGGCGTGGCCAAGGAAGACCTGATGGCGATCGCCGTGGCCGTCGAATCGCTGAGCGATCATCCGCTTGCGCAGGCGATCGCCCGCGACGGCCGCGATCATATTGGCGACAAGGCGGTCCCCTCGGCCGACAATCTCAAGAGCCTGACCGGCCGCGGTGTCTCGGCTGTCGTCGGCGAGGATGAAGTGCTGATCGGCAAGGCCGAAATGTTCGGTGCCGACGGCATCGCCCCATTGTCGGCCGAAATGACGGAGGCGATCGAAAAGCTGCGGGCGGGAGGGCAGACGAGCATGATCGTCCGCCGCGACGGCAAGGACATGGGCGCGATCGGCCTGCTCGACACGCCCCGCGAGACGGCCAAGGCCGCTCTCGAACAGCTCCGGGCAATCGGCATCAAGCGCATGATTATGATCTCGGGCGATCATCAGCGCGCCGCCGAAGCGATCGCCAAGGATGTCGGCATCGACGAAGCATGGGGCGATCTCATGCCCGAAGACAAAGTTGAGGCGATCAAGAAGCTCCGCGCCGAAACCAAGGTCGCCATGGTCGGCGACGGCGTGAACGACGCCCCGGCGATGGCCACGGCGACGGTGGGCATCGCTATGGGCGCTGCCGGGTCCGACGTGGCGCTTGAAACGGCCGATGTCGCGTTGATGGCCGACGATCTCTCGCATCTGCCGTTCGCGGTCGGTCTGAGCCGCAGCACGCGCTGGGTGATCCGCCAGAACGTCTTTGTGAGCCTAGGTGTCGTCGCCTTCCTCGTGCCCGCGACCATTCTCGGGCTCGGCATCGGGCCGGCGGTTGCGATGCACGAAGGATCGACGCTGCTGGTCGTCTTCAACGCGCTGCGGCTTCTCGCCTACCGAGATACAACCGATAGGGTAACGGGCCGCCAGGGAGCCGCCGCATGAAACTCGGGGCGCGGGTTCGCTCGATCGCCCTTTTCGAGCAGCTCGGCCCCGGCCTCGTCACAGGTGCCGCCGACGACGATCCAAGCGGCATTGCGACCTATTCCCAAGCCGGCGCTCAGTTCGGATTCGGGCTGCTGTGGACGATGGTACTGACCTATCCGCTGATGACGGCCGTCCAACTCATCAGCGCGCATATCGGTCGTGTGACGGGCTGCGGCCTCGCAAAGAACATGGGCGACGTTCTCTGGCGGCCGTTTGTCACGTTCCTCGTCCTGCTGCTGTTTCTCGCCAACACGATCAACATCGGCGCCGATCTGGCGGCGATGGGAGCCGCCGCCGAGCTGGTGACGGGCCAAAGCGCCCACATATTCACCTTCGGCTTTGCAGTCTTTTCGCTGCTCCTACAGCTCTTCCTCCCATACCAACGCTATGCCGGATTGCTCAAATGGCTGACCCTGACACTGCTCGCCTATGTCGCCGTCCTCTTCATGGTGAAGCTAGATTGGATCGGCGTAGCCAAGGGCCTCACAATCCCCCGCATCGAGGGCAAGGACGCGATCGTCACTATCGTGGCGATCTTCGGCACCACGATCAGCCCGTATCTGTTTTTCTGGCAGAGTGCGCAGGAGACCGAGGAAGTCCATCGCAATCCGCACGAAGAGCCACTGGTCGATGCGCCGTGGCAAGCCCGGCGCGAGTTCCGGCGGATGCGCCTCGATACCTTCGCGGGCATGGCGGTCTCCAACCTCGTCGCGCTGGCGATCATGATCGGGACGGCCGCGACGCTCCATGCGTCCGGAAGCGTGACGATCAACACCGCCGCCGATGCGGCCAAGGCCCTACAGCCGGTCGCTGGCCCCTTCGCCTTCCTCCTTTTCAGCCTCGGGATCATCGGCACCGGCCTGCTCGCGGTGCCCGTGCTCGCCGGATCGGCCGCCTATGCGATCGGCGAGGCTCGCGGTTGGAAATGCGGGCTCGATCAGCGCCCTTGGGAGGCCGTTGGCTTTTACACGGTGATCGCGCTGGCCACCCTGCTCGGGATCGGCATCGACTGGTCGGACCTCGACCCGATCAAGGCGCTATTTTGGAGCGCGGTCATCAACGGCGTGGTCGCGGTGCCGATCATGGTCGCCATGATGCTCGTCGTTTCCCGGCGACGCGCGATGGGCAAGTTCGCAGCCTCGGGGAAACTGCTTTTCGTCGGTTGGGCAGCAACCGCCGTCATGGCCGTGGCGGCCATCGCCATGATCGGCTTGCAGTAGCGCCGATGGCCGCGAGCAACCGCCACGCCATCAACCGCTTCCTGTTGAAGACCGCAGGGCTGAGCGCTACCGCCTTGCTGCGGTCTCGCGAAGGCCCGTGGCGCGTTGCCGCCTTGCTGTTCCTGTTCGCCTCGGCGCTCGACGCCTTCATCGCCCTGGTTCGGCGGTATCGGCTCATGGGACCCGGCCTGACCTATTGGGACGAGGCCGCAGCTTTCCTTCTTCTGAGCGGCCTTGCCGCCGTGATCGCGATTGGATCGTCGAAATGACACTGCCCTCTTGGTGGGAAGCCCTGTCCCACATCCTGAGCCTTGGGCTGGCCTATGCACTCGCGCTTCCAGCTGGCTGGGACCGGGAAAAGGATGAACGCAGCGCCGGCATCCGCACTTTCCCGCTCGTCGCAATCGCCAGTTGCGGATTCGTGCTGGTCGGCATCGCTATCCTTGGTCGGACGTCCCCTGCGCAGGCCCGGATCCTTGAAGGCTTGATTACGGGCGTGGGTTTCATCGGCGGCGGCGCGATCCTGAAGCATCGCGGCAAAGCATCGGGCACCGCCACGGCCGCCAGCCTGTGGGCAACCGGCGCGCTCGGCGCGGCCGTAGGATACGGCCTTTATGACATAGCCGTAGTCCTCAGCCTTACCACGTTTCTGACCTTGCGCGGCTCTCGCCCACTAAAGCGCGCTACACATGACAGCAGCGAGTCACCGGCGAAGCCGTGATGTGGGCGATACTCTACACTCTGTTCCCCCTAGCGGCCGTTATCATAGGGGCGGTGCTGTCGGTAGTTCGTCGCCCCGGCCCGGCATTTGTAAGCGGAATGCAGCATCTCGCTGCAGGTGTTGTCTTCGCAGCGGCGGCATCGGAGGTTCTTCCGCAGATCAAACATGGCGCGTCGCCGGTAGCAACGCTTATCGGCGGATTGGTCGGACTAGGCGTCATGCTGCTGCTCAAAGTGCTGGAGGGCAGGGCCAAGGGTCCAGTGGCGATGCTTGGCGCGGTGGGGATCGATATTTTTGTCGACGGCCTCGTTCTGGGGCTAGCCTTTCTCGCCGGCGAAAAGGCCGGATTGCTACTGACCGTCGCCTTGACGCTGGAAGTCATGTTCCTGGGGCTGACGGTGACGGCCGAGCTTGGTGAAACGATCGTTTCGCGATGGCGGATAGTGGGCATCACGGCCGCCTTGGGCCTTCTCCTACCGTTTGGTGCATGGATAGCAGCGCCGGTTGCCCTATTTCCTCCAACCGTCATCGTTGGCTTTCTGAGCTTCGGCATGGTGGCTCTGCTTTACCTCGTAACGGAGGAATTGCTGGTCGAGGCGCTGTTCCCCGTCAGCGCCAATGGCACAGATTTGAGGTTGTGAATTAAGGAGTGTTGGGGCTTCGTCGTAGTGACGAAGGAACGAAGATGAAGCCCCAACACTCCTTGAAAAAATCGCCTGCCAAGGCCCCTGCTGAGCGTGTGGTGAAGGACATCCGGCGGCAGACCCGGCGGCATTTTTCGGCCGAAGACAAGATCCGCATTGTGCTCGATGGGCTGCGTGGCGAAGACAGCATTGCCGAACTATGCCGCAAGGAAGGCATTGCCCAGAGCCTGTATTACACCTGGTCGAAGGAGTTCATGGAAGCGGGCAAGCGGCGCCTGGCGGGTGACACGGCTCGTGCCGCGACCAGCGGCGAGGTGCAGGACCTGCGCCGCGAAGCCCGTGCCCTGAAGGAATGCGTGGCCGACCTGACGCTCGAAAACCGTCTGCTCAAAAAAAGCATGATCGCGGATGGGGGCGACGACGAATGAGATATCCCGCATCCGAGAAGCTCGAGATCATCCGGATCGTCGAGCAGTCGCATCTGCCGGCGAAGCTCACCCTCGACAAGCTGGGGATCGCACGCCGGACGTTCTACCGCTGGTACGACCGGTTCCTCGAAGGCGGACCGGAGGCGTTGGAAGATCGGCCATCGGCACCGAGCCGCGTGTGGAACCGGATCCCGCCTGACATCCATGATCAGATCATCGAACTGGCACTGGAGCAGTCCGAGCTGAGCCCACGGGAGCTGGCGGTGCGCTTTACCGACGAAAGGCGTTACTTCGTGTCGGAAGCCACGGTTTACCGCCTTCTGAAGGCCCATGACCTGATCACCAGCCCGGCCTATGTGGTGATCAAGGCCGCCGATCAGTTCCACACCAAGACCACCCGGCCGAACGAGATGTGGCAGACCGACTTCACATACTTCAAGATTATCGGGTGGGGCTGGATGTACCTGTCGACCGTGCTCGACGACTTCTCACGCTACATCATCGCCTGGAAGCTGTGCACCAACATGCGCGCCGAGGACGTGACCGACACGCTGGACATGGCACTGGCCGCATCGGGCTGCGACAGCGCCACGGTGCTGCACAAGCCAAGGCTGCTGTCGGACAATGGCCCCAGCTACATCGCCGGCGAACTGGCGGAATACATCGAGGCCCAGAAGATGAGCCATGTGCGCGGTGCCCCGCTACACCCGCAGACCCAGGGCAAGATCGAGCGCTGGCATCAGACCCTGAAAAACCGCATCCTGCTGGAAAACTACTTCCTGCCCGGCGACCTCGAGGCCCGGATCGAGGCCTTCGTCGAGCACTACAACCACCAGCGTTACCACGAGAGCCTCAGCAACGTGACGCCCGCCGATGCCTACTTCGGCAGGGCACCGGCAATCATCAAACTGCGCGAAAGGATCAAGCGACAGACCATCGAACATCGGCGCTTGCAGCACCGCAAGTTCGCCGCCTAACATCAACCCCCTGACGAGGTCCGCACTCCGCTAATCTACGCCGCGAGTTGTGCCGAATGTTCTGACGACGGACAGCAGGCCGAATATTGGGAAACGATCGGCGCCAGCACCAGCGAGACGCTGGTGCAAACCGCCCAGCGCCTGCCCAAGGAACTGCCCGAAGGCACGCCCGCGGCCGAAGTCCACAAGCGCTGGATGGAAATGGCCGTGGCCGAGGACGCTGCGCGCGGCGTGAAATGGCCAGAGCTGACCGACGCTCAGGTCGCCGCCGCCGGCCTGGCGTTGTCGATCTTCCCCAACGTCAACTTCATTCCGGGGCCGACCTTCGCGCTCGCTTACCGCGTGCGGCCCTACGGCACCGATCCCGACAAGTGCATCTTCGAGGCCGTCGCGCTCGATCGCTTCCCGCCGGGCGAGGAGCCCGACACCGAATGGACCTATGTCGAGCAGGACCTCGAGAAGTGGCCCTATGTCATCGCGCAGGACATCTCGAACATGGTCGAGGTCCATCGCGGCTACAAGTCGCGCGGGTTCCGCGGAAACCTGCCCAACCCGTGGCAGGAGCGCAAAGTGACCAACCTGCACCGCGGCCTGGCCCAATACATGGGCGCTGGCGCGCCGCGCCCGCTGCCGTGACCCACGCGCAACACCCGACTCCCCTTTCCGCCCGCTCAATCGAACAGGAGAGCGCCCGATGACCACCACCACCCTTACCCGACTCCGCGCTGAAGAGATCAAGCCGAAGATCGGCAGCCGGATCCTCAACACCAAGGAGGAGCTGCTGAGCGGCCGGTTGACCGACGAGATCAACGAATTGCTCGAGCGGCGCGGTGTGCTCGTGTTCAAGCGGCTTCACCTGACCGACGACGAACAGGTCGAGTTCACCAACGCGCTCGGCGGCAACGCGACCGAGATCGGCTTCGGAGCGAAGGCGGTCTTTCCGATTTCGCTCGACAAGAGCGTCAACCAGGAGGTGGTCGAATATCTGAAGGGCTCACTGTTCTGGCATGTCGACGGCACGATGAACGACGTGCCGGTGCGCGGCTCGATCCTGACCAGCAAGGTCCTGCCCACCTGGGGCGGCAATACCGAATTCGCCAACTGCTACGCCGCCTATGATGATCTGCCAGAGGAGACCAAGGCGCGGATCGACGATCTGCGGGTCGTCCACACGATGTGGGCCTCGCAGCTCTACCACACGCCCGAACCGACGCTGGCGCAGCTCACCAACTGGCAGAGCCGCGGCCAGGGCAAGCGCGAGTTGCCGCTCGTCTGGAAGCACAAGTCGGGACGCAAGTCGCTCGTGCTCGGCAATACCGCGCAATATGTCGTCGGGCTCGACCCCGAGGAGAGCGCGCGCATCCTCCATGGCCTTCGCGAGATCGCGACCAGCGAGCCTTACCACTATTCCCACGAATGGGAGGTCGGGGACTCGGTCATGTGGGACAATACCGGCACGCTCCACCGGGCCATGCCCTACGATCCGGACTGCGGGCGCCTTCTCCACCGCACGATCCTTCAGGGCGACGAACCCTTCGCCTGAGCATCAGGCCGATCCCGATACGATAACCCAAGAGGTGCTCCGATGGCTGAGATGGACCCCGTGAACTTCGACGGCGCAGAGCGACTGGCGGGCGAGAGCCCGCTCAGGATCGAGAACCCGGCGCTGATCCCTGCCGCGCGCTATTACGACGATGAGTTCTATCGGCTCGAGTGCGAGCACCTTTGGCCCAATGTCTGGCAGATGGCTTGCCGGCTGGAGCAGATTCCCAATGTCGGCGACTGGATCGAATATTCGAACGTCGGCAAGTCGGTGATCGTGGTGCGCACCAAGGACGGGGTGAAGGCGCACCAGAACCACTGCCGGCATCGGGGCGTGCCGATCGCCGGCGGGCAGGGCAATGCCGAGGGCCAGAGCGCACACGGCAATTGCGCTAGGTCGGGCTTCATCTGCCCGTTCCATGGCTGGCGCTGGAACATGGATGGCGATTGCACCTTCGTCTACGGGCGCCATCTGTTCGACGAGGAGGTGCTGGCCAAGGACGATCTCGCGCTGCGCTCCGTCCGGGTCGAGACCTGGGGAGGCTGCGCCTTCATCAACCACAATCCCGAAGCGCCCTCGCTGCGCGATAGCATGGGTCCGGTGCTCGGTGCGCTCGAAGCGCGCGGCATGGACGACCTGCGCTCCGAATGGTGGTTCGCCACGGTGCTGCCGGCCAACTGGAAGGTGGCGATGGAAGCCTTCATGGAAGGCTACCATGTGATGAAGACGCATCCGCAGCTTCAGCACGCGCAGCCCAGCCTCTACAATTCCCGCTACGGCAACGAGACCGGCGGGCTCGGGCCGCTGGTCAATCCGAACCTGTCGGTGCGCGAGAACGTCGCCGAATGTCTCCACTCGATGGAGCTGCTCAGCGCCGGCATGGCGGGGCTGGTTCACGAGAAGGAGGTCGCGATCGCCCGCGAGCTCGCCGATGTCGATCTGCCGGAAGACCCGCAGCTCGCGATGATGACGTGGTTCGGCCTGGTCGCCCAGGCGATCACCGACAAGCTGCGAGCGCGGGGCGAAAATGTACCGGATCTGCCCAGGGCGATGCAGGAGCATCCGCTGGAGGCGGTCGAGTACCTGTTCCCCCATTATTTCCTGCTCACCTACTTCAGCTCGATGTCGAGCTACCGCATTCGCCCGCTCGGACCGGAGTCCTGCCTGTTCGAGCTCTGGTCGCTCACACACTATCCGGAAGGCGAGGCTCCCGAGCCGCCGCGTGAGCCGACTGTGCTGCCGTTCGACAGCCAGGATTTTCCGATGATCCCGCGTCAGGATTATTCGAATATCCCGATCCAGCAGAAGGGCCTGCATTCTGAAGGGCTCGATGTGCTCCGTCTCTCCAAGGACCGCGAGGGGTTGATCAGCAATTACCAGCGGCTCATCGACGGCTACATCGCCGGCGCGCCGCTGGGCGACTTGGCGCGCGCTACCACCAAGCTCGGGGGGAATTTCGACGGTCCGATCCTCGATCTCGAACTATGACGGCCGGGATATTCGCCGACGCCGCATCGCGCTTGATCGACCAGGAAGACCCCTTCGAAGTCTTCGCGGACTGGTTCGCGCTGGCGTGTGAGCGCGAGCCAAGCGATCCCAATGCGATGGCGCTGGCAACGGTGGATGCGGAAGGGAGGCCGTCGCTGCGCACCGTCCTGATGAAAGGCCATGATCGCAGCGGCTTCGTGTTCTACACCAATTGCCATAGCCGCAAGGGCCGCGAACTGGCGGATAACCGCAATGTCGCCTTGCTCTTCCACTGGAAGTCGCTGCGGCGCCAGATCCGCATCGAAGGCAGCGTACATCCTGTCGAGGGCGAGACCGCCGACAGGTATTTTCACAGCAGGCCGCGGGATTCCCAGATCGGCGCGGTCGTTTCGCGGCAGTCGGATGAACTATCGTCGCGTGCCACGCTTTTCGACGAGTTCGCGGCGGCTCGGGATCGGTTCGAAGGCGAGGTCGTGCCGCGTCCCGCGCATTGGTCGGGCTATCGCGTTGAAGCGACGGCGATCGAGGCCTGGCTCGACCGGCCGCATCGCCTGCACGAACGCAAGCTCTTCGCATTTCAGGACGGTGTCTGGAGATCGACTTGGCTTTATCCGTAAAGCGTCACCGCGCAGTTCGGACTACGGCGCTTCAGCTGCGTCCCGTCGCGACGAAGGCCAGAAAGAGCAGCGACGCAGCGATCATCACGATCGTCGCGGCCCAGCCCCAGAAGGTCTTGGCACGTGTCAGCGCCAGCCGGCCCATGGCGCGTGGGTTGCCCACGATCAGCATCATGACGACCATGAGGGGACCGGCGAGCACACCGTTGACCACGGCCGCCCAGTAGAGCGCCCGGGTGGGATCGATGCCGATCTGACTGAGCGATGCGCCGGCAAGCGTCGTCGCAGCGATCGTGCCGTAGAACAGACGGGCCGAGAGGGGCTTGGCGTCGAGGCTGCCAGCCATCCCCGCCATTTCGGTGACGGCGTACGCGGCCGACCCGGCGAGTACCGGCACGGCGAGCAGCCCAGTGCCGATGATGCCCAGGGCGAACATGGCGAAGGCGAACTGCCCGGCGATCGGCCGCAGCGCTTCGGCTGCCTGCGAGGAGGTCGCGATGTCATGGATACCGCTCGCCCCGAGCGTGGCTGCGGTCGCGAAGATGATCGCCAGCGCGATAAGGTTGCTGAAAGCCATGCCGGTCAACGTGTCGACGCGGATCCGTTTGAGCTCTGGTCCGGCGGTGGTCGGAGTCAGGCAGAGAGGCTTGGCATGATGGCGGTGCTCTTCCTCGATTTCCTGGCTGGCCTGCCAGAAGAACAAATAGGGGCTGATGGTCGTGCCGAGCACCGCGACGAGGGCGGTCGCATAGGCGGCGTTGAACTGAATCTCGGGTATGACCAGCGAGCGCAGGGCATGCGGCCATGGTACCCTCGCGACGGCCACGACGGCGACGTAGGTGAAGAGGGAGATTGTCGTCCATTTGAGGATCGCGGCGTAGCGGCGATAGCTCAACCCGACTTCAAGCACGATACAGACGATGCCGAACAGAAGGGTGTAGATCGGGCCTTGGCCACCGACCATGAGCGCGAGGGCTGCGCCCATGGCGCTGAGATCGGCGCCGAGATTGACGATGTTGGCGATGAGCAGAAGCGCGACGACGCCTTGCAGCAGGGGTCTGGGATAGTGCCGTCTCAGGTTGCGCGCGATGCCGGCGCCGGTGACGCGGCCGATCTGAGCTGCGACTTCCTGGATCGCCACCATCAGCGGAAAGCTGAGAACGATCGTCCAGGACAGGCCGTAGCCGAACTGTGCGCCGATCTGGCTGTAGGTGCCGATGCCGCTGGGATCGTCATCAGCCGCGCCAGTGATGAGGCCGGGGCCGAGTATGCGCAGGAAACGCGCGAGACGCGATCGCGGGGCGTCGTCGTCGCCGACGGGAGAGGGCGACGGGATGACGCCTCGGTTGGAAGTCACGGTCGGCTGATCACCCCTCTGGTACCCATTCCGGCGCACGGGCACCTGTGGCGCTCCATCGCGCAAGTGCGCGGCAGTCGCTATTGGTAATATTCCTTAGCCGCGTGCTAATCATCGACCTTTCCCGGCTGCCGGCAGCCCCCCCCACCGCCCACCGACGCTAGGACTTTGCAGGCGGTCACCGTGTTTTTGCTCAGTCTCATTCAGAAGGCCGGGCCATGCCCTCGCGCTCGCGCGGATGCAGGATTTCGCGCATTGTGGCGTTCGCCTGTCGGCGCAGTTGACGGCATTCCCGGAGGAGCCGAGGATTGGCGGCAGGCGCCACGCTCCGTTCCAGTTTCTCGACAGCTGCGCATAGGGTCTCGAACGCCTGTTGAATTGTATGCCTTTGATCCATCGACCTCATTCCAGTTGCGATATGCTGCTGGGCCATTGGCCGATGGGTGTCGCCAAAAGGTTATTATGCAGCGCGGCGGTCGCCGCGAATTGATGGCGGTCAAATAGCTCGGGTCAGTCACCTTGGCGTGCCGGCGGTCGGGGGTTCTTGTCGGCGGCCGGCTGAAGGATCCAGCGTTCGACGGTCTCGAGATTGAGGCCGTCCTCGACATGATATTGCTTGGCGATCCCGATATAGTCCTCGTCGGTGTAGGCCATCTTGGTCGGCCGAAGAGAAATACGGTAGGTCAGGACTTTGCCATCGCTGCAATGCGCATCGACCACTTTTCTCGGCATATCCGAAGCCAGCCTCCGTGTTTCCTGCGAACTGCGCATCGACTTTGTACCCGGGCTCGGCCCGGCTGCGGGAAATCTACGAGCATAGCGATGCGCGGCACGTTCGGCGCCGCGACAGGACGCAGGCGCTTGGCCAGGAAGCCTGACCAGCCCTAACTCGAAGAAGGTTTCCACGCCTCCGCCGCGTCTCCGCGAGCGCGACAAGTCTAGTCCGAAAGCCTTAATGAATACAACCGGCGACTATGCGTAAAATGCGCAAGGACGGGGGAAATGGACCAATCTCCCGATCGCGGCGGGACGATGCGCGCGGCGAGCGCAACAGTCATGCTGTCCTCGGCCGGCGACCATGTGCTGTCTCATTCCGGCGTTAGAGCAATATAAGAACCGGCTTGAGTCGGCGGGGCAAGGATGGAAAAGAAGCAGGCATGCGTCATGATGTTCGATTGTATATTGTCTCCATTTTGGATGAGTTCGACGATTCCGGGGGCAATGTAGCGATCGGCGGCAAGTCTATCCGTGCGTGCGGACCGGCATGGGCGGCTCTGCTCTGATGCCCGATGACAATTCGCTCGACCGCTTCGTCGAGGCCCAGACGCTTAGTTACAAGACGGCTCTCGCGGAGATCCAGCGGGGCGCCAAGCGGGCGCACTGGATGTGGTATATTTTCCCGCAGATCGCGGGGCTGGGCCAAAGCTCGACGGCCCGGCATTTTGCGATCCGGTCCGCCGACGAAGCGCGCGCCTATCTCGACCATCCGCTGCTTGGTCCCCGTTATGTCGAGTGCGTCGCCGCGCTGCAGGACCTGCCCACCAGCGATCCGGTCGCCGTGTTCGGCGACCTCGACGCCGTGAAGCTGCGATCCTCGCTCACATTGTTCGAGGCGGTGCGGCCCAACTCGCTCCTGGCCGCCGCGATCGATCGCTGGTTTCATGGACAGCGGGATGCTGCGACGCTGGCCCTGCTAGGGTCAGCCCAGTAGCCTCGGGTCTAGCCGGAACGGCTCGTTGGCAATCACCGCCACGCGGACCATGTCGGCATGGTGGACGTTGAGCAGCATGTTCCACTCCTGCGGAACCACGACGCTGCGCACGCGCAGCGCCAGTGCATCTCGCGCGTCGAGAAAGGCATCACCTTGTCTGATGCAGGCGTCATCGTCGGCCGGATCGCCGTCAAGGATGCGCAGCGGCGCGTCGTCGGGAATTTCGATGGTCAGCAGCCGGAGGTCGTCCGGAAGCAGCTCGGCCGGGAGGTCGAGATGCACCAGCACCTCCAGCACCGCGAGGCTGGGCGTCGCGGCGGTATAGACCATCGGCCGCCCGGCCGAGTTCCAGCCTCCGCCCCAAAGGCGTGCGCCTTCACCGTCGAGCGCAAAATGGGCGGCCTTGCAGAGCCGATAGGCAATCACGCTGCGATGCCGTGCTCGATCCGCCCGAGGAGAGCTTCCACGGCGCGCGCGCCGCGATCGGTGTCGGCCATCGCCAGAGGCGTTTCGCCATCGAGCGCGCGATTCTCGCGGTTCAGCCAGGCCTGCGCCTTGTCGCGGTTGCCAAAGACTTCCTCGGCAGCCGCAACGATCCCCACAACCCGCAAGAGTCTGTCGGATTCATCCTGCTCCAGGGGCTGGGCGTTCTGCTTGCGCCGCTTGAAGGTGCGAAGGTTGATGACTTTGGGATCGAGCAGGTTGAACGACAGCCGGGCGGCTTCGAGAAAATGATCGACAGCCTGGGTGGGCACGCCGCGGCGGACAAGACGGACGATGTCCCTCTCGTTGTGGAGAGGCCCTGTTATCGCCTCGCCTCCAAGCAATTCCTGGATACGCGTCATTGCCGTCATCTTGCGCCTCACAATATGCCGAACCTTACCCGGCATATTGCACATATAGGTTAGCGCCGGCTTATCGACAAGCGGCTTAGGCGGAATGCTCATCCATGCGCACCACGACCTTGCCCTTGGCGTGGCCGCCTTCGAGATAGGCGAACGCCCGTTTGATCTCGGAAAAGGGAAAAACGCGGTCGATGACGGGTTCGAGCTTTCCGGCATCGATGAGCTGTCCGAGCTCCGCGAGTTCGGCGCCACTGGGATGCATGAAGAGATAGCGATAGGTGACGCCGCGTTTTCGGGCCTCCGCACGCGAGCCATAGCTCGCGAACCAGAACAGCGTGGCGAGCAGCGCGCCCCGTCCGAGGTCTTTGCGCGCGGTCACGGGCTCCGGCAAACCCGCGATGGACACGACTTTGCCGCCGGGCTTCACGACGCCGAAGACTTTCTTGAGCGTTTCCCCGCCGAGCAGGTCGAAGACGCCATCCATGCCGCGAACATGATCTTCGAAAGCCTGCGTCGTATAGTCGATCACCACGTCGGCGCCGAGGCGTTCGACCAGCGCCTTGCCGCGCGGCGAGGCCGTGGTGATGACTTCTGCGCCGAGCCACTTGGCGATCTGGATGGCGAAGGTCCCGACCCCGCCCGCGCCGCCGGGAATGAAGACGCGGCTGCCAGGCTTCAGGTGAAGTTCGTCGCGTAGAGCCTGCAGCGCGGTCAGCCCCGCGAGCGGAACGCTGGCCGCTGACTCGAAATCGAGCGATGCGGGCATGGGAGCCAGGAGGTCGTCCGGAATGACCGCATCGTCGGCGAAGGCGCCTAGAGCATCCTTGGCCACGCGGGCGAAGACGCGGTCGCCGACCGCGAAGCGCGTCACGCCGTCGCCCAGCGCCTCGACGACACCGGCGAAATCGTTGCCCATGACGGCCGGCAGCTTGTACCTCTGGACGGCCTTCAACATGCCCTTGCGGATCTTGTAGTCGACGGGGTTGAGGCTCGCGGCCCGAACGCGCACGAGCACTTCATGCGCCTGGGGCAAAGGACGGGGCATTTCGCGGATTTCGGCCGCGTCCGGTCCGCCATATTTCTTGAGAACGAAGGCTCGCATGGCGCGCACCATGCCCGAAAAAGCGCGGTTTAGATATGTGGCGGGGCCAGATGCGAGCGGGGAAAATCGATCGTCCTTGACGAATCTGACGACTCAAGGGAACATAAAGAGAACGAACGAGTCGATAGTGATTGATGTCCGCCCTAGCTTCGCCCGACCAGCGGCCTTGTGCCGATCAGCTTGCTGCGCTTCGCGCGCAGCTCACGCAGGCCGAACGCCTGCGTGGGCCTGTGCTGGCATTCGGCGTGACGTCGCTTGATGAGCGCCTCGCGGGTCATGGCCTGGATAGCTGCGGGCTTCATGAGTTCGCGGCAGCAAGCGCGGCGCTGAGCGACGACGCAGCCACGACGCTCTTCGCTGCCGGAATTGCCGCGCGCTTCGCCGGGGCGCCCGGTTCCACGGTGCTATGGGCGCTGTCGAAATTCGACCTCTATGCACCTGGCCTCGAACAAGTGGGGCTCGGACCCGACAAGGTCCTTTATGCGCAGGGCCGCAAGGATAGCGAGGTTCTGGCGCTTGCCGAGGACGGTTTGCGAGACGGCGCGCTGGCCTGTGTGGTGGCCGAGGTAAAGGCGGCCGATCAGACGGCGACGCGGCGGCTTCAGCTTGCCGCTACCGACGGCGGAACGCCGATGCTTCTCTACCGGCGCCATCGGGCGCGTGACCGGTGTCCCTTCGATCAGCCATCCTCGGCGATGACCCGGTGGCGTATCGGCTGCGCACCTTCCGCGAGATTGCCCTATCCGGGAGTAGGCCACGCTCGTTGGTCAGTCGAGCTGGTCCGGCAGCGAAACGGCCATCCCTTTTCTCTCGAAGTTGAAGCGTGTGATGAACAGGGTCGCCTCGCTCTACCTGCCTCATCTCGCGATCGAGCGGATACGCCTGAGCGAGCGCGTCGGCAGGCTGGAGCCGTCCATCGAGCTGCCTGACCGCGGCGTTCCGTTCGCCGAACCGCCATTCCGCGGCGTGGTTGACGACAATCCCGGCGCCTGTTCGGTTCCGCGCGGTGGTGGCTGGCGTCCCGGCGCGCGCTGGGCGCAAGGTCACGCGCGGTCCTCGGGGCGAACCCTGGAGGAGCCGAGTGCTCTTCCCGGACACCGGCGCCCGGCCAAGCACGAAACCGGACGCCGGAGCGAAGGCGCGCATCATCCATTTCGCGCGATACCCCCGGATGAACGGAAACGGGGTCCTGCGGTAAACTCTTCCCGCGCACTGCGTCAGTGGACCCGTCCGCTCATTCTGATCGAACGGGTCGGCCAGAAGGAGGTCGTGACCGCCGCCTGTTTACAGGCGTTGGAACTGGGACTGGTGCCTGGAATGGCCGCCGCCCATGCCCGGGCCCTGGCTGCTGATCTCGACGTGCGCGATGCCGAGCCGGAGCGCGATCGCGACGTGCTCGACCGGCTGGCACTGCATGCAGTCGGGCGCTGGACGCCGACGGCCAGTGTCTCGGGCCCGGATGGCCTTTGGCTCGACCTGACCGGCACCACGCACCTGTTCGGCGGCGAGGAGCGCTTCTGCCGCCGGCTGCTGCGCTTTTTGCGGCGTTTCGGCTATACGGCGACGATCGCGATCGCCGGCTCGCCGGGCGCGGCGCATGCGTTGGCGCGCTTCAGCGACGCGGCGACCACGATCGTGCCTGCTGGGTCGGAGACCGCGGCCATTGCCCAACTTCCGCTTGCCGCGCTCCGTCTCACACCGGACGCGTTGAGCGCGGCTTCGAGGTTCGGTCTCGAGCGGATCGTGGATCTCTATCCCATGCCGCGCGGGCCGCTGGCGAAAAGGCTCGGCCTTTCCGCCGTGACCAGGCTGGATCAGGCGCGGGGTCTGGTCGCAGAACCCCTTGTTCCCGTCGTGCCTTTCGAGATGCCTCGGGTCGAGCGTCGGCTGCTCGAGCCGATCGGCACCGCAGAGGCTATTGTTCAGATCATCGGCGACCTCGTCGATGATATGGCGGCCGTTCTCGAGACACGCGGATTTGGCCTGCGCGCGGCGGTGCTGACCTGCCTGTGCGTCGATGGCCTCGAACAGCGGATCGGTCTCGGCACCGCGCGCGCGACGCGCGATGCGAAGCACCTCAAACGCATGTTCGCCCTGCGCGTCGAGCGGATCGCGCCCGGCTTGGGGATAGAGGCGATGACGCTCGCCGCGCCGCGCGTCGAGGCGTTGCAGCCGGCAGCGATGCCATGTGGGCTGATCGACGGCGAGCGGACGCCGGACCTTGCGCCCCTGGTCGACCAACTGGCCGGACGCGTCGGCGATGATGCCTTGTTTCGCATGGCGCCGCGCGAAAGCGACGTGCCGGAGCGTGCGGTGCGCCGCATGGGCGCTCTCGAGATTCCGACCGGCTGGTCGCGGTGGACGCGTCCGGCGCGACTGTTGGCACGGCCCGAAATGCTCTCGCACGTGGTGGCGCTGCTTCCCGACCATCCACCGCGCCGCTTCGTCTGGCGTGGCAAGGCCTATGAGGTTGTCGCCGGCGACGGTCCCGAACGCATTCATGGAGAATGGTGGCGGACCGCCCGCGAGATGTGGGCGGTCCGAGACTATTTCCAGGTCGAAGCCGAAGGCGGCGAGCGCTTTTGGCTATTCCGCCGCGGCGACGGCGTGGATGTGCCGACGGGGGATCTCAGCTGGTACCTGCACGGGCTTTTCGGCTGATGGCGACCTATGTCGAGCTTCAGGTGACGAGCCACTTCTCCTTTCTGCGCGGGGCAAGCGCGCCGGAAGAGCTGTTCGCCGCGGCCGCGCTCCAGGGGCATCGTGCTCTTGGACTTGCGGATTGGGGGAGCGTTGCGGGTGTCGTTCGGGGCTGGGACGGCCAGAAGACGACGGGCGTGCGCATGATCGCCGGCACCCGGGCCGACCTCAGGGACGGGCGCGCGCTGCTGCTCTATCCGGTGGATCGGCAAGCCTGGGGCCGGCTGACGCGATTGCTCTCGATCGGCAAGGGGCGAGGCGGAAAGGGTCGCTGTCTTCTCGACTGGTCGGATGTCGTCGAGCACGGCGAGGGCCTGATCGCCATTCTGCTGCCCGGCGAGCATGTTGGCGCGGCCGACCTCGCCGAGTTGCGGCAGGCCTTCGGCGCGCGCGGCTATCTGGCATTGTCGTTTCGCCGCCGGCCGGGCGACGGTGGCCGCCTGTACGTGCTCGATCGGCAAGCGCGCGCGGCCGGCGTGCGCTGCGTCGCGACCGGAGATGTCCTGTATCATGCCGCCGAACGCCGGCCGCTGCAGGACGTGCTGACCGCGATCCGCGAGAAGGCCACGATCGACGCGCTCGGCTTCCGGCGGGAACGGTTCATGGATCGCAATCTGAAGCCGCCCGAAGAAATGGAACGCCGCTTCGCGGCCTTCCCGGATGCTATCCAGGCCAGCGCGGACATCGCCGATCAATGCCGGTTCGACCTTGGCGAGATACAGTATCAATACCCCTATGAGGAGGTGATGGCGGGCTGCACCGCGCAGCAGGCGCTTGCGCGCCTGACGGAAGAGGCCGCCGCGCGGATGTTTCCCGGTGGCGTGCCGCACGCTTACCGGAGCCAGATCGATCATGAGCTCGCACTGATCGATAAACTTGGTTACGCCCCCTATTTTCTGACGGTAAATTCGATCGTCGCGGAGAGTCGCCGGCGGGGCATTCTCTGTCAGGGGCGGGGCTCGGCCGCCAACAGCTGCGTCTGTTTCCTGCTCGGCATCACCTCGATCGACCCTGTGCAGCACGAGCTTCTGTTCGAGCGGTTCGTTTCCGGCGAGCGCAAGGAACCGCCCGATATCGACGTCGATTTCGAGCATGAACGCCGTGAGGAAATCATCCAGTGGATCTACGCGACCTATGGACGTCATCGCTCCGCTCTGACCGCGGTCGTCACACGCTATCGCACGCGCGGGGCGGTCGCCGAGGTCGGCAAGGCCCTGGGGCTGCCACGCGATCTCACGAAGATGCTGACCGGCCTGGTCTGGGGCTGGTCGGTCGAGGGTATCAGCGATGAGCAGATAGCGAGCCTGAACCTCAACGCGAAGGACCACAGGCTTCGCCTGACGCTGGACTTGGCGCAGCAGCTCATCGGCACGCCGCGGCATCTGTCGCAGCATCCCGGCGGCTTCGTGCTGACGCAGGATCGGCTCGACGATCTCGTGCCGATCGAGCCGGCGCGGATGGAAAACCGCCAGATCATCGAATGGGATAAAGATGATATCGACGCCCTGAAGTTCATGAAGGTGGACGTCCTGGGGCTCGGCATGCTCGGTTGCATGAACCGGGCGTTCAACCTTCTGGCCGATCACAAGGGCATCGCCATCGGCATGGCGGATCTGCAGAAGGACGATCCCGCCGTCTATGCCATGATCCAGAAGGCCGACACTTTGGGCGTCTTCCAGATCGAGAGCCGGGCGCAGATGTCGATGCTGCCTCGCATCAAGCCGGCCAAATTCTACGATCTGGTGATCGAGGTCGCAATCGTCCGGCCGGGCCCGATCCAGGGCGACATGGTGCATCCCTATCTCCGCCGCCGTGAAGGCAAGGAGAAGCCCGAATATCCCAAGCCCGAGCTTCGCGCGGTGCTCGAGAAGACGCTGGGCGTGCCATTATTCCAGGAACAGGCCATGAAGGTGGCAATCGTGGGCGCGGGATTCACGCCAGCGGAGGCCGACCAGCTGCGCCGCGCCATGGCGACGTTCAAGCTCACGGGCGGGGTCAGCCATTTCTACGACAAGCTGGTGGGTGGGATGGTCGCGCGGGGCTATCCGAAGGATTTTGCCGAACGCACGTTCAAACAGATCGAGGGATTCGGCTCCTACGGCTTTCCGGAGAGCCATGCCGCGAGCTTCGCCAAGATCGCCTATGCGAGCTGCTGGATGAAACACCATCATCCCGACGTGTTCTGCGCCGCGCTCCTCAACGCGCAGCCCATGGGATTCTACGCGCCGGCACAGATCGTCGCCGACGCGCGCAAGCATGGGGTCGAGGTGCGGCCGGTCTCGATCAACCACAGCCATTGGGACTGCACGCTGGAGCCGGCGCATGGCAGCTTCCTCGCAGTGCGGCTGGGCTTTCGGCAGGTGCGCGGCCTTGCCAACGTGCATGGAGCGGCGATCGTCGGAGCCCGGGGGCCGGCGCCCTTCGAAAGCATCGAGGATGTCTGGCGCCGCGCCGGCGTACCGCGTGCGGCTATCGAGCGTCTTGCGGAAGCCGATGCTTTCCTCTCGATCGCCGAGGACCGGCGGCAGGGTCTGTGGAAGGTGAGGGGCCTGGGCGAAGCGCCGCTGCCGCTGTTCGCCGCTGCCGACGCGCGCGAGGCGGCCTTCTCGCCGGAGGGCCTCGAGCCCGCGGTTTCCTTAAAGCCGATGACGGCGGGCCGGGAAGTCGTGGAGGATTATCGCACCACGCAGCTCTCGCTTCGGGGCCACCCCATCAGCTTCCTGCGCCTCGCTCTGGATGCGATGCGGATTGTGCGCTGCGCGGATCTCCCGTCGATCCGCGACGGGCGCAATGTCGAGGTGGCCGGTGTGATCCTGGTCCGACAGCGCCCGGGCTCCGCCAAGGGCGTGCTCTTCGTCACGATCGAGGACGAGACCGGCATCGCGAACGGCATTCTCTGGCCCAATAAGTTCGAGATCTACCGGCGGCAGGTCATGTCGGCTTCGATGATCGCCATGAGGGGCAGGCTGCAGAAGGAAGGCGAGATCATCCATATCATCTGCGATCGCATCATCGATCACGACGCCATGTTGCGCAGTATCGGCCGAGTGGATTTCGCGGTTCAGCCTGGTCGCGGCGATGGCGCGAAGAACGGCGGCGGCCCCGACCCCCGCGATCCCGCATGGACGCCGCGCGGCCGAACCCTCGCCTCCGCGCCCTTCGGCACGGCGGCGGAGGAAGATGAGATCGTGCGAATCCGCAGTCATGATTTCCATTGAGGCTTTCGCGGGCGGAGCAAAGCTCGGCTGGAACCGACTCTTGGCACGCGCTAAACCCTGATCAGGGCAGCGCGGGCCGGGAAAGCGGCAATGCAGCGCGGGTCGGCGCTATAGACCCGGTCAAGGCGCTGAGGCTTCATAAGGAGAATGCAGATGGACAGCGGCACAGAGCTTGCCATCCGGGCGGTTGTTCGGGGTCTCTTTCACTCCGACGCCATCAATGCCAACCAGGTGCGCGCGGTGATGAGCGCCCTCAAGGATGCGGCCGGCGCGGCGATGGATCGGCGCGAGCCCGCAACGGCGAAGGAACTGGTGGCGCTTTGCAAGGGCGTTCACCTGGATACGGCGGTCAGCGCCGCCGAGGCCGGGTAGGCAAAGCCGTTCAGTCGTCGTCTTCGGCATCCATGCCGTCGATGAACCCCTCGAACAGGCCCATTACGCTGCGCATGGAGATCTCTCTCTCGAAATCTTTCGGGTGTACGAATTCGTCCCGGAACCAGGGATAGATGTCGCCGGCGAAACAGCTCCCGAGCCAGGTGAGGGCCAGCTGGACGCCCGGCGAGCTGGCCCGGGCTGGATTGACGACGCAGAGAATCTCACGGCGCAAGCGAACCGGAAGGTCGAGCGGACGAACGCGGCGACTGATGGCCCGTGCATAGGTCGGCAGGATGCCGATACCGCCGCCGGTCGCGATCGCGCGGAAGTGGGCGGAACTGCTGTTGGTCCGGATACCGATCAGGCCGGCCGCGTCCGACGTTCCGATGAAGAACGGCAGAAGATGGGTCGCCACCTGATCGGCTTCCTGCCAGACGAGCCGATGGTTCGGCCATTCATCGACCGACGTCGGGACGCCGGCGGACTGCAGATAGCTTTCGGCGGCGAACAGCATGAGATGGAGGCAGCCTATGGTGCGGATGGTCGCGGTTCCGTCCGCGGGCGGCTCGAGTTGGACCGCGATGTCGGATTCGCCGCCGGCCACATCGCTGCGCCGCATGTCGCAGTGCAGGTCGACATCCAAGCCTGGATTGGCGCGCTGGAATTCAACCAGGCGCGGCATCAGCCAGTAGGTTCCAAGGCCCTCAGTTACGGCGATCCGAATGCGCTCCCGCGCCTCGGCCGGCACCTCCCCGGATTGCGAGCTTTGCCGCGAGAGGCGCATTTCGCGCGCGATACGCAGAAGCTTCTCGCCCACCGGCGAAAGCTGCAATCCGGCCGGTTCGCGCCGCGCGATGATCTCGCCGAGCTTGTCTTCGATCCGCTGCAGCCGCCTTCGGATCGTACCGACGGCATGTCCGGTCCTGACGGCGCCGGACCGCAGGCTCCCGGCTTCGACCACGTCGAGGAATAATTCCAGTTCTGTCCAGTCGAGACTGCCCAGCTTTTCATGAAACGACTTGCCGCCGCTTGAAGAGCGGGCTGATGATCGGCGCGCGTCAACTTTCGCCGCGATAACCGGGCTCTTTATTCGGCTCGGTGCTTTCTTGGACTTAGGCAAACCGCTCTCCCCTCCAGACCGGATCACAGCAGAATGCGCTGCAAGAGAGTCCATTTCGTCTGCCGAAAGCAACTATAATTTCGGCCGATCCGGATGATTTTACATTGCTTGCGAGCCTCACGGAAAGTCCGGGATTTTCCGAATAGCGGACGTCGCGCGACCGGCGCGGCACATGCTCCCAGATCCGGCGAGGCGGGTTTGGGTTGTATCAAAAATGAACCGGCCCCGGTGCGGGATGGACTCGCCTCACAGGCGGCTCGCGGCTCTAATTCGAGAACCCTTCCAGTTGCGAAGGGGGATGTATGTACCAGACGAATATCCAGGCTGCGGCGATCGACGGTTATCAGACGATGGCCTTCTCCGATCGCGTGCTGAAACTCTGCGCGCGCGCCGGCATCAGCCCGGCGACGACCCGTCCGGCGAAGACAGAGGAAGCGCTTGCGGCGCTTGGCGTCGCGCGAACGCACCTGGGCGGGCTCGTGCCGGACGAGGTGGCCGCGGCCGCCATCGCGCACAACCCGGAAATCTTCCATCTCGTCGAAGGCGATGCGGTGTCGGCCGAGCGCCCGGTTTTCCTCGCCTACCTTCCCCTCAATCGGAGCGGGGCCGAGACATTGGTGAACGGACGGTTCCGAGGCGCCGAGCCAGACCTTGCGATGGTCTGCCGCGCGGACGAGCCGCCGTGCGCCATCTACATCTGGCTGATCTTCGCGCCGGGCGCCCTCACACCGGCGCTGCGCGCCTTGGCTCCCCTGTTGGGAAGGCTCGCTCCTGAAGGGTGCCCGCTCTTCACGCGCGGCGTTACCGGCCACACGGCGCGGCTGTTTCCCGCCATGGGCTTCGTGACCGCCCGCCATGTCTATCCGTCCGCTCCGGAAGACCTGCTGGCGCTCTCACCGCGGTCGGGCTTTCCCGCGTTCGAAAGCGATCGGCCCATTCGCGCGGCCGCGACCATGACGGTGCGGGTAGCACGGACGATGGAAGACCTGCTGAAATGTTTCTCGATCCGGGCCGCCACATACATGGCGGAGCAGGACTGTCCGTTCGATGAGGAGTTCGACGGCAACGATTTTTGCGCGACGCACTTTCTCGGCGAGATCGATGGCGAACCGGCCGGCTGTCTCCGCGTCCGCTACTTCGCGGATTTCGTCAAGATCGAGCGCTTGGCCGTGCGGCATGAATTTCGCACGTCCAGGCTGTCGTTCCGTCTCGTCCGCGAGGCGATCGGCTACTGCCGGCGCAAGGGTTACGAGCGTGCCTATGGTCATTCGCGCAGCGACCTCACGCGATTTTGGGGAATGTTCGGCTTCAGGCCAGTGGCGGACCGTCCGACTTTCGCCTTCTCCGATGTCGAATATGTCGAACTGGAGGCAAGCCTGGGTGCGAGCGATGACCGGCTCGCGATCGGGAGCGATCCCTACACGCTGATCCGGCCGGAGGGCGATTGGGACAGACCAGGGCCGCTCGACCGGTCCGCCCAGCGCCCGGTATCGCAAGGGTCGCTGCGCAGCGCGGCCGGCAACGCGCCGGCGTCGTCCCAATGAGTTCGCCGGAGGACAGGCCACTTGGCAATGTGCGATCCGCGGCGGACGAAGAGGCGCCTGCGGAAGGCGAGTGGCCCAGCGCGCCGACGGCGGTCGGCGATATGTCGCGCCGCGCCCTTCCGGGAGCACAGTTTGCCGCCTGGGCGGTGATGGCCCGGCGGCTAAGGGAGGAGGTCATCGGGGGCGACCTGTTCTCCGATCCCGCCTGGGACATCCTTCTCGATCTCTATGCGGCGCTCGATCGTGGCGATCGCGTCCAGCTCACCAGCGTTGCGTCCATGGCGGGTGTTCCGCCAAGCACCGGGCGGCGCTGGGCGCGCAAGCTTGTCGAGCGAGGCTTGCTCGAGCGCGAGAAGGATCGGCGCGATCAACGACAGACCTATGTTCGGCTCACAGCAAAGGGTCAGGAGATCATGACGGCGTTCATGGTGCGCCTTGCGGCCAAGGGCCTGCCGTCGCTTCTGAATTGATCAGGCGAGATCGCCCCGGTCGATCAGGACTCGAGGTCCGCGCGATGGCCGTCTCGAACTCCTCGCACCGGGCGCTCTTGACCGTTGCGAGGGAAGCGGGGCGGCGTAGCGCCCGAAATTGGACCTGAGCTCGCGCTTGGCGCGGTTGACGGCCCGTTGAATGAATGCGGCGCCGTCGCCGTCGCCGCGATCCATCTGATCGAGCAGTTCCAGGGCCTCGTCGAGGCGCTTGATGATCCCAACCAGCCTGCGTTGCGTCTCGCGGTCCGTCTTCATGCCCAGTGCGGCCTCCATGAAGGGCCGGTTCTGAACGGAAACCCGATGCCCCCGCGCTTGGCGCGGGAGCCGGGGCTGGTAACATGCACGGTGACATGCGCCTACGCCTTTAGCCCCGGGGGGCCTGGACATACGCGCAGGCACCCCGGCAAACCGAGGTTTGCGGGGCCATCGCACCGTGCGGGATTACCAGTCCCGGCGCCGCCACTACGCAGCGCGGCATCGACCTAACACAGGCCCGGAATCCGGCAAAGATATTGTTACGGAACTGGTTATCGCGTGGGCCGGGAAGCCGGAAACCTCGCTGCCGCCGACTGCTATCGAAGCAAGGTTCGCGCGACGTCGCCGTAGCTTGCGGGGTGTATCCGATCCCGGGACGGGAACCGCGCCAGATCGAGGGTTTCATCGCCGAACGTGGCGGCTACCGAACTGACGACATAGGCCTGCTGGCGGGCATAGGGCAGAAGCCAGATCACGCGGCGCGTTCGCACGCTGGCACGGATGCTGAGGAGCTTCCTGGCGAGTGCAGTCCCCGCGGTATCATTCGACCCCATCGCGAAGATCGCGGCGCCAAAGCTTTTGGGCGGGCGACGCCAGCCGAGGATCTGCTCGGCGGTGGCGCGCTCGACGGCCTGCACTTCGCATTGGCGCGCATAGCGTGCGTTGATCGCCTGCGCGGTGCCGACGCCGATGCTGTCGCCGAGAATGAGGCATTCGAACATGGATGATGCCGCCCGCTCCCCCGCGTTGAGGATGTCGTTTGTTTGGCGTCAATGCAAGCGCAGCGTCTCGAACCAGTCCTTGGCGGGTGCTCCTTCGTTCATCCTTTCGGCCATCTTGCTGAGATCCGTTGACGCGAGGAGATAATGCTCATCCGCGCGGAAGAAGGAGCGGACGCGCTGGGCTTCGTCGTGCGGCGGCAGGGCCGGACCGAAACGTGCCGTCCACTGGCTATCGACGAAGGCGATGAGCTCGCTCCAAGCCTGTGCCTCGTCGCCGCAGACAGTGAGCGATTTGTGACCTTCGCATAGGATTACGAGAACTGTGGCGTGCATCCGGTCGTCCGTTGAAGGGCTAAGATAATTGGCGCTGGAAGTGGATTTCGTAGGTTATACTTCCGCCCTTCGCTCAATAAGTATTGGTACGGACCTCGGATTTCAGAAGGCTTCGTGCGCCTCGATAGTGATTACTATATGAAACAACATCCATAATGGATCAAAAATCATGTCCATTCTAGCCCGGTTCTTTCCCCTGCTCTCAGCGTCAGTGTCCGGAATAGAAAACCGCTTGCCCGCCACACATGCGTCACTTGTGAGACTGTGCCCCATCGTAAGATGTCTATCGCCTGCACGGGGGCGTGCCAAGCCGCTTATTGCGACTCGCTCGCACTAATATCAGGCGCCGGAAGCCGAGCGCGCTTTAGGCGACTGCAGGGAGCGGATTTTATGCGGCAGCGGGTCCCGGCGGGCTTGGCTGCGGGCACCATTGCGCGATGACGCGCTCGGTCATCGCTGCACAGTCGTTGCCGGCAAACGGAAAGGTGCCGACAAGGGCCGAGCGCAATTCTGGCGCGAGCGAGGCACGGAGGCGGCGCCGCGCCCGGAAATTGCGGGTCTTCACCGTCGCACGGGGAATATCGAGGATGGCGGCGGCTTCCTCGGTCGAGAGACCTTCGACCTCGCAGAGCAGGAAAACCATGCGGAAATCCTCGGGGAGCTCGGCAATGGCGGTCTCGAGCACGGCCTTGATCAGCGCACGACCAAGCTCGACGTCGGGTGTGCTCGAATATGCGGGTTCCTGCATGATCTGATTTCGATGCTGTTGGAGATCGGCCACGCCCGCCGCGGCGAGCCGCGCTGTGCGGCGATCGAGGCTGCGCCGGCGTTGCAGGGCTTCGTTGATGGCGATGCGCGTGAGCCAGGTTGCGAGTGACGAACGGCCTTCGAACCCAGCGATGGCCGTGAATGCGTGCAGGTAGGTGCTTTGGACGATGTCTTCCGCCTCGGTCCGATCCTTGAGGATACTCCAGGCGGTGCGGAACAGGCGCTGGTTGCAACGCTCGACGACGATCCGCACGGCCTTTTGATCGTGCGCCGCGATCCGCGCCGCCAGCATCGTGTCCTGCAGATCCTCATAGCGCTCGGCGAGCTGATTCATCCGTTTCGGTTCCATTTTCCGGCGTCGCCCGATCGGGTGGGCCAGAGCATTGGATGCCGATACGCCGTTTCGGTTCCCGGGAACCGTTTCTCCCGTTCGGCATCAAAGCCATCGCTCGATACCATAGAGGAGAATGACATGAAGAGGATGATCGCGACCATGGGATTTGCAGCGCTGCTCGTCACGGCGGCCGCCGCTGCATCCCAGCAAGGCGGAGGGCCCAACGACGCGCAAATCGCGCACATCGCCTACACCGCCGGTGAAATCGACGTGGCCGCCGGCCGCCAGGCGCTCGCCAAATCGCACAACCGCACGGTGCGCGCCTTCGCGCAGGAGATGGTCCGCGATCATGCCGCGGTCAACGAGCAGGCTCTCGCGCTCGTCAAGCGGCTCGGAGTGACGCCTGAGGCGAACCCGACCAGCACGGCCTTGTCGGCCGCGGCGGAGACGAAGCATGCCGAACTCTCGCATTTGAACGGGGCGGCATTCGACCGGGCCTATGTCGCGAACGAGGTCGCCTACCACCGGACCGTGAACGGCGCGCTGCGCGACACGCTCATTCCATCTGCGCAGAACGGAGAGTTGAAGTCACTGCTGCAAACCGGACTGACCCTGTTCAGCGAACACCAGGCGCACGCCGAGCACCTGGCAATGAGCCTCACATGAGACTGGCTCTTGCCAGCCTTCCGGCGGTTGCAGCGCTTGCGCTGCTGCTGCCGGGCAATGGGCCTCCCCCCAGGACTCATGTTGTCGTGATCGAACAGATGCACTTTGGGACCGTGCCCGGCGACATCAAGGTCGGTGACGTGGTGCGCTGGGAGAATCGCGATCTGTTCCGCCATAGCGCGACCGCGCGGGACAGGAGCTTCGATGTGGACCTGCCCGCGGGTGTGTCGCGGACGATGGTGCTGCGCAAGGCCGGTGCGTTCGCCTTCTACTGCAAATTTCATCCGGGAATGACCGGCACCGTCACAGTCAGGCAATAGGGAGAGAGGCTAGGGCTGGGCACGCGGCCTTGTGGAACGGGCTGGGAATTGAGGATTTATTGGTAAATATCGGCTATATGTCGGGACGCTATGCAACAGCTTACGCAGATCGAACTTGCTAATTGGCTCGCGCTCTACGTCGCCACTGGCCTTTGCTGCGCAATCGCCTTCGCATTGGCTTGGGCGACGGCGGCTTACGAAATCTATCAGGAGCGCCCCTGGCTGACGATCCGCTCATTCAGGTCCGTGGCGCTCTTCATCCCCAGGACCTGGTGGCGGTGGCAGAAGCTCTATCTGACGTCGATGCCCGTCACCCTTGGTATCGTCGGTCTGTTCGCGGCCTCCCTGCGGTGGGGTTGAGCTAGCGATTTCTCTCAGCTGCGAGCGCCTCGCGAAGATCGTGACATTCGAGGCGCCAACTCGACTTGGGCGCGAAAAATCCCGGCACGATGACCGTTTCGCTGCTCACCAGGTTGAAGCCAAGCGACCGGTATAGGGCGAGCGCCGGCGCGTTACCCGCGATCATCGTTGCATGAACGCCGCGCCCGCATTTCGTTATCGCGAAACGCAGCAGCGCCCCGCCGACGCCCGCGCGGTGATAGTCGGGATCGACATAGAGCCAGACGATTTCCTTGCCGCGAACGGCGACAAACCCGAAGAGCTGGTTCATGCCCTGAGCGAGCCAGATGAAGCCGTCGAAACCGGGTAATGTCGCTTCCAGATCGGGAAGGCCCGCTGGAATCGATGCGTCCTCGGCCAGACCCAGCTCGGATCTGCGCGCCCGGCGATGGATCGCGATCATCGCTGGCCAGTCCGTCTCGCGCGCGGACTTCAAGATGAAATTGGGCATGCGGGCCTCCGGAGAGAACCAATCGCCCATCGCCTGTAAAGCAGGCGACAGTAAAGCCGGCGAACATGTAAATATTTGTTAAATAGCCACCTTAAGTAACAACCCCAATACGGAAGAGATGGAGTAGGAGCTACTCGGCTGCGTCGGGCAATGACAAGAGGGGAGGTCGCCGAATGCCGATTTCAACGGAGGAAGGTTGCGCCTGGACGGCGATGTCCCGCCCTCCGTCGCATAAGCGGATCATCGGCGGTGTCCTGAGCGACGGGCTCGTGCTCTCCGCCATGCTCTGCGTCGCGGTGGACGCGGAGGGCGAGGCCCCCGGCGGGTGGTGGAGCGACGAATTGATGCGTCTGTACGAGCCCACCCACTGGATTCCCGTACCATCGGTCCGTTCAGAGGCCGAAGGAACCTGCGACAAGGCTTGCGACCCGGTCCTTCTCGACGTCGGAAGGTGATAACAGGAGGAGTGGCGCGATCTGTTCCATGCGCGGATGCGTGACGGCCTTGGCTGCAAGATAGGCCTCGTCGGTCGAGCCCATTGCTTCGACAACGACCTGCCGGATTTCGCCGGTGCTGCGCGATCGTGCCTCGAGGAGGAAATCCGGTCGGCATGAGCCGATCTCGGTCAGCGTGTCGAACACGGGCTTTTCCAGAACCAGGTCGATCTCGTGACGATCGAAGTCCCGGCGCAGCTGGAGCAGCTTGCGCAGGACCGCCCGCTCGAACTCGGAGTCCACCGGAATGAAGCGTCTCCCCGAGAAGATGGGCTGGGCATAGCCTCGAAGCGGGGCATAGCCATGCGCCTCGGGATATTCGCCGGCGACGACGAGAACGAGATAGGGGCCCTTGATCGTGTTGCCGCGCACCGACGGCGATTGCACGCGGTTGGCGAGCACGACCGGATCGCAGCCGGCGACCTTGATCGTCGATCCGCGAAACTCCTGGGCGAACAGGGCGAGGAAGGCCTGCGGGGCGTGGCCTCGAGGCCAGCGCCGCGAGAGCTCGCGCAGGCTCGCATAGACCCGCTTGCTGTGGAGGGCCTGGGCATGGGTCCAGAAGGCGCGGCCAAGTTCCACGCCTGGCGCGATCTCGACCCGCTCGGCCGCCATGGCGAGCGACCGGAACTCGTCGCCGATCGCATGGTCCGGCGCCTCGTGTGACAGCGGCACCGTGCGATTGAGCCCAGCGATGTGAATGAGGCGCCAGAGAAGGCGCGCGAGGCGTGGCACCGAGGCCTGGCGGGTCCGGTCGTCGCTGCTTTCCTCTTCGGGTCTCTGTGCCAGCTTCTCGGGCGCGGGCCGGAGCACCTCGAAATAGCCCGCAGGGGGATCGGCAGGGCTCTCCGGCGTGCGCACCTCGGTGACCCGGTTCGTCGCCTGGTCGCGAAAGAAGGGGCAATTGGGCAGATGTTCGGGCCGGTTGGTGCTGGTGAGCCGCCGCAGATAGTAGGTTTCCGCTTCCGACAGGAACGCCGGGGTGAGGATCGGCGGGGCGTCTTCTGGGGCAAGGCAATCGCAGGCGATCCATTTCTCGCCGATCCGGGCCTGCTGGACGAGCATGATCCCGGCTTCCTCGTCATGGCGCGAGCCCTTGCCCACATACCATCTGACGAGGGCGTCGCGCACGGGGGCGGGCAGGGGGATGCGGCCCGCGCCTCGGCCATCGCTATGGCGCGCGATCAGCCACATTTTGCCGTCGCTGACGCCCGGCGAGCGTCGATTCGGCCGGCCGCCGACGGATTGACAAGCCGGCGTGCGGTGATCTTCCCTTTCCTCAATTGGCAAAAGGGGAGGTCTTGATGCGTGTGTTTCTCCTGGGCGTGGCGGTGGCGAGCCTCGCCTGTTCCGCTGAAACCGAGGCTGCGCCCAAAGCCGCGCGGCCCGCGCGGAGCGTTGAGCTCATCGCCATGGGAACGCCGGCAAAAGCCGGTGCTGCCGGGCCGGCTCAGCCCGCACCGCCCGCCGATCGCGCCACGACCGACGCCATGCCTGCGGGCCCCGACTTCAAGGTCCATGACCTCAGCCGTCGCTGGGTCGAGTTCCAGATGGCCAATAGCTTCGCGGATGGAAATGCGGTCGAGGCGGCTGCTGAGGACGGGGATCCGTTCGCGCATGTCGGTGTGGCGCAGGCTGACGTCTATCCCGCCGCTCTCGCCGTCCCCCCGGCTTCGCCCATTCCGGTTCCGCTCTGGATGCGCGGCGGGCCGTTGTTCGCATCCGCGGCCTACAGCTATGTGCCGGGCTGCTATACGCCGGCCTACCGACCGGCCGGCTTCCTTGCGTCCGACGCCGAGATGCGGCGCGCGAGCTACTATGGCATGATGAGCAACATCGCCTGTCAGTACGGCATTCCGGTGGGACTGTTCGACGCGATGATCATCCGGGAAAGTCGCTACCGGCCCGATGCGTTCTCGCCGAAAAGTGCGTTCGGCCTGACCCAGCTGATGCCCGGCACGGCGGTGGCGCTTGGCGTCAACCGCTACAGCGTGGAGGAGAATCTGCGTGGGGGCGCGAAATATCTTCGCCAGCAGCTCGACCGTTTCGGCCACTATCACCTGGCGCTGGCCGCCTACAATGCGGGGCCCGGGCGGGTTCGCAACGGCACGGTGCCTCAGATCGCCGAAACGCAGGCCTATGTCGACAACGTGCTTCAGAACTGGTCGCGGCTGAGCGGGGTTTACCGGCAGGCCACGATCGTTCCGCGCGCTCCTCAGGCGCTCAGCGCCGACCGTCGCCCGCTCGGGCGAAGCGCGGCCGTCTCGACGTTCTGACGGGGCGCGCATCGGGTTCGCGAGCCGCGCGCCCGAGCCGCGTGCGGCTGGCCTGTCAGCGCCAGAGCTCATCGCGCGCGCTGATCACCGTGCGGCGTCCCATGACGAAGGCGACCGCCTTGGAGATGTCCTCGATCCAGCCTTTCCGAAGAATGCCGACCCAGTGGGGCTGCGGCTCGGTGCCATCGAGCCCGCCCATTTCCTCCAGGGCGTTGATCAGTTCCCGGCCGAGATTCTCGACGATCTCGCCGACGAGATTGATGACGCTGCCGTAACGGGCGTGATCGGAGGGATCGAGTCCCTGGAGGGCTTCGGTGCGCAGAAAGGCCTTGAGGATATTGGTCCCCAGCGCCGAGAGAATTCCCTCAAGCTCTTCCACCGTCATGTGGAGCCGTTTTCGAGGGTTCTTGTGAAGGATCCGGCCGAGCCGCGATTTGCTGATGCCGGTCTTCTCTGCGAGCGAACGATGCGGCGTGTCGTTCGCGGCCATCATGTCACGAATCAGGCGAATATAGTCTGGATCGATCGTCCCGATAACCAGCGATTCCGAGGCTTCCGACATGCAGATCCCCTCCCCACCTTTTTGGTACATGGAGGAAACATGACAGAATCTTCATTTGCAAGCGTGGTTGGGGCCAAAGTGAGCGGCATCTAACTCACTGAGACCCGCCAGAAACTCAGTTAATGGCGCGGACTGCTCGGCGGAATTTCGATTCTTTCGGGGATCAACCGGTCGAGATCGAGCTTCTCGAGGACCCGGGCCGCCTTCTGCTCGACGACATAGTCGAAGAGCAGGACCGAGAGAGCATCGCCGACGGTAAGACTGGCTTCGAATTCTTTGCTGAGGAGCTCCTTGACCTGGTCCAGGCAGTCGGCGCTGGTCTCCGAAATCTGAAGTTCTATGCGGATGTCTCCCTCGGTGGGAATCGCGACCAGATGCTCTTTGAGCGTGGACATGTCGCGGCCCTGGATGCGCGAGATACTTGCCGTGCGGGCGTGAAGAAGGCTTTCGAGCGTCTGGTAAGACTTGGTCTCGTTTGAGCGAAGCCGAAGGCTTTCCGTGGTCAGGCGGAAGAGGTGCTCGGAGATGTCGAGCGTATAACCCCGGGAGTCCGCGCTCATTCTGCCCACGTCCTGATCAGCCTTTTTTTCGAAAGTGCCCGGCAATCGTCGGGCGCTGCGGAAGCTTTATGAAATGATAATGGTTAACAGCTCGCGAGTCCCGCCAAGCGAATCTATAGCGGTTGAACTCGCTTCGCAATTCTGAGGCAAGCTATCCCGGCATGGGGGCACTGTGCCCCATAAATGGGGGGGCTGCCCGAAAAGCGGGACGCTGCGCCCCGCAAAACCGCTCGGACGCCAATCCCGAACAAAAATACTTACGATTCGTAAACGGTCGGATCGACGTCCGGTTGCCCGGCCGCTCGCCGATTGGCCACCCTTTGCTTGGGCGCGGTTCGTCGCGTCTCCAATCGAAGGAAATCCACATGCAGTCTGTGTTCAAAAAGAGCGGACACGCGGAGCTGGCGATCCTCGCCCTCGCCGTACTCCTGTTCGCATTCCTCTTCTTCGCGGGGCCCGCGTTCGCCGGCGCCGACACGACCTTCAACACGGCGCTCACCAAGTTCACCGACTTCCTCGAGGGTTCGGGCGGCAAGATCATCACCGTGCTCAGCCTGGCCGGCGGCATCGTGGCGCTCGCCTCGGGCCGGTTCTCGATGGGCCAGATCGCCATTCCCGTCGGCGTCGGCGTGGGCGCCGGCACCGGCATCCCGATCGTCACCTCGACCGTGACCGCGACGATCTGAACCGATCCGAGGTCTGCGCGGGATAGCAGTCCCACGCAGATCCAGGAGGGGGTGGTGCAATGGCCGCAGACAAGTACGTCATTCCAACTCATCTCGACGATCCCGAGCTGATCGGGCTGTGGACGCTGGATGAGTTCCTGGCGATGGTTATCCCATTCGTCTGGGGGATCCTGTCTCAGCACATCCTCATCGGCATGCTTCTTTCGGGTGCGGGCTGGTGGGGTCTCAGAAAAGCTAAGGCAGGCCGGGCGACGTCCTGGCTGCTTCACCTGGCCTATTGGCATCTTCCGGCCGGCTTCACCGGTCTGAGAGCCACGCCACCCTCATATCTTCGATTGATGGCGGGGTGATATGGACCTTTCATACAGCCATACGAACAGCCAGCGGATCCTGCGCCAGCGCAACATCCTGGCCGTCGCCGCGGCCGCGCTGGGCGCTCTCACCCTGCTGCTGTTCACGGTCAGCCTGTCGCGCGATCGCGAGGTCGTGCTCCAGCCGGTGCTGCGGTCTCCGCTGACGATCAGTTCGGCGGGCGTGAGCCGCGAATATCTCGAGATGATCACGCGCGACACGGTCGTGCTGACGCTCGATCGCAGCCCGCAGAACCTCGACTATTGGATGAATGCGGTGCTCGATATTTCGAGCCCGCGCACGCAGGGCAAGATCAAGGCCGACCTGCTCAAGATCGTCAGCGAGCAGCGCGGTTCCTCGATCTCGCAGTTCTTCACCATCCAGAAGATGGAGATCGACACCAAGAGCCTCCGCTCGGAGGTGACCGGCGAGCTTCACACGATCGTCGGCAACAAGGTCATCTCCAGCGAGAACCGCACCTTCCGCTACGACTGGGAATATTCCGGCCTGTCGCTGAAGCTGGTCGGGTTCGGAATGGTGACGACCGGCCCCGCAAAGGATCAAAGGGGGAGCGATTCATGATGCCGGTCTATGCCATCGGGAGTGCCGCGCTCGGCACTGCCTTCCTCAGCCGTGTCTATTGCCACGCAAGCCGGTTCATCGGCGCTGGTCTTGTCGCTCTCGCGGTCTTCCTGATCGCCGAGCCCGCCTTCGCCGATCAGACGATCATGGCGAGCGACAGCGCCCAGGTCGATTGCACCGCGTCGGCCAAGGACCTGACCCGCATCAGCCTCGTCGAGGATGAGTTCGCGAGCGTCTCCAAGATCTCGACCGGCAATCCACAGGATGACTTCTCGGTTGTCAACGAACCTGTCCGCGGGGACATCTACCTCTCCGTGCCCGATGGTTTCGGCCGACCCGCGCTCTCCTTCTTCGCGACGAGCAAGCGCGGCTATGTCTACAAGTTCGTCTGCCGCATCAGCGGCGACCAGGCCGCCCAGGTGTTCGTCTCGAACCCGGCGATCGCGAGCGAGAAGGCCGCGGAAAACGGTCCCGCCAATCAGCTTGGCCCGCAGGATGCGGCGGTCGAGCTTGTCCAGGCGATGTACTCCAACGCCGTCGCGGACGGCTACGAGATGCGCCAGCGCGCCTTGCGGCCGGTCTATGTGGGCACGCTCAAGGTCCAGATGATCGCCGAATATCGCGGGTCCGAACTGACCGGCAAGGTGCTGCGGATCGAGAACAAGGGCGACCAGAGCATCGAGCTCACAACCGGCATGGTCGCGCCGTCGAGCGCGCTCGCCGTCTCGATCGCCGACACCAAGCTCGCGCCGGGCAAGGTCACGACGGCCTATCTCGTCTCGCAGAACGCCTCCGGCTCGCAGACCGGCCCATTCTCTCAGACTGGAAGGTGAGGCCATGGCTCTTTCCGACTTCCTGAACCGCAAGCGCCGCCCGCTCGACGGAGGTACCGAAGAGGGTGTCTCGCCCGTCTCGGGAGACCTTGGCGGCAACGATGCGGTCCGCCGCCGCCAGCGCCTGCTGCTGGCCGGAGCCGCGGGCGTGGGGCTCGTCATATCCTCCTTCTGGATCTTCGGAGGCGATAGCGACAAGTCCAAGCTGGCCGACGACGGCGTCAGCGAGGTCAACGTCTCGACCAAGGATCTCGTCAATCGCAACCTCTCCCAGCAGGAGTGGATGGCGCTTTCGGAGAACCGCTTTCAGTCGACCGAGAACCAGCTCAAGTCGATCGACGGGCAGAATCATCGCCTCGAAATGTTGACCGCGCAGGTCGAGGCGCTGAAGGGCCAGAACCAGGCGATGCAGGCTGACGGTCAGCGCGTGCTATCGGCCTATCAGGCCGAGAACGAGCAGCTTCGCCGCCAGGTAGCCGATCGCCGGACGGCGCCAGCGCCGACGCCCGGACCCGCCGCGATGTACGGCCCCTATGGACCGCAGGCCTATCAGCGCCCCGATGGGCAAGGCGGTGCGCAGGGGGCGGCTCCGGTGGCCGCGCCCGCCGAGGTCAAGCTCGTCAACTTCACCGCGGCCGACGGTGGCACCGCTACCCGTGTCGCCAAGGGCAACACGGTCTACACCGACAGCGTCAACTATCTTCCGCCCAACAGCTTCGCGCGCGCCAAGGTCATCGTCGGGGTGGACGCGAGCGCCGGGGTTACCAACCAGAGCGATCCCTTGCCGGTGGTGCTGCGCGTGACGGGTCCGGCGCGCTCGGTCTATCAGAATGGCCGGCTGCTCACGACGAAGATCGAGGGTTGCCTCATCAACGGCGCGGCGCGCGGCGATCTCTCGAGCGAGAAGGTCTACGTCAAGCTCCAGAAGATGACCTGCCCGCAGCCGGGAGGCCGATACGCCGTATCGGAGGTCAAGGGCTTCATCGCCTTCGGCGGCAAGACCGGCGTGCGCGGCCGTGTCGTCTCGCGCGAGGGATCGCTCGTGACACAGGCTTTCCTCGCAGGCCTGGCCGGCGGATTCGGCCGCGGCTTCTCCGCCAACGCCCAGTCGGTTTTCCAGGGCACCAACATCACCACCAACGGCCAGCGCCAGAAGCTTTCGACCGGTGACATCCTCGAAGGCGGCTTCGGCGAAGGCGTCGCCCAGACCGGCGACATGGTCTCGAAATATCTGATCGAGCGCGCCGAGCAGTACCAGCCGGTGATCGAGATGCCGACGGGCATCGACGTCGAAATCGTTTTCCTGGAGGGTGTTTATGTCCGCAATTGACCGCATCCGTTCGCTGGCGCGCCCGTCGCGCCTTGTCATCACCACGCTGCTTGGTCTCAGCGTCGCCGGCATCGCGCTTGCGGCCGACACCAACAGCCCGGAAGACCGGGTCCGGCTTCTCCTGAAGACACGGCTGCCCAAGACGCCGGTCACCGCTATCGACTGCGGCAAGATCAGCGGCCTGTGCGAGATCACGGCGGGCGCCAACCTGTTCTACGTCGATACCGGCGCGCGCTTCCTCGTCATCGGCCGCGTCTACGACATGCAGACCAGGCAGGACATCACCGCTGCGCGGCTGCTCGAGATGAACCCCGACATGCTGGTGGGCGCTGCCGCCAAGGCCAATGCGACCGCCAATGCCGGGGGAGATGACGACACCGCCCAACTCGCGGCCGTGACGCCGGGGCGCGGCGAGAAGCTCGCGCGCCCCGAGGTGCCGCAGAAGCTCTCGCTGGCCGAGCTGCCGCGTGAAGGCGCGATCGTCTGGGGCAATCCGTCGGGCCAGACGGTCACGATCTTCACCGACTTTCGCTGCGGCTACTGCCGGGCGCTCACGAGCGTGCTGAAGGACATGAACGTGCGCGTCGTCGAACGGCCGATCTCGGTACTCGGGAGCCGCGACGTCGCCGACCGCGTCTATTGCGCGAAGAATCGCGAAGCCGCCCTCCACGCGGCCTATGCCGGCGAGGATCTGAAGGCGGGCCCGGCCTGCGACACTTCGGGTCTCGATGCCAACGAGGCCTTCGCCCACCGCCATGGTCTTAGCGGCACGCCGGTGATCGTTCGCGGCGACGGCGCGGTCATCGAGGGCTTCCGCCCAAAGGCCTTCCTTGAGAACTGGCTGAAGGGAGGACAGTCGTGACGCGGTGGCCTGCGACGCAACGCAGCGGCCGGCGGCGCCTGTGGCTTACCGGCGCGCTCGGGATGACCAGTCTTCTTGCGCTCAGCAGTTGCGCCAGCCTCGGCGGCAATGTGCGGGGAAGCTTCTCCTGCGCGGCGCCCGACGGGATTTGCGCACCGAGTTCGACGATCGACGACCGGGCGCTTGCGCTCATCTCTTCGGACCCCTCGGAGGGTGATGCCTTGCCCACGGGCAATGTGCGGCAGCCGATTCGGGGCCGGATCAACCGGGCAGAGGTGAGCCAGCCGACGCGCCTGGCAGCGGCCGATCCGGGGCGCACCCAGGAGAAGGTCCTGCGGATCGTCTTTCAGCCCTATATCGACGAGCGCGGCCGGCTTCATGAAGCAAGCGCGGTCCACGCGGTGGTGGCGCGCGGCGAGTGGCAACAACAGGCCCTGGTCGAGGCGGCCATGCCGGCGCGGCGGTCCGCCGCCGCGCAGGGCGTGACCGAATCGCTCGCCGACGCGGTTGACCGGGTCGATCCCCCGGCGAAAGCGCTTGCGGTTGCCGATCCCGATGCACCGGATCCGGCGGCGGTCGCAGCCGCGCGGGCGCGCAAGCCTGATCCTGCCCCGGATCCGGTCAGCGCGATCAAGGCGGATGTCAGGGCGCGCCTCACTCCCAAGGCGCAAGCGGCATCCCGCCCGGGAACGGCGGCGGCTTTGAGCCACACACCGCCGGCTGCCGCCTCGCCGGTGCTCCAACCCCCCTCCGGGGCATCGACGGGCGGCAGCCCCCAGGCGAAGGCGTCACCGGCGCCCGGGCCGGTCTCGGCAGCACGGCCGTCGGACGGAACCGGCGCTGCCGCCGTCGCACGCGTCAAGGCCGATCCCCGCTACCAGGAGGTCGCGAACGGCGCGGCCAAGGGCGCGCGGGATGCCGCGGCGCAATCCGGCGCGCAGCCCGCGACCGCGGCGATCGGCGCGACGGTGAAGGTGGCGAACTTCCCGGCGGCCGTACCGGAGGACAAATGAGATGGCCGGCGGCTTCTTCGAAAGCCTGCTGTCCGGCATTCTCGGCGATGCCAAGCGGCCGGATGCCGAGCGCCCGGAGCTTGGCGTGCCGATGCTGGCGCACTGGCTGCCGTATCGCAGCTACGACCCGAAGACCGGGATCTTCTACAACAGCGCGTCGCGCGGCTTCGTGATCGAAGCCGCACCGCTCGTCGGCGCCGATGAGCGGACTGGCGAGATCCTCACGCAATTCCTGTCGGAGGCGATCCCGGCGCCGGGCTGCCTGCAGTTTCACCAATGGATGAGCCCCCGGATCGGCGAGCGCCTCTCGAAATGGTATCTGCCGCGCTATTCGGCGCGCGGCGTCTACGAGCGGATGGCCAAGCACCGGGTCGATTTCCTGACCGACGGGGTCTGGAAGTCGCTCTCGGCCGATGCCCCTTTTTCGCTGCGCAACCATCGCGTCGCGATCTCCTATTCGACGCCGGAGAGCTCGAGCGTCACGGTCGAGGAGATCGTGGCGGTCATGGACGGCCTGATCTCGGCGCTGGCGTCGATCAACGTCTCGGCGCGGAAGATGGACCCGCCGGCGCTCATCGCCTGGATCGACGATATCACCTCGCCCACGACCGCGGCGGGCGAGGACGTGGTCAGCTACAATCCGCTCGACCCGATCGCCGACCAGGCTGTCCGGCGGGATGTCGAGCTCCACGTCGAGCCCGACCGCATGTTGCTGAGGACCGAGCGTTTCCGTCCGACCGGCAAGACGGTCGACGAAGCGCCGGAGATCGGCGAAATCCTGCCCGACGTCTTCGACGTGCGCTCCTTCTCGGTCCGCAACCTGCCGGCGCGCTGGGCGCCCTGGGATGTCGCGCGGCTCATCGGCGACATGTTCACCGACAAGCTCAGGATGCCGTGCCCGGTCGCGACCAATCTCTGCGTCGAGTTCCCCGACCCGATGGCTGCGAGCAACAAGGCCAGCTTCAAGTTCATGCGGACGACGAGCCTCGCCGACTCCAAGTCATCTCGCTTCCTTCCCCAGCTCAGGGACCAGAGCCAGGAATGGCGCTATGTGAACGAGGAGATCCGGCAGGGCCGCAAGCTCGTGCGCGTATTCTTCAGCGTCACCTCCTTCTCGCCGAAGGGCAAGGGCGACGCCAACGAGCGGGTCCTGAAGTCGGTCTATCGGGCCGCGGGCTGGGACCTGCTCGACGACCGCTATCTCCAGATCATGGGTCTGCTCTGCGCGATGCCCATGACGATGGCCAATGGCCTCGCGCGCGACCTCGAGCGCATGAAGCGGATGCGCACGCTGCTGACCACGACGGCCGCCAATCTCGCGCCGATCCAAGGCGAATTTCTTGGCAGCCACGTGCCCCACCTGATGCTGATCGGGCGGCGCGGCCAGCCCTATTTCTGGAGCCCCTTCGAGAACAAGGCGGGCAATCACAATGTCGCGGTGGTCGGCAAGTCCGGTTCGGGCAAGTCGGTGACGCTGCAGGAACTGTGCGCTTCGCTCTGCGGCGCCGGCGCGCGCGTGGTCGTGATCGACGACGGCCGTTCGTTCGAGCACTCGGCCAAGCTTCAGGGCGGCGCCTTCGTCGAGTTCACCATGTCCTCGGGCTTCTGTCTCAACCCGTTCAGCATGATCGACGAGGAGCTGGCGAAGACGGACGAGGACTATCTCCTCGACTGCATGGCGATGCTGAAAGCGATCGTGAACCAGATGTCGCGGCATATCGACCGCCTCAACGATACCGAGCGCGGCCTGATCGACGGCGCAGTCAACGCGGTCTGGGAGGAGAAGGGCAGGGGCGGCTCGATCGACGATGTGATCGCCGCGCTCGATGCGACCGGCAACCACCAGGCGAGCGACCTTGGCATCGCCATGCGGCCCTTCTCGTCGGGCGGCACCTATGGCCGCTTCTTCCAGGGCGAGGTGTCGTTCGAGTTGTCGGCCCAGCTCACGGTGTTCGAACTCTCGGACCTGTCGTCGCGCGAGGAACTCAGAAGCGTCGTCCTCACCGCGATCATGTTCATGTCGCAGCAGATGATGCGCAAGATCGATCGCTCGATCCCCAAGGCGCTGCTGCTGGACGAGGCGTGGCAGATGCTGCGCGGCGGCGCGATGGCCGACTTCATCGAGACCTATGCGCGCACCTGCCGCAAATATGGCGCGTCGCTGGTCACCGCGACGCAGTCGCTCAACGACTATTACAAATCGGCCGGCTCTGTTGCCGCGCTCGAGAACTCCGACTGGTTCGTGATCCTCCAGCAGAAACCGGAGACGATCGCGGATTTCAAGAAGCACGACCGCTTCGAGATGGATGATTATACCGACGCGCTGCTGCGTTCGCTCAAGATCAACGGCCGCGAATATTCGGACATCCTGATCAAAGGGCCCGAGACGCTAGCGGTCGGCCGCCTGGTGCTCGATCCCTTCTCGTCCACGGTCTATTCGTCCAGCCCCGCCGTCTATGCCGCCATCGAGGGCCTCGTCGCGCAGGGCCTCAGCATGGACGAGGCGATCGAGCGGATCGCGTTCCCCGACAATCCCGAGAAATGGGCCTCGCATGGCGATGCCGAGCTCGCGCAGGCGGCGGAGTAGATCATGGCGACCAAAAGCACGCAGACGGGAATTGCTGCGCGGAGCGCGGCCGTCTTCGATGTGAGGTCGGCGCTTCATTTCGGGCTGCATTTCGCAGGCTTCCTCGCCTCGACCCTGCTCATGACCTGGGGCCTGTTCGCGCTGTTCTTCCTCGCGATCGGGGGGTTCTCGCTCGACGGCCTCATGAATCAGCTCAACAACCTCACCGCCCGCTACGTCATCGCCACCTCGGCGCGCGTGGCCTCGTTCAAGACCATCTTCGCCGTGGCCCATCTCATCCTCTCCGCAGCGCTCATCGTCCTGCGGCGAGACAGGATCATGCCGCCGGCCCGATCGCAGGGAGACCCCCGCAATGGCTGAGCAACCCGAACTCGACCTTCCCGCGCCTCCGGCTTCGCCGCCGGCACCGGCGCGGACAAGACGGACATTCTTCGCCGGTTTCAGCCGGATGCAGATCCTCGGCGGCCTGATCCTGCTCATCGCCGTCGTCTGGGGCATGTGGGTCACCAAGACGCTCGTCACGCCGAAGCAGGATCATATCGTCTCGGCCCGATTGTCGTCGATCGTCGGTGAATATGTGCAGGCGCAGGCGCGTTCGACGTCGCCGCCAGCGCAGGTCGAGGCCGAGATGCGGGGGTTCATGGCGTCGCTCGACAAGGAGCTGCAGCGGCGCAGTGCCAGCGGGCAGATCGTTCTTGTCGGCGAGGCCGTGCTGACCAAGAACGTGCCCGACATCACCGACAGCCTGAAAAGCGCCGTCTATGCCTCGGGGGTGGCGCGGCCGCGGCAGGCATCGGCCGAGGAACTCGAGCGGCTGAATGCCCAGGCGATGGCGGCCGCGTCGCCGCAGCTTGGCCCCCAGATGTCTGGCCAGATGCCGGGCCAGGTGCCGGGGGTTTCGGCGCCGATCGATCCGATGATGGCGGCGCAGGGCATGGCTCCTCCCGTGCAGCAGCAATCTGTTCCCCAATACACGCCGCCCGCGGCCCAGGTATCGACCTTTGGAGGTCCCGATGGCAGCGGCGGCCAGTAAGCCCGCCACTGAGCCCGCCGCGTCCTGGCGGCCACGAGTGCGGCTATGGCAGCTCTTCGGCCTCTTCGTGGTGGGCAGTGTCGTCCTGAGCGCGATCGCCGAGTGGAGTAGCGACCATCTCCTGCTGATCAACACGACGGACTCGTTGCCGAACTGGGCTTTCCTCATCCAGCGCCACAAGCTGCCGGCGCGCGGCGACTATCTGTTCTTCGATCCACCGCCGAGCGCGCTCCTGCGCCGTCATTTCGGTGCGAAACCCCGGATGTTCGGCAAGATCGTTTACGGGATGCCGGGCGACACCATCAGCCATGCGGGCCGCGAGATTGCCGTCAATGGCCGGTCGGTCGCGCGGATGAAGCCGTTCACGCGGTTTGGCGAGCCACTGACGCCGGGGAGTACCGGGCGCGTGCCGCCGGGATGCTATTTCGCGGCAACGCCGCACAAGGATGGCTTTGACAGCCGCTATGCCGAAATCGGCTTCGTCTGCGCGCGCCAGGTCATCGGAACCGGGGAGCCCATCCTATGAGGATGCTTGTCACAGGCGGTCTCGCGCTGGCGGCGGCCGTCGGGGCGCTGGTCGTGATCGGGCCGATGCGGTCGGAAGCCAAGGACTATGGCCAGGCGGCGCAGGCCTTCCCGGTGATCGAGCCGGATCTGCTGTCGACCATCGAGAACCGTCTCAAGCGCGCGGAGGCAAGCGGCGAGCTCGCGCGCACCAACGAGATGTTCGCCAAGCGGGTGGAGGCCAAGGTGCGCCGGCCCGATCCCGTGTCGGGTATCACGCCCGCGCGCACCGCCCGCAGCTGGGATTTCGATCCCTCGGTGACGATGGAGCGCGACATCCGCGACCAGAAGGGCAATCTGATTGCCGCCAAAGGTCAGCGGATCAACCCCCTCGATTTCGTTTCCATCCGGCAGGACCTGGTCTTCATCGACGGCGACGATGCCGAACAGCTGGCCTGGGCGACGGCGCGTTATTCCGACCTTAAGGCCAAGATCATCTTCGTTGCCGGTTCGCCGGTCGAGCAGATGACGGCGAAGAAGCGGCGCTTCTACTTCGACCAGCAAGGCAAGCTCACCGAGCGCTTCGGCATAGAGCACACGCCCGCGGTCGTTGCCCAGGCGGGCAAGGTCATGAAGGTCTCCGAGGTCGTCCTCAAGCCAGGGGGGCCGAGTTGATGCCGCTGTGGCTCGACATGCTGCGCACGCCGATGGCGGCGCCCGAGACGGCCGATCTCCGGCGCTTGCGGCGGACGTGGCAGATCCTCTGTCTGCTGCTGGGCGCCAGCGTGCTGGCCCTGCAGCCCTTGCTGCATCTGGTCGGCCGAGCGGCGCCCTGCGCGATTGCCGCGCTGCTCGTCGCGGCGCTGCTGACCACCGCGCTTTACCTCGCGCGCAAGCACCGCGCGGACACCGCTTTTCTCGACGCTGCCGGGGAGGATCAGTGATGCGCGCCGTTCGATCCGCTGTGAGGCTGCTCGTGATGTTGATCGCCGCCTTCGTCCTCGCGCCGAGCGCCGAGGCGGCTGGACCGACCTGTCACGGGAAATTCGTCAATCCGATCACCGACGTCTGCTGGTCCTGCCTGTTTCCGCTGTCGGTGGGCGGCCTCAAGATCTGGCCGAGCAGCCGGCCCGATACCTCCAATCCGGCGTCGCCCATTTGCCTGTGCGGCAGCCCCATTCCGCGGATCGGTATCGCCGTCGGCTTCTGGGAGCCCGCCCGCCTCGCCGACGTGACGATGAAGCCGTGGTGTTTCCCGAACCTTGGGGGCATGCGCATCGCGCCGGGCTTCGACATCGGCCAGGGCTATCTGACGGGCCCCTCCATGGTCGGCGGCCGATCCCAGAGTACGGCCAAATGGCACGTCCACTGGTATGTCTATCCGCTGCTCTACTGGATGGAAATCCTGACCGACTTCGTCTGCTTCGAGCAGGCCAGCTTCGACATCGCCTATATGACCGAGATCGATCCGCTCTGGCAGGATGACTCGCTGACGGCGCTGATCAACCCGGAGGCGATCGTCTTCGCCAACCCGATCGCGCAGGTCGCGTGCGCTGGCGACTGCATCGCGGGCACCGTCCATCTGCCGCTCGACCCGCTGTTCTGGTGCGTGGGCTGCCAGGGCAGCATGTATCCGCTCAACGGCAACGTGCCGTCCTCGATCGGGCACGTCCAATCCTCGCGGCTCGCGCTGTCGCGCTTTGCCTACAAGATGCACCGCGAGGCGCTGGCTTGGGGGACGATGGGGTCGGCCGGGCTGTGCAAGAAGTACCTGATGCCGATCATGCGGAAGCAGCAATACCGCTTCCAGATGGTCAATCCGATCCCGACCGTGAGCGGCCGCTTCGCCTGCTCCGCGATCGGGGCATCCACCATGCCGCCTGACGCAGGCCGCGCCTATCCCGCCGGCGGCGAGGACATGGGCTACCTCGTCTGGCGCAAGCGCAACTGCTGCGTCCTTTAGGAGGAACGATGCGCACCTATCTCTGGGTCCCGGCCGCCATTCTCACCATAGCCGGCATGTCGGCGCTGTTGGCGCAGAACGTCGACGGGATCGACATTCAGGCGATCAAGCAGCGCTCGGCCGATCTCCAGGCCGATGCCGAGGCCTTCGTCAACCAGGTGAAGGACCGGGGCGATGCCTTCCGCGAGGATGCGGCGCAGTCTCGCGACGCCGGAATGGCGAACATGCAGCGTGTCGCGAAGAGCGACCTGCCCAAGGGCCCTGCCGGTCCCGTCGACTTCGATGAAATCGTCGCCGGCGCTGCCTCGAACGCGACAGCGGGCAAGGGCGAGGCGCCCCAGCTCATCGTCTTCGCCAGCCTCTCGATGCCGCCGCAGTCGCTGAAGAAGCTGATCGCCGATACCGCCAAGGCTGGCGGTGTGGTCGTCTTCCGCGGATTTCCCAACAATTCGATGAAGGAGTTCGCGACCAGCCTCGGCAAGATCGTCGACCGGCAGGACGATTTCGCCAATGTCGGCATCGATCCGCGGCTCTTCCGGGCCTTCGACGTGCAGGCGGTGCCGACCTATGTCGCGGTCTCGTCGGATTTCGACCTGTGCGCCGGCTTCTCGTGCCAGACGAAGGTGCCGCCCTATGACCGGCTCGTCGGCAACGTCTCGGTCGAATATGCGCTCGAGCAGTTCGCCGACGGCAACGGACCCGGTGCGCGGATCGCGGCCGTCGGCCTTTCCAACATGCGCAAGACGGCCCCGTGAGGCGCGCCCTTGCCTCTGTTGTGCTGTTCACCGCACTGGCGATGGGATCGCCGGCATTCGGGCAGATGACGCTCGATGAGGCACGGCAGCAAGGCAAGGCGCTCGGCACCGAGAAGCGGAACGACTCCACGCTGGTGCCGTCGAACGATGCACAGGCGGCCGCGGTGCCGGGCTATTCGGGCACGAACCTGCCGGAGGGTTCCTATTTCGACGATCCGGAGAGGCTGGAAGCGGCGGCCCAGTCGGCCAAGTCGTCGAACGAGCAATATCGCATCACGACCGACGCCGATCGCACCCGAGCGACCTTCAGCAATTCCGAGATCCTCTCGACGACGGCCCGCGCGACTTCGGTGGAAAATGACCCATCGACCTATCTCGCCGGCGAGTCGATGGGGGGAACCAAAGGGACGTGCGTGCCCCTGCCGCCCGCGACCGGCAGCGCGGGATACTACGAGGCGAGCTGCAACGCCGGCAGCAAGGTCACGACGGAGGCGCGAACCTGCAACGTCACCCTCGATGTTCGTGCCGAGCCGCGGACAGTCTACACCTATTATACGGGCCGGTTGAGCTTCCTGCCGACCGATGGTGGCCCTTATCCCGCGCGCGCCGCGTTCGACGACGAGATCGCATCGGGCGTTTGCTGGGAAAGCCGGGTCATCGACTATTGCGACAATATGAGCGCCTATGGGTACACAGCGGCGCCCAACTGCAAGAGCCTTGGCCATACTGCCGTGGAGGTCAAATGTACGGCGGAGGCCCAGGGGATCACGCCGGGCGAATACCATCCAGGCTATGTGCTCTCGACCGGCAACTATTGGCTGACCAAGCAGGACGAGCCGGCGGTGCCGGTGGTGACGCGCAACGAAGGCCTGTGTGCCGCGAACGCTGCTGACGCGAACTGCACGCTCGAGACCGAGGTCTGCACTTCCAGCGATCCGGTGACCAGGATCGTCAATGGCGTTCCCGTCACCCAGCCCTGCTGGGCATGGGAGCGCACCTATCAGTGTCATCGCATTTCATCGGCCAACGACTGCGGCGACCTCGAGGCAAACGGCAGCTGCACGTACCTTCGGACCGAATGCCTGGACGAGGAACCCGACGGGGGTCCCTGCAAGGTCGAGAACCGGGTCTACAAATGCCCGACGCCGTCAGGCGGCCCGAGCGATACGCCGCAATATATCTGCGGCGACGACGTCTATTGCATCAACGGCGACTGCGAGCCGATCGTTCGGGAAGCCTCCACCGAGTTGAAGGATGCGCTGGTCGCGCTCCATTCGATCGACCAGGCGGGCAAGGAGTTCGACGAGAATAATTTCACCGTCTTCAAGGGCAGTCGCGAAACCTGCCACAAGCCCGTCTTCGGGCTCATCAACTGCTGTGCTGGCAAGACCTCTGGTCTCCTTACCGTCGGCGCGGGGGCGGCGGCGCTGGCGGGTGGTCCCGCCGCGATCGCCGCGCTGGCGACGCCGTTCCTGACATTGTTCGCCTGTTCGCAGTCCGAGATGCAGCTCGACATCAAGGACCGCATGGGCCTCTGCCACAATCTCGGCACCTATTGCTCGTCGAGCTTCCTCGGAATCTGCAGCACGCGCCGCACCGCCTATTGCTGTTTCGAAAGCAAGCTCAGCCGCGTGCTCCAGGAGCAGGGCCGTCCGCAACTAGGCAAGGCCTGGGGCACCGCCAAGAAAGAGCAGTGCCTCGGGTTCACGATCGACGAATTTTCCCGCCTCGACCTGTCGGTGATGGATTTCACTGAGGTCTACGCGGACTTCATGGATGCCGCCAAGCTGCCCGATGAGGTCCAGACCATGACCGACATCCAGCAGAAGATTCAGAACTATTACGACCTTCACGGCAAGTGAGATGGGCAGGACCCCTCTCGTTGCCGCGGAGCCGCAGGACTAGCCCAAGGACATAGGACCATGCCGTTCTTCATCATCGAGCTGCCCGCCCTTCTTGCATCGCTCGCGATGCAAACCTCGCCGGCACCGCAGCCCCACCGCTGCGGCACGCCCCCTGTCAGCGTGGCTGACTGCTGCGTCCACCTCGTAGGCGGGGACGGCGGGACAGCAAGCCCGCCGCCCACATACCCTTCCGCGCATTCTGCCTCAGCCGATGAAAGGACGATGAGCGATGTCGATAATCGCTAGGCTTTCGACGCTGGTCGCCGTGGGCGTTGGCCTGGCGGCGCCGCTCATGGCGCAGAACGCGCCGCCGCCGTCCGATACCATCGAGCAGAGCCGGCCTGACGACTTCTACTGCGGCGAGCGAAAACTCGGCCAATGGTTCTATTGCGACAAGCCGAAGGCCGTCCCGCGGGAAGCGCCGGCAGCACCGCCACAGCAGAGCGCTGTCGACCGCATGGCGACGATCACCAAGCATCTCGACGAACTGAAGGCGAAGGCGATCCTTGAACCGTCGGAGGAGAATGTCATCGCCTATGTCCGCTTCCAGCGCGAGCAGCTCGACCGGGCATCGACCTTCTCCGATGTCTGGCAGCGCGCGCTGTGGCAGAATCCCGACATCGACTACACGCTGCAAAGGCCGGTCTCGACGGTCGGCAAGCGCGCCTGGCTCGATAACCGGAAGGCCGATCGTGACGCGGTCCTCACCAATCTGGGTCAGCGTTACGGGCTGTTCTATTTCTACGCCCAGAGCTGCGGCGCCTGCGAGCTGTTCGCGCCGATCCTGCGCTCGGTGACCGACAGCCATCGCATGGCGGTGATGGCGGTGTCGATGGACGGCGGTCCGAGCCGGGAATTCCCGAATTATGTCGTCGACTCCGGGCAGCGCGCCCGGATGGGTGTGCCCGGCAACGAAACGCCGGCGCTCGTCCTGTTCGATACCGTGACGAAGCGCACGATTCCGATCGGCTACGGCATTCTCAGCGCGGATGAGATCATGGACCGGATCTTCACGCTCACGAACACCAAGGTGGGGAGCGATTACTGATGGCACAGCATCGTAGCAAAGGGCGCGCGCGCCGCTTCTTCCGCTCAGCGGGCGCCTCCATGGCGATGGTCGCCGCGCTCAATTTCGCGATCGTCGGCGTGGCGCGCGCCGATGTCGCGTCCGAGATGAACAACTTCTTCTCGGACGCGGGCGGCGCGGCCAATGTCACCGGCCCCTCTGCCTATCAGGGTCAATCGGCTGGTTACTATTCGCTCGGGAACGTCTGGACCCGCTTCCCCCAGAAAAGCGTGCAGCCGTTCAACCTTCAGCTACCGAGCGCGCGGGCTGGCTGTGGCGGTATCGACCTCTTCAGCGGCAGTTTCTCGTTCATCAACGCCTCCGAGATCGTCGCGATGCTGAAGGCGACGGCCAACAATGCGCTGGGCTTTGCGTTCAAGCTCGCGATCGATTCCGTATCGCCGGAGATTGGGAAGGTGATGGATGAGTTCAGCCAGAAAGCGCAGCTCCTCAACCAGATGAATATCTCGAGCTGCGAGACCGCGCAGGCGCTGGTCGGCGGCATCTGGCCGCAGATGGATTCGACGCGGGCGACGATCTGCGAAGCCGTCGGCAACAGCCAGGGCGTGTTTTCCGATTGGGCCGCCTCCCGCCAGGGCTGCAATAACGGCAACCGGCGCGATTCCACCATCGCGGGCAATACCGACGCGTCGATGAAGGATCAGCTGGTCGGTGAGCCGCACAATTACACCTGGGAGGCGCTCAGGAAATCGGCCAAGTTCGGCGCGTTCGACCAGTCCTTCTCGGAATATGTCATGACGCTGGTCGGTACGGTCGTGACCACGCCTTCGACCGATCCCAGCGTCGGCGGCAAGGTCGTGATGTTCGGACCGGCGGAGGAGGCGGTGGTGACCGCGCTGCTCGATGGGACGGCGGACGCACCGCCGGTCAAGATGCTAAAATGCAATGACGAGAATTGCTACGACGTCGGCGAGCAGACGCTGTCGGTTCCTGCGTCCTCGGCGTTGCGCCCGCGCATCGCGACGATGATCAAGTCGATGAGCGATAAGATCCGCTCCGACACGCCGCTCAACGCCGCCGAGAAGCAGCTCCTGAATCTGGCGACCGTGCCGATCTACAAGATCCTGGCGGTGCAGGCCTATGCGCATTATGCGCTGACGGACGGCGAGATCCAGACGCTGTCGGAGATCGTCGCGGTCGATCTCTTGTCCGCTATGCTCGACAATATGCTGGACCGGGTCGAGCAGGCGAAGGTCCACTATCAGACCTTCGACCAGGAAACCGCGACGCAGTGGAAACAACAGATCGCGGCCACGCGCGCGAAGTTCAGCCAGCGTGACGTCCGACTGAACAACAAGCTGCAGGTGACGATGCAGATCATCAACCGCAGCATCATGCTGGAATCCACGCTGCAGAATTCGATGACGCCGGGCATGGCCTCCGCGCTCAATTTCTCGCGCGGGCTGAATGCGCAGGGGCTGAACTAGGGCGGGAGCGCGGCGATGCTGGAGGTCTTCACGGTCGGGGGCGGCGAATATCTCGTAAACGTGTTCAATGCCGTCGCGGCCTGGTCAGGCGGAGGGGGCTATCGCTCGCTCCTGCGGGTGGTGATGGTGATGGGCCTGATCTACTCGCTGCTCGTTGTCGCCTTCACGCTCAACTACAAGGCGTGGATGAACTGGTTCTTGCAGGCGACGGCCATTTACCTTTGCCTGATGGTGCCCACGGTCAGCATCAAGGTGACCGATCGGATCAACCCGAGCCTCGCGCCGGCGACGATCGACAATGTGCCGATGGGTCTCGGCGTGTTGGCGAGCTTTACCACCCAGGTCGGCGACTGGCTCACCCGCACGGCCGAGACCGTGTTTGTTATGCCGAGCGAGCTGAACTACTCGACCAACGGCATGGTGTATGGTGCGCGCCTGTTCGACGCGACGCGCAATTTCGTCGTTCGGGACGCGGAGTTTTCGACCAACCTCGAAAGCCACTTCAAAAACTGCGTCTTCGGCGACGTGATGCTCTATCAGAAATCGCTGACCAACCTCGCCAAGGCGCCCGATCTGTGGGCAGCGATCGGTCCGGGCTCGGAAGCGCGGTCGCAGGAATGGCTTGAGCGGCAGGGCGACGGCACCGTCCAGAATTTCATCATCACCTGCCGCCAAGCCTATCAGGCGCTCGACGCGCAATGGACGCCGATGATCGAGGCGAACGCGCCGCTCTGGGGAAAGGAGGTCTATCCCAAGCTCAGCAACGCGCTGGCTGCCGACAAGCTCAAGCATGACGTTCCGGTCGTGAACGCCGCTTTCACCGGCTCGGCGAGCAACTTCACCGAGACCATGCGGCAGAACACGGCGATCAATGCCTTCATGCAGGCGCGAAACAGCATGGCGGGCGGCAGCGGCGCTGCCGCCATCGACACGTTTGCGCAGACCCGTGCCGACATCCAGGCCCGCAACACGTACAATTCGATCGCGCAGCAGGCGATGGCCTGGGTGCCGATCCTCAACATCGTGTTGACTGTTGTCTTCTTCGCGATGTTCCCGGTCATCTTTCCGCTGTTCCTTATGCCGCAGACCGGTGTCGGGACGCTCAAGGGCTATGCCATGGGCTTCTTCTACCTGGCAGCTTGGGGCCCTCTCTACGTGATCCTGCACATGATCTGCATGACGAGGGCGGAGTCAGCGGCGAACGGTGTGGCTGGGGGAGGGGTGACGCTTGGCAGTTATGCCGGCATCGGGGCGGTCAATGGCGAGACGGCGACCATCGCCGGCTTCATGCTGATGAGCGTGCCGTTCCTTGCTGCCGGTCTCGCGCGCGGCGCAATGTCAATCGCGGGACAGTCCATGTCGATGCTAGCGCCCGCTCAGAATGCGGCGGAGGCCGCGGCGCTCGAGCAGACCACGGGCAACTATTCCTATGGAAATGTGAGCTGGGCGAACTCGACGTCGAACATGCGGCAGGCGGATCAGTGGACGACGGCAGCAAGTTACGTAAGCGGAGCGCCCAGCGTGGGCTTCCGCCAGGACAACGGCACCATGATCACGGGCTTCGGCGACGGACACGACGTGTTCGACATGTCCCAGGCCATGTCTCGGCTCGATGTGTCGCCCAATCTCAACACCTCGTTCTTCAATGAGACGCGCGAACAGGCCAGCGAGGCACATCGCCAGGCTGTCGGAGTGGAAAATCTTGCCAACGAAATTCGAACGGCGACCCACACCAACCGAAGCGCCTATGGAACTTCAACCGAACGGGCATCTGGTTGGGACTCGGGCAGCGGGAGTCAGGCTAACACGTCGATCGAGCGGTTTGACCGGAGAACCGGGACTACATCGGAGGGCCTTGAGGAACGCTCGACCATAGCTCAGAATGAGCGAGCTTCCAGAAGCCACGGCCAACAAGCCGAAACCTCAGATGTGGTGTCGGGAACAATTAGCGCAGGAATTGGTGGCGGAAGAGGTGGTGGTCAGGTCGGTCAAGGCGGTGGTCAGCGTGGCGGTCGTATCGCCTCGCCCGGGGCGGGCCTGATGGTATCAAAATCCGGCACTCAAAATGACCAAATGCGTTATGAAACCAACGACACCAGAAGCAGCGACAGCGGCAATACCTCTTCCAGCGGCTTCCGGGACGATCATGCGAACGGAACGGGTGCCTCGGTGTCTGATGGCACCTATTCTCGCGGTGGTTCGTTCAGTCGCGCCTCGAGAATGTCTTCGTCATCGATGAGCACGGAAGATGCGCTTGCGCTTGCGGATTCTTATTCTGAATCTGCGCGGAAGCTTGAGGAGCTCTCGCAACAGCTCTCGCGCGAGGCGAGCTATGCCGAAACGCACGGCATGCAGATGAGCCAGAATCTGAGCCAGGAGTTGGCCAACTGGTATCGTGCACAGCAAGCCGCGAACCCGGGTCTAAACGCACCGGAGCTATGGGCAACTGACCTCACGCCTCAGCAGCGACAAGTCCGTGAGGGCATGATCGCCCGCTGGATGCAGGATAGGCACGCCGCCATTCGTGGCGAAATTCAAAGCCTGCTACACGCGCCCGATCTGGTCGATGTCCATGCACCGACAATCGGCAGCGCAGCAGATGTCGAAAGACGCTATCACCCGCATGGCCTGTCTCGGCTTCCGGCTGGACCAGGAGGCGGTGATCCTGGCGCCGCTGGAAGAATTATTTCAGCCGGCAAAGCCGAGACAGATGACGCCCGCGCCGCAGCTCAATCGATGAGAGGCCAACGTGTGCAGGGGAACGTCGACCTGCAGGGCGAAGTCAATCAGGGATTAGATCATGACTTCTTCCGAGATCCAAAGCTCAGGCAATAATCAAGGAATGAAGTAGAAGAAGTAGCCTATAAATCCGATCATCAGCGTATAGGCCAAAGCATACCCTATTAGGCCGCCCTTAGTGGGCACCCCATTTTCGTCGGTGATGATTTCTATCGCCGGAATGTCTTCTTCCACAACGAGGTGGACCGGGAATCCCGATGCTTCGGTCCGGCGCAGCGTATCCGCATCTGGTCGTGCGATCCATACCATGCCGTGGAATTTACCGGTTTCGCGGCGACCTGGCAAGGACGAGGTGTTTAACAGCTTTAGCAGCACCGCAAGGAACGGCGCTCATTTCGGGATCCGCCAGCAGTAAGCGCGCTTCGTTTCCAGGAGAGGCGTCGTACGAAAAGCGCTTCGTCAAGGATTGGGATCGTACAGGATGGACCAGCGGGAAGGGGCTCAGTACCCGTCATATCGACGACCTGCGCTCTCGAAGAGAGCATTGTTGGGTCACGGGCGCGTCGGCCGTCAGTTTCTCGCGAAGGCAAGAAGCGGCGCCATGTCGTGGGAGTCAGCCGCGCGGAGGGCCGCGATGTATTCGGCGCGAAGCGTGCCGATATCGCGCAAGGTGCCGCCGCCCCAGGTGAAGGCCGGCTGACCTAATTCTTCGATCTGCAGGTCAGCGAACAGCCTGGCATGTCGACCATTGCCATTGGGGAATGGATGGATGGCGACGAGGCCGTGATGTAGCCGCGCGGCGATTTCATCCGGCGCGAAGGCCTTCTGTTCTATCCAGTAGCGGGCGTCGCGTAGCAGCCCGCCCAACCGAAGATGAATCTGCCGCGGATCGACCCCGATGTTCTTGCCGGTCTTCCGCGTTGTGCCCGCCCATGACCAGACATCGCCGAACATGCGCTTGTGCAGTTCGAACACGAAGCCCTCCGTCAGAATCTCGGTGTCACGACGGCGCACCGTCCATGCAACTGCCGCGTCGATATTAGCCTGCTCAGCCTCATTCAGGTCAGCGCGGGTCGTGATCCACGTCTGGAGAAGCCCCTCGCACTCTTCCGCGTCGAGTGGTGTCGCATCATCTGGCTGCGCGAACAGATCGGTCACGCGGACTCCCACAGGTCGCGATCGCGCAGCGCCGTCTCGATATAGGTCTGGACGCGAGCTTCGAGGTCTCGGTCGACGCGCTGATCTTCCAGGGCCATCGAATGCGACACGCGCCTGATTGCCCGGAACGCAAGCTCGCGAGCGCGCAGTTCGACCATCTCATTCAAGCTGGTCTTTGGGAGCAGCGCGTAGACGAGGACGCAATCCATCGCCTCGGCAGCGCGGCGCAATGTACTGAGCTGAATTTTGCCGTGCGCTTCGGATCGTTCGAGACTGACGATACCCTGCGCGGTCATGCCCAGCCGTCGGCCAAGCTGCGCGCCGGTCATACCAATGGCATCGCGGATGGCTCTGATCCACCCCTTCGGAGGGACAGTGAAGTGCTCGAGCGGTCTGATGGCGCCGAGCTTCTCATCCAGCCGATCTCTGGCTCTGGTGCGAATTTCCGATTTCATAAAGTCAGGGCTTTATCTTTACACATCCATATCTACCCACAGATTGATACCATGGTACAAAATATAAATCTATAAGCTTATCGCTCTCAAACTGGATAAAGCTTAAAGTTTATAATTGATGGGCTCTTTTCCTTCGCCGGGGGTGCTCATCGCGGCTACAGGTTAGCACTATGAAAGGCGCCCGTGGAAGCGTTGATGCGCTAAGGCGCTCTCGCTAAAGCGCCTCAGGTTCTGCGAAAGGTCGCGGGAACTAATCTCGGCATTAGGGTCGGCCTAACCAAAGCCAACGTGGGCAGCAGAAGGTTGAGTAACGCGATAAAAATTCTCCACCTTCGCAACCGGACTCCCGTTATCTTCCGAGTCCAACCTCCGCGCAAAACTGACTGACCGTACCAATTTGCCATCGAGGATGGACCACCCTATCCGTGCAAAACTAAATTCTAGATTTAGATATGCAAGGATGACGATCGAGCGTAGCGCCAAGAATGAGGTCAGGGGTGCCACTCATCGGTAGGCCGCTTGGCAGGGGCCTCGGCTCGGCGCTCGATGTCGGGCAGTAACTTGACTTGACGGACAATCTGGTTCGCAAGCTCAACGATGCCGCCGGAAGTGCGCCACGGGCCGGAAAGCCGATCTTCCGCTCGGCGATCGACCGCCTCAGTTTGTCCGACGTGCCCGGGATCGCGACCCAGAATGATGGCGCCACCCGATATCTTCAGCACAGTGCCGGCGACGAGCTCAAGACAACGTTGCGGCCGCTAATCGATAGCGCGCTGGGGGACACGGGTGCATTCACGCAGCTCGACCGGTTGTCTCGCAGCTCGAGCCTGCTCCGCATCGCCGGCATCACGCGAGATCGGCTCGGGAGCTCCGTCACGGATCAGGCCCCTCAGCTGCATCTTCAAATATATCGGCGCGGAGGAGGGGCGCCTGCGCGCCAACCCGCTCGGCGCCGCGGGCGGCTGCTGAACAAGGTTCTCGGGAAGTAGGGTGGAAGGCCCGGCCGGTTCCGCGACCACGCGCTCGTGGACCTGCTGCTGAAGAGCCCTTAGTCTTCGCACAACGCGCGCATCGCGTTCATTAGGGGATTATAATGGCAGGAAAAAACTTCACGAGCCTCCGCAAGCCGGCACCTGATGAGGCGCAGATCCGGGTCAATCCGGAGACTGGGAAGGCCTACATTTTCGTCGAGCGCCCGAAGGTGATGTCCCTGCCTACCGCGTCGCCGGAGGAAATCGCCGAGATCGTCGAAGCGCTTCGGAACGCCCCACCGACTTCCGAGCCCGCTGACAGGAATGACATTGGCGAGTGAAAGCGCATCCGGGATCATCGAAAATGCGCGGCACAAATGTGCCGCGCCGTGTGCCGCGCCAGTCTTTCTCACCGAACCGGGATGCGATAATTGATGCCGCCATCGTCTGAGGGATCCTGCCTACTCAATCGCTCACCACCGAGGATGCCTGAAGGCCCGAGAGGTGCCCGCGACAAAAGTTGCCCACCCGCCTGTACAGCATGGCGACGCGTTCCATCATCCACCCTATTTCGCGAGCTGTGATCGGGAAGGACGGCTCATAGCGGGCTTCGACGTAAGCGCGTCGAACCTGTGCGAAGCAGCGCCGCTCGAACCGGCTCGTTCGTGGCCAGACTGACCGAAGCCGTTCATCGAGTCCTTCCGCCAACCCGCGCAGCTCATCCAGGCTATGGGTTCGTCGACCGTGCAGCATCACCGTCCAGAAGACACATTGGTAGAGATGCTCGCATGCCTGGTGGAGCAGAAGGGCCGCCATGCGCATATTCCCCTCGTCGCGATAGAACGACGCGCCGGACAGAAAATCTTCCGCTCTTGGATACCACCGCTCAAATTCCGCACGGCCGCGCCAGCAGCGCTCATCCGATGGAAGATTACGCGGCGTCGCCAACGGCGTTCGATCGAGCTCGTACAGCACGATTCCGCGCCGCACGATCGAGGCGAGGTATGGCAGACCGGACACCAGGGCCCGGTTCACGTCCTGCAGGCAATGCACATCGAGTCGGATCTCGCGGGGTAGGACACCCCGCTCGCGATCGCGGCGGAGCCGCGCGAGCGCATGCCTCCAGTGCTGATCCTTGTCCGCCAGCTCGCGGTGATTCACGATCACAAGAACATCGATGCTCTCGGATGCTGCAAAGCCATCGCCTTCGGCCGTTGAGCGGGGAGCATGGACGATCAGCTTCAGAATACGACCAGCCTTGCGATGGGAAGCTTGCTTGCCCCGCATCGCTTCCTCGAATTCTTCCAGCAGAGCCGATCGCAGAGTGAGTAGTTCGCGGGAAATCTCGTCCGGCAGTCGCTCGATATCGAAATTCGTCATTTGCGCGCCCAAGTTCGGCGAAATTGCGATTCTCATTCCAATTGAGATCAGCGATTTGGACACCGATCGCAACCACTTGTGATAGACCCTGGGGATGCTCGGCCGATCCGCACCCCCAGCGTTCCTGGAGCATATGCGCCGCGCACTTGGCGGGGCCGGGCCGTTCGATCGGCAATCCAGTGATCGTGCGCCGAGTGCCGGTGGTTCCTATGTCCTGCTTGTCCATCTTTCCCGATCGCTGGAATTTGAGAGGCCCGGCCTGCGGCATCGCTTCGAGCCCGGATGGTATGGCTATGTCGGGAGCGCGCGGGGGCCCGGCGGCATTCGTGCGCGGATCGGACCTCATCTCTGCGCGGAGAAGGCGGTTCATTGGCACATCGATAGCCTGACGATCACGGCCGATATTGTTCTGGCGTTTTTTGTCGAGGGCGCCAGCGAATGCACGTTGAGCCATTCACTGCTTCGGTCCAGGTATGGCAGCCGTCGGCGGCGGGTTTCGGGAGCAGCGATTGCCGTAACTGCGCCACCCATTTGCTGGAACCTGATATGGCCGCCATCGACCGCGGTAATTGAACGATCCTGCGAATTCGAGTGGACCACGGGAAATCGGGAGACCAAGTCTGAAAGGGCGGGGCTGATCTAGCCAAGGAGAACAAGCGACGAGCATCACGTTGACCCTACTCGATCTGGGAGGCCTCGTCGCGCTCCTGCTCTGGGGCGTGCATATGGTCCAGACAGGTATTCAGCGGGCGCTCGGTCCTCAGCTCCGGGCGTTCCTCGGTCATAGGATGCAGAACCGGGCGACCGCGTTCTTCGCAGGCCTAGGTGTGACCGCGCTGCTTCAAAGTAGCACGGCGACGGCGCTCATGGTTAAGGGCTTCGCCTCCAGCGGACTGATCTCGCTGCGTCAGGGTCTCGCGGTCATGCTGGGGGCGAACGTCGGCACGACACTGATCGTACAAATCCTCTCGTTCGACGTCGCGTTGGTGGCGCCAATCCTGGTGCTCGCAGGATATCTGCTGTTTCGGAGAGGTCGGGCCGGTCCACGAGATTTCGGGCGGGTCCTCATCGGTCTCGGCTTGATCCTGCTTTCGCTTCACCAATTCCTGTCGGTTCTGGATCTCTTGGCAAGGAACGAATTCGCACGGACCTCCCTGCAGGTGCTCTCCGAGCACATCGTGTTCATCGTGTTGATCGGCGCACTGTTGGCGTGGGCCGCCCACTCGAGCGTGGCGATTGTCCTCTTGGCAATATCATTCGCGGCAAGCGGCGTTCTGAGTGTTGCCGCGGGTATCGCCCTGGCTCTCGGCGCAAACGCGGGCACCGCGATCAATCCGGTTTTGGAAGGTTCCACCGCCGATGCCGCTGCACGTCGGCTTACGATAGGGAAGCTGATCGGCCGGCTGGGCGGCGTTCTGCTCATTCTCGCCGTCTATCCCTTTGTAACCCCACTGATGACCGGTGTGGAGAGCGCGCCGGCGCGCGCAATCGCGAACTTCCATGTCGGCTTCAACCTCGCGTTGGCGCTCATCCTATTTCCGCTGCTCACCCCCTATGCCCGCTTGCTTGAGCGCCTCTTTCCCTCCGCGCAGATTGACGATGCGCCGGATGCTCCACGCTTTCTTGAGCCGATCACCGCCGAGACGGCTCCTGCGATGGCGTTGGCGGCAGCCACTCGCGAAGCCCTTCGCCTGGCAGATGTGCTCGAGGAAATGATCGCGGGGCTGCGCGCTGTGCTTGCGCAGCCTGATCGGCGCCGGGTCGAGGAGACGCGCGCGCTCGACGACAGGCTCGATCGCCTCAACCGCGCGATCAAGGAGAACCTCCTGGCGATCGAGGCCGAGCGGCTAAACGAGGAAGAGAGCGACACCCTGGCGAGGATATTGACCTTCTCGATCAATCTCGAACAGGCGGGCGACCTCATCGATCGCGGACTTCTGAACATGACACAGCGACGAATAAAGCGCGGTGTGGCATTTTCCCGGGAGGGCATCGCTGATCTGCTTGCTCAGGCGGACAAACTTCACGCAACGCTTCGGCGCTCGACCGCAGTGTTCTTGAGCGGCGATCCCATCGGCGCAAGGGCGCTTGCGTCCGAAAAGGAAGCTTTTCGTCGTCTGGAGGACGAAGCTATAGCCGCTCATTTCCAGCGTCTGCGGTCTGGAAACATCGATACGATCGAGACGAGCGCGCTGCATCTTGATGCTCTGCGGGATTTGAAGCGAGTGAACGGCCACTTGATCGAGGCGTCAGCCTATCCGATCTTGAAGAAGCGCGGTGAGTTGCTCGCATCTCGGCTACGTCAGGTGATTTGATGGATTGATATCGGCGTGGCGCGCTTGAAGTCTGATCACCTCGCGATCCAGCGGCGCCCTCCGGCGCCGATCGTCGCAACAAACGCCGCCGGCACGGTCAGGCCGGCGAGCCCGACGAGGCCCAGCGGGAGGAGACTAAGGTCGGAGCCGGAAAGCAGCACGATGGGCAATTGTGCAAAGATCAGGACTGCCGCCCAGCGCCATGGCCGGTCGGGAAACAGGATGCCCAGGCCAAGAGACGCGAGAAGCGAGATTGGATAGGCCACCGACCAGAAGAGCGGATTGTCCCAGGGTTCCGGGCGCGTACCTACCCAGGATGTGGCGGACCAGAGCGGCAGCCCAAGTGTGGCGGCAAGAACGAACGCCCTGAGACTTTGACTCATGTCATACCGCTCCGGTGATGCTCACCGCAGCTTTTACGGGGCAAGCGTTTGAGTTTCGCTTAACTTCGCGAATTGCTTGTGAGCGAGCCGATTCTTCGCTCAATATACCGGGTATAGGGCCAGGATGGGGACGAAGAAGGCCTGCCCCGTTCCTGTGTGGAGGTGGCCATTTCGGGCGGGACGGGGCGATGAGCGACATCGGCGAACAGGTACAGAAAATCACCGTTGAACATTTGGGCGTCTATCCTGACAAGGTGACGCCTCAAGCAAATTTCATCGATGATTTTGGAGTGGATAGCCTCGACGTCGTCGAGCTGGTCATGGCGATCGAGGATGAATTCGGTGTCGAGATTCCGGATGAGGACGCCGAGAAATTCAACACCGTCCAGGACGCGATCCGCTATATAAAGGCAGCGAAAGGCCAGGGGGGTGTTCGCTACGCCCAACATAAGGGCGCGGAGAGGAAACGAGGAAAGGCGCGTGAGGGTTAGGTAATGGCGAGTACGAGTATCGAGCTGCCGATGGATTATCGCCCGTCGGACGACGAAGAATTCATGTGTCCAATGCAGTTGGAATATTTCCGGCAGCGTTTGCTGGCCTGGAAGGCGCAGATCTTGAGCGAGGCCGAGACGACACTGAACGTCCTGCAGATGGAGGAACTGCGCAAGCCCGATCAGAACGACCGCGCGACGAGTGAGGCTGGGTGGTCGATCGAACTGCGCGCCCGTGATCGTCAACGCAAGGTCATCGCCAAGATCGATGCCGCGCTGCGCCGGATCGACGAGGGCGACTACGGCTATTGCACGGTGACGGGAGAGCCGATCTCGCTGCGGCGGCTCGAGGCGCGACCGATCGCGACGATGACGGTCGATGCCCAGGAGCAGCACGAGCGGGCCGAGAGAGTTTCGCGCGACGGGTGAGGGGGCACGGCTAGTCTTTTGGTCTGCGGCCGAAGAGCAACCGCCAGAACCCTCTGGGAGCTGGCGGCTTGGGCATCACGTTTGGAGAATGGTCTCCCGACGGCGCCGAGGCACCATCGGGAGTGGAGGCCCGAACTAAAGGGGGGCCGAGCCTCTCTTCTCTATAACGCTCCTCAGCAAGGTTTAAAGCCCACCGAAGGTTGATGGCTGCCAACTCTCTTATAACCATGACAATATCTCCGACCAGACGATGAATAGTGAAGAACCTTTTCGCGATGACCGACGGCATGATCCGTATGACCCCGCGCAGCGCCGATAGTCCGGACGAGATCGCTGAAGCGCTGTCGGGCCGCGTTCGCGCGCTCGCGATGGCGCATGGCTTTTTGCAGCGGCGCGTTCGTTCGATGGATTCGGAACGCTCGACAAACCTATGTGAGCTGGTTGAATCGATTGTCGCGGTCCATGAAGGCGCCGCCGCGGAGAGAACACCGCGCTTCCGTATCTGCGGCCCGGATGTGCGGTGCGGCGATCATGCCATCAACGGCATCGCGCTCCTCATTCATGAACTGGCGACGAACGCCGCCAAATATGGCGCCCTGAGCAAGGCAGAGGGTAGCGTTTCCATTGCCTGGTCTATAGCTGATGATCGGCTGGAGCTGGTCTAGCGCGAGACGGGCGGCCCTCCGCTCGACGGATCCCCCGAAAGGTCAGGCTTTGGCAGCACGCTGATGAAGCGGACGATCGAGCACCAGCTTCGCGGCACGATGCGGTACGACTGGTTGCGCCAAGGCCTCGCGGTCGAGATTTCGGTGCCAGCCGAGGCATTGACCCGCTAGGCTCCGGAACGCGGCAGGAAGTCCGGGGTGGCTCGATGCGCACCCTGACGTAACAGTGTGCACGCCGGGAGATTGATATGGACAGCAAGATTTCCCGCATGCCGGCGTTATTCATCGGTCACGGCAGTCCGATGAACACGCTGGAGGACAACGGCTACACCCGCGCGTGGCGCGAGATGGGCCAGCACCTTCCGCGACCGCGTGCGGTGCTCGTCGTATCGGCGCACTGGTTCTTTGGCGCGACGGCCGTGACGGCCATGCAGAAGCCGCGGACGATCCACGATTTCTATGGTTTTCCGCCGGAGCTTTTCGCGTTTGACTATCCAGCGGCCGGTGCGCCGGACGTTGCTCAGGAAATCGTAGAGGTTGTGAAACCCCATTGGGTCGGGCTGGATCGTGATCAATGGGGACTGGATCACGGCGCCTGGTCGGTTTTGGCACATCTTTACCCGCAAGCCGATGTGCCCGTGGTGCAGCTTTCTATCAACGCTTTGAAGCCCCTCGACTACCACCTCGATCTTGCGGCCCGTCTCGCGCCGCTGCGCGAGAAGGGCGTCATGATCGTCGCCAGCGGCAATGTCGTCCACAACCTGGGGAAGGTTCAATGGCAGCGCCCCGACGCGGCCTTCGATTGGGCTGAACGTTTCGACGATGCCGTGGTCGATCAACTCGCGCGCGACCCGGGTGACATCCTGCGCGTCGCGGATCATCCCGACTACGGCATGGCCGTTCCCACTCCGGACCATTTCATTCCGCTCCTGTATCTGGCGGGATTGGCGGCTGCGGAAGATATCGGGATCAGTCCGCTGCTGCGAGGCTATGCGATGGGCTCGATATCGATGACCTGCTACGGGCTCGGCGCGGATCTGACCCTCAGCGCGGACCCGTGCGATGCGGCCGATTTGCCGAGTGGGATTCCGCCCGAGCAAACCAACATGTGAGCCCGCTCACAAATCGACCGCCAGTTCGGCGACACTGGTGGGGCATCTGAGAGGGCTGAGTAGCCGCCCGCTCGCCACGATACTGGCTCGAATATTCAGGAGCACCAGCCTTCAACATGGCATTCAAGCGCTGGACCGGGATGACGCCGAGCGAGTTTCGCGCGCAGGCCGATCCGGGCGTCATCGCGTCGATCGAATAAGCCGCCATACCTAACCGCCCGGGTCAGCGGCGCACCCGCGAAAGGACACGCGCTGCGACGTTGCTGCGAACGGCGAGCTTACGGCCATAGCGCAACGCGGTTGTCGGAGAGCTCCAGCGCAGCGCCTGCGCGATGCCGGCGCCATCCTCGCCCGCAGCGAAAAGATCCTGGGTCAGGCCAACGCGGAGCGAATGGGTGGATAGGGCCTGGACGGCATCGCGCAGCTTTCCGGCGGGCAAAATGACGAGGCCCATTTCGTAGGCGGCCAGCGCTACGCGCCGATAGATCCCATTGACGCCTTGCCGGGTGAGAGCAGTCTTGCCGATCGTATAGATCGTTCGCGCCAACTCCATTTCGGGATCTGACTGACGAGCACGCCGGCGATCCACGCCCACTCTGCGGAACATCAGTCCTTGCTTGATGGAACTTGCGTCCTGCCATGCGGCAACCCGTCTCATCGTCTCGACCGACAGCCACGCCCAGGCGCCTTCCTGTTCCTGATCGGTCTTGGAGAAGGGGATGAAAAGGGTGGCCGAACCGTCTTCCTGAAGATCGATATGCTCCACTTCAACCCTGGTGAGTTCGCTGACCCGAAGCCCTGCGTCGTACCCGAGTGAGAGCAGCGCCGCGTCCCTTAGCCCTTGCAGGTCGCCGCCACAGGCGTCGAGCAGCGCGGTGATAGTGAAACCCTTCACGTCGTCGTTCAGTGGGCCGCCGAAACGCAACGGGGCGGCCTGTTTCTGCACGGCGCCTTTGCGGCGCCGATTGGCCCGCAAGGCATTGCGGACCATCGGATGATCGGTTGGCAGATCGTCTTTGTCGCTGTGACCGATCAGACGGTGGATGTTCGCCATGCTCGCCATACGTCGCGAGAGGGTGGCGGGCTTCTTCCCCTCCGCCTCGAGGTGACGAAGATACAGCACGAGACCCTCCGGGGTGGCGGGCAGCGGTGGCCGCTGATCACGGCGCGACCAATCAATGTAGCAATCGAGGTCGGCCGCGATCGCCGCCTTGGTCGCGTCGGCCATAGCCTCCAGCGCCGTCTCGACCTCCAGCTGACTGACCGGCGGGTAATCGGAGGGGAGGGAGGCCGCGATGGTTCGAAGCAAGCGTGTATCGGTCGGTTCGGCCGAGCCGCGTCGCCTCCGGGGGAGGTTGCCGGCATCCTGGCGGTGGATAACGATCTCACTCATCGGCTGAGGTTTCTTTGTGCGGAGAGCCGAAAGCCGAGACCATCCTTTCGCAGATTGGCTCAAGCCATTTTCCGACCCGATCGCGTGGCTCGTCCCAGACCGCTTTGCCGGCATAGCCGACCATCAAAATCCAGAACGCGATGAAGCCGGCGAACTTCGGGTTGTCACCATGCTGGTCAGCCGCAAAAGCTGCCATGGCGCCGCGCATTTGATCGAACATCATCGAAAGCCCGGCCAGCAGCCCCAGTCCGAAAAGGAAAAGCCACATCAGCTGCAGGTGTTGCCGCGTCAGGCAGGCCTTGGCGAAGCCGCCAACAGTGATCGACCAAAGGAATGTCGCACCCATCAACGCCGCGACCAGCCAGTCGCCTAGGGGCGTCAGGTGAACGATTCTTCCGTCGGTCGTGCCGGCATGCTTCGCGATTGCAGTGAGCAAACTGAGCGGCCCCACGATCAGACCAAAAATCCCAATAAGGTAGGCGCCGATCACAATCACCGATTTCAACGTCTTCTCGGCGTTTGGTATCACCCACGTACCTAGTCGTCGCCAGCCTGAACGCAGCGCCATCACCCCTTCCCCTTTCGCGCCTATACTTACCATAACCTCTCATTATGGTAAGTAAGAAAATCGCGCGGGGAGGGCGTTTTTCGGGCTTCTTGCCCAATGCGTTACCGGCGGCACGGTGCTGACGTTTCTCGATCGCTGTCGCCTTACGCTAAGCGTGCAACCAACTTCAACGCGCCCCGCTTTCTCCTTTTTCTCGGCGGAAGGTCCAGCCCTGCAACTGGCGTTCGTCGAGGAAATGAGCCTTGAGGTCGGAAAGTTCGGGCTGTTGCGCGGGAGCTTTCAAGCCTGCCAGACTACAAGCTTGCGTTGGCCACCTGAAACAATCAAGCTCCCACGTTAAATTAGAAAATTCTGGAAACTTTCATAAATTGGAAGTATCAGGAATTTTATGTCCTCACTCGCACAACAGATCTCTGCAGCGGGTCTCGCCGATCATATCCTCAGCGAGCGCCAGCTCGGCGACCTGCTGGGGGGCGGTGACGCGCGGCGCTACGGTCTGGTCAACCGGGCGCTCAAGGATGGATCCCTCCTTCGCGTGAAGCGTGGGACTTATGTGCTGGGCAAGCGATATCGAAGCGCAACTGTACATCCCTTCGCCGTAGCGCAGGGTCTCGTGCCGGGCAGTTATGTCTCTTTTGAAAGCGCCCTCGCCCATCATGGCTGGATCCCCGAAGCGGTCTTCGAGACCGCGAGCGTGTCTCCACGTCGCAAGACGTTCCGCTTCGAAACGCCCGATTTCGGCGGGTTCAGCTTCCATCCGCTTGCCATCAAGGATTATCAATTCCTGACAGGCGTCGATCGTATTGTCATGGGCAAGCTCACCGCCTTCGTCGCACAGCCGCTGCGGGCCCTGCTGGACCTCGTGGCGCTCCGCAAGGAACAGTGGGCAGGCACCGAATGGCTGACGCGGGGCATGCGGATCGATGACGAGATGCTCTTCGGGCTCCGAAGGAAAGATTTTGCCAAACTGCGGCCGGTCTACAAGCACAAAGCGGTGAACGGCTTCCTCGCCTCGCTCGAAAGCGTTGTGATGGCGGCGAGGAAGGAGCGATCAGCAGATGATTGATATCATCCAGGAGAAACTGCGCAGCTACGATGCCGCCAACGCGATTGAGGAAGAAAACGCGGTCAAGGAAATCCTCCAGGAAATCGCGCTCTACGCGCTGTGGCGCGGCGATTTCTTCGACGTCGCCCTCTTTCAGGGGGGCACGTCCCTGCGTATCCTCCACGGCCTGCCGCGCTTCTCCGAGGATCTCGACTTCCTGCTGCGTGAGCCCGATGGAGGGTTCGACTGGACGCCCTATCTCAAGACGCTGATTGAGGTGTTCGGCCAGTTCGGGCTGAAGCTCGATGCCCTGCCCAGGACGAAGATGGACACGGCAATCCGCCAGGCGCTGATCAAGAACGATTCCATCGCGAGCCAGCTAGACTTGTCTTTCGCTGGAGCGGGCAAGCCGAAGACGATCCGGATCAAGCTGGAGATTGACGTCAACCCACCAGCGGGCTCGGGCGAGGCATCGACCTATCTCGATTTTCCAACGGATTACGAGGTCCGCCACCAAGATCTGCCGTCCAATTTCGCACTAAAGATTCATGCCCTCCTGTGCCGGGGATTTCTCAAAGGCAGGGATTGGTTCGACTTCTCCTGGTATGTCGCCAAAGGCGTGGCGCCCAATCTGCCGCTTCTGCGGACGGCGCTTGTCCAGGCTGGCCCCTGGGCGGGCGATGACCGCATCGCCGTCGACACGGGGTGGCTGAACGAAGCGCTCGGGAGAACGATCGCAAAGATCGACTGGATGGCGGCCGCTGACGACGTGCGCCGCTTCCTGCGCCCGGCCGAACTCAGATCGCTCGATCTGTGGAGCGAACGCTTTTTCCTCGCCAAACTCGACAGACTGGCTCCGTCACCGGATGCAGCGGCCAAACTATGAGCGTGAATTCTCCCCCTTCGTCGTCAAGGCGCTGGTCGACACGATCACGGGCGGCGCCGGTAACGACAACCGTCCGGCGATCGGCATCTATCGGTCCGGTCCGAAGATCGAACAATTCTTCCTCGATTGCGGTCTCGACATGCGCATCGGCGCGAGTTCGCGCGTGCTGGCGACCACGGATTTCCTGCGCCAGACCGCCAATCATTATGACGGCCAGGGCGATGTCTACATCACGCGCATCATCGAGAAGGTCTGCGATCCGCGCGAATATCTGACGGATCCAGACAAGGCGATCGCGGTTCGCGAGCATCTGAACAAGGCGCTCGCCGCAGACGAACTGGCAGTGGTCATCGTAGGCGGCAAGGCGGTCCTAACCAGACGCCAGAGCTCCGGAACGATCGTCGAACCCTTCATTCAGAAGGTCGAGACGCTCGATTTCGACACGGTGCAGATGGAGATCGCGCGGGCGCTCCCCAATCTCCAGGATGACCCGGAAGATGCGGTCACCGCCGCCTGCTCGCTCATTGAGGCTGTCTGCCGATCCATCCTCATCGAGCTCGGGTCGCCGCTGCCGCCCCGTAAGGACATCGACGGCCTCATGCGCGCGGTCCAGGAACCGTTAAACCTGTCGCCGGGGCGCAGCGACCTGCCCGTTGAAGTGGAGGGCGACATCGGCCAGATCCTAAGCGGCCTCACGTTCGTCGCGAAAGGAATAGGTGCACTGCGAACGCATGGAGGTGACGCCCACGCGCGTGAAAAGGGCTTCCGGCGGATTGACCCGCGCATCGCTCGCCTCGCGATCAACGCGCCCAGTTCGCTGGCATTGTTCCTGATCGAAACCTGGGAACGCCAGGAGAAACGCGCGCTACCGCAGCACGCACAGGACATCTAGGCCGAGGCGCGCGCTGCCCGGCGCTGCCTATGCGCGCCGCGGACATAGGCTTGCCGCCGGTTTTCATTGGTGACGATGCTCGGGTGGAGCGCGAGGTGAGCGGGTCAGCGGCGAGCCCGGACGAGTTCATCGCCATCGAGCAGCTCTGGAAGAGAAAGCTGCAGAGCCGGGAATGGGCCTCAATAGGAACTTGCTAGTGTCCGTGGTGGCCGCTGAATCGGCTTGATGACGGGCAGGCTGCCCGACATGCCCGACACATGTGGGGACAATACGTAGCGACGCTCGCTGACCCAAAGCATAAGCAGCGGAAGCGAAGGAACGAACGATGGCCGCCTTTCGAATCTGCTTCTTCAACGAGATCCCGGATTCGACCGGACATGATCACCATTGCTGCCAGAGAAGCATCGAGATCCTCGAAGCCGCGGATGAGGAGGAAGCCATAGCGCTTGCGATCCGCGAGTTTGAGCAGCTGGAGAAGATCGCGCGCTGGGATCTGCACGCCCGTACCTACGAGTGTGCTCCGCTTGATGTGGGCATCTAATCCGCAAATATCGTTGCGTGCTTAAAATTGACGGGCTGGCTCTTGCGACGTAGCAATCCCGATAATCTTATGCTTTGCGGCTACGATGGTAAGCCGGCGAAGAACCCCAACAAGACGTTTGCCAGTAGCTTGTCGCGACTCAAGCTGCTGGGGATCGCTGGCGTAAGCGGGGGATCGTTTAAGCCTTCGGCATTTCTACTGCACCCAATGCCTGCTGACCGGCATCCCGGCCCACGTCCTCGCAAGAACAGTCTTGTGCGTAATGGGGGCGCCACCGCCGCAAGATCGCGTGTGCGGATCTTGCCTCGATCGCAAGCATCTATGCCAGCGGATGGGGCCTTTTTTCGGCTGGCAAGGTGCGCCGCAGATGGTCGCGGACGACCTCGGCGCTAAACGGCTTCGATATGAAAGTGCCCCGCGCCGGCATGTCGCCCGCCTGCGGCTTCAAAAGGCCACTCGCGACCACGATTTCGATTTCGGGCCAATGGTCGGCGACGTGGCGGGCGAGCGCGAACCCATCCAACGATCCGGGCATCTGCACGTCGGTGAAGAGCAGGGCGATGCCGTTGCCCTTCTCGTCGATGAGCGCTTTCGCATCGTCGCCGTTCGACGCCTCAAGGGTCTGGAAGCCGGCGTCGGCCAATATGTCGCTGATGTGCATAAGGATTAGAACATCGTCATCGACGACGACGGCATATGGATTGGTCGATACGGTCATCACGCACGTAGTCCCGGCAGCTCATCTGCTATCCGACGCCGCCGGCTTGATGGCGGTCAGCTAACTTGGGTTGACGTAACTCATGGGCGCGGCGCTGGTTTCCCGAATTGTCCTATGCGCCGCTATGCGATATCCAACAGCACGCCGCCTACCAATCGGGACAGCGTGGCTCCTCTAAGGGGCATCTAACTGACCGATGGACTTGGCATGACGGAACGGCCTACTCATTCTAAATTGACCGAAAGCCTCGCCCGGACCGAAGCCGGGGAAGCCGACAGCCGGCGTGTCCCCTTCGAGGCGGGGGCTTGGCTTGCCGCGATCGTCGAGAACAGTCACGATGCGATCCTCTCCAAGACGCTCGACGGCATCATCATGAGCTGGAACGCTGGCGCCGAGAAGCTGTTCGGCTATACCGCCGAGGAGGCTATCGGGCAGCCGATCACCATGATCATCCCCGAAGAACGGCTTCACGAGGAAGAGGCAATCATCCTCCAGCTCCGCGCCGGCCAGCGAATCCACCATTTCGAGACGGTCCGCCGGCGTAAGGACGGCAGTCTGGTCGACATCGCACTCACCGTCTCGCCAGTGAAGGACCAAGCCGGCAACGTCCTCGGCGCGTCGAAGATCGCGCGTGATATCTCAGCCGCCAAGGAGGCTGCGGCGCGCCATTGATCCTGCGCGAGATGAATCACCGCATCAAGAATCTGTTCGCGCTCGCCAACAGTCTGGTCGCGCTAAGCGCCCGAGGTGCGAACAGCGTCGATGAACTGGCCGACGACCTCTCAGCGCGGTTGCAATCGCTGTCTCGAGCCCATGCCCTGATCCTGGCCGACTTCAGTGAAGATGGCCGATCGGAAGGAGGCACCACCCTGCCTGCGCTCATCGGCGAAGTGCTGGCCCCGTACAATGACGATTGGCACGCGCGGATCGTCATCGATGGTGATGCGGTGCCGATCGGCCATCAAGCGATGCCGACATTAGGCCTCCTGTTTCACGAACTGGCGACCAACGCCGCCAAATATGGCGGGCTCGCGTCAGTGGACGGCCGATTGCGCATCGACATCGCCGTCGTCGGTGAGCTGGCAGAAATTCGCTGGTGCGAGTCAGGCGGTCCGAAGCGTGATGAGAATACGCCCATGACGCAGGGCTTCGGCAGCAGGCTCGAATTGACGAGTGTCACTACCTTGCGCGGTAAGCTCGATCGCACCTGGCACGATAGCGGGTTGGAGGTTCACATGACCTTTCCGCTCGCGCGGATCGGTCGATAAGCGAGAGCCAAGCCCTTGAACCGTGCAAGCCTTTCTTTCCCTTCTGCCCGGTAGCCATCACCTTCCCGCGTCGCCGCCGCGACCGCCACGGCCTCTGTCTGGCTTGATCTAATCGGGACCGGCTGCGCCTCGTTCGTCCTGGCGCAACGGCGCGCCTTGCAGGCTTTCCGCGCCTGTCTGCGGAATTCGAGGTCATGCCCGGCATAGCGCTGGCCGATGTGCTCTGGACGCGGAGCGCGCCTTACTGGAACGGTGAGATGGCGCACCGCCTGTCCGACAAGCGTGGGGCCGCGGGCGACGCCGCCGTGCCTGGCGCTGTCTTGTTGTTCGCCCAGGGTGCAGGAAGACGGGCGGCATTGCTCGGGCACGCCCAGCCCTTTGTCGTCGCAGAGGCAATCCTCGGCAGCTTCGACGTGCCGGGGCCCTATCTCGTTCTCGTCGTCTGCGAGGTCGACCCACTTGGCAAGGCCCGGGCGCTTCGCGGCTATGCGCAGCCCATCCTGAACGGGCAGCATTTCATGCCGGTCGCGAGCGCCTTTGAGCGGGATGTCTTCCAGGCGTTGATCGCGTTGCAAACCAAGCTCGATGCCCACGGCCTCGAATGCACCGTCAGCCGGACGCTGTCGCCGGCGGGGCCGGGTCAGGACATCGAGATCGCCGTCGAGCACGAGAATGGCGAGCGCCTTTTGTTGCACGCCGTGCTTTGCGCGGACGACGGCGCGAAAGGTGGCGGCAGGAAGGATCAAGCAGCGTCCTTCATCGTCACGCCGCGACGGTTCGCCGATGGCTCGTTCCTGGCCTGGCTCGAGGGCGAGCTGGTGGCGGTGCCCGGCGCGAAGGGTGAGAGTGTGGAGAGGCCGGGCGACTGACCGCCGCTCAGCGGTCTGCGCGGCGCACCACGACGATCCCGACGATCGACAGGATCGCGAGCGCGAACCAGGTCAGGGCATATTCGAGGTGATGATTGTAGAAGCGGACGATCGTCAGTCCGCCGATCGGCTGGCCGGCGGGCGCGCCCGCTGCGGCATCGATGAAATAGGGTGCGAGGCGTGGCACCCCCCTCGCCTTCCCGATCTCGGCGACGTCGCGCGAATACCAGCGCCCTCCCACAGGGTCGTTGCGCCGCAGGAACGCGCCCTTGGGTTCGCTCAACCGCAGAAGCCCTGTGATGGTGACGGGTCCTTCGGGCTCCCCCTCGCGGCGCGCCGTGCGGTCGCGTTTCTCGGGCGGAACGAACCCGCGGTTGACGAGCACCGCCCAGCCCTCGTCGGTGCGGAGCGGCGTCAGCACCCAGTAGCCAGGCCCTTGCTCGGTGACGGCCTGCACCGTCGTCTCGCGATCATTCTCGAAGACGCCGTGGGCGGAGACGTGACGATAGGCGTCGTCCGCCGCGGCGATCCGGGGCCAGCCGTCCGGCCCTGGGGCGGGCGTCGCGGGCGCGCGCACACGCGCATCGACGGCCGCGATCAAGGCGAGCTTCCCGGCGCGGCGCTCGATCTGCCATATGCCGAGGGCCAGGAATATGAGCGTGCAGATGGCCAGCCCGGTGGTCAGCGCCCCTCTGGTCCGGCGCGGCGGGGGAGGTCCTTCGCCGGGCTCTTCGCGCATGCGCCGCTCAGTGGTTCCCCGACATGTCATGCATCTGGGCGACCCCATCTGCGGGCATCGGCATCATGTTCGCGTTGAGGTGGTACATGACCCAGATCGATCCCCCGATCGTAAGCACGACGATGACGGCCGTGAACAGGAAGGCGAGCAAGGTCCAGCCGCCTTCGGAGCGTGTGTCGAGATGGAGGAAGAAGACTACGTGCACGACGATCTGGATCAGGGCCAGGGCGAAGATCAGGATGGCGGTCGTCTGCATGTCCCGCAGCACGCCGGTCATCACCAGCCAGAAGGGTACGGCCGTCAGGACGATCGCGAGGATCGAGCCGATCCAGAAGTGGCGGCTGTTGTGGGCCGATGCCTGTGCGTGCTCGGGGTGTGCGGCCGTATGATGGGAGGGATTGCTCACCGGATGACTCCGAACAGGTAGACGAAGGTGAAGACACCGATCCAGATGATGTCGAGGAAGTGCCAGAACATGCTGAGGCACATCAGCCGGCGCCGGTTCTCGGGAATGAGGCCGCGCTGGCCGACCTGCACGAGCATGACGGTGATCCAGATGAGGCCCACGGTGACGTGCGCGCCGTGCGTGCCGACCAGAGTATAGAAGGCCGAAAGAAAGGCGCTGCGCTGCGGTGTCGCGCCTTCGGCGAAGAGATGCGCGAACTCGTAGAGCTCGATGCCGACGAAGGCCGCACCGAGAAGCCCGGTGATCGCGAGCCATGCCCGCGTGGGGCCGACGCGTCCCTGCTCGATATGGGGGATCGCGGCGCCGAAGGTGATCGAGGAGGCGAGGAGGAAGGCGGTGTTCAGCGCAACCAGCGGCAGGTCGAAGATGTCGCGCGGCTGCGGTCCGCCTGCAAAGCTCGTGCTGACGACGCCGAACATCGCGAAGAGCGAGGCGAAGATGAGCGCATCGCTCATCAGATAGATCCAGAAGCCGAGGATGGTCGGACCGCTGCCGCCATGCTCGTGCGAATGCTCCTCGGTCACATGCCAGACGGGCGCGGCTGCGGCTGTTTCGGTAATCGCGTCGCTCATGTCAGGCCCCCGCCGCAAGCAGCTCTGAGCGCCCGCTTTCTATGGTTGCGACCTCCTCGGCCGGGATGAAATAGTCACGGTTGTAGTTGAAGGTGTGTGCGATCGCGACGACGAGGAGGCCGCCAAAGCTGAGCGCCGCCAGCCACCACATGTACCAGACCATGCCGAAGCCCATGGCAAGGGCGAGCGCGGAGAGGATGACGCCAGCGCCGGTGTTGCGCGGCATGTGGACCGGCCGGAAGCCGCCCGCGGGCCGTTCATAGCCCCTGGACTTCATGTCGTACCAGGCGTCGAGATCGTGGACGACCGGCGTGAAAGCAAAATTATAGGCGGGCGGCGGCGAGGAGGTCGACCATTCGAGGGTCCGGCCGTTCCACGGATCGCCGGTCGTGTCGGCGAGTTGCTTGCGCTTCACGATGCCCATGACGATGCTCATCACGAAGCCGAGGATGCCGACGAGAATGATGAGCGCGCCGATGCCGGCGACGATGAAGTAGGGCTGGATCGAGGGATCGTCGAAATGGTGGACGCGCCGCGTCGTGCCCATCATGCCGACGATGTAGATCGGCGTCCAGGCGACCCAGTAGCCGATCACCCAGCCCCAGAAGGCGACCTTGCCCCAGAACTCGTCGAGCTTGAACCCGAATGCCTTGGGGAACCAGTAGACCATGCCGGCAAACAGGCCGAAGACGACGCCGCCGATGATGGTGTTGTGGAAGTGGGCGACGAGGAACAGCGAGTTGTGGAGCACGAAGTCGGCCGGCGGGATCGCCAGCAGCACGCCGGTCATGCCGCCGACCGTGAAGGTCAGCATGAAGGCGACCACCCATTGCATCGGCAGGTCGAACCTGATGTCGCCCCGGTACATCGTGAAGAGCCAGTTGAAGATCTTCGCGCCGGTCGGGATCGAGATGACCATCGTCGCGATGCCGAAGAAGCTGTTGACGCTTGGGCCGGCACCCATCGTGAAGAAGTGATGGAGCCAGACCAGATAGGAGAGGATCGTGATGACCACGGTCGCGTAGACCATCGAGGAATAGCCGAAGAGCGGCTTGCCCGAGAAGGTCGCGGTGATCTCGGAATAGATGCCGAAGGCCGGGAGCACGAGGACATAGACCTCGGGATGGCCCCAGATCCACACCATGTTCCAGTACATCATCGGCGCGCCGCCGAGCTCGTTCGTGAAGAAGTTGGTGCCGGCGTAGCGGTCGAGCAGCAACAGGAAGAAGGCGGCCGTGAGCGCGGGGAAGATGGCGATCGCCAGCACGTTCGAGCAGAGCGCGGTCCAGCAGAAGACTGGCATCTTCATCATCGACATGCCCGGTGCGCGCATCTTGATGATGGTGGCGACCATGTTGATGGCCGAGAGTGTCGTGCCGACGCCCGCTATCTGGAGCGACCATAGGTAATAGTCGACGCCTGTGTCCGGACTATAGGCGAGCTCGGCAAGCGGCGCATAGCTCAGCCAGCCCGTCCGCGCGAATTCGCCCGCGAAGAGCGAGATCATGCACAGCACCGCGCCCGCCACGGTCAGCCAGAAACTCAGATTGTTGAGAAACGGGAAAGCGACGTCGCGCGCGCCGATCTGCAGCGGCATGACGAAGTTCACGAGACCCACGACCAGCGGGATCGCCACGAAGAAGATCATGATCGTCCCGTGTGCGGTGAAGATCTGGTCGTAATGGTGAGCGTTGAGGTAGCCCTCGTTCGCGCCGAAGGCCATTGCCTGCTGCAGCCGCATCATGATCGCGTCGGAGAAGCCGCGCAGCAGCATGATGATGCCGAGCACGATGTACATGATGCCGATCTTCTTGTGATCGACGCTCGTGAACCACTCCTTCCAGAGATAGCCCCAGAGGCGGTAGCGGGTGATGAGCGCGACGATCGCGACCCCGAGCAATGCGACCACGATGAAGGTGCCGAGGAGGATCGGCTCGTGGATGGGGAAGGACTCCCACGTCAGGCGACCGAAGATGGTCTTGGTGAGACTGGTGCTGGTCATCTGGCTGGTCTCGCGGTCTTGATCATGGGTTCGTCGTGGCGGACGCGCTCGGAGCGAGCGGCCGAACCGGAGACGACATGGGATGGTTGTGCGGGTCGCCGGGGGATGGCCGCGGCACGGGCATGGCGGTGTCGCTGGCGGGCGCGTGGCCGAGACGGCGCAGGCTCTCGGCCGAGCGCGCGCTGTCCTGCGCCATGACATCGACCATGCAGGGCTTGCCGGGCGCGACGCACTGGTTGAGGACGCGGTCGAAGAGCTGCGATTGCACCGCCGCGTAGCGGATCACGGGCACCTTCTCGCTCGGAACCTCGAGCTTGAGATAGTCGGCCGCGTTGAGAGCGCCGCCGCCCTTCTTCACCCCTGCCACCCAGGACGTGAAGTCGGCCTGGCTCATGCCGCGCAGTTGGAAGCGCATGTCGGAATAGCCGCGCCCGGTATAGTTGCCGGAATAGCCCCAGCTGTCGCCGGGCTTGTTGAGTACCGCGTTCAGCTCCGACTTCATGCCGGGCATGGCGTAGATCATGCCGGCGAGGGTCGGGGCGTAGAAGGTGTTGAACTGGCTGGTCGAGGTGATCGAGAAATGGACCGGCACATCGACGGGAACGGCGAGCTCGTTGACCGATGCGACGCCGTGCTCGGGATAGATGAACAGCCATTTCCAGTCGAGCGCCACGACCTGCACTTCGAGCGGCTTCGTGTTCGCCGGCACCGGCCGGCCCGGCGCGATCCGCTCGAGCGGCCGAAAGGGATCGAGCAGATGGGTGCTCGTCCAGGTCACGAGACTGAGCGCGATGATGATGAGAAGCGGACCCGACCAGATGATGAGCTCGAGCGTGGTCGAGTGATCGAAGCTTGGATCGTAGACCTTGTTGGGATTGCCGCGCCGATACCGCCAGGCGAACAGCACGGTCAGCACCATCACCGGTACGATGATCAGCAGCATGAGGCCGACTGCGGTGAGGATAAGGTTGCGCTGCTGGAGCGCGATATCACCCGTGGGGTTCATCACGACCATGTCGCAGCCGCTCAGGAGCGCGAGCGCGCCCGTGGCCAACAATGTGCGCATCCAGCGCCGGATGGGGGATTCTCGCCTAGGCATATGACCCGATAGCCCTCCCGCGGCCCACGCGACTTTGACGCAGGTCAATTGTTATCCGCCGCATATCGGTCACCATCAAACAGGATCGCGAATCAATGCGTTGGTGCTAAAGTGCTCACGGACAGTACAATTTGATGTCGAAGGAGGGAAGCAGGGGATGGTGAGCACGACCATGGAACCGGCGTCGTCCACTCCGCTGGAACGCGACGCGCGCCTGATAAATGCGCGCGAGCATCGCATCAAACCGGGTGAAATTGCGGTCGGTGTCGTTATTGGGCGAACGTCGGAATTCTTCGACTTCTTCGTCTATGCGATTGCCTCGGTGCTGGTCTTCCCCAGCGTCATATTTCCCTTCGTCGATCGGTTGACTGGGACGCTCTATTCCTTTGCGATGTTCGCGCTCGCGTTCATCGCCCGTCCGATCGGCGCGTTCCTGTTCCTGTGGATCGACCGGCAGCATGGGCGCGGCGTCAAGCTCACGATCGCGCTCTTCCTGCTGGGCGGTTCGACGATGGCGATGGCCTTCCTGCCGAGCTACCAGTCGGCGGGGGTCTTCGCCATTCTCATGCTGGGCCTGCTCCGCATCGGCCAGGGTTTCGCGACCGGCGGAACCTGGGACGGCCTTCCTTCGCTGCTGTCGCTGAACGCGCCGTCCGAGCGCCGCGGCTGGTTCGCGATGATCCCGCAGCTTGGAGCGCCGCTTGGGCTTCTCGTGGCCGCGGCCGTCTTCGCTTTCCTGCTGACGACGCTCTCGCCGGCCGATTTCCTCGATTGGGGCTGGCGCTATCCCTTCTTCGTCGCCTTCGCGATCAACGTCGTCGCGCTGTTCGCCCGTCTGCGCCTGATTTCGACGCCGGGTTTCGAGCGCCTCTACGAGAACCGGGAGCTTCAGCCCTCGCCCGTGATGGAGATGTTCCGCGAGGAAGGGCGGACCGTCGTGCTCGGGGCCTTCGCGCCGCTCGCGAGCTTCGCGCTGTTCCATCTCGTCACGGTGTTCCCGCTCTCCTGGGTCATTCTCCACGATGAGGCGCCCGCGCGCTTCCTCGTCATCGAGATCGTCGGCGCGGTCGTCGGCGTCGTCGCGGTCATGCTGTCCGGCGTGATCGCGGATCGGATCGGACGGCGCACGGTGCTCGGCGTATCGGCCGCCCTCATCGCGGCCTATAGTGGGTTCGCACCGCAACTGCTCGGCAAGGGCGACAGCGGCGAGTGGACCTACATGATGCTGGGCTTCCTGCTCTTGGGTCTTGCGTTCGGGCAATCCTCGGGCGCGGTCAACGGAAGCTTCTCGCCCAAGCACCGCTATACGGGAGCGGGCACGACGGCGACGGCGGCATGGCTGATCGGCGCTGGTTTCGCGCCGCTCGCTGCGCTGCTGCTCGCGAGCAATTTCGGGCTGATCGCGGTCGGGGCCTATCTGCTCTCGGGCGCGCTGTGCACGCTGGCCGCGCTCGGCATCAACCGGGAATGGGGGCGCAAGTCGGCCTAGGGCCGACTTCCCCTCGCCCCGCTGAATTTCCCGCTCAATGCGCCGGCGCGAACTGGCGCTCCAGCAGGTCTTGTGCGGCCTGCGCCTCGGCGCTCGGCGGCAGGAAGGTCGGCAGGATGGTCGTCACGATCCAGAAGGCGAGCATGCCGAGGAACACGCCCGCCGCAATTTTGAGAACCTCGCGCATCTCCCCTCCCTTTCGTCCGGCTTGGTCGCGCCAAAGCGGCGTCGTTGGTTTACAAATGCCCCAAGAAGCAAACTCAGGGTGAACGCTTCAGCATATTTCTAAACCAGCTCATTGCCGCTGGTTTGCATCCATGTCAAAATGTTCGTCATGGATGAACAAACGAGCCCTCCGCTAAACCGACTCCTGTCCCGACTGGCGCCCGGGCAGCTGGTCGACAGCGCCTGGCTGCAGGATCAGGGCATATCGCGCTCCTCGATCCATGCCTATGTGAAGAACCACTGGCTCGAGCGTGTCGCCTCCCGGGTCTACCGGCGGTCGGGCGGTTCCTCACCCGGGCTTCGCTGGGATCTCGCGGTCGCTTCCGCCCAGGCGCTGCGGCCGTCGAGCTTCTATGTCGGCGGCCCCACGGCGCTCGATCTTCTCGGTCAGGGGCATTATCTCAAGCTCGGGGGTCCTGCGAAGGTTCATCTCTACGATCCTGAGTTCAGCGCGCCGCCCTGGCTCGGGCGGCTCCCGCTCGACGCGGCGCTCTTCGTCCGCACGCGTTTGCTCTTCTCGAACGTCTCGCTTGGCGTCGAGTGGCGGCGCTATGAGCTCGGCACGGGCAGGCTCGGCAGCGCGGTCAAGGAACCGTCGCGGTCCGATCCCTGGGACAATTTCCTGCGAGTCGCCGGCGAGGAGCGCGCGTCGATCGAAATGCTGGATGAAGTTCCGGAAGACGTGGCCTTCGAACTCGCCGACGAGATGTTCCAGGGGCTCTCCAATCTGCGACCCCGGCTCGTCACGCAGTTGCTCGCAAGCTGCCGCAGCGTGCGGGCGAAACGGCTGTTCCTGTTCTACGCCGATCGCCATGGACATGGCTGGTCCAAACATGTCGACCGGACCCAGGTCGATCTCGGCAAGGGCAAGCGACAGCTCGCGGCCGGCGGCCGGCTCGATCCGCACTACCAGATCACGGTACCGGCCTCCTTCGTCGCGGCGCGGGAAGGCGAGGCATGACGTCGGAGCGCTACATCGACCAGGTGGCGCTGTTGCTGCGCGCGATTCCGCAGATCGCGCCGGAGGCGGACTTCGCCTTGAAGGGCGGGACGGCGATCAACCTGTTCGTGCGCGACCTCCCTCGCCTCTCGGTCGACATCGATCTCGTCTATCTCCCGGTCGCCGACCGCGAGACCTCGCTGCGCGCTGTGAGCGACGGGCTGGACCGCGTCGCCGAGCGTCTCGAGGCGCGGGGCCTGAAGGTCGAGCGGCATCTTCTGGCGGACGGCAAGCGCCTGATCGTCCATTCGGGCGGCGCCGCGATCAAGATCGAGGTTTCCCCGGTTCTGCGCGGCACGGTCTACCCGCCCGAGGTGCGGACAGTTGTCCCGGCCGTCGAGGACCGGTTCGGCTTTGCGGAGATGCAGGTGGTCTCGCTGCCCGACCTTTACGCAGGCAAGATGGCGGCGGCGCTCGATCGCCAGCATCCCCGCGATCTCTTCGACATCCATCATCTCCTTTCCCACGGCGGTATCGACGAACAGCTCTTCCGCGCCTTCCTCATCTATCTCGTCAGCCATCCCCGTCCCATCCACGAACTGCTCGCCCCTCACTGCCTCGACATCTCCGCGCAATATGATGCCGAGTTCGTGGGTATGACGGTCGAGAATGAAAGCCTGGAGACCTTGCTGGCTGCAAGGGATCGGTTGATCAGCCAGGCGGGAGAGATGGCCGGGGCGTCGGGCAGCCGGCGGTTTCTGACGAGCTTCCTCGCGATAGAGCCCGACTGGAATGCTGCCGGCCTAAGCCCAGCTCTCGCGGAACTGCCGGCCGTGCGTTGGAAATTGCTCAATCTCGAACGGCTGCGCGACGCGAATATCGCCAAGTTCACATCACAACAACTGCTGCTCGACCGCTATCTGGACGACGTCGTGCGGGCTGCGAGGTTATAATCATCAATGGCTCCGCACGCTGCCCCGCAGCAGGGAAGCCGGTTCGAACAATCTCTAGACTAAATTTTCGATGATGAGGGCGATACCTTGGCCGCCCCCGATGCACATTGTGATCAAGCCATATTTCCCGCCGATTCGTCTCAATTCGTAAAGGGTCTTGATAGTCAGGATTACCCCGGTTGCGCCGACCGGATGGCCGAGGCCGACGCCCGAGCCGTTTGGGTTCACCTTCTCGGGGTCGAAACCGAGCACCTTGGCGACCGCGGCAGCCTGGGCAGCGAAAGCCTCGTTGCTCTCGATCACGTCGATCCGATCGAGCGTTAGGCCGGCGCGCTTGAGCGCGATCGGCACGGCCTTGATCGGGCCCTCGCCCATATATTCTGGCTCTACCCCGGCGTGGCCCCAGGCCACAATGCGGGCCAGCGGCTTGAGGCCCCGCCCATCGACCGCAGCACGTGTCGCCATCACCACGGCGGCAGCGCCGTCGTTGATGCCTGAGGCGTTGCCAGCGGTGACCTTGCCATCTTTCTTGAACGCCGCCTTCATAGCGGCGAGCGTTTCGAGGTTGGTGTCGCCTTTCACGTGCTCGTCGGCGTCGAACAGGACCGTGCCCTTGCGGGTCTTGATCTCGATCGGGAGTATCTGCTCCTTGAAGCGGCCCTCGGCCTGGGCGCGGGCAGCGCGCTGATGGCTGGTGACGGCCAGCACGTCCATGTCCCGGCGCGACACCTGGTGGCGTTCAGCGATGTTCTCGGCGGTGATGCCCATATGATAGTCGCCGATCGGGTCCGAGAGACCGATGGTCAGCGCGTCTTCGAGCATGACGTTGCCCATCTTCTGGCCAAAGCGCGTCGAATGGTCATGGAACGGCGTGTTCGTCATGGACTCGGCGCCGCCGGCGAGGGTGATCGCTGCCTCGCCCAGCTTCATCATCTGCGCTGCTGAGACGATCGCCTGGATGCCCGAGCCGCAAAGACGGTTGAGTGTGAAGGCCGGCACCTCGCTCGGAATACCGGCATTGAGCGCGCAGACGCGCGCAAGGAAGGCGTCGCGCGCGCTGGTGTTTCCCACCTGGCCGAACACGACGTGTTCGACGTCTCCCGGAGCCACGCCGGCGCGGCGGAGCGCTTCAGCGGCGACCTTGCCGCCGAGTTCAGCGGGTCTGAAGGCTTTTAATGAGCCGCCAAAATCGCCGATCGCCGTGCGCACGCCGCTGACGATATAGATGTCTTCCATAGCAGTCTCTTTCCTTAGCCGCCGAGCGCGGCAACCAAAGCGGCGCGGACGTGCCGGTACGGTAAGGGCCCGGCTTACTTTGGCGGTAACCGTGAAACGCCTGTGCTCATCCGGAGGTGTCCTGACGGCGCCGCGGAAATCCATGCATGCCGAACCACCATTGGACGGCAATGATGGCGCCCTTGGCCGGTTGCAGCAGCCCGATCATCATCACGATCGCCAGGGGAAAGATGATGGCCATCAAGGCCGCGACGGAAAGGTCTGAATCCTTGACGAGCGCGATGATCAGCGGCGCCAGGATATGCCTGGTGAGGAAAATCGAGACATAGGCGGGGAAGTCGTCCGCCTGCTGCGGCGACCAGTCCTCCTCGCACGAGGCGCATTGCGTGACCGGCTTCAGAAAGCGCCGGAAGAGTTTCCCCGTTCCGCAAGAGGGACACCGCCCGAGAACAGCTCGGCCGATCGCAGCCCAGACCGAGGCCGGAGGGGCATGATCGGCCTGCGGGGCGGGCTTTGCCGGGCGGCTTTTCCTGGCGAGCCGATCGCGCAGCGCGTCGAACGCGTCCGGTTCAGGCATCGCTGAGCACACGGGGGCCGGCGGCGATGACGGCGGCATCGACGGCGTCCTCGAACTGGCGGAAATTCTCGGCGAACTGGCGAGCGAGCTTCTCGGCGGTCGCGTCATAGGCGGCGGGGTCGGCCCAGGTCGAGCGAGGATCGAGAATGCGGTCGTCGACGTCCGGCGCGGCTACGGGGACTTGGAATCCGAAGATGGGATCGATGCGGCATGTGATAGTGTCGAGGTCACCGGAAAGCGCCGCGTTCAGCAAGGCGCGGGTGACCTTGATCGGCATGCGCTGCCCCGTCCCATAGGCGCCGCCCGTCCATCCGGTATTGACCAGCCAGCATTTCACCCCGCCCTTGGCGATCCGCTCCTTGAGAAGATTGCCGTAGACGGAGGGGTGGCGCGGCATGAAGGGTGCGCCAAAGCAGGTCGAGAAGGTGGCCGAGGGCTCCGTCACGCCGATTTCGGTTCCGGCGACCCGCGCGGTATAGCCCGAAAGGAAGTGGTACATCGCCTGGTCGGGCGTGAGCTTGGCGATCGGCGGCAGGACCCCATAGGCGTCAGCTGTCAGGAAGATGATGTTCGCCGGCACGGGCCCGAGATTGTCCGCACTCGCATTCGGGATGAAGTCGATAGGATAGGAGCCTCGGCTGTTCTCGGCGAGACTGTCATCGTCGAGATCGATCTGGCGGGTCTCGGGATCGATCACCACGTTCTCGAGGATCGTGCCGAAGCGTTTGGTGGTGGCGTAGATCTCCGGCTCGGCGTCGGGGGAGAGCCGGATCATCTTGGCATAGCAGCCGCCTTCGAAATTGAAGACCGCGGTATCCGACCAGCCATGCTCGTCATCGCCGATGAGGGTGCGGCTGGCATCGGCCGAAAGCGTCGTCTTGCCGGTCCCCGACAGGCCGAAGAACACGGCCGTGTCGCCGGCGGGGCCGATATTTGCCGAGCAGTGCATCGGCATCACGCCGCGCGTCGGCAGCAGGTAGTTGAGAATGCCGAACACGCTCTTCTTCATCTCGCCGGCATAGGCGGTGCCGCCGATCAGGATCAGCTTTTCGGAAAGGTTGACCGCGACGATCGTCTCGCTGCGGCAGCCATGGCGCGCGGGGTCGGCACGGAAGCTCGGCAGGTCGATGATCGTATATTCGGCGGCAAAGCCTTCGAGCTCGTCGGCCGAGGGGCGCACGAGCAGCGTGCGGACGAAGAGACTGTGCCAGGCGAGCTCGGTGACAACGCGGACATTGACCCGGTGCTCCGCCTGCGAGCCGCCGAACAGATCGGCGACGTAGAGGCGATCCCTGCCTTCAAGCGCCTTGATGAAATCGACGCGAAGATTGGCGAAATGCTCGGGCGTCATAGGGACGTTGGTCTTGCCCCACCAGACGCTGGTCTCGGTCTCGGCGTCGCGGACGATATATTTGTCCTGTGCCGAGCGGCCGGTGTGCTTGCCCGTGGCGACGACGAACGGCCCGTCGGCGGCGAGCAGACCCTCACCATTGCGGACCGCCTGCTCGATGAGCTCGGCGGTCCCCAGGTTGCGCTGAACCCTCGCATCCTCGTCGAGAGCGGCAAGCAGGGTTCGGGCAAACAGGTTCGGCATGGCGGAAGGCTCCATAGAGGGGATGCTCCATTCGCGCGGAGCAACATGCAATATCCATCTAGCATATCGAAGCTATGATATGTAAGATTGTGATTTGATGTCTCATACATCATGGAGACGCGATTGATCACCTCTCAGCAGATGCGGGCTGCCCGGGCGATGCTCGGTATCGACCAGCGCCAGCTCGCCGCTCTTTCCGGCGTTTCGCTGCCGACGATCCAGCGCATGGAGTCGTCCGAGGGCCAGGTGCGCAGCGTGGTCGACACGCTGGTCAAGGTCATCAATGCGCTCGAGGCGGCCGGCATCGAGATCATCGGCGAGAATGCGCCGAGTAATGGCGCCGGGCGTGGAGTGCGGCTCAAGGAGACGGCGGCGGGCCGGCAGCCGAGACGGGTGCTTTCGGTCCTGTTCGACCAGGCCGAAGCGCCGGAGGTCGGGAGCAATGTATCATAGCGCGCGGCTGACTGCGTTTACGCCCAAGCTCGTCACGGTTTTCGGCGAAGGCTATTCGCTGGGCCGCTTTCGGCGCGACGCGGTCGCCGGCCTGACCGTTGCGATTGTCGCGTTGCCGCTCGCCATGGCGCTCGCGATCGCCAGCGGCGCGTCGCCCGACAAAGGCCTCGTCACGGCGGTCATCGCCGGATTCCTGATATCCGCGCTCGGCGGGTCGCGCGTCCAGGTGGGCGGTCCGACAGGCGCTTTCGTGGTCGTCGTCTTCAACGTCATCGCCCAGCATGGCTATGACGGCTTGCTGCTCGCGACCCTCATGGCCGGCCTCATGCTGATCGTCGCGGGCTATTCGGGTCTCGGCAGTCTCGTTCGCTTCATTCCCCAGCCGGTGGTCACCGGATTCACGGCTGGCATCGCGGTGATCATCGCGTCCAGCCAGGTGAAGGATTTCCTCGGCCTCTCGATGAAGGCCGTACCGGCAGACTTCATTCCAAAATGGGAGGCCTATTTCGGCGCGCTCGGCAGCGTGCAGGGCGTGACGCTCGCCATCGGCGTGGGGTCGCTGGCGCTCATCGTGGCTCTGCGCAAATGGGCGCCGAAATGGCCGGGCTTCCTGATCGCGGTGGTCGTCGCGGCCGCGATCGTGGCGCTGCTGCATTTGCCCGTGGAGACCATTGGCTCGCGCTTTCCGAATTTGCCGACGGGGTTGTCGGCCCCTGCCCTGCCCGACGTGTCGCTGGCGAAGCTCCAGGCGGTCATGTCGTCGGCTTTCACGATCGCCTTCCTGGCCGGGATCGAGGCTCTGCTCTCCGCGGTGGTCGCTGACGGCATGATCGGCTCGCGGCATCGCTCGAACCAGGAGCTGGTCGGTCAGGGCGTCGCGAACCTTGCTTCCGCGCTGTTCGGCGGCTTGCCGGCGACGGGCGCGATCGCACGCACGGCCACCAATATCCGGGCCGGGGCCATCACGCCCGTGGCTGGCATGATTCACGCCGTGTTCCTGCTGCTGTTCGTCCTCTTCGGCTCCGCCCTCATGGCCTATGTGCCGCTCGCCGCGCTCGCTGCGATCCTCTTCATGGTCGCATGGGGCATGAGCGAGCATCACCGCTTCATTCAGCTCCTGCGCATGCCCAATGGCGACCGCGCGCTGCTGCTGCTCACCTTCGGTCTCACTGTCCTTGTCGACTTGACCGTCGCGATCGGCGTGGGCGTGACGCTCGCGTCGCTGGTCTTCATGATGCGCATGAGCAGGACGGTCGAGATCGCCAACGATCGCAGTGGTGAGGTACGGGAGGGCGAAAGCGAGGAGATCGATCAGCGCGACGCCCTGCCCGATGGGGTCGAGGTTTTCCGGATCGACGGACCGATCTTCTTCGGCGTCGCCAATGAGCTGCTCGACACGCTGCGCCGCATCGGCCGTTCTCCCAGGGTGGTGATCCTGCGAATGCGGCGCGTTCCGCTCCTCGATGCGAGCGGGGTGACGACGATCGAGGAGATCGTCCGTCAAGCGGCGTCGGCGAACACCAGGGTCATCCTTTCGGGTCTCCAGTCGCAACCGCGCGCGATGCTGGAGCGCGTCGGGCTCGGTGCGGGAAGCGAGCGGGTCGTCCTGTGCGAAGACTTTCCGGCAGCCCTGCGCGCCGCGGCGGCTATCACGGCGGCGTCTTCTGGCGCAGCGAATCTCGACTGAACGGTAATCACAGAGGCTTTCCAATGAGCGATACGAGCGACGACTATGTCTATGACGAAGCATCGGGCGAGTGGATCTCCGCCGCAGAGGCGGCGTCCAACGCCGAGGCCGGGCAACAGGTCGAGGTGCGGGACTCTGTCGGCAACCTGCTCGCCGATGGCGACAGCGTCATCACGATCAAGGATCTGAAGGTGAAAGGCGCGGGCCAGACGCTCCGCAAGGGCACCGTCATCAAATCGATCCGGCTGACGGGCGACAGCCAGGAGATCGATTGCCGCTACGAAGGCATAAAGGGCCTGGTTCTCAGAGCCGAATTCGTTCGCAAACACTGAATCTTGCCGGCATTCGGACAGTATTTGAATGATGCGTCCGTTCCGGCTTCTCCCAAAATGGAAACTAAATTCGATGACCTCCCCTGCGTATTTGTGTTAAATAAGCCTGAATTCGCACGGGAGGAGACGCGTCATGCACTTCACGGAGCGCGTGCTGACCGAGGAGCTGGTCGAAGCCAAAGGTTTGCTCAGCCGGGCATTGGCTATTCTGGACGAGCATGAAGAGCATGCCGCGGCCTATAGTGTATGTGAAGCCATCTAGCGGCTGATCGGTGCGCCCAGCACCTTGGAACAATGGTATATGATGACCGGGCGCAACCCGGATGGTTCCGCGCCGCATTGATTGACCGGGATTTGTTTAAAGCACGCGGCGCGAAGCCTGCGCCCGTCCGCCGTTCGTCAGCGGACTGGATCGGCTAACGGCATGGCGTACCACTGCCCGGCGACCGTGCGGATCATGAGCAGGTTTCGGGAATCGTCTTCCGGCTTGAGGACATAGCGATCATGCTCGGCATGCGATTGCAGCCATGATCGTGCCCAGTTAGTGGCCTCGAACTCGCTGTCGAAATGCTCGGCGGTTGCCGGTTCGCCGTCTTCCTTCCCCTGACGCAACAACAGATATTTCATGTGGCGGTCTCCATTTTAAGCGGCCGCAAAGCGACAGCCGCGTTTGCCTTGGTTCAGTTCGAGAGAATGGTGAAAAGGTAAGTTGCAAGCAGGACCAGGTGCACTGCGCCCTGCAATATCGTGGTTCGCCCGGTTCCGAACGAAAGCATCGCGACGCCCAGCGACAGGGCGAGCAGAGTTATTTCGCGCGGGCCGATGCCGAGCGACAGCTGCCAGCCCATAACGAGTGCTGCTACCGCCACTGTAGGAATGGTAAGGCCGATCGTCGCGAGCGCGGACCCCAGCGCCAGGTTCAAGCTGGTCTGAAGGCGGTTCCGGCGTGCGGCCCGGTAGGCCGCCACGCTCTCCGGCGCAAGTACGAGCGCCGCGACCACGACGCCGACAATTGCTCTCGGAAGCGAGATGGCGGCAATGGCCAGTTCCAGCGGTCCCGCGAGATGCTTGGCCAGCAGCACGACCGCGAGCAACGCGATGAGCAGCAAGACCAGCGATAGGGCAGCGCGATGGCTGGTGGGTGGAAGCGCGTGCGCATTGGCCAGGAGATCGCCCTCGCCTGGCGGCAGAAAATAGTCGCGATGGCGGATCGTCTGGACAAAAACGAAAGTGGCATAGAGAGCCAGGGAGGCGATGGCGGTGAAGCCGAGCTGCGCCTTCGAGTAGCTGGGGGCCGAGCTTGAAGCGAAGGTCGGCAACACGAGAACGAGTGTTGCTAACGCCGCCAGCACGCACAGCGCGGCGTTCACCCCTTCGAGTACGAAATATTGTTCGCGATGCCGGATCCCGCCGACGAGCAGGCACAGGCCGACCAGCCCATTCAGGATCAGCATGATCGCGGCAAAGACCGTATCGCGCGGCAGCGTCCCGCTCGCCGGCCCGCTGATCATCATCGAGAGGATCAGGGACGCCTCGATGATGGTGACCGCAACGGCAAGGATCAATGTGCCGAACGGCTCGCCGGTGCGGTGGGCGACCACTTCGGCGTGGTGGACGGCCGCGAGCACCGACATCACCAAAACAATGCAGGTCAGGACGAGGGTGCCTGTCGTGGGGTGAGGGGGCGACAGCCAGAGTAGAGCAAGACCGGCTGCCGGTATCCATGCCGACCATGCAGCAAGTCCTTCGCGACAGAGTTCGCAGAGCATGCGAACCGCCTGCGCTGGCCTGCAGGGCTGCAAAGCCGAAGACATCGATCACCTCGCACCCACCGTCGATGGCGCGTACAACGAGGAAACGCCGGGGCTCATTAGGTGCATGCAGCCGCCCCCTCGGCGCTTCCGACCGGGTTGTCGGCCTGCTGGGTGCAATGGTTCGCCCGCGTGCGCAGGCGCCGGATCGCCATGATCGCGAACTGATAGGCGAGGATGGATTCCGCACCCTGGTTGAGGTTCACCCTATCGACCTGGAGGCCATCGAAGCAGCCGCCGTCAGGCGTAGCGAGGCGAAGGCCGATATCGTTCGCCCCCAAGTACCATGCGAAGGCCGCTTCGGCCTGCTCGACCCAGAAGCGGTCGGCGGTCTGTTCGAAGGCGAGGGCGCAAGCTTCGATTGTCGCCCAGGCTTCGAGCGGCTGCTGATCGAAAGGGCGCGCCGCGTCATAGGCAACTCCGAAGCTTTGCGTCCCGACGGGCCGGAAATGGCCCTCGGGTGCGGTCTGCTGACCGCACAGCCAGCGTAGGGCGGCCACAGCCTCTTCCCGCATATCTTTGCTTTCGAGCACGATGCCCGCGCGGAGCAGCGCTTCGGGTAGCCGTGCATTGTCGTAGGCGAGCACCGGTTCTAACCAGGTCCATCCCTCCCTTCGCTGCGCTCTGAGGAGGTCGAGCAGTTGGGTCGCATAGATCTCGATCTGGGCGCGCGCCGCGCGATGGCCGGGATACACCTTGAGATAGGCCGCCAGGCCCAGGATCGCGAATGCGCGGGCGCGCGGACTAGCTAGGAAGTTGCTGCACGGGATGACCCGGTCCGAAAGCGAGGTCGCCCAGAGTTTAAGGCCATGGCTACGGGTCAGCTCGGCCGTGCGGCCGAGCGCCCAGAGTCCGCGCCCGAAGCTGTCCTCGGAGCCCTCGCGTTCGAGCCACTGGCGATCATAGCCCATGAAGTTGCGGAAGCGGCCGGCAGCCTCGTCCCAGGCGAAATCGACGAACGAGGCATAGGTCCGCGCCAGGCTGACGGCGCGTCGACCGTCGATCTCCTCGGCTTCGCACTGCGCGGCGAGCATCAGCGCACGGGCATTGTCGTCGAGGCAGTAACCGTGCCGGCGATCGGGAATCGTCGAGCGCGCATGCTGAAGCATGCCGCAATCGTCGCTCATGCGTTCGATTACGCCGAGGTGAGGCTGTGGCGGGGTGGTCGACGTCGTTTGCAGAGGCGTCAGGTCGATACCACCCACTGCCTCTTCGCGAGCCTCCTGGAACAACGCCATGTAACGCTGCGCTACCACCGGCCACACCATGTCGCGCCCCGCGTCATAGGCATTGCGCCGCAGTTCGTCGCGGAGTGTTCTGTCGCTGAGGAGCATGCCGATCGCCTCGGCGAGAGCCTTTGGCGAGGCAAATGGCACGAGGTGGCCGCGCCTTTCGGCCAATAGTTCCTGCGCGTGCCAGTAGGGCGTGGAGACGACGGCCTTGCCGAGCCCGACGCTATAGGCGAGCGTGCCGCTCGTGATCTGGGCTTCCGAGAGGTACGGTGTAACGTAGATGTCGCTTGCCGAGAGCCAGGCCTGAAGGGTCGGCGCGTCTACATAGTCGTTCACGAAGCGAACGTGATCCTCAAGGTCGAGATCGCGCACGCGCGCTTCGAGTTCGTGGCGATAGACTTCCCCTTCGCGCGCTATCAGATGCGGGTGGGTCGCGCCAAGGACTACATAGGTGAGATCGGGATGGCGCTCCACGAGTTCGGGAAGCGCGGCGATCATGACCTCGATGCCCTTGTTCGGCGACAGCAGGCCGAAGGTCAGCACCACGTCGCGCCCGTCGAGCCCGAAGTGGTGCTTCCCGTAAGCCGGATCGAGGAAAGGCAGGTCGGGAATGCCGTGCGGAATGACCGAGACCTTCTCGGGGGCGATCCCAAGATCGCGGGTCAGAATGGTCCGGCCCATCTCGGTCATGGCGACGAGCCGCGAGGAAGCCGCGGCGACGCGCTCCAGCACCCGGCGCTGATCCGGGTCCGGTTCCGGCAAGATCGTATGGAGCGTCGTGACAACGGGCGCGCGCAACTTCTCCAGCATGACCGCCAGATGCTCGCCCGACGGCCCGCCAAAGATGCCGAACTCGTGCTGGACGCAGACGATGTCGGGATTGCGGGCATTGATGTGCTCGACCGCGGCGAGATAGTCCTTGAGCCGCCCCTGGGCGATTTCGTAGCCCACTTCTTCCGGGTATTGATAGGCCATGCCGGGATCGGTCATGGCGACGGTCGACAGCTTCGCGTCCGGCTCGGCCGCGCGCAGCGCGGCGTGGAGATCGGCAGTGAAGGTCGCGATGCCGCACCGACGCGGCGGAAAATTCCCGATCAGCGCGACATGGCGGACCGGTGGAGTCGAGGCATGGTCACTCATCATTGGCTCCATCATCGGATGTTTGCGCATTTCGCGGCCGGGGTTCGGCCAGCACGAACGTCGATTGGGTGTGCGCTTGGAGCGCCACGGGTCCGCGAGCGAGCCAGCATTCGCCCGCCGTGAAGGCGTGATCTGCGAGATCGCCTCCGCCGCTTATCACGGCCAGGCAGGCGCGCTCGGGCGTGACCACAACCTTCTCTCCGGCTCGGAGCGTGATGGGCGTGACGGCAAAAGGCGCATCGTCGTCGGGGAAGGCGCGCGGCACGCTCGGCGTGAGCAGCGCCTCGCCGACGGCCTGCGTTACCTGTAGCTCGCGTGGCCGCCCATAGTCGAACATGCGGTAGGTGACGTCGTTCGCTTCCTGGACTTTGAGCACAGTCAGTTCCGGGCCGAACGCATGGATGGTGCCGGCTTCGATGTAGAAGCTGTCGCCAGGCAATGGGACGATGCGGTTCAATAGACCCGACAGACTGCCATCGCGCGCCGCCGCGGCGATCCGGTCAGGTGTCACCGTCTCTTGCAGACCGAGATCGATATAGGCTCCGGGTCGCGCCTCGATGATGTGCCACCATTCGTGCTTGCGCCGGGGTCCGGGCGGATGGACCTGCACCGACAGGGCCTCGCTGGTCTGCAGCCACTTGATGACCAGGCCGAGGCTGTTTGACTGATAGACGATCTCGCCGAGCGTCTGCGCATTCTCAGATCCCGGCAACCCGTCTCGGCGGCCCCAGGGCTTTGTGAGGAAGGTCGGTGTCAACGGTTTTGCCCAGCCAGTGGGCTGCGCGACTTCATGTCCATTGTCGCTGCGCCCGGTGTCTTTAAGAGTCACCATCAGGCTCCTTGAAGCGGTCGGGCGCCGCGACAACGTCGGTCGACCAAAGCTGCGCGACCGGCCCATTCCACAGAATTAGAGAAATCGACGACACGGTAGAACCTCGCGGGAACACAGCCTCTGCGGGCGCGCCTGCCGCTTGCGGCGCGCGCGGCGCTCAGCTGCAAATCTGCTGGACCCGCCGTTCGCGCGGATCGCGCCACTCCCGGGCCGTGATCCTTCACGATCGAACGGTCAACCTCCGCTCGTCGAGAAACTTCCGATCAGCGCGCGGCGGGCCGCCAGCGGGGTGGATGGAGAGAGGCGGGCCCGATATGCGGCCCGCCTCTGGCTTCAGTAGTCCATCGCCGGCATCGGCGCGGCCTTCTCCTCCTTCGGCACCTCCGCGACGAGCGCTTCGGTTGTGATGAGCAGCGAGGCGACCGAAGCCGCATCCTGCAGCGCGGTCCGCACGACTTTCGCAGGATCGATGACGCCGGTCTTCACCAGGTCTTCGTAGACGCCGGTCGCGGCGTTGAAGCCCCAGTTATAGTCCTCGCTCTCGAGCAGCTTGCCGACGATGAAGGCGCCGTCCTCGCCGGCATTGTCGGCGATCTGGCGCGCCGGCGCGCGCAGAGCGCGGCGGACGATGTCGATACCCGACTGCTGATCGTCGTTGCCGACCTTGAGACCATCGAGCACCTTGAGGGCGCGCAGCAGCGGGATCCCGCCGCCCGGCAGGATGCCCTCTTCGACCGCGGCCCGGGTAGCATGGAGCGCGTCGTCGACACGGTCCTTCTTTTCCTTGACCTCGACCTCGGTCGCACCGCCGACGCGGATGACCGCGACGCCGCCAGCGAGCTTGGCCACGCGCTCCTGCAGCTTCTCGCGGTCATAGTCGCTCGCCGTTGTCTCGATCTGCGCCCGGATCTGCGTGACGCGGGCATCGATGTCCGCGCGGGCGCCGGCGCCATCGACGACGGTCGTGTTGTCCTTGTCGATGATGACCTTCTTGGCGCGGCCGAGCATGCCGAGCGTGACGCTCTCGAGCTTGGTGCCGAGTTCCTCGCTGACGACATCGCCGGCGGTCAGGACAGCAATATCCTCGAGCATCGCCTTGCGGCGATCGCCGAAGCCCGGCGCTTTGACCGCCGCAACCTTGAGACCGCCGCGCAGCTTGTTGACGACGAGGGTCGCCAGCGCCTCGCCCTCGACGTCCTCGGCGATGATGAGCAGCGGCCGGCCCGACTGCACCACCTGCTCGAGCAGCGGGATCAGCGCCTGCAGGTTCGAGAGCTTCTTCTCGTGGATGAGGATGTAGGGATCCTCGAGCTCGACCTTGAGCTTCTCGGCATTGGTCACGAAGTAGGGCGAGAGGTAGCCGCGGTCGAACTGCATGCCCTCGACCGTTTCGAGTTCGGTCGCGAGGCTCTTCGCCTCCTCGACGGTGATGACGCCCTCGTTGCCGACCTTCTCCATCGCCTCGGCGAGAATGCGGCCGACTTCCTCGTCGCCGTTCGCCGAGATGGTCGCGACCTGCGCGATCTCGCTGTTGGCGCTGACCTTCCTGGCGTGGGCTTGGAGATCCTCGACCACCGCCGTGACAGCGATGTCGATCCCCCGCTTCAGGTCCATCGGATTCATGCCGGCGGCGACGGCCTTCGAGCCCTCGCGCACGATCGCCTGGGCCAGCACGGTGGCGGTCGTCGTTCCGTCACCGGCCTTGTCGTTCTGCTTGTTCGCCACCTCGCGCAGCATCTGTGCGCCCATGTTCTCGAACTTGTCCTTGAGTTCGATTTCCTTGGCGACAGTGACGCCGTCCTTGGTGATGCGCGGCGCGCCGAACGACTTCTCGATGACCACGTTGCGGCCCTTGGGGCCCAGGGTCACCTTCACTGCGTTTGCAAGCGTATCCACGCCGCGCAGCATGCGATCACGCGCGTCGGACGCAAACTTCACTTCCTTGGCAGCCATTGCCTCAACTCCTTTCTAAGATTTCCTTCCTGATGTTTGAGTAAAAGCGGGTCGGCTCAGGCCGCCTGCTTGAGCTCGGCTTGGGTCTCGATCACGCCGAGGATGTCGCTCTCTTTCATGATGAGCAGATCCTCGCCGTCGATCTTGACCTCGGTCCCCGACCATTTGCCGAAGAGCACGCGGTCGCCGGTTTTAACCGTCGATTCCGTCAGCCTTCCGCTTTCGTCGCGGGTGCCCGGTCCGACCGCGAGGACTTCACCCTCTTGCGGTTTTTCCTTGGCCGAGTCGGGAATGATGATGCCGCCCGAGGTCTTCTCCTCGGCGTCGATGCGGCGAACAAGCACACGATCGTGCAAGGGTCGGAAATGCATGCATAACCTCCAGATGCAAAAGCGTAGTTGTGATAGCCTGCGTTCATCCGAACGACAGGTTCCGCGGAACTAGGAAGCTTCATTTTTCCGTTCAAGAGGGGGAACGAAAAAATTTGGCACTCGATAAGTGTGAGTGCCAATGTCGCCCTTATCAGTGGCTTAGGAGACGAAAATCCCTCTTGACGCGACTCAAGGTCGTACCAAATCTTATCGTGCTGGGCACAGCCCACGCATTTGAAAGGAGCGACACTAGGAAAGGAGGCACGGCCATGTCGCAGCCATTTTCCCGTTTTCTTCATCCCTTCGACGTTTCGCGTCATCCGAGCCTGGAGCCGGAGGTGAAACGCGCCATCCTCGCATCCTGGGCGTCCGATCGATCCGCGGTGCGGGACCAACCAGCCTTGAGAAAGCCGCCCGGTGCCAGGCGCGCGGTTTCGATCGACGAAATCCTCGCGGCCATGCATGACCTGGACAATGGCTCGGAATCTACACGACCGTTACAATGACCGAGCGAGGCTTTATCGCACAGCTGCAGGGCTATGGACTGACGACGGCGGAGATTCACTTCTACCGGCCCGACGCGCCATCGCTGCTGCAGCTGTTCGTATGGCAGGAATATGATCTCGCGCCAGATTTCCCGGTGCTGTTCGATTTTCTCGACCACTGGCGGCGCGAGATCGAGGCCGCCCTGCATTCAGTCCGGATCGAGCATGACCGGTTGATCCGTCCGGCTGAGTGGCGCGCGGTCGATGGCGTGATATCGCTTCCGTGAAAGGCGACCTTTTTCGCCGTCTGCGTTCGCGCAAGGACGATGTGCGCCTGCGGCTCGCTTTCGACGACATCATGGAATTCGCGATCGCCCTGCTGACCATCAGCCCAACAGAACTCGAAGCACTGGGCTGGAGCTTCGCTGACCGCAAGCGGTTCCTCGATCATTTCCTTGCTTCGGGGCGGACGGCGCAGGGAGTGAAGCCCGAGCATTTGGGCAAGATGCCGATTGAGATCGTAGTTCCCAAGGCCGACCTCACCCGTCTCCAGCAGTTCGCGGTGCGGGAATTGCCCAAGGCCGCAAGCAATGCCGGCGTGATCGACCGCGTCCTAGGCGCGCTCGACGAAGCCGCACACAGGCAGGAGCGCGGACGACCCCCGGGCAGTTGACGGAGCGGCCTGGAAGCCGCTCCGTCATCAAACGAGGCTCAAGTATTATGGGCGGATGCCGTGGGCTTTTGTGGCGGCGCTGAACCCGCGACGCAATCGCCCGACGTCGAGGTGGTAATCCTGGGCTTCTGATGGGGACCCTCCGAGATGATTTCCATGCTGCGCGCGCAGAAGCCCTTGCCGGTCGAGGTCGCGACATAGCTGTAGCGTGTCGCATTGGCCGGCAAAGCCTGCGCCGAAGGCCAATTTGCCAGACCCATATCGGTAGTGGGCAATGCCTCCAGCAGGCGAACTTGGCGGACCATTGTGTCGAACTGGCGATCCAGGTCGCCCGAGATGCGGTCGAGCATCGTGAATGGCGCCCCGCTTGCCCCCGACCAGGCAACCTCCAGCTCGCCGTCGGGCGGCTCGACGGTGACCTTCGGCGCCACGTCACCCTGGTATTCGACGCGGGCGATCAGACCGTCGGGCAGGTTCACCGTCATCACCTTGCCCCGAAAATTGCCGGCAAGCGCCGTCCCCGCGACCGCGAGGGCAGCAATGCCGGCGAGCAGGGCTGAGCGAACAAGCAGTTTCATCATAATCCTCCATGATTTGAGGCCTTGGGCTTTGCGGATGTGACATTGCCTAACTTGCGAGCTTGTACTGGCCGCAACACAACTGATGCGGACCGGCGGGCCAGCAGCAGATGACAGGCATCGGCTTCGAGGCCGGCGACAGGGCCGACGGCATGGGAGCGGCTGGCTCGCCATGGCTCGTGAAGATCAATCCCTGGCGGCGGCAGTACGCCTCGGCCGACATGCGGTCCGGAAATCGGAGTTCAATGGTATCGAGCGGATCGCCGCCGCCGGTCCAGCCCGTGAGGGGATCGGCCGACGGACCCCATCGGGGGTGAAACCGGACGCGCCACAGGCCCCGCCTGGCTCGACCGCCCTGGTTGGTGGCTATCGGCACAGGCTCGACGATGGCGCGCGCATCGAGCGGCAGCCTGGAGCCTGCCACGAGCGAGTTGTCGTTGGCCGAAGGCCCGGGACCGAAGTCCCGGACCGATCGATCATGCCGCCTTACCATTGACGGGAATCCGGCGAACATTCTCATTCGCCGCCTCCGTCCGTGGCAGGAGCACGGTGAGCACGCCGTTCTTGAAGTTGGCGGTCACCTTGTCGCGGTCGATACCCTGCGGCAGGCCAATCCGGCGCTCGAAGCTGCCGTAGCTCCGCTCCGAATAGCCGCGGTCCTTGTCCTCGACCTCGGCATGCTTCTCGCCGCGCAAGGTGAGAGCCCCGTCCTCGACGGTCAGTTCGACGTCCGTCTCGTCGAGGCCGGGAAGCTCGGCGGTCACGCGGATCTCCTTGTCGGTCTCAGCAAGTTCGACATGGGGCCACGACAGGCCGCGGTCGAAACCGCCGAAGGCCGGCATTCCGAAGCCGCGCAGCATGTCGTCGAAAAGCCGGTTCACGTCGCGATGCAACGAGAGCAGCGGGTGGGGTTGGGATTCGCGCTCACGCTCGGCGCTCACCGGACCCGGCAGCCGGTTTTCCTGCCGGCTCCAGGGAATGAGATCACGAAAAGCCATGATGGTCATCTCCTCTTCTGGCTGGATTGTGGCTAACCTGCCGCACGCCGCTCGCGGGGGGTACGGGGAGGACGCGGCGCCGGCAGGCCGGTGGGCGCAGGATCAGGCAGCTTCGCTCACCTTCTCCTTCGCCTCGCCAAGGCGAGTGGCGGCAGGTTGGCTACCGCCGATCTCGATGCGGCGCGGTTTCATCGCCTCGGGCACGACCCGTTTCAGATCGACCGAAAGCAGACCGTTCTCGAAGGTTGCGTTCCCGGCTTCCACGAAGTCGGCAAGCTGGAAGCGCCGTTCGAAAGCGCGCGCCGCAATGCCGCGGTGCAGATATTCGCCCTTGCCGTCATCATCGGCGCGTTTGCCGGTGACGGTGAGCAGATTCTGCTGAGCGACCAGCTCGATATCCTCGGGCCGGAAGCCCGCGACAGCGAGCGTGATGCGGAAGCTGTCCTCGTCGACCTTCAGAATGTCGAACGGCGGATAGCCGTCATCCTCGCGCGCGCCCGCCTCGAGCAGGTTGAACAGACGGTCGAAGCCGACCGTCGAACGGCGGTACGGGGTAAAGTCAAAGTTGGTTCTCATTTCCAAATCCTCCTGATGAAGCGATCTGGACCATGAGCTGCGCCGGTATAGGAGAGCCGGCGCCCTCTATGTCCAGCCGGACCCGAACACGGCGCCCGGTACGAAATTAGCTAGTGAACGCGATTTCGGTTTCAAGAGGAAAAAAACCGACGACGAACGACTGCCGCTATTCGCTCCTCACCCGGTCTCGGTCGGGAACTACTCGGCGGTTTGAACCTTACGCGCCGCGATCAGGCCGGCGACCTCGTCGAGCATTGCGAGCCGCTCCTTCTTGAGGTTCTCCAGTCGCTCGTCGGAACTCGCTTCGATCCCGGATTCGATGCGCGAGATTTCGCGGGTCGTGTCGTGATAGCGGGCTGCGACCTCCCGATAATGTGCGTCTTCCAGCTTCAGGCTGTGCAGGATCGCGGCATCCTGGGGAAAGGCCGCATGGAGATCGTGACCGACTTCGCTCATAGGGTTTTGCTCCGTGGTTGGCGGCCGCCTGGCCGTCAGGAGGGCAGGAACGCCCGGTTGGTTGACGAAGCCTAGGCAGGCGCGCAGGCCGGGTCGTTACGGGTTGTTCCTTAGTTTGGGACTGGATCGCCAATCGGTCGCGGCGTGCCCGATCAGCGCGTGGAGAATAGGTCGAAGGGGCCAACGCAGTTGGTCATCCCTGCCACCCTCTTGCGCGCTGATCGGACCATTCAGCTTTACCGGCATGCCAACGGCGGTGAAAGTGAAGCGGGGTCGCCCCGACGTTTCACGCAGTCGGCTGGGCGCATCATGGGGACCGTTGGCCGATATATTCCGCGAGGACGACGGCGTGGTTATGCGCGGCATCCTTGGCCGCGTAGAGAAGCGTCACTGTCCCGCGAGCGGCGAGGGCTCGCAGCCTGGCGACGGCATCGGCATTGCGGTCAAGCTCGTCGCGATACCGCCTGCGAAAGCCGTCGAAGCGGGCCGGGTCGTGCGCGAACCATTTGCGGAGATCTTCCGACGGCGCGATCGCCTTCAGCCACTCGGAGAGACGCGCCGCTTCACGTTTGACCCCGCGCGGCCAGATGCGGTCGACCAGAATGCGTTGGCCGTCGTCGTCGGACGGCGGGTCATAGATGCGCTTGACGCGCAGAGTGACCGATTTCACGCCTTCGGTGTCCCGTGGCCGTTCCAGCTCGGCGGATCGCTGGCCGGAAAGGATTCCGTGGAGGCCTCGTCGACCGGATCTGCGGCGGGCTCCCGGGCGAGGATAACGCGCGCCCGTGCGGCGATGTCGGATACGAGGGCGTCCTCGGCGCCCGATGCAGCTTCTGGGGTCCGATGGAGAAGCGCCGCCGCAGCCGCGCGGGCCAGTTCCTCCAGACCTTGGTTTTCCGTACTGAACCGCTCGGCCACCGCTTGCGCGAGCGCCTCGATCTGCTGCTGCGGAATCTGTTCGATGCTCACGCTAACGCTCCTTGTTCGGCAAGCAGAGCGGCGATGTCCGCGCCGACCTGCATGTCATCTTCAACGCCGAAGCTGTGCTTGCGGATCAATCCCTTGCCGTCGATCAGAATGAGGCTCGGCGTTCCGCGCATGCCATAGGCCTGCATCGTCCTGGGGAGCGGCCCCGGATCGCCAGCCTCGTCGCAGCCGATAGGAAAGCTCAAGCGGTATTCATGGATGAAGGCAGCGAGCGCCGCGGGCGTCATGACATCGTGATGTTCGAAGACGGTGTGGAGGCCGACCACCGCGACGCGCGCGGGGTCGAAAGTCCGGGCGATGCGCTGCGCCTGAGGCAACCCCGCCTGAACGCAGCCCGGACACAGCATCTGGAAAGCATGGAGAGCGACGATCCGGCCGTCGAAATCGTCGAGGCCAAGCGCCCGGTCCGTGTTGAACCATTGCGAAACACGCCATGGGGGAGCTTGCGTGGCGGGCGGTTTCGAAACGTCCATGGGCTCTCCGCTACCGAAGGTGGATGAGCGTCACCATGCCGGCGATGACGACACCGAAGACCATGACCATCACGCCCGCGATACGCAGCACATAGGTAAGCGGATCCTCGTCGTCGTCCGCGGATTGGCGGGCGGTCGGGCGAAGCGGCCGCCCGAGAAGCCCGCGCGCGACATGCTGGCGGAACGCCATCGTAAAGCCGGTCACGGCAAGAAGGAGACCGAATAGGTCGACGATGACGACGGAGGCGGGCATCAGCGTCCGCTCTCACCGCTCAGCCGGTGGGTGATCACGCGCTGCACGCGGCAAGTCCTTTGTTCAGTCCGGCGATCAGATCCTGCTCGGCTTCAAGGCCGACGGATAGGCGAAGCAGGCTGTCGCTGATCCCGGCGACGGCGCGGGCCTCCTCGCCCATGTCGGCGTGGGTCATCGTCGCTGGATGAGCCACCAGGCTTTCGACGCCCCCAAGCGATTCAGCGAGCGTGAAGAACTCCACCGCGTCGATGAACTGACGAACGGCTGGAACGCCGCCGGCGAGCTCGAAGCTCAGCATCGCCCCAAACCCACGCTGCTGGCGCGAGGCGATCAGGTGTCCGGGATGCGACGCGAGCCCCGGATAGTAGACGTTCGCCACCGCCGGATGGCGTTGGAGGTGGTTTGCCACAGCCATGGCGTTGATCTGCTGCTGCTCCATGCGCGGGAACAGGCTGCGCAGGCCTCGCAGGGTGAGCCAGGCATCGAACGGAGCGCCGGCCGAGCCCACGACATTGGCCCATTGGCGCAGTTCCTCGACCGCAGCGGGGTCTGCTGCGACGACGGCCCCGCCGATGACATCGGAATGACCGTTCAGATATTTGGTGGTCGAATGGATGACATAGTCGGCTCCGAGCGCGATCGGCCGCTGGATCGCTGGCGAAAGGAAGGTGTTGTCGACCGCGACTTCAGCTCCGGCCTTGCGTGCCCGGGCGGCAAGCGCTTCGATGTCGACCACCCGCATCAGGGGATTGCTGGGCGTTTCGATGAGGACGAGCGCGGGCAGATCGGCAAGCGCCGCGCCGAAGGCTGCCTCGTCCGCCTGGTCGACGAACCGCACCGAGCAGTGACCCCGGTCGGCCCGGGCTTTGAGGAGGCGCATCGTGCCGCCGTAGCAATCATGCGGGGCGAGGATGAGATCGCCCGGCCGCCGTCTACCCACCAGCAGGTCCAGCGCCGCCATGCCGCTTGCCGTGATGACGGCGCCCGCGCCTCCCTCGAGCTTGGCGAGCGCCTCTCCAAGAAGATCGCGCGTCGGGTTGCCGCCGCGGCCGTAATCGTAGCGGCGCGGCTGGTCGTAGCCCGCGAACTCGTAGGTGCTGGAGAGATAGATGGGCGGCGCCACCGCTCCGAAGCCGGCGTCGGTCGCCACCCCATAGGCGGCCGAAATGGTTTGCGGCCGCGGGTCTCGGTGATCCTCGTCGTTCATGCGATCAGTCATTGAAAAAGCGCCCCTCGGTAACCGCGCGGACAATCCCGGCTCGGATGGTGAAATCGCCGAAATGCTCGCCCGGCTCGCGCTCGCGGGCATAGCGGCCGAGCGCGTCGGCTAGCACTTCGAGGATCACCGGCTCACCGACATTCTCGCGCACCATGCGATTGAGGCGCTCACCATGAAATCCGCCCCCGAGATAGAGATTATATTTGCCCGGGGCCCGTCCGGTAAGCCCGATCTCGGCGATATAGGGACGCGAGCAACCGTTCGGGCAGCCGCTCATCCGCACGGTGATGGGTTCGTCCGAAAGACCGTTCTCCGCCAGGATCGCTTCGATGCGGTCCAGCAGGCTGGGCAGATAGCGCTCGCTTTCGGCCATGGCGAGGCCGCAGGTCGGCAACGCGACGCAGGCGATCGCATTGCGGCGCAGGACCGAGAAATTATCGATTTCCGGCCAGTGCTCGGCGAGGATCGCGTCGATCGCGGGGCGATCCTCGTCTTTCACGCCGGCGACGATCACATTCTGGTTGGGCGTGATCCGGAACGCACCCCGGTGGATGCGGGCGATATCGCGGATCATGTCGAGTAGCCTCAGGTCGAGCCGCCCGTTCTCGATGATCAGGGTGCGGTGATGCCGGCCATCGGGCGTCGTATTCCATCCGTAGCTGTCGCCGTTCGAGGTGAAGGTGAACGCCCTCGGCGGCTCGAATGCGAAGCCCATGTTGCGTTCGATCTCGGCGGTGATCCAGTCGAGCCCCTTGTCGTCGATCGTGTATTTGAAGCGGGCGTGCTGGCGGTCCTTGCGATCGCCATAATCGCGTTGGACGGTCATGACCGCGTCGGCGCAGGCGACGACCTGGTCCGCGGGGATGAAGCCGATAACGCTTGCGAGCCGGGGATAGGTTTCGGGCGCCTGGTCGGTCCGGCCCATGCCGCCGCCGATCGCGACGTTGAATCCCGCGAGGCCATCCTCGCCCGCGATGGCGATGAAGCCCAGATCCTGAGCATAGACGTCGATATCGTTGGATGGCGGCAGCGCGAAGCCGATCTTGAATTTCCGGGGCATGTAGGTGCGCCCGTAGAAGGGTTCTTCTGGACCCGAGCCGGCGACGCGTTCGCTGCCGTACCAGATTTCGTGATAGGCGCGGGTCTTAGGGATGACATGGTCGGAAACCCGCTTCGCCATGGCCGCGACAGCGGCGTGGAAACGCGAACTTTGGGGATCGACCGTACACATCACGCCGCGGCTGTCGTCGCCGCAGGCCGCAACGGTATCGAGCAGTGTCTCGTGCAGGCCCTGGATGATAGGCCGCAGGCTGTCTTTCAGCACCCAATGGAACTGGAAGGTCTGACGCGTCGTGATGCGCAGCGTCTCGCCGCCGTGGGCGCGGGCGAGTTCATCGAGCTTCAGCCACTGCCTGGGCGTGCAGACACCGCCCGGCAGGCGCACGCGGATCATGAACTGGAAAGCCGGCTCAAGCTTCTGGCGCCGGCGCTCGTCGCGAAGGTCGCGGTCGTCCTGCTGGTAGATGCCATGAAACTTCATGAGCTTCACGTCGTCGACGGACGGCACGGCGCCCGTGATACGGTCGAGCAGGCCGAGCGCGATCGTGCCGCGCAGATAGTCGCTCGTCTCCTTCATGCGTTCGTCCGCGCCGAGTTGCTCGAGCGGCTGCGAAATGTCGCGGCTTCGGTCGATCAGGGCATTGTCGGTCATCCTTGATCCCTCAATAGACGTCGCGCTGGTAGCGATGGTCGGCCTGCAGCGAGCGGACATAGTCCTCCGCGGCTTCGTGGCTGGTGTGCGCTTCGCTCGCGACGATATCGATCAGCGCCTGGTGGACGTCGGGGGCGAGATTGGCCGCATCTCCGCAGACGTAGACATGGGCGCCTTCTTCCAGCCACGCGAAGAGGTCGCGCGCCCGCTCCTGCATGCGGTGCTGGACATAGACCTTGTCCGCTCGATCCCGCGAGAAGGCGACATCGATCTGGTCGAGCGTCCCCTCCTTGAGCCAGGTCTGCCACTCGGTCTGATAGAGGAAGTCCGTCCGGAAATTGCGCTCGCCGAAGAAGAGCCAGCTCTTGCCGCCGCATCCGCGCGCCTCGCGATCCTGGAGAAAGGCGCGGTACGGCGCGACCCCCGTTCCCGCGCCGATCATGACGATCGGCGCATCGTCACGGGGCAAACGGAAGTGTGGATTGCTCTGGATGTAGACCGGCAATGTCGTGTCGAGTTCGACACGATCCGCAAGACAGCCGGACGCGACGCCGCTGCGTTCCGAACCGTGCAGGCTGTAGCGCAGCGGCGCCACGGTGAGATGGGCCTCCTCGGGCGCGGCCGCGAGGCTCGATGCGAGCGAATAGAGGCGCGGCTGGAGCGGCCGTAGGGCCGAGACGAAACCCTGCGCCATCACGCCCCGGACGGGGAAGCGCAGGACGATGTCGAGGATGTGGTGGGTGCGCAGGAAAACGGAGCGCTCGCCGGCGCGGTCGCTGTCCTGGAGCTGCTTCAGCGCATCGGCTTCGCTCAGCATCGCCCAATAGTCGAGGAAGCGCGGCGTCGCGGCGGTGATCTCATAGTGATGGGTCAGCGCTTCGCCGAGCGTGAGGTGTCGGCCTTTGAGTTCGAACTCGGCGCCAGATGTGAGCGCAAGGGCTTCGAGCAAGGTCGCGACGAGCACCGGGTCGTTGGAGGCGCCGATACCGAGCGCGTCGCCCGGTTCGTAGACGAGACCCGAGCCGGCAAGCGAGAACTCGACGTGGCGGGTCTCTTTCGAGGAGCCGCGTCCCACGATCGGGATATTCTCGATCACAGTCGCCTGGAACGGGTTGCGCTTGTCATAGGCGACCGGCGGTACCGGATTGCGAAGCGATCCTGGCGCGTCGGCCGCGGCGGGAAGGCTTCGCGGTTCGGCGCCGAGCTGTGCGACGATGGCCTTCGTCCACGCCTCCGCCGGTTCCTCGTAATCGACATCGCAATCGACGCGCGGCGCAAGCCGCTCGGCGCCGAGATCCTCGAAGCGGCGGTCGAGGCGCTTGCCGGCTTCGCAGTAGAATTCGTAGGTCGAATCGCCGAGCGCCAGGACGGCGAAGCGGAGCTGATCGAGCTTCGTCGCCTTGCGCCCTTCGACGAATTCGAAAAAGCCCGTCGCCGGCTGCGGCGGATCGCCTTCGCCATAGGTGCTGACGATGACGAGAAGATCCTGCTCCTGCGCCAGATTGCGGGGCTTGTAATCCGCCATGTCGGCGAGCGTGCAGGTCATGCCCGTGTCGACGATGGCCGATTGCAGGTTGCGCGCGAGATCGGCGGCGTTGCCCGTCTCGGTGCCGTAAAGGATGGTCAGCGATCGGGCGTTCCCGGCCGATGGCGACGCCGGCAGCGGGTGGGGCTGCCGCAAGCCGGCGTCTAACCCGGCGAAATAGCCGCTGAGCCAGCGCACCTGCATCGGATCCAGCGACCGGGTCAGAGCGTCGACCTGTCGCCATTGTTCCAGGGTCAGGGGATTCCCTGGCAGATCCGCTGCCGTCATGCGTGTGGTTCCTCGGCGTTCAGCTCCTTCCCGTGCTCCGGCCTGAAGACTTCAGGATCCTCCCGGGCACTGTTGTCGCGAGCATCATTTCCACTCAGGAGCCGCACTGTGCGACGGCGGTTTCCATAAGGCAAATGAGTATTATTGAGCATTTAACGCAAAGTTATTGCGCTAAAAGCGTGCGGCACGGCAGGGGTTTGTTGCTTTCTGAGTGATGCGCCCTATCTCTCAGGGATGAGTGGCACCCCCGCCTTCCTTCGGCTGCAGACGCACGGCGGTAGCCTGATGACACGCCTGCACCCCTCGGTGCGGGCCACCTCCTAGGAGCGCCGCGTCCGAGGTCCGATAGCCGGGTTCGCCCATGGTCGAGCCCCTTCGCTTTTCACGGCGCGCGTCGTCGCGGGCGCGCCGCAGGACTGGAATTACAAACATGGAACAGGAAACCACGGGATGTCATCCCGAGCAGCTGCTTGCTGCGCATCGCCCGGAAATCGAGGCGGCGATGGCGCAGCATTTCGCCGGGCCGCAATCGGTCGACGCTTCGCCGGCCGATCTACAGGCCTCCGCCGAACTGGTCGGCCTTCTGATCGACGTCGCCGGGAGCGAGGGCGGTACGCCAAGCGTGGATCATAGGGGGGCAGATCGGCACTACCAGACGCAATTCGGTGATGCTCTCACGGCCGTTCTCAGGGATGTGCTGGGAGAAGCGGCCGATCCACCCTTCCTCGCCAGGTGCATCGACGGCTTCTGGCGGGCGATCCGCGCCCAGGAAGCGAGCCTATGAGCTGAAGCGCGTTGCAGGGAGGAAGACAATCGCGCCGCGGGAAGGTAGGCATGATGCCATGAGTTCCTTCCTGCCCCGGCGGCGGCCCGAGATCGCGATCGATTTCGGCACCGCGAACATGCGTGTCCTGCGGCGCGGCGATGGGCTCGTGTTCGACGAGCCCTCGCTGTGCTGCGTCCGCGGCAGGCATGGCATGACAAGTCTTCTTGCGGCGGGCAGCGAGGCCTATGCCATGGTCGACCGCACGCCGGCGAACCTGCGGATCGCGCGGCCGCTTTGCCGCGGCGTCCTGCAGGATATCGACGCGGCAAAGCGCATGCTGCGTTACGCTTTGGCGAAATCGACCGGCCGGCGCCGGTGGCGCGCGCCAGCGGCGATCATCGGCATTCCCGCAGATGCGACGCAGGCCGAGCGGAGCGCGATGCTCACCGCCGGCAGGGATGCGGGGCTTGGACCTGTCACCTTGCTGACCGAACCCTTCGCCGCCGCGATCGGTGCCGGTATCGTTGTAGATAGGCCCAGCGGTGCGATGGTGGTCGAGTGCGGCGCCGGAACGACCGAGGTCGCGATCTTCTCGCTCGGCGGGCCTTGTGGAAGCGGTTCAGTCCGGATCGGGGGCGACACGCTGAACCGGGCGCTCGCCGACCGGGTTCATCTTCGCCACAAATTCCTGATCGGGGAGCGCTCGGCCGAGCAGCTCAAGCTCGACTATGTATCGCTGAGAGAAGCGGGCCCTGCGGCTCCGTCCGACCTTCCGGTGAGCGGACGATGCCTGCGAACCGGCATGCCGAAGACCATTTCGGTCGCGATGCACGATCTTGACCTCATCGTCGAACAGCATGTCGCGCAAGTCGTAAAGGTCGTGCGCGACGTGCTGGCTCGGACCGCGCCGGACCTCAGTCAGGACATCCATGATGCGGGTATCATGCTGACCGGGGGCGGCGCGCTTGTTCCGCTCATGCGCGACATGATCGCGGAAGGCACCGGCTTGAAGGTCGTGGTCGCCGACAAGCCTGCGCATTGTGTCGCCCGGGGTCTCGAGAGCCTGCTGGACGCCTAAGCGAGTTTCCGCGTCGGACGTTTCAGGCCGCGAGAAGGGTGCCCCGCTCGCGGACGATGTCGGCCAGCGAGTATCTCTCGAGCACGGCCCGGAACGCCGAGGATGCCTGGTCGAGGACCCCGGGAAGCGAGCAGCGGCGCACGAGCCGGCAGGAGGTGCAATCCACCATCGGACATGGTGGCTCCATCGCGCGAATGACCGCGCCGAGATTGATCTCGCCAGGCGGACGCGCGAGCCGGATTCCGCCGCCGCGCCCGCGCGTGGCATCGATGAAGCCCGCGCGCGCGAGCTCGTTGGCGATCTTCATGAGATGGGTGCGCGAAATTGCCTGGGCTTCAGCGACCGCCGCGATCTGCGCGCGCTGGTCCCCGATCCCTGCGAGGTAGATCAGCAGGCGAAGCGCATAATCGGTGTGACGGGTGAGCTGCATCGAGGCCGGCCCTCCTTGCCGGCGCCCAGCCTTTATGATCGACGGGAGGGCAAAGCCTTTTGATTCATGTCAAATGAATCATTGGAAGCCGCCGATAAGTGGAATTCCGTCTCCATCTTTGGAAGAGGAATTTCCTGATGTATTGCGTGCAGTGCGAACAATCGAACAAGGGCGGATGCGCCACCAAGGTCGGCTCTTGCGGGAAGTCCGCCACGGTCGCCGATCTTCAGGATGTGCTGCTTCGCCTCATGCAGGGCATCTCGGTCTATGCCGATCGCGCGGCGCGGGCCGGCGCTCGCGACGCGGCGATCGATGCCTTCACGCCGCACGCTTGGTTCACCACGCTCACCAACGTGAATTTCGACGAAAGCCGGTTCCACGCTCTGATCGCCAAGGCGCTCGAGACGCGCGATGATGCCCGGCTGCTCGCCGAGAAGGCGGGCGCCGATCTGTCCGCGCTTCCCGAGCCCGCGACCTGGAACCCCGGCACGACCCCGTCCGAACTCGCGGCCGCGGCGCCGTTCGCTGCGATCCAGCGGTTCATGGACCGGGACGGCCCGAGCGTCGTCGGCCTTCGCAACCTCATCCTCTATGGGCTGAAGGGGACCGCCGCCTATAGCGAGCATGCCCGGGTCCTGGGTACCGAGGAAGACGCCGTGAGCGCCGAATTCCACCGCATCTCGGCGTTCCTTGCGCAGGATCCGGTCGACGTCGATACGCTCGTCGCGGAATCGCTCGCGATCGGCGCGCTCAACCTCAAGGTCATGGAACTGCTCGATGCCGCCAACACCGGACGTTTCGGGCACCCCGAGCCGACCGAGGTGCGCATGACGCCGAAGGCGGGTAAGTGCCTGCTTGTGTCGGGGCACGACATGGGCGATCTCGAGGCGATCCTCCAGCAGACCGAGGGCAAGGGCGTCAACGTCTACACCCACGGCGAGCTGCTGCCGGCGAATGCCTATCCCGGCCTCAAGAAGTACCCGCACCTCGTTGGCAATTATGGCGGCGCCTGGCAGGACCAGCAGCGTGATTTCGCGGCATTCCCCGGCGCGATCGTGATGACCTCGAATTGCCTCATCAACCCCGAGATCAAGGGCTATGCGGACCGGATCTTCACCGCCGGGCCGGTGGGGTGGAACGGCGTGCCGCATCTGACCGACCATGATTTCTCGCCGGCGATCGCCTGCGCTCTGGCGCAGCCTGGGTTCAGCGAGGACGCCGGCGAGCAGACGATCACCATCGGCTTCGGGCACAACACCGTCATGGGGGTCGCCGATACGCTACTCGGCATGATCGGCAGCGGCGACGTGAAGAACCTGTTCCTCATCGGCGGTTGCGACGGCGCGCGCCCTGGCCGCAACTATTTCCATGACCTCGCCATGGCGACGCCCAGGGACAGCCTCGTGCTGACGCTCGGCTGCGGCAAGTTCCGGTTCAACCGCGAGGATCTCGGCGACATCAACGGCGTGCCGCGCGTTCTCGACATGGGCCAGTGCAACGACGCCTATTCCGCGATCAAGGTGGCGGTCGCGGTGGCCGATGCGCTGGGTGTCAGGGTCAACGACCTGCCGCTGCACTATGCGATCAGCTGGTTCGAACAGAAGGCGACCGCCGTCCTCCTGACGATGCTCCATCTGGGCTTGCGCCGCATTCACCTGGGGCCGACGCTGCCGCAGTTCCTGACCGCCGAAGTGCTGGGCGTGCTCGTCGACAAGTTCGACATCCGTCCGGCTGGCGACGCCCAGGAAGACCTCGGCCGTATGCTCGAGGCCGCCTGATCACCGTTTCCTCGCACCGCCGCCAGGTGCGAGGCTCGACGTTCCTTCGCGCGCATCCCTCATCCGCGCGCGAAGGGACGTCGCTTTGTCTGGCGCCTGGTCGCACGCTTAACATGCGCCTTGAATACAGGTATAAGACCGCCTTCCTCCCAGGAGAGGTTCGTGCGGCTTACTCGATACACCGATTATTCGTTGAGGGTGCTGATCCACCTCGCGCTGCACGAGGATCGCATCTGTTCGATCGGCGAGATCTCCCGCACCTACGACATATCGCAAAATCACCTGATGAAGGTGGTCAACGCGCTCGCCCATGACGGCTTCGTCGAGACCCTGCGCGGCCGCGCCGGCGGCATGCGGCTCGCGCGGGCAGCGAAGGACATCACGGTGGGGGAGGTCGTGCGGCGGACGGAGGATGGCTTCCAGCTTGCCGATTGCTCAGGATGCGCCCTGTCGCCGGCCTGCGGGCTGACCGGCGTTCTGCAAAAGGGCGCCCAAGCGATGCTCGCGGTGTTCGATTCCTACACGATCGCCGATCTCCTGACCGACAAGGCGACAATGCTCCGGCTGGCGAGCGGCCAATCGCCTATCGGAATTGGTGCGTAGCGACAGGCAAGCGATCAGGCCTTGGACTCGTGGGACGCAAGCTCGCTTTCGGCTTGCGCGATATTGGCTCGGTGGCTGTCGAGCATCTCCCGCAAGTCCCTGTGCAGGGTGTCGTCGCGGATGCGGGGCTGGAGGGCTTCGAGCTTGCGGACGACCCAGGACTGGCCGCGGTTGAGGAAGGCGAGACGCTCGGCGGGATCGCTGATCGCGAGGGCTTTTTCCTTGAACGTGCCGGTCTTGCGCGAAGGCGTGGCGCCGAGGCGCTTGATCTGGCGGGACAGCATCGCGCACCATTTGGCCTCGTCGGCCCGCACCTGCCGCATGAGCGAGAGATAGCTTGCGGGCCCGTCGGATTTGCTGCTCACCAGCGCCACTTTCGCTCCGGCGCGCTCGGCTTCGAGAAGTTCGTTGAGCGCCGTCACGATCTCCTCGCGGCCGGCATAGCCCATATAGACGTCGTCGGCCTCAGCGGCGTAGCAGACGGGCGAGGCAGGCTCCGCGGTCATGCCGACACCGCGGCGGCCGAGCGCAGGCCGGCCCGAATGCGATCCATCAACCCCGGGTCGGCCTTCGTCGAGTGGACGACATAGGCGGAATAGGAGAATTCCGGGCTGTCGGGGACCAGCGCGAGGCGGCCTTCGTCGAGATAGGAGCGGATGAAGCCCTTGCGGAAATAGCCGGATCCGCCAGTCGCCAGGATATAGTCGAGCGCGAGCGGGCCATAACTGATGGAAACCACGGCATTGGGCTGGTCGGGGAAGGCCGCCTGATAGCTGGCGGCAAAGTCCTCGCCCCAGTCGATCTGGACATGATCCTCGGGCGCAAGCGGGGTCGTCACGGGAGTGGTCCGCACAAGCACGAGTTTTTCTTCGAACAGCAGCTCGGCGATGACCCCGGGACGGCTGGGCGCCGCATAGAGGATCGCGACGTCGAGTGAACCGTCCTGGATCTGCTCCATGAGGCGCTCGGAGGTGTCGATCGTCGTGCTGACCGCAATTTCCGGACACTCCTGGCGCATCCAGAGCAGCCAGTGCCGGAGCAGCGGACTCCACAGACTGAGCTCGGCGCCAATAGTCACGACGGTCTCGCGGCCCGGCGGCAGCGCCACCGCACGCTGGGCGCGGGCCCAGACCTGAACCAGGGTCGTGGCGAAGCGCAGGAACTGCTCGCCGGCGGGCGTCAGCTTGGCACCGGCCTTGTTCCGGATGAAGACGGGGCGGTCGAGCTGGTCCTCGAGCACCCGAATGCGCGCGCCGACCGCCGTCTGGGTCAGATTGAGGTTGCTCGCGGCGCTGACGAAGCTGCCGGTCTTGACCACCTCCAGGAAAGTGCGCGCGATGCCGATGTCCATCCATCAAATTCCTTACGCTAAATGCTCAATAATATTCATTTGCTTGATGGATGGTAACGGGTGGAAGATGGCGGCACAAGGAAAGACGGCATTGCGTCTCTCCAAGAAACGAAGAGCGGCCAGCCCGCCTGGCCGAGTAGGCCATGAGATATCCAGGACCCTTGCGGCGCGAGCCGCCGCCGACTGAAAAGTCGGATTTTATCCCCATCATGCTGTCGATCGCGGCCGCGGAGATCGGTCTCGCCCTGACGGCCTTCTGCCTCCGCGATGCCGGCGTCATCGGGAGCCAGACCCTGCTTATCATTCTTGTCGTGCTGATCGCCGTCGCGGGCGGCGCGTTCATCGTCCTCGACGCAGACCGTCAGGCGCGGCGCGACAGGGCTGCGAGGCAAGGCGAGGTTCCGCCGCCGTTCGACATCTACCGGGTCTGGCCGCCGCCAGAAGGTCTGGCTCAAGCCCGCAAGCCACAAGCCAGCGCCGCCAACGATCGTGATCCCCCGAAGGGAGACGGCGATGAACCGTGACATCGACCAACCGGCGTTCGGGGCGCCGCCTCCTCGGCGGACCCGAGCCTCGAGGGCACTCTATTGGGTCGTCGCGATCGCCATTGCGCTCGTTTCGATCCGCCTGTGCCTCTGGTTTCTCGCCAGGGCCGGTCTCATCGCCGAGGACGATGCCAATCTGATGCTCGTAGTCGCCGTTCCTATCGCACTCCTGACGATCGGTAAGATGGCCCATCACGAGCCGATCGGCGATAAACCCAGTATTTTTGTTGTTAATGCAGAATATCATTCGTTTGTTTGATGCTGCGAGCTTGTCCAAAATGCCGGGCACCGCAGCGAGGATTCACCTTTATGACCATTCAGCTTGGGCAGATCGCCCCCGACTTCGAACAGGACAGCACGCACGGCCGTATCAGCTTCCACGATTGGCTGGGTCCGAGCTGGGGCATCCTGTTCAGCCATCCGAAGAACTTCACCCCCGTCTGCACGACCGAACTGGGCGAGGTAGCGAAGCTGCGAGGCGAATGGGACAAACGGAACGTGAAGCCGATCGGACTGTCGGTGGACCCGGTCGAAGCCCACCATAAGTGGGAAGTCGATATCGAGGAGACGCAGGGCGCGAAGCTTGATTTCCCGATGATCGCCGACGCCGACGGCCGCGTGTCCAAGCTTTACGACATGATCCATCCGGAGAGCGATCCGACGGTGACGGTCCGATCGGTGTTCGTCATCGATCCCTCCCGAAAGGTCCGGCTCATCCTGACCTATCCGCCCTCCACCGGACGCAATTTTGCCGAAGTGCTGCGCGCGATCGACAGTCTTCAGCTGACCGATGCCCGCACTGTCGCGACCCCCGTGAACTGGTCACCGGGCGAGCCGGTCGTGATCTCGCCCAAATTGTCCGACGAAGAGGCTTCGCGGCTCTTCCCGCAGGGGTACAAGACGCTGAAGCCCTACTTACGGATCGTCGACCTGCAGACGGCGGGGCAATGAGCGGGGAGCGGGCGAGCGAGGAGGAGTTGGCCGTCACCGCCCGCCGCGGTGGCGACGATCTGTCCGCCCTGTTCGCCCGCAACCGCGCCTGGGCCAGCGCGAAGACCAAGGCGGACCCGAGCTTCTTCAGCCGTCTCGTGGGACAGCAGCGTCCTCGCTATTTCTGGATCGGTTGTTCGGACAGCCGGGTGCCCGCGACGGAGATCGTCGACCTCGATCCCGGCGAGATGTTCGTCCACCGCAATGTCGCCAATATCGCGAGCACGTCCGACCCCAATTTCGCGGCGGCGCTGCAGTTCGCCGTGGAGGCGCTCGAGGTCGAGCACGTCATCGTAGTCGGCCATTATGGCTGTGGCGGCATCCAGGCCGCCATGGAGCCCCGGACGGACGATGCGATCGGGCAATGGCTCGATCCCGTGCGCGCGCTGCATCGCGGCGGATCGGCTTGCGCCGCCGGTCGCGAAGAGGATCCGCACGATCTGTGCGAACGCAATGTCGCCGCCCAGGTGAGAGCGCTGGCCGGTAACCCCGTCATCCGGGACGCCTGGGAGCGAGGCGCACCGATCACGCTCCACGGATGGGTCTATGGCATCGGGGATGGTTTGTTGCGCGCCGTGTGCGCCCCTATGACGCAAGCTGCGGTCGGCGCCCAAGCTGCCGGGGTGTCGTTCCCATGATGGCGGGCGTGCTGCCTCTTTCCGCGCGCGCATCCCATGCCGCGCTCGAGACTGCGATGGCGTCCTGCAGGCAAGCCGAGCGACCGGCGAGGGGCCTCGACGCGGAGATCGCGCTCGCGCTGTTCTCGTCGCTGCGAGACCTGGTTCCTGTCGAGGCCGGCATCTGGCGGCAGGAGGATGGCAGCCACGTGCGGGCGCTGCGTTATTCGGAATCCTGGCAAGCGGCCGCTTCGATCGTTCCGGCCGGGTGCTGGATCGAGGCTGGCTCGCACGGGCCGCGTGTCTGCGGGCCGCATGGCGACTGGGATGGAACACATGAAATGCGGGCGATCGCGCTCTGCATCGCGGCGCTCGGCGCCCGTATCGGGGAGGCGAACCTTGACCCTGACTAGCCCGGGCATCAGCCCATCACATGTCGATGCCGTAGCGCCGACTTTTCTTCTGCCGCCCCTGCCCTATGGCGCGAGCGATCTGTCGCCGGTGCTCTCGGCGGAGACGCTGGAGATCCATCACGGGCGCCACCATGCGCGCTATGTCGAGACGCTCAACCGGCTACTCGCCGAGCAGAATTTCTCGGCGCACACGCTCGAGGAGATCGTCCGCATCGCGGATGGCAGCGGCGCCAAAGGGCTGTTCAACAATGCCGCTCAGGCCTGGAACCACGGCTTCTTCTGGGAGAGCATGACGCCAAGCGTTGCCCTTCCAACCGAAGCGCTCGCGGATGCGATTGTCGCGGCATTCGGGGACGTCGAGAGCTTGGGCAAGCGGTTCATCGCCGAGGGGACTGGGCACTTTGGCTCCGGATGGGTCTGGCTGATCGCAAGGGGCGGCAGGCTGGAAGTCGTATCGACCCATGACGCGGCCAGTCCGCTTGTCGATGAGGGCGTGACGCCGATCCTCACCTGCGACGTCTGGGAGCACGCCTATTATATCGATTACCGGCAGGATCGGGCCAAGTGGCTTTCGGGCTGGTTCGAGCGACTTGCGAACTGGGAGTTTGCTGGCCGGCAATATGCCGCTGCCCTCGGCCGGGGTGAGCCGTGGCGCTATCCCAAACCGGAAAACGCATGAAAGGAGGCCGCCCATGTTGGTTGAAGTGCTGGCCGGGCCGCACGAGGCCGCGGCAAGATCGAGCGGAAACTTCTACTTTTCTCGCAGCCCCGTTGCCGGCGAGGAGATCGAGATCGAAGGAAAGCTGATCACCGTCAGACGCGCCTGGCATCGGCCGGACGTGCATTTCGCGGGCGCGAAATTCGCCATTCTGGTTGACGCCTGGGAGGATGAAGGCGAGGCCGGCACCATTGCCTATGACGACGCCGGATCGATTATCTAGAGCCGGAAGCAAGACCAAATTCCCGGCCACCTGGGCGTCGATGGAGTCCGCCCAGTAACGGCGAGACCGGAACAAGAGAGTTCGGCCGCATGCTTTTGCGCGACGCCACGAAACGCGGTTGCCATCAAATAGTCTGCTCGAAAACAGCAATATCTTTCATTTGTCATCGTCCTCGAAACCTCTGAATTCCGCCGCGCGAGGGCCGTCGGAGGGCTTTGCGACCTGGGCATGTCAGGGGGATCAACGGTTTGGCTGCGATGCACTACAGGCAGAATGTTCATGTGAGCTTTGGGGGATTCTCGGTTGGCGCGCCGCAGCCACGACCCGAATGGATCGCATTCGACTCCGGGACGGCGAGTTACCTGTCCGTTCCCGCCAGGCTGAACGGCCTTCCGGTTCGAGGCGTCGTCGACACCGGCGCTTCGCGCAGCGTCCTCAGCGCGAAACTGCTCGGACAGATTGGCGCGCAGCCGGTCGGAAGCACATTGGCGACGATGTTCACGGCGCGATACTCGCTTCCTCTGTACAGAATCGGACGACTGGAAGCGGGAGGCATCGCGGCCACCGGGCTGGATGTCGCTTGTCACGATCTGGCGATGGTCGAAGCCGCCTTTCCCGGTGAGGGGGCGATGGTCATCGGCAGAGATTTCCTGACCCGCGCGGTGCTCGAATGCCAGTTCAGCCAGAGCCGATTGCGTATCATGGCAGATTTCGCGCCGGAGAAGGTCGCCGGCTATACCCGGCTCGAACTTGGCCGCAGTTTTCATGGTTTGCCGATCATCGCGGCAAAGATCGAAGGGTTGGAGGCGGAGCGGGCCGTCGTCGATCTCGGGAGCAACCTCGTTTGCACAATGTCGGAGCGCTATGCGCGGGATGCAGGGCTGCTTTGCCGGCCGAGCTCGACGACCATGTCGGCGGGGCTCGAAGGAAGGGCGGTCGGCATGCAGATCACCCTGCGCGCGCTCAGGATCGGAGATCATGTCCTGCGCGACGTGCCGGCTTGTGTCATTCCCAACTGGTCGCTCGACGCGCCTTTGAATTTGGGCTGGCCGGCTTTCGGAGCCTTTGACCTCGCGTTCGTATTCGATCGCGAGCTTCGGATCCGCGCCGATGAGACCTTGCTGAGAGCACCCTTGCCGCGGGATCGTTCGGGGATCGGGGCGCAACGCTTCGGCGATCACCTGCTGGTCCGCCATGTCTCGCCGCTCAGTCCGGCCGACCGGCAGGGCCTGGTCGAGGGCGACCGGATCATCGCCATCGATGGCGTGCCGGTCGATGCCTCCAACCCCGCCCGCGGCCGACGCCTTGGCGGGCAGAGCGTTGGCACGACGATGGCGCTGACGCTGGAACGCGGCCGGGAAATCTCCCTCGTTCTCCAAGACTATTTTTGAGAGGCAGCGATATCGGCGGCGCGGCGCGCAGTAGCACGGGCGCTATGAGCACAAAAACTTTGCGTTCATCCTTCAAAAACATTCGTTTGCGTCGGTTCTGGCCGTCACGCAGTCTTGGACGGGCTGTCATGATGATAATCGGCAAAAGCCCAGCTAGGAGAGGATGCCTCATGAAGGGGCAGGCACCGGAGCGATCGACGGCGGGCTCGCCCTTTACGTGGTCGGGCGCACTGTGGACGTTGATCATGGCAGCCTTGATGCTGGGGCTGTACGCGCTCCAGGACTATCGGATCCTGAGCGAAGAGCAGATCATGCTGCTCATCTTCCTTGCCGTGCCAATCGCTGTTTTCGTCCTGTCGGGCGCGGGCCAGGACCGTAGCCAGCGCGGCGACGATGGAACGAAGGATCAGAGCAGTTGAGGGCTGCAAGAGCGTCGTCAGTACCGCGCGAATGTAGCAGCCGCGACGCGCCCTGCTCTTCAGCGCAAAATTCTTGCGCTTATCCATCAATATTTTGATCTACGCCCCCGGCCCTCCGCTCGACTATTGGAGGCGGCAGTTCAAGGGAGGTAATGACCACGGTCGCCGGCGATCGTGACAAATCCCGCAAGTCATTTGTCACGGTTGCCCATGATGACGGTTTCGCTTGCAGGCCCGCGCCGCCTGCCTTCCCTCGCGCTGGACATCGATCCGCAAAAGCTGCTCTTTTCGCTGAGCAGCTTCATCGCCGCGGCGCTCACGCTCGGCATCGCGTTCTGGGCCAGCCTGCCGCGGCCCTGGTGGGCGCTCCTCACGGTCTACGTCACCGCCCAGCCCATGGCGGGCGCCTTCCGGCCGAAGGCTCTCTATCGGCTCGGCGGCATCGCCACCGGCGCTGCGGTCACCGTCTATTTCGTACCGAATCTGCAATCGACACCGGAGCTTCTGGTGCTGTGCCTCGCCGCCTGGACCGGCTTGTGCATCTACCTGGCCGTCCTCGACCGCACACCGCGCGCGTTCCTCTTCCAGATGGCCGCCTTCAGCTCGGCGGTGATGAGCTTTCCCTATCTCGACGATCCGGGGAACATCTTCGACACGACCATCGCGCGCGTCGAGGAAATGACCCTCGCCATTCTCTGCGTGACCACGGTTCATGCCCTGCTGCAACCGTGGAGCGCCACGCCGGTCATCCGCGCGCGGGCGCAGGCATTCCTGGGGCATGCCCGGCTCTGGACCGCCGAAGCGCTCGGACGCCATCACACCCGGCTGGAGAACGAGCATCGTCGCACGCTCGCGGCCGACGTGACCGAGCTCGGTATGATCGCGATCCACTTGCCATTCGACCAGCGCTGGGCGCCCGCCACGAAGCGGCGGGTGATCGCGCTCCAGCAGCATCTTGCCAACATCTTGCCGCTCGCGTCGGCATCGGCCAACCGGCTCGATCAGCTGCGCGAAAGCTCGGGCCTCACGGCCGCCCTGGAGGCGCTGCTCGAAGACATCGGGGATTGGCTCCTGCGCGAGGACAGCCGGCTCGACGAGGTAGGGCCGCTGGTGCGCCGCTGCGAGGCAATGGCGCTGGAGGCGGAAGCAGAGGCGGACTGGTCTAGCTTGCTCGCGGCAAGCGCGTGCATTCGCATAGCCGAGTTTCTGACGGCGCTTGCAGCGAGCCGCCGGCTCGCCGACAGGATCGGGTCGCCCGGCCGTCCTGTGCTCAAAGCCATGACCGCCGATAGCTTCGTGCTTGCGCGCGACCATGGCGTTGCGGCGTTGGCCGGCTTGGCGACGGCGAGCGCGATCATGCTCTACTGCGCAGTCTGGATCCTGCTTGCCTGGCCGAACGGCTCGGCGACGGCCGCTTTCGCGGCGCTCATCACCTGTTCGTTCGCAGCGCAGGACGATCCGGCGCCGGTCATAGGACGGTATCTGGTCGCGACGCTCAAGACCTTTCCGCTGGCAGCCTTCTACCTGTTCGTCGTGCTGCCGCGCGTCGATGGCTATGAATTGCTGATCATCACGCTCGCGCCCGCCTTGTTGTGGATGGGCTACATCCAGGCTGACCCGAAGCGATCGCCGCAAGCCTTGCCGATGTTCTCCTGTTTCATCGTGGCTATGGGATTTCTGGCGCGGTTCCAGGCCGACTTCGCGCTGTTCGTGAACACCGGGCTGGCGCAGCTCACCGGGATCGTGGCGACGCTGGCGGTCACGCGGATGTTCCGGTCGGCGAACGCGTCCTGGACGGCGCGCCGTATCCTGCGCGCCAACTGGGGCGACCTTGCCGGGCTCGCCGACATCAAGCGCCCCTTCCTTGCCGACAGATGGACGGCGATGGCCGTCGATCGCCTGGGTCAGGTCGCAGCGCGCATGGCGTTCGCGGTCCCGGGCGACGCCCTCCACGCGGCCGACGGCCTTGCCGATCTTCGCATCGGACGAAACATCATTCCGATCCGCAGAGCATTGCCCCGTGTGCCTCACGATGTGCGCCATCGCCTCGGTGCGGCTTTGGCGACGCTCGCAAGCTTCTATCGCGAACAATGGCGCCAGGGTCATGCCTCGGTGCCGCCCGATGCGATGCGCGACCAGATCGATGCGGCCCTGAACGCGCTGCTAGAGCTCGAGCTCGACGAACCACGGCGCCGTGCGCTGAGGGCGCTGGTCGGCATGCGCTGCAACCTGTTCCCGGTCTCGCCTCCACTCGTGCGGACGCACGGCGGATGATCGACGAAATCGACCTGCTGGGCGTCTATGTGCCCGCCGCGCTCGCCTGGGGCGTGGTGGCGGCAATCCTGGTCTATGCGCTGCGCCCGCTGCTGCAGCGGCTGCCGGCCTATCGCCTGCTCTGGCACCCTAGTCTGCTCGAGCTCGCGCTTTTCGTTCTCCTCTGGTGGGGGCTGAGCGCCCTCGCCGACGCTCTCCTCTAGCGACTGGTTTCAAGCCGACCATGCTCCACCGTCAGAATCTGTTGCGGTCCGCGATTACCTTGGTGGTGATCCTCGTCATCCTGGGTGGCATCTATGCGCTGTGGCTGCGCTACCAGGTCGAGCCGATCACGCGCGACGGCAAGGTTCGCGCCGATATGGTCCCGGTCGCCGCGGATGTCGGCGGGCTGGTCTCCGAAGTCAGGGTCACGGACAACCAGGCGGTGCGGAAGGGCGATGTCCTCTTCGTCATCGACCGGCCACGCTACCGCCTCGCGGTCGAGCAGGCCGAGGCCAATCTGGTCAACGCGCGCACGGCGCTCGCCCAAGCGGTCCGCGAGGACCGGCGCAATCGCGCGATGACGGATGTGATCGCCGCCGAGGCGATCGAGCAGGGACGCGCGAAGGCGGAGGGATTGCAGGCGGCGATGGGACAAGCGGTGGCGGCCCGCGATCTCGCACGGTTCAATCTTGAGCGAACGCTTGTCCGGGCGCCGGTCGACGGGACCGCGACCAATGTCTCGCTGCAGCCTGGAGTCTATCTCGTCCCCGGCAAGCCGGCGCTGGCGCTCGTCTATGAGAGATCGCTCAGGGTCGAGGGCTATTATGAGGAAACCAAGCTTCCGGCGATCCGCGTGGGCGACAAGGCGAGCATCTATTTGATGGGCGTTGCCGACGAGATCAGCGGCCATGTCCAGAGCATCGCCGGCGGTGTCGAGGATCGCGAGCGGGCAGGAACCGACGGCCAGCTCGCCAATGTGAACCCTTCCTTCACCTGGGTGCGTCTGGCGCAGCGCATCCCGGTACGGATCGCGATCAACAAGGTTCCGCCCAACGTCCGTCTGATCCCGGGGCAAACCGCGACCGTGGTCGTGCATCCGCGCAATGACGGGCGCGACGTGCATCGGAGCCTGCCGTGGTGAGGAGAGCGGCGCCGCTTCTCGCCGCCCTCGCGCTGGCCGGCTGTACGGTCGTCGGTCCCGATTACCATGTGCCCGACGGCGCCCTGGTCAACGCCGCTCCGGCGCAGGGTCCGTTTCGCTCGGGCCAGGCCGTGACGGTGGCCGAGCCCCTTCCCGACCGCTGGTGGCAACTCTATGACGACCCGCTGCTGGATGGCCTGGTCGCGCAGGCTCTTGCGGCAAACACGGACCTGCGGGTCGCCGAGGCCAATCTCGAACGCACGCTTGCGCTCGTCGATGCATCCGGTGCAAGCCGCGAAGTCCAGGGCCGGCTCGACGCCGACACGAACTATGCCCAGCGCTCGGCCGAGGCGGAGCTCTCGCACGTGCAGCCTCCGGTCCGGCAAATCTACAATGCCGGCATTGCGGTGAGCTATGATCTCGACCTGTTCGGCGGTTTGAAGCGCGGCATCGAAGCGGCCAGCGCCGATGCGGAGGCCGCGGTCGCCGCGCGCGATCTGGTACAGGTCAACGTCGCGGCCGAGACGGCGCGGGCCTATACCGACATCTGCAACGGCGGGTTCCAGATCCAGGTTCTCGAACGCTCGGTCGCGTTGCAGGAACGGGGTCTGGGGCTGACGCGCATTCTGGTCGCCCATGGCCGGGCCGCACCCTACGAGCTCGACCGGCGACGGGTTACGCTCGAAACCAGCCGATCGCGCCTTCCGCGGCTCGCAGCGCGCCAGCGCAACGCCCTGTACCGGCTGACGGCGCTTATGGGGCGGGCGCCGGCCGAGGCCGACGCCGACCTTCTGGGTTGCAACAGACCGCTCCAGGTCCGGGAGGCCATTCCGGTTGGCGACGGGCAGGCGCTGCTGAAGCGCCGGCCCGACATTCGGCTGGCTGAACGCCATCTCGCCGCGTCGACCGCGCGGATCGGCGTCGCGACGGCGGCGCTCTATCCCGATATCCGGTTGGGAGGCTCGCTCGGCTCGACCGGCGCCGCCGCGGACCTCCTGTCCCCGCTGACGAACCGGTTCGGCATAGGCCCGTCGATCAGCTGGACGCTGAACCGCCATGCGGCACGTGCGCGGATCGCCGCAGCCGAGGCTCAGGGGCGCGCGGACCTTGCGACCTTTGACGGGGCTGTGCTGCGAGCCCTGCGCGAGGTGGAGAGCGCGCTCACCTCCTATGCCGCCGGGGTCGACCAGCAGCGCAGCCTCGAGGCCGCGCGCACCGAGGCTGCGCTCGTTGCCCGCCGAACCCGGGAACTGCGGCGGGGCGGGAAGATTGGCGAGCTGCCTGCGATCGAAGCGGAGCGCGATCTGATCGCGGCCGAGCAGGCGGAAGCGGAAGGACAGGCGGCGATCAATGACGATCAGGTCACGCTCTTTCTGGCGCTCGGCGGCGGATGGAGCGCCTGGGCACCCGCTGATCGGACCCCTTAGACACACCGCCTGCCCATCGCTGGACGATTCTCTGCAAAATCTTTGCGCTCAAGCGGCATTATAACTCGTTTGCATCACTTGATCTTGAAGCGCACTCTCCAGGAGCTGCAAGAGTACCGACAAGGCAGCGGCCTTCATGTCTGGGCAAGCCGACTCCTCTGGATGCGATGACCTTGCCTGACCTGGGTGAGGATGAGCGATGCTGGATGCCATTCTTCCGCTCGGAGCGAGCGCGACCATATTGATCGTCATCGGCCTGCTGCTGCTCGCAAGCGAGCTGTCGGCTCCCGCGCATGGCGTGGTCGCGGGGCTCGGTATCGTAGCGATAACTGGCGGGGCGGCTGCCCTGCTCTGTCCCGGTGCAGCGACTATGATCAATGCCCCTGTGCTGCTCCTGGGCGGCCTTTTGTCCCTCGTCGCCGCCGGGCTGGTGACAACGATGAGCCTCTCGGTACGGCGGCGTGGTATCCGCACCGGGCGCGAAGCCCTGCTCGGGATGACCGGCCGGTGCTGAGTTGGGAAGGCAGTGGCGGCCATGTGCTGGTGCATGGCGAGCGGTGGCGCGCAAGCGGCGCTGCCCTCGCGCCTGGCGGCCTTGCGAGAGTGGTCGGGATCGACGGATTGACCCTGGAGGTCGAGCACGTCCGAGACGGGGACGGGGCGGAGTGAACTGACGCAAGCGTGATGGAGAGCAAAATGACCGTTCTGGAGAACCCTGTGCTGATCGCGGTGGCGGTCCTCCTTGCGCTTGTCGTGCTGCTCTTCGCGAGCGCCATCCGGATATTGCGCGAATATGAGCGCGGCGTGGTCTTCACGCTCGGCCGCTTCGCCGGCGTGAGGGGACCGGGTCTGATCCTGCTCGTGCCGATGACAGCAACTCGTGCGCATCGATTTGAGGACGATCGTCCACAGCGTGCCGACGCAGGATGTGATTTCCAAGGACAATGTCTCGGTGAAGGTCAACGCCGTCATCTACTTCCGGGTGGTCGACCCCGAGCGGGCGACGATCCAGGTCGAGAATTTCATGCAGGCGACCAGCGAACTCGCGCAGACCACGCTGCGATCGGTGCTGGGCAAGCACGAGCTCGACGAATTGCTGGCCGAACGGGACCGATTGAACGCGGACGTGCAGGAGATCCTCGACGGGCAGACCGACGCCTGGGGCATCAAGGTGGCGAACGTCGAGATCAAGCACGTCGATATCGACGAATCCATGGTCCGGGCGATCGCCCGGCAGGCGGAAGCCGAGCGGGAGCGCCGGGCCAAGGTCATCAATGCCGAGGGCGAGCACCAGGCGGCGCAGAAGCTGGTCGAGGCCGCGCAGATCCTGGCGGCCGACCCCGGGGCGATGCAGCTGCGCTATCTCTCGACGCTCAACGTGATCGCCAACGAGCGAAGCAACACGATCGTCTTCCCCTTCCCCGTCCAGTTGAAGGAACTGCTGACAGCGATCGGCGCGCCGGCGGCTGCGAAGGCATGAGAAAAAAGGGGTGAGTTAATCGGCCCCAGCGGAGAGAAGCCATGAACGGACACTATCCTGCGATAACCGCCTGCCTGGGCGAGGCCAGACCGCCAAGCCGCGGCGAGGTCAGACGGGTCGCCGACCGTATGCGGCGGGAGATTTTCGCGGATCGCGCGCTGGTTCCGGCCGAGCGCCATTTCCTGGTGCGGGCCGCGCTCACCGCGCTCGGACGCATCCGCCGCTAACGCCGCAACGTCGGACTCGCCGCTCAGTCGAGTTGGGCGAATATCTCGCCGAGAAGCGGCCGCATGCGCTGAATTTCCCCGCGATGCACGAGCGAGAGCGCATCGAGCACGGCATAGGCCTTGGGTGTGAGGCGCAGCAGTGCGCGGCGGCGATCGTCGCTGGGCACCGTGCGGACGATGAGTTCGAGAGCTTCCAGACGGTTGACGAGGCCCGTCGCGCTGTGCGGCTTGAGGATGAGACGTTCGGCGACATGTCCGACGCTCGCATCCTCCGGGCGGCAGGCCCGGATCGCGAGCAGCGCCTGATGCTGCTGCGGTGTCAGGCCGACCTCGATCGCCTTTTGCTCGCTGAACGCCTGGAACTGGCGGATCGCGTGCCGGAACGCGGCCAGCGCCGCATAATCCGCATCGCCCAGCGGCTTGTTCTTCGATTTCAATGTCATCCCCTCGATTGAATTATATCGTAGCACGATATATTGCGGCGTGCCAACGTCACAGGATTGCAGCCGACTCATGTCACTTACGCCTCCGCGCGCCGTCGAAGGTCACCAGCTCGCCGACCATAGCGTCGATCGCCGCATGATCATGCTGGCGGCAATGGCGATCGTGGTGGGAACAGGTGGCGCCATGGGCGCCTGGATCCTGGTCAAGCTCATAGCGATCGCGACCAACCTCTTCTGGTTCGGCCGTCTGTCGGCTGATCCGGTGGTGATCACGGAGGCATCGGTTGGCGGGTTGGTCGTGGTCATCCCGGTCATCGGCAGCCTGATCGTGGGGTTGATGGCGCGCTTCGGGTCGGACAAGATTCGCGGGCACGGCATACCGGAGGCGATCGAGACGATCCTGTTCGGCGAGAGCCGGCTCTCGCTGAAAGTGGCATTGCTCAAGCCCTTGTCATCGGCGATCTCGATCGGGAGCGGGGGGCCGTTCGGCGCCGAGGGGCCGATCATCATGACCGGCGGCGCGATCGGGTCGCTGTTCGCGCAATGCTTCCATCTGAGCGCCGCGGAGCGAAAGACCTTGCTCGTGGCGGGCGCCGCGGCCGGCATGACGGCGATCTTCGGGACGCCGCTGGCCGCGATCCTGCTCGCGGTCGAGGTCCTCCTGTTCGAGTGGAAGCCGCGCAGCTTCGTGCCGGTGGTGGTCGCGGCGCTGGTTTCGCTGGCATGGCGACCCTGGCTGATCGGGTCAGGCCCCATGTTCCCGATGGCCGCGCCGACGCCCGACGCCAATTGGGCGCTGTTCGCCTCGGCGGGGATTGGCCTTGTCGTCGGGCTTGAGGCATCGCTGCTTTCGACCGCGCTTTACCGTGTCGAGGACCTGTTCCACAGATTGCCGTGCCATTGGATGTGGTGGCCCGCGATCGGCGCCATCGTCGTTGGTTTGGGCGGCCTGGTCGACGCTCATGTGCTCGGCGCGGGCTATGCCAGCATCGAGGCGATCCTGAGCGGCTCGCTGGCCCTCAGAGTGATTGCAGCGCTTCTCGTCGTGAAGGCGGTCGTATGGCTGGTCGCGCTGGGATCGGGAACGTCTGGCGGCGTGCTCGCGCCATTGCTCATTCTGGGCGGTTCTGCCGGCTTCCTGCTTGGTCAGTTCTTACCCGGCGATGCCGGTTTCTGGGCGATGGTCGGCATGGCGGGGATCATGAGCGGCGCCATGCGTGCGCCGATGACCGGTGCGATCTTCGCCGTCGAGCTGACCGGTCACTTCGACGCGATACCCTGCACCATCGCGGCCGCCGGCGGCGCCTACGCGGTCAGCGTGCTGCTGATGCGCCGATCGATCCTGACGGAGAAGATCGCGCGGCGCGGCCGCCACATCCTGCAGGAATATACTGTCGATCCGCTCGATCTCCTTCAGGCTGGGCAGATCATGACTCGCACTGCAGCGACCTTGCCGGGAACGATGACGGTCGACGCCGCGGTTGCTTTCTTCGCGGCCGAGGCTGTCCATCGAAGCTACCCCGTTGTCGATGCGGAAGGTCGCCTGCTCGGGCTCGTGTCGCGTACCGACGCTTTGCTATGGCAGAGCGAGCGCCTCGGAGACCAAACGCCGCTGTCGGATGCGGTCTCGGACGCGATGCAGCCGGTCGCCTACCCCGACACGCCGAGCGGCGTGGTTGCCGATCTGATCATCGAATCCGGGATCGGCCGCATACCGATCGTCGAGCCAGGCACGCGCCGGGTTCTCGGCATCCTCTCGCGGCACGATCTCCTGAAGGCGCGCAGCGCGAACCGCCGCGCCGAGCTCGGCCGGACGCGTTATGTCGGTCCGCGGGCCACCGCCGGTCTGGGAAATCCCGCCTAACGGATGTGCAAGCGTGCCGTGATGGCGTGTGGAGGACCCGCGACAGACCGGCCGGTCACTTCTCGTCGACCACGCGATCGAGCGACAGGGTCTCGACCTTTCCGTCGGCGAGCCTGACCACGGCCGTCCAGAAGAGGTCGGCGCGGCCATAGTCGTGAACCGTGATCCAGTCGGAATATACGCATCGCGCAACCTGCGGATCGTGGCGATCGCCAACGCAGCGCGCGCCAGCCTGCTTCAGGATATCCAGGGCGGTCCAGAAGGACATGCCGCGCGGCACGGCGCGAGCGACGACGGCGCGCTGCTTTTCCAGGTCTTCGTCCCATTCATAGTCGCTCTCGAGTTTCTGGAAATGAAAAGGAGCCGTGTCGGCTTCGCGCGCCTGGAGATGGGATGGCAGCAAACAGAAAAGCGCGGCGGCAATCAGCGTCTTCAAGTTCATGGCGTTCCTGGGCGGGCAAGCAGGGCGGAGCGAGCGGACGGCCTGCGTCTACCGGAAAGGAGCGCTCAGAAAATCGCAAACTATTGCGGACTTCCATCAATATCTTTGCTGTCAAATCGGTCGTGACCGTGCCTGCGCTGCATGCGTTTGCTGGTCACCCTGCGCAGCGAAATCATACCTGCCCATGACGATGCCGCAGAGGCGATCTACAGAACCGGGCCGACGATCGCCAAGGCGTTGTTCCACAACCGCCGGCCGACACTCCAACCGGCCACATCGGCTGCCGTGACTTGGCGGCTATCCTTGAGATAGCTGTCCTGGCGCGCGCGCATCGCGATCGTGACGGCCGTGTCATGCAGCAGGATATTGTTCTCGAAGTTCAGATCGAAACTGCGTCGATCCATGTTCGCCGATCCGATGAAGGTGATCTCGCCATCGACCGTGAGGGATTTGGCGTGGAGAAGCCCCTTTTCGTACTCGAAGACCCTGACGCCCGCGTCGAGCAGGGACTCGTAGTGGCTTCGGCTGGCGCCGCCGATCGCGAAGTCGTCGTTTCGCGCGGGAAGGATGATCGTCGTGTCGACGCCGCGATGGGCGGCAGCGCAGAGGCCCGCCTGCACACCGGGGGTCGGGACGTAATAGGGGGTGGTGATGAACAAATCGCGCCGGGCGGCATACATCAGCGCTTCGAACATCTCGGGCATGGCCGCGTTTCGGTAGGTCGGCCCGGTGGCGACGACCTGCGCCGTGAAGCCGGGCTCTACGGTCGACAGAGGCTCGGCCAGCAGGCCGCTGATGTCGTCGCCGCCATTGCCCATCCAGTCGACCGCGAAGAGGTGCTGGTTCTGACGAACGATCGGCCCTTCGAACCGCATGACGGCATCCACCCACGGCGCGAATTTCGCCTTGGGAAGAAAGGCCGGATCGGCGCAGTTCTGGCTGCCGCAATAGGTCACATGGTTGTCGAGCACTACGAGCTTGCGGTGATTGCGCAGATCGATCCGGCCGTTGATCATGCGGATCAGCGGATTGCCGACCGGCAGCGCGCGGCGAAGTTTCACGCCCGCCTGCGCGAGTTCGCGCCAGAGGGGACCTTTGATGAATTCGCGCGAACCGATGTCGTCGACCATCGCGCGGCATGCGACGCCCCGTCCCGCCGCGCGGACCAGGGCCTTCGCGACCTTGGTTCCATTGTGATCGCCAAGCCAGATGTAGAAGAGCAGGTGAACCGTTTCCTTCGCGGCATCGATGTCGCGGACGAGCGAGGCGATCATCGCGTCGGAATCGATCGCCAGCTCCGCGCGGTTGCCGCCCACCGGCGCATATCCGCTGATCGACTGCCCGACCCGGAAGAGCGCGCTATAGTCGTCGATCGGACCCGGCTGGCAGTTGGGCCCATCGGATCCGGGAGCGACACAGGGCTGCGGCAGGTGTCTCGCGCTGTCGGTGAGCCGTGCGATCCGCGCCCTTCCGATATTGGTCGTACCGAGCATCAGATAGGAAAGGGCTCCGAGGTAAGGGACGGCCGCCAGCACCACGAGCCATGCCATGCGCGATTCCGGCTGGCGATGTCGCCGCAGCAGAATGTGCAGGCCGCAGCCAAGAACCAATGCGATGTGGACGAGGGAGAGAATGAGGGCGGGACCGCCGGCAAAGCGCCAGGTTGCTGCTGCGCTCGAAGAGGAAGCGAATAGGTCAAGCATCGAATAGAGTCGGCTCCTGGCGATCGCATGAAACGATACCACAAGGTGCGGTCGGTTGGTGGGCGTCGAGCCAGATAAACCGCAATGGACAGAAACGCGTTTGCGCTTGTGCCTGAGCGGGCGCAGAAATTGGCCATCGTCATGGGAAGCGATAGGCTCGACGCCGGTCGCTTGCGGCGCGATCGTGGACGGCTTGCTCCGCCGTTGACAATCCGACTGACCGGGGAGGACGCATGGGAGACACGGAAATCGCGGTCGGCTTGATGAAGCAGGCCCTGGCGCGTCTCGACCGGGCCGGCAATCAGCATTGCGCCGCCGGCCATCTCCAGATGGCGATCGACCTCGTCGCCGGCGTGCCGCCTCTTTCGAAAGACGATGTGGTGTCGCTGGAGGACGAACTGCGCCTCGAAGCCCTGCTCGACCGGACCCCGTGGACGCATTGAGGCACCGCCCACCCGCACGTTGACTACGCGCTCCGGCTTCGACATCATCCCTTTATGCGCCACTCCGCTGCCCGTCTCCGATTTCGCCTCCATGGAGGGCAACTGCTCGCGGGCATCTAGCCCCGGGTCCCCGGCACGTGACGCTCCGGACCCGGGGCAAGTCTTCTGATTTCGCGCTCGCCGCCACCTGGCCGCAGGGCGCTTCCAGACAGCGGGAAGCCGGAACCATGACGAGAAGCAATGCGGCCGGACGGCCGCCCATCACGATGATCGATACCGAAGCCGATGCGCTGGCGGACCTTGCCATGAGTGCCGCCGGGCGGTCGCCTGAGGTCAGCAGTTTGCTATTGGGCGAGATCGATCGGGCGAGCGTGCATGCGCGTAGCGCCATCCCCGGGGACGTCGTGACGATGGGATCGATGGTCGAATTCATCGACGAGGCGAGCGGGGCCGATCGCACCGTGGAGCTCGTCTATCCACGGCAGGCCGATATTTCGGCTGGCCGGGTCTCGATCCTGACGCCGGTCGGCGCGGGGTTGATCGGCCTTCGGCCGGGACAATCCATCGTGTGGCCCGACCGAAGCGGCCACCAGCGACGCCTGACAATCGTCAAGGTGACGCAGCCAGCCCCGTCCGTGCTACCGGGCTGAGCCTGCCTCGAAGAGCGGCAAGCTTGCCTGGCGCATCGGCGGCGGCGGGGCCGCCGGCTGGGGTTCGACCTGCAGGAGCCGCCTCGCCACCGGTGTTAGGGTGTAGACTGCTTGCCGCTGTGCACCGCGATTGTGATGATCGACGCGGTAGCCCTGATAGTGGCGGACGATCATCCCGGCACGCACAAGATCGGAGACGGCGCGGCTGATATTGGTCTTGCTCGAGGTGCGGATGCGAGAGCGGGTCTCCTCGTCCACGAGCCGCTCCGCCTCGTCCGGATCGGCGGGGAGCGATCCCGCCGCCGCAAAATCCTGCCGGACCCTGTGAGCAAGCGCGATCCGGCCCGGCTCGCGGTGGCCCATAGGGGTGAGCGCATCGCAGAGCCAGTCGCGAAGCGACGTCACCGCCCCGCCCTGCACCACATCGGGTCCGGCGCTGCCATTGGCGCCAGCCGCCTTGGCAATCAGGTTGAGAACCATGAAGGCATAGCGCGGCCTGGCCGAATTATGCGCGAGCACTTCGAGCAGCCCCGGCATGTCGAGCGGTCCGCTGTCGGGTTGGGCGTGAACGGGTCGGTGAAGCATGGAAGAATCATGCACAGTTGGAACGAAAAGTGAATCCCTACCGAACCACCGGGTCGTTTTTGTCGTGTATGACACTTTGCCCCGCGGTAAAGTGTCATACATGAGCATTTACATCCGCAGGTCCCAGTCATCGCCATATGATCCCTTCCAGGGGAAGGAACTCTGATGCCCGGTGACACTATCGGCTGTTGTGGCGAAGCCGGCGCGGCCCCCGGTAAAGTGTCACGCGACCCGGTCTGCGGCATGGAAGTGCGTCACGACGGGGCGCAGCACACTATCCAGGATGGACCAGAGAACGTCTATTTCTGCAGCGGGCATTGCCGGACAAAATATCTCGCCGATCCGTCCGCCTATCAATCGGGCGCGAAGGAACCGGTCCACGCGGCGGGAGACCATGCCGTCTGGACCTGTCCCATGCACCCGGACATCCGCCGGGAGGGACCGGGCGCCTGCCCTATCTGCGGCATGGCGTTGGAGCCGGCCCTTCCCTCGGCCGACGAAGGCCCCAATCCCGAGATCGCGGACTTCACGCGCAGGCTGATCGTCGCAGTCATTCTCTGCGTGCCCTTGCTCTTGGTCGCGATGGTCGGCGAGATGCTCGACCTTCACCTTGTTCCGCCACGGCTTTCGCCCTGGGTGCAGCTCGCGCTCTGTGCGCCGATCGTCTTCTGGTGCGGCCTGCCCTTCTTTACGCGCGGCTGGATCTCGGTCCGCACGGGCCACCTCAACATGTTCACGCTGATCGCGACGGGCGTCGGCGCGGCTTTCGCCTATAGCCTCATAGCGACGGTCGCGCCGGCCTTCCTGCCTATGGGCCTGCACGCCCATGGGACCATGGCACCGGTCTATTACGAGGCTGCGGGGGTCGTCGTCACCTTCGTCCTTCTGGGTCAGCTGCTCGAACTCAGGGCAAGAGCGGCGACCGGACGGGCCATCCGTGCCCTTCTCGATCTCGCGCCGAAATTCGCGGAGCGCATCGGCACGGCGGGAAACAGCGAGATCGTGCCCGTATCCGAGGTTCGCGTCGGCGATCGTCTGCTGATCAAGCCAGGCGAGGCCATTCCGGTCGATGGCGTCGTCACCGAGGGTCGGTCGCATGTCGACGAATCTATGCTTACCGGCGAGCCGGTCCCGGTCGCCAAGCATGTGGGGGATGTGGTCACAGGCGGGACGCTTAATGGTACCGGCGCACTCACGATGGACGCCCGCGCGGTCGGTGCCGGAACGATGCTTTCGCGGATCGTCACCATGGTCGCCGAGGCGCAACGAAGCCGGGCTCCCATCCAGGCGATCGCCGACCGCGTCTCCGGCTGGTTCGTTCCGGCGATCCTGGTCATTGCGTGCGTGACCTTCGCCGTGTGGATGATCGTGGGTCCCGAACCCCGTTTCGGCCACGCCCTCCTGAACGCCATCGCCGTCCTCGTGATCGCCTGCCCGTGCGCGCTTGGCCTCGCGACGCCAATGTCGATCATGGTCGGGACTGGCCGAGGCGCGCGCGCCGGCGTCCTGGTGAAGAACGCCGAAGCGCTGCAGGCGCTGGACTCGGTCGACACGCTGGTGATCGACAAGACCGGGACGCTTACGCAAGGCAAACCCAAGGTCATCGCGATCAGGACGTTTGGCGATGCGTCCGAAAGCCAGCTCCTTGGCCTAGCCGCCGCGGTGGAGAGCCGGTCGGAACATCCGCTGGCGCGCGCGATCGTCGAGGAGGCCAGTGAGCGGAAGCTTGATTTGGCGCCGTGCGACGAGTTCGCATCCCAAACGGGGCTTGGGGTGACGGCCCGGGTCGCCGACAGGATCGTCGCGATCGGCAGTGAAGCGCAGATGGAAAGCGTGGGCGCGGACGCGACATCGGCCCTGGCCAGCATCTCGGAATTACGCGCGCAGGGTGCAGGCGTCGTGCTGGTGGCGATTGACGGCCGCTTTGCGGGCCTCGTCGCGGTGGCCGACCCCGTGCGGCCGGCGGCGAGCGAGGCGATCGCCTATCTGCGCGGGCAAGGTCTCCGAATAGCCATGCTGACCGGAGACAATGAAGTGACCGCGCAGGCCGTCGCGCAGAAGGTGGGCGGGATCGATGAGGTCCACGCCGGGCTGCTACCCGAGGACAAGGCGCGCGCGGTCGAACGATTGACCGGCGAGGGACGAAATGTCGCAATGGCCGGGGACGGCATCAACGACGCTCCCGCCCTGGCGCGCGCGCGTGTCGGGATCGCCATGGGAACCGGCACGGACGTCGCGATCGAGAGTGCTTCGATCACGCTGGCGCGCGGCGATCTCTCGGCGATCGTGAGCGCCCATCGCCTTGCCCGGGCGACGATGCGCAATATCCGCCAGAACCTGTTCCTGTCGTTTCTCTTCAACGGCATTGGCGTGCCAATCGCGGCCGGCGTCCTCTACCCGATCAACGGCACGCTGCTCTCGCCCATGTTCGCCGGCGCGGCGATGACCCTATCGTCTCTGACGGTGGTCCTGAACGCGCTGCGTCTCAACCTGATGAAGCTCTGAGGGGAGCGAGCGCTACCGTTCGGAGCGATTTCGTTCCGCCGGAAAGCGCTGGTCCTCGATCAGTTCGCGCACCGCGCAGGAAATATGGCCCATGTCGTAAGGCTTGGGGAAGAAGCGCGCGCCGGCCGGCAGATCGGACCGGGGCGGAAAGGTCGCGCCAGAGGCAATGATAAGCCCGAGATCTGGATTGCTTCCGCGCAGGACATGCGCCAGTTCGAGGCCGTTCATCGAGCCCGGCATCTGGATGTCCGTCAAGACTACGCGGATATCGGGACAATGCGCGAGAACGGTGAGGGCCTGGTCGGCATCGGCCGCGTCGAGAACGTCATAGCCGTCCGCATCGAGCAGATCTTCGAGCATCAGTCGGATCAGTGGTTCGTCGTCCACCACGAGTACGGTATGGCCTTGCTGTGCCAAGCCGGCGCCCCCCTGCAACACGTGTCTTTCTGCACGCTCCCGGGAGCCCCGATACACAAATATGGTAAATAAACCCAGATCAAAGTCGCTGAAGGCCGATCGGCGGGAGTGAAGCTCAGGACTTGTTTTTCCGGCGCGTCTCCCAGCCTTTCTTCGCCGCGGCCGACCGATCGCTACTACTCCGGCTCGCGCCGCTCTTGCGCCCACCTTTCCGCGACGATGCGTGATTTTCGGAATGACCCCGGCCAGAGCCCGATTTCTTTCCGCCTCCGCTTTCCTTGTTGACCGTGGCCCAGGCGCGGCTTTCGGCTTCCTTCTTGGAAACGCCTCGGTCCTCATAGCCTTCTTCGATATGCTCGGCCTGACGCTTTTGCTTGTCGGTATAGCTGCTCTTGTCACCTCGTGGCATCATCTCGCTCCTCTTGCGTGCGCCATCTGGGAGAACGCATTCGTCGCGGAACCGTTCACGGCCGTCCCCGTCTCCCTCCGCGCGAAACCAGTCCGCGCGAGGCAATCCGGTAACGCCCTCATATTGACCCAAGGTCCGATCGCTCTTAATCGCTAATGCGAATCACTCGCATATATGTTGGGGGCGAAGATGGGCGATTGTCGAACTGTAATAGGAGCGAGGCGCTGGATCGCGATATCGCGAAACATGGCGGCGGCATCCGCTATTGCGCTGTACGCGGCGGGCGGGAGCGCTGCGCTCGCCCAGGACGGCGATCCTCTGGTACGCCCCAACCCGTCCAACACGATCACGGTCACCGCGACCCGGCTGCCGCAGCCGATCGTCGACGTGCCCGCCACCGTCACGGTCATCGACGACAAGCAGATCGCCGACGAGATGGTCTCGGACGTCAAGGACCTTGTCAGGTTCGAGCCCGGCGTCAGCGTTCGCCGGGCGCCTACCCGATTTGGTGCGGCGCTGGGTTCGACCGGCCGCGATGGCAATGCCGGTTTCAACATCCGCGGAATCGAGGGTAACCGGGTCCTCATTCAGGTCGATGGCGTCCGCGTCCCCGATGGCTTCGACTTCGGGGCACAGTCGGCCGGGCGCGGCGACTATGTCGATGTCGGCCTCATCAAGTCGGTGGAGATCCTGCGGGGCCCCGCCTCCGCGCTATACGGCAGCGACGGCCTTGCCGGGGCGGTCAGTTTCATCACCAGCGATCCAAGCGATTTCCTGACCGGCCACAAGACGATCGCGGGCCTGGTGCGCGGCGCCTACGATTCCGCGGACGATCAGTTCAGTGAAACCGCGATCCTCGCGGGGCGCAGCGGCGACTGGTCGGCATTGCTCGCCTATACACGGCGCGACGGGCACGAACTCGACAACAAGGGCACCAACGACGCGCCAAACTCCACCCGCACGACGCCCAATCCGCAGGACACGCGATCGAATGCCTTGCTTGGAAAGATCGTCTGGAGCCCGAGCGATGCGCATCGCATTCGCCTGACGGTCGATCATCTCGACGATCATGTCCGCACCAATGTCCTGAGCGGGGTGGCGCCGGTCGCCACAAGCGCTACCAGCGTGCTCGGTCTCCAGGCGCGCGACAAGACGCGGCGCGACCGCGTCAGCCTCGACTGGCGCTATCGCGGGGCGGGCGCGATCGACGAAGCGCAGGTGACGCTCTGGTATCAGGAGGGCAAGAACGAACAATTCACGGCGGAGGATCGCAATACGGCCGCCGACCGTACTCGCCTCAACACCTTCGAGAACCGCGTGCTGGGCACCAGCGCAGAACTGCGCAGCGACTTTGCGACCGGTTCCGTGCAGCATCGTCTCGTCTATGGCGGCGATGTCAGCATCACGCGCCAGCAGGGTCTGCGCAGCGGCACAGTACCGACGCCGCCGGATGTTTTCCCGACCAGGGCGTTTCCCGTCACCGATTATACGCTCGCCGGCGGCTACCTGGCAGACGAACTGGCCTTCGCCGACGGCAGGGTGACCCTGTACCCCGTCATTCGGTTCGACTACTACAAGCTCGATCCGAAGGACGATCCGCTGCTTGCGACCTTCAAGTCGGCGGGCCAGGACGGCTCGCGGCTCAGCCCGAAGATCGGCGGGGTCGTGAAGCTGGTCGAGGGAGCAAGCCTGTTCGCCAACTATGCGCGCGGGTTCGAGGCGCCCTCGCCAAGCCAGGTCAACCAGTTCTTCGAGAACCTCGCCCAGGGCTACACCTCGATCCCCAATCCCAATCTGCGTCCCGAGACGAGCGAGACCTGGGAAGGCGGCGTGCGCTTCGCCAAGGGGCCTGTGAACGCAGGGATCACGGGGTTCACAGGCCGGTATAAGAACTTCATCAGCCAGCAGGTGGTGAGCGGCGGCTTCACGCCGACGAACCCTGCGGTATTCCAGTTCATCAACCTCAACCGCGTGCGGATCGAGGGCATCGAAGGAAAGCTCGACCTGAGAGCCCGGGGCGGTTTCTCCGGCCGGATGGCGATCAGCTATGCGACTGGAACGGTGATCGACGGCAATGGCGTCCACTCCCCCCTCTCGACGATCGATCCGCTGAAGCTCGTCTTCGGTGTGGGCTATGACGATCCGGGCGGCCGGTTCGGCGGCCAGCTGATTGCCACCCACAGCGCTCAGAAGGAGCTGGGGCGCACAACCTATGTCGACGTGACGGGGCCGACGACGATCTGCAGCGGCTCGCCCTGCTTCCGTCCGGGGGCGTTCACGATCCTCGACGCGACGGCCTATGTTCGCCTCGGCGAGACCTTCACCGTGCGGGCCGGCCTCTTCAACATCTTCGACCGGAAATACGCCTGGTGGAGCGATGTCCGCGGTCTTGCGGCAAGCTCGCCGGTGACCGACGCCTACACGCAACCCGGCCGCAACGTCAGCGTCTCGCTGAGCGCCCGCTTCTGAATTGGGGACGAAAATGAAAACACCACTCTTCCGGTCCGCACTGCTTGCGGCCAGCCTTCTCTGCGCCGTTCCGGCATATGCCGATGCTCCGGTTGCCCAAACCGATGCGACGGCGCAGGCCGCGGCATTTCAGGCGGACCGCGCGTCCATTCTCGCGATGGCCGGAAACTACAAGGTCACCTTCGACATGCGCGAGACCACGCCGTGGCGCAGCGACTACACGCCGATCGACCCCAAGGTATCGGGCGGGCACGAAAGCGTCCGCGTGATTGAGGACAGCGGGCGCCGTATCGTGCTTCAGCATCTGCTGGTCGTGAAGGACGATGCTGGAAAGGTCCATGTCATCAAGCATTGGCGGCAGGACTGGACCTATGAGCCCGAGAATGTCCTCTCTTATGCCGGCAAGGGGCGCTGGAACCTAGAGGCGGTCCCACCAGCCATGCGTGCCGGCCGCTGGTCGCAGACGGTCTGGCAGACGGACGACAGCCCGCGCTATGGCGGCTGGGGTCAGTGGACGGAGGAAGGCGGCGTTCGCCGCTGGCGCAGCAGCTGGACGTGGCGGCCGCTCGCGCGCCGGGACGCTGTGCGCAACCCGCCCTACGATCGCTATCTCGCGATCAACCGGCACTCACCCTCGCCAACCGGCTGGATCCATTGGCAGGACAATATCAAGATGGGGCCTGAACCGGGCAGCAATGGCAATGGAAAGATCGTCCCGTTTGTCCAGGAATCCGTCCTCAACACCTACGCGAAGGCGGAGGACTTCGATGTCGCCGCCGCAGACGCCTATTGGACCGCGACCAAGGATTATTGGGCGTCCATCAGGACCGCCTGGGACGATGCCGTCACGCGCGATCATGGCGTCTCGGTGGCCGAAGTCGCGGAAACCGGCTCCGCGTCGGGCGAACGGCTGATGGATCTTGCCGATCAGCTGCAGCAGCGCAAGCTGACGACAGCCGCCGCCATCCAGCGCGGCCGCGCTGTGATTGCCGAGGTGACGAGGCGATGAAGGGCAACTGCAAGGTCGGTACTATTTGACGGCATGTTTCAAGGTCGGAGTGAGGCAACTTCGCTTTGCCCGCTGATATAGGCGAAATCCTTGCGGCGCAGGGCGAATTTGCGCAACTCCGCCACCCAAAGCACGATGCTGGCCATTCCGACGCACAAGATCCAATGAGCCGGCAAAAGCGGCTCGGTGCTGAAGGCCGCGTTGAGGAACGGCAGTTCCACAACTGCTACCTGCAGCAACGCTGAGAGGGCGACGGCGGCCCATAGCCAGCGATTGGCAAAGAGCCCCTTGAAGGCGCTGACGGTTTCCGACCGTGCGTTGAAGCTGTTGAAGAGCTGGGCGAGGACCAACACCGTGAATCCCGCCGTGCGCGCCTCTTCCAATGAAGAGGTGCCCTCGATGAGGCCGCCCGGCAGAAGGATGTCGATCGTCAGGAGAGCGGCCAGCGCCATCACAAGGCCGACCGCAACCACGCCGCGCCACATTCGGCCGTCTATCGCGCGGTCCTGTTTCCCGCGCGGCGGCCGCGCCATCACTGCGTTGGTCTCCGGATCGACACCCATCGCGAGCGCCGGTCCAGAGTCGGTGACAAGATTAATCCAGAGAATCTGAGTCGCCAGCAGAGGCACGACCAGTTGGCCGCCGCCACTTGCGCTGTCGAGGCCGATGATACTCGCACCCACGACACCCAGGAAAACCGTCAGCACTTCCCCCATGTTCGAGGACAGAAGGTAGCGGAGAAATTTCCGGATATTGTCGAAGATGGCGCGGCCCTCGCGAACCGCGGCGACGATCGTCGCGAAATTGTCGTCGGCGAGGATCATCTTGGCGGCTTCCTTGGTGACCTCGGTGCCGGTGATCCCCATCGCCACGCCAATGTCGGCGGCCTTGAGCGCGGGTGCGTCGTTCACACCATCACCGGTCATCGCGACGATGTGACCATCGGCCTGCAACGCGTCGACAATCCGCAGCTTGTGGATTGGGGAGACGCGCGCATAGACGGATGTCGAGCGGACGGCGGCCGCGAAGCCAGCTTCGTCGAGCTTATCCAGGTCAGCCCCGGTCAGAGCCTCCCCGTCCGCGTCTGCGATACCGAGCTGCATGGCGATGCGCGAGGCCGTCCGCGGGTGATCGCCGGTGATCATCATCACCCGTATACCCGCGCCGTGGGCTTCGGCGATCGCGATGGCCGCCTCCTCGCGCGGCGGATCGATGATGCCGACGGTGCCGACGAAGACGAGATCCTGCTCGAGAGATTCGTCGGGCTCCGGCCGCTGCTCGCCCACGGGGAGGAGGCGATAGGCGACCGCGAGCGTTCGCAGTGCTTCGCCGGATAGCCGTTCGACATCGGCAAGCGCCTGGGCCCGGCGAGAATCGTCAAAGGGCAACACCGCCAGCCCTACGCGAACATGACTGCACCGCCCGATAAGGACATCGGGTGCGCCCTTGGTGACGATGATCAGCTCGCCGTCGTGCTCGAGATCCCGCTCGATACTCGACATCATCTTGCGGTCCGAGCTGAAGGGGATCTCGGCGACACGCTCGAAGCGCGCCTTCCGGCGCGCATCGAGCCCGAGTTTGCGCTCGGCGACGAGGAACGCCGCTTCGGTCGGATCGCCCCGTATCTCCCATTCGCCATCATTCGCCTGCGCGAGCCCCGCATTGCCCGCAAGACTGCCGCCGCTCAGAACGACGATATGCTCGGCCCGGGCTTGCCCGAGGACTGGTTCGTGGTCGAGGGTCATGACATCGCCATGCGGCGCATAGCCCACCCCGGAGACGTGACTGTCTCCAGAGGCGGTCGCGATGCGCTGTATCGTCATTTGCGACCGCGTGAGCGTGCCGGTCTTGTCCGAACAGATGACGGTGGCCGCGCCGAGCGTCTCGACCGACGTGAGGTTCTTCACCACGGCATTGCGGGCGGCCATGCGCTGGACGCCGAGGGCCAGAACCAGCGACAATATGGCTGGCAGACCTTCCGGAACGGCAGCCACCGCGAGCGAGACCCCCAGGAGCAGCACCGCGACAAGATCCCCCATCGTCTTGATCGGCGAGACGATGAGGATTGTCGCAACGACCACGACGGCGATTGCGATGACGGCAATCCCGAGCATGCGGCCGATGCGCGCGATTTCCATCTGCAGCGGCGTCGGCTGCTCGACGGCCTCGTCGATGAGAGTGGCGATGAGGCCCATCTCGGTGTCCATGCCGGTCGCGATGATGACAGCGCGGCCACTGCCCTGGACCACTGCGGTTCCCTTGAAGACCATCGAGGCTCGATCGGCGAGCGGGACCGGAGCGGCCAGCGGACGGGCGTCCTTGAAGACCGCCTCGCTTTCTCCGGTCAGCGAGGCCTCCTGGATTTTCAGGGCTGCGGCACCGAGCAACCTTGCGTCGGCTCCCACCGCATCGCCTTCCTCGAGGATCAGAATATCGCCCGGGACCAGATCCGTGCTCGGAATGCGCTGCCGCTCGCCTCCGCGAAGGACGGAGGAATTTGCCGCCGTCATCCGGGAAAGCGCAGCGACCGCATCGGCCGCTTTGCTTTCCTGAACGAAGCCGAGTGCTGCATTGAGCAAGATGACCGTCACGATGACAACCGCGTCGATCGGCCAGCTCTCCGCCCGCTCGATGAGCCAGGCTCCACCCGCCACCAGAGCACCAACCAGCAGAAGATAGACAAGCGGATCCTGGAATTGCACGAGGATGCGCTGCCACAACGGCACGGGCTTTCGCGATCGGAGGGCATTCGGCCCGAATTCCGCGAGGCGCCGGTCTGCTTCCTCTGGCGAAAGGCCGGTCGCGGGATCGACGCCAAACCGTTGCGCGACGAGCAGCGCCTCTTCAAGCGAGGCATCGTTTGCCGGGGTGAAAGAACGCGGCGGCGACATACAGCGAAGCTAACGCGCGGGAACCAGCGGAGCCATTCTCATCGTTCCCCCGGTCGCTTCACGATCAGTCCGACCAAGTCCAGTCGGCGATCTCCGGCAGGTCCTCGAAATGCTCGCGGGTATAGCGCTGGTGCTCCGCGAGGAGCCTCTGGCAATGGGCTAGAAGGTCGCCGCACTCGGCCAGCGCACGCGGAACATAGCGTAGCACGTCGATGCAGAGCTGCAGCCGGCTGATGCCGTTGAGGACCACCATGTCGAAGGGGGTCGTGGTGGTACCTTCCTCGTTATAGCCCCGCACGTGGAAGCGATCGTGCGCGGAGCGGCCGTGCAACAGGTCATGGACGACGCCAGGATAGCCATGGAAGGCGAAGAGGACGGGCGCCGTCGCCGTGAAGATATCGACGAAATCGGCATCACTCATGCCATGGGGGTGACGCTCGGCCGGGCATAGCCGCATCAGATCCACGATGTTGACCACGCGGACCCGGAGCCAGGGCGCATGGCGCCGGAGAAGCCAGGCGGCCGCCACGGTTTCCTGCGTCGGGATGTCGCCGGCGCAGGCCAGCACGATGTCGGGCGCCTCGGCGCCATTGCTGTACATGTCCCAGACGCCCGCCCCGCGCGCGCAATGGGCCTCGGCCTCGTCGATGGTCAGCCATTGGAGCTGGGGCTGCTTGTCGATGACGATGAGGTTCAGATAGTTGCGGCTTCGCAGGCAGTGGTCTGCGACCGAGAGGAGGCAGTTCGCGTCGGGCGGCAGATAGACGCGCGCGACGATGGGCTTGCGGTGGATGATCGTGTCGATGAAGCCCGGTCCCTGGTGGCTGAACCCGTTATGATCGTTGCGCCAGCAGGTCGAGGTCAGCAGGTAGTTGAGCGAGGGCACGTCCGCGCGCCAGGGTACACGCCGGGCATGTTCGAGCCATTTTGCGTGCTGGATCGCCATCGAATCCGCGACCATCGCAAAGGCCTCGTAGGTCGCGAAGAGGCCGTGCCGTCCGGTCAACGTGTAGCCTTCCAGCCAGCCATGGCAGCAATGCTCGCTGAGGACCTCCATCACGCGCCCGCTCGGCGAGACATGATCGTCGTCGGGCCCGGTCCGGCTGACCAGACAGCGGTCTGTCGCCTCGAAGACGGCGCCAAGCCGGTTCGAATTGGTCTCGTCGGGACAGAAGAGGCGGAAATTGGTCGGATTGGCGCGATAGACGTCGCGCAGATACTGGCCCAGTACGCGCGTGGATTCGGCTCTCTCCCGCGCCCGCTCCGCGACGCGAAGCGCATAGCCGCGAAAGTCGGGCAGCTCGAGATCCTCGGTCAAGAGGCCGCCATTGGCGTGCGGATTCGCGCCCATGCGTCGTGGACCGGCTGGAGCGAGCGCCGCGATTTCGGGCTTCAGGCATCCTTGGGCATCGAACAGTTCCTCGGGACGGTAGCTGCGCATCCAGGCATCGAGGATCGCAAGATGCTCGGGATTGGTCCTGACCTCCGAGACGGGCACCTGGTGCGCGCGAAATGTCCCCTCGATTTGCACGCCGTCGACGATTTTAGGGCCAGTCCAGCCCTTCGGCGTCCTGAGCACGATCGCCGGCCAGCGCGGCTCGCCGTCCAGTCCCCCCGCCCGGGCGCGTTCCTGGATGGCGCGAATACGCAGGACGGCCGTTTCCAGCACATGTGCAAAGGCCCGGTGGACGACCGCCGGGTCGTCGCCTTCGACGAACAGGGGGGCATAGCCCTGACCCTCCAGAAACTTGGCGATGTCCTCATCGCTGCGGCGCCCCCAGACGGTCGGACCGGAGATCTTGTAGCCATTGAGGTGGAGGATCGGCAGGACCGCGCCGTCCCGGGCGGGATTGACGAAATCGACGCTTTTCCAGCTGCCCGCGAGCGGTCCCGTTTCCGCTTCGCCGTCGCCGACGACGGCCGCCACGAGCAGGTCCGGGTTGTCCATGACGGCGCCGAAGGCGTGGAGCAGAACATAGCCGAGCTCGCCGCCTTCATGGATCGAACCCGGGGTCGGCACGCTGACGTGGCTGGGGACGCCTCCTGGCGTCGAGAACTGGCGAAACAGCCGGAGCATGCCGGGCTCATCGCGCGTCACGTCCGGATAGAATTCGCTGTAGGTGCCCTCGAGCCAGACATTGGCAAGGATGGCCGGACCACCATGACCAGGACCCGCCATGTAGATCGCGTCGAGGTCATATTTTCGGATCAACCGATTGAGATGAGCATAAACGAGATTGAGGCCGGGCGACGTGCCCCAATGGCCGAGAAGCCTCGGCTTGATATGCTCGGGCCTGAGCGGTTCGCGCAGAAGCGGATTGGCCGAGAGATAGATCTGCCCGACGTTCAGATAGTTCGCCGCGCGCCACCAAGCATCGATCAGCCGGAGTTCGTGGTCGGTCACCAAGCCCGATCCATCCTGGGTCGCGTCAGCCATGATTGTCTCGCCAGATATTGTCGGAGCGGATGATGCATAAAGCCCGCAAGGGCGCCGAGCGCCTGCTTCAATAGCGCCGAAGGCGCAGACCCAGGAAGAGGAGCGAGGCCCCGCGGAAGGCGAGGCTAAGCCCTATCGTGAAACCGAGAAAGGCGAGCGCGGTGACGGGGTCGGCGGCAAACAGGAAGAACCCGAGCACCACATCGATGATCCCGAGAAGGGCAAGCCAGCCACGATGGAGGCGCATGGTCGAAATGGCGGCCAGTTCGGCCACACCGCATATGACGAGCCAGAAGCCGAGCATCCACGCGAGGGACAAGGCACCGAAGATCGGGCTCGCGAGCATCGCCCCGCCAACCACGATCGACAGGGCGCCGATCCCCAAGTCGAGCCAGTGGCTGCGCCAGCCGCGACCTGACAGGCCCGCCCACAGGGCAAGAACACCGGCGAGGATGAGGACGAAACCGACGATCCAGGCAAGCGCGAGGCCAGCCAGCACTGGCTGCAGGAAGGGAATGATGCCGAGCGCAAGCAGGGCCGCGCCGTAGCCGGCGACCCATCCCCAGTTCGAATGGCTTGGGCGCCATTTCATCTGGTCCCAGTTCGCGGCGGCCATGGTCATCGATCGACTCCAATGGGCTGATGGCTGCGGTGCGCTTCTTGGGTCAGCCGTGGACGAGGAAGAGCGGCACCGGGCTCTTCTCGAGGAGAGTGCGCGTGACGCCGCCGAACAGCGCTTCGGCGAGACGGCGATGGCCGAACCCGCCCATGACGAGATACTCGGCGCTGCGATCCCTGATTTCGGACATCAGGATATCGCCGGTCGGACGGCCATGCGATTTTTCGAGGCGGATGAGCGCATGCACGCCGTGGCGCGACAGATAGGCGGCGGCCTCGCGGGCAGGCGTCTGCAGCGAGCCATCATCGATTTCGATTATGATGACGGATTCCGAGAGCTTCAGGAGCGGGGTTGCGGCGTGGAGCGCGGCCATGCTCGACGGGGAGCCGTTCCAGGCGACGATCGCGCGGCCGACGGCGTTGAAGCTGCGGATGTTGTCCGGAACGGCAATAACCGGCTTGCCGGACTTGACGACTAGCTCGCCGGCCAGCTCGCGCATGTCCGGATAGGGGAATTCGTCGAGCTTGCGGTTGACGACGATGACATCGGCAAGCCCTGCCGCATCCTTGAGGCAGGTCGAGAGGTCGCCCGTGACTTCGGCAAGATCCCAGGACACATCCTCATGCTCCAGACGCTCGCGAACATGGGTGCGATTGACGCTCTCTCGCGCCCGCTCTTCCTGCAAAAGGATGGCGCCGCCGTCCGGACAATAAGGATCGCCTACGAGGGCCGGGAGCATGGCCACATCGAGGCAGGTCAAATGCCCGTCGAGCGCGCGTGTCAGGTCGAGTGCCGCCTGCAAGCGGGCTTCCTGGCCGACATCGTCGTGCAGCAGCAAAAGAACATTCTTCATGGCCGTCTCCATCGCACCTGGCTGATTTGAGACTGTTCTGATCGTTCCGTTCGGGCGTCGGTATTAGTGACTCTACGGATGCCGCGCGGCCGGTCTGATCGCACGTTCCGGGCGCCGCTTGCGCCGCTTCAGGCCGGATCGCATGATGATCATGCCGGGGATCAGCGGCAGCCAGAGGGTCAGCAGGCGAAGCAGCATGGTCCCCGCGAACGCCGCCTCGACGGGCGTCCCCAAGAGCCGAAGCGTCGCGACCGCGGTTGCCTCGAAGCTTCCAAGGCCCAGCGGAATAGGCCCGAGCGTGACGACGATCGAGGCCATGATGAGCGCGATGTAGGCGGTTACAGGCGACACCGGCTGTCCAAGTGCGCGCAGGCACGCGAAGAAGGAGCCGGCATCGGCAAGGAATATGAGCGCGTTGCAGGCTGTCACGACGAGCAGGAGATGGCGGTTTGCGACCAGGCTGGAAGGCGCCTGAGCTACCGAGTCGAGCAAGGCGCGGACCACGCCGATCCGCTCGAGACGCGGCGGCAAGGGCGCGCTGCCGCGGTGGCGAAGCCAGAGCGCCAAAGACGGAATGGCAAGCGCAACAAGCAGGAATGTCGTGACGGTACCGGCCATGAGCGGCGTCGCCTTGTTGTGCAGCCACAGGAGCGCCAGCATGACCAGGGCAAAGAGGGCGTAGGCCGCGTAAAAGCCAATCATCGATATCAGCAGGGCAGCGACCGCGGTACCGCGCTTGACGCGAAGTGCGCAAAGCTGGTCGACCAGCAGGATATTGCCGCCCATCCCTGCGCTGGGCACCGCCTGGTCCGCGAATAGCTTTCCGACCGCGATGCGGGCCAGGCGAGGGAGCGGTCGGGGCGTGCCGGCCGCTGCGAGGACGGCGGACCAACCGGCTGCGACGCTCACATAGGTCGAAATCTGCAGGAGAAGCGCCAGAGCCAGCCAGAGCGGCTGCGCGCGCGTAACGAGGTGAGCGAAATTCTGGATTTCGCCGAAATGGAGCACAGCCCCGACCAGTGCGGCCACGATGACGATGCCGAAAAACCAGGAGCGCCAGCCACCGCCGCCTGCCCGTTCCGGCTCCGGGTTGTCCCGAACCTGTGCGTCTACATGCATCGCCCTTTGCCTGCCTCCAGGAGCCGCGGCGAACCTGCGTCATCAACGCTCGCGCGTCGTTACGTAGCATTGCGGATTGGGAAAATTGAGCTGATGCCGCAGGCCGCTACGTCACAATCTGCGGCCCCGTTTGGCCCAGCAAAGGGGGCGCAGGCGCCGTATGACCGAAACGAGATTCTGGACCTCGTCCGCCAAAGCATCGTTCGAAGCGGTCGCGAGTTCTCCTGCGGGCCTGTCGACGGAAAGCGCCGCCGAGCGGCTGGAGCGCGACGGTCCGAACAGCCTCGGCGCGGCTGAACATCGAAGGCTTCTGTTCGACCTTGTCCGGCGCCTCGCCAATCCGCTCGTCCTTATCCTCCTCGCGGCGTCGGCTGTCGCTGGGATTACGGGCGATCTCGTCAGTTTCACGATCATCGCAGCGGTGATCCTGCTCTCGACACTTCTCGACATGGTGCAGGAGCACCGGGCGCAGATAGCGGCCGACGCGCTTCGCCAGTCGATCGCCCTGCGCGCCCAGATCTTGCGCGATGGCGTGTTCGCGGAGATGCCGGTCGAGGAGATTGTCGCTGGCGACGTCGTCGCGCTCAGCGCCGGCGACCTGGTTCCTGCCGACGGCATCGTCCTCTCGGCGAACGCGGCGCAAGTGAACGAGGCCCTTCTCACCGGCGAGCCATACCCGGTCGAGAAGACACCGCAGCCCGCCGAGGCCGGTTCGGGTGACGACGACACCGTTGGTGCGGTCTTCCATGGTACGTCGCTGATTGCAGGCTCGCTTCAGATGCTGGTCGTCGCGACCGGCAAGCGAACCAGGCTGGGAGCAATCGCGGGAGCTTTGCACAAGGCGCCGCCGCCCACCGCTTTCGAGCATGGGATTCATCGTCTCGGGATGCTGATCGTTCGCCTGACGGTGTTTCTCGTCATGTTCGTCCTGCTCGCTCATCTCGCGCTCGGGAGGCCACCCCTGCAGTCCTTCCTGTTTGCGATGGCACTCGCAGTCGGGCTCACGCCGGAACTGCTGCCGATGATCATGACGGTCGCGCTGTCGCGCGGGGCACAGCGGATGGCGGCCGCCCGGGTGGTGGTGAAGCGTCTCTCCTCGATCCACGATCTCGGCCAGATGGACATATTGTGCACGGACAAGACGGGTACGCTGACCGAAGCCCACATCACGCTCGTCGGTCACCCTGGGTTGGACGGCCGTGATTGTGAACGCGTTGTCGAGCTCGCCGCGGTGAATGCCCGGTTCGAGAGCGGCCTCAAGAGCCCCCTCGACGAGGCCTTGCTCGAGCATATGGCGGAAGAGGAACTGACGGGCTGGACCAAGATCGACGAAAGACCGTTCGACTTCGAGCGCCGGCGGGTGTCGGTACTTGCCGAGCAGGGCGGAAATCGCATCGAAATCGTCAAAGGAGCGCCGGAAACGCTGCTCGCGCTCTGCGACGCCGCCGAGACCGCCGAAGGCAGGAGTGTACCGCTTGACGAGGCACTGCGCGAACGGATCATGTGCCTTCATGACGAGCGTGCGGCGGAAGGCCTGCGCCTGCTGGCCGTCGCGTGGAAGGACGCCCCGGGTCGGGAGCGCATCGAAAACGACGATGACGATGGTTTGACGTTCGCGGGATACTGCGTGTTCGTCGATCCGCCGAAGCCGAGCGCCACCGACGCGGTGGCACGGCTCGAGGCTGCCGGGGTCGCCATCAAGGTTATTTCCGGCGATGCAGCGCCGGTGGTGCGTCATCTCGTCGGCACGCTTGCCCTTCCCGTGAACGGGATGCTGACCGGCAGCGAGATCGCCCACCTCAGCGATCAGGCTTTGGCCGCCCGGGTCGAGGAAGTCGATATATTCGCCCGCGTCACACCCGATCAGAAGACCCGGATCGTCCGGGCCTTGCGCTCGCGCGGGCACACGGTCGGCTTTATCGGAGATGGCATCAACGACGCGCCGGCTATCCGCGCGGCCGATGTCGGTCTGTCGGTCGATGGCGCGACGGACGTCGCGCGCGACGCGGCCGACATGATCCTGCTCGCGCCTGACCTCGGCGTGCTCGCCGATGGGGTCATGGAGGGTCGGCGGACCTATGCGAATATCATGAAATATCTGCGCATGGGTACGAGCTCGAATTTCGGCAATATGCTGACGATGGCGGTGGCCTCGCTCTGGCTGCCGTTCCTGCCGCTCACGCCGGTCCAGGTTCTCCTCAACAACCTGCTCTACGATCTCTCCCAGATCGGTATCCCGCTCGACGGTGCCGACAGCGAGGATCTTGCCAAGCCACATGCCTGGGACATGGCGGCTATCATGCGCTTCACGGCGATCATGGGTCCGCTGTCGTCGATCTTCGACATCGCGACCTTCGCCTTGCTGATTGGCGTCGTCCATGCCGGCATCGGCGAATTCCGCGCCGCCTGGTTCATCGAATCCATGGCATCGCAGATTCTCGTGGTGTTCGTGATCCGGACCAGCCTGCCGTTCTGGCGGAGCAAGCCGCATCGCGCGCTGACGGCGAGCGCCCTTCTCGGTCTCGCCAGTGCGGTGGTCCTTCCATTCGGACCTTGGGCAGGCCTTCTCGGCTTCACGAGCCCCAGTATCGGGCTCGTTGCCGGAATTGCGGCCCTCATCCTGATCTACCTCGCCGCGGCCGAACTGCTCAAGGGCTATGCGCTCCGCGCGGCACCCGCAAAGGCCCTGAGCGCGCGTCTCACCAGAATGCCGGTCTAGGCGTGCATGCGGTGCGGGCGTGAGGTTTCGTCCGACGGCACGATACCTGGCCGACGATCGAACCAAGCGGCAGATCTCCTGCGGGGAGCGCCAGCTGGACCTGATCTACTGCGCACTGCCCGGTGCGCCGCACCTGTCGGATTTACGGCTTAGGAGCCTATGCTCCTTCGTCCGTGCTCACACCCCGCACGCGGACATCTGCTCCCGGGCAAAGATGCTCGATGCTCTCGGTGGGTCTTGGCTCTGGACGCTTTGCCGAGCGCGATCGGCGCCGGGAAGCCTGAAGGTCGCCCTCCGCATCATCAGGGATGCGCGCATAGCGGGCCGAAACTGTGCTGCCGGCCCGCTGTAGTCCGATATGCAAATGCGCCGGCAATCGCCCTGCTTCGCGAAGGAAGGCATGGCGATTGCCGGTCAGCGCGTGATCAGTCGGCGAGCTCCGGCTCTGCGGAGAGTTCGGCCGGCCCCTTGGCGGTCATGCCGAGTGCCTGCGCTACGCCGGCGCCATAGGCCGGATCGCAACGCGTGCAATTGTCGATGTGGCGCTGTTTGATGAAGTCAGGGGCATCACCCATCGCCCGCGCCGTGTTCTCGAACAGCACCTGCTGCTGCGCGGGACTCATGATCTGGAACAGGCGTCGGGGCTGCGTGAAATAATCATCGTCGTCCTCGCGGTAATTCCAGAAATCGGCGTCGCCGCGGATTTTGAGCGGCGGCTCCCGATAGTCCGGCTGGTCGACCCACTGTCCGAAGCTGTTGGGCTGGTAGTGCGGTAGGCCGCCATAGTTGCCGTCGACGCGACCATAGCCGTCGCGATGGTTGCTGAAGACCGGGCAGCGCGGGGCGTTCACCGGGATCTGGTTATAGTTGACGCCGAGCCGGTACCGCTGGGCGTCCGCATAGTTGAAGAGACGCGCCTGAAGCATCTTGTCGGGCGAAAAGCCGATGCCGGGCACGACGTTCGACGGCGCGAAGGCCGACTGCTCGACGTCCTGGAAGAAATTGTCGGGGTTGCGGTTCAGTTCGAACTCGCCGACCTCGATCAGCGGATAGTCGGCTTTGTACCAGACCTTGGTGAGATCGAAGGGGTGGAAACGGTAGGTTTCGGCATCCGCCTCCGGCATGACCTGAATGAACATGGTCCATTTCGGAAATTCGCCGCGTTCGATCGCGTCGTAGAGATCGCGCTGATGGCTTTCCCGGTCGCCGCCGACCAGGGCCGCGGATTCCTCATCCGAGAGATTGGCGATGCCCTGCTGCGTGCGGAAGTGGAACTTGACCCAGAAGCGTTCGCCCGCCTCGTTGTAGAAGCTGTAGGTGTGGCTTCCGAAGCCGTGCATGTGGCGATAGCTCTTCGGAATGCCGCGGTCCGACATCACGATCGTCACCTGGTGGAAGGCCTCAGGGAGCAGCGACCAGAAATCCCAGTTGTTCGTGGCGCTGCGCATATTGGTGCGCGGATCGCGCTTCACCGCCTTGTTGAGATCGGGAAACTTGCGCGGGTCGCGCAGGAAGAAGACCGGCGTGTTGTTGCCGACCATGTCCCAGTTGCCTTCCTCGGTGTAGAATTTGAGAGCGAAGCCACGAATGTCGCGCTCGGCGTCGGCCGCGCCGCGTTCGCCGGCGACCGTCGTGAATCGCGCGAACATTTCGGTTTTCTTGCCCACTTCGGAAAAGATCTTCGCGCGCGTGTAGCGGCTGATGTCGTGGGTCACCGTGAAGGTACCGAAGGCGCCGGAGCCCTTCGCGTGCATCCGGCGTTCGGGAATCACCTCCCGCACGAAATTCGCCAGCTTCTCGTTGAGCCAGACATCCTGAGCGAGGAGCGGGCCGCGCGGCCCTGCGGTGAGCGAGTTCTGGTTGTCGGGGACCGGGGCACCGAAGGCCGTGGTCAGGTGGGTGACGGGGCATGTGCCCTTGTTCAGAATTTCGTCGGACATCGGGATGTCTCCTCTCCGGTTTTGGCGAGCCGACCCTGCCGGGCCGGCCTGCGAGTGATCAGTGCGAGAAAAGCAGCGGGAGCGGCGCTCCGGCGATGAGCTCGCGGGTAACGCCGCCCAGGACCATCTCGCGCAGACGCGAATGACCATAGGCGCCGAGCACCAAGAGGTTTGCGCCATGCTGGCGAGCACCCTGGACCAGCGTCTCGGCATCGGTCTTTTCGAGGGCGTTCAGGGTGACGACGTTCGTCGCGAAGCCATGCCGCGAAAGATGACGCGCGATGTCCGCGCCCGGGTCGGAACCGTGTCCCTTCGTCGACGGGCGGCCGTCGAGCACGAGCACCTCGACCTTGGCGCCCGATGCGGCGATGCCTGTCGCATCCCGCAGGGCATGGGTCGCCTCGCGCGACGCATTCCAGCCCAGAGCGATATGATCGAAAGTGCGCGGCTGATAGCCATTCGGGAGCACGAGTACGGGCCGTCCCGACGCGAAGAGAATACTTTCGATCGTGTCGCGCCGGACCGGGGGATATTCGTAGGTTTCGGCGGGGCCGAACAAGACCATGTCGGCGTAGCGGGCCTGGACGGCCGCCTTCGTCAGCATGACGCCCGGCTGGTCTGAGATGGTCCGAACTTCGATGTTCGAGAGCCGGGTGCGCTCTACGAGACGCTTCTCCTTCGTCTCGACCGCCTCGACGAAGTCCTGCAGGATGACATAGGGCGCGCCCCACATGACCGCATAGTCGCCCGAGGGGATGACGGAGAGCACCAGAAAGGTGAGCCGGGCCTCGTGAAACTCGGCAAAGCTTAGTGCATCCTTGATGAATTGCTCATCCTTGTCGCCTGTGTCGACGACTGCGAGCAGATCCTTGATCGCCATGCTGACCTCCATGCTGGTTTACACCACAGCTATCGGAAGGCGGGCGGCGGTTCATTTGGGTGTATTACGTAATTCGTTTCGCGTCCGGAGCGCCGGTTTCGCTCGCCAGCGCATCGCACAGAAGCGGCGCGAGCTCGATGGCGTTGCTCGGGTGCATGACGGCGTTCGTCGTCACCGCGCGGCAACCCAGTGCGCTGAGCGCTTTCTCGGCGCCCGGAGCGAAGATGCCGTGGACCGCGACGCAGACGGGCGGCGGGAAATCTTGAGCAATGATGCGGCGCGCGGCGTCGGCGAGCGTCTCTCCCGAGGAGATCACATCGTCGACGAGTACCGGCACGCGCCCACGCCAGGCGGAAAGATCCGTCGCCTCGACGCGCACGTCGCGATCGCCCATTCGCGACTTGGAAAAGACGACATGCGGCGCGCCGCAGGCGGAGGCGATCGCGCCGGCCCATTGCTCGCTCTCGCTGTCGGGCCCGATGATCAACGGCCGCGCGATATTGGCGCCGATCCATTCGGCGAGAAGACCGGAGGCGCTGAGAGCGACCGCGTCGATCGTGTAGACCTCGGAGAGGCTCCGGTAGCGGTGGAGGTGCGGATCGACGGTGATCAGCCCGTCGCATTCCTGCGAAAGCAACTCGGCGAACTGCTTCGACGTCAGGGCTTCACCGTCGTGGAACCGGCGGTCCTGGCGCATATAGGCGAGATAGGGAGCGACGAGCCGGATCGATCGGGTCCCGCTTTCCCGCAGGAGGCGGCACGCGAAGAGGAGCGAGAGAAACTGTGCATCCGGCCGCGCGAGCGTACAGACGATGGCGACGTCCTGGCCGGCGACGTCCGAGTGAAGCCGAAGGTAGCTTTCCTCGTCGGGAAACCGCCGAACCTCGAGAACGCCTACAGGCCAGCCGCGGCGGTCCGCAATGGCGGCGGCAAGGGCTTCATTGCCCGGCATGGCGAACAGCATCGGCATCAGCCGGCGATCGCGATCATATCGGGGTTCGCGGCAGCGTAGGCCAGGGCATAGGCCATTTCGCCCTGGGAGTCCGCGTAGAGGGAAAGGAGCGGCTGGCCGGCCGCAATATCGTCGCCAAGCCTGACTGCGAGCCTGAGGCCGGCTGCTGGCGTATCGGGGGCGCCCGCGAGCTTTGCGAGACGCGCGATCCGGCGGTTGTCGATATGGGTGACACGCCCGCTATGGCGGGCGGTAATCTCCTCGACCAGCGCAGCTGCCGGAGGAATACGGGCACCGCCTTGCGCGGCCCTGATCCGCTCGAACTTCGTCCACGCGGCTCCGCTCGTGAGCGTGGTTTCGGCAAGCGCAAGACCGCCGCCGGCCGCCGCCGCTCCGCCCAGTTCGAGAATCGCGCCGGCGAGAAGGCAGGCGCGATCGCGCAGGTCAGACGGCGCGTCGGGTTCGCCTTTCAGCACCGCCAGGACGTCCAGGGCTTCGAGAGCTGGACCCACCGCCCGGCCGACCGGCTGGTTGCCGTCGGTCCGGATACACTCGATCTGGACGCCAAATCGGGCTGCGATCGCCGAGAGCCGCCCCGCCAGCTGGTCGGCCGCTGCAGCGCTTCGGACCTTGGCCGTTGGTCCGACGGGGATATCGATGACGACATGGGTCGCGCCTGCCGCGATCTTCTTCGACAGCACCGAAGCGACAAGCTGTCCCTCGGTGTCGATGTCGAGCGCACGCTCCACGCCGATGAAGATATCGTCGGCCGGGCTGAGCCGGACGGCGCCGCCCCAGGCGATGCACCCTCCCTCGGTCGCGACCACTTCACGCATCTGGGCCACGTCGAGGTCGACGGGCGCGAGCGTTTCCATCGTGTCGGCGGTCCCTGCCGGCGACGTGATCGCGCGCGAGGATGTCTTCGGCATGGTGAGGCCGCAGGCCGCGACGATGGCGACGATGATCGGAGTCGTCCGGTTGCCCGGCAGGCCGCCGACGCAATGCTTGTCGACGACTATGCCTTCGGGCCAACTCAGGCGCTCGCCCGCATCGACCATCGCCTTTGTGAGGAAATAGGTCTCGTCCTCGTTCAGTGGGAGCGCGGCGCCCGCGGTCAGGAACGCGGCGAGATGGACATCGGAATATCGGCCCGCAACGACATCCTGGACGATCTGGGTGATGGCGCGCTGGCCAAGCCTGTGGCCGTAAATGCGTTGCCGCACGCAGGCGATCGATTCGAGGGGCGGCGCATGACTGACCCTGACGAGCTTGCCCTCCTCCGCGCCGAGCGCAGTCCAAGCGGATTCCGAGAGGCCGATCTCATCCGGCCCCAGCATGTCGCCCTCCACCTGGAAGAGCGTCGCCGCGATCGGCCGTCCTCCATTCTGCACGAAGATCTGCGTATGGGCGGCGAGGCCTTCGGCACGGCAGACCGGACTGTCAGTGCTCATGAGAGCCACGAGCTCGTGGTGCGTATGGAGGCCGAGCTTGCGCGCCCTGGCGAGAGACGGTTCTCCGTAAACCGCGACGTCGAGACCCTTCGGAACTGCGCCGCCGCTGGCCGTTACCGGGACATTCACGCTTCGATGACCACCTTGAGAGCATGGCTGTCGGCCGCATGGCCAAACGTCTCGTAGGCTTGGAGGATCTCGCCGAGGCCGAAGCGGTGGGTAATCAGCTTGGCGGGCTGAAGGCGACCGGACTGTACTGTCTTGAGAAGCATGGGCGTGGTCACGGTATCGACGAGGCGGGTGGTGATCGTCACGTTCCGGGACCATAGGTCTTCAAGGTGGAGATCGACCTTCGTGCCGTGCACGCCGACATTTGCGATGACGCCGCCGGGCGCCACGAGCTTCTCGCAAAGTTCGAATGTCGCCGGCACGCCGACTGCCTCGATGGCCGTGTCGACGCCCTGGCCGTCCGTGAGCTCGCGTATCTTCTGCGCAACGTCTTCGCGGCCACTGTTCAGAACGTGGGTGGCACCGAACTGCTGCGCGACGCCCAGACGATTGTCGTCGAGATCGATCATGACGATCGATGCCGGAGCGTAGAACTGCGCGGTAAGTAGCGCCGCGAGCCCGATGGGCCCCGCGCCCACGATCGCGACGCTGCTGCCAGGGCTGATCTTGCCGTTCAAAACCCCGCATTCGTAGCCGGTGGGAAGGATATCGCTCAGCATCACGAGGGCTTCCTCGTCGGCACCGGCGGGGATCGGATGAAGGCTGTTATCCGCGTGCGGAATACGGACAAATTCCGCCTGGGTGCCGTCGATCACATTGCCGAGGATCCAGCCGCCGTCGCGGCAATGGGAATACATGCCGCGGCGGCAATAGTCGCAGCGCGCGCAGGACGTGATGCAAGAGATGAGGACATGGTCTCCCGGTTTGTAGCGGCTGACGGCCGAACCGACCTCCTCCACGATCCCCACCCCTTCATGGCCGAGGATGCGGCCGGGCGCGCATGTGGGGACATCGCCCTTCAGGATGTGGAGATCCGTGCCGCAGATCGTCGTGCGGGTGATCCGCACGATGGCGTCCGTGACCGCCTGGATCGCAGGCTTGGGACAGTCGTCGAGGCTTTTCTGGCCGGGGCCGTGATAGACGAGAGCTTTCATGCGGGATCTCCTCGCGCGTTGGCGCGTCATCTGAGGATCAATGAACGAGGACGACCGGGACCTGTTGGTAGCCGATCAGTTCGCGCGTCACGCCGCCCAGGATGAATTCGAGGGCACGCGAGCGCCCATAGCCGCCGACGACAAGGGCATCGGCACCATGCTGCGCGACGAAGCTTTGCATGGTGTAGGCCGCGCCGCGCTTGCAGGAGGGGATCGCATGGACCTCGACCCGAAGGCCGTGCCGGGCGAGGTGACGCGCGATGTAGCTGCCGGGCACGGCCTGGCCAGCCTGATAGTTTTCGATCTGGTCGACGACGAGAACGTCGGTGCTCGCTCCGGGCTCGGCCAGGGTCAGCAGAGTGCGCGTCGCCCGGAATGATTCCAGCGAGGCGTTCCATCCCAGCGCCAGGTGCGTGAAGGCGCGCGGCGTCCAGTCGGCCGGCATGATGAGAATGGGAGTCCCGGTGAACAGAACGGTCTCGCTGATGTGCCGCCGCAGCGCGTCGTCACGCCAGCGCTCCGCGCCAGGAATGAGCACGATGTCGGCGTACCGGCTTTCACCTCTGGCCGCTCTCGGCAGGACCGCGGGATCATCGAGAAGTCCATGGACGTCGACGTCGACTGGCGAATCCTTGACGCGCGTTCGCACGGCGGCGAGATGCTGGGCGCCAAGCTCTTCGGCGACGCTCAGCGCGAGCGCATAGCCGTATGGTTCGGCCGCGGCCGCGAGAGAAACATTCTCGCTGGCGACGATGATCGTCAGGCAGGCATCGTGCAAGGCGGCGAAGGCAACGGCCTGATCGACGGCGGGCAAGGATGCGTCGTCGCCATCGACGATGGCGAGGACGTCTTTGATGAGGGAACTGTTGGTCATGGCGCAAGGATGACGCCAATCCAGGACGCCAGCACTCCGTAACTTTACCAAGGTCTCCGCTGGCTTACGTATAGTCCCCGATTGGCCCCTGAGGCGCCTCAGGACATGTGATGCTCCCGGCCAACTGTTGTGCCGGACTTTCGACGTTCGATGGCAAAGGTGAGCAGATGACGAAGCGCGCTATCCTTGCTCTGGTGGATCCATCAGAGGCTTCCGAGGGATCGGCGGCGGCGGCCCTCGCCTTTGCCGGACCGTTCGGCGCGGACGTGACGGTAGGGCTCGTCGCGGCGGTTCCCGTCCCAGGGGACAGGACGTTTCCGCCTCACCTCTCGAAACAGCAGTTCAACGAGCTGCTCGAAAAGAAGGAACAGCAGACCTGGTCCTTGGCGCACGCCAGTGGCTGCGAGGTTCGGATATTCATCGATCCTGTCGATGCATTGCTCGACGCGATTGTCCGGGCAGCGCGGTGCTTCGATCTCATTCTGCTCGGGCCGGTCACGGCGTTCGACCGGGACCTGCGGTTGATGCTGATCGAAAAGCTCCTGCTGCATGCCGGCAAACCCCTTGTTCTTATGACTGGCCAAGGACCGGCGCATCGGCCGGCCAGGGTGGTTGTCGGCTGGGATGGCGGAACCGAGGCGTCGATCGCGCTCGATCGTGCGCTCGAATGGACCGATACGCACGCGCGCTTCGATCTGATCTCGGTTTTGCCGATGAACTCGCCGCTGTCGCTGCGGAGCGAGGCCGACGACATGTGCGCACGCCTCACGCGCCGGGGCCACGCGGCGGTCAGCAGCATCGCCCGGCGCGGTCATCTGTCGACAGCTGCGACATTGCTGGGCCGTGCGGTCGCCGAGAGCGCCGACCTGGTGGTCGTCGGAGGTTTTGGGCATTCTCGGCTGCGCGAAGCCCTGGTGGGCGGCGTTACGAGCGAAATCATCCGGGGCGAGCACACCCTGCCGGTCCTGATCGCGCACTGATCCGCCGCGGAAAGTCCATCAGGCCAGCGCCCCGCTCCAATCGGCTTGATCGGGCACCAGCACGGCGGCTCCCACAAGCGTGCCCTCCCGCAGCTCCCCCAGGGCAATATTGGCATCGGTCATCGGAAATCTGGTTGTGACCGACCGGACTGCGGCCTTCTGCGCGACGTCGAAAAAGCTGATCCCGTCCTCTCGGGTCAGGTTCGCGACCGAAGCGATCGTTCGTTCTCCCCAGAGGTCAGCATAGGGGAAGGCGGGGATATCGCTCATGTGGATCCCCGCGCATATCACCCTCCCGCCCTTGTGAACCGCTCTGAGCGCAATGGGCACGAGTGGGCCCACGGGGGCGAAAATGATCGCCGCATCGAGTTCGTCAGGGGGAAGCTCGTCGGATGACCCCGCCCAGCAACAACCCAGCGAGCGGGCGAAGCTTTGCCCTTCGAGATCGCCAGGCCGGGTAAAGGCATAGACGTCGCGGCCCTGCCAGAGAGCGATCTGGGCAATGATATGGGCGGCCGCCCCGAAACCATACAGACCGAGGCGCGCTCCGTCGCCCGCCGCACGAAGCGACCGCCAGCCGATCAGGCCTGCGCAAAGCAGCGGTGCGGCCTCGACATCCGAAAACAGGTCCGGGATCTTGAAGCAAAAGTGGGCGTCGGCAATGGCATGAGTCGCGTAACCGCCGTCGCGCGTGCAACCGGTGAAGCCGGGCGTATCGCAGAGGTTCTCGTGGCCGGTGCGGCAATAGGCGCAAGCGCCGCAACTGTTCCCCAGCCAGGGCACCCCGACGCGCTCGCCCGTTCGAAAGTCGGAAACGCCCTCGCCTATCGCTGCGACACGCCCAACGATCTCATGGCCTGGTACGATCGGCAGCTTCGCCGTGACCTCGCCGTCAAGGATGTGGAGGTCGGTGCGGCAAACGCCGCAGGCCGCGACTTCGATGAGCAGCTCGCCAGCCTGCGCGACCGGCAAGGATCGGGCGACGGGATGGAGCGGACCGCCCACCGCGTCGAGTTGCATCGCAAACATGGGCTGGAGACGAGATTCGACTGCCATCAGCCCAGTTGCTTGGAGACGACGACAAGGGTGGGATCGTCGCCGTAGGGTTTGACGGTGAAGCCGGAATCGCGTTCGACGTCGATCGCAGCCTGATTGTGACGGTCCTCGACCGATTCCAGCGTCTTGATCCCGATCGAGCGGGCATAATCGGCTATGTGGTCGAGAAGGGTCCAGCCGATGCCGCGCTTCTTGTGATCGGCGCGCACGACGATCGCGACTTCCGCACGGTTACGGCCGCTATCGCTGGCAACGAGCCCGGTCGCGACCAGACGGCCGTCGGCAAGGGCCAGAAAATCCTCGGTCTGCTTGTGGTCGACATCGACCATCTGCGCGATCTGATCATCCGAGACGCTGTTCACGCCCGAGAGGAAGCGAAAACGAAGATCATCGGTGGCGACCCCGGCGAAGAACTCGCGCAAGAGAGGGCCATCGTCTCGTCGCACCGGCCTGATCTCGAGTTCGAGTCCCGAACGGGTCTTCAACCGTGTCGTGTCTTCCATCGCAATCGCCTCCGTCATGGTATGCTCCATCCGTTCGTCAGTTTTCCGCGATTCCGCGCGGATGGACCAGGCTTGCGATCCGGCGCGCGGCCTCTTCGACCTCGACCAGATGCTCGCCCACGAAGCGCGGCCGAAGCCCTTCCACGATTGATCCGAAATGGATGTGTTCGGTCGATTTGAAGAGCAGGGCGTTCCGCAGATAAGTGTCGAACAGGTTTTTGAGCGAGAGCCAGGCCCCCTGCTCGTCGAGCCACTGCTTGGCTGATCCCGAGGATGAGAAGCTGACCAGGTGGCCGCGCTCTCGCCCCGGCGCATCTTCGCGCTGCCGGAAGCCGCCGTAACGGGTGCTCGCCGCAAAGACTCGATCGATATAGCCCTTCAGCATCGCCGGCGGTGCTCCCAGCCAGATCGGGTAAACCAGAACGATAACGTCGGCCCGGTCTATAAAATCGAGCTCGGTCGCGACATCGGCGGGCGGCGAACTGCTCTCTCCCGGCGACAGCTCGCCGGCCGAGAGGACGGGATTGAAGCCCAGACGGTACAGGTCGCGCAGTTCGGTGCGGTGGCGGTAACCCTCGACGGTTTCGCAGTATCGGTGTGCCACCGCCAGATTGAAACTGTCGGGCTCGGGATGACAGACGACGACCACATGCAAGGGATAGTGTTGCAGGGGCTGGGGCTCGGGCATGGCGGATCTCCGGTGGCGATCATAACGCCGGCAGGCCCCCGAAGGTGCTGGGAACATTACGTAGCCAGCGACGAAGGGATGGGGGTTTCCCGTAATGCCCCATTCAAGAGACGGTGTCAGAAGCGGGCGGCGAAGGTGATGCAGTCCGTCACGCGCGATCAAATCTGTTGGAGCGTAATTCATGACCGGTGGGGAGCTGATCGAGAACCGCACCTTCGACGAGATCGCGGTGGGCGACGAGGCGAGCGCGACGCGCACCCTGTCCGTGGAAGATACCGAGCTTTTTGCTCTCGTCTCGGGGGACGTGAACCCTGCCCAGCTCGACCCTGGCGACGCGGCGACGAACATGTTCCACCACGTGATTGCCCATGGGATGTGGGGCGGAGGGTTGATATCGGCTGTCCTTGGCACGCAACTGCCCGGCCCCGGCTCGATCTATGTCAGCCAGTCGCTCCACTTTCTGAAACCGGTGGATCTCGGAGACACCATCACCGCTCATGTTCGCGTCGTGGAAAAGCGCGCGGAGGACTGCACGGTCGTCCTCGACTGCCGCTGCCTGAACCAGGATGGCGCCGAGGTGATCACCGGCCAGGCGGAGGTGCGGGCGCCGTGCGAAAAGATCAGCCGGCAACGGGTCGCGCTTCCCGACGTCCGTGTCTCGCACCACGACGCCTATAGGCTCCTGATCGAACGAACGCAGGGTGCCGATCCGCCCGCCACGGCAGTCGTCCATCCCTGCACGGCGCAAGCGATCATCGCCGCTGTCGATGCGGCCCGCGAGGGATTGATCGAACCGATCCTGGTGGGGCCTGCGAAGAAGATCCAGGCGGCGGCGAGGGAGGCCGGCCAGGACATCTCGGCATTCCGCCTTGTCGATGCCGAGCACAGCCATGCCGCCGCGGCCAGGGCAGTCGCGCTCGTGCGAGCCGGCGAGGCCAGGCTGCTGATGAAAGGCTCGCTCCACACGGACGAGCTGATGGGCGCGATCGTCGCGAGGGAAACCGGGCTGCGCACCGAACGGCGCATCAGCCATGCCTATGTCATGGACGTGCCGGGACATCCCGCACCGCTGATCATCACAGACGCGGCGATCAACATCACCCCCTCGCTTGAGGAAAAGGCCGACATCATCCGGAACGCGATCGATCTCGCCCACGTTCTGGGGATCGCCGAGCCTAAGGTCGCCATTCTTTCCGCGGTCGAGACGGTCAACCCGATCCTTCCCTCGACGCTGGAGGCGGCCGCCCTTTGCAAGATGGCCGACCGCGGGCAAATTCTTGGCGGTATCCTCGACGGACCGCTGGCGCTAGACAATGCTATTAGCGAGGCGGCGGCACAGGAGAAAGGGATCGTTTCGCCAGTGGCGGGCAAAGCCGAGATCCTTGTGGTTCCCAACCTCGAGGCCGGGAACATGCTCGCGAAGCAGTTGACCTTCCTTGGCGGCGCGGACGCTGCAGGGGTCGTTCTCGGTGCCCGCGTTCCGATCATCCTGACCAGCCGAGCGGACAGCCTCCGAACGCGGCTCGCCTCCTGCGCGATCGCCGTCCTTCTAGCCCGCGCTGCGCCAAAGGCGGCCCCTGGCCTTCCGGTACCCACATCATGAAGGCGGTCGTCAGTCTCAACGCGGGCTCGTCGAGCATCAAGTTCGCGCTCTTCACGCTCGACGATCCTTCGGTCCCGCTACTCGCCGCGAGCGGCAAGATCGAGAAGATCGGGATCGAGCCGTCCCTGCGCGCACAATCGGCCGCCGGTAGCGTGCTGGTCGAGCGGACATGGCCAGGCGGCGCGGAGCTAACCCATGCCGATCTGCTGAAAGACCTGTTCGCCTGGGCGATCGACCATCTCGGAGACCGCGAGGTGGTGGCCATCGGGCACCGCGTCGTCCACGGCGGAACGCAGTTTGCTGCGCCGGCGCTCGTGGACGATGCGCTGCTTGCCGAACTCGAGACGCTGTGCCCGCTTGCGCCGCTTCACCAGCCTCACAATCTCGCTGCGATCCGCGCGGTGCGCAGTCTGAGCCCCCATCTGCCGCAGGTCGCCTGCTTCGACACGGCATTCCACCACGGCAAGCCGGAGGTTGCATCGCGGATGGCGCTGCCACGCACATTCCACGATCGCGGCGTGCGCCGCTATGGATTCCATGGGCTGTCCTACGAATATATCGCGACCGAGCTTGGGCGGATCGCTCCGGGCCTCGCGGCGGGACGCGTCATCGCGGCCCACCTCGGGAACGGCGCAAGCCTTTGTGCGATGGCGAACGGACAGAGCATCGACACGACGATGGGTTTCACCGCCCTTGACGGCCTTATGATGGGGACACGATGCGGGTCGCTCGATCCGGGCGTGGTGCTCTACCTCCAGTCCGAACTTGGCCTGAGCGTGTCGGAGGTCGAGGACCTGCTCTACCGAAGATCGGGACTGTTGGGGGTCTCGGGTATCTCGAGCGACATGCGCACCCTCTCGGCCAACGAGAGCCAGGCGGCTGCTGAAGCGATCGAGTTGTTCGTATGGAAGGCGGCGCGCGAGTTCGGAGCGATGACGGCGTCCCTTCAAGGGGTCGACGCGCTCGTGTTCACGGCCGGCATCGGGGAGAATCATGCCGGCGTTCGGAACGGGATCTGCAAGCGGCTCGAATGGCTTGGTGTGCGGCTCGACGATCGCGCGAACGAAGCCAATGATTTCCGAATCAGTGCGCCCGAAAGCCGGGTCGCGGTGCTCGTCATTCCGACCGATGAAGAGCGGATGATTGCGATGCATACGATCGCCGCCCTCAACCGGATGGCAGGGTAGCCGCCAACCGCGCCTCAAACAAAAACGACCTCGGCTCCTCCGCGGATGCGAAAGGCGTCGGCCAGGACCTTGCGGATCATGATCCGCGCCGACCAGACCGCCCACAGGAAGGGCAAGCCCTCGGTGGGAGCAGAAGGCTTCCTGTCGTCCGCGCATTGCAGGATGTCGACGAGCGCCTGCTCGTCGCTCGTGAGCGCATCGGCCGAGCCGACCGCGAGCGGCCGGCGGATCGTCGTCTCGAAGAACCGGATGAGGCTGTCGAGCACGGGGGCGAGCATTCCGCAGTCATGCGGCGCAAGCGTCCGGTAAAGATATTGCTGAACCGGGAGCGCCCGCCGACGCGCCTCGTGCCACGAACGGATCGCTGCGACCACGAGGCTGGCGCCCGCGGGCACGGCGTGAGTGGGTGGCATGGATATATGCAGCACGATCGCGCTCCGCCTCCTTATTGCGACTAATTCGCAAACTAGCGGAGAGTGTCTTCTCCGGCAAGCAGCGCAAGCAGATAGAGGCGAGGCGACCGGCGGGGCGCGATGATGCGGTTGCTAGGGGTCTTTGCGTAGGACCTCGACCAGACGGCGCCCAAGCTGGTCTGGTCCGAATGGCTTCTGGATGAAGTTCACCCCGGCATCGACGACGCCGTTATGAACGATGGCGTTGCGGGTATAGCCGGTCATGTAAAGCACCCTGATCGCGCCATGGTCCGCCTGCGCCTTGTCGGCCAGTTCGCGCCCGCTCATGCCCGGCATGACGATGTCGGTGAGCAGAACATCGACCCGATCGAGACTTGCGAGCTTTTCCAGAGCTTCGCCGCCGTTGACGGCTATGGCGACGCGGTAGCCGAGCTCGAGCAGGATTTCGTGGGTCAGGTTGCGGACCTGATCGTCATCTTCGACCAGCAGGATCAGGGCGTCGAACGGAGCCTGATACGATTCCGCATCGAACGCCGAGGTCTCCTGACTTTCAGGGCGCGCGAAGCTGCGGCGCAGGTATAGCTTGACCGATGTGCCCTGGCCGATCTCGGAGTAGATCTTGATGTGGCCGCCCGACTGCTTCACGAAACCGAATACCTGGCTGAGGCCAAGCCCGGTGCCCTTGCCGACACCCTTGGTCGTGAAGAAGGGATCAAATGCCTTTTCGATGACCTCGGGCGGCATTCCCGATCCGTTGTCGGTGATCGAGACCAGCACATATTGGCCGGCGGTCACCTCGGTGTGCGCGGCCGCGTAATTCTCGTCGAGGAAGGCGTTCGACGTCTCGATCGTCAGCTTGCCACCATCGGGCATTGCATCGCGCGCGTTGACGCACAGGTTGAGGATCGCGTTCTCGAGCTGATGCGCGTCGATCTCGGTGTGCCAGACGCCGCCTGTCAGCACTGTCTCGATCGCGACCGGCTCGCCGATCGTGCGGCGCAGCAATTCCGACATGTTGATGACGAGCTTGTTGGGATCGACGACGCTGGGCTCGAGCGGTGTCTGGCGCGCGAAGGCAAGCAGCCGCGCCGTCAGTGAAGCCGCGCGCTTCGCGCCTTCCTGGGCAGTCCTGAGCGCGTCTGCGGCCTTGTCCGGTTTGCTGGTCAGGCGTCGCATCGCGAGTTCGATGCTGCCCATGATGACTGACAACATGTTGTTGAAGTCGTGCGCGATGCCGCCGGTAAGCTGGCCGATCGCCTCCATCTTGTGAAGCTGGCGAAGCTGGGCCTCGATTTGTTCGCGATGAGTGACTTCGTCGCGCAAGACCCCGTAAGCATTGTCGAGATGATCCCGGCTCTGCTCCAGCGCCTGGTAGCGTGCGCTGGCGTCCCGGAGGGCATAGGCCATGAGCGCGATCAGTCCGACAAAACCTACGCCCAGGGCGATCTGCAACCCGCTTCGCTGTCGCGCCGCGCTTCGCTGCCTTTCGGAGAGCAGCCGGTTCTCCTCTGCGCTCATCTCGCCCAGGGCCGCCTTGGCCCCTTCCATATACGCCGTGCCGGTGCCACTCGCCGTATGCTCGGCCGCCGCGGCAAATCCTGCGGCATTGAGCTTGGTGAGGCCGAGATTGAGGGCGTCGATGCGACCGGCGAGCTGCGGCTTGAGCTTCGCCATCGCGCGGCGCTGAATGGGATTATCGGACGTGATTTCCGCCAGCTCGGATTGTTGGGTCGCAATCGCCTGGAGGGAGGTTCGAAAATTGTCGAGATATCCGCTCTTGCGAGTGATGAGGTAGGCGCGCTGCTGGGTTTCCGCGGACTGGATGGATGACCATAGCTGTGTGATGCGGTTTTCGACGCTGAGGGTGTGCCTGACCCACTCCTCGCTTCGTCGTTGTTGCTCGCTGAGGTAGAAAGCCCCCATCAGCAGCAGCGCCAGCGTCACCGCGCCGATGGCCAGGAGCAAGAAAGTCGAACGACTCCTGCGCCTGTCATCACCCCGGTCGCCGGTCGTTTGTTCCACGGTTCGCAAGGCATCCCCCATCGTCGTTCTTCCTCGGCCGCGATCTAGCTATTGGGAGACAGGGCGATCTCAGCGATGACCCGTTCGAGATCCGCGAAGGTGAACGGCTTCGCCAGGCAGTGCAGGTCAAGGTCGCCGTCGCTGGCATATTCTCCATAGCCGGAGGCGAGAACAATCGGCAGTTGGGGGCTTCGCTGTCGCACCGCGGCCGCCAGTTCAGTGCCTTTCATGTCCGGCATGGATTGATCGGTGATGACGAGATCGAAGTGCGAATCATCGGCCAGGAAGGTCAGCGCGTCGGGGCCGGATGAGGCACAGACCGGGACATGCCCAAGATCTTCGATCATGTCTGCCAGATGATAGAGAAGAAGCGCTTCGTCATCGACAACCAGAATTCGCAACGGATTGCTATCAGGCTCATTTTCCGAATTCTTCTGGAGCATTGCCGCCTCTTCTATGGTTGCTTCCGACTGCCAACCTTCTACTGATGGCCGCAGGCCTGTGATCCTTCCATGCGCGGCGAGCGCCCGAGCACAATCTCCCCGGTGAGCGCGGGACTTCTTACAACCGATTAGCCCCATGATGGCAACCGCGATCGCGCCCTGGACGCCGGCGCGCACGAATTGGCGGGTTTGTTCTCCGGCGACGGGAACCAAACGCGCTTTTCTCTGGTTATAGGCGGTTACACTATAATCTCCGGCGCTCCCGGCGCGCCGAAGTGAGCAAAGCAGGGCGGGAGCGGGGTGAGCAGATACGAACTGGGAGACGTCGGACGAACCATCTTGGTCGTCGACGATGAACCGCTGATCCGAATGAGCCTTGCGGCATTTTTCGAGGACGAGGGCTTTGTCGTTTTCGAGGCCGACAGCGCCGACACGGCCGTTGCAGCTCTGGAGAGTCATGCGGCGATCGAGATTGTCGTAACGGACGTCCAGATGCCAGGTTCGATGGACGGCGTTAAGCTGGCGCACGTCATCCGCAACCGCTGGCCGCCGACGATCCTTATAGTGTCCTCTGGTGTCGCAAGGCTGACGGCCGCCGATCTGCCGTCGCGCAGCGCCTTCGTGGCGAAGCCAGTCGACGTTCAGCAGCTTATCAACGAGATCGAGCGGCTAAGCTGGGCCGCTTAGTGGCGCGATAAGACGACCGAAGGCTTTGTGATCGTCGGCACCTGATCCAGCCAGCCCCACCCAAATCGGGCAGTGGGGGGGACCACGGGGCCCCTCTCCCTTCGGTGCGTTGATGGGACGAACGGCTTCCCTAGGTGAGCAACCAGGTCCGGGCGGCCTCGAGATCGCTCTCAGGGAAATGGCGGATCTCCATATGAAGGAGAGGATCGGCGACCTTCGCCACGCCGTCCAGCCAGGAAGGACCTCCCACGACCGCATAGCGAGCAACATGGCGAAGCAGGGTCAATTTGAGCTGGAGATATTGGGGGTCGGCGAGGATCGCCGGGTCAAAGCCCGCGAAATGTTTCACATGATTGAGGAGTTTCAGCTTCGCGCCCGGCCGCGCGAGCGGCGAGAGATGCGCGTAAAGCGCGTCGATGCCGTCGCGGGTCACGCGCCCATCGACCTCGAAGGCAACGATGTCGTCATCCCCGTTGGAGATGACGCGCAGCGTCTCGGGCCGCGCCGTGGCTGCATCGCCCTTGACCCAGGCAAGCGCATGTTCGCGCTGGTCGGGCGTATAGACCTCATAACTGACAAACGGCAGGAGCGCGCTTTCGATGCGGGAGGCGACGCGCACCCAGCTTTGATCGCTCACGATCGCTATACGGCCGAATTGCTTGAGGCGTGTCAGATAGTGGAAGCCTTGGCTGAGATCGCTCCACCAGGCCTCCTTCGGCATGCCCGTGAAGCCCAGAACCTCGACGAACAGGTGAACCTTGCCGCCGCCTTTGAACGCGGTGTCGAGGCGACGCATCGCCTGATCGACATCACCCTTCTCAAGCTTGCCCGAAATGGAGAGGATGACGATGTCGTCGTGCTCGGTCTGATCCTTCAACATGGCTTCGCTTCCTCAGGATTGCGCGTCGTCGCACTCGGCGATGCGGAATGGTTGAACTTCGCCGTCATTCTCGGTGAGCGTCAGATATTCGTCCTTCCGGATCCGATGGGTCTCGAGATGGAAGATCGGCTCGTCATCATCCTCACCGACGGCGTAGGACAAGGCCCATCCCCGCTCGGTTCGGATGACATAGCCGTGGCGATCCGGCTCGCCATCCCAGATGCGTCGGACGGTGGCGCGGGCAGGCTCTGCCTCGATCGCCGCGGCATCGATCCGGCCGGCGTCATCGACAGGCAAGGACAGGATGTATTGCCGTGAGGTGGACCCTTCGGGAAAGTCAGGGGTTCGGGCGAGCTCGAGGCGGATCGTTTTCCAGGTCATGCCTCTGGTCTAGCGCGGGGCCGTCACCGGAGAATTAGGGTCTTTACGGATGCCGGACCCGGCGCGAGCGGGGCATTTTGCGCAGATGGCCGATTTCGTCGCTATCTTGCTCCTGTTTCTGGCCAGTCATAGCATCCCGGCACGCCCGGCGCTGCGCGCGCGCCTCGTGAGGCTGCTCGGCGAGAAGCTCTATTTGGCAATCTACGGAGCGGTGTCGACCGCCCTTCTCGTGTGGCTGATCGTCGCAGCGCGGCACGCGCCCTACATCCCCTTATGGCCGCAAACCCTTGGTCAATATTGGGTGCCGATCCTTGTCATGCCGCCAGCTCTTTTCCTGGCCGTCGGCGGGCTGCTGTCGCCAAACCCGCTTTCGGTCGGTTTCCGGGGCGCAAGCTTCGATCCTGCTCGGGCCGGTATCGTCGGCATCACCCGCCATCCGCTTCTTTGGGCCTTTGCGCTCTGGGGGCTCAGCCATGTGGTTCCCAACGGCGATCTCGTTTCAGTCATCATGTTCGGCGGATTTGCTCTATTCGCGCTCGTCGCGATGCCGGTGATCGACCGGCGCAAACGGCGTGAGCTGGGACCACGGTGGGAGGAACTGGCTGCTATTGGCCCCACTCTGCCGTTCGCGGGAGTATCCAGGCGCTGGGCCTGGCCGAGGGGACTCCTGTCCGTCGCGATCGTGGCAACGATCGCCGCCTATGCTGGCTTGCTGTTGACCCATCCGTGGCTTTTCGGCCCTGATCCCACAGTCGCTTTTCAGAAGGGCTGAGCGCGGGACAGTTTAAGATGTATTTTGCTTGCATATTTCGGGCCCGCCCTATAGATGCATTTGTAATGCATGATTGGAGCCTGAGTCGTGGGCCAAGAATCCGGGATCGATGAAGCTGGGCTGCAACGGCTCGTGGACCGTTTTTATGCGCGGGTTCGAGAGGATGCCGAGCTCGGCCCGATTTTCAACGACGCGATCGCGAACTGGCCCGAGCACCTCGAAAAGCTGACCGCGTTCTGGTCCTCCGTGATGCTGACCAGTGGGCGCTACAAGGGCCAGCCCGTTCCTGCCCATATGAAGCATGTCGGCCGCATCACTCCCGAGCTGTTCGACCGGTGGCTCGACCTCTGGAACGAGACGACCACCGAACTGATGTCGCCCGAAGCGGCGGCAGCCTTGCAGGCCAAAGCGGCAAGGATTGCCGAAAGCTTGCAGCTCGCTTTGTTTTTCAAACTCGATCCCGCGAAGCCGCGGGCAGCGGCGTGAGGCGCGCGACATGGCCGAACCCTATCGCTCCACGCCCGTCTTTGATGAAAGCACGATCCCGGCCGCGCTTCGCGGCGAGCATCGCACGAAGCCCGGCGTCTGGGGCCTGATCCGCGTGATCGAGGGGGAACTCAATCTCACCTATTGCGAGCCGCACGCCGAGAAGGTCCTGAGCCCCGGCAACCCGGGTGTCGTGAACCCCGAGCAGACGCATTTCGTGACCCCTCTGGGGCAGGTGAAAATGCAGGTCGATTTCTACACAGAGCCGCCCGACCCCTGAGCCGGTTCGCGGACCAACTTTCAACACAGCCTGGAGATATTGATGTCGCAGACCCTTAGCGACGAGACCATTGCGCTCGTCAAAGCCACCGTCCCTGCCCTCGAAGCCCACGGGCTCGACATCGTCCATGAGATGTATTCGCGGATGTTCCGGAATGAGCAGATCCGTGACCTGTTCAACCAGTCGCACCATGGCGACAGCGGTTCCCAGCCTCGCGCCCTCACCGGGGCGATCCTCGCCTATGCGAGCAACATCGACAATCTGGGCGCGCTCGCGCCGGCCGTCGAGCGCATCGCCCAGAAGCACGTCGGGCTTCAGATCCTGCCCGAGCATTATCCGCACGTCGCCGAAGCGCTCCTCGGTGCCATCAAGGCGGTGCTGGGTGACGCCGCGACCGATGAGATCCTTGCTGCCTGGGGCGAGGCCTACTGGTTCCTTGCGAACATTCTCATCGCGCGCGAGGGCCATATCTATCGCGACCTCGCGGACGCTGACGGCGGCTGGACGGGCTGGCGCGAATTCAAGGTGGAGGCGGTGGAGCGCGAAAGCAGCATCATCAGCTCCTTCACGCTGCGCCCGGTCGACGGCGGCCCGGTCATTCGTCACAAGCCGGGACAGTATCTGACGTTCTGGTTCGAAATTCCCGGACATCCTCCGGTGAAGCGCAACTATTCGATCTCGGATGCGCCCAATGGCACCACCTATCGCATCTCGGTGAAGCGTGAGCCGCTGGGGCTGGCCTCGGGCTGGCTGCATGGCGACGTCAAGCCGGGCGCCATCCTGAAGGTCGCGCCGCCGGCCGGCGAATTCTTCCTCGCGGCCCGGCCCGAGCGGCCCGTAGTCCTCCTTTCGGGGGGCGTCGGCCTCACTCCGATGGTGTCGATGCTGGAGACGATCACGCGGGAGCACCCCGAACTTCCCGTTCACTTCGCGCATGGGACGCTCGACGGAACGACCCATGCCATGGGCGCGCATGTCCGCGCGCTCACCGCGCAGCACCACAATGGGCGGACCACGATCTTCTATCAGACGCCGCGCGCCGAGGACACGCAGGGGCGCGACTATGACGTGGCAGGCCTGATCGATGCCGACTGGCTGACGGCCAATACGCCGGTCGACGAGGCCGACTTCTTCCTGTGCGGCCCGCGCCCGTTCCTGCGCGCGCTTGTCGCTGCCCTGTCGCTTAGCGGTGTCGCGAACGACCGTATCCATTATGAATTCTTCGGGCCGGCGGACGAATTGCTCGCTGCCTGAAGGCCCTGACGAGGTGGCGCGATGGACGACTTTACTCTGGCTCGTGTCCTGCACGTTATCGCCATCGTTCCCTGGATCGGTGGCGTCGCCTTCGTGACAACGGTCCTCATGCCGGCGATCCGGCGGGGAAACCCGCCGGACCAGCGCCTCGCCGCGTTCCACCGTTTCGAGAGCGGCTTTGCCTGGCAGGCCCGGCTATGGGTGGCTCTGGCCGGGCTGTCCGGACTCTGGATGATCCATCGCGCCGACCTGTGGTCGCGCTTTCTCGATCTCCATTACTGGTGGATGCACGCGATGGTCGGGCTTTGGGCGATCTTCGCGGCGATGCTGTATCTGATCGAACCTCTTTTTCTGCATCGCCGGATGGAGCTATCGAACGACCCTGCGGGCGATTTCGACCGAATGGAGCGAATGCACCGGATCCTGCTTGGCATCGCCCTCGTTACGGTGTTTGGCGCCATGGCGGGTGCGCACGGCCTTCTGGGCTAGTTTTTATCTGTCTCGGGAGGGTGCCAAATGAACCTCCTGCGAAACAGACTCCGATACGGATCGTTTTTGGGTCGGCGCTCCCGGCCTTTTCTTGCTTTTCTTAACCAGTTGGGCTTACCCTAGCCGCGCCCATGGAGACATGGGTGGAGGCGTGGAAACCTTCGTAGAGTTAGAGCCGGTCAAGCTTCTTGACCGGGTGGCGGACGCGTATGTCCAAGGCCACCCGGCCCAAAGGCGTCCGCGCCTGAACTAACTCTCAGGTTTCCAACACCCGGTTCCGGGGCCGGCACGTCTCTAATGGGGACGTGCCGCCGGCTGGGCGTTATCCCATTCCACTATCGAGTCGGAACTTCGAGGATCGAGTAGGGTCAGTGCGTGAACAGCCATTTGCCGGTAGGTCGACTAGCAGAAGCCTTGGAGGCGATGCCACGCGAGCGGGCCTGGCTCTTCGTCGTCAGCGCGACCGCCGCGCTGTCCTTCGCTGACAGCCGTTTCCCGGACGCTGGGCTCGCACCGCTCTACATTCCGATCATCTGCGCCGCGTGCTGGGCTCTGGGTGAAAGGGCAGGTTATTTCGTCGCGCTGATCTGCGCGTTCACCGCCGTGATGCCGCATATCGGCGTCCCCGCATCGTCAGCGACGGCGCTCGCGGTGCGTGTCACGGTCCGTATCGGCACCTATCTGTTCGTCGCAGGCGCGATCATGAGCTTCCGCCGTGCGTTCGATCGCCAGCAGCACCTGGCGCATGTCGATCGTATGACCGGCGCTCTCGACAACGAGAACTTTCACCTGCGGCTTACCGGGGCCTTGCACGCCGCGCGGCAGAGCCGCGAGACGCTGCTGCTCGCCATCCTCGATCTCGACGACTTCAAGGCGGTGAACAATCGCTACGGCCATGCGGCCGGCGACAGGGTGCTGAGAACCTTCGCGCGCGGCGCTGCCCAGATGGTGCGGCGTCAGGATGTTTTTGGCCGGATCGGCGGCGATGAATTTGCGCTCCTGCTGCGCGTTCATCCTGCGGACGCGGGCGAGAGCTTTGCGCGAATACTGCATGAGCGCGTTTCTGCCGTGCTTGCGGCGAGCGAACGGCCGGTAACATGCAGCATGGGCGCGCTCGTGATACCGCCTCATGTCGAGCGGGACGCGCCGACCCTGATGAACGCGGTCGATCAGATCATGTATGAGGCCAAGCGAAGCGGGAAGAACGCGATCCATATAGGTTCGGCGGAGAGCCTCTCACACCAACCCGGCCATGTGGCGCCGCTGCCATTGCGCGAGCAGACCGCGTGACCGAGCCGGAAACCAAGCCAGAGGTCGGGCGCGCGGTCGCTTTGATGGCAGAGGCGCTTGAGCTGCTCGGCAGCGCGAGCGAGCATGACACTGCAACCGCTCACCTCCAGCTGGCGCACGATCTTGTCAAAGGCGTTAAGCCCGGGCTGATAGACGATGCCCTGGCGGATGCGGGTCCGGACGAACTGCGAATGGACCCAGCCGCGGTTCGCGCCTTGGGCGGAACCTTGACTGTGCTCGCATCCGTGCTCGGTCGCGCCGGCGTCATCCCGATGCGCGAGCTCGCCGACATCCTTGCCATCTATGCGACCATCACTTCGGAAAACGACCGCCCGCAGGGCCTGTTGATCGGCTGCTGGGCCAGCATCTTGCGTGAAGCGGCCGATCATTGCACGAAGGATGAGAAGGATACGGACGCCGTTTCTTCGCCTGGCGCCTGAGGAGAGTGCGGGCGGAGAGAGCGGGAACCCGGCTGTGGGGAGGGTTCCCGCTCAAATTGAAGGGCGGAAGCGGGCGGTCAGGCCGCGGCCCGCTTGATCATGCCTTGCGCCATCGAGGTCAGCGCCTCCGACATCCGGGCACCCAGGTTGGCATCGACGGGGGATTCGTAGATGGCCCGGCGCATGGCGTCGGCCCATTGTTCGGCCGTTTCCTGGTCGACCGCTATGCGGGCATGGGCGGACATGACGCAGACACCGGGATGCTCGGCGAACCAGTCTCGCGGGCCGCCGAGCCATGCATTGAGGAAACCGGAGAGCGAGGAGCGCATCGGCGCGAGGTCGCTGGCATGGAGGGCGCGCAGCCGTGCATATGCCGGTTCCTCGTCCATGAGATCGTAGAAGCGATCGACGATCGTGCGGACCACGTCCGCTCCGCCGATCAGGTCAAAAGGCGTCTTCGACGCTGCTTCCTGCGCTGCCGCCACGCTATCCTCCATCTATTTGGATCGCGGGCGCTCTTGGCGCGCGCGACACCATTGAAGCCGCTTGTAGAATGACCGGTCGATTGCGGATTTGACCGACGTCAAACCATGACTCGGACGTTCAGCGCGCAGGGGCGCGCACGCGACGCTCGCATTCCATCACAGCGTCCTGGAGCGCAGCGTCGAGGCGTACCGCGTTCAACGGCTTGACCAGCACGTCGATGACACCGCGCTGCATCGCGGCGACCGCCAGCCGCACCGGCGGCTTGCTGATCTGAAGAATAACCGCATTTCTCGATAGAAGAGCGGCATTTTGATCGAGGACTTCGATCAACTGCAGTGCCAACCCGTCGCCGTCTAGGAGGATCACCGCCGACGCCCCGGGGGCCATCGATCCCAGCGCCGGAAGGTTATCAACGACGCCGCCCCATTGTATCCGGTGTCTGTCGATCGCCTCGACAAGGGCGAACTGGTCGGACGGACCTACTCCGATGACGGCGATCGACGGCGGCTTCTCGTCCGATGGAAGGGTTACCGGCATGGTCAGCGTCGGCGTCTCTGCGAAGGGGTCTCCTCCGCACGATGGCGGCGCTCTTCGCGGAAATGGTCATAGTCATCGAGCACCTTGCGCATCTGCTCGAGCGCGTGGCGCCGGGCCGCTTCGTCGGAGATCCGCTGCAGGTTGCGTTTGAGATGCACTGTGAAATCGGCGTAATCGTTCTGCCAATCGCGCGACACGCACCGCTGTCGGACGGGATCGCCAGTCGACAGTCTCTTCGCCGGACCGTTCGGCACGAGACTGTAGCGTTCGCCCAGCGCCGGCGCCCTGACGTCGGCAACGGCAACCAGCTTCTCGCTCGCTGCCTTGAGCGCCGCGATCGCGGGTTCCTCGCCGTGATCGAGAAAAAGCGTTCCCTTGATCGGCGTGCGCTTGCCGATCCAGGCGAGCAGATCGCTGCGATCGGCATGGGCCGAATAGCTGTCTATTGCGCGAATACGCGCGCGCACCGCTATGTCGCGGCCCGAGATGCGCACCCGCTCGGCGCCATCGCGGATGATCCGGCCGAGCGTTCCTACGGCCTGGTATCCGACGAAGAGGATCGTCGAATCCTGGCGGGCGAGGTTGTGGACGAGATGATGGCGGATACGCCCACCTTCGCACATGCCCGAAGCTGCAAGGATGATCGCGCCGGACGTGGTGTTGAGCCGCATCGATTCCAGCGAGTTCTCGACATAGTGGAATGCGGGCAGGCGGAACACCTCCCCCTCCCCCATCGCCGCAAGCTCATGATCATGCTTGGCGAAGACGCTGGTCGCGCGCGTCGCGAGAGGCGAGTCGATGAAGACCTGCCGCTCGGGAAGACGGCCGCTGTTCATGAGACTGGCGATGTCGAACAGCAGTTCCTGCGTCCGCTCGACCGCGAAGACCGGGATGACGAGATTGCCGCCGCGGCTCATTGCGTCGCGAATTTCCTGTTCGAGAAGAGCCTGTCGTTCGGCGATCGTCACATCTTCGCGGTCGCGGTCGCCATAGGTGCTCTCGCACACGACATAGTCGATGTCGGACGGGCCGTCGGGGGCGAGTTGGAACGTCTTCGGCGTCGGACCGAGATCGCCCGAGAAAAGGGTCGTGACGCCGCCAACCTCGAGTTCGACCGAGGCCGATCCCAAAATGTGGCCGGCGTTCCACAGCCGCGCCCGAAAGCCGGGAGCGGGCTCGAACCAGTCGCCCAGCTCGACGGGTTCAACCAGCGCGAGCGCAGCCTCGGCGTCCGCCATGGTGTAAAGAGGTTCGACCTTCGGCTCGTCCGCGCGGTCCTTGCGGTTGTTGCGGTGCGCGGCATCCTGTTCCTGGAGGCGGGCCGAGTCCGCGAGCATATAGCCGATCAGGTCCATCGTGGGCGATGTCGTGAAGATCGGAGCCTTAAGGCCCTCTGCCGCCAGGCGCGGCAAGAGGCCGCTATGATCGATATGGGCGTGGGTGAGGATGACCGCATCGATGGCCTCGGGCCGGAAATCGAACGGGTCGTGATTGCAGCGCTCGAGGCTCCGGGATCCCTGGAACATTCCGCAATCGATGAGAATCCGGTGCTTGCCCCATGCGACTTCCATACAGGAGCCGGTGACGGTCTGCGCTGCGCCATGAAAGATGAGCTCGGGTGCCTCCATCCAAATTCTCCAATTTTCGATATTTGATCCGGCTCGTCGCGGCGGGGCTATGAAAGTCGATGAGCCTCGCGCGCTTGCGTGAGGCGTACCACGGTGTCGCCAAGAACATGCTCGCGGAACGGCTTTTCCAGGACCTCGTCGAAACCGCTGGCAAGAGCGCGTTCCCGAAGATCGGCGGTCGGAAAGGCGGTGATCAGAACGGCGGGACCGGTCCAGCCTCGGGAGCGAAGGCGCGAGAGCACCTCGAGACCGTCGAGATCGTCCATGCTGTAGTCGGCGACGAAACAGCCCGCGCTGTCCGCAAGCGGGTCGGCGAGCAGAGCGGCCCCCGCGGAATAGGCCCGCACGTCGAAGCCCCGCGCACGCAGCAAGAGCTGTAGCGAGCGCCGGACACCAGCGTCATCTTCGACGAGAAGAAGTCGGGGACGATCCGGGGACGGAGTAGCGATATTTTCGCCTGCCATGATACACCATCAACTCCAGCGCGATTGCTGGTCGACGGGAAATGTCAGGAACGGCGCCGAAGGTCGCTACGTAATCGTCCTAGGGGTCAGGTGTTGAGCCCGGCGGCGAATGCGATGCGAAGGGCTTCGGAAAGACTGCGGACGTTGAGCTTCGTCATCAGGTTGGCGCGATGCACTTCGACGGTGCGGGGCGAAATGCCAAGATCGTAGGCGATCGTCTTGTTAGGCAGGCCGTGCGCGAGACCCTTGAGGACATCCTGCTCGCGGGCGGTAAGCCCTGCGACAAGCACGGCAGCCTCGGCGGATCGGCTGGCGCGGCCCTCGGTATCGTCCAGGCGGGCAAAGGCGGTCTCGATCGCAGAGATCAGCACCGCCTTTTCGAAAGGCTTCTCGATGAAGTCGACTGCGCCGGCTTTCATCGCCCGGACCGCGATCGAAATATCGCCATGGCCGGTCAGGACCACGACAGGCATCGCGACGCCGCGCTCGGCCAACGCCTGCTGGACCTCGAGGCCGTCCATTTCGGGCATGCGGACGTCGAGCAGAATGCAGCCCGGCTCCGCGTTCTTGACGTGCTTCAGAAACTCGACGCCCGATGTCCAGGTCTCGACCGCGAAGCCGGAGGTCTTGAGCATGAACCCGGCAGATCGGCGGATGGAATCTTCATCGTCGACTATATGAATTAAACGCTTATCGCCCATCCAACTTCTCCGGCTCCGCTCTTACCAAAGTGAAATGAAACTGTGTACCGCCACCTTTTCGCGGTTCCATCCAAATCCTGCCGCCATTTGCTTCGACGATCGTTCGGCAGATCGAGAGCCCCAGCCCCATTCCTTCGCTTTTCGTGCTGATGAACGCGGTGAAAAGCTGCGCGGCCACCTCGGGCGCGACGCCAGGCCCAGTGTCCGCCACGGTCACCCTGACGAAACCAGGCTGGTCGGGTTCGGTACAGACTGTGAGGACGCGCTCCTCGGATGTGCTCATCGCTTCGACCGCGTTGCGGATGAGGTTCACCAGGACTTGCTGGATTTGAATCTTGTCGACGAGGACGTCCGCGACGTCATGGTCGATGTCGAAACGCGCTTCGATCGACTTCTCGTTTGCGCCCAAAAGGCCGAACGCGGCGGCTTCGTTGATCAGCAGCGGCAGCTTCTCGACCGTCTTCTCGACTTCGCCCCGGGCAACGAAGTCGCGAAGCCGGCGGACGATATGTCCGGCGCGCATGGCCTCGCCGACGGCATCCTGCAGCGCCTCGCGGATCATCGGCAGATCCTCCGGATCGGGCACAGCCAGAAGATCGCGGACGGCTTCGACATAGTTGGCGACGGCGGTGATCGGCTGGTTAAGTTCGTGCGCGAGCGTCGAGGCCATGGTCCCCATGGCGCTTACACGCGCGATGTGGATCAGTTCGGATTGAAGCTCCTCGAGTTGCTCCTGGGTCCGCTGGCGGTCGGTGATATCGCGGATGAAGCCGGTGAACAACCGCTGTCCCTCCCCGGTCGCCTCGCCGACCGACAGCTCCATCGGAAAGGTCGTGCCGTCCTTGCGCGCCGCGAAGACGACGCGGCCAATCCCGATGATGCGCTTTTCCCCGGTGCGCAGGTACCGGTCGAGATAGCCGTCATGGCGCTCGCGATCGGGAGAGGGCATGAGCATGCTGACATTCTTGCCGACGACGTCGGCCTGCGTGTAGCCGAAGAGCCGTTCGGCAGCGGCGCTGAACGACATCATGATGCCGCGTTCGTCGATCACGATCATCGCATCCGGGACGGTCGAGAGGATCGAGCGAAGGTGGTTCTCGCTGGTCCGCAGCGCCCCTTCGGCAGCGCGCTGGTCGGTTATGTCGCGCACGATAGTGGCGAAGCCGCGCAGCGCCCCGTCTTGACCGCGAAGCGACGTGATGGAGACGTGGGCGAGGAATTCGCTTCCGTCCTTTCGGACCCTCCAGTCGTCGAGCTCGACCTTGCCCTGGTCGCGCGCAGCCGCGAGGTCCGAAGCTGGCCGGCCCGCATCGATCGTGTCGGTAGGGTAGAAGAGACTGGCCGACTTGCCGACCATTTCCGCTTCGGTCCAGCCGATCAGGCGCTCGGCGCCATGGTTCCAGATCGTCACGCGGCCTTCCGGGTCCAGCATATAGATCGCGTAGTCCTCGGCCCCATCGATCAGGAGGTTCAGTTCCTCTGCGACGGCTGCGTCACCGCCAGCTTCGGGTGGGGATTGACGGACTAAGGTCTTGCGGCTGGCAAGAAGCCCGAGGGCGACAAGAAACGCGACGCCGCCCATCCACCCGCGCGGCGTCGCAATTTCGCCTTCGGAGGTGACGACGCCAAGGAACGTGATCGCCGCGACCGCGGCGAGGAATGGAAAGGCGAGCGGCAAGCGCAGGCCGATCAGGCCCGTGAGTGCGAGCGCGGCCAGAAATTGCAGCAACGGGTCGCTGAAAACCGGCGGAAGCAGGCGCAGCGCCAGGAAAATCGCGGTAAAGACTATCACCGCAAGCAGGACGGAACCTCGCATGCGGCCCAACGAGGCACCATGCGTGATGTCCGGCAAACCGGATTGGTTCTCTCCAGCTTCGCGGCGTGCTTTGAGGATGTGGCGTCTCCCTTTGCGATAGTGGGAGCGAGCCAGCATTCGAACTCGCCGTCCCCCGCTTGCGATAGTAGCAATCGGGGCGCGGGTCGGCCAAGAGATGTTATGGGATCGCTATGATTTAGCGCGCAAGCGGTGCCCGCCCGGCCGACCGTCACCCGGCGGAGGAGCGGGATTCCCTTACCACGCGGGCACCCGAACGATCACACGGCTTTGCTGAAGGCACCTTCCCCTTCGGCGCGGTGACCATCGAGCAGATAGGCGAGCGCCCGCGCGTAGGGCCGCCCCTGCTCCGTCAGCGCGATTGTGTCCCCTTCCCGCGTCGCCAGCCCTCGCGTCAGGAAAACGCCGAGCGGCGGACCGATCACGGCGTTGAGGTCCGCTGGAAGGCTCACGGTCCCGTCGCATAGGATACGCTCGATCAGACGCCCCCGACGCTGGTCTTCCGGCCCGCGTAGCACGCCCCGGCGAACGGGCGCCCGGCCGTCGGATACCAGCATGCGATAGCGGCCGGCATTCTTCTCGTTCTGTGCAAGGAGGTCGGGGAAGCTGCTGATCGCGCTCGCCCCGAGACCGATCAGGACATCGCAATCATCGTCGGTGAACCCCTGGAAGTTTCGCCGGAGCCCTCCGGCACCGGCTGCGCGGGCAAGAGGATCGTCCGGCTTCGCATAGTGATCGAACCCGACTCGAACATATCCTGCCTCGAGCAACAGCCGATCGGCCAGCATGGCCTGCTCGAAGCGCTCCCTGCTTCGAGGCAGCGCGTCGCCTTGAATGCGCCGCTGCCGGGGTATTGCTGCAGGCAGATGCGCGTAGCCGAACACTGAGAAACGGTCGGGTTGGAGCGCCAGCGCCATGTCGATCGTGTCAGCGAGATCCGCGCTCGACTGGTGGGGCAGCCCGTACATGAGATCGAAGCCCAGCGAGCCGACACCGGCACGGCGCAGAAGCTCCACGGCGCTCTCGATCATCTCGAGCGGTTGATGCCTGCCGATCGCCGACTGAACGTGCGGCGCCAAGGTCTGGACGCCAAGGCTTGCGCGCGCGATGCCCAGGCCGGCGATGGCATGCTCCCAGGCGGAGTCGAGTCCGCGAGGATCGAGCTCGAGCGAGAACAACGGACTGAACGCGCGAAAACGCGTCATCAGATGATCGGCGAGGCGAATGAACTGGAGTGCGGACAGGGCGTTCGGGCTACCGCCGCCGAAAGAGATGCGCGCAACTTCGACGCCTGGCGGAAGCGCCGCCGATACGAGGTCTGCCTCCGCGCACAGCGCGTCCAGATAGGCTTGGAGGCGCCCGGCCCGCCCCGCCGCGCCGGTGTTGCAGCCGCAATACCAGCATATCTCCCGGCAGTAGGGAATATGGACGTAGAGCGAGACTGGCTGTCGTGGATCGACGGCCGCGAGCTGGCGGAGATAGGGCTCCTCAGCCATACCTTCAGCGAATTCAGCCGCCGTGGGATAGCTCGTATATCGCGGGACGGCGCGGTCGAGGAGATCGGGGAAATAGGGCCACATGCCGCGGATATGGCCCCTCTTCACGGCGCTTGCCTTGATGGCAATCAAATCGGGATGCGCGGGCAATAGGGTAGCGCCCGAATTGACATCCCGTGGACGGGCCAATCATTGCAGACCGCAGTAACCAAAGCGCGTGAAGGCGCAGGAGCAAGTCACGACGCATGACGCTGTTCGACAATATGATCTTTCGCGGGCTGGCAGCCGCGCTCGCCGTCGGGATACTGATCGGGATCGAACGCGGGTGGCGCCAGCGCGATGCCGCCGATGGCAGCCGCGTGAGCGGGCTGAGGACATTCGCGCTGCTCGGACTGGCCGGCGGGATTGCCGGCTATCTTCCCGACATCGTCGCCGCCGTCATGGCCCTTGCGATCCTCGCCAGCCTCGTGATCGGTTATCGCAACGCGCTGCTGCGCGAAGCCAGCCTGTCAGTGACGAATACGCTGGTCGGTGTCGTGACCTTTGCGCTCGGGATGCTGGCAACCCGGGGCATGGTAACGGAGACGCTGGCGGCAGCGGCCGTGACGACGCTCATCCTGACTATGCGCAGTCAGGCCCACGCGATGCTGAAGGGCATGTCGCAGCAAGAGGTCGAGTCGATCGCCCGGTTCGCGCTCGTCGCCCTGGTCGTCCTGCCGCTCCTACCCGATGGCCACTTTGGCCCCTTCGGGGCTTGGAACCCTCGGCAAATCTGGCTGGTGGTGGTCATCGTCCTCGGCCTTTCCTTTGTCGGTTATGTTGCCTCGCGCCGTCTGGGATCGGCCAGAGGGATCATGATTACCGCGCTGTGCGGCGCACTCGTCTCGTCGACGGCGGTGACCGCAAGCTATGCGCGGCGTCTCAAGCAGAATGACGGGCCCGAGGGCGCCTTGGTGGCCGGTATCGCGCTTGCGTCGCTGGTGATGTTCGTACGCGTTCAGGTACTGGCGACGGCGTTGGTGCCTCATGCCGCGGTCTCGCTGGCGATCGCGATGGTGCCGGCATTCCTGGTCGGGGGTCTGACAACATTGCTGGCTCTGCGCCATCGCCGGGATGAAGCGAACGCCGGCGACATCAGCCTCGGAAACCCGCTCGATTTTCGTCCCGCCTTGATCCTTGCCGGTCTGGTAGCGGCTATGGCGGTCGCAGCGCGCTGGGCGATGCGGCAATATGGCGATCAGGGCATCGTCGTGGTGCTCGGCCTCACAGGGATGATGGACGTCGATGCGGCCGTGCTGACCTTGTCGGGCATGCCCGACAACACGCTCGATGGCACAGCCGCCGGACTTGTCCTGGCTGTTCCGGTCCTTGCGAACACGGCCTTCAAAGCCGTGCTCGCCCTCGTCCTGGCGGGCCCGCGGCACAAGGGATGGAAGGCCGCGGCTCCCCTGGTGGGGTCCGTGGTCGCCTCGGCAGTCGGTATCGCCGGCCTTCTGGCCGTGCGGTGATCACAGTGTTCCGGGAATTTCTGGCGGCGAGCTGTCGGGCCGATCGAAGTCGGGTTGATCGGGGAGGATTTCAGGACCGCCCGGCTGCGGACGTTCTCCCGGATCTGCTGGCGCCGGTCTCTCGGGGGGAGATTGCGGCCGGACGATGTCAGGCTCCGGAGCGCCGGGTTGGGTCGCCATTGCATGCTCCTGCTTTTCGGGTTGAGGGTGCCGGACCGTCCACTGCCGCGCTGACAAGGCCGCCTGTTGGGCGCCGCGCCGTGCTCGCACCCTGGACCGAGTTCGGTCCGAGACATGAGGGAATCCGACGTTGGCCGCTTCGCTCCTCGCGCCGAGAAAGAGCGTGACCGGCAAAGCGAGCGCGGCGACGGTGCCGCATGCCTCGCGGCTGCGGATCAGAAACCGCCCGTGAGCGGCTTCCGCGAAACGGCGCACCCGCCGAAGCCCCGAGCCGTTAGCCCCGGCCTTCGTCTCGCCCGCTAGGATGGCGTCGAGGCTCGCCCGGCTTGCCCCGATGCCGGTGTCTGCGACGAGGATCCACGCGCGCCGGCCGATTCGCTTGCTCCGTACGTGGATGGTCCCGCCTGCCCGAACGGCCGTCCGGGCATTGGCGACGAGCTCCAGGATGGCGGCGTCGAGCGAGGCAGCGTCGAGTTTGACCGGCGAGCGCGTGCTTGAAATGTCGAGGCAGATCTCCAGTCCTGGCGCTGCCTGCGCGGCAAGAAGCCCTTCCAGCTGGCTCAGATGTTCATTGAGATCGAACGACTTGAGCATGGGATTGGCATCCTTGGCGAGGAGGGCTGTCGTCAAATGTCCGCCACGTCGCGCAGCATCCGAGATCGCGTCGAGGATAAGCGATCGCTTTTCGGCAGTCAGCCGACCCTCGAGGAGGTGGCTTCCCGACGCGACGATTCCAAAGAGGTTGCGCAAATCATGAATGTTTTCGCGGCTCGAGATTTGCTTTGCGGCGTCCAGCATGAGGCCCCTCCTCTCGTGCTTGCATCGCGCGCGAACAGTTGGAGGTGAATTCGGGAAGTTACGTAACTCTGCTTCGGGGTTGCTCCTAGTAGACTTCCCGATGGAGCCGGGCAGCGCGCCGGCTTAGTTTCGCCGCGAGCAGAGCGTCGACGGAGCGCGACATGACGGCATCGACCATCCCGACGGACCCGCACTATGCCCAGGCCGACGCCGTCGCCTATCTGGAGGCGCCGGGAACGCTCTGCCCGGCCGAGTCTGCCCGCCGCATTGATACTCATGCGGCCTATGTTTTCCTTGCCGGCGACCGCGCCTGGAAGATGAAGCGCGCCGTTCGCTTCCCTTACCTCGATTTTTCGGACGTCGACCAACGCCGTGCGGCGCTGACGGCCGAACTCGAACTCAATCGCCGGAGCGCGCCGGAGCTCTACCTGGCGGTCCATCCGTTGTGCCGAACCGAGACTGGCGCGCTTCGGGTCGGCCAGGGCGATGAGGTTGTCGACTGGCTGCTCGAAATGCGCCGCTTCCCCGACGATGCACTGCTCGAGCATGTCGTCGAGCGCGGAGAGGTCGACGATGCGCTCGTCCTGAAGCTCGCGGACACGATTGTCGCCTTCCACGAGACCGCCGCGCGGTCCGACGGACAAGCCGGCCACGCGCTAATCGAGGCGGTGATCCAGGGTAACCGCGAGAGCCTGGCGCGGTATCCCGAGCTTTTTGCCGAAGAAGAGAGGGATCGCCTCGTCGATCGGCCGTTGCTACTTGGCGGGCAATGGTCGGCCCTGCTGGACGCCCGCAGCAAAAAGGGCCGGGTGAGGCACGGCCACGGCGACCTTCACCTCGCCAACATCGCGGTCATCGACGACGAGCCGGTCCTGTTCGATTGCCTTGAATTCAGCGAGGCACTGGCCACCACCGATGTGCTCTACGATCTCGCCTTCCTGCTGATGGATTTGTGGGAGCGCGGGCTACGGCGCCAGGCCAATGGCCTTTTCAACCGCTATCTGGATATGTCGCCTGGCGACGAGGACGGACTGCCTCTCTTGCCGCTCTTTCTCTCCATTCGCGCGACGATCCGGGCGCACGCGCTCGCCGCCCAAGGCAAGGCCTCTGACAACCCTCAGCCGCTCGTGGCGCGTGCGCAGGCCTATTTCTCGCTGGCGATCGGCCTCCTCGACGCACCCCCACCGCGTCTGGTCGCGATCGGCGGTCTTTCCGGCACGGGAAAATCCACCATCGCGCGGATCGTCGGCGGTGAGCTCGGACGCGCGCCTGGCGCGCGCATCGTCCGGTCGGATGTCTTGCGCAAGCGAATGGCCGGGCTGAAGCCCGAAGATCCGCTGGGCAAGGACGCCTACACCAAGGAGGCCAGCGACGGCGTGTACCAAGAGATGGGCATGCTCGCGGCACGCGCGCTTGAGGCCGGACATTCGGCGATCGCTGACGCCGTATTTGCCGACCGCGCGGAACGCGACGCAATCGAAAGGACGGCAAGCGACTTGGACGCCACATTTTCAGGCATATGGCTCGAGGCGCCCCCGGCAACGCTTCAGGCGAGGATCGAAGGCCGAAAGAACGACGCTTCAGATGCAGACCTCGCCGTCGCCCGTCTGCAGGAGCGTTACGATATCGGAGAGCTTGGGACCTGGCACCGTGTAACCGCGGCTGGCCCACGCGAAGGCGTCGCGCAGAACGTCCGGGCGCTTCTTCGTGAATAAGGCGCTCTAGGCGGTCTGGATACCGTCGCCGACACACCAGAGTTTCATGGAAAGGATGGGTGCAGGCAAACCCTCTGCAAGATGACAAGTGGCGCGCGCGAAAGCGCCTACTCCGTCGTCCTGCCGTCGAAATGCTCGTGGTGCATCTCGGCGTCGGCCTTGGTGCGGTGGACGGTTCCGTCGACATGTTCGGGAGGACCGTAGATCGTATAGAGCTTGAGCGGCGCGTCACCGGTATTGATCACATTGTGCAGAGCACCAGCCGGGACGATGATGCCGTCATTATCGGCGATCGGGGTCTTTTCGCCGTCGATCAGGACTTCCCCGGCCCCGCTCTCGACGCGGAAGAACTGGTCGCGGTCGTCGTGGGTCTCGAGGCCGATTTCCTCGCCGGGCTTCAGGGACATGACGACGAGCTGAAGGTTGCGGCCCGTGTACAGGACACGCCGGAAGTCGCCATTATCTGTGGTCAGATCCTCGATATCCGCGACAAACCCTCGCATGGATTTTCCTTTCGCAAATGCGTCCTTCGATGCCGTCGGGCGGTTTCGGACCGAGCCCGCCCCTGCACCACACAATTTCGCGCGGCAGCCGGGAAAAGTCTGTCCGGGATGCTACGTAGACGCCTGTCGCCGCGGTCCCGCTGCGTGAGGCCGGCTTGGCAATCGATGCGATCGTCTTACCGATCGCGCTTCCTTCCGTAAAATTACGAATGGGGGCGACCGTAAGATTCCCCGAAGGTTGCAAGGCGACGACAAAGGACGAGGACATGACCGCCTTCCTGATCAGAACCGCTGCTGCGCCCGTGCGTCGCGCCAGCCAGCCGCAGCTCCGCATGATGGTCGGGCTGGCGCTTCTGTCGCTGATACTCGGCGTGCAGGCGATCTGGTCGCTCGCTGTCCGTTGACCCCCGCGGTGCCCTGCCCCTTTGGGTGGACATGAGACGGCGTTCGGCATAGGTTGCCGACGCCGTTCCAATCTTGATCGTGAGGTTCGGCCCGCTGTCGCGCGGGAAACATAGGCTCTCGACTTCGGTCGGGCGGCCTGCGGAATATAATACCTTCGGGAAATACGCGGGGCGCGTTTTTTCCTTATGTTTGCGCGCGATCAACCGTCCCGACTGGCGGCGGGGGAAACACAAGGTGTGTCGTGTGCGCTGTCTGCCGTCCGAATTTTGAGCATTATCCAGTCGCTCGCCGGCTCGGCCACGGCAAAGCCGATGCATCCATGCTGCCTGTGGAGCTCGCTGACGCGGCAGTGGCGAGGAATGTGTGACGGAGCGGCGGATCGCTTATATCGTCGATGACGAAGAATCTATCCGACGCTCGATCAGTTTCATGCTAAAAACGTCCGGCTACCGGGTCGCGACGTTCGCAACAGGTGCGGCCTTTCTGAAAGAGGTCAAGCATCTCGAGCCGGGCTGCGTCCTTCTCGACATAAGGATGCCCGACATCGACGGGCTGCAGGTTCAGGAGGTCATGATTGAGCGCGGCATCGCGATGCCGATCGTCTTCCTCACCGGACATGGCGATGTCGCGACCGCGGTGAAGGTCATGAAGCTGGGCGCGGTCGAGCTCATCGAAAAGCCGTTCGAAAAAGAGGCCGTACTTGGCGCCCTCGACCAGGCATTCGCGCGCCTGGGCGAACAGCGGCTGCGAGATCTTCGCGCGCAAGAGGCAAGACTGCTCGTCGCGGGTCTATCCACGCGCGAGCGCCAGGTCCTGCGTGGGCTGGTGCAGGGGTTGGCGAACAAGGCCATTGGCCTCGAACTCGGTATATCGCCGCGCACGGTCGAAGTGCATCGCGCGAACCTCATGGTCAAATTCGGCGTTCATACCCTCTCGGAGGCGCTCAGGATCGCCTTCGCCGCTGAACTGGACCGACCCGAGACATGAGACGTTCCTGAGCGATGCTCAGTCTGCCGCGATGGCCTTGAGGCTTTCGGGCTCCTCGACAACCAGCCGTCGTCCGCCGGGAAGCGAGACCACCCCCTTGTCCCGGAGCGCGGTGATCGACCGGCTCACGGTCTCGATGACCAGGCCGAGAAGATCGGCCATCTGCTGCCGCGACAGGGGAAGCATGACCGTTCGGTCCGGTCCGGACGGGCAGCGGTCCCACATGTCCAGCAAAAGGCTTGCGACGCGCGCGCTCGCCGATTTGCGGGCGAGGAGAACCATCCACTGGCGTGCCCTGTCCAGATCGTCGAGCGTGCGCCGCAAGAGCGCTTGTCCAAGCTGCGGATGGGTTTCGGCAAAAGCATCGAAGGCCCGCCGGGGAAAGACGCAAATGGTGGAATCGACCAGCGCGGTCACACTGTGGCCGGCATTGGCGCCGAACGGCCTGCCGATGAAGTCGGATGGATAGGCGAGACCGACGATCTGCTCCGTCCCGTTGGCGCTGATGATCGACAGCTTGAGCAGGCCTTCGATCACATTGCCGACCACGAGCGATTCATCGCCCTCCCAAACGACCGTCTGCCCGCGCGACACTTCGATACGCCGGCCGAGCCGATGGATCGTCTCGAGCTCGTCGGGGGTCTCGAGGGCTCCGCACAGCGCATCGATGCGGACCGGGCACGCGGCACAGCCGTGGATCGCGGGATCCTGACAGGTCTGGGCGGGCGCGAAAGCAAGCGCGGTCATGAGCGAACGGCCTGAAGTGGCACCAAGCTCGTGGCGGGTTCAAGGGTTCTTGTCGGCATGAACCGGGGGTAGCTTCGGCTCATGCGGCTCGACATTGGGAACTATACGTAACGAGCCGCTGCTGTGCGGCGACCGCGAAGATCAGGCGACGTCGATCTCGTTCCGGACGTCGGTCACACCGGGGGCAGCCCAGGCCGTTGCCGCCGCGACCTGCCGATCATGCGGCGTGTGAACCGTGCCGCTCAGGAACACCGTTCCCTCATCGACGCGGACGTCGATCGTCTTGGGATCGAAGAACCAGGAGCGATGCAGTGCATGCATGATGTCGTCGCTGATATGCCCGGCGTCGATCTGCTTCTTGATGGCGATTTCATTGGAAATGCCCGTAACCCCGTAGAGCCGCTGCAGCGCCTGCTCTGCATTTTCGCGCTGATAGTGCCAGTCGACATGGCCTCCGAGTGTGACCCATCCATCCTCGACGGTCAGATGGATCGTCCCGTCGGGAATGGTCACGTCCCAGGCCAGACGTTCGAGCGCTGCGGCGGCGATGTCCTCGTCGGTGCGTTGATCATCGGCCGGCAGGCGAACCTCGACGTCGTTCGCGAGCGCGTGAACACCTTTGACCCTATGGGCGGCGACTTCGGCCGCATGCTTTTGGGCATAGGTGTCGACGTGCCCCGTGAGCGTCACGACGTCGTCATGGACAATCACATCAAGATGCGCCGCTTCCAGCCGAGGCTCCCAGCGCAACTCATCCAGCACGGCCTCTTGCAGATCGAGATCATCGGACATGGGGTTCCTCCTGCCCGAAAGACCTACGCGGCCGATGTGACAATATCATGAGAAGCCGTCTGCCTCCGCGCATTACAGCGGCGCGGGAGCGCTCCAGTTTGGCCGCGTCGGCAGGTTGCCGTTCGGACGCCTGTTGAGGTCGATCTGGTGGCCCTCCGTCTCGGTGAAGGTCATCAGCTGCGCGACGGCTTCATAGGTGGTGGATGACCCGAAGAAGTCCTTCGGCCCATGCCAGCGCTGCCCTTCGACGATCTTCATTCGATAGGTTCCGGGCGGGACGACCGTCGTCGTCTGCTCGTTCTTGCGAACATAGAGCGAAAGGATATGCCGCCCGCTTTCCGGTTCAAAGAGCTGGACGACCGCATTGGCATTTGACGTCGTCACGGTCAGGCGGGCTGTGGCGCTCTTTGGTCTGACCCCGGGGCCTATGGTGACGCTGCCGCTCTCGGGGAACGCAAGACCCGGCCGGGTATCGGGCAGCCAGCCTTCGCGCTTGAGCGAATAATAGGCGGGGATCGCGATCAGCAGCAGGCTCAACGCGAAAGGCAACCAGCGTAGGAGGCTGCCCCGGCCACGCCGGGCCCCTCGAAACCTGCCCTTCTGATAGTCGAAGCCCCGGTTGACAGGATCGAACCAAGCGCCTTCGACGCGCCCGGCACGATCGCTCCACTTCGTGGCCCCGGAGCGCGCGCGGTAGCGCTCGCGCATGTAGTCGCGATCGTCGAGTCCCATAGCGAACTATCCCTGGTACGCGGCGTCGGCCGCGTTTTCGCGAAGAACGCCGACGACGCCGAGCACGTGCTGGACCGTCGGTCTTGCGCCTGCCGGTATCCGCAGGGTCAGATAGCCCGCCTGCGCCGTCATCGCATCGCGCAACCGATCCTTGTCGGCATCATGCGAGCGGTCGTCGATCTCGATCAATGCGACCACTCTACCCGTTGTGGGATCCTCGACCACGAAGTCGACGATCTTACGGGCGAAGGGATTCCAGTCCGCCGGCGTGACCCTTCGGCCAGGCACGGCAGGCACTTTGAGGAGTGCGCCCATCGCGACCTGCGCGTGAATGCGGTACATCGGCAGCACGTGCTCGAGCGCGGCCAGCATAGCCTGCTCGCGCTGTGTCATGAACGGCCGTGCCACGGGCTCCAGGGGCTTCTGCGGCCCGAAGCCCCGGGACATCTTCGACCAGCCAAGCGCCACGATGACGGCCACGAACAGGAGCGAGGCCAGAAATTCGGAAGTGCTCATTGTTGCCTCCCTTCAACCCCAGCCGTCCCGGCGGCCTTCGCCATTGTCGCGAAGGTTGCGGCCATCGACGGCCGATCGGCGGATATTGAGCTGTACCTCGTCGCCCTTGCGCGTGATCTGGACATCGCGCGGATCGAGATTGTTGCGGCGGGCATAGTCATCCGCCGCCTTTTCACTGCCGAACTTTCCGGCTTCTTCAAATTCCCAACCCATCGTTCGTCTCCTTCTCCTTGCCACGGGCACTCCGCCAGCGGCTTTCCAGTTCACAGGTCGAGGCCCAGGCTGCGCTCCGGCAGCGGCGGCAGCGGGTCACCGCGATCGGGCTTCAGATCCGGCGGCGGCTTCGGGTCCCTGGCGGTTGGCGCGGGCGCAGCGCTGTCTGGCAATGGCGGCAAGTCGGTCGGAAGCGGCGGAAGGTCCGAGAGATCGACCCCGTCGATCGGACCGGGGTCGAACTTCTCGCGGGGCTGAGCCCCGGGCCCTTTCTTGCCGTCGATGTCGAGCCGGCCCAGCGTTTCGAGCGCGGATGTCTTGTTGCCGGGATTCATGTCGAGCTGGCGCTCGAGCTTCTCCCGGTCGTCGACGATCATGGTGAGCTCATCGCGCACGCGGGTGACGCCGACATTGAACAGCCGCTGGTTCGACAGATTCCTTTCATGCGCCGACATGACCGTGATCGCCTTGTCGGTGGTGATGCCCTGCGCCATGTGCATGTTGAGGCTGTAGGCAAGGTCGAGTCTGGACAGCATGGGATCACCGAGCCCTAGCGTCAGGACCCCCTTGTCTGCAGTCTCGACCCTGACCCCGTCGGTATCGACGCCGATGATCCGCGCGAGCGCGGCATTGTGGAGGCCGCGCTCCTTGTCGTTGGCGGTCCAGCGGATGCGGTCGCCTTCGCGCAGCTGAAGGTCCTTCTTCTCGGAGAGCTGCAGCCGATCGCGCTGTTCCGTCGGCGAGAGCTTTTGCGGATCGAACCGAATCTTGCGTCGGCCGTCCGACAATTCGATCTTGCCGTTGGAGTGGACTTTCAGAACATCGTAGCGTCCGCCCGCCAGGCCGATGTCCTGCGCACCGCCCCGACCCACTTCGAGCGTCTGGCCCGGCCGGTAGGTCGAAGCGTAGCGCAGCTCTTCGCGGGTGGTGTTGACCCGCTCGTAGACGGTGAGATGGATGGCTTGGCCCTTGACGCTGCCTTCGCCGATCAATCCGTCCTGGATGCGCTGATTGATGATGGCCCGGGCATCACGGCCCGAAGCGAAGACGGCGGTCGCCTCGCGCTCCGCGGGATCGAGCCCGAGCCACATGTCGGCCGCGGCGGCGGCAGGCTCGGACGCCTCGACGACATGGTCCCCCAGCACCTTCATCGCCGCAGCGGCCTTGCCGATATTGGCGAGCGCGGCGACCGTGCGCAGCTGATCGGTGCGCTGGCGGATATTCTGGTCCATGCGTGCCATGGTGCCGCCGCCCGCCTGAATCATGGCGAAGGCCTTCCCGGCGTCGATCGAGGACAGCTGCTGGCGATCGCCGACCAGGACGAGCTTGTCGACGCCCAGCGCGGCGCTGATCTGGTGGAGCTTGAGCATGTCGTTCGACGACACCATCGAGGTTTCGTCGACGACGAGCATGGTGCCGGCGAGCTTGTCGCGTGCGGTATCGAAGCGCTGGGTCCCGCGCTCTTCGATGAACCGCTCGTTCGCGAGCACGAACGAAGCGATGGTCTGCGCCTTGATACCGGCCCCTTCGGCGAGGTCCGCCACCATCTTGTTCTGGAACGCGAGGCCCGTGATCGTCCGGCCCTCCGCTTCGGCAACACGCGAGACCGCCTGGAGCATGGTCGACTTGCCGGCACCCGCGACGCCCTGGATCGAGACCGTGCGGTCGGCGGAAGACAGGATCACCGTCGCGGCGGCGAGTTGCCCCGGATTGAGGGGAAGTGCGGCGGCATCCTGCAAACGCTGGGGAGCATCGGCTGCTGCGATTATCGGCTCCGCCCTCCCCTTTCCTTCCTCGACGGCCCCGAGGATCTTCTCCTCGGTCCGCAGAGCTTCCTGGGTAGTGACCATGCGGCCGGTCCGGTCCGCAGCGGTCGCGATGCCCGGTATGAGCTGACGGTTCTCGACCAGCCGGTCGATCCGCTTCTCGATCATGTCGACGGTGACGCCCTTGAGGCCAAGATCGAGCGCGGTCTTGCTCAGAAGAGCGACGGGCCAGGCGGCTTCGCGTTCGGAAAGAATGCGCACGGCCGATGCGACGGCGAGCTGCGCGCGCGCCTCTCCCGGAGATTTGACGGCGCGGGCCAGCGCATTGTCGACCAGCGGATCGCGTGGACGCATCAGGCTTCCTAGGCGATCGCGCGCGCCTTCGATGGCATCCGCAATCGCCCGGTAACCGCGCTCCAGCGTGCCTTCTGGTTGCATCATCCCGGCGCGTGCCTCGGCCGCCGCCATCAGATCCTTGCCGTTGAAGCCGAGCGCGGCCGCCCGGTCGATCCAGTCCTGCTTGAGCGCAGCGCGATCCTCGACATCGAGCTTGGGATCGCGCGAACGCTTGGTGATCTCGCGCAGGCCTTCGGGCGACTTGATGCCGAGCTGGGTCGCCCGGTCGAGGATCTCCTCGCGTCGCTGACTATACTCCTCGACCACCGCCTTGGGCACGCCAGCGATCTCGAATGTGCCGTGCTTGCCCTTGAGGTCGAGCTGGTAGCCGATCTGTTCGAGGCCCGCGCGCAGGAAGGCATGGTAGATCGAACCGATGATGCTGTTGTGGCTCCAGATCTTGTCCGCGTGGAGCGCCTGCCATTTGCCATCGGGCATCCGGGTGAGATTGGCGATGACGGCATGGATGTGGGCCTGCGGATCGAGGGCGCGGCTGGTGTCGTGCTGGAACAGCGCGTAGACGAGGTTGCCGGTCTGGACCGGAACCTTCCGCCCCTCGACGTCGCGGCGGCCCTCGGCGAGGTTCTTTTCGACCCAGGCCATGGTCTTCTGGACGGCCGCCATATTGGCAGCGAGCACGCGCTTGTCGCCGGCGACATAGGCCATGACGGAGGCCGATTTCGGCATCGAGAAAGTGAGGTCGTAGCCGGCGCGCCGGTTCTCGACCTGGGCCACCGCCTCGCCGCTGGGAAGGATGCCGTTGAGCACGCCTTCGAAAGCGTCCTTGGAGACCTCGCCGGAGAGGCCGATCGCATCGGCCCCCTCGCCGCCCCAGGCGCTGATCTCGGACGAGCCCTCGACGGTGTAATAGTCGTCCTTCGCGAAATAGTTCGCGGCACCGGAAGCGGAGCGGACGCCGGCGACGGAGAGCATCAGATGCCCATGTCCATGCCATCATGGTCGCGGCCCGATGAGAAGTCCTGGCGCAGTTCGGCGAGTGTCTGGTCTTCGACCTGCGGTGCAGTGGAACCGTGCCGGTGGCCATCGCGCCGATCGTCACGATCGCGCGTGGCGACGGGCTGTTCCTCGCTGCCAGAGCGCGCTGCTGCCGCCTTGTCCGCGGCCTGGGTGGCAGGCGTTGCCTGTTCGTCGCGATCGTCGGCGCGTTGGGCTGCGCGCCGGGCGGCATCGTCCTCCTCCTCGACCTCGGCCGACAGGATCCTCGCGGCCAGATCACGCGCAAGATTGGTGGTCTCGGACACCTCTCCGATCACCTGCCCCGCGCCATCACGCCCGCCGGCCTCCCCTGCCCCATCCTCCTCGAACGCTTCCTCTCCGCGCTTCGACCGAACGGGCTGAATATCGGGTCTTGGCACGAAGCCCTGGGCGAGCTGGGGATAGTCCTTCCACTCGAGGAGAATACGCGCGACGGGAAAGCCGTCGGGGAATTTCACGAAGCCGTGCATCGAGGGCAGGTTGGTGATGTCGTCGGCGATGACGAGCGGCTCGACCTGCTTGCGCGGGGTGAGCGTCGAGGCGTCGCGGGTGTTGTTGTAGCCGTAGCTATAGGCCTCATCCATCTGGCGGACCTCGCGGTTGCCGATGTAGCGCGCGCATTGCTCGGCCGTGTCGAGATCGGCGGTCGCCAGAATAAGCTTGGAACGGGCGAGCGAGGCGAGATTGCGCGCGCCCTGTTCGCCGTAGACTTCAACCAGTTTTTCGAAGCTGTGGATGCCGAGGATCATCGCGCCGCCGAACGCGCGGGCGGTCTGGAGACCGTTTTCGATCGCGGGCAAACGGTGGAGCGCGCCGAGCTCGTCGAACATGAACCAGGTCCGCAATGACCGCGTGCGCGGCAGCGTCATCAGGCGGTTGATGGCGAGGTCCATCCAGAGCGTCAGGAGCGCCCGGTTCATCGGCAAGTCGACGTAGCTCGACGTCACGAAGAGGATCGAGCCGGGCTTCTTGTCGCGGGTGATCCAGTCACGGATCGAGAAGGGTTCCCCGTCATCGGGGAGGAAGCGCAGGACCTGTGCATTGGTGTTGAAGACGGCGCGGATCGATTCCGCCATGCGCGCCGCTTCCGGCGCGGTGAGCGGGTCGGCGATCGTGTTTGCGAGGAAGCGGTGGACGCGCTTGAGGTCCGCGGTCATCAGGTTCTCGGACAGAGCGAGATTGCTGGTCTGACCCCGTTCCTGAAGCCGCACGCACATTTCGATGAACAGGGTGCGCGCCGCAAGCGCCCAGAAGGGTTCGGAGGAACCGCCGTCCGAAGGGATCAGTGCGGCCGCGGCTGCGGTGAACTCGCTGTGCGTGCGGCAGTCGTTGAAGATCGACCAGGCGGGGCAACGCGCGTCCATGGGATTGAGGATCGTGTCGCGCGTGGGATCGTAGAAGGCTTCGACATAGGCACCGGTCAGGTCGAAGATGACGGCGGTGTCCTGACGCTCGCGCATCTGGGTGACGAGGCTCCTCAGTTCGGTCGTCTTGCCCGAGCCGGTGGTACCGATGAGCATCGCATGCGACTGCTCGGTGCGATGCGGAAAGGGGATGCCGGCGAGCGTGTAGGGATGATGGATGCCGGCTTCCTTGCGCGCGCGAAACGGCATGGCCAGCACTTGCCGCGACGGCATGCCGGGGAAAAGATCGGCGGCTTCCTCCTCGAACTTGATGCGGTTGTGCTCGTTGATTTCCGCGAGCAGAACGCCGCGATCGACGAGCATGGCGCCGCGTTCATGGCGTTCCTGAAGGATCGAACGGCCGCGCCGGTGGGAGATGTCGACGAACCAGATGGCCGCCGGAATGGTGATGAAGATCGAGACCAGAAAGGCGCCGAGCAGGCCCCGCATCGCGACGGCCCAGGCCTTGATAACCTCGGGGATATAGGGGACCGCTTTCATCACGGTCCGCAAGAGCTCGCCATTGGGCAGCGTGACGTTGACGCGCTTGTTCGGATTGAGGTCGACCCAGTTCCAGATGGTCGCATAGAGCTTCATGCAGACGAGCTGGAAACCATGCTCGTCGAGCTTGATCGACATGATGATGAACCAGGCGCCCATGAAGGCGAAGAACCAGAGGATGAAAGGCAGCTTCGCGCCCGAGAACCACATCATCATCTCGTGGGTGAGGAGCTGACTGCCGCGGGTGAAATTGCCGGCGTTGCGCTGGACGCGGCCACGCGCGGAATGATGGGTGAGCGGGACCGGGCGCCCGTCCGTGCGGATGTCCTCACGCGCCATGATATTGCTCCAGGCGCTTGTCGGTTTCGGCAATGATGCGGTCGCGATATTCGGGAAATTGCTCGCGGATGATGATGTCGAGCGCGAGCTGCTGGAACTCGCTGATGCGCGCGATCCGGCGCTGGCTTGCGCTGATCAGATTGGAGGAGGCGAGAAAGCCCTGAACCGCGGTTCGGATGACATCGGACGGCTTGCATCCGCGCTCCGCCGCGATCGCCGCGAGCCCATTATAGTGCGCAAGGTCGAGTCTGACCGTGCAGTGCCTTGTGGGGGTTTTCAATGTCAGCCTCCTAGCAGGGAGGCTGGTGGGGTCTCAGAAACCGACCATCTCTATACCGGAGCGAGAGGCCGGGAGCAACTCGAAGCTGGGGGACCAATCAACCGTGTTCATCGTGGGACAGTCAAGGCATTGGTATTTCAGCCTTTTAGATGGCCCAAATATCTGTCCCACATTGTCCCACAGCTACGTTTCCTCGTAACATCCTGATTTCCGCCAGGATTCCAATGCACCGAGGTGCGTTCGGTGTGCTTCTCTGCACCAGGGCTGTTCCAGTCCCCGGGGCGTCTTGTGACGCGGTCGATGTGGAGGGGAAAGCGCTTCCGGCGAGGCGCCAGGCCGTCCTTCGGACGGAACCATGGCGCAGCGGTCGGACGGATGCGCGGGAACCGGGACCGGGATACCTGCCGTCCAAGTTGCGCTTCCGGTGGCGTGGACCTGCGCCTATAAGGAACGGGTTCATAGCCCGATCAGCGTGAACCAAGAGGCCCTTCATGGCACGCACATTGGAACAGGAAAGAGCAGCGATCGCAGAGGATGAGCGCAAACTCGAGGAACGACGGCAACGGCTCGAGGAAAAGGAGCGTGAGGCCGCGGTGCAGGCGGTCGAAAAGGCTGGCCTGCTCAAGCTCGACGCGAAGCGGTTGAGCGCCCTTCTGACGCGCATTCGCAGCCTCGGCATCGACGAAGTGGAAAAGCGCCTGACGGCGTGATCAGACCCCGCCGCGAGCCTGCTCGCGGCACGGGCAAGGGGGGCTCGATGCCCCTCTTGCCCGTATCATCCTCGCAACAAAAAAAGGGAGAGGCGGCGTGCGCCCCTCCCCTCATCGGGTGTCAATATTCGTCGAGCATCCCGCCGTGCGCGGTGTAGACGATCTGGTCGATCATCGTGGTCGACAGCGCGCCGTAGTCGCCTTCATCGATGGCGAGATACCCAAGCTCCGCATCCTGGATGACGTGCTGGTCGAAGTAGCTGTGAAGCGCCCGGCGCTCGGCGCACGCGACGGCGGCGAAGTAGGCGGCGTTGTCGGCGGCGGCGGCGTTCGTGATCGTCTGCATGATGTGCTCCTGTCTGTCTTGAATGACAGGGGCAGTCGCGTCGGGCGGGCGAGGTCGGGTCAAGGATCGCCGGCTTGCCGGCGACCGCGTGAGCGGCGGTGGGGGTCACGATTTTCTTCGGCGGCCACGGACGCCGAAGGATGAGCACCGAGCCTCGATCCGCCGGAGAAAATGGTGGGGCCCCGCCGTCCTTGAGGCGGCCTCGTCCGCCCGACATCATGGGAAGACTGTGAGAGATTTTTCCTCTCGGTTGTAGACCATGGCAAGGCGTAGCGGCGTGCGGACCGACGGGTCCGCGCGGCACGCGAGCGAGCCGGGACTTGATGCCAGCGGCAAAAGAACAGGGACCGAGCGCGAGGCCCGGTCCCGGATGCCGTCAGGGATGACGACCGCAGTGGCAGTAGTTCTCGTCGATGCCGCTGATAGAGCAGAGGCCCGGTCCGAAACCAGCGTCCATGGCCTCGGGATCGTCGATATAGCCAAGCTCGGTGGCGATCGCGATTGCCTGTGACCGGAGCGCCGGATCGAGCCTGTCGATGGAGGGTTCAAGCGCTTCGGTAAACCAGCGCTCATACATCTCGTAGCTGCCACCGGCGGTCTGGCGCATCATCACTTTCGAGATGCGGTCCGCCTCTTCCCGAAACTGCGCCAGACTATCTGATTGGGCGGCTGCGGACAGCGGGTCGTCCGGCGGAATGTCCGGCTGCTGCGGGCGGTGCTCGGCCGAGACCTTGTATGCCCTGCCGCAGTTCGAACAGCGGGCGCATTCATCGACCTCGTCATATTGCTCAGGATCGTAGAGCGTCGCGCAGTGCGGGCAGATCGGAGCGTTGAACAGCGCCCGGAGATCGTCGGTAAGATTGTTCATAAGAGCCTCCATCAGGATGATGCCGTGCTCCCCATCTCCAATCGATGAGGATGGGCGCATCCGGACGCGGTGTTGAGGCGGTCAGGGACGGCAAATGCCGCCGCGAAGCGGGCAGCGGGGGAGCCGGTTTTGTCGCCGGGAAGCGGAGTGGAGCGGCGGCAAAATCGGGGGGACCGCTGATCCTTGACGGCCGAGGAACACCCAGCGTCATGCTTTGGCGATAAGGCTCGTCTGATACCGAGATGCGAGAGCGCGTGAGCTTGGGGACAAAGCCTCTTCTTGGTGCCTATGCGGCTCTGTGATAGGGGCCCGACTGCGCTGCGAAAACGGCGGCGCCGGGGCTTCAGAACCCTGTCAGGAACGGCACTCGGCGTGAGCTTTCACGGCCGGGGTGCCTGCGCATATGTACAGGAACCCCGGTTCTAAAAGCGTAGGCGCACTGTCCTTGACCGTGTTCTGAAACCCCGGCTCCCGCGCCCAGCGCGCGGGAGCTTCCGGGTCCGATATGTCCGCCCCGGTGCTGACCGCATTGTTTGAGCGGGCGACAAGCGGCGGAGGGGATATGGGCGAGCATTCGGGCGACGCGCTGCGGGCGGACCCGCTGGTGCAAAGAGCGCTGGCGGTCGTCCTGCTGCGGCAGGCCCTGCCGCTGCTCGACACGCTGGGTGAGCAGGTCGCCGCAGCGCATATTCAGGCGGTGATCGACGCGCTGGCCGGGAACGGGACCGTGACGCCGCCACATGCCCTGTCGTGACGGCAGGGCGCTGCATTCCGCAGAGCAGCGGCGAGGTTCAGGCCCATACGAGACGCGCATCGTCGAGATCGGGCGCGCTCGCCAGCAGACGTTCGAGCCGAGGGAGATAATGGTCGACCCGGCGTACCGCCGCGCGTGCCGGGGTCGACGGATCCGACAACCGCGTGCGAAGCGTGTCGAGGGCGATTTCCCCGACGCTCTCCGCTTCTATTTCGAGGGCTTCGAGCAGCGCATAGGCATTGCCATAAGCGAGGTCGAGTTCGAGGCCGCAGTCGGATGTGAGCGCGACCCGCATGGTGATCGCGGCGTCGGCTGCGTCGTGGTGGACGGCGATGCGGCGTCCCCGGAACTGGGCCTCCTCGACGACGCTGATGACGGCGGGATCGTGGTGGAACTGCGCCGTCACGGCGGCAAGGGCCAGCGGGCAGACGCGCGCTTCGAAGCTGTCCCCGAGATACTCGTCGGGTTCGATGAGCGCGATGCCGATCCGGTCTCCTTCCGAGCGGAGATAGCGCCGGAAGGCGGCAAGCTGGCGCGCGGTGATGACCGCCTGCGGGTCGGTCGTGTCGTCGGCGGGAACAGCGATGCGGAAGAGGACGGACATGGCTTTTGACTCCTTGAGCAAACCGCCTGTTTCCTCCCCCTCTCTTCTTGGGTCCGAGGAATTGCGCGTACGCGGCGCAACCGGGCGCAAGCGTCCCCGCGGTGCGCGGGGGTTCGATGCCCCCGCGCACCGCATCATCGGCAGAAAAGGGAGAGAGGCCCCGGCGGTTGCCGGAGCCTCTCGGGTGCACGATGCTCAGCCCCGGCGCGCCATGCGCTGGGGTGCGGGCGCTGCCGCGCGCTGCTGATCGAGCTTCACGACATGGAGCGGAACGCCGGCCTGCCGCAGCTTCTGCGCGAGGTTCATCTGGATGCCGGAGCCTTCGCAGACCACGGCTTCCACCGGCTTCAGGGCCAGCAGGCGATCGTTGCGGACGAAGGCCGCCTTGGCTCCCAGCCGGCGGTCGAGCCGGAACATGATGACCTTGACGCCGCGCGCCGCCGCCCATGCCTGCGCGATCGCATCGCAGCCCTTGGTCTGGGCGGTCGTGGCGAGGATCATCTCCGGAATGCGGGCCTTGATCGTGTCGAGGCCCTTCCAGAGCATGTCGTGATCTTCCCAGACCTGACCGCCCGAGAAGGCGACGACGGGGCCTTCGGGCGTGAACTGCTCGCGGCGCTCACGTCCCCTTGCGGCCAGATAGTCGCGAGCGTCGATCATCGATGCGGTGACGCCGTGCGAGACCCGGCTGCCGCGCGTCGGCGAATAGGGCCGTCCAGTTTCGACGCGATAGACTTCGGCGGCATGGTCGCGCATGCACTCCATCGCATCGCGGCACCCTTGCAGCGTCTGGCAGAGCAGCTGCGCGTCTTCGATCTGCGTCGCGTAGATCTCGCTCGGGTCGAAGCTGCGCGCGAGTTCGCCAAGCTCCTTGGCGGCGTCGTCCTCGCGGTCGCTGATCCGCTTCGCCACGACATGGAAGCTGTTGACGAAGCCCCAGGCGAGATCGCTCGCGAAGGGTTCCAGGCGGGTGTCGCGGAACACGTCGAACAGCGTCGCCATCACCATCTCGACGGCGGCTCGGGCCTGCTCCGGATCGGGCATTTCGAGCTGCTCGCTCTCGTCGACCGGCGACAGCTTGGCGCGCTCGTCATGCTCGATGAACGCGCTTTCGTAGAGGGGGCTGCGCTCGTCGGTTCCGGTTTCGCTGGCGATGAAGCTGGCGAAGTCGGCGAAGTTCGAGAAAGTCTTGGTCATGTGAGCCTCCATGGCTTTTGGATGTCTCATCCACGCGATGAGGCCTTGCTCAGGGCATGCGGTGGTCAGGGAGGTCGGGCACGTTAACCGGGAAGCCGGCCGCTCGCGGCCGGACCCCGGTTAACGCCGCCGCGCGGGGAGCGGGGGAGCCGATTTTTTCGGGTGGGCGCGTAGCGGCCGCGCGCAAAAATGGGGGGGACCGCTCATGCTCGACGGACCGCCAACCCCGCATGCCACACTAGGCAGACACAAGAGAGGAATAGGGGTGTAAAACCTCCCGGGCGTCATCCCCCGCAAGCGGGATCGTGACCCGAACGGGCGGAGACGGGCCGAAGGCCTGGCTCCGTGAGCTTGGCCGGGGCCCGCGCCCGCGCGGGCGGCGGCTTAGCGAATAGAGCCCCGGTCCCGCTCGCGCGAACGGCGCGGGCGGGATGCGCCGAACCTGCCTCATCATCCCGAAAAGAGCATTCGATCGGCATCTGCCACGGGCGCGGCACAAAGCGCGGCACATAGTGCGACACAACTGTGAAGCATCATGATGCCGTCCTGAGAAGTCTCTGTTCCGCAGGGAGAGGTTCGCCGATCCGAGCGAGGGAGATACCCTCGCGGCTCCGGTCAGCTCTCCGCGAGATCTCCGCAGCGCCGATCGAGCGAAGGTCGGGGGTCAGCAGGTCATGGGCGCATTTGATCCCTGGGGCGCCGGCGAACGAGACCAGGACCCAGCCGTCCGGATCGCACGGGTTTTCGACGAGGCCATAGCCATGATGGCCATGAAAGACCGCGCTCCCGCGCACCCATTGGCGTGAAGGCCGGGTCTCTTCATCGGGTCTGCACATAGGGACTTCCCTCCATCGCGTGAACGAAGGGAAAGCCCCTCTTTGCCCTTTCTCCGGCCAGGGCTGGTGCGCGGGGCGGCGCGGAATGCGCGATGAGGACGCATGGGTTCGAAGGCCAGGCCTCGAGGTCGGAGGCGGCCGGATTCGAGGCAGGGTTGGGAGCCGTTCGCCGCGCGCTCAGGTGGGCGCGATCCATTCGCCGCCCTCGCGCCAGCCGATGATGTCGCTGCCGTTGTCGCCGACAGCATCGCCCGAGATGTCCCGCCAGGGCGAGCGGGGGCGATAGGTCGGCATGTGCCGGGCGGTCAGCACCTCGTAGCCCGCGCAGGTGTAGCCGCTGAGCCGGATCGCGAGCACCGGCTGGTTCTCGGGCGGGAGCGCCGAGAAGACCGAGACGAAGCCGGCGGGGACCGGATGCAATGTCGCATCGATCATCGTGCGCGCGAGCCGGGTCTCGAGTTCGCCGGCTTCCGAGCCCCAGGGATGGGCGTCTATATCGAAGAGAGCGGCGTCGGTGCTGCTCGGCACGGTGGAGAATTCGCCGGACCAGCAGCGGCTCTCGGGATTGAGTGCGGCGACATCGTCGCCGACGCCCGGATCGCCGGTTTCGCTGCGCAGCCAGTCGGCGAGGGCCGGCGTGAGCCGGCCCGAGAGCTTGCGCGCGCGCAGAGGCATGGCGTCGAGGTCGGGGAAGTCAACCAGCCACCAGGCGAGGCGATGATGGATGATGATGCCGTAGCTGTGGTCAGCCGGGCGACGCGCGGAAGAATGGGTGTGCATGGGCGAGGTCCTTGCCTTGAGGAAGCGACGGGTCAGTGACCGACCCGTCGTGCGCGATGATCGTTTCGGGGCTGATGAGCTGATGCTCGGCGGCGACCAGCGACCAGGCGGCGGCGAGCTCGTCCTGATATTCGCAATCGACGATGGCGTCGGCGCTGGCTTCGCCGAACTCGGCCTCCTCGAAATCACGGAGGTGCGCCGCGTCGGCGGCCTCGGTGATCGCCTGGCCCAGGCGGGCGGCGATCTCATAGCGGTTGAGACTGTCGGCGGCCCGGCGAATACGGGCGACCATGTTGGGGTTGGTGACTTCGATCCCGTGGGCGACCCCGGCGATCTCATCGAAGCTGGCGAGATGGAACATTGTGCTGCCTTTCGCAAAAATGAGAAGGGCGGCCCGAAGGCCGCCCGGAGGGGTCAGAGGAACTCGATTTCCTCGGCGACGATGTCGGTGTTGTAGTAGGTGCGCCCGTCGCGCTCGTTGCGGCTGTAGCGGATCTCGCCGACGACCATGAGCTTGTCGCCCTTCTTCTTGTGGTTGGCGACCGACTTGCCGAGACCGTTGAAGGCCTTGATCTGATGGAACTCGTCGTAGGTCTCGGTGTAGCCGTTGTCGTCCTTCTGGACCTGGCCGTCCTTGATCACCGGCTTGGAGGTGACGAGGCTGAAGCTGACGCCGCCCTTGCTGTCGGTGCCGAAGCGGCTGATGTCCGAGGTGATGCGGCCCGAGAGGAAAACCTTGTTCATGTGCGTAACCTTTCGCATCTCACGCCAGCGGGCCGATCCCGCTGGGATGAACAATCGCGAAAGCCCGTGATTGAGGGATCGCCGCACCCGCGCGTCAGCGCGGGGGAACCCCCATTTTTCGAGTGGTGCGGGCAGAGGCCGCCAGGCCTCAACACGGTCGCAAAATGGCGGGTTGCGGTGACCCCGCACGGGCGTAGCGTTCATTCCATCAAGCGGGTGGCCAGGTGGGGCTGCGAAAAGCCGTCGCCGGACACTAGGTCGTTCGGGACCGATCGCCGGACCTCTCGCTCGGACATGCAGTCAGCGGCGTTTCTTGCCCGAAGTGAGCGTTGCGGGTCGTCCGATCGGCCGGAAGGCCGGGAGGATGGCGCGGCGCTGCCGCTACGACAGCTGCACGTCGCCGGGGCGGGTGGGCGTGCGGCGCGACCATGGAAGGGCAATGCCATTCGTCGGCGGAGGACGTCTGAAGTGGCGCGCGCCGGGGCTTCGCCGTGCACTGCAGCGACGGGGAAGCGATCCCACGCAGCCTCGGCCGCTCTCGCCCGTCGCTTTGCGAAAGGCAGTGGACGGTCATGCCGGTGAGGCGGGCCGGGGCACGGGCGCGATCAACGCCTGCGCGTTAACCCTGATGCTTCAGCCGGCGAAAACCATGACATGGCCATAAGCATCGGCAGCGGTGCCGCGCGTTCCTGTTGGCGAGCCCGCACGAGACGCGACATGATCGAGAACCAGACATTCCGGCCGGCGCACGTCATTGGACCGCTCGGCGAACCGCTGACGATGGAGGCGCTTCCCGCGCCGGACACGCGGCGTTGGGTCGTGCGGCGCAAGGCCGAGGTCGTGGCGGCCGTGAATGGCGGCCTTTTGACCATTGATGACGTCTGCGAGCGTTACGGCCTGACGCTCGAGGAGTTTGCGGGCTGGCAGCGTGCGGTCGATCGCTCGGGCATGCAGGGCCTGCGGGTCACCCGTACCCAGCATTATCGCGATCTCTACGAGCGGCAGCAGCGCTATTGAGCGCTGGCACGACACAGCGCGCCTCCAAAGTGACGACGATATCCTCACCGCCAGGACGATCCTTCCCCCTTCGTCGTTGACGGGCGGAAGTGCCGCCGACAGAATTTCGGCGGGGCGAAGGAGAGGATAACGATAATGGCAAAAGCGTTTGCAGCCGCCTTGGGCATCATTCTGTTCGGCGGCATAGCCGGGTCGGCGGTCGCGAAGGTTTCGGACGCCGCGGTCCTTCGCGGCGAGGATGGGCAACTGACGCTTCGCTGGAGTGCCAGCGGTCCCGTCGATGTCCTCCAGGCGAGCACGGCGGACGCGCGCATCGCCGCGGCGACCCCGGTCTCGATGCGCGACGCCGACGGCACCGCCACGGTGCGTGCCGGGCCGAGCGAGCGTCGCTATTTTCTCCTGAGGGACACGAAGGACGGCTCGGTGACGCGGGTCGCGGAACGACTGGTTCCGCTCCAGCAGGGGTCGAACTTCCGGGACATCGGCGGCTATCAGGGAGCCGGCGGCAAGCATGTCCGCTGGGGCCTCATCTATCGTTCGGGCGCGACCCCGATGCTGACGGCGCAGGACCGGGAAACCGTGAGCGGACTTCACTTGAAGCAGCTGATCGATCTGCGTTCGGACGAAGAACGCGTGCTCGCGCCCACCAGGATTGATGGCGTCACCTATACGGCCTATGGCTATTCGATGCAGCGCATCTTCGAGGGGATGCGTGCGCCTGCCGGCGCGCCGCAGAACGGGAGCGCGCTCTATCACGGGTTGCCGCTTCTGCTGGCGCCGCAGATGAAGCTGCTGTTCGCGGCCTTGCTGAGCAAGCAGGGCGCGATCGAATATAATTGCTCGGCGGGGCAGGACCGGACCGGCTTCGCGACGGCGATGATCCTTTCGGCGCTCGGCACGCCGCGCGATGTGATCGTGCGGGACTATCTGCTGTCGCCGACCTATCGGCGGCCGCAGTGGGAGATGCCGCCGATCGATCCCGCGATGTTCCCGGACAATCCGGTGGCCAAGGTGTTCGCCAGCAACGGCGCGGCGCGGCAGGCGCAGCCGCTCGTCGATGCCGGGGGTCACGCGTTCCTGCTGGGCGCATTCGAGGAGATCGACAGCAAATGGGGTTCGCCCGAGGGGTATCTTCGCCAGGTGGTCGGGCTCAGCTCGGCCGATTTGGCGACGCTGCGCGCCGCCTATCTCGAATGAGGCACGGCTGCCGTTAGATTCGCCAGGTTTTGAGTCTCGTCAAAGCGGCGACCCCGCATGTCATCGCACTGTGCCTGCGGGAGCCCGGCTCGGGCCCGTTCGGCGAGGGATCGATGACAGTGAGGATCATATCGGCATCGGGGCTGGCGCTGGCGGCGATCGCGCTCGCGGCCTTGGGCAGCGCTGGTGTCGCGGCCCCGCCGGATGCCGGCGACGAGATCACCGTCGAGGCGCCCCGAACCGTGCCGATTCCGGTCGAGCGTAATCCCTACACGGGCGCGGCGATCGCGACGACGACGGTGCGCATGTCGGTGCTCTACGGCGACCTCGATCTGACGACGCAGCGCGACAGCGATCGGCTGATGCTGCGGATCCGCAACGTCGCGCGCGATGCTTGCAAGCAGCTCGATCGGCTCTATCCATTGAACCCGGATGAGAATTGCGTGGACAGGACCGTGGAAAATGCAGCGCCGCTTGGGCAAGCCGTCATCGCGGCGGCGCGTGGGCATTAGCCGTCTCCTCCTGGGCGCCGCGGCCCTGCTGGCGGCAGGCATGGGATCCTACGGGGCGCTTGCCGCCGGGGCAGCGCCTGCGTCCGGCTCCACGGCCTCGGTCGCGAGCGGCAAGGCATTTGCGCAGGCGCATTGCTCGGGCTGCCACGCGGTCTTGCCCGACCGGTTCTCGCCCAATCCCGACGCGCCGCCGTTCGAGAATGTGGTTGCCAAGGAAGGGCTGACGGGCGAGACGCTGACCTATTGGCTGCGCCACTCGCACAATTTTCCCGAAATCATGAATTTCGAGGTCGCCGACGATCAGGTCGATGACCTGTCCGCCTATATGCTGACGCTGCGCCCGCCCCCGACGCGGCGGCGGTAACGCCCATTCGAACAGAAACAGGGCCCGCTTCGCGAGAGAGCGAAGCGAGCCCTGCAGGGTGCGTGCCCGGCCTGGAGGCGTGGGACCGGGCACAGCGGGGGGTCAGCTGACGGTTTCGGGCTCCTCCACCTGCTCGGACGCGCGCTGGCGACGCTGCCGGCGTCCGCCTTCCTGCGGCTCGCCGCCACCGAAGGCGTGTTCGGCGGAGGAAGCGCCGAGGCCGGCCTCGGTGCCCTGGGTGGCGGGGCCGGCGGTCTCGTCGGCGCCGGGCAGCGGCGGCAGGCTGTCGTCGGTCTTGGGCGCCATCTCCGAGGCGAGGTCGCGGCGGCGCGTCGGGCGCGACCAGACGACGTTGAAGCTGCCGTCCTCCTGGCGGAACGCCGAGATGTAGAGCGGCGCGGCCAGGCTTGGATCCTCGATCTTGCCGTTGAGGAACGCCTCGCCGGTGCCGTTCGAGAAGAGCTCGAAGAGCGCGCCAACCTGCACCCACGCCCGTGCCGCCGACAGCGCCAGCACCTCGTATTTCGGCGCCTTCGGATTGGCCGAGTGCACCTCGCGCAGCGCGATCGTCATGGCAATCGTCAGCGTCGCGATCCGGCCGACGAAAATGCCGGCCTCATTCTGCTTGATCGAACCGATGTTCATGGGAAAGTCTCCTGGAAGCTGGTCTCGAACACCGTGTCCGAGCCATCTTCCCCTTCCCCACTCCTCTCCTCGGCCGTTCGGCCGAGCAGGCGCGAAAGCGCCCCATCCGAGGCCCGCATTCGCGGCCTCGGGACGTCCGGCTCAGCCGGAGGTCGACGTATCGGGAGGCGTGATCCCGACCGGGGCAATCGTGAGGCGCCCGGCCGCCTTGGTCGCAACCTGTTTTTCACGCAGGAAGCGGTCGCGCATCTGCATGAGCTTGAGCAGCGTGTCGTAACCGCGCGCGGTCTCTTCGTCGTCTGCGCGGAGCGCCGCCTGCATCAGATCGACGACATGTTGCTGGGCGCGGCGCCCATGCGTCGCAACGAGCTTATGGGCTTCGATCCAGTGCTCGGACTTGAAGCCGAGCCCCTTGAGGAGCTGGTCGGTCTGATTGGGTTCGGCGGTCATATTGGGCACCGTCAAGCCGCGAGGCGAAGGCTGGAGGCCTCGGGCTTCGCGGTGCCGGTTTCCCGGAGCCAGGCCCTGGCGGCGCGCTGCGCCTCGGCGATCTCGCGGGCGGTCATCTCCTCGGAGATTTCAGCGCGCGATACCTGTCCTTCCTCGCTGCCGGCGAGCGCGGCGAGATTGAACCATTTGTGCGCCTCGATGAGATCGATGGCGATACCGAAGGATCCGCAGGAATAGACGACACCGAGCGCGTGGCGCGCTTCCGCGTCGCCGGCGGCGGCTTCGCGCAGATGTCTTTCAAGATCGAATGTGCGTTTCGCGTAGTGTATTGCCATAAAAGAGGCCCCGACTTCCTAATAGAGGCCTGATTTCAACATGCGGCGGCAAATGGATGGTTAATAGCCTCGCAGTTGCAGCAAGAATTTACACGGTTTTACGTCCGCTGATTTGCAGGCGATCGGTTCAAGCCTCAGCCGGAGCGGCGTGCTCGGTCGCACTGCGTGTCCGAACGGCGGCGATGAAGCCGCGCAGCGACCACCGCGAAGGCGGCGCTCCGGCTTTGCGGCGCTTGCGGATCTCCTTCAGGCAGAACTCGAAGGAATAGCGCTCGGGATAGCGATGATGGGCGAGCTGCTGGGCGATCACATCCTCGGCATTATAGCCGAAAAGCGCGATCGCCTCGTCGGCCCAGCCGGGCGCGGCTTCGCGTGCGATGCGCTTGAACTTGAGGCCGTCGAACATCGGATTTGTCCCTGAAATGCGTCGCTGCGACTATCGCCACGTCATGGTTAACGAAATCCTGCGGTGCCCACGGATCCACAGTCCTTGTCGGGAGGCATGTCCGCCGCGTTTGTCTGAAAGATGCGGATAATGAGCGAAGGTGCCACCAGGCTCCGACTGCAGGAAAAGGCGCGGTTTTCCGAGCTTTTTGCGCGATGGGAGGTGACTATCGGACCGCCGCAGTATCGATCGAGCAAAGATGTCGGCGTAACTTGTCCGGCATTGCGTGGTGGTGAGACCGACCGATAATTTTACAAGTCTTTACATGGCGCCGACTTCAAAATTGCCGCGTTTCCGCATCGCCAGTCCGGGCTGAACTAGCTAGTGGAGCGAGCCGAACAGGCGCTGCTTGGCCTCGGCCTGGTGTGCGCCGTCCTTGACGCCGATGGTGGCGTCCCTGTCGGCCGCGAGATCGGCGGCGAGCGTCTCGGGTATGTCGGCATAGGCTTCGACCACGCGGATGGCGGCCTCGGGGCTCGGCAGCTCGCCCGGCTCGGTTCCGAGCCAGATCGTTGCCTCGCCTTCCTCGGGATCTTCCTCGGTGGGCGTGAATACCTGCGCGAAGAAGGTCTGGAGGGGACGGTCCCAGCCGATCACGGCCTTGATGACGCCGTTTCCCGGCCTCGGCTTCAGTTCGTAACGGCTCATCGCTGGCTCCTGCGGATACGGTGGTCGATATGGCGGGCGGCGCCTTCGGCGCTGCGCAGCGCCTTGCGAACCGCCGCGGCGGCACGCGGCGCACCGCTGCTGGCGAGAAGGTGACGCGCGCGGCGTAGATGGTCAATCGCGGTCCGTACCGCCACCCGGTCTGCCGGCGCCGCGGGCTTGATCGATCGCATGGGCTGGTCCTTTCGAAAGCTGCGGTCAGGATGCAGGCGCTGGGCTGACGGGCTCGATGCGGATGTCGATGGCGCTGCGGCCGATGACGGCCGCGAACTGCCGCCCCTCCGGCACGAACCACTGCGCCCTGTAGGAAATGATCGCGCGCAGCCGTTCGACCAGCGCCGCATCGTCGCCGAGCAGCAGGCGGGTCGCCATTTCCCGTGCATCGAGCAGGAAGCGGTCGTTCTGCGTGTCCCAGCTGTCGGCCTCGCGATCGTCGCTCGCGCAGAAGCAGGACGCCTCGAGCAGGTCGACGAGTTCGTCGGGGGAGAGCGCGTCGCGCGAGGCGAGCAGGACATTCGCCTCCTCGAAGCCCCAGTGATGCGCGTCGTCATATTCGACGACAACGGGGGCGGAGACGATGAGCGTCTCGGGCCGCGCGCCGCCGATCTCGATCACGAGATCGAGCCGGTCGACCATCCCGCTCTCCAGGCCCGTCAATATCTCGCTGTCGAAGACATGGGCGGCGCCCTCGCGCTCGATCTCGAACCTCAGCGCTGTGATCCGGGGGAGAGCGTCGTACCAGCCATACCCCGCCATCGCATCGTCGGGATCGGCGAGGGCGCCCTCCAGGCGTCCGTCGCGGGCGAGCGCGAAGGCGGCGCATTGCTCGAGCGGTGCGCCGAAATGCTCCATCAGGACGAGCTCGCCGGCGGGTATCAGGCCGGGACCATCGCTTACGCTGTTGAGATCGGCCTTGGCCGGGGTCCATCCTCGCAGGAGCGGCGTCGCCTCGGGCAGATCGACGCCGAGCTGCCGGGCCTCGGTCCACTGGACGAAGGACAAGCGATGGCTGCCGAGCGAGGCGATATGGCTGTAGATAGCCTTCCGGACGGTATCGCGAAGCGCATCGAGAGCATCGTTCTCGACCATTTCGCCTCGGGCTGGGAGCACCAACTGCAGGGCGGGTGCGTCGACGATGTCGACCCGCGCCCACCAGCTCCGGTCCTTTTCGTCGACCGAAGGCAAGGTGCAGGGAACGGTGAGGCCGTGGAAGTTGATGCGCGGTTGATGATGGGCGGCGCGCGGCGCGTTGAAGAGGCCGATCCGGACCCCGTCGGTCTCGACGATGACGGCTGCGTCGGCGAGCCAGTCCGATTGCACCAGCGGTGAGCCTTTGAATCGGATCGGCGTCGGGCAATAGCGGGCCGCGCTGATGGCCGCAGCTTCCAGCGTCTTCGCCCATTCGTCGTCGAGCAGCAGCCGGATTTCGGTGCCGAACGGATGATCGCAGGCGGTGACAGCGATCGGGGCTCCCGATTCCCAGTCGCCGGGCGCGATGGCGATCCGCCAGGCGTCGCCGGAGGGTCGCGGGCGGGACCGGATTTCGACACGACGGCCTGCGAGACTGAACACGCCCATGCCGGCGGGGTCTTCGCGGACGGCGACGTCGTCGTCCCATCCGGAGCGCCCGAGCGCGAGCGTCACCGCAGGATCGGCGATGCCGGCGCCGTCGTCTGCGATTACGAGCCATTGCCCGTCGTCGGCCTCGGCGACATTGAGGTCGATGGTCGTCGCGCCGGCCCTGCGTGCATTCTGGATGAGTTCGGTCAGTATGGAACCGAGCGTATTGTTGAACAGGCGCGTCACCTTGGTGATCGCGGCCGGATCGACCTGGCTGTGGATGGCGGTGGGAAGGGGCATCGGGGTCTCCTGGGCAAGAGCGAACAGGCTCACCTCCCCCGCCCTCCTCCTCTTTCGCTGGGGCTCGCGCTCGCGCGGCCAGCGTCGGCGCAAAGGAGTGAAACGTCCGCGAAACCCATGCTACGCGCAGCGGCGCTCCTTCTCGGCCGGCGTTTCGATGTTGACGAAACGCTTGCCGCCCCTGCGGCGTTTGCGGATGCGACCATCGACGAAGGCCTGGGCCCACCGGCTGGCTTCGTCCACGCGGGCGGCCACGGCGCATTCGTCAGCCTGTTTGAACAACGCATAGGCGAGCGCATATTGGGCGCGCTCGGGCAGGCCGAGCAGCGTCGCGGTGACGGGCAAGGCTCCCTCGTAGAATTCGAGGATATGACGGCCGCCGCCATGATGCATGAGGATCGCCAGGAGTCCGGCGCTCCCGGGACCTGTCGGGCGTGCGATCTGGATATCGTGCGAGCCGTAGGTCACCGCAACATGGGAAGCTCCCGGCTGACCGCGTTGGAAGACGCGGTCCTCGCGATCCGGCAGCGGATGCGCGAGGACCTCGTAGCCGTCGAAGTTATCGACGCGGCAGATGCGGTTATGGCCGATGACGGTCATGGCAGTTTCTCCTGCTGGGCGCGCGGTGCCGATGAGGCGAGCGCGGTGTTGATGGCTGTGGCTCAGCGATCGCGCGGCAGCGGGATCGGCACGGTCTGGCCGCTCGCGATATTGAGGAAGGCCCCGGCGTGTCCGATGGAGCCGCGTCCGAGCAGATCGAACAGCAGCGCCAGCGCATGGCTCGCGAGGACGCGATTGACGAACAGCGATTGCCGCTCGAGCGCCTCTGCCACCGAGCAGGACGGAGCGTCGTCGTCGGCCTGGGCTTCATCGGCGAGTTCGGGAAAAGCTTCGAGGACGGTCGGAAGGCGGGACTGGTGCGGGGCCGCGTCCCTGTCCGGACAGCCGATCAGATATTGTCCGTCGCGCGCGCGGTTGCCGAGATCCATCCAATAGGCGGGCGAGGACTTTCCCTCGGCGATGGCAGCGCCGAGCGCGCGGCGCGCCGAGGCCGTGTCGACGCAGCTGATCAGGATATCGATGCCGTCGAGCCCGATCGCTTTGGGGGCGCTGCCGTGGACCGCCTTCCAGGCAAGGCCATGCGCGAGGTTGATCCGCTCGGTCAGCGTGCGGGCCTTCGAATGGCCGATGTCGCAGCGGTAAAAGGGCTGCCGGCCGAGATTGGCCTCGGTTACGATGTCGTCGTCGACCACGGTGACATGGAGCGAGCGCGAGGAGATGGCACGCAGCGCCGTATCGAGCGAGGCGAGGCCCATCAGCATCTGCGCGCCGTTCCCGCCGCAACCGACCAGCAGGATCCTGATCGCACGGTTGTCGAGGCCGGCGGGAAGATAATGACGTTCCTGGGTGTCAGGCTGCATCGCACTCTCCTGAAAATGGGCTGCGCGGCAAAGGCAGGAACATGCCGCCGGCGCACAGGCGGGAGGCCATTACGGGACCATCGGAAGCGTCGAGCCGGCCGAAGACGAGCGATATCTTGGTTGCATGGGCGTCGTCGGCATCGTCGGTGGCGCTGAAGAAAGCCGAACTGTGGCCGTGGCTGTGGATGTCGCAGACGAGGTGCCAGTCTGGCGGTAGCGCCGGGGTGCGATAGACGAGCCGCGTCGGCGTGGCCTCGTCGATCACGGGCAGGTTCACCGCGAATTCCCCGGTCGCCTCGTTCCACAGCAGGAACGCCGCAGCCTCGTTGGGAAGCGCGGCACGAAAATGGTCGAGGATCCCGGCGAGATGGACGGCTGGAATGAGGCCGCAACGCAGATCGGCCCTTGGTGCGCCCATGCCGCCATAGGGCAGATAGGCAGTGATCGGCCCGCTGATCGGCACGTCGAGCGCGAGCCAGGGCCGGCGCAGGATGAGCATCACGCCGTCGTTCCCCACGGCAAGCCCGTGGCCGGAACGCGCGCCGCGCAGCGCGTCGAGGGCGGGCGAGCGGCCGTGGGGCGGGACGGGATAGCAGGGCACGGCGGCGAGCACCGCGGCGGCGGTCGGATCGTCGGTGAGCATGGTCATGCCCTGGCGCTCGCCGCGATCAGCCGACCGAGAGTGATCGCGCTCGCCGGTCGCCGGGTCTGCCGCCGGCCCGACGAGCCGAAGGGTTTCAGACGGCTGGCCGGAAAGCGGATTGCACTGCGCGCAGCCAGATCGTCCCAGAGCCTCACGAGCCCGCCCTTGCCGCTGACGGTCAGCTCCTGCCCCGGATTGGGATGCGTCGACCAGCTGTCGAACACGGCCCGCTCGAATTCCGGGATGGCGGCAATACCGAGGGTCTTCGGCCTCGGGACGTTGCCCCAGCAAAGCCTGCCATCGATGAAGACATTGAGGATGGGCGAGTGCAGGACCCGGGTGTCGGCGGCCGGGCGCTCGCTTGCCGCAAGGGCATAGACGCCGAGGCCGGAGCGGGTCGCGATGAACAGATGCGCCGGATAGGGGACCATCACGGTCGTTCGCGCGGACAAGGCGCGGAGCCCTTCCGGCGGAGAGGACAGCGCGAAATAGGCGGCGCGCACCTGTGCCGGCACCCACCAGGCGAGCATGTCGGGATGAGCGACGAGGATATTGTCGGGCAGGAGCTCCGGCACGACATTGCGGCCGAGCGCCTCGGTCCATTGGCGAAGATGCGCGCGCGACAGGGGCGTGCCGGCTGCTATCATCGGCTGGCCCTCGCGGTCGTGATCGACCGCATGGATGCTGGCGAACGCCGGCGCGTCTTCGTGCGAGGCGCCGTAGGGCTTGAGATTGCGGGGCGCCTGGTTGCGGTAGAGGAGGATGGCGTTGGTCAGGACAAGACCGCCGCCGCTGGCTTCGAAATGGGTGCTGTGGTCGGACATCGTGGCCTCACGGATTGGCGGGGTCGAACTGGAGGATGTTCTGGGCGGCGATCAGGAAGTCGGCCCCGAGGCGGAGCGAGGCGAACCAGTCGTCGATGCGGCCCGCGTCGGGGATCGGACAGATGCCGGCGAGGTCCATGAAGCCCATCTCCATGCCGTGGCGTGCGACATCGTCCAGCTCGCGCGCAAACTGCTCGAAGGGGACGAGGGTGAGCGGGGGCAATGAGGCGCACTCCTCGATGCCCGGGAGATATTCGCAGGCGACCTGGAAATCGAAGTGCCAGGCGTCGAGATCGGTCGGGATGGCAGCGAGCGCCTTGTGCGCGTCCCGGAGCGCCGCGAGCCGGCGCCGCAGCTCGGCAGGGAGCCGACGCGCAGGTGCCGCATTGGCCGCGATCATCCAGTCGGGCCGACGTGCGTTCATCTCGGATGGCAGCACCTGCTCGTCGAGCTCGTCCGGTTCGGCGCCGTGATAGTCGATCAGGCTCTGACGGGCGGCTTCGTCGTCGGTTTCGCCGTCCCAATAATACATCGCGATTTCATCGAAGAGATCGCCATAGCCAAAGACCGGCAGCGCCTGGTTCAGGCATTGCTCGAGCACGCGATAGGCTGCGGCGCGCCAGCCGCTCGGCGCATCGCCGGTCTCGATCCAGCCGAGGTCGAGCTGTCCCATGCTCTCGCAGACGATAGCGATCGCCGGGGGGCCGTCTTCCTCGCTGTGAAGCACCGCGACCCTGAAATCCGCGAGGTCGACGGGAGCCAGGATCTCGAGGACGGCGGCATCGAAAACGCGCTCGATGTGCTGGCGGGCCTCGACACGGCTGCAGATGCCGGACGCGTCCTGCCGCGCGACCGCCCAGCGGCCGATCAGCTTGTGATGCGCCGCGAGCGGAGCGTCGAAGATCGCTGGGATATCCGGGGAGAGCGCGATGCCGCGCCCTGCGAGGTCAGCCGAGGGGCGGAAGGCGGAGGCCGCTGGGCGGCTGGAGCGGTTCGCAAGGATCGCCCCTTGCCTCGTGCGGGTCGAGGACGATCCGTGCATGGAGGGCCTGGGCCTGCGGGCTGCAGGCGGGATGGGTAAAGCCGGTAGGGTCGCCATCGTCGAACTCGATCCATTGGAGGAGGGTTTTCCGGGGCGTCGGCGCGATCGCCGAACCGCGTGCGAGCGCCATGATCAGCCCTTGGTGCCGACGGCGCGCCGGTATTCCATCACGTGGGCGTTCCCCGACACGCCGGCATCGACGATCTCGGCGTTGAGGATCGGGGGATAGAGGGTGGCGTGATAGGCGCGCAGGGCGCCCGGTTCTCCGGCGAGATGCGGCGGCACCGGAAGGTCGATGCCATCATATCGATAGGTTCGGGTGAGGTGATTGATCTGCATTGGGGGTCTCCCGGCTGATGGGTGTTGAGGGGTTCGAAGGGCCTGTCTCACCAGAGGCTGGCAGGCTCCTCGGCCTTGGCGTCGGCCGGCGGACTGGTGGGCGCGGCAACCTTCGCAGCCGTGGAGGCGGGCTTGGGCGTGGGCGTTGCTGCTTTGGCCTTGGCGGCTTCGGCCGCGGCGGTGCGAGCGGCATCAGCGGCCTCGCGCTGTTCGGCGAGCTGGTCGGCGAGCGTCTTGCGCGCCGCGATGAGCTGGCCGAGCGCGCCATCTTCGCCCTTGGCGAGTTCGGCATCGATCTCCGCGGCGCTGGCGGTAAGCGAGATCGGTCGGGTTTCGCCGGCTTCGAGCTTGTGCGCGGCGCCCTCATGCCTGCGGGGGATCACGGTCAGGGTGACGGTGTCGTCGGGACCGGCGACGAGGTCGAAGCCGAGCGAGTAGCGCGCGAGCAGCGGGAGCAGATTCGAGATCAGCATGGGGGCAAATCCTTGTCTATGTGAGCGTTGGGGGGATCAGGCGGCGAGCTGCGTGACCGGGGCGTCGGCCGGCGGCGCGGCCTTCACGGGCGGCGGGCCATATTGGCCGTCGAGCGTCATCGAACTGGGCAGGCGGCCGGCCCAGTCGAACCCGGGCCGGTTGAGCATGCCGGCGATGAGATCCGCCTTTTTGGCGCCGAGCAGCTTGGCGAAGCCCTTTTCGCCCATATGCGCGACCAGGCCGGATTCTTGGGCGATGAACTTGAGCTCGTCCTTGGTGTAGCGCTCGAGGAAGGCCTTATCGACCTGCCAGACATCGCGCAGATCGACGTCGAAAGCGCGGGCGAGGTCGGCGACATGGCCGAAGGTCAGCACGTCCTTGGCATAGGCCGCGCCAACGGCGGAAAGGACGTTCGCCGCCTGCGGCTCCGACAATGCGCAGATCGCCGCGATCTTGTCGGCATAGGCGAGACCCGGGAAGGAAGCGCCGACGAGCAGGCCGGCGCGGGCCTTCAGCGTCTCGGCCTTGATCTGGGGGAGCGTGCCCGACATCGCCGCGACGAGGATGGCGCTATGGGCATGGACGGCGTTGGCCGCGAGCGCCCGGGCCAGCGCGGTGCGCCAGGTCGCTTCGCGCAGGTCGCTGGTGCGGCCGGCGATCGATTTGACGGTGACGGTGGGCTTTTGCGCGATCGAGCCGCCGCCCGGGGACGGGACCGGCGTGACCGGCGCGGGAGTCCGGGGTTCGCTGCGGCCGGGGGTCTCGGCGCGATCCCCCGGCGATACCTCGGTCCCGGCTTCGTCGAGATCGTCGACCTGTTCGCCATCATCCGCCTCGTCGCCGTCATCGTCGGCATCGTCATCGGCGGGCGGAGCCGCGGCCCGTGCCGCTTTTTCGGCGCGTTCCTGTTCCTCGAAGCGGATCGCCTCGGCGGTCTGGGTCTTGAGCTCGAAGCATCCGGGATTGGTGCAGTGACCGTCGTCGATATGGGTCTCGAAGAGGGTTCGCTGCGCGCCCGAGTTGAACGGGCAGGTCGTGCATTCGGTCTTGTCGAAGCACGCGGTGGCGAGATTTTGCGTGACCCGCATGAGCAGCTCGCGCGTCTTGCCGACGTCGAGCCCCGAAGCGAGGATCGTCTCCAGGGCCTTGTCCTGCTTGTCCGCAGGGACGGCCGCCAGCAGCTCGGCATGCCCGACCTTGATCCGGCGTTCGTCGAGCGCGAGCTTTACGGTTTCGGACAGCTCCGCGAGCGCCAGACGGCGATCGAGCTTGGTCCGTGACCAGCCGAGCCGCCGGGCGGCCTCGGCGCGATCGTTCTGGCATGCGGCGAGGTAGCGGACGGCGGCGTCGGCCTGTTCGGTTTCCGAAGGATCGTCGCGGTCGTCATTTTCAGCGATCGCGGCGTCGAGCGCTTCCTGGTCGGTCATCTCGCGGATGATGACGGGCACTTCGCCATCGGGTCCGTAGGCTTCGAGGCCGGCCCGGTAGCGGCGCTCGCCGGCGACGATCGCGTAGACCTCGCCCTTCGGACGCAGCAGGATAGGCTGCAGGATGCCGCGCAAGCGGATCGACGCCACAAGCTCAGCATGCTTCTTGCGGTCGAAATAGCGGCGCGGATTGTCCCCCTTCGTGATGAGGGAGAGTGGCAGCGTGGCGCGGATGGGGTCTGCTATGGTCATGGCTGATCTCCTCGTGGAATGGGGAAGGCGAAGATCCGTCGGGGCCCGCGCGCCTTCGGTTCGGCGAGCCTGATGCTCTCTTCCCTCTCCCCTCTCGCTGCCCGGAGGGCTGGGGAGCCGCTGCGTTCGTTTGCGAAGGGGCAGAGTGCGGGGGACGCCGGGCGGCGTTCAGTAGTCCTCGGCGAGCATGACCGTGAGCACGCGCCGCGTGATCGACGCGTCGGCCGGGTCCTCGGACCCGAACTCGAGGGCCATGTCGTAATAGATCCTATGCAGGCCGGATCGGCTATGCCGTTGTTCCGTCAAACCTCACGGAGAACGCTACATGGAGAACTCGTCGTCAGATTACTGCCCCAAGACTTCTGTCATTGTCAGCGTTGAGCTCAGCAAGCGCAACTGGCTTGTTGCTTCGCTCTCGCCAGGAGCGGCGAAGCCTTCGCTACGGACAATTCCTGCCGGGAACAGCGCGGAACTGATCAGTCACCTTCGCAATCTTGAGTGCAAGGCCGCTGATCGTATCGGTGAACCTGCCGCCATTCGCCTGTGCTTCGAGATTGGATATGATGGCTTCTGGCTCGCAAGGCTACTGCGGTCGAACGACATCGATACATATGTGCTGGATCCCGCCAGCTTCCTCGTGTCGCGGCGAGGCAGGCGCGCAAAAACCGACCGCATCGACGCCGAAGCCATGATCGGGATCCTCAAAGCCTATCTCGCTGGCGACAAAAGCGTGTGCCGGGTCGTGGACGTGCCCTCCCCCGAAGAAGAGGACGCACGCAGAGTAATGCGGGAGCGCGGCGATCTCGTGCACGAGCGCACCCGAATTATCTCTCGGATCAGGGGGCTACTTGCATTACAGGGCATACGAACTGTCAAGGCCATCAAGGGTGGTGACTGGTCAAAACAGCTCGACGACACGCGCACCGGCGATGGGCGGCCTTTGCCACCAAACCTTCGTCGACAAATTGAGCGCTGTTTCGAACGGCTCGCGTTGCTCAACGATCAGATCAAGGACATCGAGCGGAACCGCGCTGAAGTTGTGCTCCATGAGGAGTCTACCTTCCCATGCCGAGAGAAAGCGGTTCGCCTTGAGCAGCTGAAGGGCATTGGTCCGAACAGCGCGGCAATGTTGGTTGCAGAGGTTTTTTGCCGAAAGTTCGAAAGCCGACGACACGTCGCGGCCTTCCTTGGGTTAGCTCCGGCGCCCTTCGCCAGCGGCGACGTGTCGCGTGATCAGGGCATCAGCAAAGCCGGTAACCGAAGCACACGTGTGCAGATGGTGGAACTTGCCTGGTGTTGGTTGAAATATCAGCCAAGTAGCGAACTGACCGTTTGGTATCGCAACCGGTTCAAAGGCAACGGCGCTCGCGCGGCAAAGGTGGGGATCGTTGCGCTCGCCCGAAAATTGTTAATCGCGCTTTGGCGCTTTGTGGAGACCGGTCTGGTCCCTCAAGGTGCCGAGCTCCGCGCCGCCTGATGCTTATGTTGCAACAGGCTCGATAAGGCGACGCGGATTGGTGTGATGTGTGACCGGGAAAGTTGATGGCGCCTGAAAACGCCCAGTAGTAGTTTGGTCCGCATCCGCCTTTGCTCGATCCGGGGATGTGAATACGGATTATGGTGCGCGGGCACGGCCGCGACCGGATACAAGTCTATGCACGGATAGTGCATCAGCTGACCTCGGAACGAATGAAGCCAATCCTTGAGCATTGCGTGTGGGGGCTCCCAACCCGTCAACAGAAGGAACCGTTCAATGCGATCTTGACAAGGCCCGGATCATACAAATCGATCTTGAAGAGGATCCGCTGGTCCTGCAGGTCGAAGGCGCCGAAGTCGCGCTCGGGTCCGTCGCCGGGCTTGAAGGCATAGCGGCGGACCGCTGCGAGCAGTTCGGCCTGAGCGAGCACCTCGGCGATTCCCTCGCCTTCGCCGGAAAGCCGGGCGAGGCAATTGCGGGTGACCATGATGCGGGCACTGGGATCGAGACCTTGCCGGCAGCGGTCGTTGAGCCGGGCGATGCGTTCGGTGGTGGGGATTGTCATGCTGCCTCCAGCAAGCCGGCGTTGAAGGTTTCGAGCCACTCCGCCATCGCCGGCCGTTCGGGGAGCGGAATATGGGCGGCGACGTCCTGGAACCGGATGAGGTCAGCGGGCGCGTCGCGGATGATCGCGTCGATGTCGGCTGCGGAGAGCAGTTCTTCGGCGCGGATGAAGTCGGTCATCCGGCCCGGGCGCGTCGAGGTCGATCGCCGCCAGAGCCCCTCGACGGTGCGCAGCCGCGGCGCCGCGCGCGCTTCGACAAGCACGATGAGACGCAGGCACCAGACGGGCAGCGCCCGGACCTCGTCCGGTTTCATGGCTCCGCATATGAAGCAGCTCGATTTTGGCGGGACGGGAAGTCCGGCGGCTTCGATCCGGGCGATGCAGCGAGCGCGGTCCCATCCCCATTCGCGCAAGGGGTAGCGGCATTCGAAGAGATCGTGCTCGATCGCGGAAGCATGGGCATGGCGCCGCGTATCGGCGGGCGATGCATCGTAGCCGATCAGGCGGATTACCTTCTGGCCACGTGCCCAGGCCGCCTTGGCGGGCTCCCATTGCTTGAGAAAGGCGTCCTGGGGCGCCACCTTCCATTTGAGAGAACGAATGGCGCCCGAGCGAGATGCTCGGCAGCGTCGCGTTGGTGAGGACGTTGGCCAGCAGGTCGTAATAGGGCGGCCAGTGCTTGAAGCGGCGCGGCGTGTAGCGCACCGTTTCGTAAGGGATGCCGCGGGCGGCCATCCAGGCGGCGATCATCCGCTGATAGGCGTAGGTTTCTGGCTTCTCGACGCCCGGGTCGCCGGTGAGGACGAGGTCGGGCGGGGTGCCGCAGCTCTCCAGCTCGACGAGCAGCGCGGTGCTGTCGACGCCGATGCCATAGGCGAGCACGACCGGCGCTGGTTCGGCGACGCGTATATAGTCGATGTCGCGGGGTTGGGCAGCGGGCATGGCGGTGCTCCGTTCTCGCGCAGTCCATCTGCGCGCCGAACGCCCTCCCCCTCTCCTCCCAGTCACTTGTCGCCAATGTCGCGGCGTCAGTCGGCGTCCTGCAGGCTGGACTCACGATCGTAGAGATGGAGGTGGACCCCAAACGAGGCCGCCTCGGAGGTGGTCAGATCGTGATGGTCGTCGCTGGTATCGGCGCTGGCCATTTCTATCATCGGATGAACCGACACGATCTCACCGGTCGGCAGGCGAAAGAGGTTCGGCAGTCCTTCGACCGGCTGGGTTCCGCCGGGCACCTCGAAACTTCCGTGGATTTCGAAATCGACATGCATCACAATGCTCCTGCTTATGCGATGGATAGCCGCCGGGCCGCGTGGCGAGATGGCGGCAAGGATGAGCGCGGAGAGGTCTCCCTGAAGGGCACGAAACCGGGCGATCGCTCGGGGCGGAACCGTAACTCTACGTAGCGCTACCGTGTGGTTCGCGGTGTACGAAACGATGCCGGAATCGATGGATCACCGGCATCCCGGACCTCGAACCTCGGAGCGCGCAGACCATGGAGACCAAGCTGATGAGTGACATAGCCGATCAGGTGACCGAGCTTGTGGCGGATCAGCTCGGTGCCGATCGCGAGAAGGTCGTTCCCGATGCCCATTTCATCGACGATCTGGGCGCCGACAGCCTCGACGTCGTCGAGCTGGTCATGCGGATCGAGGAAGAGTTCGGGGTCTCGATACCAGACGGTGACGCGGAGACGATTCAGACCGTCGGCGAGGCGATCGCCTATCTCGAGAAAGCCAAGGCCTGAGACCAGGGTGCCGCGCTAGAATCACGCCGCCGGGAGGATCTTAGGATAGGGCAGCCTCGGCAGCGTCAGGCCACGTCGGCGCGCGTCGCGGGTGAGCTCGAAGCAGTAGGTGTAGAGGCCCGCGTGCCGGTGTCGGGTCAGCAGCTGTTCGGTCTGCAGGCGCCGGAGCCACGCGGCAGGATCCTCGCGGAGGCCTGGACCGGGAAGGCCGAGCCGGACCAGCTGGTCGATCGCGCCGTCCATGCCGCGCTCGCGCAGCCTGATCTTCGAGAGCGTGCGATCGGATATGGTGCGAGTGCCGACACGAAGCACGATGCGCGGCCGCGTGGTACCCCGGTGCGCCGGACAAGGCGGCATAGACGCGGCCGATATGGCCTGCTTCGGGGTCGCTATAGGACACGACGGCCTCGATCCCGGGCCGGGCCTGGCGCAGCAGCCGGAAGGCGCGCGCGCAAAAGAAGCTCTCGCCATTTTGCGGGACACTGTCGAGCAGGATCAGCCGGGCGAGCACGGTGCCACTGGTGGGGTCGGTGAACCCGGTGTGGCGAGCGATGACGGCAGCGGTCGCGGGCACGGCGAAGACGGCGACGCCTTCGAGCCGCGCGCAGCGCCCGAAGAGGCCGACGGCGACCTGCGCTGCGGGATAAGTGGGAAGATAGTGATGCTCGGCGATAAAGGCGCGCGCCAGGCCGTGATCGATGATGTCGGCGCAATAGGCTCGGGGATTGATGAGGCGGAAATCGGTGGCCCAGAGGGCGCGCCGTTCCCGCCAGCGCTGGCTGCGCGAGGTGTCCATGCAGGCCTCGGAGATGAGGGGGTGTCGGGGGTGCTTCGCCCCCCGACTTGTCATCCCGACCCATTCCCCTCTTCTTTCCTGTGATCGCGCAATTATTTCGGGCTGGGAGATGTTGCCGGTGTCGCCGCCACCGATAAATCGTTTCCGCAAGTCCTTTGGGAGAGGCGAACGATGTTTTAAGGGCCTGCGTGCTTCACAAGACGCCGCGATCCCGGTAGCGAGTGCGCGTCCGGGGCTTTCCTGACTTCGAAGAAAGCAGATCAACATGACCGACGCGTCCGAAACCGACAGCACGCTGATTACCCTGACCGCCGACATCGTCGCCGCGCATGTGACGAACAACAGCGTGGCGGTATCGGATCTTCCATCCCTGATCAGGAATGTTCACGAGGCACTGAGCGGTCTTGGCAAGACCGATGCACCAGCGGAAACGAGGCAGGAACCGGCCGTTTCGGTGCGCGCTTCGATCAAGCCTGACTACATCGTCTGCCTCGAAGACGGCAAGAAGCTGAAGATGCTCAAGCGTCACCTGATGACGCACTATCAGATGACGCCGGCCGACTATCGCACGAAGTGGAACCTTCCCGCGGACTATCCGATGGTCGCGCCCAACTATGCCGAACAGCGGCGCACGCTCGCCAAGAGCATCGGGCTCGGACGCAAGCCCAGGACGGCGTCGGCTCCAGCAAAGGCTACCAAGGGGGCGCCAGCTCGGCGTGGCCGCCCGAAGGCTGGCGAGGATCAGCCCCCGAAATAGGCAACTGGCGGCCGTCAGGCCGCCTGGGCGGGCTTTTCGGCAAGGCAGATCTGGTTGCGGCCGCCCTGCTTGGCCGCGTAGAGCGCCTCATCGGCGGCCTTGAGCGCGGATCGCGGATCGGGAAAGTCGAACACGTCGGCGACACCGGCGGAGAAAGTGATCTGCCCGAAGGGTTCGTCGGTCTTGCGGTTGACCAACTTGCGGTCCGCGAGATTTTCGCGGACATCGTCGAGCCGCGATCTGGCCTCGCTGAGGGTCGCGCCGCGAAAGAGCATGACGAACTCTTCGCCGCCATGGCGAGCCACATGGCAATTGTCGTCGGAGATCTCCGAGAGCATTTCGGCGATGAGCCGCAGGACCCGGTCGCCGGCGTCGTGGCGATGGGTGTCGTTGACCAGCTTGAAATGGTCGATGTCGCAGAAGGCGACGACGAGCGGGTCTAGCGCGGCCCTGGCCTCCTTGTGCTCGCGATCGAGCACGGTTTCGAAGGCGCGGCGATTGGGCAGGCCGGTGAGATGGTCGACCTCGGCGTCGCGCTTGGCTTTTTCGAGGTTGCGGCGCAGCGTCTTTGCCTCGTCCTCGCTGCGACGCATGTCCGCCTCGAGGTGACGGGTGCGTTCGAGCATCGCCTTGGCGAGATCGGCAAGGCTCGAAATGATGTGGCCGGTTTCCTGGACCTGAACCAGTTCGGCGACATGCTGCTCGAGTTCGTCGCTATAGTCCGAGGTGGCGCTTCGAGCGGCGGTCGTGTTCTTCGAGAAATTCTCCAGCGTCGTCTCGAGCTTGGTCATCAGGAATTCGATTCCGTCATGCTTGTCGACCACCTGGTCGGCGGCGGTGACCTCATCGAGCCACTGCTGGGTAATCCCTATGCCGGAGGCGACCTGATGCGCGATCTGGCGGGCCAAGCCCGGATTGGATCCGGAGAAGGCCCCATGCGCGGCCATCAGATTATTCGGCGTGATGTCGAGCTCGTAGGCAAGCAGGAATGACCCGATCTCGTCGAGCAGATGCGCTCGTGCCTGCTGGAATATGTTGGTGGCGGGATTGCCGCCGCGCCCTGCCCCCGCGGCGCCCCCCTTGTCCCCGGCGCGCGAACCGCGAAAGCCGAGCCAGCCGAGCAATGAGCCTGATGAACTGTCTGTGGCCACTGTCCCCCCTTGAACGCGTAACTGGATGCCCCCCGGTCAGCATCGCTCCTTGCGATATTGCTGGGGTGTCATGCCGATGGATTGCAGAAAGGCGCGGCGAAAGACGCCGGCATTCGCGAAGCCGACCGCCTGGCCGATCGCCCCGATGCCCGGCCCGTCCCTATGCGCCAGCAGGGCTCGTGCGCGGTCGATCCGCCGGCCGGTGACGAAGCGGTAAGGCCCCAACCCGGTCGTCGCCTTGAACGCGCGCGAGAAGTGCGATCGGCTGAGGCCGGCCGCGCCGGCCAGTTCGTCGAGGCTGATCGGCCTGTGGAGATTGGCGCCGACATAGTCGGTCACCCGGCCCAATTGGGTCTTGGTCAACTGACCCAGCGTCGCGGGCTGTTCGACCCCGAGTATCTCGATTGCGGCCGTCAGGCAGAGCGCCTCGGCATAGAGGCTGTCGGCATCGGGGGAAGAGACGACGTCCTTGATCTTGTTCATGGTCGCGCAGAGCGCGGCGTTGCGCGCATAGGCGAAGGGGCGCGGGTCGAGCCGCGCATATCGCGCGTCGAGGCCGTCGGCCGCCTGTTCCGGCTCAAAATAGAAAGCTGTGAAGCTGTTCGGGCCGGGGCGCGGCTTGGCCCAGCCCGCGAGGGTGCAGCCGCGCGGCGCGTATGTGAGCGTGTCGCGGAGATCGGTCCGGCGCACGGGCGACAGGCCATCGATGTAGAGTTCGCCGTCGTCGAGCCGCATGTCGTGGAGGGCGAGATAGTGGGTCGCGCCGAGCGTCCGGAACTCATAGGGCTCGTCGGAATCGAGCACGATCCGCTCGGCCCGAAACCCGCGCCAAGAGCGCGGTTCCGGGCTCACGGGTCGCCGGTGCGACCGCGTGAAATCAAGCTGAAGCGTGTCCTTGGAATTCATGCGGCCCCATAGCGCGATTATTGCGGAAAGCTACAAAAATTGCGGCCAAAGTGAGCACTATTGAACATAGTGGCGGACAAGTCGGAGGGTGTTTCGAGCAGCGCCACAGGCCGGTGTTCACACGAGCGTCAGGACGTGACGCGGGTCTTTCACCGGGATGCGCAGGAAGCTGACGCCGTTGGCATCCGCCTTTGGAAAGCGGCCGGCCCGAATGTTGACCTGGATCGAAGGGAGGAGCAGCCGGGGCACCGCCAGGGTGGCATCGCGCGCCTCGCGCATCGCGACAAATGCGTCTTCATCGACGCCGTCGTGAACATGGACGTTGGCCCGGCGTTGCTCGCCAACCGTCGTCTCCCAACGATAGTCGTCGCGGCCGGGCGCCTTATAGTCGTGGCACATGAACAGGCGGGTTTGGTCGGGGAGGGTCAGCACGCGGCGGATCGAGCGATAGAGGGTGCGGGCATCGCCGCCGGGAAAATCGGCGCGCGCCGTGCCGTAGTCGGGCATGAACAGCGTGTCGCCGACGAACAGGTTGGGGCCGATCCGATAGGCGAGATCGGCAGGCGTATGGCCGGGGACGTGGAGCACCTCGATGGTGAGATCGCCGACGGCGAAGGTTTCGCCGTCGCGCAGCAGCCGGTCGAAGTCGCGACCGTCCGGGACGAGATCGTCCAGTGCGAAGACCGGCCGGAAGATATGCTGGACGTCGCGGATATGCTCGCCGATTCCGACCCACGCGCCGGTGCGGGCCTTGATGAAAGGCGCCGCCGAGAGATGATCGGCATGCGCGTGGGTCTCGAGCACCGCGATGATCCGCCAGCCCTTCTCATGCACTCGATCGAGAATCCGCTGGGCCGATCGGACATCGCCCTCCCCGCTCGCCATGTCGAAATCGAGCACCGGATCGATCACGGCAGCCATGCCGGTCCCGGAGTCGGCCACGAGATAGCTGACCGTGTTGGTCGCCTCGTCGAAAAAGGCTTCGATGACGGGATCGACGTGCATTCGGACCTCCATTAGCTGTTGCTAATATATAAGCATCTGCTACATTAGCAACTCCTAATGGAGTGAGCTGCGATGCTGAAAGCGCCGATGGATCTCGCCAGCTTCGAGCGAAAGGCGGAGGGCGTAGCCAATGTGCTGAAGGCGATCGGCAACGGTCGCCGGCTCATGGTCCTATGCAAGCTCGTCGAGCATGACGAGCGGACCGTCGGCGATCTGGCGGTCGATGTCGGGCTGTCGCAGTCCGCGCTGTCCCAACATCTCGCGAGGATGCGCGACGAGGGGTTGGTGAGCTTCCGGCGCGAGAGCCAGACGCTCTGGTACCGGATCGCCGATCCGCGCGTCCAGGCGCTGCTCGCGAGCCTCTACGACCTATATTGCAAGGAGTGAGACCATGGCCGTCGGATCGATGACCCCCGCTGAGGCGCGTGCCGCCCTGCAGGGCGGAGCCACGCTGATCGATGTGCGAGGCAGGGACGAATATGCGCGCGAGCGCATTGAGGGCGCCGTCAACCTTCCGCTCGCCGACCTCGGCGCGCAGGCCCTGCCAAGCGGACCGCTGATCTTCCACTGCCGGTCGGGAATGCGAACGAAGGGCTGCGGACCGGCCCTGGAGGCCGCGGCAAAGGGCGCGCCTTGCCATGTGCTCGATGGCGGGCTCGACGCGTGGAAGGCGAGCGGCTTCGAGACCGTGATCGATCGCGGGCAGCCCCTGGAGATCGGACGCCAGGTGCAGCTTGCCGCCGGCAGCCTCGTCTTGCTCGGGGTCGTGCTGGGGGTGTTCGTCATACCGGCTTTCCTGCTGCTGTCCGCTTTCGTCGGCACCGGACTGATGTTCGCCGGAGCGACGGGCTGGTGCGGGCTCGCCCATCTCTTCCGGCGGATGCCGTGGAACCGCGGACTGGCCTGATCCTCGTGGGACTTGGCGACCTTGCCGCGCTCGGCTCGGGTGTTCTGATCGGCCTCGTTCTGGGACTGGTCGGAGGCGGAGGCTCGATCCTCGCACTGCCGCTCCTCGTCTACGCGGTCGGGCTTCGCTCGCCGCACATGGCGATCGGCACCGCGGCGGTCGGAGTGACGGCGAATGCGCTGGCGAGCCTCGCCGGTCATGCCTGGGCGCGAAATGTGAAATGGCGCTGCGCCGGTGTCTTCGCGGCGGCCGGCGTCGTTGGCGCGGCGATCGGCGCCGAGGCCGGGAAGGCGTTCGACGGGGGGCGCTTGCTGACTCTGTTCGGGCTGGTGATGATCGGGGTCGGGTTGTCGATGCTGCGCAGGCGGCGACGACCGGAGTTCCCAGGGGTGCGATTGACGCGCGCCAGCGCGCGTGAACTCCTGCCGCGGCTCGTTCCGGCCGGGCTCGGCGTGGGCCTGGCCGCAGGTTTTTTCGGGATCGGCGGCGGGTTCCTGATCGTTCCCGCCCTGATCGCCGCGACCGCCATGCCGGTCGAGATCGCGGTCGGCACGTCGCTGGTGGTCGTTTCCGCGCTCGGGCTGACCACGGCGGCGTCCTACGCGCTGTCCGGCCTCGTCGATTGGCGGATCGCGGCTTTGCTCGTCGTGGGCGGGATGGCCGGCTCGGCGGTCGGCATCGCCGCCGGCCGTGGCCTGTCGGCGCACAAGGGCCTGCTCGAAAAGGTCTTCGCCGCGGTCGTGATCGTCGTTGGCAGCTATGTGGCGGCGAAGAACGCCTGGGGCTAGAACAGGCTGAGCTGCTCGGCACGGACTGGTGCCGCGGCTACAGGTGCGGGGGGCTGCGGGGGCGGCAAGCGAGGCGGCGGGCCGGCGCGCGGTTCCACCGGAGCTCCCGATATCGGCTCGTTTCGGGAAGGCTGCTGGCTGGCAAGCCGGGCACCCCAGCCGCCCAGGATATGGGCCGGGGTGAACCAGTGCTCGCGGACTTCGTTGCTGAGCGAATTGCCGACCATGACGTGGGCCGGAATGTGGAGCAGCGAGAGCTGGGAATAGGCCATGTGGACCGCACGCGGGTCGATATCGACTGCGGTTACGTGAAGATGGCGCTGGTAGTTGATATCGGCGGCGAGCATCGCCTGGGCGAGCGCGATGACCATGGCGCCGGCGCCGCAGGCGGGCTCCATCGCGCGGACATAGCCCTTGTCGGCGATCAACGCCCGGGCGCTCTGGGCATCGCCAAGCGTGACCTCGGCCATCATCTGGCAGACCGGATAGGGCGTGAAAAACTGGCCCCGGTTCTTGTTGTGGATCTCGAGCGCGGTGAAGATGCTGCCCAGAACATCGCCCGGCGCGGTTTCCAGCGCCATGGTGATCTCGCCCAGGATACGCGGGAACATCTCGACCGTAGGGCGATCATAGCGGCCGACGATCTCGAGATAGCGTGCCTCCCGATGGTCGCGCGAACGGATGTCGACGCTGTTCGAGATGCTGATCGCGATGAGCTCCATGCAATCGGAGAACAGCGTGTAGCGATCGTGGCGATGGCCATGGGCCTCGAACAGCTTGAGGACGTTCCTGATGTATCCATCCTGGGGCGGCATGAGGATTTCCCGAGCGCAGGCCCGCTGGGCAAGCGGATGCGTTTTGTCTGAATGAATGGTCCGAGAAAGCCGGCTGGCGGCGGCGGAATCACGCCGCGGCGAGCAGGGCCTCCAGCGTCACGGTGCGTCTCGGCCTGCGCCCGAACTGGTAGCCGTGGTTGGTCGCATATTTGCTGAGCGACATGGCTTTGCGGTCGAGAGCGACGGCGAGATCCGCGATCGAAACCCCGGTGCGGAAAGCGATCTCGAGGGCGCGCGTTTCCTCGTCGCTGAACGGCCGGATGTAGCCATGGACGAGCCCGAGGCTGTTTGCCCGCGAGGTGAGCGCAGCCTTGGTCCGGCCCATGCGCGCGGCAAGAACCCTGGTCGGAACACGGCCATAGTCCTCGCGCAGCCGCGCCTCCTCGGCATCCGTCCAGTCCGGACCGATGCGCCATCCGTTGCGGTTGGCATGACGACCGCGCAGCTCCAGATATTCGGCGCGGTGGCGCAGCGAGCCGGATGTGCGGCCGAGCTGCCGCCGCAGCGGCGTCAGGCTGGTGCCCTCGCCATAGGCTTTCTGGAGGAGTGCGTCTTCTTCGGGCGTCCAGGCCCGACCCCAGCCCCGGCCGTATCCGAGCTTGCGGATCGCGAGCCCGAAGCCCCGGATGGTGCGCGGCGGGAAGCCCTCACCGGCAAGCATGTCAACGATCGCGGTATAGCGGTGGCCTGCTTCGGCGAGCTCCAGCGCGCGCGCCGTTTCCTGTGCGGACCAATCGGGCGGATGGTTCGCATGGACGATCCCGAGGGTGCCGGCCCGGCTCGACAGGCCGCCAAAGGGTCGGCCGATCAGCGTCGCGATCTGGGCAAGCGGCACGCCGCGGCGATACCCTTCGACGAGTTGGGCATCTTCCCAGGGCGACCATTCGGGAGGATTGCCCTCGGTCAGGTCGAGAATCCGCGCACGGGCATAGACCGCCGAACAGGACCGCCCGAGATCGGAAGCGATGGTCGCGGTCGGTTCGCCGCCATAGCGGCGGGTCAGCTCGCCGTCGTCGAGTTCGGTCCAGGCCCTTGCCGAGTTGCGACGAAGCCCGAGCAGAGCGATCCGTTCGGCGACCGCCGCCCTGCCCCGGCCAAGCGCAAGCGCCATGTCGGCGATCGCGGTGTCGTCGAGAAAGAGCGTCCGGAGCCGTTCGGTCTCGGCCGGCGTCCAGGCATCGGCACGACAGGCCATTTCGCGCAGCGGCTGGGGTCGGGTGAATGGGCCTGGCGCGGCGGCGAGCTCGACGACATCGGCGCCCAGATCGAGCGGCTTCATGCGAGCGCCACCACGGGTATGTCGCTGATCTTGGCCCTGAGCCGTGCGTGCAGCCGGGCGATGCGGTCCTCCCCGCGCGGCATGGTATCGACTGCCGCGATCGCAGCCAGCATGTCGAGCGCATTGTCGATGGCCTCGCGTGGGCAGCCGAGGTGGCCGGAGAGGTCGTCTGCCGTGGTTGCGTTGGGGGCGATGCGCTTGAGCGCGCCGATGATCGAGGCCGCGTGCGGCGCGGATGGATCGAGGAGGAACGCGTCGAGCGCCCGCGTGCCCTTGAGGGTCAGCGTGGTGTCACGGCCGCCGCTCGAAACCTCGCGCAGGGCGGAGAGGTCGAGCAGTCTTTCGGCTTCGTCGCTGTCGATCGCGGCGGCGGCGGTCAGCCGGGGTGTCGCCCCGAGATGCTCGGTGATCGTCTCTTCCATGTGGGCCAGGACGGGGAGCGGCGACATGGCCGGACCCATGGCGAAGAATTCGCCGGGCGCGAGCTTGCGCAGCCGGTCGGCTTCCTTGGCGGAGAATCCGAGCAGGTCGGCGGCGCGCGCGATGTCGCGGTCGAAGACGTTGAGGCCGACCAGGAAGTTTTGCAGCTCGGAAATCACCGAGGAGGAGAGCTTGGCGAGGCGCTGGGTGGCGATGACCGGCGCGATCCCGCGCTTGCGGCCGCGGGCGCACAGGTCGGTGAGCGTGGCGACGCCGAGGCGGCGGGTCTCCGCGTCACGGGCCGATCCCGCATGATGCGGCGCGAGCAGATGGCCCTCGTCGATGCAGACGAGGACGGTGTGGCTCCAATGCTCGCGCGGCGCGCCGATCAGCCCGGCGAACAGGGCGGCCGCCTTGATGATGCGCTGGTCGGGGTCGAGATCGGTGAGATCTACGTGGAGCGAGAGCCGGTGTTGCCGGGCGCGCGCGGCGGCCGCCGTCAGGCCGTCCGACGTCAGTTCGCAGCCCTTGAGCGACGTCGCGCCGATATGCGCGGCGAGATTGCCGAATTCGCCCTCGGGATCGACCAGGACGATGGTCGTGAAGTCGAAGGCCTCCTCGATGATCTTGCGCAAGGTTCGGCTCTTGCCCGCGCCGCTGCTGCCCTGGATCAGCAAGCGGCCCGCGAGCAGGCGTTCGAGATTGAGCATGAGCGCGCCGCGGCTGTGCTTGCCAATCGGCACGGACCATTGATCGGCGGAAGGGTCGATCGAAACGACTGTTGCCATGATGGGATCTCCTGGGCTCGGCCTGTCTGGCCACCGCCCACTCGATCCCCCTTCCCTTTGCTCGTCCGGCGCCTGTGTTCGCTATCGGCGCGCCGGGAGCATCACCCGCCGGGACGTGGCGTGCGATCCTTGTTGCGCTTGTCGGCGACGTAGCTCTGTCCGTTCTCGCCTTTGAGGATCTCAAACAGCCCGGTCGCGGTGAAGAGCGCCGTGAAGTTCTTCACGCCGTAGTTGCGAGGATCGATGGGGGCCTGGCGCTTCGCAGCGCTGCCCGCCGCGGACATGAGCGCCCAGCCATCCTCGCGCGCGGAAGCTTCGACGGCACCGCGCAGGATCGTCACGAGCTTGGTATTCTGTGCCAGGGTCTTTTCCGCGGCCTTGGCGGCCGAAGGCTTGGGCTTAGCCTTGGCTTTGGTCTCGGTTTTGGCCGCGACAGGCGTGTCGGGGGCTTCGCCAGGTGCCGCTGGCTGGCTCGGATCCTCGAGACCATCGAGATAGAGGAACGTGGTACAGGCGTTGACGAAGGGCGTGGGCGTCTTGCGCTCGCCGAAGCCATAGACCTCATGACCATTGGCCTTGAGCTGCATGACCAGCGGTGTGAAATCACCATCGCTCGATGCGATACAGAACGCGTCGGGCTTCTGCGTATAAAGCAGTTCCATCGCGTCGATGACGAGCGCGATGTCGGTCGCGTTCTTGCCCGTCGAATAGCTGAACTGCTGGATCGGCCGGATCGCGAAATCGTGCAGCTTGTCGGTCCAGCCCTTGAGGCCCGGCTTGGCCCAGTCGCCATAGGCACGCCGAATATTCGCGGTGCCATATTTGGAGAGCTCCGCGAGCATTGCCGCGATCTTCGTGTGGGAGACATTATCCGCATCGATGAGAAGCGCGATGCGCCGATCCGATGTGCCGCGTGCGCGATCCTCATTGTCCACGTTCAGTACCTCCCCAATTCGCTTCTTTGCAGCCTTTCATCGTCGTGCGCGGCGCACGGCCTCAGAGATCTCGATCGACAGGTCGTCCGATCGCCGCAGCGATCAGGGCATCGCGGATCTGTCGAAAGAGTCCCGAGGGGAGAAAGCCATGACTTATCGACGGCTCTCGGCCGCGCACCGGCCGTATGTCGTAACCAGGCCAAGTGAACCTGTTCCATTCGGTGACGATGACCCATGAGCGTTCGCCCGAGAGACCAAGCTGACGTCTTACTGCCTGGGGAACTTCCACCGCTTGCTGACCACGGGTGGGAGGCCGGGTCGTCATGGGCACGACATGAACTTGATCGAACCCATCGTCGGATTGGGTGACTAGCACGACGGCAACGGGGCGATCTTTGACGCCCTCGTCGCGACCGTCCTTGTATTCGTACTCCCAAAGATAGCTGTAATTGATAACCTCGCCCGGCTTAGGAAGCGCTAAGTCGAGCTTCCGCTTCGTCGCACTCGGGCGCGGGCTCGACGGCCCGGATCGCGTCGAGGGTTTCTTCATCCAAATCCTCCGCACGGCCTGCAACTCGTTCACGGCGACGCAGGCGCTCATAGTCGTCAATAGGAACCATGACGAAACGCAACCGCCCGTTCCTGCTGACGCCGACGGGACGGATCATCGCCTCGTCAGAGTAGCGGCCGAATTGTTTCTGCAATTCACCTGAAGGAACGATTTCCATGCTCTTCGCCATAAGCTTTGGGCTCCAATCTCTACGTCCGGAAGTGATGCCTGTGCGAAAATAGGTTCGGATATAACTACCAACGATTTAGGCCGAATTTTCTGATCCACCGCTTGGGATACCTGTCGCGCCTTCGTACTGATTTTACCGTCCCGACTATGTTTTACGATTTTCCCGGATCATGAGGGCTCGTATTTGCCCGGTAATATGGAACATAGGGAAAATCCGGGAAATCGTCAAGATGCGGGTTTGTGGAACCTGCCCGCCGCTTTGGCGGGAGAATGTTGCAGCTTTCTGGTCATCCGCTCGAGCGGCTGCGCATGCCCCAGTCGGGCGCATAGTCCTGGCCATAGTTCGCGCTGCGCAGATATTCCGTGTCGCCGGCCTCGTCGACGAGATAGCCGGTCACTTCCTCGGCATAGTCCGCGTCGAGCGCGCCCTCGGCGGTCGGGATCAACCGCACGCCGAACCCCCTTGCGAACAGGGCCTCGTCGGCGGCGCGCATGGCGTCTTCGTGGTTCGCTGCCGTGACGGCCATCTTGACGCGAACGGTCGCATAGACGTGAACGAAATGGGTGGGCTCCGACATCATTGGTCTCCAGCTGAGGATTTGGGGGGTGTGGGCCAGCAGGGTCGAAGCGTTCGACGAACCTCGTCCCGGTAATTCTGCACTGATCGGCCCAGGATCAGAGATCCATGATTGCGCCGCGCAGAACGGTATAAAGGCCGACCTCAAAGCGAAGGTTCTGCAGGGCTCGAAACTTGGCGTCGCGCCGAGCCTCGACATGGAACGCGCTGCGGCCGGTGTCGGCCTCCTTGATGCCGGTCGAGAACGTGGGGTAGGTCTTGCCGGCACGTGGACCGGTCATGATCTGGGCCGTGGACCGGCAGTCCAGCGTGCGATCGAGCGCATAGCCCAGACCGCGCAATTGCGCTTTGATTTCGATGAGCGTGATGGGATGCCAGCCATCGGCGGCGCGGGCGGCCAGTTCATTGGCGAGAGCGGGGTTCAAGAGCGAAGCTCCTTCGCATTTGCACCGACGGATTCCTGTAGATCCTCGGCCAATAGTTGGGGGGTGCCGAGCGGCGAACCTCAGGCCAGCGGCACGTCGTAGGCGGGCACGCAGCCCGGTTCGTCTGGATAGACCCCGTCCGGATCGCATAGCAGAACCTGCAGCACGTCATATTCCTCGTGGCGAAGGTAGCGCCCCACCTGGAGCGTAAAGCGCTGGCGGGCCTGGGCCGAGGCTTGCCGCACGCGGGCAGGAAAGCGGCCGCCAACGTCGATGTCGCCTTCGAGCGGTCTGCGCGCTTCGCGCATTTTCCGGCCGAGCTCGTTGATGATCGAGCCGGCGAAGCGGGGCGAGAAGTTGCCGATGAGCAGGAGTTCCGGCAGGCCCTGCAGCGCGTTCCCGATGCTGTAGGCGAAGGCGGGCGTCTCGCCGTCGGCGAAGATCAGGAAGAGATGCTGACCGCTCCGCGCGATGTTGCGCTCGATGGCGGCGTAGAAGTCTGAAGAATCGATCATGAGATCCTCCTCCGCGACGGGAGCGAATTCAAGCGGTCGCGGGCTGAGTCAGGACTTCGAGATAGTCTGTCTCGACCAGCTCGGTCTTCTGGCTGCGCTCACGCGGCGTCATGTCGAGCTTCACGTAGAAGCCCGCGAAATGCGTTTTCACAATCACGCCCTCGCGGCCGGCGTAGCGGTCCCCGCCGATGCGCTGGCGGGGCCCGATGCGGACGCGCGATCCGATCCGGTGCGCGAGGATTGGTTCGGCCGGTACAGCACGCTCGGCGAGGAACTGTGCCAGGCACGCCGTGTCATCCAGCCTGTCCGGCTGGGGGCGGCAGGCGCGGGCGAGCATCGTCCAGGCGCGAGGTCCCATCGCATCGCCGGCGAGCAGGCGGTCACGCTCCTCGTCATGCCCGGCGAGCTGCCCGGCCGAGATATGGGCGTCCGGGTCGAACGCGAGGATCGTCGCGGCATGATATTCGCTCTCGCCAAGCGCGATGGAAAGGTGGGGGAGTTGCCGGACGAGGTCGGCATCGCCGGCAGCGGGAAGACGCGAGATGACGGAGGTTTCAGGCATGAAGGGGTTCCCATAGGTGGAAGAAGAAGGAGCGCCGGCTGCTCAATCGTCCGGCACATGTCCCGGACACCCTCCTCTCCTCGCACGCGCGCTGGATCAGGCCGCCGCGAGGTCGAGAAGATCGGGAGCAGGCTGTGCCGTGAGCCGGGTGGCGCCGCCGAAGGCGCGCAGGCGGACCGCCATTGCCTTGCGAAGATGGGCGCGGTTGCCGATCACGGTTTCGGGGGGCAGCGCTTCGCCCTGGACCGTCACATAGCCCGTGGCTGGGCGGCCGTCCGGTGTCTCGACAATGATACGATGGCCTCCGCCCGGCTGCTTTCCGGCATAGCGCGCGGTGAACTCGCCGAGTTTGCCGGTGAGGCCCTTCGTCGCCTTGCCCCAGCGGATGTGTCCGGCGCCGAGGCTCTCGCCCGCCACGAGTCCGCGGTCGAGCCAGATGCGGAAATGTCCGCGCTGCTGAAGAACGGTGTTTCGGGTGCGCTCCATGGTCCGGCACAGCGGCAGCGCGCTCGCATGGGCATCGAGCAGCGAGAGGTAGCCGTGCTGGGCCGCGACAAGGATATCGTCGAAATCGCGGCCCGCGATGAGGGCGCGCAGCTGGACGCCAAACCGTGGATCCATCGGCAGGTCGACGCCGCACAGGGGCTCGCTCGCCGGCCTTGGCGCACCGATGTCGCCAAGTGCATGAAATCCGGCTCCGGTGATCACGATGACGGTGAGCTCGTCCGATCCGGGACAGTCGCGCAGGGCCGGGAGAAGCAGAGCGGCATCGGTTTGCAGCGTTGCACTCGCGCCGAGCAATCCGGCTTCGGGCGCGCCGAGAATGAGGAGCCGCCGCGTCCATCGGGCGGGGAGCGGCTCGTCGGTCGGTCTGGGCCAGGCGCTCGGGAGGGGTCGGCCGGCTGTCGGCACCGGCGGGTCGTCAGGTGGCGGTGCCGCTTCGAAGGCGCGGCGCGCGGTATCGAAAAGGTCGTCGCGATTGCCGCCGCCATCGGAGAAGCCCTGCTCGTAGGCGAGAGATCCGGGCGTCGCGCACCCGGGCCGCCGGACTTCCGGCTCCCATCCGGCATGGGCCGCATACCATCCCGAGGCGTACCGAACGGCGCGGTCCCAGTCATAGCCGTGGACCGCGCGCCCCCGCAGGATCGCCGCATCGCGAGCGTCGCCCTCGCCGCGGCCGACGCGCGCCTCGGTGAAGGCGAAATTGCGGAGCTGGCGTTCCTCATCCGACGCTTTCGACATGGCTTCCATGACCGGGCGGAGCGCCAAAGCGCGCTCGCGCATGCGCGCCATTCTCGCTTGCGCGTCGGCCGGATTCGGCAGGTCCGGAAAGCGCCGCCAGGCGTCAGCCAGAATTTCCGCATGATCCGGCCGCCGGCCGCGCGCGACCCAGGTGGCCGCGTCGGCGGGGTCGAAGGGCTCGGAGATCATCGGTCCCCCTCCGCGCGAAAGCCGAGGTCGGAGGCGGCCAGGCTGTCGATCTCGCGCGCGAGGGCTTCGTAGCGGCCCGAGAGATTCTCGATTTCGCCGATGATCCGCGCGTTGGGCGGCGCCGACGGCACATCCAGACGGAACGGAACCGTGCGCTCCGCCATCTCGGGGAATACCGCGCCGAGCAGAATCGCGCCGACGCGGTCGGCGACGCCATCGACGAGCTTGCCGATCCGATGCTTGTCGAGCCCGGGCGCGGCTTCGAGGTGGGTCATCGGCGCGATGACGTCCGGGAGCCGGGCGAGCAGTCCGGCGCCAAGGCCATAGTCCGAATGCATCGCGATGAGCGCCTGCCGCTCGAGCGAGATTTCGGTGAAGGGGACTTGCACCCGATACGAATAGCTCGGCGCTTCGACGCCGATCCGGGTGCGCGTGAGCAATATGCGCATCGAACTCTCCTGTCAGGCAACCAGCCGCGGGGCGGCGGGAACGGATGCGGGAAGTTTGAGATCGCGGCGGATGCGCTCGGCGAAGCGGTCGGGCTCGACCAGTTCGCGGACAGACGCCCAATGGTTGCGCTCGCCGATATGGTCCTGGCGGTCACGGACCTTGCGGAAACAGACCTCGCGGTCGGGTCCGAACGGCCCGAGCGAGAACTGGACCCAGAGCATATCGGCGTGGAGCGTGATCTCGCCCGACACGGCGGGCCCCGCCTTGTTGGAGCGGATGTCGAAGCTGCCTTCTTCGAGGCCGAGCGCGTCGGCAAGGCGCCGCATCGCGGCGCGGCCTTCGGAGTGGAAGAGGCGCTTGGCGGGTTCGTCATAGGCGACCCCGCGCAGGGCGAGCGTCTTGAGCATGGGCCGGTTTCGAAGGTCCGCGATCCGGGCCATGCATTCGCGGCGCAGTTCGGCATCGGCGGGCCGATCGGAACAGACCTGCATGAGGTGGCGGGCCAGCAGGATGACGGCGGGGTCGGTTTCGACCTCGATGCCGGCGTTGCGGCAATCGGTGATCGCCGCGTGGATGGCGTGGAGCGTGGTGCCGATGGTGGACAGGGCACTCGGGTCGAGCGCCTGGCCGTAGCGAAATGCCACATCATAGGTCATGGGGTTCTCCGGGAATCTCGAGCGGTTCCTCCGCTCGCGTCTCCGGCCCCCCTTCCCTCTCCCCGTCCGTGTCGCCGCGAAGGTTGGGGCTCAGCGCGGTCGCTCACGCCCAGTCCGCCGACAGGCGCGCGGCCCGATCGCGCGCGCAACATGGCCGGCATAGACACCGCAGGCCGCCCAATATGATGCGAGTGGAGGTTTGCGGCTGCGCCAGCTCGCCTCGGCACGCTGCCTCGCATCCTGCTGGAGTTCGAGGAGCAGGTCGTGCAGCACGCGGCGTGTTTCAGGATCGAGCGCCCGCAGCTTGGCGACCGCAGGCAATGTGAGGATCGGATTGCGCACTTCGGCGCGGTTCGAGCGTGCGGTAACCCGCTCGGTGACGATGAAGGGTTGGGGCATTGTGGCTCCTCGGGCTGCAGGTGCTCACGCGCCTGTCGATCGCCCTTCCCCTTTTCCGTCTTTTCTTTGGCTGCGCGGCGGTCGTCTCGGCAGGCATCGTGCGCATCGGCCGTCGGGGCATGCTCAGCCCGTCATGCGCTCGCGATAGATGTCGGCAGCCCATTGCTCGATCCACGGGGCGGTTGTCTCGTCATGATCGAGGTCACCGGATTCGATGAGTTCGCGGATTTGCTGCCGCGCTTCGGCAATCGCGGCCTCCCAGGGATCGTCGGGCGGCCCGGCATCCGGCGTCGGCGGCTGCATGGGAATCTGGCGCTGCGGCTGGCGCAGGCGCGCATGTTGGGTGTGGACCCAGTGTTCCATATGATCGGCGACGACGGCGTCGGTCTTCGCGAGGTTATGGCGCCTTGCCGCAGTCCTGGCTGCGACCCCGTAAGCCTGGCTGTCGATCGAGACGACGCGGTGGCGGAAGGCTGAAAGATAGGGGAGCGCTTCCCCTTTCACGCCGAAAAGGTGCAGCCGCGTAAGGCGCGGGAGCACGCGGTCGAGATGATCGACGACGGCCATCAGACCTTCAGGCCCATGGATAGGCCGCCTGCACATGGATCCGACGCCGATCAGTCCTGCCCGCTCGATCGTCAGGGACAGGGCCTCGGCGCAGCGCTCATAGTCGGACGGCAGGCGCCCCTGGATGACTGGCATGAAGGTGTCGAGAATTCCTTCGTTGTCGCCGCGCAGCCGGCACTCGATATTGGCCCGGACGGTGCGCGAAATGCGGTCGAGCACCTCGTCGCGGTCGCCGGCGACCTGATGCTCGACGCAATAGTCGAGGCTGGCCCACCAGCCGAACGGATACGCCGCCGCAAGGCGGATATAATCGTCCACGGTCCACGGATAGCCGCCATAGGTGACCATCGCGCTGAACCCGGCGCTGTCGAGGCACAGGCTGTGAAGGCCCGCCGCGTTGCCGAGCGGGCGAAGCGACCAGCCGGTCCATTCCCGCCAGCCGCGGCGCCTCGACCAGCGCGACAGGGCGTTCGCCGAAATCAGGACGGGTTGCTGGAGCCGCCTTGCCCGATCGAGCAGCTTGCCCTCGGACAGATGGGGCAGCCCGATCATGACCGCGATCGTACTCGGCTTGACCCTCACCGTGTTCATATTATGTTCCCTGCGAAAGGAGATTCCCGATGACCGATTCCGCCGCCCGCTATCTTGACCATTTCGATCTCGACGTGACGCTGCGCGATGCGGCCCTGGACGAGCAGAACCGCCCGACCCGGCGGATGATCGCCAATGCGGCGATCGGCATGCATGTCGAGGACGCCTTTTATTCGGTCCGCGAACTTCGCGAGGCGGTGAGCTGGATCCATGAGGGCGAACAGGGCGGCAAGCGCAAGCTGGCCTCGATCCTCAGCAATCCGGCCGGCGATGACTTCCAGCGCTGTATCTATTTCTGCCTTGCGGGCCGCGGCGTGGTCGAGATGATCGACGATCTGCTGTGGCTGGAAGAGCTGCTCGAGGCGCGCGGCCGGATCGCGGGGGAGATGCATCGCCGCAAGGTCAAGGCCCGCCCGCTTGTTCGGCCCTATGTTGCGGACGAGCCGGATGGCCCGGTCGTGTCCACATCCGACGATTTCCAGCAGGGCCAGTCATGGTGGGCCGATCCCGGCCTGCGTGCCTGAAATTCGGATCGATCGGGCAGAATGTGGCTGTCCGGTCGATCCAGGGTCAAATTTCGCGCCGGAGGCACGTGCTGCCGACCGGCCCATAGGCTTTGCTTGACCCTTTGACGGGTGCCGGGTGCATAATGACGGCGTCAGTCGAATCGAGGTTGGCGCGATGGCCGGTGATTGCTGCGGTGGCGGATGTGGCTCGGACCGCTCCAGGGACGAAAGGTGGGAACGCGTCCTGCTGATCGCGCTCGGGATCAACGCCGGCATGTTCGCGATCGAGATGATCGCCGGCGTTTCCGCCCAGTCTGCGTCGCTTATGGCCGACGCGCTCGATTTCCTGGGGGACGCCGCAAATTATCTGATCAGCCTTGTCGTCGCGGGGCTCGCCTTGCGCTGGCGCGCGCGGGCAGCCTTGCTGAAAGGATTGACCCTTCTCCTTGTCGGACTTTGGGTGCTCGGGGGCACGCTCTGGATGGCCTATGCCGGAAGCCTCCCCCAGGCCGAGACGATGGGCGTAATCGGAGTGATGGCCCTTGTCGCCAATCTTTGGTGCGCGCTACTGCTGTGGGGTCACCGCAAGGGTGACGCGAACCGCCGCTCGGTGTGGATCTGCTCGCGAAATGATGCGATCGGCAACGTGGCTGTCGTCGCCGCCGCGGGCGGCGTGTTCGGAACAGGGACCGCTTGGCCCGACATCGGCGTCGCCATCATCCTGGCCGGTCTCGGCGTCAGCGGCGGCTGGCAGATCATTGGTCACGCCATGCGCGAGCTCAAGACGGCTGCAGAGGTGGTCGCGGCTGAATGAAGCGAGCGTAGCCGGCCCTCAGCGTTCGCAGGTTAGCCGCTCGCCTCGCCGCCACCGGGCGGGTTCCAGCCAGCTTCCGGCGAAGGCACCGGCGCGCCGCCGCTGCGCTTCGGTGAACGCGGCCGTATAGCGCGCCGAGCGTGCGGGATCGGATCGCAGATACTGCGGCTGCGGAATGGCGAGCCCGGCGGAGATCATGACTTCGCCGAGGTCTCGCCCATCTATCGAGACGGTGGCAACCGGGCGGCCATAGCTCGAGCGCGAAGAGAGATGGATTTGCGCGTCGCCGCCTCGCAAGGTGCGCGCGGCGAGATCCTGCGCGGCCTTCCCGCATTCCCAGCAGGCGCCGGCGCGTTCGCATAGCTGATGCCGCTCGAAGGCATCGACGCCGAGCAGGCGGAAGTCGGTGGCGACGGTATCGCCATCGAGGGCGCGCGCCTTGGCGCTGAACGAGGTGTCCTCGGCGGCATCGCTGGGCGTGCAGGCGGCTGACAGCAGGAGCGCCAGGACGACAAGGCGGTTCATGCGACCATTTCGAGTACGATGAGGCCCGGCGGAGCCGGGTCGGTCGACACACGGAAGGGTTGCAGCGGGTCCGCGGTGCGCAGGATGCTTACCCGTTCGTGCGAATGATCGAAAATCCGGCCCGCGACGCGCATGGCGTTCTCGCGGCTGCAGAGCAATCCGCGCTTGGACGACAGGCTGTTCCTTTCGATGGCGATTGTCATGACATGATCCACTTCATCACGAGGATATACGGATTGATGCTCAGGCGAACACCGTCTTGTGGATTTTGGTGACGGGCACGATCGACCAGGCCCGCTCCATCAGGCGGCTGATCCGATAGAAGCAGCCGGTTTCCGGGTCGCGCAGCATGAGGCTGCGTTGGCGTTTGCAGACGACGAACTCCTGCGCGACGTGGCCGTCGGTGAAGGTGACCGGCTGCTCGAGCCGGATGCGGTCGCCGTCCGAGAGCTTGCGCGTGCGCCGGGCGATGTTGGCGCGGCACCGTTCGCGCCAGTCGAGCGCATGCTTGTTGTCGGTCGGCGACAGGAGGTCGAGGATGGAAGCGGGACAGTCGGCTTCGCACGGTCCCATGTTTTCGCTCAGTCGGGTAGGATTGGTGCTGCTCATGGAGTCAGCCCTGATCCCCCCGCCGAACCGCACGTGCAGCTTTCACCGCATGCGGCTCTCCACTGTGACGAACCATCACTTTGCCGTAGATCGGGCAGGCGGCCTCTGTGAGTATCCCAGTGGCATTGCTCGCACAGGACCACCGTCCTGCGGGCGCGTGCCACCTTCATTCTCACGACAAAACCGCGGTGCGAAACATCGGCCATCCCCCGGATATGGTGCACCTGACACGGAACATCGGATCGACCGCAAGCCTCGCATTGCTTGGCATTCTGACGATCAACCCAGTCCGTACGTGAGTGGGTGAACACCTGCGTCCAAGGCTGGATATCAATCCTGGACGAGGTGGCCGGATCACGTTTCAGATGAGCCAGTTTCCAGACTTTGACCGATCGGGGCTGGCCATCGACGTCGTAGCCGATGGTGAATTCCTGCCCCGTCCTCATGCCGGCCACGACCGCTCGCACATTGGTTTTGTGCTTGCTGGCCAAGGTCTTGAACAAGCTCCACCGCTGGAGAAACTCAAGCCTGTTCAGCTTGAAGCTCACATCCTTGGCGAGAGCATAGTAGTTCGCAAAACCCCGCAATTCGGCGTTGTAAGCTAGGACGATCTCAACGTCGCTGCAGCTGAGCAGCAGGCTACGATGACGCGGCTTCAACACCGACAGATCACCATAACCTTTTGCAGAAGCGAACGCGTGGACCTTCTCCCAAGGGACATGCAGCTGCATCACTTCCGACGGCGGCCTACGAAGGAAGCTGACGGAACCTTGTCGGCTCCGGACAACCCGTTGGCGTGTCGTATATGTGCGGACCTCATATCCAAGGAAGGCGGCTCCATCGCTCGCCTTGCGGATACCGCTTTTCTCCTCGGACACCGTGAGCGCCAGCGCCTCGGTCAGGAATGCCCTGACTTCGGCGAACACGCTTCGTGCATCCTCCTTGCTACCGATAACCCCAATCATGAAGTCGTCCGCGTAGCGACAGTAACGAAGTCGGCGATAACCGGGGTCCATCGCGTCTCTCGACGGGATGGACCGCTTTTGCGGCAGTAAGGTTTGGATTTTGGCCAAGGAGGCCGCAACCTTCACCTCGTCGACATTGTCTTTGGCCCGCAGCATGGTGACGCGCTTCCGTTGTTTCTGGATGCGCCCAGCCAGTCGCCCATATTCCGGGTTCGTGGCACGGACCTTCCCCCTCTCGAAAGCCGCGATCCGTTCCGCCATGAACATATCGAGTTCATGGAGGTAGATGTTGGCCAAGATTGGAGAGACGATACCGCCCTGCGGAGTGCCGCTGTAGGTCCGGGTGTGAACCCGGTCTTCCATAACACCCGCCTTAAGCATGCTGCCGATCAAGCCGATGAATTTCTCGTCATCGATCCTTTTCCGCAACAGCCGCAGGAGGATGTCGTGGTCGATGTTCTCGAAGAACCCCGCGACATCCACATCTACGAGCCATTTCACCCCCGTCCATACGGCTTTGACGTGTTCAAGCGCCGTATGACACGACCGGCCCGGCCGGAATCCATGGGAGGCGTTCGAGAACACCGGTTCATAGATCCGTTCGAGCAGTTGCCGCGCCACTTCCTGAACGAGGCGGTCGTCGCGCGTGGGAATGCCCAGCGGACGCCGTTTGCCCTTGCCTTTCGGGATAAACACCCGACGCACTGGTTTGGGATCATAGGTCCCTGCCGTCACGCTGGCGATAATCGGGTCGAGGTCTTCCGGTCCGAAGTCCGCGAAGGTCTCGCCGTCAATACCCGGCGTCATCGCACCCTTGTTGGATCCGATCTTCTGGAGCCCCTCCTCCCAAAGGAGGCGAGACCCCATCAGACGATAGAGTCCATTCACCCTTTTGCCCGACGCAACGAGCGCCGGAATGGCCTCCAACCGGCCTTTCACAGTTTCTGGCAGCATCAGCACACCCCATGATCGGTGGTTGAAGAATCACAGCTGCCGCCCTTCCCCCGGTCTTCCCCGCTTTCGGCCCGATCGCTCGAGACCTTATACAGTTGCACCGCCGCCTCCGAAGAGGTCGATGTCCCGGGCATTACCCCGGGCATTTGAGTAATATGGCGGCTCCGTACCCATGCAGGCCGGCAGAAGCCGCCTGTTTAGGGCATCCCGTAGTTACGCTGAATGGAGATGCGGCGCGGTTAGGTGTCCCGTTCGTCCACTAAACCCCTCGACGAGAGGCGCACCGGATGGGCTGAGAAACAGGCGGCCAAGACATGAGACCGCTGTCATCATCCGGACCTGGCGTGACAGTCGCTTTCGCCAGTATCGCTATATAGATTGCTGCAGACTGGGATTTAAGCAGTGTAGCCTTCACCATACGCACCTTGCCCTGACCGTCATCGCCTCCATTTGCGACTAAGACGCATCTGGCCTTTTCCGAACATGCTATTGTTCCCCGTCCCTTTCGGGATTTCAGACCTTGTGAGGCCCGAGGTTAGTCCGGCGAGCAGAGGCATTCTCAACTTACCTCATCATCACTGATACTCCATTTCAGCGCCGCAACGGCGCACTGTCTTTGTAGCCGAAATTTTCGCCGGTCTTGCTGTTGGGGCTCCAGAGGACCTTGCAGACGATCGCGAAGATCTCGCCCCCGATGCCATTCGTCAGGACTTGGGCAGCGGCGTAATAGGTGCGGTTCTTGGGGCAGGACGAGGCGAGGATCCTCAGTCCCTTCGTCCCGCCCTCGACATCGCGCGTGTAGGTGAATTGCGCGTCGAGATAGGCCTTGGCAGTCGGATGTCCGCCCATCGAGGCGAACGGCATGGTCAGCCATCCCATGGCTGGTCTCCTTGGCGAAGAGGAAGTGGGGTCAGGCGGCTTCGGCCAGCGGCTCGACGGCCTCGAGGGGCGCGGACTCGGCCGGACTGATCTGGTCGTCCGCAAACCCGCACAGATAATTGAAGGCCTGCTCGGCCTTGGATGCCGCGTGAATGATCGCGGTCTTGTCGTCGCGCAGGATGCCGAGCCAATGCCCGACATAGCTCGCATGGCTGTCGTGCAGCACATTCGGCAGGCCCAGATCTGCGCAGCAGAGCCCCGCCCCGATTTCGGCGACGAGCTCCTCGAACGCATAGGCCTTGTCGCCGAAGCGCTTGCCGAAGGTGCGGGCCAGCCTGTCGGAGTGGCCCGACCAATGGACGGTCTCGTGACATCTCGTCGACGCGTACAGGTCCATGCTGCGAAACGAGGTGCGGCTCGGCATCTGGATATGGTCGAAGGTCGGCGTGAAGTAAGCCTGGTTGCCGCCATGGCGGACGTCGGCAGGTATCGCGTCGAAGAAGGCGTCGATCGCCGCTTGCCGCGTGGAGGGTTCAACCGGCGTTTCCGGCTCTTCGGGCGCGTAGAAATAGGCGGGGAGCGCGTCGATCTGGTCGGCATTGAAGACGACGTAGTGGCGAAGGAAGCGGATGTTCTTCTCGACCTCCTTGCCGGTTTCGGGATGCTCCTCGGTTTTCTTGAACGAGGAATAATAGACCGAGATCGCGCCCGTCTCGCCGCGCCGGACATTGGCGCCGAGCGCCTCGGCCTGGCGATAGGTCATCCAGAAGCGCGAGCGGTAGCCCATCGCATCGCCGAGCGCCCAGAGATAGAGCGTGTTGATCCCGGTGTAAGGCGTCCCGCAGTGCCGGAGCGGGCGGCCGCCGGCGCCGCTGCACCGCCAGGGTCTCGACCAGGGCGGAACGCCTTCCTCGAGCTTGCGGATGATGAGGTCCGTGATTTCCGCGGCGACGTCGCGGCTGGATCGACGTGAAGCTGACATGTTGGGAACTCCCGTGCGGACGAGAAGGAAACCGCCGACGCGTGTCTGCGCGCCGGCGGTCAGCACTCCAGGAGGTGAGAGGCGTCAGGCCGCGAGCGCGTCCTGATCGTCCAGCTGAGGTTCGCCATCGGCGTCGTTCACCGCGACCGTCTCCTGATCGCCGCCCTGGTCCTCGGGCTCGTCGTCGACATCGAGATCGTCGGCGGGCGCAGAATCGAGGAACTTCATCGCGTTCGGGACCCAGGCGAGCGCCGCGTCGCGAACCTCCGGCTCGACGATCGCCTCCCCGGCGAAGAGCTTGGTGCACGATTCCGAGATTTCGGTCTTCTTCATCGTTGCGTGACGCGCCGTGAGCGCCGCACCGCCGACATCGGCGAGCAAGGTCAGGATCGAACCCTTGCTGACCCGGTCGAAGAAGTTCTCCGAGGTCGGCCGCCACCAGCTTGCGACATCGATTTCCATGATGGTCGCAAGCCGGTTGTGCAGCGGGGACTGCTCGGCGCGGGAATTCGGCGCTTCGAGCGACATCGCGACGATATAGGCGAGCCAGGCTGCCTTGGCGTCGTCGTCGAGACCGCGGAAGGCCTCGAACCGGTCGACCTGCGATTGGTACTCGGTCCAGCCGGCATCGAGCCCGTCATGGGCTTCGGCGAGATAGCTACGGGCGCGGGTCGCAGGCTGCTCGCCGGTGACCGGGTCCTGGGGCGAGCGCGCGCGAATTGTCGAGCCATAGGCGCTTTCGGCGGTCATGCGATCGTCGATCATGACGAAGAGCGCATAGTCGAGCGCGAGGGCCGGGTGGCTGAGGAGCGTCGCTGCCAGGACGTCGCGCCGCTGCATCGCGAGTTCGTCGTAAAGCCGGGCGCTGAGCGGCTTGCCGCCCGGTGCCACCGCTTCCGGCCGGGAGGCCGGGGTCGCGGATTCCCTGCCGGCCCCGCTCGGCCGGCTGCGCGAGCCTTTGTCCGGGGTGTCGCCCGTCTCGTCCTCGGTGCCGCCGATCCGGATCGGCTCCTCGCTGTAATATTCGGCGTCGAGCACCATTTCGCCCTTGGGCGTCAGCTTGAGGAAGGCGCCGACCAGCGGCCGCAGTTCGTCCGGCAGGACCGGCGCGACGTTACGGATCGCATGCTCCTCGGCGCTGAGCGCGTCATATTCCTGGTCCAGCGCCTTATAGGCGTCCTCGCCGATGGCTTCGTCGTCCATCGCCACGGAAATCACCTGCTGGCGTTCCGCGATCGCCTCGAGCCGGGCCTGCTGTTCCTCGGTCAGGTCCGCGGCGGGCAGGATGACGCGATAGAGGCCGGCGGCGGCGCTGTGGGTATAGTTGGACGCGATCGGACGGATCCAGCCGAGGCCCAGTTCCTCACCGACGCGCTTGGCTTCCGCCTCCATGATGTCCGCGGCGAGCCGCTGCGCGATCTCGGGGTTGACCCACTTGTCGCCGCTGTCGCTGAAGAGGTCGCGGTCGACCTTGCCGCCCGCGTCCGCATAGCGGTCCTCGCCGACCAGGATGGCGACAGGATCCGTCGAGTTCATGGTCTCGTTGGCGATGACACGGCGGATGGTGTCGGCGTTGGAGTAGCTGGTCCCGTAGCTGTTCCAGACGAGCAGCTGCTTCTCCTGGTTCTCGGTCGACGCATAGGCCTTGGCGACGTCGAGCGTGATCGTGCCTTCGCTCAGCGCCTCGAAGATCGGTTCGGCGAGCGTCGCAAGGCGCAGGCGGCCCTCGACGAAGCGGCGGGTGAGGCCGAAGCGCTTGGCGACGCCGTCGATGTCGCCCGTCAGCCCGATGAAATACTGGAACGCCCGGCATTCCTCGGCCGGGGTCATCTTGAGCTGGTGGAAGTTGGCCGCCGTCGACGTCTCGGACAGGGTCGCCTCGTCACCGACCAGGACCTTCACGGGAACGTCATAGGTCTCGGGGTCGATCACGCCGCGCTCGGCGAGCAGGCGCAGGCCGCGCAGGCGGCGACCGCCGTCAAACACCTCGAAGGTGCCGCGCGGTTTCCGGACGGGTGTGACGAGCAGGTTCTGCAGGACGCCGCGCGCTTCGAGATCGGCCGCCATCTGCGGGATTTCGAGCAGTTCGTCGGGTCGCTTGCGGACGTTGATGGGCGAAAGCGTGAGCTTGGCGAGCTTAACGGATGCGGTCATGGGAAGGAGCTCCATCTGGCGTCCGGATCATCCCGGACACCAGCTCCGTCCCCCCTTCCCTTTCCCCGATTGGCTTGCGGCGAACCTGCGGGCGGCTGAGCCGCCGAGCGATCGCCTTTCGGGCAAGCCTCGATTTTTACTGTCGGTGAACTGGCGAGCGATTAGGCTTGAACCAAGGGGGTGCGTGTGAATCCGCTTGATCTGATCTCGGCAGCGCCGTGGAAGCGCGCTGCCTTCACGACCTATGCGCTTTCGCTGTCGTTCTTCGAGGCGGTGCTTCTCGACGCGCTGCTTCGCGGGGGTGGTCGCAATGCCCTCATCCTGGCCGATCCGGAAGGTGTGCGCGCCGGCCTGAGCGAGGAAGGCGCGCGCAGGGTCGGCCGCGACTATGAGATCGAAGCCGTGGCATGCGCAAATCACGGGGTGTTCCACGCAAAAGTGGGCGCGCTGTTCGGCGATGACGATGCCCATCTTCTCGTCGGATCGGGCAACCTGACTTTCGCTGGCTGGGGCGGCAATCTCGAGCTGGTCGAGCATCTGCATCCGAGCTTCGCCGCGGACGCCTTCGACGATGCGGCGGCGTTTTTCGAACAGCTCGCCGCGTCGGCTCAGATCATCATCGCGGCAGGGCCTGCCTGCGAGACCATTGCCGGTTCCCTGCGACGATCGGCGCAGGGCCAGCCGCGGGCGGGGAATATCCACATGGTGCACAGCCTCGATGCGCCGATCGCGGAACAGCTGGCGCTCTATGCCGAGGATCTTGGCGGTGTGACCCGTCTTACGGCGGTCTCGCCCTATTACGATCTACGCGCCGACGGCCTGGATGCGCTCGCGACACTGTTGGGTATCGAAAAAGCGCATCTCCATGCCCATCCCGCAGGAACGGTCCGCGGTCCGGGCTCGAATGCCTGGCCCTTCGAGGGCGGACCCAAGTGGCAGCCGGTCGATGTCGTTGATGTGTTCGGCCACGATGACAGACCGCTCCATGCCAAGTCGATCGAACTGGTTTGCCGCAAAGGACGCCTCCTTCTCAGCGGCAGCGCCAACGTGACGCATGCCGGTCTGTTCGGGCGAAACGTCGAGGCCGGGGTGCTCCGGGTCCAGCGGGGCAGCAAGAGCTACTGGGTCACGGCCCCGGGAACGGCCCCTGCCCGCCTCCCGGCAGACGCGCTGGACGAGAACGAGACGAGCGACTCCGCGGTCGGAATCCTGAGCGCCTCGCTGGAAGGAGAACGGATAACGGGCCGCGCGCTGACACCAAGGCTTGGCGGCAACGCAATCGCCGTGCTGCGAACCCCCAGGGGATCCCATGCGCTGGGTCCGGTCGTGGTCTCTGGCGACGGCCATTTCCAGCTCGACGCGCCGGGCATCGAATTCGAAAGCTGGGAAAACGGTCGTCTGATCCTCGGACTTGAGCAAGGCGGCCGGCGCTGGGAAGGCTTCGTGTCGATTGCGGCGGCGCTCGAGCTGATCCGGCGCACGGGTTCGATCGCCACGCGGCTCATGGCGATGCTCGCCGGCACCGAAACACCGACCGACGTCGCCGCCATCCTGGCGTGGTTTCGCGAGGATCCAAGTCGCATGCCAGCGTCGCTCGGCATCGGCGGTGGCGGTAGTGGCGGCCGGCCAGACGGGACCGAAGGCATGGTGACGCTCGCCGATCTCAATGCGGCTGCCCTCGGCGCCAATTTGCTGTCGGGCGCGGCCGGAGAGGAAACATCGTCCGCGTGGCGGCACACCATGGCCCTGATCCGTGCCGTATTCAGGCAGTCGCGCGGTCCCTGGGGCGCCGGCGGCGAAACCGACGATGACGACGACGACGATGAAAAGGACCGCGAGAAGCGAGCGAGGTCCGAAGAAGCGGCGAACTATCGGTCGCTCCAGATCTTCGACGAACTGCTGACGACCATGCTGGCGCCTGAGGCCGCGGGTCGTAACGCGCTCATGGCGCTGTCGCTGTCGCATTTCCTGGCCGACCGGATCAGACCGGCACCGGCCAAGGTGCAACTCTGGCTCGACAAGGTGTTGCCGCAGATCGCCGCGCTTGACGGCCCCGAAAGCGATCTCGCCGCCGCTTCCATCCTCCTTCATCATGCCGCCGACCGGCGGGACGACAATGCCATTCGGGCGCGACGCTATTTCCTGCGTCGCGGCATCGATCCGGCCACCGTTGCCGTCTCTCCAGATGTGATCCCGGCTTTCATGGCGTTGCTCGGCCAAGGCATCGACCTCGACGGTTTTCTCGGCGAAGTGCTGACGGCAAGGACCATGGGCGAGCAGATCGACGCCTATCTTGCCGCCGGCGATGGGCATGGTCCCGATGCCGGATTTGATAGCCTTCGCTCTTCGCCGCACTGGCCCAGTCTTGACCGGGCGCTGCGCGATCCCGCCTCGTTCGCCAAGCTGATGGTACTGGAGACCTTCCGAGCGTCGTGCCCGCGTTGCCATATACGGCTGCCCCTTGCGGCCGGAGAAGATCTGCGGCTCCGGGGATTGGCGAGCTGCTGCGGCCGAATCCTGCTCAATCGGGATTGCTGAACGTGATGGATCTGAACGAACTCCTCGATGTCGCCCGCACGGCCGACGAGCCCCGGCCGGTCGACAAAAGCAAGGTCGGCATGGGCGGCGTGGATCCGCTCGGTCTGCGCCAGATCAATTTCGGCCTGATGGACCGGGTGCTCCCTGACCTCAACAACGTGGCAAGCCACATCCGGCCCTATACGCTGATGGCCTGGGCCTGGCGGCGCGTCCGCCATATCCTGGAGCGCGGAAGGCGACAGAGCGCACAGCCCGAGGAAATGCGCGATTTCGTCGACCGGATCGAAGCGATATACGCTTGGTCGCAGTTCCTGATCGATCCGAAAGCCGACATACCCGGAGCACAGGCCATGCGCCCGATGCTGGATGCCGTGCGCTATCGCTTTGGCGGCGAGGAATGGGATGCCCGGCGGAACATGCGACGCTATTCCACCGGCTTCATATCGCCGCTGAACTACGGCCCAAGCCTGCGCACGATGGGCTGGTTGATCCCGGTCGAGGGCGCCGCTGGCATATTTCAGCCCGATCCTGCCCTCGAGCCGGTGCTCGACGCTTTCGAAAAGCGCTTCGAGGGTGAGCTGGACCACGAGGCGTTCAATCGCTTCGGAAGCGTCAGCGTGAAGCGGGCGGACGCCGAGCGCTGGGGTAAACTCTGGACGATGGACAAGCCTCGCGCGGCCGAAGCGAAGGCCATGTTCGTCAGGCTCGGCGGCGAACGCGCGGCGCCCGCCCGCCAGAAAGGCGTCGCTCTGATTCAGGCTGCCTTTGCGGATCTCGCGGACGAGGAGGCGACCTACGAGGATATCAGAATGCGCATGGCCGATCGGGCCGCCGCATGGAGCAGTGCGAACGACCGCCCGATCGCGGCGGACGAATGGAGAGCGGTCCAGATCCGGCAGCTGTTCCGGCTCGCGCTCGAAGGCCTGTTCTATTGGACGATCGGCGCGCTTCTGCCTGGACCTCGTTCCACAGGGCAGCTCGCACAGGCCTTCATCGATGCCCTCGACGAAGCGTCATTGCCGGAGAGCGCTGGAGACTGGATTCTCGCGTCGACGGATACCGCGAATCCTGTCGAGCATCTTCGCTCGCTGCAGAAAGTCCTGCGGGACCAGGAACAGCTTCCGGCGGCCATTGTCGCGGCCCTTGCTCTCTGCCTCCGGGAAGCGCCGAACCAGGGTCATCCCTTCGAGAACCCCGATCGATTGCCCCTCAGCCGGGCCAAGAGGGAGGCGGAAAGCTGGCGTGAGCTCTCCCCGGCCGGTTTCGTCGGGCGCGTGCTCGAGATCTGGATCATGGCGCAGCATGCCTATTGGTCGGTGGGACGGGGCCTGGCCGACGCTCGCAACCGGGGCAAGACAATCCTTCGGTTGCGGATTGTCATGGACGAGGGCGGATGGACGCTAACGCCGGGCACGACGCGCCAGGGCAATCCTCCAGAGCCGACCCCGGACCGGCTCGAAACGGCGACGAACCTGCTCGTCGAATGCGGGCGCCTCTAGCGACACGCGAGTGTCGCATCCGTGCAAGGAAATGCAGGCGCGTTACGATACGATCTTGCTGCGACCCGAGGGGCCTTCGAGTCGAAAGTTTCGGCGGCCTCCCACTCATAAAGCCTGCCTGGTCCTGCCGGGCAGGCTCTTTTTTTCGCCTGCCTGTTGATTTCCGCTGAGAGTTGACCCGGGATTTTCATCGAGAAGTGACCCGGGTTGAAGATATGTCCCGCGATGCGGGTGATGGGTCAAGCTGGCGATTTTTCCTTTCGTGGTTTGGGCGCCGCGGCGGCGGTGCTGGCTCTGAAGCGGAAGCTGTCGTTTCCGGTCTCCAGGATGTGGCAGTGGTGCGTGAGCCGATCGAGCAGCGCGGTCGTCATCTTGGCATCGCCGAACACGCCGGCCCACTCGCTGAAGCTGAGGTTGGTGGTGATGACGACGCTGGTGCGCTCGTAGAGTTTGCTGAGCAGGTGGAACAGCAATGCCCCGCCTGACGAGCTGAACGGCAGGTAGCCGAGCTCATCGAGGATCACGAGGTCGAGACGCAGCAGCCGATCGGCCAGCTGGCCGGCCCTGTTCATGGCCTTTTCCTGCTCGAGCGCGTTGACCAGGTCAACGGTGGCGAAGAAGCGGACCTTCTTGCGATGATGCTCGACCGCCTGGATGCCGAGCGCGGTGGCGATGTGGGTCTTGCCGGTGCCCGGCCCGCCGATCAGCACGACGTTGTGGGCGCCGTCGATGAACTCGCCGCGGTGCAGCTGGCGAACCATGGCTTCATTGATCTCGCTGGAAGCGAAGTCGAAGCCGGCGAGGTCCTTGTAGGCCGGGAAGCGGGCGGCCTTGATCTGGTAGGCGATCGAGCGGACCTCGCGCTCGGCGACCTCGGCCTTGAGCAGCTGTGACAGGATCGGCACCGCGGTATCGAAGGCCGGCGCCCCCTGTTCGACGAGTTCGCTGACGGCTTGGGCCATGCCGTACATCTTCAGACCGCGAAGCATGACCACGACGGCGGCGCTGGCAGGATCATGACGCACGGGCGGTCTCCTTGTTGCGGAGCGCGTCGTAGCGCTCGACGTTAGCCCTGGGCTCGCGGACCAGGCTCAGCGCCTGTGGGGCGTCGATTCTCGGCGGGGTGCCAGCTTTGCCGTCGGTCAGCCGGTGCAGGATGTTGAGGATGTGGGTCTTGGCCGGAACGCCGGCTTCGAGCGCCAGCTCGACGGCGCAAAGCACCGCCTGCTCGTCGTGCTGCAGGACGAGGGCGAGGATCTCGACCATCTCCCGGTCGCCGCCGGGGCGCTTGAGAAGATGGCCCTGCAGCCGCCGGAACGCATCAGGCAGCTCGGCGAAGGGCGCGCCATTGCGCAGGGCGCCAGGCTTGCGCTGGATCACCGCCAGATAGTGCCGCCAGTCATAGACCGTCCGCCCCGGCAGGTGGTGCGAGCGTTCAATGATCCGGTCATGCTCGCACAGGATCTGGCCTTCGGCGGCGATGACGATTCGGTCAGGGTAGACGCGTAGGCTGACCGGCCGGTTGGCGAAGGATGCCGGCACGCTGTAGCGGTTGCGCTCGAAGTGCACGAGGCAGGTCGGCGAGACCCGCTTGGCGTGCTCGACGAAGCCGTCGAAGGTCCGCCCCAACGGCATCAGGCTGACTACCTCGTCGGCCCAGGCATCGCCGATCGTGCCGGGCAGGACGCCATGCTGGATCTGGCCCCATTGCTCGATGCAGCGCTGTTCGAGCCAGGCGTTGAGTGCCGCCAGATCGGGGAAGCTGGGCAGCGGCTGCCACAGTCGGCGCCGGGCATCCTGGACATTCTTCTCAACCTGTCCCTTCTCCCAACCGGCGGCCGGGTTGCAGAAATCCGGCTCGAACAGGTAGTGGCTGGCCATCGCCGCGAACCGGGCATTAACCTGCCGGACCTTGCCGGCACCGATCCGGTCGACCGCGGTCTTCATGTTGTCGAAGATCCCGCGCCGGGGGACGCCGCCGAGAACCCGGAACGCCTGGGTCAGCGCATCGAACAGCATCTCGTGGGTCTGGAGCAGATAGGCTCTGACGATGAACGCCCGGCTGTGCGACAGCTTGCTGTGCGCCACCTGCAGCTTGGTCCGCTCGCCGGCAATGATCGCCCAGTCCTCGCTCCAGTCGAACTGGAACGCCTCGCCCGGCGCGAACGCCAGCGGGACGAAAGTACCGCGGCCGCTGGTCTGGGCATCACGCTGCCGCTCGGCCTTCCAGGTGCGAACGAAGGCCGCGACGCGGTTGTAGGATCCGTCATAGCCCAGCACGACCAGATCGGCGTGCATCTGCCTGGCGGTGCGCCGCTGCTTACGCGACCGGCCCGCCTCGATCCGTAGCCATGCCGACAGCTTCTCGGCGAACGGGTCCAGCTTGCTTGGCCGCTCGGGAACCTTGAACTTCGGCTCTACCGTGCCGGCGCGCAGGTACTTGCGGATCGTGTTGCGCGACAATCCGGTGCGTCGCTCAATCTCCCGGATCGGCATCCCTTCGCGGAAATGCCAGCGCCGGATTACGCTCAATAACGCCATGTCGATCACTCCTTGATCCCCCGACGCAAATGCCAGGGGGAAGCTCAGAACATGGGTCACTTCTCAGTGGAAACTTTGGACCTTCCCGGGTCAGCTCTCAGCGGAAATCAACAGGCTTGCTGAGCCGAGTATCCGTGGCACCGACAACGGTGCTTCTCGAACCGTCGGACGACTTGATCGTCGAGCGTACTGACCGGGATGGCATGCATATCCAGCCAATGCAGGAAATGACGGATCGCTGCACTGTACAGGATCGAACAGGCCGCTTCCTCCTTGACCCACAGAGAGGAGAGGAAGGCGTTGAATAGGGCATCCGAGCTGGGCGGATCTTCGATCCGGAGCTGTGCCGGACAAAACAGCTCTGATGATCTTGTTCTCATGGTGGTTCCTTCGACTTGTTCAGGTCGAGGGAACCGTAATTATCTGGAGTGAAATCATGGAAAACCGAAGGAAACCTGCGCCTCCTGCTGCCACGCTCGACATAAACTGCGACTGCAAAGAATATGTGTAATGTTGAGCTCAACATTAGACATACTCACGGGGACTGAGATCAATTTCCAAATTTGCCCGCTCGTCGGGCGATAGGTCGCCAAGCCGCCGATCGAGGATCGATTCCGCGGTCGTGACCAGCTGAAGGACCACCGACTGCCCCGCGGAGAGATGCGACTTCGCCGCTGCGATCACGGTCGGCAGCTTCATGCTGAGCAGGAGCTGACCGAAGAAGCGCTGCTTGGTCGACTCGAACCGCGAGCGCGCAGACGCCTTGGCACCGCTGTTGAGCGTCGCATTTTCGAGCCCGTCGACCACCGCCGTCAATTCGAGGGCATGCTCCATGTTGCGGTGGATGATGCCCCAGGCGTCGGCATAAGCGTCGTAGATCGCGATCTGCTCGCGCGTCAGTTCATGCCGCAGGATGTCATATTCGACGCCGGCAAAGCTCAGCGCGCGGGCGGTGTAGAGGCCGAGCGCCTTCAGGTCGCGAGCGACGAGCTCCATCGCGGCGATGCCGCCCTTGCGGATGCCGGAGATGAACTGCTCGCGGTTGCTGAAGGCGGTTTCCGGCCCCCACAGGCCCAGCCGCACGGCATAGGCGAGGTTGTTGACGTCGGAGGCGCCGGTTGCCGAGGCGTAGAGGACGCGCGCGCCGGGCAGATGGTTCTGGAGCAGGACCCCGGAGATGCCCTGCTGCGAGCCCTCCTTCTTGCCGAGCGCCCCTTCGCCGCCGGCGACGCCGCCCATCTCATGCGCCTCGTCGAAGCCGATCACGCCTTCGAAATCGTCGCCTGCCCAGTCGATGACCTGCTGGAGGCGGCTGTGGTCACCGCGTGCCGAACGAAGCGTCGGGTAGGTGACGAAGAGCACGCCCTGCTCCAGCGGTATCGCCTGGTCGATCTTCCAGTTGGAGAGGGGCTGGATGTCGGCCGCGAGACCACCGAGCGCGGTCCAGTCACGCCGCGCGTCTTCGAGCAGCGCCTCGTTCTTCGAAATCCAGATGTTCCGGCGGCGCCCGGCGAGCCAGCTGTCGAGGATGCACGCGGCGACCTGCCGCCCCTTCCCCGCCCCGGTGCCGTCGCCGAGGAAATAGCCCATGCGATAGGCGCGGCCATCCTGCGCTTCCTCAAGGCCGACGCCTTCCTTGGCGGGCCTGAACTTCCCCGGCAGAAACTGGTCCCAGGCGTGACCGGCATAGACGACGGTTTCGAGCTGCGAGGCCGACAGCAGGCGTTCGGAGACAGTGCGTTCGGGGAGCCGCGGCACATAGGCCGGGATCGGCGCCGCGATCGAGCCCATCGCGACGGATTCAACCAGGGCGGTCGGATGTTCGCCGGCGGCGTCGAAGGTGATCCGGCTCGGACGATAGGGAAGATAGACACCGACCTGGTCGAGCAGCGGCGCCGGCGTGTCGAGCGGCGCGTATTCGACGGGCAGCACGTTGTTGCGCACCGGAGCGTGATAGGGCCGCGGCTGCGCGCGATTGCTCTTCATGGCGCGGAACAGCGAGGGGCTGCTCGATCGCTTGGGAGCCGGTGCCGATGGCGCCGCGAGGGTCCCGCGCTCGTGGATCGTGAGCGCGCCGATGAGCTCACGGATGGAGGTGCGCTGGATCGTCGCGGGAATGGTCGTGCCGGGGACCTTGTCGATCACGAACAGCCGGACCGCGATGCTGGTGCCGTGCTTCAGATAGCATTTCTCGAGCCGCACCGAGGTCCGCACGCTGACATCGCGCAGCGTGGTCTCGAAGAGATCGCGCATCCGCGCATTGGGTCCGAACCAGTCGGGCATGATCGCAACCAGACGGCCGCCGGCCTGCAGTCGGCGAAGGGCTGCCTGGAGATGTCGGACAGCGGCGTGTGCGTCGGCGCCCAGCCCGACCGACCGGGAGAATGGCGGGTTCATGAGGATCAGGCTGGGACGCGCCGCTGCCGCCAGGCTCGAGTTGATCGTGGCGCCGTCGTGGCCGGTGACGGTCGCATCAGGGAAGACATCGGCGAGACGCGCCCGGCGGCCCGATGCGTATTCGTTGAGCTGGAGGGAGCCGAAGTCCCGGCAATGCGCCACGAGGAGCCCATTGCCGGCGCTCGGCTCGAGGATCACATCGTCGCTCTGGATATTGGCGAGGACTACCGCCACCGCAGCAAGATCGACAGGTGTCGAGAACTGCTGCCATTCGATCTGATCTTCGCTGCGAACGGTCTGGGTGGGCAGCCGGTCGAGCAGGTCGCAGGCCGCAATCACATCATCGAGCGAGGTCAGCGGATAGGGACCGAACTGGAGGTGGTGGGCGAGTGCATGCTCGAGAATCTCGAAGCTGTCGCGCTGGGTCCAGAGCCCGTCCGCGTCGGTCCCGCCATAGCCTTCGATCATCGCCGCATTGAGGTCGGCCCGGGTGATCGGGTCCGTCGACCTGAGGCGGTCGATGAGAAGTGTGGCCGCACGGCGTTCGGCCGCGGTGGCGGTATCGAAGAGATCGGACATGGTGGGGTCTCCGGACTGGCTGCCCCATCGGCAGCATCAATCCTTCGACCCCCCTTCCCTTTGCCCAGTCGCGCGGTGGTTGTCAGGGGCCGGCTACGCAATCGCGGAAAGCCTGGGGTTCGCCGGGAGTTTCCGAACCAGCGCTATCGGGCGTCCTGGCCAAGCTGGCGGATGCGGTGCAGCCAGTGTTTCCGGTGTCCGCTACCCTTTTCGACGCCGCCGATGATCGAATAGCGAACGGGCGCGATGCCGACGAAGCGGAGCAGATTGCGGTCGAGGCTCTTGAGGCTGTGGGCCCGGTAGAAGAACCGATAGAAGGGTGCGGGCATCCCCATCGTCACGATGATACGCGCCGAAAGGCCTCCGAGCAGTCTTGCTGGCTGCTCCGGTTCGGTTTCATCGATCGCAAAGCCGGGCCGCATGACCTGCTCGAGGAAGGCTTTGAGGAGAGCGGGCACGTCGCCCAGCCAAAGCGGATAGAGGATCACGAGATGGTCGGCCCACCGGATGTCGATCTGCGCCTTGTGGATCGTGTCTACAGGATCGGCCTCGCGCCATTCCTTGGCCGAGCGCAGGATCGGAAAATCCAGGGACGCGATATCGATCCTGCGGACGTCATGGATGCCTGCCTCGGCACCCGCCGCATAGGCATCCGCCAGCGCGTGAACGAAGCGCGCCCGATCAGCATCGGGATGTCCATCGATGATCGCAATACGTGCCATGCGCTCCTCCGGGCATTGCATTCCTCTCCCGCGTTGCCTCCGGCAATCAGGAAGTTCCCCAAGGTGCTGCGCCAATGCCTGGCTGTCCTTGGCGAGACCCTGGTCATCGCCGGCTCATCTCGAGAACCTTGGCCCAGTCCTTGACGCCCTTGGGGGGCATGGGGGTGATTACGAGATCCGGCCTGGCGTAACGCAGGGCTGCCCGCTCTGCCGCGATCGCGCCTTCGGCATCGTTGTCGACGGCCAGGATCAACGAGGTCAGCGATGACGGCAGCAGGAGCTGGTCGAGCCGGCGGGCTCCGAGGCTCGTCCAGCAAGGTATGTCGTGGAGGATGGTGAAGGCGCGCGCGGTTTCGAAGCCCTCGGCCAGCGCCAGCACAGGAACTGCCTGCCCTCCTCCCTGCCATGCGCCTTGCCCCGGCTGGCCGAGCATCAGCTTCATCCGATATCGGGCTGTCAGTGGGTCGAGGAATATCCGCTGGACAGCAGTCAGGCGCCGCCCTTCCCGCACCGCGACGATCAGCGCAGGATGATAGGTCGTCCACGGCTTGGGCCGATAGGGGCAGCGCGGGTGGAAGCGCAGGTCATGGGTGACAGGCCAGAGATGTCGCAGGCGAAGATAGCGTTCGGCGAGCGTGCCATCGAGAGGGAGCGCCTCGTCCCAGAGCCGCTCTGCGTTGCCAGACCGCGCGGTGGGCGTGTCGGTGTAGGCGAAGCGACCACGGCTCGGGACCCGCCGAAGCTCACGCAGAACATCTTCCCGGTCGCACCCGGCAAAGCAGGTGACGAGAATACCCTGGTTGCCTTGGCGAATAGAGAGGCTGGGCGTGCTGTCGGCGTGGGCGGGACACGGGCACATGGCGGTGCGTCCGTGCCAGGTTCCCCCGAGCGAGCCGACTAGATCGATGAGGTCCTGGGTTGGTCTGAGCGCGACAAGGGCCATTGGCAGTTCCTTTCGCGGCCCATGCTCCCCCTTGCCTCTCTGCCGGCTCACCTTATCCTGGGGCGCAGCTTACCGGCTATGCGGGACGGTCGATTTGCTCCTCTTAAAGAATCAAATCTTGAAAACGCCCAAGCGGAGCGCGGGAGCTTCATAGATTCATTGATTCTAAGATTCAGGGGCCGTTTGCGACGGTAAACCAATAGGTTGAGTGCCCTCCTTGTGAGGAGACGGGGGCTTCAGTGTGAGGGCTCGGGGGCGTCTGTGCGAGCCAGGGGGGGCTGGAGCCTGAGTGATCGGGGGACAATGTGAGTTCTCGGGGGACGCAGGCGAAATGGGCTAAAGAGCTGCCGGGAAAGCCCTGAATCCCCGTATGTTTTTGCTTCGGGGAAGATCGCCGACATCGGAGATGCTCTTTTATGTGAGCGATTGGGGGATCGTGGCCGAGGCGTGCGGATCTTTGCGTGAGGTCTCGGGGGCGGCCCGCGGAAAGGGGGCGTTCGAAATAAGGAATTCCCCCACCTTTATGTGAGCGATCGGGGGATGCCAAGAAAAGCCAATTAAACCAACGAGATATGAAGATCTATATGTGAGTCGCCGGGGGTAACGCGCCGCGCGGCCCTGCTCGCCGCTTCGGGCCGGCCGCGCGGCACGAATCTTTTATGTGAGTTTTCGGGGGAGCGAATGCGACTCGGCTTGGGAGCGCGAGTCGCGTGCCGAGGGCTCCGCGGTTTTATGTGAGCGCTTGGGGGCTGGTGGTCGCATAGCCCGACAACGTCTGTGTGAGCGTCTGGGGGCACGTCTATGTGAGTGAACGGGGGGCGGTTCTCATTATGACAAGCTGATGGTATGCAACTCACATGAAGCTCGATTCGGACACCGTGGAAATCGAGGTTCCGCCTGACCTGGAGGGTCTGAGCCGGACGTTGCGGGTCGCTGACGTGATTCGCCGCCGCGACCTCGACTTTGTAAGTAAACCTGGGGAATTAGTCGAATCCGAGTTCGAGACGGGGTCGTTGAGTGCGGCCGGAAGAAAGGCTTTCGCACTGATGTTGCGGAAAGCGGGACCGGAAGCCGGCGAAGACAGCAAGACTTTCACGATCACCAAGAAGGAACTGCGCGGCTCGCACAAGGGTAACGAGCGCATCCAGCCGGTGATGGACGAACTGCTACGCGTGATCGTCCGTATCCGGACCACCTCGAAGAAGGGTAAGCCTGCGATCATGTCGCAGTCGCTGCTGTCGAGCTGCGTCGAGGAAATCTCCGAAGACGGCATGAGCGTCGTGGAGTTTCAGTTCTCAGAGAGCTTCAAGCGCGTGATCCAGCGTTCGGATTACTATGCGCGGGTGAACCTCGGGGTGATGCTTGCGCTCCAGTCGCGCTATTCGCTCACCTTGTACGATCTTGGCTGCCTGATCATCAATCGGCAGAACCGCGTCGTCAAAATGAACGTCGATGAACTGCGCCGACGCCTGGGTGTGCCCGACGGCAGCTTCAAGAACTTCGCCGAGTTTCGGCGTGACGTGCTCGTCAAATCGAAGGCGGAGATCGACCAGCTCGCCGATTTCATCGTGGAATGGGAAGAAATCCGGGGGTCCGGGCGCGGCCGGCCGGTCGAGGCGGTCAAGCTGACCTTCAGCCCGAAGGACCCTGTCGAGCAGGAAGAGACGGCAAAGGAGCTCGATCGGCCCAAGGTCGGACGGCGTGCCAGGCGCGACGGCAGCGTCGAGGAGGTCGCGGCCATTCCGGCGGCCGCCCCTGTGGCGGCATTGCCGTCGAGCAAGCCCTTCCCCACTGGATCGATGCACTTCTGCGGGGATCAGCGCCTGCTGACGATCGTGGCGGATTTCGGAGGCGGCTGGGACAAGGATCTGATCGCCGGCGCGTTTCGCGAGAAGATGGGCGACCGGCTCAAGACCCTGACGGGCGTGCCGCTCTACAAATCCTGGGAAGGCTTCTGCAAAAGTTTCGTCGGGCTTCGTGGCCGGCCTTAGGGATAGCCTGCCCTCCCCCGATTCCTCACATAAAGCGATAGCGGGCCTATTCGGGCGCCCTCCCCTCCCCTTCGGCCAGATCGATCAGCGCCATGATCCCGTCCGGGAGGCTGAGGTTGCGGTCGTCGCACCAGCGCACGAGGCGGTCTCGCTCAGGAGGCGACAGGCGCATGCTGATATGGAGCGACCGGGCCGGACCGCGCTGGGGCTTGCGCTTGGGTGTGACGCCGAGATCGGCAGTAACCTGCGGAAAATAATTGGCTGGGAGCGCCGATCCGGCGGGCTCGCGTTGGACCGGCGGGGTGCTGGCAGGTTTGGGCGCGGCTGTAGCGGCAACGAGCCCGCGGAGACGATCGGCGGGCGCTTCTGGCTGCTCCAGGCGCTGCCGTGTCGATCCGATGATGTCGCCCATGCTGCTCACGGCGGCCTTTTCTTCAGGCATCGACTGCCTCCTTGTTCTGAATTTCGCTGAGAATATCGGCGAGGATGCTTTGCGCGATGCGGCGCGCTTTCTCGGTCTTGGCGAGGTTGGCGGCTTCGACCTCAGCGAGGGTCATCCGGTAGTTCGACATGGCGCGAAAGGCGTCGAGGGTGAACATCTGGTCGGTGAAGGTCGGGAGGGCTTTCCTGATCTGCCCGTCGATCTCCCACTCGGCTTTGGAGCGGGCCACCTGCCCTGTCTGGGTGATGAGCACGCGGTATGGAACGCCGCGGCACATTTTCTCGAGCATATCGCTGGTTTCGACGGTTCGCTCGAGATCGAGCCGCGATGACCGTGTCGGGATGACGACAAAGTCGGAATCCATAGCGGCATAGGCGGTCTTGAAGTTCGACGTTCCCTCGGAATCGACGACGACGAGCTGGGCCGCCTCGCGCGCTCGTCCGATCGCGGCACCGATATCCGAGTCCCGCAGCTGCGAGGCGTCCTCGACGGCGATGCGCGAGTCCCCTCCCCTGCCCGCTGCGATCCGATCCCGGTGCCAGTTCAACAGGCTGTTTTGACGGTCGGCGTCGAGCATGAACACCGAGCCGCCCAGTGCCTCGAATTCCGATGCGAGGGCAAGCGCAAGCGTCGTCTTGCCTGCTCCACCCTTGCTCTGCGCGATAGTGATGACTGGCACGAAATAGCTCCCTGTGGGTCGCGGGCGCGGCACCCATGTGACGTGGCACAGGCAGCGCGGCACAATTGATCTGCGCTTCTCATAGCGCCTGTGTAAGCGCGGTGCAAGGCGACCGCGCTACTGACCTCGCTGGGAATGGCACACGCGCATCAGCAAGCGACGTTAGCAGCGAGGACGCAAGCGCCAGTAAACGCACAAGCGCAAGCGCTGCGGCTCGCGATGCCGCACGCGCTAGCGCGCTGCGCCGCGCGAACGATAGGCAGAGCGCAATCGCGGCACCCAGCGCGTTACAACACGCGGCACATAACGCGGCACAGTCAGAAAACGGCGGAAATCGGCCAAACCGCAGCACGCGACTCTCGCGTCGACGGCGTCTTCATCGCGACGATAGCTGGATCAGGAGCGCGACAGAAGGCGATCGATCTCCGCCATCTGCTCATCGAACGAGTCGAAAACCTGCCTGAGGCTTCGATCGGCAGGTGGGGGAGGGGGCTACAATCGCGGTCGACCGCGCTGGGGAGAGGCATATCCGAATGTCACCGCGAGATCTCCGGCCACGAAAACGCGCCAGGAACGACGCCGCGTGACTTCAACCAGCAGCCCAGACCCGACACCGCGTTCGAGGAGCTTGCTCGCACCAGCTATAGTGAGGCCGAGAGCCTCGGAGACAAATTGCGGCGAGAGAAGAGGACGGTGAATGGTCAGAGCCGCCAAAGAGGGGAGCGCTCCCGGTCTGTACTCGCTGACGATCGCGCGCTGCGCGTCACGATAGAGTCGTTCGAGCTGATCGAGCCGCTCAGTCCCATCAGCGGCAGCACGTTGCAGCGACCTCACGATCGGCAGCCAGTCCGCGTCGGACAGCCGCGGCTTCAGCCGCATAGCCTTGGCGCCGCTGCAGAGGCAGGGCAGTGGGACGTGGGATAGACCCTGATCACGAAGGGAGAAGGGTAGCCCAAGCCAGGGCGCGATCGTGCCGAGCTGCCGTGAATATTGCCTGACACGGTCGATGGCACGAATGAGGGGAGGGTGCTCGGCCGCCTCGGGCGGATCGAACACCGACGTGGGAAGTGCATCGCGCCATTCAAGCGGGTCGCTCGAGAGCAACGCTTGCCGCCAACCGTGAAATTCAGCTGTCAGCCGACAGAAAAGGCAGCATTTCAGTAATATCGTGTATAATCAACATGTTATATAGAATGCGCTGCATGTGATTCTGTCTGGGGCGATATGCACGTCGCGGCGTTAGACAAAATAAGCTACATTACCCGGGCAGCAAAAATCGTTGGGAGCCCGTTCCATGATTGAGCGCAAGCCGTCTCCTGCGCCGCGGCGGAGCCTCAAATCGCTTGAGACGGGATTGGCGCTCTACCCGCATTTCCGGCGACATATATCGCTTAGCAGCCCGGTGACGGCTGCTCAGGTTCAGGCGATTTCCGAGGCAACCGGCCTCAAAGAGCGGCGGATACGGACACTGGCCGCGCTCTTCCGCGTTCATCCGGTTGCGGAAACGCTGGCTCCAAAGCCGCGCGGACCCGCAGTCGGCTCGCACCGGATCGATCCCGAGGTGAGAGCCGCCATCGAGACGTTGATCGACGAAATCGCGCTCAAGATGGTGCCGCCGTCGCGCGCCGAAGCGGCGCGGCAGATTTGGGGCCTGTTGCACGCGGAGAACGGAGATCATCGGTTTCCCGCCGATCTGATCCCAAGCTCGAAGACGATCGAGCGGCTGCTGGCCGAGATTCCGAGCCGGGTTTGGGCGAAAGCGACGATGGGATCGAAGACGCGGAGCGCGCATGAACCGCACCCCGGCGAATATGCCAGCGAGGGATTTCTCGACCTGGTTCAGATGGATCATACCAAGGGCGATGTCATCCTGGTCGATAGCCTGCGGCGCGAACAGCTCGGAAGACCGTGGATCACCTTCCTCATCGACATCTGGACCCGGTCCATCCTTGGCTATTATGTGAGCTTCGGCGACCCTTCGACATTCCGGTGCGGACGGGCGGTTGCCAGCGCCGTGTTGCCCAAAGAGCCGGTCCTTGCCCACTTGGACGTCGACGTCAGCTACCCGATGCACGGCCTGTTCCGGCGCTTGCATGCCGATCAGGCCAAACCGCATCGCTCGGAGGCTTTCCGGCGCGCCTGTGTCCGCAACGGGATCGCCCCCGATGTGCGGCGACCTGGGCCGGCGCATCTTGGCGGGCATATCGAGCGGCTGATCGGCACGATGGTCGGAAAACTGCGACTTTTGCCCGGTGCAACCGGAGCGAATGTGGCGGCGCGCGACGGCTATGACGCCGAGGCGGACGCGGCGATGACGCTTGGCGAATTCGAGCGCTGGCTGCTGTGCCAGATCGCGATTTATCATCACGCGCCGCATAGCGCGCTGGGCGGCCTGTGTCCGGCCCAGATGTGGGAGCGCGAAGCGGCGAAGCACAGCCCACTGCTGCCCGTGTCGGTCGATTCCGACGCGCTGTTCCGGCAGTTCCTGCCGTCGAAATCGCTGACGGTGCAGGCCAAGGGCATCCAGATCAAGTATCGCCATTACTGGCATCCGGAGCTTGCTGTTCGGATCGGCCAAAAGATCGAAATCAGCTGGGACGAGCGGACGATCCAGCATGTCTACGCCGATCTCGATGGCCACTATGTCGAACTGTCGGTCGTCGGCGACTATCCCGATGTCTGGGAGGCGGACTGGGAAGCCGCCAGGGCAGGGGTGCGGGCTCTGGGTCGGGCCTATCAGGCCGATGGCGGCCGCGCGGCGACGGCGCGGGCGGTGGCCACGGCCAATCAGGAAATCCACCGCGCCCGTGTCCGCACGAAGGAGGCGCGGCGCCAGGCCAAGCGCCGCGAAGGGGAGGGGGCGACCGTGGCCGATCTGCGGCGTCCAAAAGCGCCGGCGGCCAAGCCCGTGATCTGGAAACCCGCGGCCGAGCTGGGCGAAGACTGGGACCGGATCGGCTGATGGCACCAGCACCATCGCTGCCCTTCTGGATCGCCTTTGACGAGGCGCGCAATGCCGTCGAGACGATCGTCGACGTGGCCCATGACGATCCCGAGGAACGGCCAACGTGCATCGTCCTGGTCGGCGATTCGGGCATGGGCAAAACCTCGATCTTGCGTGAAGTGCAACGGCGGCTGACCGCGGACTTTCCCGAGCCGCCCGATTGGGGTGATGCGCGCTTTCAGCCGGTGCTGAGGACGGTCATCCCCTCGAGCCCGACCTCGCTCAAGATCAATCTCGCCCTGCTGTGGCAGCAAGGCTGGCCCGTCACCAGCACGACCCACAAGGTCGCGGACCTCAGGGTCGTCGATCTGCTCGGCAAGCAGGGCACCCGGCTTGTCGCGGTGGACAATGTCCATGTGATTCTGACGGCTAGCGGCAAGGCGCGCCGCGATACGCTCGATGCCTTCCGCTATTTGATGAGCGCCGGCAATGTGCCGTTGGTTGTGGCGGGTCTGGACGTGGCCGAATATATTTTTTCCGAAGATGTCGAACTCGCCTCGCGCTCGATCATCCTGCGCTTGCCGCTGTGGGAGCCGGGGGAGGCGTCACAGCGGCTGATCCGGGCGCTGGCGCGCGGCATGGGCCTTGTCGAGCCTGACCGGCTCGCCGAGCCCGATCTCGCCGAACGGATCTGTGCCGCGAGCCATGGTGTGACGGGCAATTTCAAGCGGATCCTGCACTGGTCGGCCAAGGTCGCGAAAAGCGATGGTCGCAGCGTCATTAGGCGTGACGATATCGACAATGCGCTGAAGCGTTTTCCGCCCTACCGGCTCTTATGAAACCGGAAGCGCCGGAGCGCACGCCGCTCGCCTTCCGGGTGCGCCCCCAAACTGAGGAGGGCTTCGATTCGTGGCTGGACCGGATCGTGCGCCGCCACGAAACCTCGCGGAGAAGCTTGTTCCGCTATCTCGATGTCGATCCCGAGCTGGCAAATTATGACCTCGCGAGGGGAAGGCTCGGCCTGCCGGCGCGGCATCATGCAACATTCGACGGGCTCGTTGCCGGGCTGGGCTGGGCGGTGGATGTCGATCGCGATGCCGTGATGGACGGTTTTGCCGCTGGGCCTGCGCATTGGCTATTGCCGCCGACCCTGCGCCGCTATGGCTGCGCGTGCTGCTGGTCCTCGATGATCGCCGAAGGGCGGCCGCTCCATATCCGCAAGGAATGGATATGGAGCGCGAGTTGGTGGTGTCACGAGCATCAGCTGCCCTTGTCGGTGATGCCGGCATGGGCCGCGCCGCGCCGGGAGGGCGGCAGACTTGCGGCGATGCTGGGACGCCTCGAGGCGGCCGCGCGCGAGATCGTGCGCGCGGCGCGCCCGACGGCGCGACTGATCGCGTATAATCGGGCCGTGATCGACTCTCTCCGCAAAGGCGACGATGGCGTCGCTCCGCAGCGGTACAGGCGCTATGTCGAGACCATCGTCGCGAACCGTTTTCATTTTTCGAGCGAGCGGATCCGGTTGCTGGCCTTGCGGCACAGCAGCGGAGCGCAACCGGCGCGGCGCTTCGAGCGCTTTGTCGCGCTCAGCCGGAGCGAGCTTGCGAAGGAGGGGAGGGGGTTCTTCCGGCGCCCGCAGCCGAGGGTCGAGGGAATCGATATCGAGGCGGCTATCGACAGGCCCAGGCGGGGCCGCCGCTGGGAACCCGATTTGCCGATGCTGTTGCAAACCTATCTCTGCATTGCCCAGCGCGCGGAAGCGCGGGGCGAGCCGCTCGGTCGCCCCGCGGAGCCTGAAGACAATTATGGCCTCTATCGCTCGATGAACCGCGCATCGGCGCAAAAATGGACGAATGATCGCGGGCCGGGCGGGCTCGGTTGGTAAAATTGCCCTGAGAAGCCCGTACAGCGCGATTTGGGGTCGCTGCCGTAGTCCGGGCTGGCCTGCGCCTGTTTTGGCGCTGTAAGGGGCATTTGCGGGGACAAAATTTTTGCCGGTTTTCAGGCCTGGTCGTCCGACTGATCGTCATAGCGTGCCAGCAAGGCGTCGATCTTGGCGAGGGCGGCATCATAGTCCTCGATCGCCTCGCTGGAAAACCGGCCCGGTTCGTCGGCCAGCGGGGTAGGCGCAACGGATGGTCTGCTGCGCTTGACCGAATAGAGCTTGACCCCAGAGAGGGTTTGGATGGCCAGATCACCGGCTTCCGACAAGGCGTCGAGCATTTTCCGGACCCCGAGGCGGGTGACGCCCAGCACCGCCTCAATCTGCGACGAGCGCAGCGGGCCAAAGCCGGAAAGGAGGCCATAGAGCTGCGGTGCGCGCGAATTCGCCCGCTTCGCACGGTAGCGATCGGCCAGCGCCCTGCGCGTGTCGCGCGCTTCCGCGACCAGGCTGAAGAGGTGCTCCAAGACATCGCGCAGCGCCTCGGCCTGAACGATGGCGGCGTGCGCCGGGTTGTCGTCGACGTCGGCCGCGCGCACCGTGTCGAGCCGGATCAGACCGTTCAGCGGCAGCGCCGCACCATGGGCGCCGTTGGCTTGGAGATGCGCGCCAAAGGCGCATTCGATCGCCCAGCGCGGGGAAGGTGGGCGCGGGCGCTCGATCACGACTTGCCGGTTCGCGAGCGCGATCGTGTCGGTCGTCCGCTCGGCGGGAGCGAAGCGCGGGCTTTGGCCGATGGCGCGGTGGAGGGCGGCCAGCGCAGCAAAGGGGAGGGGGGCTGGCTCGAGCGCCGCGACCAGGGCCGCGGCCTCGTCGATCGCGGCCCGGGCGGTTTCGACGGCGAGGGCGCTGTCGGGGTCACGCAGCGCCAGACAGGCTTTTTCAAGCCCGAGCGCCGCGTCGGCGAGCGGCGTCCAGCGGCCGTGGGTCATCTCCGCGAGCAGGGTGGTCGCCAGGGCGCGTGGGGCAAGCGCGAACTGGAGTGGTTCGTCGGAAAGGGGTATAAGGCCGGCGAACCAGGCGTGGAAGCGCGCGTCGGTGAAGAGATGCCCTTCCTGCCGGAGCGCCGAGATCAGCGTCTCGCGGATGAGGCGCGCAGCGAGGATGGGGTGGATGTCGGACGGGCACCACGTGAGGGCGGCATCGAGCCCACCGAGGAAGAAGGCTGCTTGCGCCTGGGCGGCTCTCAGCGCCTCGAGATCCGCCAGCGAGGGCGGTTCGGTGGTCTCGAAGCCAAGAAACGCATGCGACACGGTCAAAAAAATCCAGTGAAAACAATTGTATATAGTATATGTATAGCAAAGGTATGATTACTATACAATCACTCTGATGCCTTAAAGCATCAACATTTGATAATTGCAGTTATCACATGTCCATGTTTGACGCCTCTCTATAAGGTCTGTCGTTTCAGGATACGACTGGACGCTCCGGCGCCGCCCAATTTCTGGATCCTGCGTTGAAAGAATACGGCTGGATTCAGGGAAGAATACCGCCGGACGCCTGGATGCTGCGTGGCTGATCTCCAGCGTTTTTCGGCGACACTTTCTTAGCGCATTCACAGGCTAGGACAGGCGGGGCAGGGGGCTTCTCTCAACGTCCGCACACTCGGTTCAAACGGGATGGGTGCCAGGCATCTGATCCGCCTCGGACGATGGTCAACCGGGGCTCAAGCGATTACCATACGGGGACAACCGGTCGGTTGACCCCGTTAGATGGATTGTGACAAATGCCCTTGATCGGTTACGCCCGCGTTTCTACCGACGAACAGGATACCTTCGCCCAGATTAGTGAGTTAAGACGCGCAGGCTGTGTAACCCTATTCGAGGACCGGGCCAGCGGCGCTAGCCGCAGCCGTCCGAAACTGGCCAGCGCGCTCGCAGCGGTGGGACAGGGGGACACCCTCGTGGTTGTGCGGATCGATCGCCTCGCACGATCGTTGTCACATTTGCTGGAAATCGTCGAAGCGCTCCGCGCCAAGGGAGCGTATTTTCGCTCGATCAATGATCCGATCGACACCAGCAGCCCGCAAGGGATGCTGATGACACAGATGCTTGGCGCCTTTGCGGAGTTCGAACGTGCGCTTATTCGCGAGCGGACGCGGGCAGGGCTGAAGGCCGCGGTTGCGCGCGGCGCCAGACCGGGAAATCCGAAGATGCGCGCGAGAGACCCGTCGGCGATAGGCGACTTGCGCCACAGTTTGAAGGAAAAGCATCTTCACGAATTGGTCGATGGCCGGCTTCGATGGCTGCCAATCGTCGAGCGGTTGCGACCGCACTTACCCTGGAGCTTGGTGCTCCGGCGTATTCAGGCGCTTAAGCCGCCGGTGCGGTCGTTTTCCGAGCGTACCCTGGTGAAGGCATGCCGAACGTTGGTCGAAGCGGGCTACGCTGATCGGGTGATACTCGAGGCGGCGCCGCGATTGGCTCCCGACAGTCGGATCGCATTGCTGGTGGCCGACAAGCTCAACAACGATCCAGATGCTACTCTTCGCAGCCTCGCGACGTGGTTGAGCAAGGATTTGCGAGAGCCAACGCCGCGCAAAGGTACGCAATGGTCGCCTGAGGGGGTGAGGCGCGTGATTTCTCAGGCGCGGAATTTGGGCTTGATCGTCGTGCCGAAGTTACCGGCGACCTTATCGCCGTGAATGCCGGAGAAGGTCGGCTGCGGGCCGAAAGGCGACTGACAGCTTCCAGCGCAGGAGAGGCATGAAGTTGCCGTACAGATCCACCTCCGCATGCGTTGCTGCTTGACCAAACGCATTCGCCATACGATATGCGCCGGCAAGGCGATGGATTTCCGCCGGGCTTCGGCCGAACCGCCTTCGGGCTGATGATTCCTACCTGATGCGTTTTCGCAACAAGGAGGAATCGTGCGCGCTAAATTCGCAATATTGCTGTCGAACCTGAACGTCCTGACCTTTGTTCGGGACCGGCACGACCATGCTCTGTCCGTGTTGCGTTGGCTGGCGCTCCTTGTTCCCATGGCGGCGGCGGTGGGCAGTCTCTGCGCAGCCTTCCTCTGGAGCCTGGATATTGCCACGCGCACGCGCTTTGCGCATCCATGGCTGCTGTTCCTCCTGCCGGTCGGCGGGTTCGCGGTCGGGCTGCTCTATCATCTGTTTGGCCGCAGCGTCGAAGGCGGCAACAACCTGATCGTCGAGCAGGTCCATGAACCGGGCGGCGGCGTACCTTTGCGCATGGCGCCGCTAATCTTCCTCGGCACCGTTGTCACGCACCTGTTCGGCGGCTCGGCCGGGCGAGAAGGGACGGCTGTGCAGCTGGGCGGCAGCCTTGCCAGCGCCTTCG